>JBLXCO010000003.1:0-562278 GCA_048264885.1 Bacteriovoracaceae bacterium
CACAATTCTTACAGCGATAGCGCTGAATTGTGCGCGAGTCATTCTTTCTAAAATAGCTCCCATCGCGAACGATGGAGACCTTTTTTTGATAGTCAGAGCAGGATTGATTGGGGCAGCCGTACTTCATGAGTTCATAAGTGCAAAATGAACTCACCAAGGGAGAGCTAAGCAGTTAGAAAGTCAAAAGATGTGAGTTTAAAAGGATAGGCTTGAGCACTGAAGGGTCAAAAAACTAGCCCCACGGTAGTGGGGCAGTTTTTACTTTTTAAAAATACTTGCCATGATGCTAGCACATCCCCCCTTTGTCTTCGAGATCATGCCTTTGAGATAGACTTCTTGTAATAGCCTTGAGCCGATCTTGTCACTTGAGTCCACTAAAAAAGTTGTTCTCTCACTACCTGCTTGAGTTGGAAGAGACACAAAGAGACTAAACTTTTGCTCTTCAAGTTTTTCTCCCGTCTCGGCCAGACTCTTATTGACTTGATTTCGAATCTCTAAGCGCTGTGCACTCGACAAGTTGAGATCACTTGTTTGAACTTCGCGAATGCCATACTTGTCCTCTTTATACTCAAGCACACTGAGTCCAAGTAAGTTCTCTTTGGTCGCTCTAATCTTGGCCGCAATTCTTCTACTTTTATCAGTCAGAGCAATATCCATCTTTTCAAGATCTACAAGTTCAAGATTCTCAGGTGGATCATCCCCCAAATAGAGGTAGTCTAGTTTAATATTAAGCCTTACTTGAAATTTCTTATAGGTGTGCTCGCTCACGCCTCCAAAAACTCCCGTTCTTCGAGCGTTAGCAGAACCAACCTCTTCAACGCTTTTCACATCTAAAACTGAAGGCAAAAAGACAACCTTTGAGAGATCATACCCCTCACTTTGGAGCTTACTAATAATTCTCAACCTTGCCGCTCGATCCATTGCTTGAACATCGGCCTTGCTGACACCACCAAAGAGTTTCCCAAGAAGTCCAGTTGTTCTCTGATAATCAGTGGTAGCAGTTGCCTCAGTGACCACTTGAGCGCGATAAACTTTCTCCCCTCCAGCTTGTTCCACCTGGGCGATGGTGCGGGAATTATCAGGCTTTATCGAAGAGCAGGAAGTAAGAAAGAATGTCAGACAGAGAGTGAAAATGGAACATTTAGCGAGTGAATTCATAAAGAAATCCTAAAGCCCATTATTAATCTTTTTAAAAAAGGCCGCTACATTCGAGCGGCCTTCTGTACCCAATTCCTAAAGATCTGAACTGATCTTATGAAGCGTCAGCGAAATAATCCTCGTCATAATCCACCCAGGCCATGCCAGGCTCTAAAATCACTCTCTCTTCCTTGGCAATCTTGCCAGCACGAGCGCGACGAGTGCGCATTTTTTCTTTTTGCTTTGAGAGTTGTTTTTCAACCTTATCCATCACCATATCAATAGTCTTATAAAGAGAGTCTGAATGGGCCGTTGCTCTATGCTCAAATTGCGGACCGATCAGATGAACGTCAGCATGGTGATTGCCATCTTTGACATAACACGACCACTTCACATGCGTCTTCCCATCGAGATACTTATTTAGTTTTTGTGATTTTTCATGAATTCTCTCATCAAGTGATGGGGTGTGCTCGAGGTGGTGAAAAGAAACTGTAATCTTCATAGGATCAAATCTCCTCAAAATATGGCATCGAGTGTGTGCATGCCCGAGTTGGCGTAAGTGCCAGTATAAACCGTTTTGCTATTTTTTAACTTTTCTCTTGGCCGAAGACAGGATTCCAAGCATTTCTCTGTACTTGGCAACCGTTCTTCTGGCGACGTTAATCCCATCGCGCCCCAAAAGTTCGGCAATTTTTTGATCCGATAGTGGGCGTCTAGGATTTTCTTTTTCCAGCATGTCTTTAATTTTGAGTTTCAATACCTCACTTGAAACATCCATTCCTCCATCTTTTCCACCGACACCGGTGTTAAAGAAGTATTTGAGTTCAAATGTCCCAATGGGCGTGTGCATGTACTTATTGGTCGTCACACGTGAAACCGTTGATTCGTGCATGCCGATTTCATTGGCGATATCTTTTAAGATCATGGGCTTAAGAAACTTAGGCCCCTTTTTAAAGAACTCTTGTTGTTGGCGCACGATCGCTTTAGAAACCTTATTGATCGTCGCCTGACGGTTTTGGATTGATTTAATGAGCCACAAGGCAGACTTGAGCTTCTCTTGCACGTACTCACTGGCCTCATCACCTTTATGCCCTTTGAGCATATTTTGATAGAGCTTTGAGATTTTAAGACGTGGAACTCCGTCATCATTAACTTGAACCACAAACTCATCGCCCACTTTGACCACAAAGATATCGGGCACAACATACTCTGTTTCAGCAGGAGAAATCAGACGCCCTGGTTTGGGGTAGAAAGTTTGCAAAATCTCAGCAGACATCTCCACTTGCTGGGGTGAAACACCGAGAGTTTTAGCGATTTTTTCAAAGTCCTTCACCTGCAGATCTTCGAGGTGATCGCGGATAATTTTTTCTAAGAGAGGAGATCTCTCCTCAGCAATGCGCGCTTGAGCAAGTAGGCAATCCACGAGTGTTTCACATCCACAACCGACGGGGTCGAGGCGCTGAACCATCGCCAATACATCGAGCGCGTCCTCGCGATCCATCTCAGAACTCTCAATAAGTTCATCAAATGAAATTTCAAGGTAACCGTCATCGTTAATATTGTGAATGATCTCAAGGGCGAGCTTGAGTTCATTGTCCTCTAGCTCTTCCATGCGAAGTTGCCACTCGAGATGCTCAGTGAGAGTCATCCCGCGCGAGACCATATTCTCATAATTGGGATTATCGTCCGGATCGGGAGTGGCCATGCTAGCAGGAGTTGATGAAGTACTATTGTAGGTTTCGACGTAGGCTTCCCAGTCGAAGTCATCTTTTCCAGTGAGGGGTTCTTCGGTGAAATTAGAAGCATCCGCCTCTTGATTTTGAGCTTCGAGGCGTTCGAGTTTTTGATCGGACTCGTTGCTGGCCTCATCGGCGCCATCAACGATTTCTTCCAACATTGGATTTTCAACCATCTCTTCTGCAATGACGTTTGTCATCTCAAGATGGGTCAGAGTCAAAAGCTTGATCGCCTGCTGCAACTGCGGCGTCATCATCAAGTTTTGAGTTTGCTTTAAACTTTGAGAAAGTTTAACGGCCATACATAAACCCTAGGGGCTTCGCTACATCCTGAACTCTTCGCCCAAGTAGAACTTCCGTGCTCTCTCGTCATTAATAATTTCATCTGGTGTTCCTGAAACCAGGAGTTCACCATTATTCATAATATAAGCGCGGTCCACAATTCCGAGTGTCTCGCGCACATTGTGATCAGTGATAAGTACGCCGATATTCCTCGAGCGTAGACCTGTAATGATACCTTGAATATCATGCACGGCCAGCGGGTCGACGCCTGCAAAAGGTTCGTCGAGCAAGATGAACTTGGGCTCAAGCGCCAGTGCTCTTGCAATTTCAACCCGTCTACGCTCTCCACCGGAGAGCGCATTGCCAAGTGAATGGCGAATGTGGTCTAGCCCAAAGTCAGAGATCAGCGAGTTTAAAAGATTGGCGCGCTTAACCTTGGGAAGCTTTCTATTTTCAAGTACCGAAAAAATATTTTCTTCAACCGTGAGTTCGCGAAATACACTCGCCTCTTGCGGAAGATAGCCCACACCCTCAAGCGCGCGGCGATGAATGGGAAGTGTCGTGACATCGCGGCCTGAAAGTTCAATATTTCCACTGTCGGCCTTGACCAGTCCCACCATCATGTAAAATGAAGTTGTCTTGCCAGCGCCATTGGGCCCAAGCAGTCCAACGACTTCACCTTGAGTTACTGAGAGCGAAACGTCTTTGACTACGGTTCTTCCCCCGTAGGATTTTTTCAAACGAGACGCCGCTAGCACCTCACCTGTTTGACTATTTTCAACTTCGCTTACGCTCACTCTTACCTCAGTATGAAGTTCGTATTGGCATCATCCACCTCAACGACTTCATTGTTTTCTCGAATAATTATGCGGTTGCCTTTAATCACGTCGCGCTCTTGGAAAACTTTGGGGTAGCCAGTGAGGATAATTTTATCCTCGGCGACAATGCCCTCAAGTTTTTCGGACAGCGCTCTGCGAGTGAAGGTCCTCATGCCAGTAGGCCCTGGGACGCGCACTTTTTCCGATACCTTCACATCGTCATAAAGCACGTAATACTTGAGTTTTTTATTGTAGTTCTCTAGAAAGATTTCCCCGCGCTTGCTGGTCGCTGTAACCCCTTGTTTTATAAGGGTCACATCTTCATAGAGGTTGGCCTCTCCGGCGGGTATATCGAGGGTCAATTCCCGGGCACTAAATAAAATTGGTGGCTCGTAGGCACGCTTGCGCGTGATTTTGCCCTTCACGTCACCTTTATAGTGTGATTTCTGTAACTTAGGCTGGGCTTCTACCGTCTGTGAGCTCACTTCAATGAGGTCTCCGGTGCTCGAAGAGCGCGTGGTGGTCTCCACATTGCCCTGGCCATGAAGCTCGTCGCGCTCCATCTGATAGCGGGCACTGTCGGAAGTCCAATGGGAGAGCTCTCCCTTCACATCGACCTGGCCATCTAAATAGAGCAAACTTTGGGCCTGCTCAATGCGACCGGTTTGCGCACGGTAATTGTAAGAATCCCCACTGGGGGAGAAGACCACACCAACCGGTGAGGTCATAAAGATGCGATCGGCGGCGGCCCCAATTAGTGTGAGTTCTTCGGCATCCAAGAAAAGCTTGGGGGTGCTCCCTTCTAAAAGGTGGTAGCGAGCGCCCACAAAGTAACTCTCTTGCGCCCGTCCCTCTTGCTCACTTCTTTGCTCGGCAAAAGGGTCGGCGGCCCCTTTAAAATAGTGGCCAAAGAGAGCGGTTGAACATACTGCGCCAAAGAAAATCAAGCGAAATAAGTCACTTAACCTTCTGCGCCATCGGGCGTTTCTCATGCATCTATCGTACCATGCTCGCTCATGGGCCGCGAGGGGCGAGTTGCCATTATTTTTAAGAGGTTACATTCTTGTCGCGGCCAAAATGATCATGTTAAGCTGGCGCCTCAAAAAAAACTGATCAGGGAAGTCAACTGTGTCACTATCCACACTCGACAAAATCATCTCCGAGGGCGTCAAGCTCACTCCTATGATGGAGCAGTACTACGGCATTAAAAAAGATTTCGCCGACACGTTGGTACTCTTTCGCATGGGTGATTTTTACGAAGTGTTCTTTGACGATGCCAAAGACACGGCAAGACTGCTCAATATCACCCTCACCCATCGCGGTAAGCTCGGTGACTTTCCCATTCCCATGGCGGGCATTCCCCACCACGCGGCTGCCGCTTACATTGACCGCCTTACCGGTATGGGTTTAAAGGTTGCCATCTGCGAACAGGTCGAGAGTCCCAAGGACGCCGTGGGCATTGTTAAGCGCGCGGTCACTCAAGTGGTCAGTCCCGGCATGCCCTATGATGCCGATAAAGTAGAAGAGCGCGAACATCGCTATATGGTCAGTGGCGCTCTCCATGCCGGCACCTATTATTTAGTGGCCATCGACTTCACCACTGGTGAGTTTGGCGGACACACTTTTCAAAATGAAACTGACTTTATCGAGCGCCTGCGTTTTTACTCTCCCAAAGAGTACATCACTTGGATGGGTCAATGGGAACGCTCGGGGGCCAGTAGAGATTTTAGCGCCAACTTAGAAAAGCTACTCGAGAGCTTTGGCACGGTAAAGACTCACCTTTCGCAAGAATATTTTGAAGTGGCCCAATCGGAAGTCTTTCTAGAAAAGCTTATCCCGGGCTTTAAGCGCGATAAGTTTTTAAAGAACACCCCCGATGTTTTGGGCCCCGTGGGCGCGCTCGCCTATTACATTTGTTCCACTCAAGTGCTCGATGAATTGGTGCACATTCACCCTTTTAAGCTCACAACCAATCAAGACGAGATGAAGGTGACCATGCCCACTCTCACTGGGCTTGAGATCTTTCCCAAAGCGCGCGACAGCTATCGCGAATCGCTGGTGGGCTTTTTTGATAAGGCCAAATCATCCATGGGCTCTCGTCGCTTAAAGAAAATCTTTCAAGCACCTACGAGAAACCTTCGTGAACTCGAGGCGCGCCAAGAACTGGTTGGCTTTTTTACCTCCCACGAAAGCACGCTTGAAGAACTGCGCGAAATTCTCTCTGACATTCGCGATATCGAGCGCGTGCTCGTTAAGGTCTCAACCGCCAAGGCCACGGCCAGTGACCTCATCAATCTGGCCCGTGCGGTAGATTCCTATGACCAGATCTTAGAGATTGCAAAAAAGAGTAAGCTTCCCCTTGATTGCTGGAATAAGCTCTCTAAAAAAGCACTCCCTGAACTCGCGGCCCTTGCAAAGAGAATCGCGAGCACTCTCAATGATGAAATCGGCGCCTCACTTGAAAAGGGCAATCTAATTAAAGACGGCGCTGACAAATCGCGCGATCGCTTAGCGAGACTTACTCGAAATGCTGAAGGTGAGCTCACGGCACTTGAAGAGAGTTACCGCGAAAGTACGGGCATCCAAAAACTTCGCGTGAAGCACAATAATATCAACGGCTATTTTATTGAAGTCTCAAAGACTCACACCGATAAAGTACCTAAGCATTTTGAGCGTCGCCAGACTCTTGTGAACTCTGAGCGCTACGTTACTGATGAGCTGGTCGCCTTTGAAAAGGAAATGCTCTCAGCCAAGCTCAAGCTCGAAAAACTAGAGCGCGAAATTTTTAAGGGCATTATCTCCGAGGTCGGATCAGTCAGCTCCTCGCTGCGCGAGCTTGCCATCTCACTCTCACTGCTCGATGCCTTTGGCGCTCTTGCCTGGGTCTCATTGCAAGAAAACCTCGTGCGCCCCGAATTTGTGGAAGGGCCACGCCTTTTTGAAGTCAAGGGTGGCTTTCATCCACTCATTCGCTCACTTATTAAAGACCACTTTGTGGCCCACGATATTTATCTCGATCACAAGTGCCCCTTTGCGCTCATCACCGGTCCCAACATGGCCGGTAAAACGACTGTGATGAGAGAAGTAGCGATTATTCAGCTTTTGGCCCAGATCGGCTCAAACGTTCCTGCAACGAGCGCGAGACTCTCACTTTGTGACACCATTTTCTCACGCCTGGGGGCCAGTGACGACATCCTCAAAGGTCAGTCGACCTTTATGGTAGAGATGAGTGAGACCGCTGAGATCATTCGCCACGCAACCAGTGAGTCTTTAATTATTCTCGATGAGGTTGGTCGCGGAACCTCCACCTATGATGGACTCTCTATTGCCTGGGCGTTAGTTGAGTACCTAACTTCAACCACTCGCGCCTTCACCCTTTTTGCCACTCACTATCATGAGCTGATTGAGGTGGTCGATGAAATTAAAAACGCGAAGAACATGACGGTCGAGACCATGAATGAAGGGGGCGAAGTTCAATTTCTCTATCGCCTAATTGATGGTCCTGCTTCTCAAAGTTTTGGAATTCACGTGGCCAAGCTCGCGGGCCTGCCCGAGGGAATTTTGCGCCGCTCAAGTGAGCTTCTGAGTGAACTCGAGCGCGATCACCATCATGTGGCCGCGAGTGAGAGACCCAAGCTCTCTAAGTCCACAAAGAAAGTGAGTGCCCCCGAGCGCGGCACTCAGCTGTGTTTCTTTGAAGAAGAGCGCCCAGCGCCAGTTATACCTGAGTATCTCAAGCAACTTGAGGGTAGCCTCGAGAAAATCGACGTGCTCAATATGACACCGCTAGAGGCCATCGCCGCCTTACACGAGCTTAAGAGTCAACTTCCCATGCAATAATTGCCACTCACTGGGCCTGTGGGCCCCGGGAATTTGGCCAAGTGTGCTCATTAGTCGATAAGCCGACTATGATGACGAGCAAACAAAAATCAAGAAAGCTTCTCAAAAAACGAATTATCGCCTTCTCTATCGACTTGATGGCGATAGGTATTTTTGAAAAGGTGGTCCTTCTCACAATGAAAGGCGCCCTTTCAGGAATGCTCCTCTACGCCTCACCTCAAGTTCAAAGTGAAATTG
This sequence comes from Bacteriovoracaceae bacterium, assembly GCA_048264885.1. Lineage (GTDB taxonomy): Bacteria > Bdellovibrionota > Bacteriovoracia > Bacteriovoracales > Bacteriovoracaceae > JBLWXV01. Next base: position 8,051 of record JBLXCO010000003.1, read on the forward strand.
GTCCTGTCATTCGTCGCTTTGAGCTGCCACTGCTCCTTGGCTGCTACGTGGGCTACTTCTTTTGTTGCTACTTACTCACTGAGGGTCACACTCTCGGTAAGTCCATCATGAACCTTCGCGTTCACCGCCCGCACGAGCACCACGGCGCCCTCACTCCCCGTGAGGCGATGATGAGAACTTGGGGCTACTTAATGTGCTACATGAGTGCGGGACTCCTCTTTGCCATTCCCGTTCTTTCGCGCTCACAAAAAGGTCTGCCCGACTGGCTTTCAGGGACGATCGTCTCAGATGAAGAAGAGCTACTTGCTCTAGCGGCCCTCGAAGATCAAGGGGCACACCAAGAGCCTGCTCACACTGCTCAGCTGCTGCTCTTTCCCGAAGACTCGCGAGCGCCAAGAAAAGACGCTGCATAATCTTCTTTTTTAAAAATTATTTTTTAAAAAGACGTCTCATCATATCAAAGCAACTGCCTTTGATGGCCTTAGTGATGAGATTAAAGCGATCGGCTTTGGTGAGGGGGAAGTTGGCCTTGCCCGCCGATTTTTTGACTTCTTCTTGAACAATCAATTCAAGAAAGTCTTCCATTTGCGAGACATTTTTCATTTGCTTAGGAAGCTGCCAAATGAGAAGTGAACCGCGCGCCATAGTGCCCAGTTCAGAACTATCAAGGTGACCGTGTTGCAGGCCCCAGACGATCCAGTCTTCAGCGCTCTTTGGGCCATTATGACTGATTTCTTGTTTGATGAGTTTTTCAAGCGCGCGAAGCTCTGACTTCTTAATTCCTTTATTAAAGCTCTTCATCCCCGAGGCGAGCATGTCGGCCTCAGAGAGCTCTGCACCGGCGCCAATCAATAAGAATGAGCGCCTCGCTTCAAGTGAGAGCGTGTGGGCCATACCATAGTCGTAGATGGCCACACGAGCTTTATTACCTTTGGTTTCAAGGATGGTGAAATTTCCTTGGTGAAGATCCGAGTGCATAAACCCTGTCCCAAAGAGGGCCTCTCTAAAGAAGAGCTCAAACAAGGTGTTTGAGATCGCCTCGCGACTTGCACGAGAGCGAAGTTTTGAAAATTTTGTTTTAGGCGGTAAGAACTCTTGCACGTGTAGCTTACTAGCAGTGGTTTCGACTTCAGGTTCATAGAGTTTGGGAACGACGAACTCGACTTCATAGCTTTTACCGGCGACCTTAGTTGTGAGCGTCTTAGCATAAACAGCGGCTGCCTGCTTTTGATTGACGATGGTCGCATTCATATCAAGTTCTTGGTAGAGAAAGTCTTTGAGTGAGCTCACGAGCTTTTCGGCCTGGGGAATCATCGCTGGCTCAAGAAGATTTTCATTTTGCAGCTTCGTCACAAAGCTAGAGAGAATGCGAATATCATCGGCGGCCCTTTGCTCGATTCCCGGCTTAAAAAAGCGCACGGCCACTGGAATAACGGCGCCATCGCGCTCGAGCATGGCCTTTTGCACTTGAGCTACTGTGCCAGTTCCGAGTGGACTCTCGGCGATTTCATCAAAGAGATAACCGCCCGGATCATTTGAGAGAATCTCATGGACCATATAATGAGGAACAACCTTTCCTGCGTCTTCGAGGGTTTCAAGCACCTCTGAGAGGGATTTTCCCATCGAGGGCTCTTTACCTAGCTGTTGCAGTCCTTTTCCAAGTCCCGGCCCAGAATTTCTAAACATGATTTGCGCGCCTTCAAGGGGCGTGGGCTCACGGCCAAGCATCATCACATCAAAGAGAATCGTTTTAAGAACGTCCTCATCAACATTTTGATAATAGTGATCGAGAAAGAGCTTTAAAAACTTTGTCGCTTCTTCATCACCCAAATCTATATCGGGGTGAGAAGCGAGCTCGCTACCAATATTTCTCACGCGATCAAAGTACTGCTGAACTTCACCCTCAAAGCGATTCATCAGTAAGAGCATTTGCTCGTCATCGGAGTTCGCACTTTGGAGTTGCCCTAGAAAGGCCAGCGTGTCCGCGCGATTGATCTCTGCCGGTAGGACCTGCAGTGGGAGGGCATTGATATCGACCAGATTAAAAACATTTCGGGCCGCTTCGATAGACTCAGCAGAGAGGCGATCGGCACTTTGCTCCACTTCACGCGTGAGATAACTCACATCTGTGCGCAAAGTCCAGGCCGGTGGATGGGCAATCTTAAAAGGCTTTTCCTCACCGGCTTTTACGGCCAGGTAGTTGCGCAAGATCTTGGCACTCGTTTGATAGAAATAATCTCTTGCCGCATGAGCACGCTCAAGCTTTACGGCATCTGTTTCAAAACTAGCATCGAGTAGAAATCTCATCACGTTATACTGCAAGACTTCAAACTCTGGTTTGGTTTGAATTAAAAAGTCGGGGTCTAGCGTATCAGGATTTAAACTTGAGAGATCAAATGCCGAGGGATCGCGCTCAAAGTGATGACGCTCGCTCAGTGGTGCGCAAGACCCCAGCACTAGGCCCAAGCAAAGGGTGAGAATGAAGGATTTCTTTAAGCGAGTCATGAGTTTCTTGTCGGTAAACCGACAAGAAAACTCAAGCTCTCTAGGTAGTTGAAATTAAACTATTTTTTAAGCCACTCAAAATGAAGCTCTTGGGTTTGGGCGTGGGCGGGCTTACTGGGGGCCCCCGCCATTAGATCCTTGGCCGCATTCGTTTTTGGAAAAGCAATCACGTCGCGGATATTATCCGTTCCCGCGAGCATCATCACCAAGCGATCTAGACCAAAGGCGAGTCCACCGTGAGCTGGTGTTCCATAGCTAAGGGCCTCAAGGAAGAAGCCAAACTGCGATTGCTTTTCCTCTTCAGTAAAGCCCAAGACCTTAAACATTTGGTTTTGAACATTTTGGTTGTGAATTCTGATTGACCCACCGCCTAGCTCGTAGCCATTACAAACGACGTCATATGCTTCAGCGCAAAGATCCTTAAGGGCCGGATCAGTCGGTCCGGCCGCCAAAAAATTTTCCATCTCTGCCACTTTCGGAGATGTGAAGGGGTGGTGGCGAGCGACGTAGCGCTTTTCTTCAGGCACCCATTCAAGAAGAGGAAAGTCAGTGACCCACAAGAATGAGTAGCCCTCTTTAATGAGTCCCAGTGAGCGACCCAGTGAGCGTCTCAAAGCATCGCTTGAAGCGTGGACGACATCTTCGCTGGCGTCAGCGACAAAGAGCCAAGTGCCATTATCTTTATGACCTTCGTCAACAAGTGCTCCTAGTGCAGCGAGGTTTTCTGCAGTGATAAACTTAGAAATTCCACCGCTCACAGCGCCGTTTTCAACTTTAAAAAACGCCACGCCTTTGCCGCCATAGGGCTTCACAATTGTGGGCATGGCATCTGTGTCCTTGCGAGTGAAACTTCCCATCTCGGCGGGAACGAACATCGCCTTTACCATGCCACCAGAGTCGATGGCCGATTTGAAAACGCCAAAGCCAGTGCTGGCAAAAATTTGATTCACAATTTTTTGCTTCAGACCAAAGCGCGTGTCGGGCTTATCAGAGCCATAGATATTCATCGCTTGGGCGTAAGTCATGATCGGCATTTGAAAGTCGGCCGGAAGATTAAAGAGCGGGCGAATAATCTCATGCACGAGATTTCGAATATACTCCTGGGTGGCAAAGCTCACCTCAATATCGATCTGAGAAAACTCAGGCTGGCGGTCGGCGCGCAAGTCTTCATCGCGAAAACACTTACAAATTTGAAAATACTTATCCGTCCCACCAATCATCAACAACTGCTTAAGTGTTTGTGGCGACTGCGGAAGCGCATAGACTTCACCTGGGTGCACGCGTGAGGGAACGATATAGTCGCGCGCGCCTTCTGGAGTCGACTTATAGAGAATCGGAGTTTCCACTTCGACAAAATCGAGCTCATCCAGAATGCGACGAACTTGAGTGGTCGTTCTCGAGCGCAAGCGCAGGATCTCTTGAAGTTTTTTTGTTCTAAGATCCAAGTAGCGATAGCGCAGTTTCAAATCTTCTGTGGCCTCTGTTGCGCCATAGGGAAGAAAAGGAATCTTATCAATATTGTTGGTCGACATGACTTCAAGTGCACTCACGGCGACTTCCACTTCCCCCGTATCCATCTTAGAATTGCGCGCAGAATCTGGGCGCTCACGCACAAGTCCCGTAACTTTGATCACGCTCTCAAGCGTGCAGTCTTTAAGCCTAGCGAGGTCACCCACAAAGGAATCGAAATTGAGCTGAGTCACACCGAACTTGTCGCGTAGATCAATGAAGGTAAGCCCTCCCAGATCGCGCGTTTTATTGACCCAACCACAAAGTGTGACAGTCGTGCCAACGTCCTGTGCTCTGAGTTCTCCACAGGTGTGGGTTCTCAAGAGACCACTCAATTTTTTCTTCATTTGCCAACTCCTCTCGATGCTCCCTATTCTATTGGGAGTAAGCTCCAGTTATAGCGTACCTTGGGGGATTTTTCATGGGAAAAGCTCTAACTTTTCTAAGCGGCCTCATTCTTTTTTTATCACTTACTGCCTGCCAAAGTAGCACTCCCCTTTCTCATCTTGAGAAGGCCACCATGGCCTCTCCAAGTGGTGTTGAAATTCCCATCCGCATTGCAGTGACAGAGATTGATCAGCAAAAGGGGCTCTCTGGAATTAAGGCGCAGGACTGGCCTGACTCACAAGGTCTACTGTTTGCGTACCCCAAAATTGGACTGAGACGTTTTTGGATGCCTGACACTTATTTTAATTTAGATATTATTTTTCTCGATCCGGACTTCTCTATCGTTCACATCGAACGCAATGTTCCGGCCCATCCGGGAACGGATGAAACTGAGGTGCCAATCTATCGCACCTCAGACATTTACGCGCAGCATGTTTTAGAATTAAAGGCCAGTGAGAATCTCACTAAAGACTGGCAGATAGGGAGTCGCCTTCAATGGAAAAGCTCTCCTGCCCTCGAGAGTTATCTTTCTGAAAAATAATCAAATACTCATCGCGAGCGATGAAACCCAAGTGATCGCGCACCAACTTTTTTTGAGTTGAAGTGTCTTTTTGAATCAATTCAATTTCACCTAGAGTCTTTTGATTATCAATCTTGATGCTCTCAAGCTCATGCTCGCGCCCTTCCAGCATGCTCTTTCTCTCGTTGTAATCGAGAATTCCCCCGCCTGAGAAAATCAAGCGCAAGAGCAAGAAGCCACAAAAAGCCCATGCACTTTTAAGCATAATATTAGAGAAGCGATCATTACTCTTTTTATGAGTCTTCACCTTTCTCTTGGCCGAAGTATAAGATGGCTTGGCCGGGGCCCTTTGAGGTGAAGTGCGCAGACTTGTAGAAAATTCTAATTGATCCCCAGTAGCAACACTCTTGCGACTGGTGGCACTTGGAGAAACCACTGCCACTTCATTACTACTGGGTGCAGCAGCGGGAGTTCTTCTACTGGCCGTTCTCATAGAAGCCGATGGGGGGCTCCATGGCCGGCTCGATGTTCCAACTTCAATAGTGTCGCCAACTGTGCGCGAGCGCCCGGGACCCGTATCGTTAGAAAAGCTAGCTGATGAGAGGGAAGATGATGATGAGCGCAGTCCTCTGAGTTCTTGTTTGCGTTTGTTGCGCTCAATGGCCTTTTGAAGACGATCTGTGCCAATCGTCTGCGTAAAGGATGTTTGATCCATGAAAAACGTCCTGTTTCTAAGCAGTTGGAATCCATTCCGACTGTTTTCATAATAACCCGAGATGAAACTCGCCACAAGAGGCCGGCCAGTATTTCTCCCAAGTTACGAGTACCCTATGCTTTTACTTCACTATCCACCTGCGCCCAAAAAGCGCGCATGGTGGAGACCTCTTGCAAGTGAAGATAGAGCGTTACCCCGAGGCGATTGGCCCCAAAAGCCGCGTGATCCTTTGGCCACTGCCCGTGAGTGAAGAGCCTCTTAAAAAGTTCAAAGCCCGGATGATTTCCGACACACTCCACGCTAAAAACTTTGTCCGTACTCACCCACTCCTTGATGGGAAAGAGACCTTGCAGTAAGGGGCGCAGGCTCTGCATCCGTTTGGAGTGAATCATTCGATCTCCCACCGGACCCAATTTTAAAAAGCGCTCCTCACGGCCAAGACCATGAGATTTATAATAAATTGTAAATTTATTCTCTTCTTCTTTAAGCCACCAGCTAAAGCCTGGATCGCTCAGATTACACAACTGATCTTCAATCCGCGGAAAACGGCGATTGGCCAATTGATCCGTCACCATCTGTGCTAACTCGAGCGACTCGGTCTCAAAGAAGCCGATATTTGAAAGATCTTGAAACTCATCTTCAGAGGCACTGAGCTTCAGGGCCGCCAGCAGACTTGGCTCTCCAGAGCGCAGATAGATCATTGTTTCATCAATATCCGCGGTGGCAATGGCCCGAATGGCAAAGGTCGAAACACCTATTTGCAGGTGATAGACAACACCGGGTGCTTCTGGAAAGTCTGCAAGAGAGTGATGGTCTTCACTCTGATCATCGCTCTGGCCTGGGAGTTGCTCTGCTCTGGCCTGAACTTCACTCTCGTCAGAATGAGTGTGCAAAGAGCGTTGATAGTTGAAATCGAAATCGCGATCAAAACCCTCGAGCTCTTCTTTAAAGAGCGAAGACATTGATTCACTTAGGGCCAGCGTTTCGCTAGCAAGCTGATCGAGTGAAAACTCGTAAGGCCTATTAGGCTCCATCCGTGACCTCCGTTCATCTTCCTTGATGAAAGCGTCCTGGTATTTCAAAAGACACTGCTCCTATTTTAAGACGCGAAGACCTAAAAAGACAAGAAATTACCAAAGCGCCATGATGAGCTTGAGAATCAAGATGACAATCAAAGGCGAAACATCGAGTGGCAAATTCGGCGGAAGCATGCGACGAATCGGCTTACAAGTAAAGTCAGCCGCGCGATGAATCCACATCACTACTGGATTGCGACGAAATTGTGGCAGATAAGAGAGAATCACATCGATGATGAGCAGGTAAATATAGAGGTGGAGTAAGTCGCGAATCATGAGTTTATCTTAGTTCAAAGCCCGTGGGCTTGCAATATTCTAGGGATTAATTGAATGATCATTGTCGTCTTTTTGATCCTGCTTGGGCCCTTTTTCCTGGTTCTTTTCTTCGCTCTTACCATTGTCCTTCACTTTAAATTCCTTTTGATGAATCCCCGTAAAGACACAACACATCGAAGCCCCAAAAAAGAAAAAGCACATCAGGATATAGAGCCAAACGATGGCGACCAATAAGCTATAAAAATTGCCATAGTTACTCACAAGGCGATCTCGAACTAAGAAAAAATACATCCAAAAGGCCGATTTTCCCGCAATCATCGAGAGGATAAAAACCGAGCTCGCAAGCAGGGATTCGCGCCAATAAACTTTAAAGTTAAAAAATGTGCGATAACAAAAGGCGAAATAGAAAATCAAAATTGGCCCATAGAAAAAGGGGGAAGTCGTGAGAAAGGAGAACTCGGGCACATCGGAGCGGATCCACTCTAGAAACGGACGCATCCCCTCGAGATTTTCATAGAGAAAGAGTGCCAGTCGGTTATTTTGCAAGGCTTTGGCGACAGTGTGCAGAACTCCCGGCAGGACAAAGAGGAGCCCAAGTAAAACGAGCCCCACAAAGAGCAGCACGAGACCCTTGATGTGCTTACTCGCTTTTAAAAAAGAGCGATCCTCACTCATGAAGAAGAGCCCCGACCACAAGCTGGCCAAAAACGAGAGACCCGCAAAACAGAGGAAAGCGAAATTAAATATTGTATACTCTTTAGCGCCCTTGAGTGGTCCATCTAAGAACTTTTGCAAATCCGAACTCACCCCGGGCATTTCACTGGGAAACATCTCAAAGACCAGTGATAAAACGGAGTCCTCACTCAAAAGCGAACTGCCCAAAATCCAGCCCACAAAGCGCACAACCAGCAATAAAAGCGGGATAATTGAAAGAATAAGATAAAATGTGGAAGCCGCCGCCAGGTGAGCTCCGCGACGATGAAAGAAAACTTGAATGGATTTCCACAGGACGTCCACGTTACACCTAGAAGAGATTGAGTTGATCTCCTGTAATGAAATCATCAAAACGCAGCTCTTGTAAACTCAGGACTCCCTCAGCAATTGGACGCAGTTGTTTGTCAATGTAATGATTAATATCGACATCGGTGTGATCGAGTTGAATGGGAACTGGGCCGCGCCTGGTAAAGACGTACTCCACATCGCGCATACTATCGGGGTTGTCGAGCATCAGAGCGGCGCGTACATGTGGCGGTTGAGTCTTGGTGTACTCGCTGGCCTTTTTGGTGAGACGCTTCTTATAAATGAGCTCCTCCACACATTCACCCGCACGCAAGCGCTCCAGATACTCGCGGATATAGGCTTCAAGATCTCCCGCGTGAAAGAGCCGCTCAAAAAGACCGTACTGAAATTTCTTTGCAAGCTCAGTCCAATCACTGCGCACAAATTCCATTCCAGAAAAGACTAACTTCTCACCCTCCCCCTTGGCGCTTACAAGCAGGCCCGCATAGCGCTTCTTTGCCCCCCCTTCTCCAGAGCGCGCCATGGGAAGAAAAAATTTGCGGTAGTATTTCTCAAATTCAATCTCAAGCACCGACGCCACTGAAAAGCGCTTGGCAATGAGATCGGTTAAGAACTGATTGAGCTCTCTGGCCAGCGAGGCTCCCACCGAAGAGGCGTTCATCCCCTCACCTGGTTTTAGCGCCACAAAGACAGAGTCGGTGTCGCCGTAGAGAACTTCATAGCCCCGTTTTTGGAGCCACTCTACACTGGTTCGCAAAACCCACTGTCCCGTTCCCGTGATCGCCTCAGGCAGCTCGCTGTGATAGAAGCGACAGCCGGTCGAGCCCATCACCCCATAGAAGGAATTCATCAAAATTTTGATCGCCTGAGACAAGGGCATATTGCCCGCCTCTTTGGCGCGCGCTCGCTTTTCCATCAGCGCTTCAAGAATGCCGGCGAGAATATTTTCAGTGCGAGAAAATTGATGACCAGTGGGAGTCGTAACCGTGCTATTTTCTTTTTCTAGACGACCTAAGGGATCGATAAAAAAAGTTCGCATGAGACTTGGGTAAAGACTTTTGAAATCGAGCACAATGACATGCTCGTGAAGACCCGCTTGAGGCGAGAGAACAAGGCCTCCCTGAGCGGCGGAGTCTCTTTTAATGTCGACCACGTTAGGGGCCACATAACCTTTACGGTGAAGCCTTGGAAGATAGATGTGATCAAAGGCACCGGTCGAAGAGCCCAAGCGATCCAGTAAAAGCCCACTTATTTGCGAACGCGAAACTAAGAGCTCGATGAGCTTGGTCTTTTTAAAAATATCGAGCACCAAAGTGCAGTCAAGAAGATTGTACTTGGCCAGTGCTTCAGGCTCATGTCTAAAACGGTGCTCAATCTCAGCAACTTTATCTAGTCCTGAGGCGGAAATATCTTTGCCCACTCCCAGTTCTACTTGGGCGACTGTTTCGAGCTTAAAGTTGGGGTAAGAAAAAAAGTTTGAGCGCAGCTGAAGTGGGCCATCGATGACCACTCGGCCAGGAATTGTCGCAAAAGTCGCTCCATCATCGCGCTGGGTAAGAGAGAGCAGTCCTCCTCGCCTCCCCAGGGTAAAAGGAATTTGAAACTGGTCACACTTTTTTTGCAAGAAAGCCAAATCAAATCCAACCACGTGCCAGCCCACAATTAAATCCGGGTCGAGCTCGGCATTGACTTTTAAAAAGGCGCGGATCACCTCGCCCTCATTTTTAAAATAAGTGAGTTCGTCACTCACCCGCTGAAACTCACTGGCAAGTCCGGGCCGCACCATGAAAACCCCACGTGCCTCGCGGACGTGGGAGCGAAAGTGATAGCCGATGGAGTAGAGCTCACCACCGCGACCCGTTTCAATATCAAGAGAGAGCTGACTGAGTTTGGGAGTGTAGTCGCAGGGGCGAATATTGGGGTTAGTGGCCTTGGCTTCAACCTCTGCGCTCACATGGATAAAGCGCTCCATTAAAAAACGCTCATGGCTTCGCACATCAGACTCAAAGGTGCGAACCCCCTGTTCACTCAGGCGCTCACGGGCATCCAAAAATGAGCGTAGGTCTTTAAAGTAGAGGGCTTCAACCTCACCACCTGAAAAACTCTTTAGCGCCAGGGCCCGCTGCTCGGCAAACTTCAGCCCGGAGACATTACTCCCCGCGGCGACAAACAGGACTAGGCGCTGTCCGGTGTAGCGAAAGTAGACTGGGCCTTGATCTGAACTGGCCACAAAGTCGATGACGATGCCCTCATCATTTTCAGTTTGCTGCGACGTTAAAATAAAAAGCTTTTCTGAGTGTGCTTGCATGGACTTCAACTTATCAGAGATTGACCCAGGTGGCGACCAGTCTTAAGATGGCGGAAATGACAACTTTCCCAAGGACTTCCTTTGAAAACACTCTATCCAGAGATTGCCCCCTATCAGACTCACTCGCTTAAAGTTTCAGACCTCCACACCCTCTACATTGAAGAGGCCGGCAATCCCGAAGGTCGCCCTGTAGTTTTTCTTCACGGAGGGCCCGGGGGTGGAGTTAAGGGTGATTATCGCCGCTATTTTGACCCTAAAAAGTGGCGCATTGTTTTATTTGATCAACGCGGCTGTGGCAAGAGCACTCCGTTTGCTGAACTCCAAGAAAACACCACCTGGGACTTGGTCGCAGATATCGAAAAAATTAGAGAGCTACTTGGGATAAAAGATTGGGCCGTCTTTGGCGGCTCATGGGGCTCAACCTTGGCCCTTGCCTATGCGATCACTCACCCGGAGCGCGTGAGCGCGCTCTTTTTGCGCGGAATTTTTCTTTTGCGCGATAAAGAGCTACAATGGTTCTACCAAGAAGGAGCCTCTCGCCTCTATCCCGACTTGTGGGAAGAGTATGTCCGGCCCATTCCAGAGTCTGAGCGCGGCGATTTTATAGGAGCTTTTTATAAGCGTTTAACTGGCAGCGACGAAAAAGTGCGCAAGCAAGCAGCTAAGGCATGGTCTACTTGGGAGGGCGGCACTTCAAAGCTCATCTATGACTCCAAGAATGCCGACGACTACGGCGAGGATCAATTTGCCGACGCCTTTGCTCGCATTGAATGCCACTACTTTGTAAATAAGGGCTTCTTTGAAACCCCCAACTACCTCATCGAAAATATCGATCGCATTCGCCACATCAAGGCGATCATCGTTCAAGGGCGCTACGATGTAGTTTGCCCCGCTGAGAGTGCCTGGGAACTTCATCGCGCCTGGCCCGAGGCCGAGTTTAAGATCATCCCCGATGCCGGTCACGCGCTAAGTGAAGCCGGGATCACCAGTGCCCTGGTGGAGGCCACCGACCGCTTTTAGGCATAGCTTTTGCCTATCATGAAATGTCGGCATTCGCGCTATAATGAAGTCCACAAATGTGGTAAATTGCCCAAGGTTTTCATTATAGTGCTCAAAGTACTTTGGAGAGATCATGAATATTATACCCCTTGAAAAGTGGATTCCGGGACTCACTCGCCCGCTTATTATTGCTGGCCCCTGTAGTGCCGAAAGTGAAGAGCAAGTGCTCGCCACCGCTCATGAGATTAAGAAAAAGGGAGACGCCACTATCTTTCGCGCCGGAGCTTGGAAGCCGCGCACGCGCCCCTACACTTTCGAGGGTCATGGTGAAGAAGCGCTCGCTTGGATTGAAAAGGCCGGCAAAGAAACTGGTCTCATGACCACAACTGAAGTCGCCACCCCAGAGCACGCCGAACTCGCATTGAAGTACAATATTGATATCCTCTGGATTGGTGCGCGCACCACCGCCAACCCCTTTAGCGTGCAGGCCATTGCCGATGTCCTTAAGGGCACTAATGTTCCAGTGATGGTCAAGAATCCGATCAACGCCGACCTCGCTCTTTGGATTGGCGCCCTCGAGCGCTTTGAAGGCGCGGGCATCCACAAGCTGGCCGCGATTCATCGTGGCTTTTCAAGTGCTGAAAAGTCGAGCTACCGCAATCTTCCCATGTGGAGAATTCCCATTGAGCTTAAACGCCGCTACCCAAATCTGCCGGTAATTTGCGATCCCTCTCACATCACTGGCAAGCGCGAGATGGTGGGAATGGTGTGCCAAAAGGCCATTGATGTCGACATGGATGGTCTCATGGTTGAAACCCACCTCGATCCAGACAAAGCACTCAGCGATGCCGATCAGCAAGTCACCCCCCAAATGCTCGCCGATATCGTCGACAATCTTCAAATGAAAAGTGAGTTCTCAAGTGATCGCGGCTTTGAAACAGAACTTGAAGAAATGCGCTCGGGAATTGATAGACTTGACCGCGAGCTCATTGAGCTACTCGCTCAGCGACAGAAAATTGTGGAAAAAATTGGTGAGTCAAAAGCGCGCAATAATGTAACTGTACTGCAAATTCACCGCATGGATCAGCTTCTTGAAGAGCGCCTGCGCCTTGGCGCCTTGGGCGGTCTTGATGAAGCCTACACCCGAGATATCTTTGAGACGATCCACGAAGAGAGTGTCCGCGTGCAATCAGACATTGTTGATAACTGGAAGAAAAAATAATGAAAGAGCTCTCCTCAAAGATTTTGGCCATCTCAGAGTCCCCCAGCATTAAGCTCTCTCGCATGGTGGCAGAACTTCGCTCTCAAGGGGAGAAAGTGATAGGACTTCATGTCGGAGAGCCTGACTTTGACACCCCCGACGAAGTGACTGATGCCACTAAAGCGGCCCTTGATCAAAAAAAAACCAAGTACTCTCTAGTAGCGGGGACAAAAGAACTTAGGTCGGCGCTCGTCTCAAAACTTAGAGACTTTAATAAAATTCACGTGGATCAAAGTGGCATCATTGTTGGGAGTGGTAGCAAGCACGTCCTCTACTCCATCTTTCAAGTCCTGCTCAACCCTGGCGATGAAGTTATTGTGCCTGCGCCTTACTGGGTGACCATCCCTGAGAGTATCAAGCTCGCTGGAGGCACACCCGTTTTTGTCGATTGCCACAGCGATCACTCGCTCAACCTGGAAGCAATTCAAAAGGCTTTGACTCCCAAGACGAAGGCCATTCACATCAACACACCCAATAATCCTTCGGGGGCGGTTTATTCAGAGAAGTCCCTGCGAGAATTGGGAGACTTCTGCGTCTCAAATGATCTCTACATTATTAGCGATGAAGCCTATGAAACGCTCACCTATGGTGAGCATCAGCATGTGAGCATTGCCGCGCTTGATCCCAAGTACTTTGAGCGCACTCTCAGTGCTTTCACTTTTTCAAAGTCTTCGTGCATGACTGGTTACCGCTTAGGCTACGCCGCGGGACCAAGTAATCTCATTGCGCTCATTGAAAAGTTGCATTCTCACCTCAATGGAAATATTCCCGAGTTTATTCAAGAGGCCGGTCTTAAGGCCCTTACGATGAATCAAGAGACTTTTCATGAGATGAGTAAGACCATGGAAAAGCGCGCCTTCTATATGAAGGAAGTTTTTGCCGACATTTTTGACTTCAGAGACCCCCAAGGGGCTTTATACCACTTCATCGACGTCACTCCTCTACTTGGAGAGCGCTTTAAAACAAGTATCGACCTCGCCACTCACATTTTGAGTGAGGCCAAGGTCGCCACGCTCCCAGGGGATTACTTTGGGTGCCCGGGCTACCTCAGACTTTGTTTTGCCACTAGCATGAACGATATCAAAGAGGCATCTGAGCGCATTAGGAAAGTGTTATGAAATTAGGAATCATCGGCTTTGGTCGTTTGGGAAAACTGCTTACGCGCTACTTGGCCCAGGATGCCGACGTCCTAGTTTTCGATCCTAAATTTGATCAATCGCAACTCTCCCTCGAGGCCACAAAGATTGGCGCCAAGGCCGCGAGTTTTGAGCAGGTTTGCGCTTGTCCCATCGTTATTCCCTGCGTGCCGATAGGACACTTTGAAGAAGTGATCCAAAAAATGGCCCCGCTCCTTCAAGCCGGGACTTTGGTGGCCGACGTTTGTAGCGTCAAAGAGCTTCCCAGTGAGATCATGAAAAAGCATCTCGGTAGCGACATCCATTTACTCGCCACTCACCCTATGTTTGGACCCGATTCGGCGAGGCACACTGTCTTTGGTCGCAAAATCGTGCTCCATAACCTTAGAACACCAGAGAAGCTCTACCAAAATATCAAAGGCTATCTCGAGAGCCACGGGCTCAAAATCGTTGAGGCCACCCCCACCGAGCACGATGAGCAAATTGCCAAGACTCTTGTTCTCACCCACTTTATTGGGAGAACTCTCATTGACTTTAAGGCCTCCCCGCAGTCAATTGATACCAAGGGACATCGCCGTTTGATGAAGATTCTCGATCAGGTTGAAAACGACTCAATCGAACTTTTTCTAGATATGAATAAGTACAATCGCTTTGCCAAGAGTGTGCGCGAAGAGTTTATGAATAGTATGGGAAAGATTGATCAATTGCTTTCTTGATCTACTTTTTGAAAAAATTCTTCTTCACTAAGTGAGTTGTACTCTGACTTTGTTTTACCCGCGCCAGCTTCAATCTGCACCTTTGGAACTAAGAGTTCATCTTCGGGAAAAATCAAGTCGAGCACTTTCTTTGAAAGCCCAAAGTGCCAAGCAGCAATCAACAGACCACCGATAATAAATGCCTTATCCACAAAGGGCTGCTTTTTCTTTTTGGTCTTTTTCTTTTTGCGCGTCTTCTTACTGACTTTCTTACCTTTAGTCTTCGCCTTCTTTTTGGGCGCAGCCGCCGCAGGTGAGCCTTCCTCTTCTAATTCGTGAGAAGGGCGCACTCGTTTTCGGACCTTGCGACTCCCAGTGGCCGCAACCTTGCGTGGGCCACTCTTTTCAGTAGCCGCTTCGTCTGCTCCCCCTTTCAGAGCGAGCATCTTTTGCATGAGCTTGGCCTGATGCCCCGACTGGCGCTGCCTAGCTCTAGCCCGGTAGCCATTGCCAATGCCCTCTTTATCGAGGGTCAAGGTCATCTCTTCACCCTCACTGCCTACAAGGGAAGTTCCCTCATCGAGGTCAAACTCCAGCATGGGAACCCCACGCTGCTGGGCCTCCTCACGCTTCATATCACGAAGTTGTTTTACTTGGTCATTGATGGTTCGAAGGTCAATTTCACCCCAAGAGCGAAATGTCTCGCAATCTTTCTCAAACTCTTCCTTGTAGAGCTCTTGAAGAAAGGGACCCAGCTGAGCTTCATAGAAATCGGGAAAAGCAGTGTAGAGAAACTTAACAAGATCGCGCCCGAGTGCTTCCATATCTGGATAGCGATCATTGGGATCTTTAGAAAGTGACTTAAGAATGATCTTATCTAGTTCTGGCGGAATTTCTTTATTATAGAGAGACGGTGCTGGGACATTACACTCGAGAATTTGTCTCAGTGTAGCGATATCCGTTTCACCTTTAAAGACTCGCTTACCAACGAGCATCTCCCAGAGCGTGAGCCCTACGGCAAATTCATCATAGCGACCATCAATCTCTTTGCCATCGAGATACTCTGGAGCAATGTAGCTCACCTTCCCTTTAATCGCTCCATCCTGAGTCTTTTCCTGGTTGGAAGAAGCCTTGGCAATACCAAAGTCGATGACTTTAACATAGCCTTCAAAGGTGAGCATGATGTTGTGAGGAGAGATATCTCGGTGAACAATATTGAGGCTCTCGCCAGTGAGATTATTAGTAAATTTATGAGCGTAACCAAGACCCTCGCACACTTTTGAAATGATAAAAACGGCAACATCCACAGGGTAAACCGTTTTCGTCTCCTGCATTTTTCGCAGGATTTGATCCAGGTTCTTACCATGAATGTATTCCATCGATACGAAGAGTTGCTCGCGAATCTCACCGTAATCAAATGTTGCTGCAATATTGGGGTGCTGAAGACCAAAGGATACTTTGAGTTCATCGACGAACATCGACTTAAATTCAGGGTCCTTTGAGAATTTCTCCTGAACCATCTTAATGGCCACGATCTTCTCGGCCTCTTCCCCTAGAAAGCGCGCCCGACAAATTTTGGCCATCCCACCATCGATCAAGTGGTCTAGGACATAGTAGTTACCATAGAGCTGGGGATATTTATCGCCCTTATTTTCAAGTAGTGCCTTTACACCGACAAAGTCACCATTTTCATCCACTGTCTCAACGGGAGTTGAGGCGGCTTCTTGAAGGGCAGCGAGCGTGTCTTGAGCATTTTTCTTACTACTGAGCCGGCCGCCAACAGCAATACCTGTACGCGTAGCATTCGCGCTTGGTATCTGGCGTGTCTTCTCCCCGGAGTCAAAGAGTTCAAGGTCTTCGGGAGGAGCTTGCTCCTCCTCTTCCTCTTCATCATCCTCGAACTCCATGAGGAGCTCTTCCTCCTCAGGGGGATCAAATTTCTTTTTAGCGTTGCTCATAATCAAACTAATCCTATAGATTATTATCGGCAGCGGTATAAGAAATTTTTAAAATAAAAGCATTTACCTCGGGTAATTTTGTGCCAAAGCCCTTGCCCGGCGGCGAATGAGGATGACTTCAATAACAGTATAGGGCAGCATCAGGGCGTAAAAGCCCCCAACTTTAAAGAACTTCCACCATGAAAGCGGACAATAGAGAGCGATGATCGCGTTCACAAGCGCATGAACGAGAAAGAAAAGACACATGTGAAACTCAACCATCTTCATGATCTCTGTTGGCGGCCTCGAGGCAAGATTCATCTCACTGAGCATCTCCTCCATCAAACTCTTACCTCGCAGGAGGCGAAAGAGCAGAACTGCGGCAATCGTCACTCCCATGAAGGTTCCCTGCAATTGAAACCAAAGCGAGTCCTCTTCCAGGAGGCTCACTCCACCAAAGAGGACGATGAGCACAAAATTCACCAGCGAAAGTTTGTGAACATGACCTAAGAATATTTTCTCAGCAATAATTTCAATAGTAGATAGGCACACGCTAGCAATGAGCGCCTCTTTGACGGGCAAAAAGCTATCAAAGATAACAAAGGCGACTGCCGGCAGAAAGGACAAGAAAACAAATGGATTGCGAGGACTCTTCACCCACTCACCTTATCACAAACTGCCCACTTTCTTTAAGAGGCTTTTTTAAGCTCGTCCACCCGCTCGCAGGCCCGTTTATGGCAGTAGTCTTCAAACTCATTTGCCATATGAATGGGGTCTAGAATTTGAATGTGGGCACGCATTTGATAGAGCCATTCATAGAGCTCAGGAGAGATCTCAACATTGGCGGCCCAAATTCGCTCGCCCTCAGGGTTCTCGGTAATATAGGGATTACCTAGATAGATAAAAGGAGGCTTAAAGTCGAGTTCAGATTCTCCTAGAATTTTTAAGACTAAGCGCTCTTCAACCCCCGAGACTGCTCTTATGGCGGCAATGAAGTCATAAACTTCATGGGGAGTGAAGTTAGCCCGGTACTCTGCCTCGCCATCGATCTCTAGCGTCTCTACGGACTCGACATAAAAAGTCAGAAGCGATCGATCTTTGGTGTCTTCTCCAATAATTGAGAGTCCTCCATCGAGATAAACGATCTTGTGCGGATAGAAGTCAAAGCTTCGCCCATCACTCAAAGTCGTTGCAATCACTTTTTTGTGAGATGTGGCCTCGTAAAGCTTAGGGAGAAGTTCAGGATTGCGCTCTCCCAGCTGACCAATCTCTCCCTTTAAAATGGCGACCTCTTCACCCTCTTCTTCAAGAGCTCTAAAAAGATCGTACTCAGGGTTTTGCCCTTCTACTTCTGCCATCTTTTCAACAAAGATTTCATGAAAAGGGCGCTCTTCACTGGAACTCATATCAGGAAAGTGGGCCTGAAAGGCCAACCACTCTTTCAAACTAAAATCAAAAGCAATTCGCACCGTATCTGGTGGCGGTATTAAGAGCTTCTCGCCGTCACCAAGTCTAATCTCTACGTGGTATTCGAGTTTGGCCAGAAAAGTGAGAAAGAAAGAGAGCTCAGCATCGCTTATCTCCAACTCTTCACAAACACTGTCCAGGCAAAGCGCTCCATCCGCACTTTCAAGCATAGACATAAAATTCCAAAACGAGGGATGGTCGATGGGGCCCGAGTAGGCCTGCTTCATAGCTTGAAAACGACTCATCTATACTCCTAGCAAAGGACCCACTCTAAAGTTTTCTGAGGTCCATAAATAACGTAGTATTCTTGTCGGCTATCTGCGTTTTTGGCCTTAGTGCTTTTTTTTCTGAGAGGGGCCATAATAGAGCTATGTTTGCGAAAACATTATTTAAAAACCCCATCTTTACACTAGGGCTCATTCTCATGGGCCTATTTCTCTATCAACTCTACAATGATGGTAAGTTCCCGTTTTTTAATCGTGAAAAACTCATGCCCACTAGCTGTAGTGCGGTCATGGCCAATCTCAATAAGAGGATTCCCTCTAATTGGACACCTGCATGTGAGCAGGGAGTGCTCATTATGAATATCGAGCTCACGCTCGATAAAGAACTTGAATCAAAGGCGCTACGTGAATTGGTCGTGCGTGAGATGGCCAATAATCTCTTTCTTATCGCGCGCTATTCTCCTGAGGAAAACCTCGAGCGCACTCCCCATGTGGTGGTAAAAATCACTCATCCTAAAATTGCCATGAATGCGCGCACGCAAGGAAAGACGCTAGTGAGACTAGCGACTCTGACCGATCAAAAGCTTATCGCCGAACACTTGAAGGCCACCGTCGATACCCAGATAATCTCCAAGTAATTCAAAATGCTGATCGCAAAAAACTTTGAGCTCTGATAGCTCTAGAGTGTAGCGATAACAATGAAGAAAAAGGCGCTCGGCCTCTCTGCCCTGATAGAGTTCATCCCCGACAATGGGATGCCCCAAAATTTTGAGCTGCACGCGAATTTGGTGGCGCGATCCAGAATATAATCTAACCTTCACTAAGCTCACATCTCTTTTAGCAAAGTACTCGACTGCTTCAACAGCGAGGCTCGCCTCCTCGCCTCCCGAGCGAGAGAGTCTCATCTGCGCTCCCTTGGGACCAAAGGATTCGAGCGCGCAGCTAAATTCTCCCCGGTGCTCCAGATTGCCCTCCACCAAAGCAAAGTAGATTTTTTCTTTTACCAGTGTTTGAAAATTTTGACGAAGCTGGTGATGTAGGCTCGCCGACTTAATAAAGAGCAAAAGCCCTGAGGTCTCGCGGTCCAGCCGATAGAGCAATCCCTTTTCAGGGGAATGAAAGTCATCCCAAGGGATATCACTGCGCTTAGTTCTCAAAAAGTTTAAGACAGTATCACACTCTTCATAATTCATGGGGTGACCGTGGATACCAGCGGGCTTTGAAAGCGCAATAACATCCTTATCTTCACTTAGTACCGTCACCAGCCTACTTGATAAGTAGTGCGGATTAATAAGGGCGCGGTTTACCAGGGCCAGCGGCAAGGAAACAACATCCCTAGGCGCAACTTTTCTAGCGAGTTGTGCCTTCGTCAAAGCCTCTTTTAGCTTATTCTGGGATAGCCCCAGGAGTACATCTAAGTACTCCTTCAGACTAGTATGGCCAGTGAGGGCGCATAGCTCAGTCCTACTGTACTTTTCGCCCTTCACTTCTTAGATCTCTTTTGCGAATCATAAATTCAACTCGGCGATTGAGCGGCTGATTAGTCGCCTTGACGTTACCTTGCTGAATATCTGGGCGCGAGTCTCCGTAGAAGACTGTTGAAATTCGATCAGGAGAAACCCCCTGACTAATGAGATAGCGAGTTACCGCCGTTGCTCTGGCCGAGCTCAGGCTATAGGCATCGTTATTGGTATTACCACTCATCACTTCCCCACGACTCGCGTGACCTTCAACAAACACGACCCAGTCCTCGCTCTTTAAAAGATTGATCATTTTTTTGAAAGACTCACGAGAAATCGAATCAATCTCCGTGCTGCCTTCTTTAAAAAGAATCTTATCTTGCAGGCGCATGTAAGCACCTTCAGCAGACTCATAGAGAGTCACTAGGCCATTTAGATCATAGGCCGCTAGGTCGGCCCTCATAAGCTTGAGATCCTCTTCTGAGTTGCGATTCATCTCGTGCTTATCAAGAAAGCCCTCAGTGGTTAGAAATTCAATAGGAAAAGGTCTAATGGGCTCGGCCGTCTCCATCATGGTGGGTTGATCATCGGGAGACTTTCCAGGCTGGATCACCTGCCCCATCACGCGTACGTTTCCACCAAAGGCATTACGAATTGAACCAAGCGCCGCTTCATACTTAGCGGTTTCAGTCTTTGCAAATGAAAGAAGCAAAACGAAGAACGTCAAAAGGAGTGTCACCAGATCCGAAAACGTGGCCATCCACGCCGGAAGACCGGGTTTACACTCGGGGCATTTTACTGGCGGATCGCCTACGCTGCCATTTTCTTCATCGGCCATACATCACCTCGCGAGTGCTTATGCTTCTGCTTCAGAATCGAGTTGTCTCTCAGCTGGAGGCAAGAACGAGTTGAGCTTTTCTTTAATCAGTCTCGGGTTCTCTCCAGCAACAATGCCAAGTGTTCCCGCAATAATAATATTCATCTTCACAATTTCTGAGTTTGATCTAAAAGAAATTTTATTCTTCATCGGAGCCGCAAAAGCGTTGGCAATAACCGCACCATAAAATGTCGTCAAAAGGGCAACGGCCATGGCCGGACCAATGGCCGAAGGATCTGAGAGGTTCTGAAGCATCTGAACTAGACCAATTAGCGTCCCGATCATTCCGAAGGCCGGACCGTCGGCGGCAATACCATCAAGAACATCGGCCCCAACTTTATGGCGCTCTTCCATGGCATCAATTTCAAGTTGTAAAATTGAAGAGATCACCTCTGGTGGACGGTTATCCGCAGCGAGGGTCATCGCCTTTTTAAGAAAGGCATCTTCAATAGGGACTTTCTCAAGCGCAAAGACCGACTCTCGTCTGGCCGTCTCAGCGAGATTACTAATTTCTTCAATAGTTGCCTTGGGGTCAGCTGGTGTGAAGAAAATCGACTTCATCCCAAACGCTACAACCTTTACCACAACCTCCATCGGCCATTTGATAAACGTCGAACCAACTAGACCTAGCCCCACGACTAGAACCGAAGCGACATCGACGAAGATCATAATGCTGCCACCTGAGAGAATCGAGCCCACAATGGCGACAGTACAAACGACGAGGCCTATGACCGTAGCTATATCCATACATCTCTTCCTTGAAGATATTCCTGTGATGTAAGTATCGGTAATTGGTTTGGGGAGTTTAGGTGGAGGATGTGTAAGGGTCTGAATTTGCCGAGTTCCGACAAATTAACTCAAGTACAAAGATGAAAGACCCGCTCATCGCGGGTCTCCCGAGTAGATAAAAATCAGCTCAGGAGTCCTACTGACAGTCGAGCCGAACTTGATCAAAACAATCAAATTCTCTAATCCATAAACTCCATCATCATTTGATTGCTTTGTTCGAGATAAGCAATCATCGATTGACGAAGATCGTTCATGGATATAGGCTCTTGATCCAACAAAAGTTCTTTCTTAATGAACTCTACTGGGAATCCAGTGAGTTCTGAAAGAGAGCTGATAGAGACTTTCTCATCCCCATCAATTACTTCGTTGGCCATCGCCTTGTGTGTTGTCTCTGTGTGGTTTCCATCTTGGTTCCACTGATTCGTTGCTGACATGGTCACTCCTTTGTCCCGTCCTTCAACTAAAGCCAGTCCTGTTTATCCGGCTTATCCGTGTTCAAGGCCACGCTGGGCAGCAGCTTTGTGAAATCATATCGAGCAGCAAATTTTTATGTCAAACGAATGAAGCACCTTGTAAGCATTTGTTAGTTTAGTTAACTGTCTGAAAACTAAAGGCTTTTTATGGGGGTAACATTTTTCTAAGAAGATTTTCTTACATTTGTATTAAGAACACTGCCCAAAAAACTCTCTACCTTGTCGAGCATCTCGCGGTATTCACCCTTTGGAGAACTTAAGAGAGTGCATCCTCCCCCCGCGTGATAAGTAAAGATCTCTTTATCTCGCTCCACAATTCCAGAGCGGATATTCACATTTGCTTGCAAGTTATCCCCATGAGAAAAAAGCGTAGAGCCACAGTAGAGTCCCCGCGAACCCTCTTCGAGTCCGCAGAGAATTTCCATCACTCTTTTCTTAGGAGCACCGGTGACACTGCCACTGGGAAAAAGCGAGAGCATAATTTCTCTTAAGCTCACCGCGGGCGAGAGAGTGA
The DNA here is from genome assembly GCA_048264885.1 of Bacteriovoracaceae bacterium. Lineage (GTDB taxonomy): Bacteria > Bdellovibrionota > Bacteriovoracia > Bacteriovoracales > Bacteriovoracaceae > JBLWXV01. The sequence continues at coordinate 30,199 of JBLXCO010000003.1, forward strand.
TGGCAATTTCTGAATAAAGATGAAGAAGATGAGTCACCTCCAGCACCTTACTGCGCGCCCTCACCTTTGCCGTTGGCCGCTCAATGCGATTGAGATCATTGCGTAGCAAATCGGTAATCATATCAAGCTCTGCGCAGTCTTTCTTACTCTCTAAGAGACGCTCTCGCGCGCCGGGAGAGCTTCTGAGCGTTCCTTTAATTGGTCTGGTGACAATTGTGTCAGTGCCCTCTCTTTCAAAGAGAGACTCAGGTGAGTTTGAAATAAGGCTCATTCCCAGCAACTCTAAGTCGCAAGCATGGGCAAAAGCTCCAGGTTTTTTAAGCGCGCCAATAAAGCTCTTTGCACTTAGCTCTTCACTACAATTGTAGACGAAGGGATAGGTGAGATTAAATTGATAGCAATCGCCCCTTAAGAGGTGCTCATGGCCGCGAGCAAATGCGGACTCATAGGTCGTGAAGCTTGGAGATTGAAGCTCTCTCAAGTAAATCTCGCCCTTCTGAGGCTGATATTCTTCAAGACTCTCAAACTCGATGAAAATCCCCAAGAGCGTCGACTCATCCACGCTGCCGCCTTGAAGTAGCACTCCGAGCTCATAAAAGAGATGAGTCACTAGCGGTCGCTCTCTTTTTTTCTGAAAAGACTCTCCGAGCCACTCATCTAAAAAAGTGCTCACCTGAGTGGTCGTTTGGTGGCCAGTTTGTAGATTGAGCGAGTGATTGAGATAGAGTGCCTCGGCGCGCAGGGGATTCACTCCCCGCACCCACTTGCCGTCTAAATAGAGAAATTGCGAGACATTAGCTATTTGGATCAAAGGCCATATTCTCAAATGAGGTGTAAGAGCCCACCCAAGTAAGCTTCGCGGTTCCCGTTTCACCGGCACGGTTCTTACCGATAATCACTTCAGCAATGCCTGGCTCTTTGGTATCGGGATTGTAGTACTCATCACGGTAGACGAACATGACGATGTCAGCATCCTGCTCGATCGCTCCTGATTCACGTAGGTCAGAGGTATTTGGGCGCTTATTCGGTCGAGATTCAACCCCGCGGTTAAGCTGTGAAAGAGCAATCACTGGACAGCCAAGTTCTTTGGCCATGGACTTAAGACCTCGAGACATCTCAGAGATCTGCTGCTCGCGAGAAGGATTATTAGTGTGCGGACGCATGAGCTGGAGGTAGTCGATTACGACGAGACCAATACCTTGCTCACTTTTAATTTTGCGACACTGACTTTGAATATCAAGCAACGAACTAGCACCACTATCATTGATAAAAATGGGAAAGCTCGCTAGCTCTTGAATCGCCTTGTGCATGGAGCGAAGATCTGTATCGAGAAAGTTCTTAGAGCGAATGCGCTTGGAATCTACTTTCGCTTTCTGTGAGAGAAGACGCATTGAAAGTTCGTTTGAGAGCATCTCCAGTGAGAAAATGGCCACTGGCAAACCAGTGTTGGCGCAAGAGTTCTGCGCGATATTGAGGGCCAGGGCGGTTTTCCCCATCGCCGGACGAGCCGCGAGGATGATGAGTTGTCCCGGCTGCATCCCAAGCAAAAGCTCATCGAGTTTTTTATAGCCAGTGGGAATTCCCTGAACCTCGCCAGGATTGCGAGAAGAGTCTTCTAGCTCTTTTAAGTTTTGCTTGAGGCAAGCATTGAGTTTTTGCATGCCGGCCGTTTTGGCCTCATTGGTAAGCTTAAAAAAGCTCGCCTCAACTTCCTGAAGAAAGTCTTCAACCTTTCCTTTGTAATTGAGACCCTGATCGGCCACGCGCGAAGCTGTGCGCACAATCTCGCGCACGGCAGACTTATCTTTTACTACTTTTGCATAATGATAAATATTGGCCGCTGTAGCGTGATCTTCAACAATCAATGAGACGAATTCCGTCCCACCAATCTCGGCCAGCTTGCCCTTGTCTTTAAGGCGAGCACTCAAGGTCACATAGTCGATCGGCTTATTCTCTAGTGCTAGGTCAGAGATCGTCTCAAAGAGAATCCCATAGCGCTTGTCATAGAAGTCTGCACCTTCCAGTTTTAAATCACTAATTTCATCAAAGGCAGCGCCATCAATAATGAGGCAGCCAATTAGAGAGCGCTCGGCGAGCAAATCATGTGGGAGTTCTTTGAGATTTCTAGGGGCTCCGCCGTATTCAGTGTCGAATGGTGGCGGTTCAGGGTATTGCATTTTGTGGCCTCAAATAAAAACGGGGTGCTGATATTAATTAATACCAGCACCCCGACTTCTACTCAAGGTTAACCGCGAAGAATCTTATCAGCTTCTTCTTTAAGCTTTTGCTCTTCGGTTTTCTCAGCAGTTGGCTCTGCAGCAGCAGCTTCAACTGGAGCTTCTTCACCAGCTTCTTTACGAGCTTTTTTCTCAGCAGCTCTACGCTCTGCTTCAACTTGCTTCGCTTTTAGCTCTTCAGCTTGCTTGGGGTCCATTTGAACCTGAACTTCAAAAGTAGCTTCTACGCCAGAGAAAAGCTTGGCGCGTACTTTGTAGTTACCAATAGCTTTAATTGGGGTGTCTACATGGATAAGACGTCTTTCAACATCAAAGCCTTGCTTTTCAAGCTCTTTAGAAAGGTCAGAACTTGTCACTGTCCCAAAGAGACGGCCAGAGGCTCCCACTTTCTTCACAAGCTGAAGCTTAACGCTGTCGAGTTTTGACTTAAGAGCGTTAGCTTCATTCTTCTGCGCTTCAACTTTTTTGTTGAGTGAGCGCTTTTGATTTTCAAGCGCTTTTTTATTACCTTCATCGGCCAAAACGGCAAAACCGTTCGGGAGGAGGAAGTTTCTGGCGTGGCCAGCTGAAACATTTACGATTTCGCCAACATTACCAAGAGCTTTCACTCTCTCAGTTAGAATAACTTTCATTTTATATCTCCTTCATTATCATTTTCATTGTTAAAGAATCTGCGAAAATTAGCCCAAAACTCAAAGACGCCAATAAAGGCGATTACTTTGTGGGCCATAAACACGGTAAAAATCACCAGCAAAGATCTCATTAGTCCAAAGATTCTCAAGTGAGTGAGAAAATCGAGATAAATCCCGAGTCCTTGGAAGAAGTAAAAGACGCCAAGAGCATAAAGAATATTGAAGCCAAAAACTCTGGCAGCAAAGTTCTCTAAACTTGCCCCGGCCAAAGCCAGGACCATTCCCAAAATGAGGACCCAAACAAATTGATCGGGCAGACGAAATTTGAGGAGATCACTCGTGTGAAACGGATAATCAAAGCGCACTCGCCAAACCATAGAATTGCGTAGAACTAACAGCATCGCCACCCAAGTTGCGATGAGAAAGCTTGCGGCAGCCGCAGCCGGCATCCAAGTGATAAGGCTATCACCGATTTCTTTTGTTTGAGAGAGCACTAACTCAAGTTCTTGCGCCTGTTCGCCGCCATTCTTAAGAAATGCTTGGTACTCTGGTTCTGCTTTGAGCAACTCTACTCTCGAGTTAACGACACTCTCTACATCCGTTCTCAATTGTCCCATTCCCGTAAAGGCGACATAGCCTCCCAGAATGAAGAACACGATGAGAGCGAAAGTCGCACCCACCTTGAGAACACCCACAGTCGGAGCAATTTTTCTAAGGATAATTTCACTCGTGGCCACCGCCACTAGGGAACCAAAGAAAAGCAGCGAAAACTGCATAGCAAGAAGACTACTCACATCAGCACTGATTCCAGATACGCGAGACAGGGCAAGTGTCCCGATAACTAAAACGGCACTCATGAGATAGCTCTTCATTCTTCCATAGAGAATGCTGGCCATCACTAAGGGAGTGGCCACAAATAGACCCAGTAACGGTACGGTAGAGAGAGCGAGGGCAAAAACACCCAAAAAGAGCAACTTCCAAAGCCCTAACTGACCTTGCTCATAGCTCTTGCCCGAACGATTGTATAAAGAGCTCTGCTCTTTATTCGTCTTGGCATATGTGGGAGTTGAATTATCTCTCATCACTACTTTCTTTTAACCTTCTACTAAAATTAGATCTCTTTAAAGCTCGAAACTACTCGAGGGTTTTATCACTAAGGTGTGAAATAAGCCCGAGGTTGCGAGCGCGCTTGATCGCAGTTTCGGCCCAACGCTGGTGCTTGCGGCTGATGCCAGAAATACGAGCTGGAGAAATTTTACCAAACTCGTTTACTAGCCATGCGTAAGTGTTGGGATCTTTCCAATCAGCACTGATGCCTTTGGCAGTAAACCAACAGCTTCTACGACGTGAGAAACGACGACGTGGTTTCTCACCGTCAGCGCCTTCTGCAGATTCTTCATTTTCTTCATCAGTGATTGAGCCATTGTACTTCTTAGAAAATGGTGTTTTGAATTTCTTCACGAATTCACCAGCTTTCTCGTCGGTATCAGAGAGCTTAAAGATCATTGAACGAATCGCTGTTTCATTGATGCCAAGACGACGAGTTACCTCTTTGTTGGCTTCGTTGTTTGACTTGTACATGAAGTACAACATGTGAGCGTTTCTCTCTCCGCTTGTGAAAGGCTGAGCAAGTTGTCTCGTGCCCCAATCGTCTTCGATAAGAACGTCACCTTCATAAGACTTCACAACATCACGAACCATTTGGCATAGGTTCTGGCGTTGTTCGTCAGTACTGTCCGCTTTTGCCACTAGGGCAAGCTCATAAATCATACAAACCTCCTGGACTAACGGCCTGACCACCCCATGTGGACGGGCGAGTTTGTCTATGTTTTTAAGGTTAGGAACGTAGCAAAAAGAGGGGCCGGTGACAAGGTTTTCCAAGGACTTAGATAGGGAATGCCGCAGACTAAGCTATTGAAATAACGTTAAAACAGGAATGCTTTAAACAGACAGGCCACTGACGCATGGTCACAGTGGCCGAGTTTTCAATAATTTCTCTCTATTTGAGTGAAAGAGGAACCATTTCAAAGCGCATATTGAGGAAGCGATCGCGGCAAAGATAGATCATCATCGAGCGACCCTTGAAGTCAGCACTTCCACTTGGAATACACTCTTTTGAGGTCTCAAGACTCAATTTAATGGGACGAGTGAGCCCCCCCTCTTGGGCCACCATCGTATAGATGCGCTCGCCGTAAATAAGAGTTGAGTCAATGATCACCCCGGGAAGTTTTCCAGTTTCAGAGTCGATTGAGGTCGTCTTCAAAGTTTCACTAAACTGAACTCCAGGAAAAGAGCTGTCGCGATTGAGGGGCAATTCAAATGAACTTCCCTGCTCGCTGTGGGCAATTACTTTGTAGCGCGACTCGAGCAAGTGCCAATAATCACTCTCAGTTTTAAAGCTTCCAATAATATTAAAGAAAGGATCTCCCCAAGATTCACGGCGCAGGGTCTGTGCCCTGGTCAGCGCTCCTGCAGAATTGATACGAGTCAATCGACCTGTCGTTCTATCGGCCAGAGCAAAGAGTAGATGCTCAGTGCGGACATTGGCGTTTGTGAGGTCAACAATGGGATAGCGATTATTGTCTTCAATCACCAAGCTCGCTCCACTCATAGGCATCAGCGAATGCTTGGTCCCATTCATATGGATAAGGTAATGTGACTTAAGCGCCTCACTTCCAATTGAAAGTGGAACTGTTAATTCCCCTTTCAGCGCCTGGGCAAGGGTTTGCTTAAGAGGACGCGCGTAATTAATCACTTCATCAGCGTACAGTGAAAAGCGCTCTTGAAGCTTTTCAACAAAGTTCCAACCGGTGAGAGAGCGAACTTCAATCTCAATTTTTCCAGCTTGAACTTTTGGGTTTAAGTAATAGATGTGCTCAACATTACTCTCTGGCAAGCGATCGAGAATGTGGAGGGTGTTATCTTGCTCAGGCAGATTCCACACTTTATGCATGGCCGGGGTGAGAACTTCACCAAGACCTGGCACATTGACTTTGAAGTATTCAAAGTCTTCGCGGTCTCCCTCTTGCGGCAGGCCTTCAAAAGTAGAAAGTGGCCAGTGCCAATTTGATTGATCACCATAAAGAGGAGTGCCGTCATGATTAAAGAAAGAGAGAATTAAGCTCTTTTTGTCTTTAGAAAGTGCGTAAACCATGTAATCAGGTTTTGAATCGATATTATAGTCCATCACAAAAACTTTGAGCACTTGAGAGAGAGCAGGAAGTTCAAGGTCAAGACTCTTGTAATGATCATCCGCAAATTGAAGCAACGACAAGACGTACTTCTCGTCGCTCACCTTTCGCGGGTCAACATAGCTAAATTCAGGAGTGTCAATAAGGCCAAAGCGATCAAGGACTCTTGAAAGCCTTGAGACTTTGCGATCGGCAGAAAAGTAGCTGACAAGTCGATGATCAACGCGGGGAATATTGAATGTACTCTTTGGACTTGATTCTAGCGTGCGCGCAAATGAGATGAGCGACTGAGTTTTAGAAATAATTTCTCCATCTGACTTTCGCTCGATAGTCACAGCTAACTGAGCATTGGCATCTGCATTTAAATCATCAACCACGCCAGCAAAGCGCAAGCGCTGAGAGGACCCTTTTTTAAGCTCAGAAATCACAACCTTATGAGAGCTAAGATGAGCTGAGCTTCCCAGAATTTGGGCGCGTACGACAATTTCGCTCTCATCAGCGACATAAGATTTAACTGGCAACTCAAATTCAAAAGACTGATCGCCAGCAACATAAATAGTAAGAAGATCTTTAAAGTCTGGGGCCACAAATGAAGATGGCTTGAGCTCAATAGCATCTTTCATATTAACCGCCCCAAAGCGAACAAGCTTGACACCGGCGGCGTCAGAAACTGGACGAGCACTTTGATAGAGTCTCGCCATAATTTCATCAAGAGTCACACTGGGATTAATGAGCTTAAGAGTGGCCACGATCGCAGAAACGAGCGGTGCCGCTTGTGAACTTCCTTGTTTGACTTCGTAGCCCTGAATCCCAAGCGAGCGAGACTCGAGATTTCCGGGATAAGTTGAAATGATATTTTCCCCTGGGGCCACTAAGTCAACCTTGCCACCAAAATTAGAGTACTCGGTGATTTTGCCTTGATTATCCATGGCGCCAACACAAATCACTCCTTCATAGGCACAGGGAAATGTTGGAACATCTTTACCATTATTGCCAGCAGCCGCAACAATGGCCACTCCACTTTCAATGGCCTTAGTAATAGCAATTCTAATCTTTGGCGTCTCAACAAGCTTGGGCCACCCAAGCGAAATATTAATAACGTCGGCCCCGTTTTGAACGGCGTAGCGAATACCATCAGCGAAAATATCAGTGATCATTCGCCCATTTTGAACAAAGTCTTGCGTTTGGTTATTCACAACTTTGACCGGCATAATTTTGATTTGGGGAGCGGCGACGCCGACAACTCCAAGAGAGTTCACGTTCGCTGCGATAAGACCGGCAACGTGAGTGCCGTGACCAACGTCATCGGCAATTTTAGAGTTCATTTCAATAAAATTAAAACCATGACAAGCATTCTCTTGATCATGGGCCTGACCGTCTTTACAGCGCTGACGATCATACCAAAGCCTGCCGTTTAGGTCGGGGTGATGAAGATCAATTCCAGTATCAAGAACGGCAACAATGATTTCATTACTGTCATCTATAATCTTACTTTTTACTTCATTGGGACTGAGCCAATTGATATCCGCTCCAGAAATACCTTGAAGGCGATCTCTGGTGAGCTCACCACTACTTCTTAGAACCATCTGCCCAGAGTTGCGAAGATGCCACTGCTGAGTAAAAAGTGAGTCTTTAAATTCACTCGCCCGAGCGCTGAGAATAGAGAGCGTGGCCAAAACAGCGGCGACTTTAAGTGTCTTCATCATTACAGCCTCTCCCTGATCCAATATCCATTCATCTCACCGTCTTGCATACCAATTAACTCTCTGACGGCCGCAAGAGGCCCATTCCAAGCGCGGTCAGTGATGCGTCCAACTGAGTTTGAGGTCTCGGGCTCATAGAGGATTTCACTTTTTGATCTAAAGCCAGAGACCACTCCATAGAGGTAGAAGTTGTCTTCTCCAATAATCTTTTTAAAGTTCTTAAAAGGAACATGATCCAGCAGAAGTGTGGCAAGTTCCATTAAGCACTTCGCTTCTTTCTTGGCCTTTGCCCGGCTAGCTTGAACCTTACACTCATTAGATTGTGAGGCGATGAGATTTGAGTAATCCATCCCTCCACTTCTAAAGCAATTCATCAAGCGGTTATTGCCAATGCGACTATTACAGGCCGTGCTGCCACGGCGGTGACTTGAGCTAAAAGCACGTTCAACTTCTTTTAGATCAAGGTTTTTAAGTTTCTCTACGCCTCGTTGATAGAAGTTCACATTCACTGAAATGTCGTAGAGCTTAAGCTTTTCAACATCTTCAAGAACATTGCGTGGAAAAAGCACGGTGTTAAATTTCTCATTAATCTCAGCGAGCTTTGACTGCAGCTTTTTCTTTGAAGCACTCCAGCCTTGAAGCTGTCTGGTAAGTCCAATAAATGGACGCGTGTAGGACTCACTACTCTCATCCCAGCGGGCCTCAAATTTGCTGGTTCTAGTTTCACTTAGGCCCAAAATAGACTGCGATGGGTTTTTCCATGGATTTGTCCCAATCTGAATGGCATCGCGTGGATCAGTCCAAAGCTTTTTAAGATAGTAATTGGCCACATCGCGAGCGAAGTCTTCGTAATTTATCCCACTCTGAGTCGCATCTGAGAGGGAGAGGAATTGGTCCACATGACCACTGGGCGCTTGAACTTTGAGCACGCCACTGCCATCTACTGTTTTCATTCTCCAAGCGAGAAACTTAAACTTTGAGTTCCAATCAACATAATCTTGAGAAATCACATAGGGAGGGTTAAACGCGTGAAGTGCTTCTGCGCTCCCATCTCTTAAGATCTGGGCCAGAGCAATTGCATTTGATTTCAAGTCCGGGTTTTCTTCTGGGTCGATATTAATATTAACTTTATTAAAAGCAACTTTGTACTTTCCATCATCACGTCTAAAGGTGAGCCTCGCCACTGGGATGAGGTGATCTAGACTCGCACTCACCTGAACACCTAGGGCATTTCCGTTATCCATGTAGACTTGAATGATGTCGCTGCTTTCACGATTGAGGTGAATTCTTCTCATCGTGAGATAGTCACTCGAGAGTGAAAGGGTAAAGCGAGTTTGCGCCATGGTAGTTGACCCTGACAATAGCGCGGTTGGAGTCATTTTCTCGGTAATGATTAAAGACTCGCCAACTCCTAAATATTTACCAAGGACATCATAAAATTCTTCGATTTTTTTCTTATCCTCTTCACTTGGCTCACCATCTGACGAGAGCGTTGATCCAATACCTTCAAGCGCTTTAGCGAGCTTAGATTTAAGCAGCGGCACAACCATATTGCGGTAAGGTTCTTTAATGGATTCTTTTAAGCTCTTAACTGGCTTTAAGTGAGTATAGGTTTTAAGATAAGAGAGTGTTCCTCTAGCATAGGCACTGTAAGCAGGCCCAAGGTTTTCAATTCCTACATGGGCACCGATCGTCACAGCAAATCCAAAAGTATCTGCCAGTTGAACCAGATTATCTGTTCCCATGTACTGCCCAACGACTACATTGCGAGAGACAATAGCGTTTCCATTCAAAACGGGTGAAACCCAAGTACCAATACCAAAGTCTTTAAACTCCCCAGTTTCAATGAAGTGTTCCAAGCCTTCTTTAAATTGCTCCTGATGAAACTCTGCTCTGGCCATCGACAGATCAAATGCTTCGAGGTGCTCGTTGGCACGCGCCACGAGTTCATCAATTCCAATTGATTGAAGCTCAGAGAGAATCGTGTATCCGCGATCTTCAAAGGGTGAATCGGGATAGGGATGGGCAAAATTAGAGGCATAGCCAGCCCATTCATTCTTTTTAATCTCGCCCTTAACTAGATCCTCACCGTAGCTAATCTCAGCATTAAAAGGCGTATCGGGCTTGATTATTTTAAAAAGGGCGTTGAGAGAATTGCGACGAGAGATAATCTTCTCTACCAAAAGAAGCTCCACCTCTTTAGGATAATTAGCTTCGCGCACACTACTGGCAATATCCTCGCGTGTGAGTCGATTCATCCGCCTAAGTATCCATTTGGCATCATCTATGGTGGCGTTAAAATTCGCCTGAGTAAAATGAGGAAGCTTAATCACCTGATTATCAATTCTACCCTCATGCCATTTGAGCTTATTGACACTCTCACGAATATTCAAAAGTGCGTAAGGCAATAAGAGCGACCTAAGAGTTCGCGAACTAAGGGCCTTGGGCGGTACTCCTAGCGCCACATTGTAGTGATCACTGAGATCAGGTCTCAGCGCCGCGACGTCTTTAAGAGTAATTTTTAGCTGGGCTTCATCAACTGCGTCCACCCAACGACTAGGGGCACCCAGAGTCGCCTCTGGAATCAGCTTATCTTTAAAGCGATTTAAATCTTCAAGCGAGTCAAATTCGACGCTCACTTTTGAGAGCCACTCCATACTGGGGACTTTATAGCCAAGCTTTCGCAGAAAGCTTCTACGAAGCAAAACAGTGTGCAGAGTTTTATCAAGGGCGAGAGTATAGATCTGCGAAGCGGATTCATCTTTTACGTTAAATCGAAACATTCCACTAGCACTGGCCTTTGCCCCCATAAAAATGAGCCTAGAGTCACTTGAAATGGCCAAGTCATCATTTTGAGGAGTCACTTGAGAGTCCCAAATTTCATTTGAGACCGGATCAATGCGAGAGAGATCAAGTCTGGCGTAATCACTTGAGGCATCACTTCGCAGCTGCCAAAGCTCTTCTGGAGTTAATCTCTCCCCCGTTGGAAGCAAGAGATCATCGGCCGGAAGCCGAATATCGTCGAGCGGGATATAGTCCTCACTCACCTGCGCCCAAGTGGTGGTCCCAAGTGAGACAGCGAGCACTATCATGCCCAATAAATATATCTTTAACCTTTTCATCATCCCCCCAGAAGATGCAAAGACAAATCCAATAAAACGACTCGATTCAAGGAACTTAGAGCTTTTAAGAAGCTAAATTCCGTTGCGGGTGTCTAAACTTTGGCCAGTTTCACCCAAAAAAAGGGCCACTCAAACGAGCGGCCCAATTCATCATAGGTATCTAAGTTCGTCTTCTTAGCTTAGAGCTCGATTCCAAAAAGATCAGGAAGAAGTCTCTGCTCAAGGTTTGCAGCACTTGTACCAATCTTAGAAGAGATCTTATCAAGAAGTTCTACTTTACCTTGTGAGCTAGTTCCAGCTTCAACAACTTCAGAAAGAGTTACACCAGTGAGGTGCTCAAGATCTTTCGTAAGAGCGAGTTGGTCTTCAGCAGTGATTTCACCACCGTTTGAACCAAGTTTTTGCTCAACTTTCTTACCAAGTGAAACGAGTGAAAGTGAAGTTTCAATTGGAAGCTCGTAGAGGTAAGAGATCTTAGCAGCACGTTCGATCGCTTTCTTGTTCTCAACTTCAGCAGTCATGAGTGAAACGTCGAATGTTCCAGCTTCGTCCTCGTAGAGAAAGCCTGAGTTACGGCCTTCAAAGATAAGTCCACCGAAAGCGTCAGTGCCAACTACGTCTGCAACTTCGTAGTCATCACCCCAGAAGTCACCATTGAGGTTACCTGAGAGAATGTCGTCTGATTCGATTGAACGAAATTCAGAAGCTGTTTCATAGTAGTTATTTGAATAATAGTCATAGTAAGCAATTGAGCGAATGTACTGGAGAGAGACAGCTTTGTACTCGTTGTACTTGTCGTCCCAAATAACGAACCAGTCTTCTTCACCTGGAGTAGCACTACGAACTGTTTCATCAGCATAAAGCTCTACTTCAGAGTAGTAGCCAATACCGTCAACACTGTTGAGGTTGCTCACGAAAGTTGATGCTGTGATGTTTGGTGAGCTATAAAGACCATAAGACGGCCCACCGCCGCCGCCACCGCCACCGCCGCCACAGCTAGCAATGAGTGTCAGCATTGACCCTACAGCGATCATAGAAATTGACTTGTTTAGTTTCACGATTCCCCCTTTTTGTTAATAAAGACTGTCCAATCAGCGATTGATTGTGTGCAAACTCGATAGGACTCCATCTCTTACCGCATTTTATTGAGGACATGTTCGCAAAGTGAATGCCAATGTAAAATTTACCTAAGCTCTAGAAATCACGTAAGAATTACAGGGTCAAAAGAGTACCAGAGCCAAAAGGTCACCTAAGTCTAGGGCCCTTAAGGAACCAATCCCATGATGTCATGCACTTGTGTGACATTGCCTAGATATTCGTAAACAAAATCAATTTCTCTTAAATGTTTACCTTGCGTAATTGCTGTCGAAATTCGGCCGGTGATAACCAACTAGCTAGGTTTTATTTGAAAACCAAAACCATCCACATTCAAACAGGAGACTATGAATGAAAATTTTGTTCACGCTCGTCCTTGCTCTTGCGCTGGGATCAGCTCAGGCCCAAGCACAGAGTAATCGCGGCGGAGGGAATCAAGGCGGGGGCTTCGGTAATAATTGTACTGGCAATCAAGGCAATAGTTTACCTACTGGCTGTGCGGCCGGAGGTGGCAACGGCCAGTACGGCAGTAATGGCGACCGCGGTAACAATGGCCACAACGGCCAGTACGGCAATAATGGCGACCGCGGTAACAATGGTCACAACGGCCAGTACGGCAATAATGGCGATCGTGGTAACAACGGTCACAACGGTCAGTACGGCAATAATGGTGATCGTGGTAACAATGGTCACAACGGTCAGTACGGCAATAATGGCGACCGCGGTAACAATGGTCACAACGGTCAGTACGGCAATAATGGCGACCGCGGTAACAATGGTCACAACGGTCATCACGGCAATAACGGTGATCGCGGAGACAACGGTCACAACGGTCATCACGGCAATAACGGTGATCGCGGAGACAACGGTCACAACGGTCATCACGGCAATAACGGTCATCATGGAGACAATGGTGATAATGGTCACTACGGTGACAACGGCGACGACGGAGATAACGGCGACTACGGCGACAACGGCGACAATGGAGACGACGGAGATAACGGCGACTACGGCGACTACGGTGACAATGGCGACAACGGAGACAACGGTGATCCAGATCGCAAGTTAAAGTTTAAAGTTCGTCCACTGGTGATCTTTGACACTGATGCCATCACTCGTGTCTTTAATCTCTCGGGTGACGACTGTCCCTCAAAAGGAGACTGTAAGCTCTTTGGAAGAGACTCAATCTTAGATCGTGCCAGTCCTCTCGATCTCGATGACAACCGCAACGGTTTTCTAGTTGAGCGCTGGTCAGGTTGGCTCTTTGGTCTCGGTCTCAGTGGCGTATGGTCTTATGACAACGCAACCGGACTGAGAGATCTTCTCACATGGCAAGTGGGCCTCGCTCCTATCAAGGGTAAGAAGAGCCTTGTTCGCATGTATGTCCCTACGAGGGCCGCCGTCGAGAACCTACCAGAGCGTGGAGTTCCAACAACACCAGGGCAAGTAGCGAAATGGGCCGATGGCGATAGCATTCTCTATGAATCAACAGGCGGGGCCGTCTTTTTTGCAAGCGGTGGCATCCCTTGGCTTCAAGCTGGTGGGACAGTGATCACCAAGAGTGACTGGAGCACTTATGTAGAGAAAGTAGATAAGAATACAATCTACGTGACTATGCAGACTGCTAAAACTCACAGTGCCATAGCCTTTGCCGGAACTGTGGCCGCCTCCATTTCGGCAGGTACAGTTGAAAAGATCGGCTCGGGTTACAGCTATGCTTTTGACATCTCTGACCCAATGGCCTTCCAGGCCTACCTCAAGATGATCAATGGCAATCTCACTGAAGCCCAGACCATGGCGCAAAATAACTCAGGTACTGTGTGGCATGCCGATGATCTCTCGTTCATGATGTCGGGAAAAATGAGTCGTGTGACTTTGGGTATCCCGTTTATGTACACCTCTTCATCGAAGGGCACGTTCTATAACATCACCGATGTTAAGAACCACCTCGACGGTTTCCGCTCAACAACCGAGTACGGAATTTTCGCCAAGGAAATTAACAATCGTCTCTTTAAACGCCACAAAAACCTCATTCGTTCATTTACGGGGGGCACTCTCACTACTCGCGACATGGAGACCGGAAACATCTTCACCAGAGATTTCCTCGGGACTTACCTGTGGCAATACGAGAAAGATCACGCCAAGACTAAGAACGTGAATAAGGCGATTGAGCTTCTCATCGAGGACACTGGTCTAGAAAAAGAACTTGCTGTCAGAGTGCCTGGTAAGCGCAGAGACAAGCTCGGCTACACTCGTGTGAAGTTTGAATTTAAAATGAGTGCTCAGTATGTTCAGAGTATGCTCTCTGGCAGTGGCGCCAACTTGAAGCTAGCGATGAAAAAGTCTCTCGCAAAGGTTCTTCCCTACTTTAACAGAGGTGATCGCTACAATATCTGTAATCAAGGCGACGCGGCTGCAAGAAGTAGCTGTCACAGCGATGTTTACTCAGACACCATGAGCGCTTTCAATCAAATGGGTCGCGAGCTGCAGGCGATGAAAGCAAGCGCAGGGTCGAACTCTAAAGAGTTTGCGAAGGCTTTTGCTCGCTTTGGCAAACTCATGATGACAAACCAATTTACCATGGCACCAATATTAGACTATGCCAAAGTGTGTGGTGGCTCGATTGGTTATGAAATCAATGGCCTGCGAGTTTCAAGACACATTGTTCAAAAAGCTTGGATTCACAATTCGAGAGATTGTGCTCTGTAACTTCTAACTCTTAACCCGTGGGGACTCGCATGGGTCCCCACTTTTACGAAAAGATCGAACTATGAACTACTTAAAAAGAATCTTCACTATAGACCTTAGGGCCCTGGCCATTTTTAGAATTTTTCTCGGCTTCACTCTTCTCTTAGATATGATCACCAGACTTGGTATGAGCCATGATTTCTACTCAGACCTCGGAACTCTCCCAAGAAGTGTTCTCATAGATCAAGTAGAGCTTCCGTGGAAGATGTCTCTACTACTGGTTAATGGCTCACCCATTTTTGCTGCCAGCCTCGCCGTCATTGGAATGATCGCGGCCATCTCACTCATTCTTGGCAAACACACGCGAACCAGCACGATTGTGGGATGGATCTTACTTGCGAGTTTTCATGCTCGCCACCCACTGGTTGCCCACGGCGGAGACAATGTCCTCAGAATGCTCCTTCTATGGGCCATTTTTCTCCCGCTTGCCAAGCGCTGGGCCTTAGATGTTAAAGATGTTAAAGATGCTAAAGACGCTAAAGGAGATAAAATCACCGACCACCGTTACTTTAGCCCCTTCACCGTTGCTATTAGTTTACAGGTGCTCTTTATCTATATTTTTACCTTCTTTTATAAGTGGCACCCCTCATGGCTCTCAGAGCTCGATTCTTTCTACTACGCCATGAACCTCAGTATGTTCACAACTCCTCTGGGTGATGCTCTTTTAAATTTCCCTGGGCTCATGAAGGCCCTCACTTTTGCCACTTTATGGTTTGAAGGGCTAGGCCCTCTTCTCTTTCTCAGTACCCACCGCTATGTCAGAAGGATAATGGTTTTCTCCTTTATCGCGCTTCATGTGGGTATAGAGCTCACTATGATTTTGGGACTCTTTCCTCTTGCTTGTATTACGGCCTGGACTCTCTTTATTGACAGCAATTTGCTGGATCGCTTTGAGAGCAAGCTTGCTCAATTCAAGTGGCAGAAAAGCCCACCTCTGCTGGCCTATCAAAGTGGCCTTCTTAAACCCATTGAGTCTTTGCAATTTAATGGGAAAAAGTCGATGGTAGTCTCCGGGCTACTCACGCTTTTAGTTTTTAGTTGGAATCTAGAGGGCATTAAAGCGATTAAGGGATTTGATATTCGAAGTCCTTTTAATGAAATCGTCTTTGCCCTGCAACTCAATCAGCAATGGAATATGTTCGCTCCCCGTCCGATGACTCACGATGGATATTTTGTGGTGGAAGGTCATCTCAACGATAACGAATTCATTGACCCTATGACTGGACAGCGTCCTCTCATGTCTCCACCCTCAGACTTTGCCAGTACCTTTAAAAATACTGCTTGGAATAAGTATCTGCTTAACCTCTACTCGCAAAGCTGGTCATCTCAACGACTCTATTTTGGCAAATACCTCTGTCGCAAATGGAATTCAGAGCATCCAAGAAACAAGAGTCTTAATACATTCAAGATTTACTTTATGAGAGATATCACTCCCAAACCGGGCCAAGCCAAGCCGCCGATTGAAAAAATTGAGCTGTGGAATCATCACTGCTTTGCGGGATCACGAGCGTAAATAATCAGATGTGAGCGGCACCTACTGAGGTGCCGCCTTTGCTAGTAAGACTCTTGCGGAAAGATCTCATACTGCTCGATATGATAATTATTCTCTGAGCGAATGAGGATATTCTTGCCAAACTTCTCTTCTAAGGTCTCGATAAAATCGAGATCCTCACTACAAAGTCTGGCGGTGACCTCAGGGTGAGCAAAGATATGAACTTTCGTGGCACTGGACTTGGCTATGACTTTGGTAAGCTCACGCACAAGCTCATAACAAACAGTGAGAGTCGACTTCACTCTCCCCGTGCCTTCACAATAGGGACAGTGACCACACATCAAGCGCGTGAGCGTGTCACGGGTGCGTTTGCGGGTCATTTCAACCAGACCAAGACCTGAGATCGGCATCACATTCGTTTTAGAGCGATCTTTCTTAAGGGCCTCGAGTAAGGCTTGGTAGACTTGATCGCGATGTTCTTCGCGCTCCATATCGATAAAGTCGATAATGATAATCCCTCCGCAATTGCGCAAGCGCAGCTGGTAGGCGATTTCTTTTACCGCTTCGAGATTGGTTCTAAGAATGGTCTCTTCAAGCGTTTTACGACCGACAAATTTGCCAGTGTTGACGTCAATGGAAACCAAAGCTTCAGTCTGATCAATATTGAGTGATCCGCCTGAGCGCAAGAACACGCGATTTGAAAGGGCGCGCTCAATTTCTATATCGACGCTATGTTTTTCAAAAAGTGGTTGCTCGGCTTCATAGAATTTATATTTTCCCTTCATCGTCGGGAGA
This sequence comes from Bacteriovoracaceae bacterium, assembly GCA_048264885.1. Classification (GTDB taxonomy): domain Bacteria; phylum Bdellovibrionota; class Bacteriovoracia; order Bacteriovoracales; family Bacteriovoracaceae; genus JBLWXV01. Next base: position 47,214 of record JBLXCO010000003.1, read on the forward strand.
AATTTGGCGACAAATTTTTCGACCTCTTTAAAATTCTCGCGTTCATCGACCCAGATCTGATCCACATCTTCATCCGTAATATCGCGCAGGACGCGTTGAATGAAATTTAGATCCTGGTACATCAGGTTGGGGGCCTTCACCTTCTCGCTCTTTTTTTGCACTTCCTTCCAGATTTTTACGAGCATATTAAAATCGGATTTGAGCGTTTTATAACCCTGAGCTTCGGCCACCGTTCGCGCAATGATCCCCTTGCCCTCAGGTCTAATGGTGTCGAGAATTTCGCGCAAGCGCTCGCGCTCAGCTTCGTTTTCAATCCGACGAGAGACACCGGTGTGCTCAATGAAGGGCATGAAGACCACGTGGCGACCGGCCAGAGTAATATGTCTGGTTACGCGCGGGCCTTTAGTTGAGATCGGCTCTTTGGCCACTTGTACGAGAATCTCATCGCCCTCCCTTAAAAACGACTCAATGGTCGCTTCACTGGGGCGAAAGCGCATATTCACGTGCTCTGAAAGAGTTGATAACTCATCGGGGATCACCGCTCCCAATCTCTCCTCTTCCACCGCTTTGCGGGCCTTTTCGGCCATCTCGCGCTGTTCATCAAGAGTGGGAAGATAGGCATCATCCACATAGAGAAATGCCGCTTTATCAAAGCCAATGTCGACAAACGCCGACTGCATTCCCGGAAGGACTCTTAAGACCTTCCCCTTATAGATGTTGCCTACTGAAGGGTGATTCCCTCCAATACGCTGGGTGCGCTCCATGAGAAAGTCGAGGATTTCCCCGTTCTCAATAAGAGCTGCTCGACACTCATTGAGTGTCTGGTTAATAAGCAATTCTTTGGGCATGAACTTTTCCTTAAAATCATAAATCTAGAAAAGTCTATCAATAGATAGGGTCACACGCCAAGCGAGCAAATGATGCTCGCACCGAGTTAGACGTTCGTTTAACTAAATAAACAGTCCAGCAACACAAGCTGTCATGAGACAAGCCAGCGTTCCCCCCAGTAAAGAGCGCAGTCCAAGTTCAGCGAGTTCAGATCGACGCTCAGGGGCGAGAACGCCAATTCCCCCAACTTGAATGGCGATGGAGCTGAAGTTTGCAAAACCACAGAGGGCGTAAGTGGAGAGCACAATTGAGCGCGGGGAGAGAGTGGCGAGCATATCCTTGAGATCTAAGTAGGCAACGAATTCATTCAAGATTAATTTTTTACCAAGTAGTGAGCCCACCTGAAGTAGATCTCCCGAGGGCACACCCATTAAAAAGGCAATAGGAGCAAAGAGATAACCCATGATGAGTTCTAGTGAGAGCGCTGGAAAACCAAACCAACCACCGACCATGGAGAGAATTCCATTCATCAGAGCAATCAAAGCAATGAAGGCGAGAAGCATGGCCCCAACATTGAGCGCGAGCTTAAGACCTTCACTCGCTCCACTAGCAGCGGCGTCGATGACATTGGTGTAGCTGGTGCGCAGGTCAACCTTCACATCTCCACCCGTATCACTCACCTCAGTTTCAGGAATGAGTAGCTTTGCACACACCATGGCAGCAGGAGCTGACATCACCGAGGCGGCAAGTAAGTGGCCGGCGTCGATGCCAAAGCCCACATAGGCCGCGAGCACTCCACCCGCTACCGTGGCCATCCCCCCGGTCATCAGACATAAAAGCTCTGAGCGAGTCATACCGCGAATATAGGGCTTCACAACTAGCGGTGCTTCGGTTTGACCGGCAAAAACGTTTGCCGCCGCAGCGAGAGACTCCGTTCCTGAGGTCCCCATTAAGACCATCATGATCTTTGCCATAAAGCGAATCACAAATTGCATAACACCAATATGATAGAGCACACTCATGACCGCACTCATAAAGAGAATCGTTGGCAACACCATCGTGAAGAAAATAAATCCATACTTAGTAGGATCAGTGAGGCCGCCAAAAATAAAGCTAGAACCCTCGTTGGTGTAGTTAAGAAATCCTTGAAAGCCCACTCGGGCCAATTCAAAAACCTTGGCCCCTGTTTCGGTTTTAAGAATGATCAGGCCCAAAAAAATCTGCAGGGCAATTCCCGATAGGACGGTCTTCCAGCGAATGCTCTTTTTATTTGAACTAAAGGCGTAGCCAATAGCAATCATGGTAAGTAGGCCAACCAAGGACATTGCGCGTTCCATAGAACTCCCGTGAGCATTGCCAAAGACATCTCTTTGACATGAGTGATATCAAGCTTTTGAGAGAGTTTTTATTGCATGGCAGAGTTAGAAAGGCAAGAGCGTCTCTGGGTCGTTAGCACTCACGGTCGCGGGAGCTTTGGGATTGAGACTTTGACCGGAAATGACCTGCTCGTAGAGTTTTAAGTAGGTTTCGGCCATCACTCGGGCACTAAATTCAGTTTCGCAAATATGGCGAATTTGTTCAGCGTTAAAGTGATTCTTATCTAGCGCCAGGGCCGCTTCAAATTCATCGTAATGAGTGCAGAGTATGCCCGTCTCAGGGCGAGCAAGCTCTTTAAGGCTGCCGTAGGGAGAAGCAATCACCGGCATGCCCTGACTGAAAGCTTCAATAATGGCAATCCCAAAGGGCTCGTGCCAACGCACTGGCCACAAGAGAGCGTCCATATTTTTCATGAGCGGCAGCTTTCCGTCTTGAGCAACCATTCCGTAGTAATGAGTATAGGGACTCAGATCCCACCAACATGATCCACCAGCGACGTGCAGATGCTTTTTAGTTTTCTTACAAGCGCGCTTACAATGGGCCAGGTTCTTCACACTCCACTTGGCCTTGGCCAAAAAGAGAAAATTCTCCCACTTGCCGCTACGCTTTCGCACCATGGGATATTCTTCGAGTGCCAGCCCGTTATAAACGAAGGCTTCACTACCATGAAGTTCGGCGTGTTTCTTTGAAACGAAGACCGTATTTTTATGAAAAACTTCACCCGGGCGGCCATTGCCTTCAATTGTCACCATCAACGGATGCTCGGTTCCTGGCGGCGGGGAATTAAAAAGATGTAAAATATCAGCATCACTGGGAATGTGCTGGCGCCAATCTTCTTGCGTTCTCTCTATGAGAGTAGCGCCGATACTGTGAACATCTGAGTCGGGGTGACCGATGAGTACCACTTCATGACCAAGGCGCACTAGCTCTTGCATCAGCCAATAGATAATGCGCTCAGTGCCGCCGTATTTTAATACCGGCAACACACCAGAATGCTCGAAAACTATTTTCACGCAACAAGACCTAGAAAGAAAATGTCATATTAACCGGAGAGACTTCTCCCGCGGGCACAAAAGTTGGAATAGTAAGACTCTCACCCACACTGGCCTGGTGCCAGCTATTGCGCTCGAGTGTGGGCATATCTTTTAGCGAGGGAGAAACCATGGCCCCGTTGCGAATCACTTGTTTACTTTGATTGGCCTGATTGTAAGCGACAAAGCCCACGCCCACGATAATCCCAAGTGCGCCGCCCACCAAAATATTTTTGAGGTGGTCTTTTGGCTCATCGACAAAGCTTAAAGTTGATAGCCCTAACACGGCCCCAGTCGCCCCCATCACCGCTACGGTAGTGATGTCTTTGAGTGAATCGCCAATAATATCTTCACTCTGCTGCGCACTCGCAAAGAGTGGTGAGAGCAGAGAAAGTGTAAGGAAGATGACTTTGAGAGTCTTAAGCTGCTGGAGACATTTCATAGAATACAATCCCAAATTAAATTCGTTGGTGGCCCGTTAGTTCTTTGTCTTCTCTCTATTAAACCACACACCGCTCAAGTGCGCGTAGCGAAAACAGGGGGAAGTTCCTTGCCACAAAAGTGGCCCAAGTCTAAACTAAACCCTTCTTAAAAAGAACCTATGAACCTAAGTAAACGATGAGTTATTTTTTATGATGAGTCAAGAAGCCGCCTATTTCGCTCCAGAGATCATTCGCAAGAAAAGACAGGGCCAAGTGCTCACTGAAAGCGAACTCAAATGGTTTATTGGGGGTGTCTTAAGTGGAGATATTCCCGATTACCAAATGAGTGCCCTCTTGATGGCAATCTTCTTTCAAGGAATGACCACCGCCGAAACGGCGGCACTCACTGATGTCATGCTTTATTCGGGCGAAGTTCTGAAATTTAAGGGCGCCAATGTGATTGATAAGCACTCCACTGGTGGCGTGGGCGATAAGACGAGCTTTATTCTTGCCCCCCTTGCCGCTGCTTGCGGGGTGAAGGTCCCCATGATCGCCGGACGTGGACTAGGCCACACGGGTGGCACAGTTGATAAGGTAGAATCAATCAAGGGCTTTAAAACTGGTCTCAATCTCGCCGACTTTAAAAAACTGCTAGAAAAAAATGGCCAAGTTCTCATTGGCCAGACGCCCGAGATAGCTCCGGCCGATAAAAGGCTCTACGCTCTTCGCGATGTGACCGCTACAGTTGAGAGCATCCCACTCATCACCGCCTCAATCATGAGTAAGAAGCTCGCTGAAGGGGCCCATGGCATCGTCATGGATGTAAAAACTGGAAGTGGCGCCTTCATGAGCGAAATGAAAGACGCTAAAGCACTCGCCAAGAGCCTGGCCCTCACCGCCAATCGCTTTGGCAAACATATGATGACGGTAATCTCCGATATGTCTCAACCTTTAGGGCATGCCATTGGAAATTCAACTGAGATCATCGAATGTATTGAGACCCTTAAAGGAAACGGGCCAGAAGACCTCACTAAGCTCTCCCTCCATTTGGCCGGAGGCATGATTTATCTTGGGGGCAAGGCCCGCGACCATAAAGAGGGAATTGAAAAAGCGAAGCAGGCGCTTGAAAACGGATCAGCTCTAAAGAAGTTTCGCGAACTCATTAGTGCCCAAGGTGGCGACGCCAAAGTCGTCGACGACTACTCTCGCCTGCCCGTGGCCACACACAAGACGCCGATCGTTGCAACCAAGGCTGGCTATATTAATGAAATCAACTGCCGCGACTTTGGTCTTGCCGTCACCGGGCTTGGAGGCGGACGCACCAAGGCCAGTGACAAGATTGACTTCGCCGTTGGCATTCACTTCGATCACAAAATTGGAATGAAGGTTAAAAAGGGTCAAGTCCTAGGCGAGATCATTCATCACAAACAACAGCAAGCACGCGCCACTAAACTTGCCAGCGAACTGGTGGACAACTCAATTACCATTAAAAAGGATAAGCCAACTAAAAAGGTAAAGCTTATCAGTGAAACGCGCATCTACTGGGGGAAATAATCATGAGTCACTATCAAGACTTACAGAAATCGGCTGCATTTCTTAAGAAAGAACTTAAAGAGATTCCCAAAATTGCGTTGGTACTGGGCTCGGGGCTTGGCGACTTTGCCAGTAATGCCACCGACACCCAAGTTATCCCCTATGAGAAAATTCCGGGCTTTCAAAAGACAACAGTTGAAGGCCATCAAGGCGAGCTCGTGGTCGGCAAGGTTGCCGGAGTCACTGTCGCCATTTTCTGTGGCCGTTTTCACGCCTATGAGGGTCTCTCCCTCGATCGCGTGGTCACTCCGGTAAGGCTCTTTAAAATGATCGGTGGCGAAAAAGTAATTCTCACCAATGCCGCAGGTGGAATTAATCTCAATTATCATCCGGGCTCGCTGGTTTTAATTACCGATCACATCAACCTAACTGGCAATAGTCCTCTCATCGGCCACAATATCGATGAACTCGGTCCGCGCTTTCCAGATATGGGCGATGCTTATTCTGAGCAGATGCGTGAAGTGATTCTCGCCACGGCCAAAGAGATGAAGCTTCCCCTTGAAACAGGAGTCTACGCAGGTGTCCTAGGCCCCACCTATGAAACTCCGGCCGAAGTGAGAATGCTGCGCGGGCTCGGTGCAGATGTGGTCGGGATGAGTACGGTGCCAGAAGTGATTGCGGCCAATCACGCAGGTCTTAAAGTCGCCTGCATTTCTTGCGTGACCAATATGGCGGCGGGAATCAATAAAGAAGTTTTACGCCATGAAGACATCAAAGAGCAGGCACTCAAAGTGAAGGAAGTCTTCACAAACCTGCTATGTGCTGCAATTCCAAAGCTTTAGACATGGCTAGGAAATAACTTCGTGGCTCGCGGGCCATGAAGTTCTCGTATAGAATAGTAAGATAATTATCAATATTTCGAGCGAATGTTCGAAAGCGAGAACAAGATGGTTCAGAAGAAGAAAAGCGCGTCTAAGAGTAAGTCTGATAATTCTAAGAAGAGCGCTCCCGAAAGAGAAGATTCTAAAAACCACGAACTCCAAGGTCTGCCTCCCCAAGAAATGATTGAAAAGCTCAAGTTCTGTGTCTTTGATCTAGAGACCACGGGCGGCAATCATCAAAGTGATAAAATTATTGAAATTGGTTTAGTGCGCATCGAGGGGCTCAAAATCGTCGAGAGCAAGGGCATGCTTATTCGCCCTGAGATTAAAATTCCCGACTTTATTCAAAAGCTCACCTCCATCTCTCAAGAGGACGTGAAGGACGCGCCGGTTATTGAGGATGTGATTGATGAAATTCTGGCGTTGATGGATGACCACATTCTCGTGGCTCACAACACTTCTTTTGATATTCCGTTTTTCAACTCAGTCTTAAGAAGACTCGGCAGAAAAGAGCTCACCAACCCCGCCCTCTGCACCAACTTAATGACCAAGTATTTAATCCCCAATCTCATGAACTCAAATTTGAATTACATGAGTAAGATCTTTAATATCAAACACAACAAGGCCCACCGGGCGCTTGATGATGCCAAGGCCACGGCAGAGCTGCTGCTCAACTATCTCAATATCTTTATTGATAAGAAAATTAAGAAAATTAATCATCTCTATTACCCTCGCAATCGCTACGAGCTCGATCGTCTGCACTTTAAGGCGGGCGTTGAAACGGCGAGCGATATTGAGAAGTCCCTTGGAAAATTAAAAGTCCCATCTTTGGTCACGATCAAAGGCGAGAATGGCACTATTCTTTTCTCACTGCCCGTGACTGGTACCAAGAGCGAGCGCGACTTGGTCATGAGTAAAGTCGATGCCCTCAATTGGGAGACCGTGACTGTAAAGCTTGAAGGTCCATTTCTGGAGAGCTTACTGCAATTTGCCGTTCACTATAGCAAGCTCGATATTAGTGTGCGCAACGAGGTCCTGCGCTTTCTGTGGAAGACGCATATGCCAGATCATAAAATGCCGGCAAAGCCCTCAGAGGACAGCCCTTTTGACCCCAGTCTTGAAGTGATGAATCCTGAATTTGGACATTTTATTATTTCAAATCACTTGGTGCCAGAGCAGATGATTATCTATCCGCTTCACGCCTTAGGTCACAAGCAAGAATTAGTCTTTCGCTACCCAGGTCATAAGAAAAAACTTCTTCAATACATCAACTCAAGAAGTAGCAAAGGTTTTCAATCGAAATTTAAAGGGACCCCAATTCACCCTACACTCAAGAGCTTTATTGATCAGTATCTGGTCAATTGCAAAAAGTCGGGCAAGGATCTCTTTATCTTTACCAAGTCTCTGGCCCTAAAGCGCCCCGAGGAATTCTTGCGCAACCTCGAAGCCTTTACGGGTGACAACCCCAACAATTTTAAATTCCCCAAGGACTATCTCTAACCTACTGGTTGTCGATAAACCTTCTTACGAGTAAGAGTTCGTCCTCTGTTAAGGGAGGTCCTCGTCTGGGCATACTTCCATCGGCCACGCGCTCGTAGAGTAAGCTCTGATTAGAGCGCCCTGGCACGTAGTAATCGCGCAGCCCTTCTTCAGTGGCCATATCAGAGTGGCAACGAATACATTTGGGAGCGATAATTTTCTCGTTAATCTCGGTGTAGGTTGGGCCAATGACAATGACATCATCGTCATCACCATCATCGTCATCTCCATCATCGGGGTCAGGAATGGGAACAGGGCCGATATCCCCTCCCCCTGAACCGGTGTCGTTGCCCTTGCCAACGATATAGCGTCTGACGATATCGAGTTGATCTAAAGTGAGGGCGGGTCCACCAACAGGCATACTTCCATTTTCAACGAGTCTAAACAGAGTGCTGCCTTCAGGATTTCCAGGCACGATTCGCGTTTGAACTTTTGCTTCATCAAGGGCCCAAGCGTGACAGCGTAAACACATGGGCTCCAAAATATTTTTCTTTAACAATTCAAAACTCACAGTATCATTGTCACCAATTGTGATGGGGTCTATCACTCTAAAAGTACTTCCCTCATCGCTTCCGGCTTCAATACAAGAAGCTAAACTAAGTAGTGTTAGAGCAGTAATCAATGTGTTCACAACTATATGTTTCATGGATATCTCCTAAAACCAATTCAAGTAAAGCTGAGTAATAATATATTCTTCTTTTTGTCGCCCTTGACCACTACGACGATAGTCACTCATTAAGCTCACGCGGCCAAAGAGTCGCCATGCAGCTCCGACTCCCTTTTGCGTGCGCTTATTGGGAGTTGGTCCTTGCTGATCGAGCCGCTCAATCAAAGCGTAGGGAGAGAAAGATTCAAAGTAAGTCAGCACCAACCTGGCCATCGAAACATGCTGGGTGAAGCTTTGATCTGCGCCGTCCACGTCTCTAAAGGTGATATCGTGTTGAGCTAAAAAGAGAAATCCCGGAAGCGGCAACTTTAAACTTCCCCCCACGAGGTAGCGCGCGAGTAGACTCGTTTTGCCATAGAGAGCGCTCGCACCGAGGATTGGCCCCTTTTTAAAAGTCTTAAATTCATTTTTAACAGCAAAGCCATACTCACGATTGTCATCGGCCTCTTGAAAGCTTGGAGCGAGGACAGAGAAAAAATGTCTCCTATTCTTTTCTTCCCACACCAGTCGAAGCTGAGTCGGAAAATCCGTCACTCCAAATTTATTTTGCGAGCGAATATAAAGAGTATGATCGTCAATATTGAGTCCATATGGAACAAAGTCTCTTCCCAGCTGGAGTTGCATCTTCTTATTAAAAGTGTGGGTGTAGAGGAGCTTTCTCACAAAGTAAGCATGAAGCCCACCGGCCTCTTCAACCGTTTGAGTCGAGCCCAAAATCTTTGCTGAATTGGGTGCCCGGGCCAGCGTAAAGGCAACTTCACGTTTCTCGCTCAAAGTGAGATTGGCCAAGTAGTCCACTTGCATGGGAAAAACTCGATCTTTTCTAGCATTATCCACATGGGCCACTCGCGCCTGAATGGTGTGATCAAGCTTGCCCCCGACAGACAACCATTTTTTCACCGCGCCCGGATGATACTCTCCACCAACCAAAGAGGTGGCGGTGGCAATACCTTTACCGTACTCAGTGAGCATTCCCGCTCCGGTGGCGCTGCGGTGACAAGCGGTGCAAGAGAAGTAGCCGTGAGAAACCATGATCTCATGAGCTTGCAAGCTCCAGGCACCTAGTAAAAATAGAAGAGACAGTGCTTTTTTCATTTTTATTTTGAACTCAAATCAAATTTCACATTCACTTGATCTTCAATCACAACACCCATGTAACTTGGAGCTTCGATGTCGAGCTCCTTAAGGGAGAGCTGTGTCTGTCCTTGCACTTTTTTAAATTCGGGGTCGTGTTTGAGAGTGAAGTTGATATCTTTTTTCACGCCCGCGATTTCGATTTCGGCCTGGGCCTTACAGCTTGAGCTATCAATCGACTCACAGGACTTGAGTCGAATGTGAACGGGCTTTTCCTTGAATACTTTCTCATTCATATGCTCATCGCGCAGGCTAAGTCCCGTCTCAAAAGTGCTGGGATCGAGCTCAACCTCGGCCGAATTCAACTTTCCAGCATCCACAACCGCCTTAAGGTTTCTAAAATCAGTGACAGTGGTTTCAAAGTTCACCGCACTCAAATTTGAAGTCACAGCAAAATTCACATTGCCACTGTAGTTAATTGTTTGGGCCCCGTGCGCGCTCGCCATCAAGATGGCCGCGGTAGCTAGTAGTAATTTCATCCTTCCTCCCGAGTGTAGTTCGATATATCAAACAGCTCTGATCTACCCTAATGTTCGGTACTTAGGGAATGTCTCCCTGTTGCAATTTCACATTCCCATAGTCATTGGGAAAGTAACACAAACAGTCACAAATAATTAATGATGCAATTTGATGCAATTATTGCTATTTTTGCCAAGTGGATGCCAAACCTACCCCCATTCAGCAGCGTTTCTACTTAGGTTTCTATAGTGAAATAGAGAAATTGTATTTATCAGGTGAACTTGACGCCTCTCTTGATGAGCGGCCTGAGGATATCGCCTATGTCATGGGTGCCCTGAGTTTTTTAGGGCGACTCACTTCCACTGAAAAACTACTCACTGAGCTAGAGCGCACGCCATCAACTCCCTCGATTTTATGCCACTGTCGCTTTTACTACCTACTACTTCTCACTCGCCTTTCTCACTATCAAAAAGCGCGGGCCGAAATTTTTAAGTTGCTGCGTTTTCGCCATCACTCACAAACTCACAGCGCCTTCTTTGGTCATCAGGCGCTGGCCTTTTATCGCTTCTATCAAGGGCGCTATACAAGTGCGAAAGAGAATGCCCTTCGCTCTCTGTCGAGTGCGCGCGGAGCCTACGAGTCACTTCTGGCCAAAGATCTTTTAGGTCACATCTACTTTCACCTAGGAATGCGGGCATTGGGAGAAAATTACTTTCAAAGTGCACTCGCGCTAGCGAGCTCAATTGGTCTAAAGGGCTTTGAACGCCTGACCAAGAACGCCTTGGTTGGTCATCAGATTGAAAATGGAGAAGCTCTCGGCGCTGGGCTTGAGCATATCGCCCATGAGTTGGCACAAACCTCTTCAGAGAGTTTTTACTCACGCTCAGAGCTCTACCTAAGACTCGCAAAAATTCATCGCCTGCGTGGAGAGCGAGAGCTCGCTCTCACTGCAATTAATGAAGCGAGTATTACCATCTACAAGCATCAAAATAGAAGACATATGTCCCTACTCTATCTCAACATGGCCAGCCTCGAACTTCTGGCCGGAGCAGGTGGGCGAGCTTTGCAACTCATCGATGTGGGCCTGGCCCAACTAGATGGGCAGATGGATTATGACCATCAGCTCAAGCTAAAGGGATTAAAGTACAAAGTTCTAAAATCACTCCATTTTGATGATGAAATTCAAATGACCCAGCTCAAAGAAGAGATCAATTACCTCACTGACCTCGTAGGCTCGAGCATGGCCAAGCAAATTCGTGAGCGCGAGTATCCACATGAAAGTGATTCAAGCAATGATCTCGCTCGCGATGACAGACTGGGTGAACTGCTTGGCAAACTTAAAGACACTCCTTCAATTAAAGAGCTTAGTCTCACTGATTGGGAAATCATGGCCCGCGACCACCTCTTTGGCCTCATTGATCTCACTAAAGAAGCGAGTAGAGATCTGGGTGAAACCTTAATCATCATCGGCAAGCTTTCAAAGTCACTCATTGTTGGCAAGGCCGGCAACTACCACTTCAACACAAAAGGTGTCACCACTCTCACGCTCGGATTTCTACGCCTCTTAAATGAGCGTGGAAAGCTTACCAAAGAAGAAATTACCAAAGAACTCTACGGACACGATTACAATCCTTTAAGCCATGACTCCCTCATTCACACTCTGGTTGGACGCGTTCGCCGCGCAGTGGGTGAGCGTGCCCATCTTATTGAAAATGAAGAGGGACACTACCGCTGGGCCCGAGGTCATGTCTTAGTTGATTGTGCTCTCAGTGAGACAACACTAGAGCAAAAAGTAAAAAGTATCTCCAAACTTGATTCTGAACTCAATATCAGGCAATTTAAATTACTTGAAAGGGTCCGTGCCGGAGAACTACGCTCCATCGGGCCTGGTGAATATCGCAGAATTTTTAAGGTCTCTCGAATCACTGCTACACGAGATCTTAGAGAGTTATGCGAGCTAGGCTTTTTCTCCACACTTGGCAAGGCCCGCTCGATTACATATATATATGGAAACCACTTAGAGGTGACGTTATGAAAAAGCTACTCGCACTCACATTGATCGCCTTTTTTAGCTCTAGCACTTTTGCCAAGCCTGACTGGGAAAACTTTAAGGCCAGCTATGAAGTACCAGTAGCGAACGCGCCAGACCTCCTTGAGTTTGCTCTCTATGAAATTCCAGATATCCGAATAAGAAGTTCTCAAAATCATATGGAACTCAAGTATGAGCTTCCCCAGCATTTAGTCGGAACAGAGCTCGGAAGTATCACCTTTGAAGGAACCCCAGACAATCTAGTCAGTCCATTTGGTAAGGCCACATGTGTAAAGGATCAGTGCGAACTGATCTATAATGAAAAGCTCTCAAAAGTACTGCAGGCAAGAATGCCAGAGATTGAAGAGCTCATTAGAAATGACTTTGATTCGGCCACCGCGGCTAAAAAGATCGAAGTGGCCAGAAGATTTGCCGGTGACCCAATCGGAATTATTCACTACGAAGTAGAAAAATTCGCTTACTAGTGCCCGCCCTTAAGGAGGGTCACCCCCTCCTCATCAATCACAATTTGTAAGGCTTCCCACTCGAGTAAGTGGCCTAAGAGCTTGTGTGATTTGAGCCCACTAACGCCTTCAATATTTGGTTTAATCTTTAAAGTGAGATGATCTTCTTTAATATGTGAGTCCATCGCAATGGAGAAGTCACTGTGAAGTGAAGCGACCAATTGCCCGTGGGCCCCATAAGTCATCACTTCACTTAAGATAAGATAGAAAATCATCGCTGCCACAGAAGGGTTTACATCCCAGTGAAACTCCTGCCCCTTGCGCACATTCCACTCTAGCCTAACGTGAGTTTCGATCATTCTAAATTTTAAAAGCTCAAAAGCTTGAGTCAGCGCTCCTTCCATTGAAGTGTGGTGACCATGAGGAGTTTTAACTTTTGAAAAGCCCAGAAAAATTTCAATGAGGTTTTGACAGCGCTTAGCACTTTGTCTCATCTCTTCGACCTGCCCGCGAGTCTCTTCATTCATCCCATCCATATAGGAAAGTAAGCTTGAAGCAGCGAGGATACCTGCAATGGGATTTTTTAATTCGTGGGCCAGAGAGCTTGAGATAATTCCCAGCTCCTCAGTGGCCCCACGCCCACTGGCTTGCACCCCTGAAGTCGCTTGCTCGGCTTCTAGCAGAATAAAGTAGCGCTCTTCTCCAGAGAGATCGATCGCCTTTTTGGTAACACTGAAGTACTGATCATTTTTTTCCGTCGTCTCTCCATCGGCGAGTTTTAAAAATTCGCGTGGAAGAAAACCGGCCCTAGAAAATGCGTGATTACAAATAAGAAGATCACCTTCTCCACTTAGGAGTGCGACTGGATCTACTAAGCGATCGAGCACATCTTCCCAAAAACTACTGGCGACCACAATTTTTTCGCGCTTTCTCTCATCCGTCATATAAGTATGAATCAGCTCTAGGTGAAGCGTGATAATAAGTGCGTGAGCAGCAGAGAGGGGGCTTGTCTTTTGCCGCCATCCCAAGAAAACGTCGGCAATACTTGTGACATGCATACCAGAGAGAAGGGCTTCAAATGCATTCTGCTTTTTTAGAAAAACCTTAAGCTCCAATTCGGGCCAGAGCTCTTCTCCTTTTTCACTCACTAGCTTTCTAAAGCTCTCACTATTTTCTGCACCCAAAAAAACTGGGGCCCAGCTGAGATAACTTCCAAAAATCGCCTGGTAGTCTTTATTGAGGCTGCGCCCTTTAGGTGGCATCACCTTGTTAGCACATTCAATTACATCGCGGTAAATGAGCTCCATGCGCTCCATCACCACGTGCTCGATGCGAAGAATAGTGCGCTCCTCATAGAGTTTCAAAAGATCGCCATAGTTTTGCAAATTTCCCGGAGTGATGAAAAAGAAAGTCTCTTCTCCAATGGGAAATGCCCGCGGAGCTTCACCCTCGCTGATCACAAAGCAAAGAGCGTATTGATGTAGACCTAAGTCAATAATTTCAGAGCACTCATTCTCGTGACAAAGAAGTACTTTAAGAGAGAGCTCTTTTAAATCTTCACGTTTTAATACGGCCGAGTAGTCGCGATTAAAAAGTAGCTGTAGATCACTACTCTTAAAAGAGTCCGCCAGCTTTTCTGACATCCAATACTCTTTTGTGAGAAAACTCATGGACACTTCTCCACTTTGCGGACGCCATCATTAAAGTGCAGATCGAGCTTTTGGGGCGCATTCATCTTATCAAAATCTTTAGCGCTTGCTACGACTTTAAAAGGTTCACCGTCCAGAGTCACGTAAGAGTAGCCGCGACCAAGAACCCCTTTAGGGTCAAGGGCGCCCAAGAGAGCGAGTTGTGCCTCAAGCTTCTCGCCCAATCTTTCGATGCGATCCATTGGAGTGCGCTCGAGAACTTCGAGCGTATCTTCAAGTCGCAAGATTTTATCAGCAAGCCCCGTTAACTCAACGGCGCGGTCTTGGAATCTAAATTGATCGAGACGTCGCTGCGCCCGTTGGAGCATTGTTCTGAGTCGATCAAGACTTGCATGAGGCCCCATATGAGAAAGAGAGCGCTCTGCACGCAGGAGCTTGCGCTCAATAGTGCTTTTCAAATGAGACAGAGCATAGCTCAAACGCTTGACGAGTTCCAGTTGGGTGGCAGTAAGTACTTCGGCCGCCGCAGAAGGGGTTTCGCAACGTAGATCGGCCACGAAGTCAGAAATACTAAAGTCCACTTGGTGGCCAACGGCACTGATGATGGGAATAGGGCTATTAAAAATATCATAAGCGAGGGCCTCATCATTAAAAGACCATAGGTCTTCAAGGCTTCCGCCTCCGCGCGCGAGCACAATCACATCAAAGGCGCGCTCAGGTGCGACCTTTAACGAGAACTCTAGAGCGCGGTGAAGAGCACCTCGTAGCGATGACGCCGAGGCATCACCTTGCACCAGGGCAGGAATCACAGTGATATCCATCCAGATTGAGCGACGCTCAAAAATATTGAGAAAATCGGCCAGGGCCGCGCTTCGCTCAGCGGTGATAATGGCCACGCGCTTAGGAAGAGTGGGAATTGGTTTTTTAACTTCGACATCAAAAAGCCCTTCACCGGCGAGTCGCTTTTTTAAAGCCTCAAATTTCTCTTTCAAATCTCCTTTACCAGCGGCGCGAATTCTCTTAGCAATCAGTTGGAAGGTTCCACGCTTGGGGTAGACATTGAGCGGTCCAAAGCACTCCACCTTGTCGCCATCTTTGAGCGCGCGAATCTCCGGGTTTCTAAGTGCGTCCATTTTAAAAAGACACGCACTAAGACCTGCCCGCTCATCTGAGAGCGTAAAGTACCAGTGACCAGAGCTTGAAAGAGAGAGGTTTGAGATTTCTCCCACTACCCAGACAGAACGAAAAGAGCTCTCAATGAGCTCCTTCACATCGTTAATGACAGCGCTGACGCTTCTTGCCTCAAGTGGAGTGTTCATACTCCACAGGGTATCAAAGCAAATTCTTGGTGGCTATTTTTCCATCTTCTTGAAGACGTCAAAGGTGCGTAGATAATTAATGGCCTGCTGAACCTGATAATCCTGCGTCACATCATAGACTCTTGGGGTCTCATCTTCTTTTTTATCTTCATTTTTGCGTTTGCGAAGGGCCTCTTCACGGCGACGAGCACGCTCGACGCGCTCTTCATGCTCGCGCTTTTCACGCGCCTTTTTCTCCTCGGGAGTTTCAATTGTGGCGGTCAAGTGATTGCGAAGATCGGCTTCACGGATATAGCGAGACTCGGTTTTGTTCCCAGCGACCCAGTCGCCTTCAAATTCTCCAACCAACACATCCGGAGTAATTCCGAAGGCCTGAATCTTGCGAGAGTTTGGAGTCATATACTGAGCAATCGTGAGCTTCACCCCTTGAGTGTCGTCAACCTTTGCCACCGTTTGCACTGAGCCCTTACCAAATGACTGCGAGCCAACAATGATGGCGCGCTTGTGATCTTGAAGCGCGCCGGCCACAATCTCTGAAGCGGAGGCTGAAGCACCGTTAATCAGCACCGCTACCGGCACATCAAGTTCTTTGTAGCCACTCTTTCTCACGTACTTAATTTCTTTATGCTTAGGATCGCGACCTTCAGTAGAGACGACGACTCCGTCTTTAAGAAAGATCGAGCTCACGTCGACGGCCTCTTCAAGTAGTCCGCCTGGATTTGATCTCAGATCGAGAATGATGCCTTGAATTTCTTTCTTGGCCTTCTTGCGCTCACTCTTAATAGCACTAGCAATATCTTTCCCGGCGTCTTTTTGAAATTGCGTGAGCCTCACCCAGATAAATTCGTCTTGTAAAAGCTCTGATTTAACCGCCTTAACTTTAATAACTTCGCGTTTTAGATCATAGGTCTTGATGCCGTCAGAACCCTGTCTAATAATGCCCACGATAATCTTTGATCCTTGCTTACCACGCATGCGCTCAACGGCTTCTTCAAGGGTCATTCCAATACTTGGCTCGTGATCAATTTCTACAATTTTATCCCCGGCCTTAATCCCGGCCTTGTAGGCAGGAGTGTCGTCCATCACGCGAATGACAATGATGACGCCATCTTTTTGCTGTACTTCAATTCCAAGTCCACCAAACTCACCGGAGGTGTCTTCTTGCATTTTGGCAAAGACCTCTTTATCGAGAAAGCCCGAATGGGGATCAAGTGTCGACATCATCCCCTTGATGGCGCCTTCGATGAGCTTTTCAGTATTGACCTCGCGGTAGTACTGGGACTCGATGAGGTAGAGAATTTTATTAAACAGTTCCAGCTTTTCAAAGCGCGACTTCTCAGCACTTGTCTTGGCCACAGCAATATTCATAACGCCTACGCAAAACAAGGCGACTACAAAACCCTTTTTCATTCGGATCTCCTGATCTTTTTATAAAAGACTATAACTTTGAGCTAGAAGCAATATTTTGCGTCGTCGCCAATTCATCAAGTAATAGTACAGTATTTTGGATTTGGTTTTTTATTCTTACTTCAAAATAG
The DNA here is from genome assembly GCA_048264885.1 of Bacteriovoracaceae bacterium. Taxonomy (GTDB): domain Bacteria; phylum Bdellovibrionota; class Bacteriovoracia; order Bacteriovoracales; family Bacteriovoracaceae; genus JBLWXV01. The sequence goes on from JBLXCO010000003.1 coordinate 64,084, forward strand.
AGTTTGCCCTGGGTGCCCTTGCCAGACAAAGTAGTCTTGGCCACTAGCTCTCCCGTCTTTACAGTGTCACCTTTTTTGACCGTTGGTGCAAACTTACCAAGGATCACGCTACGAGTTTCATTACCATGATCAATCATGACAACATTTCCGTAATTGGAAAGATCGCCCGAGTAGACGACTTTGCCATCTCCACTCGCCTTCACATCAACTCGCTGGTCGCCTTCGTGCATAAAAGTGACGCCCTTATTCTTATAGCTAAAGGACTTATAATTCTCAACTGGGGATTTAAAGAGCATCCCCACCTTCTCACGCACTTCTCGCCCTTTTTTGTCGGCTAAGAACATCGCTTGATATTGCGAAAGTAGTCCTTCCTTTTCCTTTTTCTCATTAGTGAGGTTCACGTACTCGCTGGCCTTCACATTTTTATCAGTCTCGAGTTCGCGAAGCAGTTCGCTTAAATTTCCCTCGACTCTTTGATATTCTTCAAAGCGGGCCAACAAGGCTTGATGATCTGTCGAGAGCTTCTCAAGTGATTGACTGGTGACTTCGATCTCTTTACTTTTACCCTGTAGCCCTTTAATCAGATACTTTTGACTAAGTAGAATCGCCGGGTCAACACTGCTAGACATTTGAGAAACTAGAGCACTTCTGAGCACTCGCTTCATAGCGAGTCTTTGTGCCTTGAGTGTTTTATTCTTGCGCGCGATTTGATCTCCGAGTTCGCCAATGCGACTTTCAAGCTTTCTTTTGAGCTCAAAGAGATTCACAAGTTTTTGATTGCGCTCGCCCAGCTCTTTTTCAAGCTGAGTCATTTCTGTTTTAAGCTTTGAGAGTTTTTTTGAAGTACTTGATACCTCACCCTTTAGGGTGCGGATCTCGGTGAGTGTTGGGGGCTTAGCAGTTGCGGCCTGCGCTCCCGTAAAAAATCCGAGTGCCCCACCAAGAATAATAAGTTTTAGGACGCTTCCCATTGTCCCCCTCTCCAAATCGATAGAGATAGCGATAGACCTAGGATCGCCAGACTCATGAGCGCCATCAGTTCAACTGGAGCAAGCCAAGCATTCAGAGTAAAGGCCATAATAAAGAGAGGAATCGACGTACTTGAAATCATCTTTAAAAGAACATTCTTGCGGCGTTGAAAGCGCTCAATCAAGTACGAGCGCTCTTTCCAATCACGCAAAAGATGAGTGAAGGCCCAAAACCAAACGACAGATGCGAGGGCGAAAATAATCCAAGGAGCGTAGCTTGAGAACTCCCCGATCACCCCATCACTTTTAAAATTCTCAGCATCTGGAACACTCACCGCGCCCAAAGTGATATAGTCCTCACCAATGAGTCTCGTCAAATAGTCGCGCACTAGCTTTTGGCCGTTTGCCGCCAGGCCAGAGTCAAAGACGACTTTCATGCCCGTCACGCTGGGGCCACCGAGAATGCTTTTAAAATCGAGGCCAGCCTGTTCGATAGTTGTTTTGAGCGACTTTTCCAACTCTGCACTCGCCACAGAGCTGACGAACGACACACCTGGAAGTTCGCGCAATTTTCTCATCGCGCGCTCATAGGGGCGATCAGAATCGATTAAGGCATAGAAAAATGGCAGCGAGCTGACCTTGTCATTATTCGCGGCCAGGAGCTTTTCAATTTTCTTTGAATGACCAAGCGAGCCCACCATCACAATGGCACTGATCGCCCAAAGGACCACTACGATAAATGAGGCTGGTTTAATTCTTAGCGCTTCTTTTAGATAAAACATGCGTGTCCCGAATAAATAAGTTTTCCCTTATCTAAGTGAACAATTCGCCCAGTAAATTGAGAGACGAGATCTCTACTGTGACTGGCCCAAATAACAGTCATTCCCCTTCTGGTGTTGAGGATATTGAGAATTTCAAAAATCTTTCTCGCATTATCGCGATCGAGTGAACTGGTGGGCTCATCGGCAATAAATATATCTGGACGGGTAAGCAGTGAGCGCACAATCGCAACCTTCTGCTTTAGACCGCCGTTGGCCTCGCGCACTTTTAAGTGCATGCGATCGGTCATTCCCAAATGATGACAGAGTTCTTCAAGATCTGAATCGAAATCCTTGCGCGAGCGATAGAGGCGCTTGTCATAAGAGGCAAGAAGATTCTCATAACAAGTCATCTGCGACATGAGGCGCAGGTCTTGAAAAACCGGGGCCGCAAAGTGCCTTGGTCCTGGTCTAAAGATTCGCCCAGTGGTGGGCATCAGATCTCCAGAGAGAAGTTTTAACAGAGTCGTTTTCCCCGCTCCTGAAGCACCTGTGATAAAGAGGACTTCTCCACTCATCACCTCAAGGCGCACGTTACTTAGGGCCTTGAGATTGCCATATTGAACCGAGACTCCGTCAAGAACGTAGAGATGTTCTCTCACTCCAGTTCCATTTCCAGCGTGAATTGAATGCAAAGTGTTTTTAAGTGATTGATTTTTCTTTTTGGAAGAAAATAGATTCGCTAACATGCCTGCATCCTTGTGGCCGGGATTCAAATCGTCCTAATTTGAAATGGAGAAGTCCCATCCTGGGTTCTCCACTGTTCTATTCTAGCAGGAAATGGCGTCCAACTTCAAGCGTCGCGGTAAAAACTGAGCTTTATGCCCGGTCATTTTTTCACGGACGCTCAGAGCTCATCAACCATCCCCGCACTAAGTAGCTTGAGATAGGCCGACTGGGAACAATAAACGTTGGGGATATAATTGTCGGCGTTGCCCACTCGACTCATAACCGAGTTTTCTACTTCGGCGAGTAACCTCACATCCCCGTTGTCATAGCTTATCTTTACCGGATCGCGCTCAAGCAGAAGATTGGTCTTGGTGATATTGCTCTTCACAATATTGTCGTAAGAGCGCACAAAGAGAATTGGCTTTTTTGGAAGATCTCCGATGAGCCAATCTCCTGGGGCACCATTTTTATCAAGATAGTGCTTGATCTCGTCGAGTTTGCCCTGGGCCTTTTTCACGATGCGCTCTTTTTCGGCCGGATCGTCCTGACTCACTAAGCGCTGGCGAAACTCGGGGCATTGCAGTCCTACTGCCCCACCCTTTAGTAAAATAGCCTCGGCCATCCCCTTAATGTCTGGGTCCTTATCAAAAGTACCGTCGCGCAGACACTGGTAGACGTTTTCCATGAAATAGCTATCTGAAAATCTAAAGAAGGCAAGCGGATCTTTTTCCACCATTTCAAGTAAATCGCTATAGCGAGAGACCTTGCCTTTTTTGAGCATAAAGAAACAAATATTCTCAGCAATCGCGTCGTACTTTGCCCCGCGCGGAGAGCGAATCACTTGTGAATACCAAGCGTAGCGAGACATTAAGAAGTCTTCCACGCAGTGAAGAGCATTTTGATTAATCGTTAGAATATCGTGCTTTTCCACCCGTTTAACTTCAAAGTGATGCAAGAGATAGTCGCGATCATAAGTTCCATAGCGAAGGCCAGTGTAGTGAGCATCACGCAGGAGATAGTCCATGCGATCACAATCGATCTCACTGTGGAGTATCTGATTGGCCAGCACACTTGGGTCAACCCCTTTGACCAAATCAGAAATCATCTGCGGGTTGAGGTCATATTTTTCAAGCGTAGCGGTGATTCCTCCATCTTTGAGGGTGTTCTTAATAATAAAAGAGCCGAGATTTTCGTGATCGTCGGCCAGCCCCTTGCCGCCTTTTAAACGGGTGGTTTCACCGTAAGAGATATAAGCGCCTTCAATGGTGTGAGAAAAGGGAAAGGTTCCCAAGTCGTGTAAGAGAGCGCCGATGCGCAACGACTGGTGATAAAGAGCTTCTTTGGAGCGCCCCTTCACTTTAATGAGCTCATCCCATGAAACCGCACGGCCAATGGAGCTCAAAATCTTATCGGCATTATTCATCACCCCAATGGAGTGCCCATAGCGCGAGTGTTCTGCTCCGGGAAAGACGTAGAAGCTAAAGCCTAGTTGCTTGATCCAGCGCAGACGTTGGTAAAAGGGAGTTTGAATAATTTCCCACTCTACGGGTGTGAGTTTAATAAAGCCGTAGATCGGGTCGTAGACGAGATGGGATTTATTACTGCTTGGCTCTTCCATGGTGCCTCTAGCCGTTTAAGACGAAAAAAGGCCTCATACCTTGAGGCCTTATCTGGTGGTATCGATAGTTGCTTATTGTACTTTTTTAGCGCGTGACTTTCTTTTGCTTGGCTTATTAATTTTAGCGTTAATGGCCTCAAAAATCATTTTAGCTTCACGACGAAGGTCATTTTCGTGCACGAAGCGATAGAAATTTTCAATATCTGGTGAGCTTCTGAAGTTTCTAACGGGTTTAACCGATTCTGTATTTTCAGTAGTCGTTGTGCTCATAAGTTCTCTCCTATCCTCTTTGGCTTTTAGGCCAGCGGTGTATATTACCTTATCTTTGACCCTTGTCTAAAGACACACGGTGCCTAGTTTTGCTCTTTTTAAGAGCTTAGGACCTGAAAATGATCATCAGGTCCTGTGCTATCAAGTAATTAGGCTTCTTTTGGTTGGATCATTCCGTAGCTATGAAGCTTGTTATAAAGAGTCTTCACTGTGATCCCGAGGACTTTTGCCGTTTTTGTCTTATTGCCGGCGAGGTGCTCTAGAGTCATAGTGATATGTCTTCTCTCAAGTTCATCAAGTGTCATTTCACTGAATGAGTAGACCTCTTCAGAAGCTGGCTCATCTTCTTGAACCGGAGCTTGAACACTGTCGGCCAGGTGGTCGCGCTCAACAATCATACCGTCAGAGAGAATGTAGGCACGCTCCATGACGTTTTGGAGTTCACGCACGTTACCTGGCCAGTTATACTCGCGAAGAGCTTTAAGGGCCGCAGGTCCTAGTGACTTCATCTGCTCGCGAGACTTTCCAAGGTTGAGAAAGTGAGTCGCAAGAACTTCGATGTCATCATGTCTTTCACGAAGAGCAGGTACATTAAAAATCATAGTATTAAGAGCGTAGTAGAGATCTTCTCTCATATGTCCGCCTTCAACCAGGTCAGCAAGTTCGCGAGTTGAAGCGACGATCAAGCGAACATCAGCGCGGTAAGGAACTTGTCCCCCAACTCTAAAGGCCATGCGCTCAGCGATGAAGTGTGTGAGTTTAGCCTGTAGGTTAGCGCTTAGAGCGTCGATATTATTAATAAAGAGTGTTCCACCGTGAGCTTGCTCAAGTAGGCCCTTCTTAGCATTGTGCCCTTGAGTAAAGTCGATGATCTCTTTACCAAAAAGTTCAATTTCAAGCATTTCTTCAGGAAGAGAAGTTACGTCAATAGAGATAAAGGCATGGTCGCGACGTGAGCTTCTGCAGTGAAGTCTACGAGCGATCATCTCTTTACCTGTGCCGGCTTCACCTTGAAGAAGAGCGTTTACATCTGAGTTCGAGACGCGATCAACAAGAGCGATCAATTTCTTCATTGACTCACTTTGACCGATAATGTCTTTTTCTTCGATTCTAAAAGAATCAGAAACCTTTGGACCGTGCTTTGACTTCTCAAGCTCTTTTTCTTTTTCTTGAATCTTCGCCATCAAGGCCTCGTTGAGGTACTTGGCCTGAAGATACATCTTCATATTAACGAGCGGTCTTTTAATGTTGTTAAGAATGTGAGCAACCGCTGTCATGTGCTCTCTAGAGAATGTATGGCCACCTTCGATTGTTTGAAAGTGAATGGTACCAATAACGATGCCATCAACTGATACCGGTACAGCGAGCTCGGCCTTAATACCATCTACGAGAACGTCGGCAAAGACTGGGTCGCGGTCAGTTTGATTTGAGAAGTAAGGACGCTTGGTTCTGATCACATGACCAGCAGGGCCCTTACCTTTAATTTGATTTTTTTCAAGATCGATGATCTCACCGTCGCGTGAAACCATGATCGCTGAGTGATCTTCAAGAACTTTATAGACGATGATGTGATCACACTGAACAACATCACTCATGAAACGGCCAAGCTCATTGAAGAAGATTGACTCATCCAGAGTTGTCAAAAGGATTGACGAAAGTTCCTCAATTTTTGTCAAAGAAGTTTCTACTGCTTGAGTCATGTGTTCATCTCCTGGGCAAATTTTATAGGTTGCTGTCTTTAACGCTAGGCGTCTTATCTGAACCCATAATACAGTGCGTCGGAAATTTTTACAAGACCAAAAAACTCAACTGTTTAAAAAAAATACCTGCTCTCTAGTATTAACAACTATTTAGACCATCTAGGACTTTGACAGTTCCCAAAATTGTCGGTGATCGACCCTAGAATTTCGCCGTCGCGGTCCATTATGTATATTCTTTGGTCGGCCTGGGTCTGGCTGATAACCCGTTGAGATGTAAAGGCAATGAACTGTCCATCTTTTGAGTACGAGGGGTCCTCATTTGAGCCGAAATTCTTCGTCAGGCGCCCTAAACCCTTGCCATCAGCGCCAATGCGAAAGAGATCAAAGCGCTCATCGAGCCACGAAGCAAAGACGATCTCGGTGCCGTCGGGACTAAAGCGCGGAGTGGCGTTGAATTTACCGACATAGCTAATTCGCTTCATCGACTTCTCAGTGCCACTAGGATCGGCGGTATAGACCTCGGCCTTACCCGGCCGATCAGTGAGAAAAGTAATCAAGCGCCCATCGGGAGTAATTGAAGGGTCTACATCTGAAGCGTAGTGATGAGTGACCTTGCGAAGTGCCTTAGTGTTGATATTCATCACATAGAGTTCAGCATTACCGGTGTGACTCAAGGTCAGCATGATTTCATCTTCATTGGGCATGAAGACCGCCCCAGAGTTAATCCCCGAGCGGCTCGAGAGCAGTCGACTCTCCCCCGTGGCAAGATCATAGAGATAGAGATTAATATTTCTATTCTTGCCCTCTTTAATTAGTGAGTAGAGAATGCGTTGACCATCGGCACTAATCGCAGGCGAGATAACCGTCCCACCCCAATTGGTGAGCTGCTGCTTATTGCCCCCATCAAAGTCCATAATATAGAGTTCTTTCTTAGGATTTTTTCGAGTGCCAGTGCGATCTGAAACAAAAGCAATACGAGTGGTGAAGATCGACTTTGCTCCTGTGATCGCTTGATAAATCTCATCGGCCAGGCGATGAGCACCAGTTCTCACGTTCCCTGCGATACTTCCAGAGCTTGAGGCCATGGTTTGAGATTCTTTCAAATGAATCAAATCATAGCTATAGCCAGCAGCTGAGAAATTGACGACCACCTCGTACTTGGCCCCTGCGGCTTTTGAGTCGCTCACTGTGAAGCGCTTTTTGTAAAAGCCAAAGTCATCGCGCAGAACCTTCATCACTGTCTCTGCTTCAGGGTGGCCGCCTTTTTTAGTGAAGACAATGCCATCACTTTCAAGCTCGGCCTTGCCTACTGCCACAACAGTTAAGTCATCTCCATAGGAGAGCAAGGGAAAGAGTGAGAAGAGACTAATGATGACTATTTGAACGATACGCTTCATTGCGACTCCTTAAGAAGTTAAAGGGGAAAACCCAGTAATATATCGCCGCGAAGAACGCTCGCACGCGCGAGATCGGGCGGAGATGGCAAAGGCGAGGACTGCTTCACGGCAGATAAGGCCTTTTCATCAAATTCTTTATTACCACTGCTTTCAAAAATTTCTGCTTTTAATACTTTTCCATCAGTTCCCAGCCAAACGCGAATGCGCGCGCGCAGCTCTTGCTCTAGTAGATAGCTGGGAAGTCTCCAATAGGGACGAATATGATCTGGTAACTTAGAGGCATAATCGCCCAGAGCACTACTCTCCTCACCAGAACTTGTACCGGTGAGTCTAGTGCCTTTTTGTAATTTATTTCCGGCTAGAGCGAGAGATTGAATCTCTTTAAGAGTTCCGGAGTCGAGGCCCTGCTTTTTTTCTTGGGCCTTAGGGGCAGTCTTAGCTACTTTCTTTTTAGCCTCTGCCTTTAACATGTCAGCAAAAGAAGGCTTCTTTTCTTCAATTAAGGTAGGTGATTTATCTTCGACCTGTGCCGCTGCGGGAGTTGCCTCTGGAATGGCTTCTTCTTTTTTGGCCGGCGCTTCGATCTCGAGATCCTCGCTAACCTTATAATCCATTTGCTCGATACTCTTGAGCTCTTGAATGCTCATCCTTGGCATCGCCACCATATCAACGCGCACACTACTTTCAATCAACTTGAGATTGGCCTCTCTTTGAGCAAGGCCAAGCTTTGCAAGCCAAAAACCAACACCGAGAAAAAGCGCAACTATACAGGCATGCAAAATAAACGATGCACTAGCGTAGAAAGGAAGCCCCTTCTCGTCCCTGTTAAATTTGTTGTAGCCGCCTTCGGTCTCTAAATTCATTTTTCCTCAATTTCCGTCACTAATGCAATTTGAGAAATCCCACCACGCTTTAAAAAGGACATCAGCTTGGCAACCTCACCGTACTTAAGGCCAAAATCAGCGCGTAGAAAGAGAGTCTCCGACTTCGTTGAAACAAAGCCCTTCTTAATCTGCTCGACAATCTCAGCTTCAAGGACTTTGTCCTTACCAAGAAAGAACTCACCTGCACGAGTGTAGGAGAGAATGACTTGCTGAGTGTTGAGATTAATGGGGTTACTCTCTTTAGTCTTTGGCAGGTCGAGCTTGATTCCATTGAGCATAAGAGGTGCCGTGATCATAAAGATCACTAATAGCACCAGCATCACGTCAACGAGAGGAGTGACGTTGATATCGGCCATCGGTCCTTTTTTGTTTGTCTGAAAGGCCATATTAGTTTCCTCTCCTAAGCTCTTTGATGGTTATGTCCGTTTTGGGCCAAGGAGCGCTCAACTGTATTTAAGAACTCTTGTCCAAAGGACTCCATCTCTGAGCCAATTTGCGAATTGAGATTAGAAAATTTGTTGTAGTACCAAACTGCAGGAATAGCAGCGAAGAGACCAACTGCTGTTGCAACCAGGGCCTCGGCAATACCTGGGGCCACAGCATCGAGCGTCGCTCCCCCGCCGGCGAGACCTTGGAAAGAATCAATGATTCCCCACACTGTTCCAAAGAGTCCTACGAAGGGAGTCACTGAGCCGATAGAAGCAAGAGTTGAAAGACCATTATCAAGCTTCACAGTGGATTGGTTCACACCCTTTTTAAGAGCGCGCTCTAAGTTTTCCATCCCGAAGCGCTCAAAGTGACGGGCGAGTTCCCCCTCAGATTCCCCCAGAGAAGTCTTAAGTCCGGCCAGTTCGCCATAGGCAGCGTGAAACATAAGCTTATAGGGAGAAAAAGGAAGCATTGCCACGCGCTCACTCACATCTCTTAAGCTCTTAGCGTTTTGGTAAATATCTAGGAAGTCCTTATTATTCATTCTCACCTCCCCGAGCATTCGCCATTTTTTTAGCACGATCGCCCAAGAATAAATGGATGCAACAACAAGGAGTAGTAAAACGAGTTTAACAACAGGTCCTGAATGCCAGAGAATCTCCAGAATATTAATATTTCCGCTCATAAGTTTTTACCTCACTGATTTATCTCTTTTATTTTATTAGGAAAAGTGGCCCACGCAAAGGAGTAGAGAATTTCCGCTTGTGCGTGTCGAACTCTATTTATTTTCTTCAAACGCCAGAGTTCTATAGACAATTAATGCGGCGATGAGAACCAGGCAGGCTATCGGCCCCACCTCACTTTGCATTTGAAAGGGAGCAAATCGCCCACCCCAAACGCTATCGACTCCAAAGAGTGCGGCAAAAGGAGCGGCCACAAAGCCCAAGTACAAGACAGGAAGAGTCCAGTTCTTGTGCCTTTCATAGAAGTGAGTGAAAAAGGCGGTAATAAAAAGAGTCGTAAATAAAATGATACGAGATCCTGTCACATAGGGAAAAATCCCATAGCTTGCCAAGGCCAGCATCAGCGCGCAAATAAGATCAAAAACTAACTGAGAGCGCTTACCAAGTGGGTGCACCTCTTGTAGCGTGAGAAAAATAAAAATGTCGACGCCAAAAAAAATCGCAATCCCCAGATAACTCCACAAAACCTTAAGCCAGTTGACATGAATGGAGCCCACCGCTTTAGGTGAACCCACTAAGACTAAAAAAAGAGCGATAAAAAGAAGTGGCAGCAAAGTTTTAAAGCCCAAGGGCATAAAGCCACGTTGAAGCATCAGCCTCACAGGAAAGCGAGACTCTACCCTAATCGTTAAAAAGCGATAGTAAATCCAAAAGCTCGCAAGCTTGGTGATCACTAAAATCTCCCAAGCATTGTAGCTTACCCAGTCTTCAATATTTGAGAGCCCGTGTCCCAGTTGAAAGTGGAAAAAGGCGATGATTGAGATCATCGCCAAATGAACCAGCCACATCACCAGCAAGTAACTGGCAAAGTGCAAGCCCCACTGAAACTTTGCTGAAGGCCAAATGGCCTCGATGAAATTTCTCGTCATGGAACTCCGGGACCGGTCTTTGGACGCAACCAATTTAGCTGCAGCTCTGCTGAGCGATAAATTGTGTTGTAATTTTTAAAGAGTAAATTGGTTTTAGTCAGCTCATCAATGCGCTCAAGTAGCTTCACATAAGAAGACCAAAGTTTAAGGTCATTCTTGAGATAGTTATTCACCTTGGTGGTAACCGTAAACTGCTCTTGAAAGTTAAAACCTTTGTCAAAAATCACTTCGTCGTACTTTTTCAAAGTATCGTTAATGAGCTTTTTATCAAACTTTTTTCCTTGAAAGTTAGTGCCCAGCGCTTTTTCAAGCTCAGGAGTCTCAACCTTTTGCTGAAAGTACTTTTCTCTCGCCCGGATAAAGTCTTCAAAGAGTAGTAAACTAATTTCAAACTTACTAACGTCAAGAGTTCGCATAAAGGGCACCGAGAGAACAAAGATATACTCTCCAGGATTACTTGGAAGCGCAAAGTGATAGAGGTTTGGCGAGTCGGCAGTGAGAATTTTAAAGCGCACTTCCACAAAACCCATCTGTCGCAAGAATTGAGAAAAGGCTTCAGAGAGACCATAGTCGGGCTTTTCAAAATCCCACTTTAAAATTTGCGCGTTTTTCACTAGCCACAGCTCCGAGAGAAAACTCCACATCTCACTCTCAGGTGGGAACTCGTAGAGCTTGCGCTCTTTTTCGAGGCGATCGCTCTTTGCCGCTGAGGCTTTATTCTGTGCTTTTTGCGCAGTTTTATCGAGCTGATCGCGCTTCAGCACACTCTTTATAGAATCGAATTTCAGAAGTTCCGATTCCTTCTCTTCATTGCCCTTGGGAATGTCTTGTGCCAGCGCACTTGTGGGCAAGGCCAGAATAAGAGAAAGTGCTAGCGAGACTATCACGGTGTCACCACCTTGGTGTGTCCATAATCATAAAGGTCATAAAGTCTGCCCCAATAATACATGTCGGCCACTTCCAACTCCAAGGATTCAAAAAACTTTGAATACTTGTCTTGAAAACATTCAGGCTTAGTCGCGGCCAGAAAGCTAGTGCGCACATAACCTTCATAGGGACCGGCCTTCACAAACCTCCACTCCTTATTAAAAACCTCAAGCGGCTTTGAATCTTTGCCGTAGCTCAAGGAGTAGATGCGCAGCGGATGGGCACAACTAATAGTTGTGAGCGCCGCTGAGAAGCGGTTGGGGTTTTGATGGATATGGGCGTAGGGAGCAGTTAAATATTCAACGCCAATTTGCTTGCGCTCAATTTTTTGATCTTGAGCGCTTAACTGGGCATTGGGCACACCAATTGAGAGAAGTATGAGGCAGATGAACTTAAGCACCTTCACTACACTTTCCACCTAAACTGAATTGTCTCCCAGGCGTGGCACTGAGGACATCTCCAGAAAATATCATCACTATTAAATCCGCATTCGCGGCAAAAATGCTTTGTAAGAGACTGATGCAAAGTTAGTAGTAACTCACCAGTGAGCTCAATGGCCTCTTCCTTTTGGCCCTGATCAATTAAGAGCTTGATGTACTCGGCCTTAATCACTTCACTCACATTATTTTGACCTCGCATCCACTCGCGCAATGTCCCCAAAGCTTCGCCCTTAGAGCCGTTAGAACTTAGAAGGCGAACTTTTGAGAGAATGACTGAGGGACTCGCCAGAAGATCACCATCTTTAAGACCTAAGAAGAACTCGTTGAGAATTTTAAGTCTCGTTTGATAGGATTCCCTCTCACTCTCAGGCCCCTTAAAAGATGGTGAGAGTGATTCAAAAATAAAGGAAGCATACATGGGATGCTCTTTTAAGAGTTCTAAAAGCAGCGACTTCGCCTCTTCCATCGAGCCATCGTGCAGATGAAGCTTAAGGCGCAAAATTTTTGCTGAAACTGAAGGAGCAAATCGAAAGGCATCATCAAGGTCTTCTGCACACTTGGCAAAGTCCCCTTTTTCAAAACCAGCTCGCGCCTTTTGCACTAAGATGTGAGAGATAGTCTCGGCCTGATTCTCATGCCCCACTTTAGAGAGCATAATGCGATAATTATAGGCGCTATCCCAGTCTTCAACATCTTCATAGATGCGACACAAGGCCTGAATCACTTCGTATTGGTCGCGATTGATCTTTAGCACATCTTTATAAGTTTCAACGGCTTTATCTATAAAGCCACCCTTATCAAAATCCACTGCGAGCTCTTTAAGAGCGCGCAGGCGATCGGCTTCGGAGATATTCTCTCTGGCAATCAAAGAGCGGTGAATACTAATGGCCTTTTCAATCTCACCATTACTGCGAAAGAGACCTCCGAGCGCGAAGTAAGTCTCTATTGTCTCTCGATTGATATCGACAGCACTCAGAAACTCGCGAATGGCGAGGTCCTTATTTCCCGAAATAAGGTATTGAGTGGCATTCAAAAAGACTTTTGACTGCGCTTCAAAGATCGAATTGCGATAGCGCTTTGAGAGCTTAACTCCCGTATCTCGCTCAATCAGGTAGTGGTAGATAAGAACCAGCGTAATTGCCACCGCAACTACTGCTAACAAGTGATCTTGAAGCCATGGCCAGTATTGTTCAACCATGTTTGCTATCTTCCCTCATAAAGATACATGGGTACACCTGACTTAGTGCTGGTCGCCCACTCTTTAATGCTTGAAGAGGTTTCCTCGATATTGTCGATAAATTCCCAGAATTTCCCCTTCTTCTTCTTTTCAAGATACTTAAGTCCAAATTCGCCCTTGAGACCAAGCTCTTTGTGAATTCTTCTGCCCGCTTCCCAAAGACCCGCAATTTCATCGACCAGACCATAATTCACGGCCTGTTCACCAGAGAAGATTTGCCCCTGAGTCAGCTCAGTGAGATCACCCTGAATTTTTCCTTCGCGGTTTTTGAGAATGTCTGCTCTAAACTGGTCGTGAACACCATCAAGAGTTGTCTCTAAAAGCTCTCGTTCCTGGGCCGTGAGCGAGCGGTTGGGGCCACCAAAATCTTTATAGCGACCGGCCTTCACAATCTCAGGGCGCACCTTCGCCCACTCCAACAACTCTGAGGCATCAACAAATTGCATGATCACACCAATTGATCCGGTCAAGCTTCCGGCGTTGGCATAGATTTTACGAGTACCAGCACTGACGTAGTAGCCGCCACTAGCAGCGATAGATCCAATAGAGGCGTAGATTGGTTTTCCCTTTTGATCCTCTACTTTAACATTGGGATCATAGGCAGAGTCAATGCGGCGAACCTCCTCATAAATTTCTTGAGTTGGTCCCACCGCCCCGCCGGGGGAATCAATGCGAAGGATGATCGCCGCTATATCTGGATTTTTCTCAGCTTCGTGCAAGCGCTCCACGACTTCTTTGGAGTCCATGATCACGCCTTCAAGTTTAATCACTCCGATTTTGCCACCCTCAGTGGCCCAGGTCTTTTGTCCCATGGCCTGCTGTTGTAATGACTTCACGGTGAAGACGGCAAATCCCATCAGCATAATAAAGAAGAGAATAACTATAAAGAGCACTCCATAGAGTGCGCGGGGATTTTTTTCGCTCACAAAAGCTCCTTCTATCTCTTAAAGGGGCGGCCGGCCCCACATATTACATATAGTGTCCCAAATTCGTGGGGTTACGACAACAATGCAACTATGTCTCAAGTTTTAAATTGAGCATTCCGATAGGGTTTGTGGAACACTGCCATGCAGAGGACATCATTATGAAAAAATCATTATTCGCGGCCGCAATCCTGACCTTAACGATCAACTTCTCGCTCCAGGCAGAAGAGACCTATCAGGCACCGCGTTTGAAGATGAAAGGTGCTCCCGGATATAAGTCAGTTGTAATCGACTCTTCCGCCACTGAGTGGGAGTCGAGCTATAAAGTAGAGGAAAAAGTAGGCGCCGAACGTTCAGTGGCCTCTGATGAAGAGGAAACTAAAAAGGCCAAGCGCGGACCCAGCTCTGCCCCAGCAGCGAGTGCGCCCGCAACTTGGCTCTATGATCGTCGCTAATTAATTGGCGGGCACGGACTGACTATCATCCCAAAGATTGAGCTTCTCTTCCATTGACTTGAGCTGCCCACAGGCGGCCAAAATATCGTCACCCTTGGTGGTTCTCACCGTACAAACGAGATTGCGCTTGAGGAGCTCTTCTTGAAACCAAATAATCTTCTCATCACTTGGCCGCTTAAAGTCTGAGCCAGGATACTCATTAAAAGGAATGATATTGACCTTACTCTCTTTGCGCTTGAGGAGACCCGCGAGCGCGCGAATATCTTCGATGCGGTCATTAAAATCTTTGATGAGGATATACTCATAAGTCACGCGGCGAGCGGCTTTAAGGGGCACCTTCTTGATCGCTTCAAAAAGGCGCTCGAGGTCGTAAGCCTTGTTGATGGGCATGAGCTCTGTGCGTAGATCATTGTGGGCGGCGTGAAGGGAAATCGCCAGATTGACCGGAGGAAAATCCCAAAGCTTTTCGATTTGGGGCACCAGTCCTGAAGTACTAAGAGTGATCTTTCTTTGTGACAGGGCAATGCCCTTATTTTCCATAAAGATTTCGGTCGCCGTTTTTACATTATCAAAATTGTGTAGGGGCTCACCTTGGCCCATGTAGACAATATTGGTGATGCGCATTTCAGGATCAACATTTTGGCGCAGCCAAGCGGTAACGGCCACATATTGACCAACAATCTCGCCCGCACTCAAGTGGCGCTTAAGCCCCATCGTGCCTGTGTGACAAAATGTACAACCAATTGCGCAGCCCACCTGTGAAGAAACGCACAGAGTGATGTAGTCCTTCATCTGAATGGCCACCGTCTCAACGGTATTGCCATCGCTCATGCGCACCAGGTACTTGCGGGTGCCGTCTTTAGAGAGACCGTGCCAGATGACTTTTGGTGGAGTGCACTCAAAGTCTTGGGCGAGCATGGCGCGTGTTTTCTTGCCCACGTTTGACCACGTCTCCATGTCGAGTTCATAGCGCTTATAGAGCCAATTAAAAATCTGATCGGCCGAGAACTTGGCCAGCCCGCGCTCGGCGAGATAGTCGCGCATCGCTGGCAATGTCAGCGAATAGAGTGAGGGCTTGGTATTAGGTTTAATTCCCATAGGTCTTGTTGACTCGATTTAATGATTTCTCTTTAAGGTGACCACAAGTAACTCACGGACTCGTTTTACGCTAGTAAAATCCGCGAATGCGGTAATATTTTCGGGAGTCTAGAAGGGATGGTGGCGCCCGAAGGCGCCACCAGTTTACGGAATTCTAAGGATTTGCCTTAGACCGTTGCTCGGTCAAAGACAATGGTAATTTCACCATCACCCTTTTCAATAGTCGCCCCATTTGGGTCGGCCCCTTCTGGAAGAGAGAAGGCGCGCGAAAAAGAGGAGATCTGCTGGGTCATGGAGTTGCCAAATTGTCCTTGGTGCTCCGAGCGTACTGAGCGCTGACCTTTGATGTGAATCATCTGATTTTCGATATTCACCTCGACGGAGTCTTGGTCCACATCAGCGAGATCGATCTTGACGATAATCTTGCCCGCTTCGCGCTCCTCACTAACCTTTATGGCCTGGTCGTAGAAACTGTCTTTGACGTTGCCAAAAAAGGAATCAAAGCGCTCGTTCATCTCCTTTTGTATTTGGGCAAATTGCTGGTCAAAGTCGCCCCACATCTGATCCATCCGAGCGAGATCGTCTGCATCAAGGGGTCGTCGCTCATTATTTTTAATTCCAGCACGGGCCATTTGATGGTCCGCCTGCTGCTGTTTAATTTCTTGGGCCTGTCCCACTACGGGTTGCGCATCAAGCTTCATTAGGCCGTAGGTAGAAGCTGCGCCCAGAGCAAAAACACCTACGATTGTCACAGGTAACTTCCAATTGAACTTTGTCTTATCGGGACTCAAAATCTATTCCTCCTTGCTACAATCTACATTGTTAGTATGCAAAAGAAGGCGCGCCTTTTTGTCACAAAGAGGTAAAGCAAATGTCAAAAAATTGAGAAATTTTAGTGAAAGAGCTTCTTAAAGAAACCACCGCGCGGATGGGGCTCTGGGCTAGCAATAATCTCACCGACACTATGAATTTTTTGGTGAAAATCCGACGCACTCAAACACTCTTCACAGAGGGAGTTAAATTCATGGCGCGTAAGAATACGGGCCTGCCCGGCACCAAGCTCACTGCAAAGCTCGAGAACGAACTTCTCAAAGCCCTCTTCACTTTTAAAAGTTGAGCCAATCTGTGGCTCAAGTCCGAGCTTTCTGCCATGAAGATCACTCGCCGACTCCCCCACTATCGAAACCTGATTAATCACCTTGGCCAGCACATCGGGCTCGATGAGTCCATGGGAGTTAAAGGCGTAGAGCACGCCTTTGGTGCTCTCCTCGCGCTCAGAAGCTTCAGTGATTAAGTAGAGTGTGTCGCTTTTCATGAGGAGAATACTCCAAAATCCAGAGAGACTGAGCCCTCTGGCATCAATTCAATTTCAACTTCGTGGGGCTGAGTTTTAAGACTGGAATTAAATTCA
The DNA here is from genome assembly GCA_048264885.1 of Bacteriovoracaceae bacterium. GTDB lineage: Bacteria > Bdellovibrionota > Bacteriovoracia > Bacteriovoracales > Bacteriovoracaceae > JBLWXV01. The sequence continues at coordinate 80,940 of JBLXCO010000003.1, forward strand.
TCAACGACTTTAATCAGCGCAAAATTCTGACGAAGTGAGAGCTTCACTTTCTTCTTATAAGAAGAAGGATTGTAAACTGAGAGCCTTCTCACTTCTTCATAGCTCAGCTCATGGTGAGTTGAGGGTCTAGTGCGCCAGAACCACAGAATGCTCTCATCTGCTTCTAGGGGCAGGTGGTGAAAGTTAAATGTAGCAATGAGACGCTGCCAAAAAGAGTGTTGCGCTTTAGGGGCCTCTTCAGTGAGGGTCTGACCATTAAAGAGCACTAAGCGCCCCTCACCCAAACGAGTCTGAGTAATAGGGGTTACGAAGTGAATTTTTTCCGTCTCAAGTGAATTCTCAACCAGAAATGCTTCAAGCCGACGAGCGAGCTCAGGTCCAAGTGAGCTTTGATCGAGGATCACTCGCCCGCCATTCATAAAGATGCGCAAGGCTTCTGAAAAAGAGCGCGCTGGAATATCTCGACCGGTCACAATGTGAATCGAACCGTCCACTTCAGTGGCCTCTTCGAGGTTGAGCTTTGAAAGAGGTCTCATCGCAAAGGTGTCACCAAACTCACTTTGCACATAGGGTACAAAACCCGTCTTAATAAGTGGATCGGCGCCATCTTCAGGGTGAGTAATGGTTGAATAGGCGTAGAAAATTTTCAGTGGAGCAAAGTACGGAGCGCGGTCTCCCTCATAGTAGGACTCATCCACCAGGTAGGGAAGTTGCGAGTGCACTACCAAGTCATCGAGTTGGCGGTGGAGGACTCCCTTTTTCACGCGGCTTGGAAGCAGCACCGACGAGGGAAGAATTTCGCGCACAATACACGTTGTGAGTTCTCGCCCATATTTTTTGGCCGAGTGGACATCCACCACTTTTTCAAAGAAATTCGCTGGGCTTGCGCCGAGAAAATTGACATTAATCGTCCCCTCCCAGTTGGCGCTCAGGTTTTCGCGCGCAGCTTTGAGGTAGAGTTCTTCTATCGTTTGGCGAAACTCGACTTTATAAGCGCGCTCGGTGGACTCATCTTTAATGAGTGGGCCAGGGGTGAAAACATCTGTGGCCACACCCGCGCCGGCGCTCATTCCCGCTTGCATGCGCTCAGCACGCTTGGCCTCGAGAAAGCGACTAAAGGCCTTGTCAAAAGTTGGTGAGTAGTCGTCCAGAAATGACTGAAAGCGACCATAGACCAGATGGCCCGCGCGCAGTCCCAGCACATCTGAGTTCACACCCTTTTCACTAAAGAGACGCGCCACCTTGGCGGCAAAGCGGCCATAGGCGGTGAAGATACGCGGGTCATAGAAACTATACATGGAATGAAAGCGGCCCTCGCCATCGACGATCACGCGATTCACTCCGAGCGAGTCCTGCATCATGTGGCGCGCTAGTAAATGGGGGACACCTCCATTGGCCAGGTAGGGCATGGGTGTTAGGGGAAAGAGAAAGACCAGCGGCACCCCCACTTCGGTGGCGATGCTCCAGAGGCGCACTAAATCGGTTTCAGGGCGATGAGCGCCGAAATCGAATTGATCTCCCGTGTCAGTATGAAAAGACCAATTGAGAGGTACCATTAATTGACGGCATGAGCCTAGGTCTTCAAGCTTCGAGCGCCATAGGCTCGCTGAGGTTTTCCAATAGAAAAACCAATTTTCCCCGGGAAATACTGCGTCTTCATCGCGCGGCATAGGTGTGGTGAGTGTCAAAGTCCGTCCTTGAATTTGAGTCACAAATACCTAGCTAGAGTATCAAGCATGGCGAAATCATGGCAAGTCTCGAGAGGACTTGCCTTAAATAAAAAGGTGAAAGGTCTCGCTCGGTGGACAAAAATGCGGAGCTATTGTTGGAACTTAGGAGTGCTCTCTGCTATAAATTTCTGACAAAAACTCAAGAATTTAACGCTAAACGATATCGAAAAAAGGACTCTCGTATGTGGTATCTCTCGGAAGAGGAAAGACAGCTCCAAAAAATGTGTCGCGACTTCGCGACCAAAGAAATCGCTCCCCATGCTGAAAAGCACGACACTGAGGAGAGCTTTAATCTCGAAGCTTTCAAGAAGATGGGAGAGATCGGAGTGCTTGGTATCACGGCCGACCCCGAATACGGCGGAGCTGGCATGGGTGCCCTGGCGGCCACTTTAGTGATGGAAGAGTTTGGCAAGGCCTGCCCCGCGCTCACACTCTCTTACCTCGCCCACTCTATTTTGTGTGTGAATAATATTGAACAAAATGCTTCAAGCGAGCAAAAGGCCAAGTACTTGCCCAAGCTCATCACCGGCGAGCACATTGGCTGCATGGGTATGAGTGAGCCCGAGTATGGTTCAGATGCCATCGGTATTCAAACCAGAGCAAAGCCCGAGGGTGATGACTTCATCATTAACGGCACAAAGATGTGGATCACTAACGCCCAGTACTCGGACATTGCCTATGTCTACACTCGCACAGGCGACAATAAAAAAGATCTCTCCACTTTTATTCTTGAAAAAGATAAAGGCCACTACACTGTGGGCAAGCCCATTCATAAAATGGGCATGCGCGCTTCTCCCACCGGAGAGCTTATCTTTGATAACACTCGCGTGCCGGGGTCTCAGCTGGTCGGCAATCTCGGCGACTCGGTTTCTCACATGATGAAAAACCTCGATATCGAGCGCATCACCATTGCCGGAATTTCACTTGGGGTGGCCCAAGCCTGCGTGGATCAATGTATTAAGTACGCAGGAGAGAGAAAGCAGTTTGGAAAAAATCTCGCCCACTACCAGCTCATCCAAAAAATGGTGGCCGAAATGGCGACCGAGACTGAAATGATGAGGGCCTTCCTCTACAACACTGCCTATCGCTATGACCAAGGTGAGCGCGGGCCAGTCAACGCCGCAATGGTAAAGCTGGCCCTACCTAAAATGGCGACGAAGATTGCTCTTGATGCCATTCAACTCCACGGTGGCTATGGTTACTCAAGAGAGTTTCCAGTGGAGCGCCTAATGAGAGATAACAAGCTCAATGAAATTGGTGCTGGTACCAACGAAGTGATGATTATGATCATCGCTAAGAATCTAATGAAAGAGGCCCTCAAGTGAACGAGTTACAAATTGAAATGAAGGCGCAGCTTGAAAAGTTTCGCCAAACTAAAATTGAACCCACTCTCGAGAGCGATGATCACGACGAGCGCTTTCGCATGGAAATTTATCAAGAACTGGGCGCGCTAGGCTTTGCCGGCATCACTCTACCTGAAGAGTACGGCGGCATGAACCTCAGCGTGAGTGATCAATGTGTGGCCCTAGCGGAACTTGCCAAGAGCTCTGTCTCCTACGCTGTAACCCTTTCGGTCTCAATGATGGTTCAAAGTATCATCAACTCCTTTGGCTCCCAGTCCCAAAAAGAAAAATACCTCCCCAAGCTCACTAGCGGCGAAGAGATCGCTTCCTTTTGTCTGTCTGAATCAGGCGCTGGCTCAGATGCAGCTTCACTTAAGGCAACGGCCAAAAAAGTTGAAGGGGGCTATGTCTTAAATGGCGCCAAGATGTGGATCACTTCAGCTGGGCTTTCAACAGTCTATCTCGTGATGGCCAGAACTGGAGGTCCGGGGGCAAAAGGCGTGAGCGCCTTCATTGTCGAGAGTGGCTTTGAAGGTTTTAGCGTCGGCAAAAAAGAGCGCAAAATGGGCTGGAAAGTTTCTCCCACATGTGAAGTGCTGCTCAAGGATTGCTTTGTGCCCGAAGCTAATCGCGTGGGCGCTGAGGGCGAAGGTTTTAAAGTGGCCATGAGTGGTCTTGATAAGGGCCGCATTACTATTGGCTCGATTGCTGTTGGAGTTGCCGAGCGCGCGCTCGATGAATCTGTTAAGTACTCGCTATCGCGTGAGCAATTTGGTCACCCTATTTTTGAATTTCAAGGGCTTCAATTCATGATGGCCGACATGGCCACTGAAGTTGAGGCGGCCAGACTGCTGGTTGCCCGCGCCGCCGAGCTCTTTGATGCTGGAAGATCGGACTCAAAGCTGGCCTCCATGGCCAAGCTCAAGGCCACTGACGTAGCGATGAAAGTTACAACGGACGCCGTTCAAATTCTCGGTGGGGTTGGCTACACCAGTGAATATCCAGTTGAGCGCCTCATGAGAGATGCCAAGGTTCTTCAAATCGTTGAAGGAACAAATCAAGTACAACGCGTGGTCATTGCACGCAAATTAAAGGCTCACTACCAAGGGTAAAAGATGGGACTACACTTTAAGCTTAAGCATTCATCAAGAATTCAAGAAAGCAACCTTTCTCACCAAGAAATTGTTGAAAACGCCAAGCTCTTGCGCGAGATCATGGAGACTGGGCCCAGTGGCTTTGCCCGCGTGCTCACTGATCAATCTCTCATCACTGAGAGCCAGCGCGTGTTTGAAAAGTTTAAAGAGAAAACTCACCTGGTCCACGTCGGCATTGGCGGCAGCTCGCTGGGGCCAGAGATGCTCATTGATGCTCTTGGCAGTATCCAGGGGCGCAAGTTTACATTCGTCAACAATATCGACCCTGACCGTCTTTATGATCAGCTCCAAGAAGTCGAACTCGATCAAGCGGTATTTTACTTTGTCAGTAAATCTGGGGGCACTGCGGAGACAATGGCCGGTCTCGCCATTATCACGCACTGGTTAAATGATCGCGGCGTGAAGGATGAAGATCTCAAAGACTATTATGTCTTTGCCACCGATCCGGTAAAGAGTGAACTCCTCGATCTAGGAAATGCGCTTGAAATTGAAACGCTGGAAATCCCAAGTGATCTCGGAGGACGCTACAGCGTGATGAGCCCAGTGGGCTACCTCCCTCTGCTTTTTGCCGGCCATTCACCGGAAAAACTCGTCAAAGGCGCTCAGTCCTTTTTGATTGAGATGGAGTCGTGCCTGGCCAACAACTGTCCTAGTCAGACCCACCTCATTGCCAGCTTGGCCCAAGCACTTGTGGCCCACAAAGAAATTGGAATAACCAATACTGTTTTCATGCCCTATTCTTCAAAGCTGCGCTCACTGAGTGCATGGTTTACGCAGCTCTGGGCTGAGAGTCTGGGCAAGAAAGAAAATACCCAGGGTCAGGAAGTCTTTACTGGCCTCACTCCCATTGCGGCCTATGGGGCGACGGACCAACACTCGCAGGTTCAACTCTTCATGCACGGGCCTCACGATAAGTACAACCTAGTCATTGAGGTTGACCGTTTTGATCATGATTACACGCTAGAAAATAACTTCTCTTCACCTTCTCTGGCCGCCCTGGCGCCCTTTTCCCTGGCCCAGCTGATGCGGGCCGAGTGCCGTGGAACGCTGGAGGCCTTTGGGGAGAATGACCGCCCCTACGCCCACATCACCATTTCAAGGGTGGATGAGTTTAATATCGGGGCTTTAGTGATGGCATTTGAGGGGCTCACGGCCCTGGTGGGTTATAAACTTGGCATAAATCCATTTGACCAGCCTGGAGTCGAGGCCGGCAAGCGATACGCCAAGGCTTTTCTCGCCGGGAAATAACGCTCCATAACTGTGCTAAAAGACTCGGTTTTTGTCACCCGTCTTCAGTGGTGAGGCGGGTTCTTCCTATTGTATTCAGCACTACCCAGGGCTAAAATATTTAGGACGCAAACACTATCAACAAAAACTGTAACTGTTCAACTTTAGAGGATTCTGCGAAGGGATTCATAAAAGGATTTTAAAGATATGAGCGATGATAACGCTACCGTTGTACTAACCGACATTAAGGCCGCCTTGGCCGCAGCTGAAAAAGAGGCCGAACAAAAAGCCGCAGCTCTGCTCGTGGTTGGTGGCGAACTGAATGGAACGATTTTTGATCTAAAAGAGAATGTAGTCACTTGCGGTCGCAATGCAGATTGTACGATTCCTCTCGAATTTAATGGTATCTCGCGCCAGCACTTTAAGCTCACTAAAGCTGGTGAAGACTGGGCGCTTGAAGATGCTGGTTCAAAGAACGGAACATTCCTCAACAATCAAAAAGTCGAAAGCCCAACGATTCTCAAGAAGGGAGATATCATTAAGCTTGGTACGGTGACGTTTAAGTATCTCCCCAAAGGTGATCCTGAGCGCCTCACTTATGACAAGCTCAACCTTGAGGCCAATACTGATCGCCACACCGGTTGCTATAACAAGTCTTACTTTAATAACAAGCTCGATCTTGAAGTGAAAAAATCTAAAGTCACGGGTAAGCCTCTCTCACTGGTTATCTTTGACCTCGATCACTTCAAACACTTAAACGATAACTACGGTCACGATGCAGGTGACTTTGTTCTTAAAGAACTTGCCGAACTGATTCGTAAAAATGGCGTGCGCGAAATTGATATCTTTGCCCGCTATGGTGGCGAAGAATTTGTGATCCTGCTACCTCAAACAAACCTTAAGCAAGCTTTTGAGATTGCTGAGCGTCTCAGAAAACTCGTTGAAGGTCATGACTTTATCTACGACGAACAAAAGCTTCCAGTGACCGCTTCAATTGGCGTGGCCGACTACCGTCAAGGTGTGAACACGGGCACTGACCTCTTTAAGCGCGCTGACCAAGCCGTCTATAAATCAAAAGAAGGTGGAAGAAACCAAGTGAATTTCTTCCGCGCCTAAATGTCTTCAACTTCTCATCAACGAATTAAACTTCTCCCCGAGCATCTGATTGATCAGATTAAAGCGGGAGAAGTCGTTGAGAGACCTGCATCCCTTTTAAAAGAGCTCATTGAAAATTCTGTTGATGCCGGCGCCACCCAGATTAATATCCACCTGGTTGCCAATGGTCTCGAACTTCTTGCCATTGAAGATAATGGCAAGGGTATGTACAAAGATGAACTCCCCTATGCCTTTGCTAGGCATGCAACTTCTAAGATCACTCGTTTTGAAGATATTTATAGCTTGGCAAGTTTTGGCTTTCGTGGCGAGGCGCTGGCGAGCGCCGCCAGTATTTCACGCCTAACTTGTACGAGTACTCCAGTGGATGATCTTGAGGCGGGCGGAAAGATCGTCCTGCATGGTGGACAGACGATCGAGGAGCTTCCCTTTAAAGGAAATGCTCCGGGAACGAGCTTCTTTATTCGCGACCTCTTTTATAATACGCCGGCCAGACTCAAGTTTATTAAGTCCAAAACATCCGAAAAAAATGCACTTAAGCGCATCTTTCATTCAGCCCTGCTTTCTCACCCAGCGATTGAGTTTTCAATAAAGTGGGATGACTCTGATAAAAAGCGCTATCAAAGTTCGGATTTACATACCCGCGTGCGAGAGGTGCTGATCGGAAAGAAATCCACGGCCGAGGATCTGCTGATGTTTCAGGGAGAATTTGATCGCACTAAGATCACTGGCTTTCTCCCGCTCGACCCCTCCCTGGGTTCACGCTCTTCGCAGTATCTTTTTGTCAATCACCGCCTCTTCACCGACAAGGCCTTGCATCAAGTGATTATGCAATCCATGGCCAAGGTTTGGGAGGGAGCAAGTGCCGCTTACGCAGTCTTTATAGAAGTAGCGGCCGACGAAGTCGATGTGAATGTTCACCCCAATAAGACTCAGATTAAATTCTTTAAAATGGGTGAAGTCGTCGGGGTTTTAAAAGAGAGCATCAAGCGCGCCCTACCGACTCCTAAACTAACAGAGAGTAAACCAGAGATTATAAGAGAGAGCTCTCTTGATGAGCTGGCCGATCACTACCCTCAAACCAGTCTCAAAGCTCATCAGCGCGAGGCACTAGAGTTCACGGGGACAAATCAAATACTTCCCGTGGGCAGTCAGTATCTTCTAAAAGATGGGACAATCCTTATTAGCACCCAGAGGCTACTCAATGATCTACGCAAAAAACTTCTAAGTTTAAAAGAAGAAGATGCGATCCCGCTGCTAATTGCCACTCCTTTGCCGCGTCCCAAAGGCTGGAGCTCAGAGCAGGAAGAACACTTTCGCTCTTGCGGTTTTGAGTGGGAAGAAATTGGTCCAGATCGCATTGCTTTAAAAACAGTGCCTGCAGCACTTGGCCCCTACCCCGCGCACCTGGTGGCCCCCTTTCTTCTCATCCCCTACGGGCAACAGCTAAGTCCCCAAGAGTGCCAAGAGCTCGCACTCACAATGCTCATGCACACGGCCCTAGACGAAATTTCGGAAAATTGTTACATCGAATTAACCGATCACACACTGGCGAAATTCTTTGATGACTAAGTCACCCCTTTTTATTATTTCTGGCCCCACGGCCACGGGGAAAACGGCGCTGGCCATTCGCCTTGCCCAGGAGCTTGCTCGCCGGCCAGATGAATTCGTGGTGATCAACTTTGACTCACTCTTATTTTATCAAGAATTAAATATTGGCACCGCCAAACCCTCGCCAGCTGAAATGAAGGCCATTCCCCACCTGGGAGTGGGCATTGTCTCCATAGAAGATGAATTCAATGCCTCTATCTTTGTCGATTACGCCAGTGAACATATTAAAGAGATCCATCAAAGTGGAAGAATTCCCATCCTCGTTGGTGGTAGTGGCTTTTATATTCGCGCGCTCATTAAAGGCATGTACGAAAGTGAGAGCGTGACTCCTGAAGTGAAGGCCCGCGCCGCCGAGCTTTTTAACAATGAAGGAATTGAGGGAGTGCGCGCCGAGCTTCTCAAAGTCGACCCTGAAGCTTTTCACGCGCTCCACCCCAATGATCACTACCGCAATATCCGCGCCCTCGAGCATTTCTTTATGACGGGCACACCTATTAGCCAGCAAAGAGAAAAATTTGGGGAGAATAACCCTTATGATTTTTCGCAAAATGCTCATGGCGACTGGGAGATTCATCACATTTATCTAGATATTCCCAAGCCCGAGCACTGGGAAATTATCACAGCTCGAACGGCCAAGATGATCACCGCAGGTCTAGAGCAAGAAGTGCGCGACTTGCTAAAGAGGGGCCACTCTCCAGAGCTCAAGGCACTGGGCTCAATTGGATACAAAGAGACCCTCGATTTCATCGCAGGGCAGCTCGCCACCCCTGAGGAGTGGGCCAATCGAATTTCCCTGAACACTCGCAGGCTGGCCAAGGCCCAGCGTACTTTTTTTAAGAAAGTGACCCCTAAACATTGCTATCACCCGCTTGAAGATGCGGCGCAAATTATCGCAGAGGCTCAGGCTTTCCTTTGTAACTGGCCACCAGCGTGTTAGGATTTTTTCATGAATCATGAAGCTAGAAGACTCAAAATTATCATCATCTCCGACGGCACCGGTGAAACGGCGACCTCAGTCACTCGCGCGGCCATGGCCCAGTTTGAAGATCGCGATGTGTACTTCACTCGCTATAAGAATGTGCGCTCAAAAGAGCAAATCGATGCCATATTTACCGAGGCCGCCGTCCATCACGACTTAGTGGTCTACACTATTGTTTCGGCCGAAATGAGAGAATATATCTCTGAGGTTTCACGCATCAGACACGTGCGCACGCTCGATGTTTTAGGACCAGTGCTCACATCACTTTCAAATTATTTTGACCAAGAGCCTAGCAGTGAGCCGGGACTTCTCCATGCGGTCAATGACTCCTATTTTAAGCGCGTGGAGGCCATGGAGTTCACGCTTAATCACGATGATGGTCGCAACCTTGAGTCACTTCACCTCTCTGATGTCATTCTGGTGGGCATTAGTCGCACCTCAAAAACCCCACTTTCTGTCTATCTCTCCCAGCATGGGATAAAGGTAGTAAATGTTCCCCTCATTTATGGAAGCGAGCCACCCAAGGAGCTCTTCCAGGTCGATCAGCGCAAGATTTTTGCCCTAACGATTGATCCCGAGGCCCTTTTTGAAATTCGCCGCAACCGCTTAAGTCGCCTGGGCGCCGCCACTCATACCGGTGAGTATGCAGATAAGGACAATATTTTAAAAGAAGTCGAATGGGCCAATGACATCTTCAAGGCCAATAAGCGCTGGCCAGTCTTTAATGTCACCGACAAGGCCCTTGAAGAAACGGCCGCTGAGATTATGAAGCTACTCAATATGAGAAAGAATAATATCTTTAAGCAGAAAAAGCGCTTTGAAGATGAGAACGAGCAGAATTAGAGCGGCAGCTCACACAGATCGATCGCTTCAAACTCTCTTGAAACAGTCACATTAATCTTGCGCTCAAGGCCCTGGGCCCCTCTGGTAAAAATCATCTTATAGTCAACCGGTGCCACTTCCCCACTTTCTTTAAGCTCAAGTGGCAGCCAGATACGACTGCGCAGCAGTGGAACTTTCTCTTCACGCGGCTCTCCGTAGAGATTAAATTTCAAAACACCGGCCGGGCAATTGGGACCACTTACTAAGAAGGCAAATGCCGCTCTTCTCCTAAATGATGCCTTCACCCTCACCTCATCATTGGGCGAAGAGAGATTTACCTTTTGAACAAAGTGGGCATACTCAGGACGCTGAGCACGGATATAGACATCCTCTCCCACTGGCACTTGAATCGTTCCAAGCGAATCTAGATTTTTAATCATCCCATTCACAAAAATGGTGTCAGTGCTCTTAATTCCAGTGATCAACACTTTTCCATATTTCTTGGCGGCAGGATTAGCTTCAAAGATTGGTTCTTTAGGCGTTTCACCTGCGGGCACTCGATCAGGAGATTTATGTCCAAAGATTGAATCAAGAAAAGCAATTCTCATGGGCATCGCATCTGGAAATTGTGAGTAGGCAATACCAAAGACAAGAACCAGCATGGCCACCAGAGCTGGTAGCTTACTTCCACTTTCCTTAGTCTCTCTCTTAACTCTCACCTTTTTGGTACCAGAGCGAGTTTTGCTCGTTGATTTCTTACGTCTAACTTTTGAGGTACCGGTGCCTGCACTAGTCGTGACAGAGCTCGATTTGCGCACGCGGCGATTGGCCGTGGTGGCCGGCTTGGCCTTCTTGGTGCTCGCAGCCTCAACGGGTTCAGGAGCCTCGGAGAGGTTGGCACTTTGAACTTGAAGTGTCTTATCTTCTTGCTGGACAATTAGTGTAAGATCACCACCCTTGGCCGCCTTAGCTCGCGCCCCAGAAGCCTTGCGGCGGGTGCTCGACTTGGTCTCAGTTTTTTGATCTTCTTCAAAACCAAAGTCAAAAGTGTTTTCAACTTTCTTTTGTAATTCCTCTTCTTCTTCACTGCTGGTACTGGACGGCTCGCCTTCGGCACCGGGAGTGGCGCTCTTGGCCTTGCTCTGACCGGCCTGCTCACGCTTGAGTTCATCGAGGTAAGGATTGAGGTCAACCTTACCAAACTCAAAGAGCTTTTCACGGTCGCGCTTAATCTCTTCTTTAAAGAGTTCTTTTGCAAAGTAGGAAAGATCTGTTGCATTAAAGTCAGGATAAGTGGCGTAGAGAAACTTAATGAGCGCGCGATTGAGTTTATCGAGGTCATCAAAGCGCTTGGAGCGATCTTTTGAAAGCGCCTTAAGCACAATCTCATCAAGCTCTTTTGGTACATTTGGATTGATTGAAGATGGAGGTGGAATCTTACACTCTTGAATCTTTTTAAGCACAGCCAGGTCGTTGCTTGCCTTAAAAAGCTTACGAGAGCAGAGCATCTCCCAAAGAGTGATCCCGACAGCGAACTCATCATAACGGGCATCGAGCTCGAGTCCATCCAGGTATTCAGGGGCCAGGTAAGAGAGCTTCCCTTTAATGGTCCCTGCTTGTGTAGCCTCGCTATTAGTTTCGGCCTTGGCGATACCAAAGTCGATAACTTTAATGGCACCATCATAGGTGAGCATCAGGTTGTGAGGAGAGATATCACGGTGAATGATATTGGCCTTTTTACCCGTCAGCTTATCAGTGAAAGTGTGGGAGTAATGAAGCCCTTGGCAAACTTGCGTGATGATGTAGACGGAGATCTCAACCGGAAAGACAAACTTGCGCTCGCGCAATTTATCAAGATATTCCTTGAGGTTGCGGCCATCACAATACTCCATGGCAACATAGAGCTGACCGTTATGCATCCCGTAGTCATAAGTCTGAACGATATTTGGGTGCAGTAGACCAAAGGTGAGCTTGATCTCATCCATGAACATGGTCTTAAAGGATTCATCGTTGGAGAACTGGGGCTGTACCATCTTAATTGCGACGATCTTATCCGCCTGCTCGCCAAGAAAGCGCGCACGACAAATCTTCGCCATCCCCCCGTCAACCAAGTGGTCGAGGATCAGATAGCGACCGAATCGTTCGAATTTACTGTTACCGTTGCCCATAAATTATCGGTCTCCTACCGTAACTTATCGGCTAATCTGATTAAATCTAAAGATTTTGATGAAGTTCTAAATTACCGATTAAAGGGGACTCTTAAAAAATTGTTGATTCAAGAAATCCCGGAAACCTGACAATGATAGTCGACTGTGGAACGCCCTTGAGTTTGCAATAGCCTTGGACGGTGTAGAGGTCGAGGCTGATATTCTGGGCATCGGGATGAAGCATGATATTGCGCTTGAAGTTTCCGACAGTAACAGTGCGGTATCCATTTCGCTCGAGCTCTTGGCGAAAATCTGTTTGTGATATCCGATCGCTGTCGAGACTGTAGGTTATGGCGACAAAGAAGTCACTGCAATCTGAAATTAAAACGCGCTCACTATCGCTAAACCAGCGCGTAAAGGGGCTCTTCTCCACCGGTCTGACGACTAGCGACTCAAAGTAGAGATTCATGTCGTGGTACCAGCTGGTGCGCGAAAAAGTCAGGGTCTCACTCCACTTTTCATCGTGATAAGTTCCCCCTTTAAAGCCGAGTTCACCTTTTTTGACAAAGTTTTTAGAAAGGTTTGAGCAAGAAGAAAGGGCACTTAAAATGAGTAGAAGAAGAATATGAAATTTCACTTAAGTCCTCGCATCCATGAGTTGAGATCAGTCCAAAACTTATCTGGTAGATTTTCATTATAAAGGTCATGAAGCAGATTAGCATAGGAATTATGAGTCACAAGTTCCTTGGGAATTCCCTTCATAAAAATGTCAGTGACTTTATGGTCTGCATAGTAGTCTCGCCCAGAAGTCACAAAGAAGCAGGGAACATCAATAAAGTAACAGCTACTCTTGAGCTTCGCGCACACTTCTATTAATTCAGCAAAGAGGGACAAAGTTATGGTGTGTGAGACCAGAGGATGAGAATCATAATCACTGGCCCGCTCACTAAGACTCGTTAGTGAGCGCCCTTCAAAGCGAATCGGGAGATGAAGTCTCTTAATAGACTCTCCCCCCTTTTTAATCACTCGCGAGCTCCAGTTGGGTAGACGATTAATAAAGTCTCCCCTAAAGCGTAAGATGGGATTAAAAAGGGCCAGCGCCTTCAAGTGGCGCAAGATTGGAAAATCATAAATTTGATAGAGCTGCAAAAGCACGATGGCACTAAGTCCCTGTCCGATACACACAGGCCTCTCACCCCCTCTTAAAACTCCCCGCTCCTTGAGCTCTTTAAAGACACTCACAAAGTCGAGCCCATAGTCTTCAAAGCTATCAATATGCGCGCGCGTCCCCGTTGAAAGACCATGTCCACGCAGGTCCATGAGAATCACTTTAAGCCCCGCTTGTCCCTGTAAAAGGCGCTGGGCAAAGGGCAGTAGTCGCTGATGAGAGTCGGTCACATCGTGAATTAAAATAATGGTCTCAAGATGAGCACTCTCATCTTGATAGTTGGTTAGCAGATCAAGATAAATTTCGCTACTACCGTCGTGTGAAGGAAGGTGAAAGTTCTCACGTAAAACAGAAGAGAGAACCCTCTCACCCACTATCTCTCTCCGCTAATATAAGAGCTGATGGCCGAATTCGCGTCCTCGCTCAGCCCTTCAAAACGCAAGCTAAATCCTTGGTTGCCTTCGAGAATGCGCACGATGGTTCCGCTAGCAGTAAAGCTGTGCCCGCTATTATCGGGATGAACATTTAAGGTAACTTTTTCACCCATTTTCACTGGCAGATTACTCGAGAGAACCTGAAGCCCACCAAGAGAGATGTCTCGGCAAGTTCCTTCAAAGACATCAGCGTTGTTGTGAAAAAGCATGCGCGCAACAAAGGGACGCCGAGGAGTTCTGCGACGATCAATCTCATCAATCACCGGCGGCATATCCTCAAAGAGTGATTCATAGATAGGTATATCGGCCAAGAACATCCAGTCGCTCATTCCAGGAGCAAAGATAAATGTTTTGCCATTAATTCTTTTTTCATCAAAGGCGCGCTTAAGCTCACCCAGGGCGTATGGACCGTATTCCATTTCTTCACATCCTCTATCGAGTCCAATGCGAATCATGAACATACGCTTATTTTGATCGACTTGATCCCAATCAAAGCGTGGGGCTTCATCCTCATTAATGGCCGGAATTTCGTCGACGTGAGACGGAGCGCCTCCCCCACCAAGAAGATTTTCAAGCTCATCAACTTCACTCATGCGTTGCCAATTTTCAAATCCCTTGCGCCAAACATAGGAGTCACTACCAAGAACCCCTTGCAGAACAAGTGCTTTAAGTTCACTTTGCTCCACCGGTCCCACACGCTCACTGCCCTGAACGTAATACCAACTTGTCATGTCCACTCCTTCCTAAGTCCTTAGCTAAAATTTATCGGCTCTCCTATTTTAACTCGTTGAAAATGTTGAGTTCTGCCATGAATATTTTGCCGAGCTAAGAGCTGCCACTAAGTACTTTGGTCAGCTATTCTAAAGAAATTGGCCACTTGCCCGATAAGACCTATAAGTTTTAACTTAAGGTGAGGCATGAAAAAGGCACTCAAAAGCATCTTAACCCTAATTATCCTGCTCGGCCTTGCGAGTTGTGGAAAAGAGATCTTCTCTGTTCCCAAAAACTCCACCACAACTACCGCTCCTAGTGTGGGCACCAACTCGGCCTTTAGCTGCTCAAACTATACCCTGATCCGTCCACCTGTGGACATCCTGGTGCTCGTTGATAACTCAACGTCTACTAATTATATTTCCAACAGCATGAAGCAGAGTCTCAACAGTATTATTAGTCAAGTCTCTGCTCGCTTTGACTATCACATTGCCCTGGCCCCACTCCTGCTCAGTAGTGGCCAATCGGTTAATACCAACCTAAGAGTTTCCGCGTATGACGTGGGCGATCTCTCAGTCAACAGTAGTGTGACGGTATTTCCCAAGGAATATGCTTCCTCTTATATGGATTTCCCCGCTGTCTCTGGAAGTTTTGAATCCGGGGTCTCGCGCGCTATTGATCTACTGAAGTACAATCAAAGTAACGGCATCTTTAGAAAAAGTGCTTTTACGATTGTGACAGTTATTTCAAACGGCGATGACAATGCTTGGAGACAGGGCCAACAGTACCCTCCGGCCTCGTGGCAAACCAATTACATTAATAGTAAAGTCAATGAGCTTCTCTGTATCAGAGGAAATTCAAATGCGAGTGGTTGTAGCTCAAGCTATATTCTAAACTCGCGCATGATGCGCTTTCTCTCAATTGTTGTTCCCGACAACGCGAGCTCTTGTTCGTCTGATATCGGGGCCTACTATGTCGGTGACGTCTACAAACAAGTCTCTTCGCGCATCTACACTCAGCCCTACACAAATGGGGTCACCCTTCCTACCGATCAATCAGGCAAGCAGTATCCGGATGTGGTCAATCTCTGTACCACCAACCCACTGTCAGTCTTTGATTCAATTAACGAGATCATTCAAGACGTCACAATTAAGCACGTCTACAATTTCTGGCCCGTGGCCAATAGCGACTTTGACCTCGATGACTCAACCATCGTGGCGACTAAGAGTAATGGTCAGGTCCTCCCGCGCCTCTCCAGTGCTGTCGTAAGCAATATTATTCGCGACAATAATGGCAAGAACGACACCTATAGTGGACAGCCTATTTCCGGTTGGTACTACCACGGCAATACTTTTGAAAACACGCGCTTTCTCCCAACCGGTGGAGAGCCCTTCACTGGCCACTTAGTTGAACTCTTTGGTGACGCCAAGATTACTTATCCCGATTGCTTAAAGATTGAATCCCAGGCCAAGGCCAATCACTATGGCTTTGCTTTCGTGACACCCAACACGCCCATCGAATCGACCATCGAGGTCTATATCAATGGTCAAAAGATTCCAAAGAGTGCGACCAATGGCTGGACACTCGTGAGTGGAAAACAAAATGGTCACTATATTGAGATTATGGGCCCGGGCAATTACGCACAAAAGCCAGGTGGTAAGTTTGACTCGCGCCAAGGTCACTATATCAGGCTCAACGGAGCATCGGTCTACTCCAACAAGTCGACCATCCTGATTCAAGCGCAACAACTCTCTAATTAATTTCTACTTGCTCGCCTTCGCTTCATTTAACCGTGTGATAGCATTGTTAAAGCGAAGCGAGGGGTAGACCTGTTTAAGTTTGGCAAGCTCCACATTACACGTGAGCTGATTGCCCTCACCCACCACGATATCATCGCAGAGCTTTGCCGTGATAGCATCGCGCAGATCTTCATCACAGATGGGGATATTTTTTTGAACAAAGTCATCGAGGATAGAGGAGATATCGCAAACAGCGCGGTCATCTTCAATTCCCTTGGCGGCGAACTGATCGAGAATGCGCTTGAGAAAGCGCTCGCACTTGGCGGAGATGCGAATTTTCTTACTATCTTCAAGCATGCGTTGGGTATTGATGAAGACCATCACCTGTCTAAAGATTTCGATATTCGAGCACTTTAAAAGTTTGGGAGCATTATCTTCATCAAGCGCTACCTCGATGTAGCGCTCCTGATCGAGTAAGTGGAGATACTCTTCAAGTTTCACTTCAACAATATTAAAGAGATCGACCATGTAGAAGCGAAGCTTATTCTGATGCAACTCCCACTTGCCATCTTCTTTCTTAACTCCATGAGTTTTAAAACTCAAGTACGTCAGAGAGAGCAGTTTTAAAATGTCGGAGTTATTTAAAAAGACGTAGCTTCCAACCTTGTCTCCGCTTGAGAGACCCACACTATTGCTTTCAAGTTGGCGAACTTTATCATTAGTCTTGCGCAGACGATCGGCCAGAGTGTTGATGATGGTTTTAAACCAGGGATTGAGGCCTTCCATTGTTTTAGCAAAAGCATTGTAGCTAATTTCAATGACCTCAACTCCCGTGAGGGCCTCGGCCGAACAAGAGCGACGCGTGGCCTTCTCATCAAAGTAGCCCATCTCCCCGATCACCTCACCGGCGCGAAGAATGGCAAGCTCAACAAAGCCCCTTCCTTTGGGAAGGAAGAGGCGTATTTGACCTTTTTGAATAATAAAAAGGGAATCAGCAGGATCGTCTTTTTTAAAGATTGTCTCGCCCTGCTTAAAGGCGCGCATCCCAGATTTTTTACCTGCTGATGCTGCTGGTGCTTTTTTTGCCGGCGCTCCCGCCATTGCTTCCTCCGCAACTACCAGAGCGCCATTAAATAATTAGAGGCGCTCGATCACTAAGCTTAGGGCCTCGCCACCACCAATGCAGATCGCTGCCATTCCGTACTTGGCATTCTTGCGCTCCATTGCATTCATGAGGGTCACAACGATACGAGTCCCTGAACATCCAATGGGGTGACCTAGCGAGACACCGCCACCAAAAACGTTCACTTTACTATAATCTAAGTTTAACTCTTTTATCGCCGCCATGGGGACCACGGCAAAAGCTTCATTGATTTCAAAGAGATCGATTTGATCAACTTTAAGTCCTGCGCGATCGAGAGATTTCTTCATCGCTTCAATCGGAGCAGTAGTAAACCACGTAGGATTGTGAGCATTGGCAGCGTAGCCAAGAATCTTAAACTTCGCCTGGGCCTTGTACTCCTCTCCCCCGAGAACGACTGCGGCTGCGCCGTCGTTAATAGTTGAAGCATTTGCAGCAGTAATCGTGCCGTCCTTTTCAAAGGCCGGTCTGAGTGTTGGAATTTTAGAGAAGTCGGCCTTAAAAGGACCATCGTCTTTATCAACGATCACTTCGCCCTTGCGTGAAGCGACTGTGACAGGCGCGATCTCGCTGGCGAAAACTCCCTCTTCAGTGGCCTTCTGAGCGCGCTTAAAAGATTCAATTGAAAAGTTATCTTGCTCTTCACGAGAGAATTCATATTTCTTGGCACACTCTTCAGCACAGTTGCCCATGGCGCGATTAGAGTACACATCCCAAAGGCCATCCCATTGCATGGCATCTTTGATTTCTCCAGCACCAAACTTAATGCCACTGCGTCCACTGGGAAGTAGATGAGGGGCCAGTGACATATTCTCCATTCCGCCGGCCACGATAAGACTTGCATCTCCGGCCTTAATGGCCTGGGCACCCATCAAAATAGTCTTAAGACCTGAGCCACAAACTTTATTCACGGTAGTGGCGGGAGTTGATTCAGGCAGGCCTGCAAAGATAGTGGCCTGGCGAGCGGGAGCTTGACCAACACCGGCCTGAACCACATTGCCCATGAGCACTTCATCAACTTTATTTTTATCCACTTCGGCGCGCTTAAGAGCAGCTTCAATGGCCACAGCACCGAGCTTTGGCGCTGGAACACTTGAGAGTGGACCCAGAAAAGTGCCGCTCGGAGTGCGTGCACCGCTAAGAATATAAACTGACATAGTTCCTCCTCGAATATGTAAAATAATGATTTAAAGCGCCTCGATTAAACCATGGGCAGGGGGATTCGTCACTTTTAACGTTTTGCAAAGGCCCAAAGTCCCCTATTGATAGACGGGTTCACCAGACTTTGCTATGTTGCCTCCCTTAGAGAGGTGACCGATGTTTTCTAGAATCGAAACTGATGCTGAACCTATTTTCTTGCCCGACGAGTGGTGTGCTGACGTGAGCAAGCTTTTGCATTCACTCTATGGTGAAGAGCTCGCCAAAAATGATTTAAGTCTAGAAGTTTACGGCCTCACTTATCCTACAGAAGTAGTTCTGATTGTCTCTGCCGTTAATCCAGAAGATTTGGGTGCGGGCGCCATCACCTATATGGCCAGTGCCGATCTCGCCAAGGCCCAAGAGCCCAAGAAAATTCTCGACACCCTGGTTGACTCAGTTGGCGGTTTCTTTGATCACGTCTTCTCTAATCCTGAGAACCTCGAGTTCTTAGCGATTTGGACTGAAGCAAAAATCAAAGACACCTCATTTTACTACCTGGTCTCAAGAGAAAATGTTTCTCTGAGCCTGGAGGCTACCAAGCTACTGCGCGAACACTAGCTACGCAGCGCAACTTCACTTTTTACACACCCCCCTCCCCCCTTTGACACCTCGGGAGGGACGACCTAAAACTGGCGCAAATCTACCAACCAAGGAACCACCATGCTTGCCAACATTGCACGCCTTGCTGCCGCTACTATCTTTCTGACGATGATCACTCGTAGTGCTGAAGCAGGAAGAATGAAAGAAATCTATACCATCACCAATGAAAGCGTTGAGTTTGAGCTAGGTCTCTTTCAAGATGACGGCCTAATCACTATCACTGGCCACAAGTTTGTTACCCCCGCAAACGAAGGTGGTCTCGCCGTTGAAACCAAGGTCATGAAGGGATACTCATCACAAGTGCTCTACACCTGTGTCACTGAGTTTGTAAAAACAGCGACCTTCTACAAAGAAATAGAAACAGTCTGCGAATAAAAAAAAACCCGCTTTAAAAGCGGGTTTTTTTTTATCAAATTTTTAAGATAAGCCTATTCGTCAAAAGAACCTTTAGAGAGCTCTTTTGTTTCAAAGGCAATGTCTTGATCGTCATCGCCTCCCTCATCCGCATCATCGAAACTCTCATCATCATCAATATCGATATTGAGTTCACGAAGAACGGCGTAGAAGGACTTCTGATCAGTGAGATCATTTAAGATAAGTTCAATATTCTTAGCAGGGTACTTGCTCACAAGATCCTGAATATAGTTTTGAAGCTTACCTTCGCGAAGGATAGTCTCCTTCTTCTTAATCTCTTTCCAATTTTTAATATAGTGATAGCGACAGAAAGAGGCCGTGGTGGTCGGGTTATCACAACCAGACTCAAGACACTCATCCGACTCAGCTTGGAAGAAGTCCAAACTTCTAATGGCCGCGAAGATATCTTCAAGGGCGAAGTCTTCACTTAGTGTCACCACTTCTTCCGTAACAGCTTCTTTAAGATCTTCGGTCACGGCCTTCTTAGGAAAAGGCACGTCATCAAAGTCATCTTCATCGACATAGCGACTGGTCTTGGGAGTGGTCTTTTTGACGTACTCTTCTAGATCAGAGTCATCATCATCGTCCTCTTCCTCAGTGCGATAGCTACCTTCAGCGCCTTCAAGCTCTTCTTCTGTTGTCTCTTCTTTAGCACGAGCTTTCTTACTCGCCTTAGCGCCTTTGCCTTTCTTAGCTGACTTAGTCTCTTGCTCTTCAACCTCATCTTCGATTTGATCGAGTTCGAGATCAATTTGCTTGGCCGCACTTGAAGCGCTGGCTTTTTTGGACTTTTTAGGAGTTGCTTTAGGCTCGCTCTTTTTGGCCTTAGTCGCTACTTTTTTGGCGGTTTTCTTTGCCGTGGCCTCTGCTTTTTTAGTCGCAGTTTTCTTGGCCGCTGGCTTAGCCGCAGTCGCTTTCTTTGTTGCTTTTGCTGGAGCTTTCTTAGTCACTTTTTTAGCAGCCTTCTTTGCAGTACTAACAGTTTTCTTAGCTACTTTCTTAGCGACTTTCTTTTCGACCTTTTTTGCCGGCTGCTTAGTAGTTTTTTTAGCAACTTTCTTAGCAGTTTTTTTGCTAGTCTTTTTCGCGGCTTTTTTGGCAGCAGTCTTCTTTGCCGTGGTCGTTTTTGACGTCTTCTTGGCCGACGTCTTCTTAGCAGTCTTTGCCGCTGTCTTCTTTTTGGCCATACCGACTTTCTCCAACAGTTTCTTTAACAAGGGATACCCCATGTATGTGGAAGGATTATCCATCCACAGCTATCACTTTTACAATAAGCCTGCAATCTTAGGCTTCTTCTTTTAATTCCTGGGCAGCAATCACAACGCGCTGAATCTCTGAAGTCCCTTCGTAAATTTCAGTAATCTTAGCGTCGCGAAAGTGGCGCTCTAGGGGATATTCCCTCGTATAACCGTTGCCCCCACAGATTTGGATCGCCTTGGTGGTGATCCACATCGCCGCCTCGGCGGCAAAGAGCTTGGCCTGGGCCGAACGCTTGGTATAATTCTCTTTGCGATCTTTTTTAGAAGAAGAGTCGAGAATCAGTAGTCTAGATGCGTCAATTTTAGTGCTCATATCCGCCAGCATAAATTGAATTGCTTGTAGATTTGAAAGAGGCGCCCCAAACTGAACGCGCTCTGTTGAGTAGCGACGAGCGTAGCGAAAAGCCGCTTCGGCAATTCCCAGTGCTTGGGCAGCGATCCCAATGCGCCCACCATCGAGAGTGGCCATGGCGACCTTGAAGCCTTTTTCGGCCGGGCCCAATAAATTGGCCTTGGGGATGCGAACTTTATCGAGTTGGATTTGAGTGGTTGAAGAGCCCTTGATGCCGAGCTTATCTTCGGCCTTCATCACGTTAAAGCCAGCAGAGTCGGTGTCGACGATAAAGGCGCTAATTCCTCGATAGTCATCAGTCTTTTTAGTCTTGGCAAAAACAATGGCGATCTTGGCCTCTTTTCCGTTAGTAATCCAATTCTTCACCCCACTAATTTCCCACTCATCGCCCATATCAGTGGCCATGGTAGTGAGCGAGCCAGCATCTGATCCAGCCCCTGGCTCCGAGAGACAGAAGCAGCCAATCTCACCAGCGGCAAGACGAGGCAAGTACTGAGCTTTTTGCTCTTGGGTTCCAAACTCTAGAATTGGCCACGTACAAAGAGAGCTGTGGGCAGAGACCAAAACACCTGTTGAAGCACAGCCGCGCGAGAGCTCTTCGACGATAATGGAATATGAAGTGTAGTCCATCCCAGCGCCGCCAAATTCTTCGGGAATAAAAATTCCCATAAAGCCATTTTCAACGAGCTTTCCGACAACGCTCTCTGGAATTTTCCCGTTGTGATCAATTTCGGCCGCAATGGGCGCGAGCTCACTATCGGAAAAACGTGCTGCGAGTTCTCTAATTTCTTTATATTCTGCTTCCCAATTCATTTTCTATCTCCCCTTACTACTTTTGTCTTACTGATTTAAATTTCCAATACTCTCCTTAAGAGTATTGGTAGAACCCGCGACCCGACTTGCGACCATATCTGCCGGCCAGGACGTATTTGCGCAGAAGTGGACACGGGCGGTACTTAGTATCGCCTAGTCCTTCGTGCAGAACTTCCATAATGGCCAAACAGGTATCAAGACCAATGAAGTCGGCGAGCTCAAGCGGACCCATTGGTTGATTACAACCAAGCTTCATGCCGATATCAATATCTTCCACACTCGCCACACCTTCATAGAGGGTGTAGACGGCTTCGTTAATCATAGGCATCAAAATGCGATTGATAGCAAAGCCCGCAACGTCATTGACTTTAATAAAGGTCTTGCCCATCTTTTGGGCAGCGGCTTGAACCTCATTAAAGACTTCATCGCTCGTTTCTAGACCGCGAATGCCTTCAACTAGCTTCATGACTGGAACGGGATTCATAAAGTGCATGCCCGCCACTTGCGCCGGTCTCTTAGTCACAGCGGCGATCTCTGTAATTGAGATTGAAGAAGTATTAGTGGCCAGGATTGCTGAGTCCTTGGCCACTTCATCTAGTTTTTTAAAAATTTCAAACTTAATATTCTTATTCTCTGTAGCGGCTTCAATAATGAGGTCACAGTCAGCGAGATCTTCAAGCGCAGAAGCACCACTTAGGCGCGAGAGAGCAGCACTTGCCTCGTCCTCGCTCCACTTTCCTTTAGCAGTTCCCTTATCCAATTGGGCTTTAATAAATCCAAGTCCGTGCTCGAGGGCCTGGGCCTTGGCGTCCATCATCAGAACTTCAAAACCAGCTTGCGCGGCCACTTGGGCGATTCCGCGTCCCATCTGTCCGGCACCAATCACGCCAATAGTCTTAATTTCAGACATATATCCCCCTCTTTATAGATAGTCAGTAAAGCCACCGAATCATACAGTCGGGAATTACGTTTCTCAATCATTTATCCCCATGTTTTTATTGGTATGTGCGCCAAAAGGGGGCCACGGGGCCAGGAAATATACACCCACCAGCGGGATCGGCCCTTGTCAGAAGCCCAAGTGTGGCGTAATAGTATGTCCTTAATTTGTTGTTGAAGTTATTAAGTGAGGAAGTATCGTGGCTAACCACAAATCTGCTGAAAAAAGAGCTCGTCAAACTATTGTTCGCACTGAGCGTAATAAAACAAGAAAAACTAAAACTAAATCAGTTATCAAGAAACTTCGCGAAGCCATCGCTGCTGGTGACAAAGAAACGGCTCAAGGCCTTCTACCAAAAGCTCAAAGTCTTCTTGCTCGTCTTGCTAAGACTGGTGTTGTTAAAGGTAACAATGCTGACCGTCGCACTGGACGTCTTGCCAAGCAAATCTCTAAGCTCTAATTAATCTCTTTTAAAAGAGAAATGAGATAGCCCGCTCAGATGAGCGGGCATTTTTGTTTGTGCCTCTTAAATGCTCTTGATTGGACTCAGAACTTCGAAATAGCGCGAACGTATGGTTTGCGAGAGCAAGGGCGAACCCTCTTTGGACATCTGCTCCAAATTTCCAAAAAAGCGAATCACCTGCATGAGCTCTCTGGGCTTCCAGCGCTTATTGTGGGCCAAGATTTCTTGATCATACTTACTCAAGCGATTCTTCTTCTCAGTATAAGAGGGATCAAGAATTTTAAGTAAATGAGACTGCATAAAAGAGCTTAGCGAACGAATCGTCTCACTCTCATCTACAAAGGGCAGCAGTTCTTCATAAAATTTAGTAAAGGCCTTCGAACCAAAGAGACTGGCAAGCTTAAAAAAATCAAGGTGCTCATTTTGAAACAGCTTCATCAGATCTTTGCGAGTGATGTCGCTAGGCTTATTAAAAGAGAGCTTGAGAATATCGATGGCGCGAGCAAACTCCTCTCCACTCGGATTTAAGACATCGAGAAGAAATTGCTCGGTTTCATAGCCAAGCGCGAAGCCTTTGGATTCGGCCAAAAAGACTAAGTACTTATTCCACTCCCAAAACTTGGGAGGCTCAACTTTATGTGCTTCAACTTTCTTAGTCTTGGCCAAGGCATCAAAGAAAGCGTGAGAACCGGAAAAGCAAAAACAGATTTCCTTACCGTGGTGAACACCATCGGATCTCTCCAGATCAGCTAAGATGCCCGCCTGCGCGGCTTTGGGAATTTCGGCAGCGTTGATGATCAAATAGAAAGTATCACTTCCAAAGAGATCGAGCGTCTTCCACTCTCCCTCCCACCACTCCAAAGTGATTTCACTTCCCAGATAGAGTCTTAACTCCTTTTGAGCAGAGAGCTTGCCTTTGAGTCTATTTTTAAAGAGATCCTCAACAAAGGGATCAAAAAAAGAGATCGCACTCACAGCGAGTTCAGAAGAGCCTAATTCTCGGGGATAAGACTTAAAGAAGTCCCATGGGTTCCACTTAGAAGACATGAATCACCACCGTCTCAAATTGATCGGCAGCGCTTTTGGCCAGACCATTCATACTGGAATCAAAAATACCTTGGGTTTTACTGAAGTTCACCACCCCAGCAGAATCAACGCTGAGATTACCTTCGAGATAGCGGGTGAAGCTTCCGGTGAGATCGAGCGTTTGCGAGAGAATCACCCTTGGGTGGCGGCTAATGAGTGGGGAGAATTGGCCACTCGAGAGAAATTCCAAATCTTCCTGACTGGGTCTTTTAATCAAGACAAGTTGCAAAGAGAGTTTGTAGGTATTACTGGTGGGCACATAGAATTGGCTTCTCGCCCCAAGAGAGCTTGCCAGTTCGGACTCAGTAAATTTTCTCGCCGTTGGAATGAGGGCCTGGTAACGACTGTCGCCAGAATTGATAATTCCCACTAGAACTGCGTCGGTATTTTCGTTTTCCCCAGAGCGCACGTCGAGACCGGAGTAGCGCTGGAGGCGCAAGCGAATCTCTTTGGTCATCACCCCGGCAGCACCAGTGAGGGCCGAGTGGTTGACGAACATGGGAACCGTAATGGAATTCACTCCATAGCTCACAAAGGGGTTTTTCGGAGCCACAAAGTTATAGCCAGCACAACTGCTGACAACAAGCACAATAAAGAGAAATCGAATCACCATGTTCATGGCGTTATCATACTGAATCGCATCCTCAGAGGCCATGAGTTTTACATCCCATCCCTTGCCTAGCCCAGGGATTTGGCCATAAATTTGAGGGGTGAAATCACTCAAAGACCTCCTGCCCCAAGTCAATCAAGAGTCCGCAAGTTCTGGACCGGCGCGCACCTATCAGGCCCGCGCCCACTCAACTTTCGACTTTTTAGAACTCATTCGAAGCTGGCCAGAAGTCGTGGGGCCCACTCTGGCCAAGCACACGATCCCGCTTAAAAATACGCGCAAAGTGCTAACCATTCTCACTAACCACTCGGCCTTTTCAGAGCAGCTGAAATTCATGGAGAAAGTTCTCATTGAAAAGATTGAGGCCCACTTTAGTGAGCTACGTGGTCAGGTCAAAGAGCTGCGCTTTATTTTTAATAGCGCTCACTTTAATACCCAGAAAAAATTGAGCGCGCGGGCCGAGCAAGAAGCCCATACTCAAACACAATTACCACAGAAAAAAAGATCGGCCCCCCATCCACAATCTCCGGAGTTTAAAAAACTGAGGGCGCAGGCGCTCGAGATGTTTCAAGATGGACCTGAAGAATTAAAAGAGAGCTTCATTAGCCTCTACATTCAGAGTAAATACGAAAATCCGAGTTAAAACCTCACTGCGCGCGTGAAGTACAACTTCTTCAAGTAGTTTCACTTGTTTTAAGAAAAAATCTGGAGGTTGATCCCGCAACGTAAGTGCAATGAGGCCCTTATTCGCGCAGCGATTGATCATCAGGCGATAAAAGAGATCGCGCTCTTGATGGCCCCAGCGCCTGGCGATTTCTCGGCGCTCATCAAGGCCCACTCTCCCGTGACCTGCGAGAAAATAGGGAGGATTACTCAGAATCACATCAAATGAACTCTCCCGCAGCTGATCCCAGGGCACAAAATGAAAATGATGAGTGAAGTTCGCTCTTAGCTGTGAGAGTGCTGTGAAGTTTTGCTCTAGGTAGCTCTCATAATCTCTTTGCTTTTCACATAAATGAATTTCCAATTGATGAGAAACTCGCTGCGCGAACTCACAGGAGACCACTCCGCAACCAGCACCGAGCTCTAAAATTTTTTTGGCCGCTGGCGTGGTGTGGGCCGCCGCAACCTTGGCAAGCTCGATTGAATCCGTCGTAAAGCGATAGAAGTCAGGCTGGGCGTAATTCATTACATGGCAAACCAAAGCAGCCCATCTTCACTAATGTCGCCCATAGACCACAGTTGATAGAGAGCAAACTCAGGGGCGTGACCGCTAAAGAAGAGCTCACGGTAAAACTCTCGTTTGAGCTGAAATGTTGGCAATTGATAAAGTTCAACCTCTTGGCGCAGTTCACGCTTGATAGTGCTATTTTCGGCCAATTGAGTGAGAAGCAGCCGTTGATGGAAATTGGGTTTTGCCACCTTCGCGAGCTCTACCAACTCAGAATAAATTTCTTCTCTCAACTTTGGCGCGGCCGGAAAATAAACTCTAAAGAGCCAGAGCTTATCCCAGCTCCACTTTGAGAGCTTCTGAGCATCAAGAGCAGAATCGAGATAGGAGTCGATTTCAACCTGAGTGGTCCTTCCTGAGAGTGCTGCAAACCATACGTGCGGAAAGGCACTCCCGACCATGCGATCTTTGGTGAAATTTCTAATATCCACTAAAGACCAGCGATAACCTAATTCATCCCGCAATTTAACTAGCGACTCATCACCCGTAAGACCGGCCAAGACGTTCACATACATTTGAACCAAAGTCTCTTTAGGAAGCTTATTGGCCATGATTTTAATGGCCTGAATTACATTGCCTTTATATTCACTCAATTCTTCTGGACTAAAATAAGCCGGGTCAATTTCAAGCGCCAGTTGATAGGGGTCGATAAAGAGGGCCTCACTTAAAGCTCTGCGCGCCCACTCGATATTCTTAACCCTGAGGGCAGAGAGGATCTCCAAAATCTTCTTTAAAAAAGACCCTTGAAGTCGATCAGAGTCTTTTATGCGATACCAAACTTTCTTGGCGGCAAAAAAACTCTGGGGCGCGGTGAGCGCCTTAGACTCGGCCTCAACGAGCTCTTTAAGATCATTTACATCATTTTTAAAGTCGTCGTTAGAGTACTTAATTTTCCAGGTCGAGAGCAATCGCTCTTTGAGTCCAGAGGGAAAGGAGTGAGACTTAATAATCTTTTCTGCTTCTTCAAAAGTTTTTCCCGCTAGAGAGGGCAGCCCTAGTAACTTTTGAAAATTTGCATCCAGGGAAAGTAGACAACGATTGAGATACTCGTCCCAGACAGACAGCTCTCCTCTAGCTTTGGCCAGGATCAAGACCAATTTTAAAGTATAGTCTTTGGGACTTGGACACTTAGCGGGAACGGTGTAGTCAACTTTTCGCAGATAGAAGCCTCCCAAATCGAGGGAGTAACTCAGCGTGGCCTCTTTAAAGTTTAGCGATGAGAGCTCAAAAAGATTTTTTTTTTACTTAGGTTGCTCGTTTCAACCTGAGAACTTGAAGTTTGCACATTTGTTTGGGCGTGAGCACTGGAGACGATCACCTGATCAATAAAGGGAATGGGTTTACCAAGGATTCTCGAATAGTAGTAGATGATGCCACTGGCAAGCACCAAGAGCACGAGTGCTAGGAGCGCAAAGAGATAGCGGTCATTACGTGCGGGGGCTTCGTAGGTGCGCTTGATGCGAACGCCTTGGCCCCGGCGAGTGCGGGTGACGGGTTCGTCGTCTTCTTCATCATCCTCTTCATCGTCTTCGTCTTCATCTTCAAAGTCGTCTTCGTCTTGATCTTGCTCAATTTCATCGAGTTCGTCTTGTTCAAACTCTTCTTCCTCTTCCTCTTCTTCTTCCTCTTCCTCTGGTTCAGTCACTTCCTCTTTTACGACTGGGGCAGGAGCTTTTTTTTGTTCGAGCGCCCGTGCCACGGCCGAGTTAGGTGTGGCCTTTCGCTGGAGTGAGACAACCGGAGCGGCCACAGGCGGCGGCGCTGGCGCCTCTTCCTCCACCGCAGGGGGGGCCTCAATGGTCGTAGCCGTCATCTGTTCAGGCTCAGCACCCAGATCGGGATAGTCTAAGTCACCCTCACTTGGCAGTGAGAGTTTGTCTTGCGGCTCGTGCTCTACTGCTGGTGGAGCTTCAATTGTGGTGGCCGTCACCTGCTGTGCCTCTTGCCCACCAAAATCAGGATATTCGAGATCGTCACTGCTAGGCAGGTGAACTTCTTCGCCCTCTTCATTCAAAATGACTGTTACTTCTTCAAGTGCGGGCGCAGCGGGCTTTGCTGACTGGGCGAGCGGAGCAGCAGCGGCACTCGCCAGCGGCGCAGAACTAGCACTCGTCATATCTGGATAGTCGAGGTCATCATTTGAAGGCAGCAGTATCTCTTCGCCTTCTTCTCCAGCAACTTTTTGGGGAGCTCCCAGCTCTTGGCCCATGTCGGGATATTCAAGATCATCCTGAGATGGGATAATCGTCTCATCTTCGGCGGTCTCAGGAGAAGTTTCGCAGGAGACGGGGGGAGCTGAAGCGGGCGCTTGGGCTTCACGCTTAGCGAGCCCAGGAATTTTATCGATTGTTCCGGTGCCTTCGCGCTGATTTTCTCCAGCAGTTAAAATATCTGGTGCTTCAGAAATGGGGTTAAACTCCTGCGGAATATCCCCAAAGAGATATTTATCGAGCAAATCTTTTTCACGCAGATGAAACCAATAGCCATTGCCTCGGCTTATTTCATCCTTGTCAGTCAGGGCAGATTTTTCGATAAGCTCAATGACCTTCTCTCTTGAGACGGGTCCCAAGATTTGTTTCTTTGAAGTTCTTATGAGCCAGAGTTTTTCAGCCATAATTAAAAGAAGAATCCAATTAGACCCTTAAGGTCCTCGTCATTAAATTTAAGTCCAGCACTGATTGTTGCACTTCTCTCATCACGAGCAAGATCCTCTCCTGAGAGTCTGCCGTAGATGACATTCCACATTTGAAATTCTGTTGAGAGACGATAGTTAAAGCCAATGTCATCTCTATAATCAAAGACTTCAGCAGAAAAGCGAGTTCCCCAAGTCGGGATCTCATAGTCTACGCCTAGTCCGCCCTTAGATTCAATCACACCACCTCTAAAACTCCAATTGTGCACTCTGCGGCCAATTTGAAGATTAAAGCGATAAGTGTCGCGCTTGCGCTCAGTTCTAAATTCTGTGGTACTCACCCCATTGATTTCGGTTGTGGTCACAGTCTTGGTCTCGGGGCCAAGCTCAGATGTGACCACTCCTAAGCTATAAAATCGCTCAGGGCTAGGAAAGATTTTTAGATCGGCGCGCGTCTCTGCTCCAAAGTCAGTGTTGGCGCCTGAATAAACGGAGAGCTCAGTGCGAATGGCATCAACTTTGGTGACAATTTTGCGCACACCTGCAAGCGTCTCTCTCACCTCATCAGCAATCTCTTCTTCAACTAAGAGCTTGCCCATGGTGCCGCGGCCGGCCCTGATATCGGCGACAATCACTTTCATGTCATCTGTTAAGCGGTCGACATTGGCCAAGATCTTCTTAAGGTCTCTCATCGCACTATCTTGATTTGCATTGTCGACTTGATAGGCGACATCTTCAGAGAAGCGGCGGAGATTTTCAATCATTTCATTAATTTTTTGCTGGTTATCACCAATGAGAATTTTGAGATCATCAGTGAGGGCCTTGGTATTTGCAGTGATTTCTTTCACGTCCTCAAAGATACGAGTGATCGGTGGCTCTTGTCCTTCTGGAGAGATCGAGGCTTTGAGACTATTTGTGATCACCTTCACATCCTTCATAATCTCCGAAGCGTCTTTGACGAGAGTTTCAATACCACTTCCCTCTTCGGAAGTGATGTAGCCCATCTCCTTTAAAGGAGAGGGACTGGTACCAATATAAATCTCTAAATACTTATCCCCCAGAAAACCAACTGTTTTAATTTTCAGAGTGGAGTCCTCTGGAACGGCAATGCGAGAGAGAACTTCGAAAGTAATATGGGCTTGATTTCCCTGCAGGCTAATATCTTTAATTCGACCGGCGTTAATACCTGCGACTTTAATGGGAGTCTTGGGAAAAATGCCAGAGGCATCACTGATCACTGTCCGATAAGTTACGTAATCGCCAAAGCCAGATTGATTGGAAGTCACTTTGAGTGACATTACAACGATTGCGGCCATCGTTGCCAGGGCCAATAAACCCACTTTAAATTCGTTCATCCTCTTCCTTCCATGGATTGGGCCCTATAAATTTATAAACTCCTGAACCAAAGGGTTCGAGGAATTCGCAAACTCTTGCGCAGGTAAGTATTCAACAATTCTACCACGGTCAAGAAAGGCCACAAAGTCAGAAATTTTGAGCGTAGCCTTCACGTCGTGACTAATAATAATTGAGGTAAGACCTCTATCTTTGTGCTGAGCGGCCGTATCCACAATTAAGTCATTGACCATTTTTGTCGTAATTGGATCAAGCCCTGTTGTCGGCTCGTCATAGAGCATGATTTGGGGTTTTAAGGCCAGGGCCCGAGCAAGCCCCACTCGCTTTCTCATTCCGCCGGAGAGCTCCGAGGGAAGCTTGTGATAAGAGATCTCAGCGATGCCAACTGACTCCAGTAGGGAGTGAACTTTTTGCCCAATCTCTTCATCGCTCAACTTGGTAAACTCTCGCAGGGGAAAGGCCACATTCTCAAAGGCACTTTTAGAATCAAAAAGAGCGGCGTACTGAAAGAGCATCCCAAAGTTTTGGCGAAACTCCCTCAGTGCCAAATCATCTAGTTCACTGAGGTTTTTATCAAGGACAGTCACTGTGCCCGAGGTCGGATGGTGAAGCCCTAGAATGAGCTTGAGCAGCGTAGATTTGCCCGCCCCAGAAAAACCAAGGATTGAAGTAATTTTATTTTTTGGAATATTAAAGCTTAATTCTTTTAGCACAGTGTGCTCACCAAAGGTCTTGGTCACTTTATCAACGATGACAGCTGGCTCTAGATTCTGCATGATTATCCCTAAAAAATTTGAACCAGAAAGCTGGTGAGAAAGTAGTCAATAACAAGCACTGAAATCATCCCCCAGACAACGGCCAGGTTAGTTCCGCGCCCGACTCCTTCAGCACCTTTAGTCACACCAAAGCCAAAGTAAGTTCCAATAAGACCGATCACAAAACCAAAGACTGTTCCCTTGATTAAGCACTGCCAAATATCTGAGAGAAACATAAATTCTCCCAGCTTTGAAAGATAGAGTTGCTCATCAATCATCAGTGCCTTAGTTCCTACGAAGTAGGACCCAATATTTCCGATGAAGAGAAAGAGAATGGCCAGCATGGGAACACCCAAGGTCGAGGCCACGATTCTTGGAACGGCCAGAAATTGGACGCTACTAATACCCATCACTTCAAGGGCATCAACCTGCTCGGTCACTTTCATCGTACCAATTTGAGCGGCCATTGCCGCCCCTGCCCTACCCGCCACGATAAGGCCGGTGAGAACGGGGGCAAGTTCTTTAGCGAGCGAGATCGCCACCACCGGACCAACCAAGCTATCAACTGAAATCAGCTTGAAGCCAAAGTAAGTTTGATAGGCCATCACCATCCCAGTAAATGAGCCTGAGAGGGAGACGATAAAGATTGACTTATTTCCTATGAAAAAGAGTTGCTCAAAAAACAAGCGCGAGCGGTAAGGGGGTCTTACTAGCCAGTAAAAAAAAGACAGGCCAAACGAGCAGATATGCCCTAGACCTGTGACCATTTCAATAATGGAGGCACCTAGATTTTCAATCAACCTACGCGGCAATGAAACCTTGGACTTAGAATTTTTCTGCATGGTCTCGGTGCTCAAAACAATCAACATCCATGTGATTTTAATATTTATCCTATTGTAATCTGGCCCTAGACATCTGTCTCATGACAAAGACGCTTTTCTCTAAAAAAATTAGGTCTTTATGACGATAAATAAGTAAATGAACCCATTAACTTGATCAGGAAACTCGGAAAATCTGTGGAAGAATTCAAGATTAAACGATTTCTCATTAATAGAGACACACGAGAGCCAATTGAACTGGTGGGCGAAAAACTATTTGGCCGCAAAAAAAATTGTGACGTCCAAGTAAATGACGAGCTTGTGAGTGGAGCGCACATGCGAGTCATCAATGAGGTGAGTCGCACCCTAGTGATTGACCTAGGCTCCTACAATAAAACGAAGGTCAATGGCGTCACGATAGAGCCCAATATCGAAGTTGAAATTAAAGAAGGCGATGAGATTCGCATCGGTGCCCAAATCTATATCTTGTCAGAAAGTCATCGTCTTCCTCAAGATCAGATTTTTGATGATGAAAGTATTCATGTTGAAACCCTGCTTGACTACTCTGACCCACCAGAGTGGGGAGATGATCCCGAGATAGACTTTCGCTTTAAGCAGCTCGAGCAAAAGAGAAGCGAAGTTCAAAGTATCATGGATCGAATTCATAAGGCCGAAGAAGATATTTACAAAATTAATGATGCCAAAAAGCAGCTCAAAAGTCTCGATAATGAACTGGCCATTCTCTCAGAGGTTTTCCCAACTGAGAGCCTGCCCGCCTGGCGTACTAAGAGTAAAGAGTACAACGATATTTGCGTGCAGTTAGAAGAGCTCGCTCAAAGAAAGGAAGAACTCGAGGTCAAGGTTCGCCAATTTCTT
Source organism: Bacteriovoracaceae bacterium (assembly GCA_048264885.1). Lineage (GTDB taxonomy): Bacteria > Bdellovibrionota > Bacteriovoracia > Bacteriovoracales > Bacteriovoracaceae > JBLWXV01. The sequence continues at coordinate 113,658 of JBLXCO010000003.1, forward strand.
AGATACGAAGAAATCAGCAAGGCTCAACTTCGGTGCAAAGAAATTGTGAATAACCACAGGTCAGTGGGCGAAATTGATCAAAAGATTGGCGAGCTTCGCTTTATGCTCGCCGGTGAACAAGAGATTCTCAAGACCCTACAACATAATTACGACCGCGAGCTTCGTCGCTCAGAGCAAGGCAGAAAAGAGCGCAAGAAAAAACAACTTAAAAAACATGAGCTCGAGCGCAAAATTGAAGAACTTCAAAGCGAGTTAAAAAAAATCAAATAGCGCAGCTCACCTGAAAAGCATCGTGATTGTCATAACTCTCAAAGGGCAAGTAGAGCTCAATTTGATAGGTCTCACTGTGGCCAGGGCATCTTAGAATAAATTTTTGAAAGTAATAGTGATTGAGTTGTTTTAAACACTCTCCTACAACACGGCGCTTATTGGCGTAGGCCCACACATAAAAGTGATTCCCTTCCTCTGAGATCAAGGCCTTCCCTGTAAGCTCGGGCGGACAACCCTTGGTGTTTGAGAGAATTCCTGGATAGGGAGTTTTATACTCTTTAAAAAGGCCTTCATAATAAAAGCTTTGATTGGCAATGAGCTTTTTATATTCTTCTTCACTTTGATTGGCGTAAATTTTGAGATAGCCAATTTCTCCCTTTTTTCCCCTACCTTCTATCTCACCTTCTGTTTCAGCGACAAACTTTAACGACAACTCGGGAGAAATTTTTAAAGGAGTGCCTCCTAAAAAAGTGCGCTCTTTTAGGCAGGAAGTAAAAAGAAGTGCCATCAAAAAAATAAGCACATTACTTTTCATAAAACCTCGGCACGCGGTTAGTAAGGTGACAAAAAACTTCATAGGGAATCGTCTCAATTTCTTCACAAAAGCGCTCAAAGTCACTGGTGTCGTTACCCCAAACGGTAAAGGGCATTTGCGCCTGAAGTTGCTTTTGGGCTTCCAGCGGAAAGAGCAAATAAGTCATATCCATATTGACTCGACCAATAATCTCTCCTCTGTACCCTGCTTGAGTGAGCGAGCCTGAGCGGTAGTAATTTGAAAAACCGTCTCCATAACCAAGGGCAATGATTACCACTAATCCATCCCGAGAGACCGGGTGGGCACCATAGCCAACAGGAGTTCCTTTTTTAACTGGAAAAGTAGAGAGAATATAAGTTTCAAGCCTTGAAATGAGATCCCCTTGATAGAGACCTTCGCGCTTCACACTTGAGATGAGCGAAGAAGGGCCATAGAGCATCAGACCCGGACGAATATGCGTCTCGTCCACGCCAAAGCCCTGCTCGATAGTTCCCGAGTTGGAAATAGAGGTGCGCTCAACATCGAGACCAGAGCTTAAAAAAGCATCTTTCACTATCTTCCAATTTTTTTGCTGCAAAAGATTGCGTGGATTGGTCTTCATCGACAAACTGGCACACGCAAAGTGGGTCATCAGATGATAGATACTTTTGCGCCCGGCCTTTTTAACTTCATCGATAATTTCCCCCACCTCTTCGACTTCAAAGCCGAGGCGATTCATCCCAGTGTTAAATTTTAAACAAAGGGGAAAATGCTTATATTCAGAACGAGTGAGCACTTCTTTTAAGTCGGCGCGATTAGAGAGCACTGGGAGCAGGCGGTTGTTGAGATAAGTTTCCGCGTGGTCTTTGAGTTTGAGTTGAATGTCACTGAAGACGTAGGTCTCAAACTCGGCATCGGGACAATCCTCGCGAAGTCTGATTGCCTCACCCAAAGTGGCCAGGCCAAAATTATTTAACCCAAGCTCGTGATGAGCAAATTGCGCCAGAGCCGTGGCCCCATGGCCATAGCCATCGGCCTTCACCATGAGGATGGGATCGGCCTTAGGGGCAATCGTCTTAATCTTATCTAGATTGCTGGCAAATTTATCGAGATTAACTACGAGTTTGGTGCGAAAGCGCATGCTTTAAATCCTCTGGGCGCGGGCCCTTTTGAGGATTTAGAGAGTTGGCGCTTCTCGTCTTCCCCAAATGAGTGTGTCTAGTTCGCTCTCTTCACTAAAGGCTTGGGCGTTGGCACTTGCTTGTCCCTTTTCCTTTGGAGTGGGTCCCTCAACGATTGCCGACTCACCAAAAGCTTCTTTCAGAGCTTCAAGTGTAGGCGCTAGTCCAAAGGGAACCATGCGAACCTCAGGTTTTAAATTATAAGACCAAACAACATCGACGTCATCAAAGTACTTCCACAAAGGAAAGCGCATTGCAAAACTCTTGAGATGCTTAAAGACATCATCTGACTTATCCCGGCTTACGGCCATCAGGACATAGCCTGGAAAAATTGGACAAAGATAGAACTCTTCTTTTACCTGTGAGTCAAAACGAGAGAAGAATTCTTTAAAAAAGCTCTGCCAATGAAAGCGGCGATCTGACTTGGTGGAAATCACTTCGAGTAGCGACTTAAAACTAAGTCCAATGAGGTTCCACTCCTCTTGGCGCCCGCCGCGAGTGAGGGCCGTCATCTCATCAGTGCGACGGCCAAAGAGGGCCTGGTCAAAGCTCTCAAAAAGCTCCCAACTTGAAAGGACGCGGCCTTTCTTTTCCACGTCATTCATCTCCTTGAGTTCTAGCGAGGCTGCGTAGGTCCCAAGATAAGATTCCAAGAGTTCCCAATCGAGATGAGTAAGCATGCCCTCATCTTCAACTTTTAAGAGCAGCATCTGCTCGGGAAAGTCGGCCTTGCCACGAATGAGAATCGACATTAACTGCCCACCCATTAATTCAAGCGCCACTTGGGAAACCATATTTTGAGCAAATACTTCAAGCCCACTTTGACAGGTTTTACCAAGCCAAAGAGGTGGCAATGTACGGTACTTGCGCCCTTCACTCGGCGGCGAAATAGTCTTTTGCCCGTTCTTTGAGAGCTCTACAAGCGAGTATTCAGAGAATTCATGGCGAGTGTCAAAAACCTTGCAGACTATTGTTAGAAAGTCGCCCTCAGCACGGTTCATCTCAAACTGAGTGACTAGTGACTTTAAGTAATCGCTGTAGAATTGCTTTTCTTTAAGCTCTTCATGACGAGCGACAACTTTTTCAAGCTTACTTTCAAGAGTATTGCGATCAAGGCTCTCACTTTGAAAACCGCGCTCAAGTTCCATTTGGCGATTGAGCCGCTTTAAAAGCGCCTTCAAAGGGCCACTGTAGCTGGGACCGCGCTCGATGGTTCCCAGGTGATACAGCTCATAAGTCGAATAGAGCAGCGGCTTATTTTCTTCACTGTAGAAAAACGCCAGTGGCATCGTTTGCGCTTTTACAAAAGGATGGTTCTTAAGCAGCAACTCCCCTTCAGTCATTTTGCGAACGTCGACAATACAAAGTGAGGGGAGAGATTCAAGAGTGCCGTACCAAAAACCGCGCAGGTCTTCATAGAAGTGAGGAATGATACCCATCTTGCGAAAGACATCGCCCAGCTCTTTGGCATCTTTTAAGTCGTGCACCAGTAGCGCCACGCTCAAGGCGGTTGTCGACTCTTTCACTTCATTTTTTTTGAACTTGCTAGTTGTCGTCTGCACTCAAAACCTCACTGGGCGCAATTGCCTATCAATATTATGCCGGGCTTCAAGCACTGTGTCTAATAGGCCTTCAATTTTTGCAAGAGAGACTGTAAAGATGGGGGTGAATTGAGTTCATCTTCGGTGAGAACTAAGTCGGCCTGAAGTAAGGCGGCCCTTCGTCGTGTAAATTTTTCATGCATGCTCTCTTTGCCGAGCGCCGTCAGAGGACGATTTTGATCGCTCGCAATTCGCTGCCAGCAGGTCTCAAAGGAGACGTCGAGTCCAATCAAATAGACCTGAGCTGATTTTGTGATGAGCGCTCCAGCGCGCCCTAGTGTTCCGCCCCCGAGGGCGAGCACTAAGTTGCGCGCCTGGTAAGCGATGAGAGTTTGCTCGAGCACTTTCAACTCAGCGCATCGAAATTTTTCTAACCCCACCTCGCGGATGGCGCCTCCCAAATCTTTTGACGAGAGGCTCCATTGTTTTTTCATTTTGGCAAAGGTCAGCTCATCTAAATCACTAAAATTCCAATGCTCGAGGCCTTCACTTGCAAAGCGGTGCAACAAAGAAGACTTCCCACTGCCCGAGAAGCCTGCTAAACAGATGATCATGATTCCACCTTAAAGGCAGGGCCCCAACATTCCCCTCTTGCCTTTCGCCATTAACTCTTGTAAATACTCACTTTAGTTTTATCAAACAATGTCGCCATCGCGAAACTGATTATAGCTCTGGAGTGAATTATGGCAGTGCCCAAGAAGAAAACATCACCCTCACGTCAAGGTATGCGTCGTGCAGGTCAACACCATAAACTTTACGCAAACAGCGTGATCACTGATCCTACAACTGGTGAACTCACTCTTCGTCACAGAGTTTCTCCATCTGGGATGTACAAAGGGAAGAAAATCTTCTCAACGAAAGCTGATCGCGTGGAAGAAGAAGGAACTGAAGAGTAATCCTTTTCTTGCCAAATACATTAGACTTTACTTGAATACCAGGGGCCTCTTTAAACAGGCCCCTTTTTTTTATTTATTTTGATCAAGTGAGTTTCTATGCCTCAAGCGCCCTTTAAAGTGAAAGTTCTCGGCACCGGTATGCACGTGCCTGAGAAAGTCATGCATAATACCGATCTCGAAAAAATTATTGAAACCTCTGACCAGTGGATCTTTGAGCGCACCGGTATTCGCGAGCGCCATATCTCCAATCCCGATGGCGGTGAGTTTCCCAGTGACCTCGCCTATCACGCGACTCTACAGGCCCTGAAGGCCGCAAATCTTGAGCCCAACGACATTGACATGATTCTCTTTGGGACGGTCTATCCAGATTACAAAATTCCAAATACGGCCACCGTGCTACAAACCAAGCTTGGCATCACCAACCAATGTGCCTGTCTCGACATCGCAGCGGCATGCTCGGGCTTTGTCTACGGCTTTAACATGGCCACGGCCATGGTGGAAACGGGAATGGCCCGCAACGTTTTAGTGATTGGCTCTGAGATGCTCTCACCGGGAGTTGACTGGGAAGACCGCGGTATCTGCATTCTCTTTGGCGACGGCTGTGGCGCTGCGATCGTGGGTCGCAGTCATGATGAGTCAGCAGTACTAGCGACAACTTTGGGGGCCGATGGCTCGGGCAAAGAATTTTTCTTTCAAGAAGTTGGCGGAGTCGCCAAGCCACTTGAGCCTCATCACTTTGAAACGCGCGAGCACTACATGCAGATGAAGGGCAAGGAGATGTTCAAAGTCGCCACGAGAACTCTGGCCGATAACGCTCGCAAGGTTTGCGATATGGCCGGTGTAAGTCTAGAAGATGTGAATTGGCTCGTTCCTCACCAGGCCAATATTCGCATCATCGAAACCACTGGCAAACTCCTAGGATTTCCCAGTGAAAAAGTAATTGTGAATATTGATAAATACGCCAACACTTCTGCCGCGACTGTTCCCATGGCCTTTCACGAGGCCATCGCCGATGGTCGCATTAAGCGTGGTGACTTGGTTCTCTTTGATGCGTTTGGGGCCGGTCTCACAACTGGGGCAACTCTCATTCGCTATTAATTGCGGAGTAAATTTATGACAACAGAAGTAACTCTCCTCTTTCCAGGCCAAGGCGCACAGTACGTGGGCATGGGAAAAAATTTAGAAGGTGAAACGGCGTTTGCCTACCTTGAGCGCGCCAACCGCGCCCTTGGTTACGACCTTTCAAAAATCATGCTTGAAGGCCCCGAAGAAGAACTCACCTTAACGATGAACACTCAGCCGGCCATTCTCACCCACTCGGTAGCCCTGCTTGAAAAAGTGAGACCAATTTTAGAGAAAAAGGGAATGAAAATTAGCCGCGTTCTAGGCCACTCTGTGGGCGAGTACGCGGCACTCGTTGCCGCTGGAGTGATGAAGTTTGAAGACGCCGTTCGCGCTGTTCATCTTCGTGGTAAATACATGCAAGAGGCTACGCCCGAAGGTGTGGGAGGAATGGTTGCAGTTCTCAAGGTTCCCGCTAGCGTCGTCAAGCTCGCCTGCGAGAGCGTGAGTAATGAAAATGAAAAAGTCATGCCCGCCAATTTTAACGATCCCGATCAAATTGTGATCTCTGGTCATAAAACTGCTTGTGACAAAGCGGTGAAGTGGCTTGCTGACAATCACAAAGATCCCCACCGTTGTGTGGAACTCAAAGTTTCAGCGCCCTTTCACTCAAGCCTCATGAAGCCGGCGGCAGAAAAACTGAAAGTGGAACTCGACAAAATTGAGTTTGCCCCCAATCAGGTTCCCTACATCGCCAATATCGATGCCAATGTCTATGAGGCGAGAACGAGCGCGGACACCATTCGTAACAATCTCTTTCGCCAAGTGGAAGGAAGTGTGCAGTGGACGCAGAGTTTTGAAAAAATCGAAGACGGCACACTTTGTTTAGAAGTTGGCCCTGGGCGCGTGCTCATGGGACTTGCCCGCAAGATTAACCGCAATGTCAAAGTTCTCCCACTTGATAAAGAAGAGAGCTTTCAAGAAATCGAGGAGCTCTAGTTATGACCACAGCTACTTTTTCGGATCTTAAAAATAAGGGAATTCTCATCACCGGCGCCACCCGTGGCATCGGTCGTGAGCTTGCTCTGTCGCTGGCCCATCAAGGGGCGGCAGTAGTCTTTAACTACCGCGCCGGTAAAGAAGGCGAAGCCGAAAAGCTGCAAGCTGAACTCATGGGTGCCGGAGCCGCGAGTGCCATCCCAGTGCTTTTTGATATTACCGACACGGCCAGTATGAAAGAGGCGCTTGAGAAAGTGACAAAAGAGATCCCCCTTTCAGGTCTGGTCAACAATGCCGGGATTTCTCGCGATGGCCTTATGCTCAGACTCAAAGAGGAAGACCTTAACGCGACTCTACAAACAAATCTCACCGGCTCCATCATGCTCATGCAACTACTTACCAGAACATTTTTACGAGCTGAGAACGCCTCCATCGTCAATATTAGTTCTGTCGTAGGCCTCATGGGCAATGCCGGTCAAGTCGCCTATTCGGCCTCTAAAGCTGGAATTATTGGAGCAACCAAGTCCTACGCCAAGGAAATGGCCAGTAAAAATGTGCGCTGCAACGCCGTGTGTCCTGGTTTCATTGCCACGGATATGACGGATGCTCTTGATGATAAAGTAAAAGAGTCGTATCTTTCTTCCATACCACTTAAGCGATTTGGGACAACTTCTGAAGTTGCCAATCTCGTGAATTTTCTATTAAGTTCAGCGTCTTCCTACATCACTGGCGAGACGATTAAAGTGGATGGCGGAATTTATATTTAATTATTAGGCAAAGGCTTAAATAAAATTCTTAAGGAGCAAAAGAAATGGAAGAGAAAGTAATCAACCTCATCAGCGAAGCGACAAAAATCGATAAGGCCAAAATCGGCCTGGGAACGAGCTTTGTTGACGATCTCAACCTAGATTCACTCGACATTGTTGAACTCATGATGAAAATGGAAGACGAATTTGGTGTAGAAATCCCAGAGGAAGACGCCGAAGGTCTCAAGAACGTTCAAGACGTTGTGACATACCTATCTAAAAAACAATAGTAATACTGTGCATAATTAAAAAGGGCCTGCTTTTAGCGGGCCCTTTTTTTTTGTGGGCCAAAGAGCCTCTTTCTAAGTTAGATTTTAGGCAAATTTTTTAAAACCCTAAGACAGCGAGGAAGCTATGAACCGCGTTGCCATTACAGGAATGGGAATCATCTGTGGCACTGGCCACGACCTAAAGAGCGTGTGGGAAAACATCACCGCCGGTAAATCTGGAATCAGTACTCTCGAGCAAAATATGGGTGACGGCGTTGAAGGAATGCCCGCTACATTTGGTGGAGAGGTTAAAAATTTTACTCTAAGTGAGGACATTCTCGATTCAAGAGAAGCTCCTCGCTATGATCGCTTCATTCACTTTGCCATGCACGCTGCTGACGAAGCTCTTAGCGATGCAGGCCTTAAAGGAAGCACTCACTACCGCGCTGAGCGCATGGGTTCAATCCTGGGCGTGGGCATGGGTGGATTTCCTGAAATTCAAAAAGCGAGCAAGACTCTTTACGACAAAGGGCCACGTCGCATTTCTCCATTCTTTATTCCCGCCGTTATTCCCAATATGACTTCAGGTCTGATTACGATTAAGTACGGAATGAAGGGACTTAACTACACTATCGCTTCGGCCTGTGCCTCGGCGGCCCATGCGCTCTCAGCGGCAGCGAGTGAGATTATGCTCGGGCGCCAAGACGTGGTGGTCTCAGGTGGATCTGAGTCGGTGATGAACGCTCTTTCACTGGCGGGCTTTAACTCGATGAAAGCGCTTTCAAGAAATAGTGAAAACCCTGCCAAGGCTTCTCGTCCTTTTGATACCGGACGCGATGGTTTTGTCATGGGCGAAGGCGCGGGTATTCTCGTGCTGGAAAATTATGAGAAAGCAAAAGCTCGCGGTGCCAAGATCTATGCAGAGATCGTGGGCTTTGGCGCTACCAGTGATGCCTACCACATTACTGCCCCTCATCCAGAGGGTGATGAAACTTTCCGTTGTATGCAAATGGCAATGGAGCAAGCAGGTGTTGCTCCCACCGAGGTTGGGTACGTAAACGCTCACGGTACTTCAACTCCACTGGGAGATATCGGTGAGACCAAAGCCATCAAGCGCGCTTTTGGCGATCACGCCAAAAACCTGATGGTGAGCTCAACCAAGTCGATGACGGGTCACCTACTCGGAGCGGCCGGTGGTATTGAATCCGTGTTCTGTGCCATGGCCCTATACACGGGAGTGATTCCACCGACCATCAACCTTGAAAACCAAGACCCTGAGTGCGATCTCAACTACGTGCCTAACACTGCTGTTAAGGCCCAGGTGAAGTACGCCCTCAATAACAGCTTTGGTTTTGGTGGCACGAACTCATCACTACTATTTAAGAAATCTGAATAATTTAAAGGAGACCCCATGTTTCATTCGAACTCACACTCACTGGCGTCAATGGATCCCGAAATCAGCGAACTCGTTGGTCGTGAATGGGCCAGACAAGAAGAAGGGCTCGAACTCATCGCTTCGGAAAACTACACTTCTAAAGCAGTGATGGAAGCACAGGGCTCTGTCCTCACTAATAAATACGCTGAGGGTCTTCCGCACAAGCGCTACTACGGCGGTTGTGAGGTGGTCGACTCTGTTGAAGAACTCGCCATTGAGAGAGTGAAGAAACTCTTTGGTGCGAACTTTGCCAATGTTCAGCCTCACTCGGGCTCTCAGGCCAACATGGCCTGTTACTTCAGTGTGCTGGAGCCAGGCGATAAAGTGATGGGCATGGATCTCTCTCAAGGTGGCCACCTCACTCACGGCTCACCGGTAAACTTCTCTGGTCGCTTTTATAAAATTGTCTCCTACGGTCTCAACCCTGAGACAGAGGCACTCGACTACGAGGCGATTGCCGAACTGGCGCGCAAAGAAAAGCCCAAGATGATTGTCGCCGGTGCTTCAGCTTATGCGCGCACCATCGACTTTGAAAAATTTAGAAAGATCGCCGACGAAGTAGGCGCCTACCTCATGGTAGACATGGCCCACATCGCTGGTCTCGTCGCCGCTGGCGTTCACCCAAACCCAGTTCCTCACGCTCACTTTGTCACCTCTACCACCCACAAAACTCTGCGCGGTCCGCGTGGAGGAATTATCCTCACAAACGATGAAGAGCTCGCAAAGAAAATCAACTTTAATGTCTTTCCCGGTATTCAAGGTGGACCACTTGAGCATGTGATTGCCGCAAAAGGCGTCGCCTTCTATGAAGCACTCCAGCCCGAGTTCAAGTCTTATGGCGAACAAGTGATTGCCAACGCCAAGGCCATGGCCCGTGAGCTCATGAAAAACGGCATTGAGCTCGTCTCTGATGGCACCGACAATCACTTAGTGCTCGTTAAGACGGACTCAGTTGGACTCACTGGTAAAGAAGCAGAGAAAGTTCTTGAGCGCGCCGGAATCACTTGTAATAAAAATATGATCCCTGGTGACAAGCGCTCGCCATTTGTGACTTCGGGAGTGCGTCTGGGGACGCCCGCCATCACCACTCGTGGCATGACTGAGAAGCACATGGCTCAGATTGCCGGCTGGATTGTCTCGGCGCTTAAAAACGCCAACAACGATGGTGAACTGGTCAAGATTAGAAGTGAAGTCTTGGCCCTGTGCAAAGATTTTCCCGTTTATTAAGACAACAACGCTTTATAACTAAGTACTTAGCATCTTTAGCCTTGCCAAGTGAAGCGCCCTAGCGGTACAAAGCTTGGCAGGAGTACCTACGACCAATGCATTGCCCAAAATGTCACGCCCCAGATACAAAAGTTGTCGACTCGCGGATTAATCCCGAGGGCAACGCCATTCGCCGCCGTCGCAAATGCGAGGGCTGTGGCGAGCGCTTTACCACCTACGAGAAGTCTGAAAGTGTCATTCCCATGGTGGTTAAAAATGATGGTCGCCGTGAAATTTTCAATCGTGAGAAAATCCTGCGCGGCCTTACTAAGGCCTGTCAAAAGCGCCCCATTTCCATGGATCAACTAGAACTACTCCTCGATGAAACTGAGCAGTCCTTAATTGAGTGTGGCAAGCCAGAAGTTCCCGCCAAGTGGGTGGGTGAGTTCGTGATGAGAAAGCTCTACGAACTTGACCCGGTTTCCTATGTGAGATTTGCTTCTTTCTACTGGGACTACCAAGACATTGACTCTTTTGCTAAAAACCTTCATAAGAAACCACACGCCCAAAAAAAGCAGGATACGACTCGTGAGCTCCAATAAGCCCCAAGCCATCAACAAGACCCTCGCCCGTGAATACGCCTTCAAATTTCTCTATCAATGGGCCCACAAGCTTAAGGGAATGGATGAAGATATTGTTCTTGAAGCTCCACTTGGCGAGCTCTTAGATGGTTTTGATCCTTCGTTTTCGGAGCCCGATCGCGAGCATCCTGATAATGCCCTCACACCAGAAATTCAAAGCTACGGTAAAGAGCTTATTAAAAAATTTCTCGCCCATCAGGGAGAGATTCGTGAAGCGATTCGCCCACACCTAAAAATTCAAGACCTCAACAAAGTAAAACGCGTTGATCTCTTCGCTCTTTACATGGGCGCCCTGGAGTTGGGCCATTTTCCCGATGTTCCTAAAAAAGTTGCCATCAATGAGGCCATCAACCTCGCCAAGAGATATGGCGGCCTAGAGTCGGCCAGCTTTATTAACGGCGTTCTCGATAAAGTTGGAAGTAATCTCAGAAATGAGTAAGCAAGCGGCCATTAAAAATCTCGCCGATCACCTCAACACTCGCACCTGTGGGATTTTGTGGTTTACGGAGCAAAATCTCCTTGAGCGCCCGCTTCCTTTTAATGAGCTCGATTATTTTCTCGATGGGCTGCTCACAAATGTCTGCCTTGAGGAGAATCGAAATAGCGTGCGCAAACACTTTCTCTCCACCACTCATTTTGGTAAGCCTTTTTTCTTGGCACAATTTCAACTTGGCGCTGAGACAAAATCTCTGGCCGCAGATCTTCATGAAGTAGGACAACTGGCCCTCAAGCTGCGCGGAGAGCGCGGTCACTTGGTTGTGATAGGTGATCACCTAGAGCGCGCCAAGCCCGCTCTAAAAGTCTTCACAAAGGATTTTGAGCTCGAGTATATCTCGCTCTAGAGATTGGCCGTATTTTCTAAGTAAATTTTTAGAAATGCCTTACAGGGCTTTTCAAAATTGCCAACGCAGAACTTATCTCTAAACTTATCGACAATCTTTTTAAAGACCGCGCGTGGATTGGGAGCGCTGACGATGTCGTGACTGGCATTGACGGCAATGATAAAGGTTGCTTCAAATTGTGAGAGCTGCCTTGAGCCCAGTCCCCTTGGGTAACCTGTTCCATCGGGAAGTTCGTGATGGGAGAGGATAGCGTTGTGAACGTCGCTTGTGAATGTTGGCAGTGGCCCCAAAAGGTCGCAGGCCGAGATCATGTGACGCTTGACCAAGTTCTTTTCTTCAGTTGTTAAAACACTCAACTCCTCTTCAGTGAGCTTCATTACCATTGCCTGATTTTCAGTTTGTAGAGTGATATTTTGAAAAAGTGAAGAGATCACAAACTTGCGAAACACATCACTTGAGCGCCAATCAAGATTTTTTGCGATTTCCACCGAAAGATAAGCGCACATTTGAGCCTGCAGTGACAGGTAGCCTTTCTGAGCAAGCGCAAGACTTAGTAGATCTTTAAATTTCGCCTTGCCCTCTAGCGACTTTAGAGTTTCATCCACCAAGGCGTCGACTAGCTTAACGGTATCTTTTTTTACCCCAAAAACTTGAACCAGCTCGCGCAATTGATCCAGAGATGTCAGCCCTGCACTCTCATCGCCGGCACTGAACTCCTTAAACTTCGCCTCCAACATGGGAGCAAAGTAATTAAGGAAATCATCTTGAAGCACAAAGAGATGTGTGACGTCCCTGTCTTGATAGCGCTCAATAGTCTCGACGTCGCGAGCTCCAGGCTCTCTCACTTTGACAAATTTATCCCCAGAGAGTCTGAGGAAAATTGAGCAAGGTGGATTGACCTCAATAACTTTTTTAATGTCTACAGCTGCGTAGGGAGAGCGCTTTAGGCGATTGCGGACTAGTTTATCAATACTCTGGCATAAGTGTAGCGTCAGATCACTAAGCGTATCTTTAACCTCTACCTTGCGATAGTGGCCTTTGTAATCAATGTGAGAATCTTCGCCGACTAGAAAAACGATGGGCAGTCTAAGAGCATCCAATTCGCCTGGAACACGAGCTCCCGTTGAGCGAAGATCAACGATCCCAATATCAGCACTATCAAAATCATCTGAGATAAAATTCAGACCTGCACCCAGCTCACCTAATAAATAGGATTCAACGCCAGTTTTAAACTTATCATCCGAGCTTAAAAAGAAGGCCTGTAGTGTGTCCATGTCTTCCTCGATGGATCATGAACTCACGGAATGGCACAAATATAGGTCACCCATGAGTCACAGTTTTCAGCACTCTTAGTGCGGTAGAAGGTACCATTACCTCCCCCGTCTTCATCGTCCTCTTCCCAGTATGTAATGGTCTCAGAGAAGCCCGCATCGGTGAGGATATCTCTTAACTCTTGAAGTCCCCACATACGCCAATCGTATGAGAAGACCTCTCGGTATTTTTTCCCTTGATACTTAAAGTGAATGTAGTATTGAACCTCACTCGTGATGGGATTGTAGGAGTCACAGTCCCAGAAGTAGCTGTGAGTTTTATGCTCAGTCTCTTCTTCTAGGGGTTGAGCGCATTCGTGACCGCCAAAAAGGTCAATAAAAAAAGCCCCTTCTTTACCCAACCCAGCTCTTACTTGCTTAAAGTAGTGCAAAAGATCAACGCGCTTTTTAAAAATAAAATAAGAAAAGTTGAAGGCGACAATAACATCTGTTTTAAAGGGATAGCTATCGAGCACATTGCCTTGAATGTAGTGCATGCGCTTTTGTTCAGTGCTAGTGAGCTTTGAGAAGTGATTTTCTTTGCCGTAATTTATAGGCTCTGGATCAAGGTCAACAGCATAGGCTTCATGATTCTTTGATTGAGCGGCCCACTTACAGGCCATCGCACCAGTTCCACCGAAATCTTCTCTCAAGGTAAGCGGCTTTCTTTTGTAAATTTTCTTGTACTCTTTATTGAGAAAAGAGAGGTCGGCCTCTACACATTGAACAGAAGACTCGTAGAGACGATACTTAATATCGACCGGAAGTTCGGAAGAACCACGTGACATGAAATAATCCTTTGAAAATTGAGACTTATGCCTTCAAGTGTAGGCCCAACGAAGGCAGATGAAAAGGATGCTCTCTAGTTGGCCCCATAATCTTTGTAGGACTTCACTTCACGCACTGCACTCCCAGCTTGTAGATTGATCTGATTCTTTAGAGCAAAGCGCTGGTCGTTGGTGATGTACACGGCCCGGGCCAACTCAATAAAGCGTTCATCAAATTCTCCTACTCGCTCCTTCTCACGAATGTCGTCTTCAATCTCCCATAGTTTTTCATTCACCCTCAAGAGTTCATTCTCGAGTTGCTTAAACTGTAGGCGACCACCGGGCAGCGACTCAAGACGCTCCGTTAAGAGGTCTAACTCTTTTTGTACGTGCACGAGCTTTTCACTATCAGTGATACGCTCGGACTTAACTCGCAGGATTGTGAGTTTGTCGACCAGCTCACCAATAGATACGGGGACTTCTACATTCATTGATTAAATACCTCGTCTAAGGTTTCAGGGGAAAAATCAGCAATCGAAATTGAAATATATTCGATCTTTTTTACTTCGTATTCGCGATCTCCACCAGGCGCGCGCACTGTTACTTCATCACCGACACTGCGACCAAGCAGGGACTTGGCAATGGGAGAGACCCAACTAATTAACCCGCGTTTGGTGTCAATCTCATCAATGCCAACAATACTAAAGCGACGCTCAGTTCCCTCTTCATCTTCTAGAGTCACAGTGGCGCCAAACTGAATGCGCTCACTTTGAATGGACTCTGGCTCCACACTCTGAGCACTCTCAATGCGGCCAGCGAGAAAGCGCAGCCGGCGATCAATCTCGCGCAAGCGGCGTTTGCCATATTGGTAGTCGGCATTTTCAGAGCGATCACCAAGGGAGGCCGCCCAAGAGACAATCTTAGTCACTCGCGGGCGCTCTTCTTTTAGGAGATAGTCGCGCTCACTTAAAAGTCGTTTAAGACCTAGTGGTGTGATGTAATTAATCTTATTACTCAACTTGATCTCGCATATTTTTTAATAAGACCAGCACAGCCATCACTGACAAGGTCGAGGACGTGCTCAAAACCTTGCGCCCCTCCATAGTAGGGATCGGGAACTTCTTCATCACAGAAATTTTCACAGTAGTCGCACATCAAGCGCAGCTTCTTGAGATCGTCCTCATGGCGAGCGAGCTTTTTGAGATTGTGAAAATTTGAAAAATCCATCGCCAAGATGAGATCAAATTCATCAAAGTCTCTGGGGGCCAAAAAAGGTCTTGAGCGACTGGTGAGCGCTATCCCTCGCGCCTGGGCGTGAGTTCTCATGCGCTCGTCGGGAAGTTCGCCTTCATGGTGGGCCGAAGTACCAGCGGAATCAATATCAAATTGGTCGCTAAGGCCTCGCTTGGCCACCAGGTCGAGCATGACCCCGTGAGCGGCCGGTGAGCGACAGATATTGCCTAAACAGACGAAGAGAATGCGCATTTTTGCCATCTATAGACTCCATGGTACCTATATCTAAAAGCCATTTTATGGTAGCCATAATTCGGTTTAAGATAAAGTCATCAGACAGCGAGGATAACACAGATGGCCATTAAAAAAGTCATACGCATGGGACACCCTACTCTGCGCCTCAAGGCCAGAGAGATGACGAAAGAAGAAATCACCTCGGCGCAAACAAAGCGCTTAATTGAAGATATGAGAGAGACCATGGCCCACGAGTCGGGCATTGGGATTGCGGCCCCGCAAATCAATGTCAGCGTCCAGGCCGCCATTATTCATCTTCCCGGAGATAATCCGCGCTATGGAGAGCTAGAAGAGGGAAGTGAATATGTCATCTTTAATCCAACTTGGGAGGTGCTCGATGAAACTCCTCAAGGATTTTGGGAAGGTTGTCTCTCTGTGCCCGGGCTGCGTGGCTATGTCGAGCGCCCGCGCGAGATAAAGCTCAAGTACCTAGATATAGAAGCGCGCGAGCGTGAAATCATTGTCGGCGATTTTCTCGCAACGGTTTTTCAACACGAGCTCGATCACCTTTTTGGCACTCTCTACGTCGACCACGTCAAAGACCCTAAGCTTTTGATGTACCAAGAGGAATTTGAAGAGTTTTATGAAGGAGAGGGAGATGACGTCCTGGACGATTAGTCCGGTTGGCATTCTCGAGGGCCCACTCAAAGAGAAATTTGGCGTCCCTAGACAATCCCTCCTGTGCCCCAAGACTCCCGGTCATATCAAACTCTTGGCACCCTTTAATCGAAGAGAAGCTTTCGATGGGCTCGAGGGCTACTCGCATTTATGGCTGCAATTTGGCTTTCACTTAAACCGACGAGAGAACTTTGGCCCAAAAATTCGTCCGCCGCGCTTAGGGGGAAATAAGAAAGTGGGCGTCTTTGCCAGTCGCTCTTCTTTTAGACCAAATGCGCTGGGGCTCTCAGTAGTTGTCAATAAAGGCCTGCGCACTCAGGGCGACGAGCTCTACTTAGATATTGCTGGCCATGATCTGGTGAGCGGCACTCCCATCTTTGATATTAAGCCCTATCTCTCGCGCTATGATTCACACCCCGAGGCCACAGAGGGTTGGTCCAGTGAAGACTTTCAGACCCAGCTTGAAGTCTCTTGGAGCAAAGAGGCCTTAGAGGATTTTTTCAAACTAGGCGGCAGTGAGGACCTAAAAGAGCAAATCACTAAGCTCATCGAGCTTCACCCCATGCCCACTTACCAACAAGATCAACGCTCCTATGGCATGTCCTACGACGCCTTTAATATACGCTGGGATAGGGACATCCATAAGATTTCTATCTCTGAAGTAACCCTTAATATTTCAGACCCTTAGCTCGTAAATTTCTTTAAATAAGTGCACTTATTGAGCCGATACGAGTGCAGATGAAGCGAGTGAGAATTTTAGGGTCAATCCTATTCACATTTATTTTAATTGCAGCTGCCTTTGAATGGCACTCGCGCTGGCTCTTTCCCAGAGAGTACTCCTCTCATTGGACGAGCGACCATCTCACAGACCGCGCCCCCGCTAGTGAACTCTCCCATAGTCTAGAAGAGCAGCTAAACGTCGAACTCCTAAGCGACTATTTTGCTCCTAACGACTTTGCCAAATTGGTTCGCTACGAAATGGAGCCCAGATTTTGGACCGATAAAGATGAGGTGTTTCTCCAAGAGCGCCTCCTTAAAACTCTTCATGAAACGATTAATGGCAGTCTCAGAGCTAAAGAGAACGCGCAAGAGAGCGACATCGTTTTGACCTCTCTGGTGAAAAAAAATCTCTCGGAGTCCTTTCTCAAAAACTTTGTAAAGACGATTCACGCTCACAATCTTATCAATGCAACTTTTCAATTTGATCTCTTCTTTACACCTAAGATTGATCCAAACTTAGATTTTAATAGTGAACTCTCAAGTAATCAGCTCATTCATTTAGAAGATACCGGTAACCTCTATAGTGAGGTGGCCAAGGAAAGCCCCGCACAAGTGGCCTCAATTCTCGCGGCCAAGAAGCTTCCCTTTGACGGGAATTGGCAATACATGGGAGGCAGCATCAGTCTTTGGATGAAGGTTTTAGACACCGCCTGGAACCCACTAAAGCCCATCCCAAACCCCAAGAAAAATGCAATCAAGGGCTTCTTGCGCTTTAGGAAATATATCCGCATCAATCGCAAAGTCTCGCCCACATCGAATAAAGGTCTGGTGAAGATGCTTCACGTGTCCCCAGTAATAGATAACACTCCCGTCTATTACACTCTCGATATTTATAAGACCTTCAATCTTGAAAACCTCTCACCAGAGCTTGAACGCATTGAGGTTTTCCCAGGACTTCTCGTTCCCAATAACCCTCGCAAAGGAAGTGCCATTGCCAGGCTTTTTGCTAAGGGAGAAAAGGACATTGAGACCGGAACTTTTACCGCAATTGGCAAAGTCAACGCCACGAATTTTGAAGCAAAAATTAAAAAGCTCGTCTACGACTACTCGAAAAAGAAATGGCTGTGGGATTCCAATATTTCAATCAATTTGAAAAGTACCCTTGAACCGAGAGAAACGTCGCTGGCGAAATCTCAAATAAAAAAGGAGATTCTAACAAACTCAGAAGAGTTAATTATAGAATCACTTGGTCTCTCTAGCGTTATTAAAATGGGAGAAAAGAAGTGAGCAGAATCCTTTGGGCGATATTCACTCTTAGCTTCTCATTTAATCTTCTAGCACTCGAAGTGAATATTGCTCATCGCTTAGAAGCGAGAGAGGACTTTCGTGCAATCTACCCTATTCTCTATGGGAATAAATCAGTTGCCTGGACGCCCGATTTTAAAAAGTCGCTTGAAAAACTAGAGAGCGAAGATAAGAAAATAGTACTTCAATTTATTAAAACCTTAGACCCCATTGTACCGGCCCCCATTTTGCGCGGCCTCACACACTACCGTTTCATAGAAAGAGATAAGCAAAAGTTCTCGCATATTCTCGCTTATTACATGCGCTACAAGCTCTACATTCTGCGCGATTATCTCGATTCGCCAGAGAGCGAGAATAAAGAAGAAGCAAAGAAGTTGATCCAAGAACTATTTGATCAGCCGCTTACCAGTAGTGCAGAAATCATCAAGATGGCCAAAAAAGACATCGACATTAAATCACGAATGATTAGTGAGCTAGAAGATCGCTATGTCGATCGCGCGATCGCTGAAGTTCGAGTCATTGCTGATAAATTCACAGATGAACTTCCCGATCTCTCCCCCTATCTCCTTAGTTATTATGGGATCACCCCTGGAAATAAAATTAAACTCATTAGTGCCAATGAAGTGGGTCCAGAGCGCATCAAGTGGGTCAACGAGCACTCCATTTTTGCTGGCGGCAAACCTGATTGGAATGCCCCACATATTCAAATGCCAATGTCTGAAGATGATGCCGGCAACCCCATTTTCAAAGACCCCATTTTTGCCCAAATACGCGATCTCGTCACAGAGGCAAAAGAATCGATCTTTATTGATATCTTTCTCTTTGGCGGCACGATGGGAATGACGCTTGCTAAATACTTAGTTGATCAGACAGTGATCAAGCATAAGAAAAATCCTAAATTCAAAACTCTCCTACTTCATGACTATGCCACGAACTACAATATGAAAGAAGAGATGATGCCTATTTTTGAGTACATCAAATCTCGCATCGAAAATGAGAAAGCTGTTTCAGAATCGTTTATTTTAATGCAGGCAAATATTCAAAGACACCCCCCTGGCATTCCGCTTGGGATCACCAATCTCATTCCAAAAACCCCAGAGGTTTTTAAAGAGATTGAAAGTCGCAATACTTACTTTGAAAGTAAAATTGATCACTCCAAGGTGATCGTCATTGACGCTTCTACGGATCATCCAAAGGCCTACTTTGGTTCAAAAAATTGGAGTGACCACAGTGGTTCTTATTATTATGACAACGCTATCCTAGTGGAAGGTCCGGCGGCCGCGCTGGTGCAGGCTTCTTACTATCACGATATTGAGGCGGCGCTCACCACCGACCCTGAGGAAATGGCATGGTTTTACTACAAAGAAAATGGATTTGACAATAAGCGCTACCTGGGCGAGCGAGAAAAAATTCTCAACTGGTTTAAAGTAAAACGTGCAAGCTACCCCATCAGGGGAGAAGACTCCATTCGCCTGGCCGAAGCCGATGTTGATGGTGTGGTTAAGAATGTGCGCAATATCTTGATTGATATGATCATGAAGGCGCAAAGTCACATCTACATGGAGCAGCTCTTTATCTATGACCCCTATATCATCGATGCGCTCATCAAGAAGAAAATCTCAATGCCTGAGCTCGATGTGAGAATACTCGCTGATCACAATGGAAATTTTAAACTTGGGGGCCTACCCAATACCCTCTTTATTGATGAGCTTCAAAAGTATGGCATCAAGGTGCGCGCCCGAAAGACGGTTGGCGTTCTCGCCCACTTTCCCGATGGCACCACTCGAGAGTACCACCAAGAAAATCATCGCAAGATCACTTCAGTTGATGGCAAGGTACTCCTTGGGGGCTCAAGTAACCTCAATCCAGATACTCTCCAGGGAAGTTTCCGCGAATTTGGGGCCAAGATTTATGCTCGCTCAGAAGTAGAGACTTTTGAAAAAGAGTTTCTCTCGGCCTGGAGAGATCCAGAACAAACAGAGCTTCTTAATATCAAGGATTTTCAAGTTGAACTGGGGGGCGAATCGCTTTCGCGAGAACTCTCCGCCCTCATTAATAGCATTGGCTCAATGTTCTTTAGAAATAAAGACGCCCTTGAAGAGCGCCATAAGTAGCACTAGTTAACTTCGCACCCTGGATCAGTCATGCCCTGAAGACTTGGAGCCTCGGCTTGCGCCGCTTTTTCAATTTGCGCCTCAAGATCTTCTTCGGTGGTGCAACCCTCTTTTGCTTCTTCTTTCTCAAAGAGCTTTTCTTCGATCGGAGCACTCGTAGCCGCCTCACTAGAGAGTGAGGCTTGTGCCTTCACATCCGCACTTCCATCAAACTTACATGAAACTAGCGAGAGCAACATGACTAACAAAAAAAGAGCTTCTTTTCTCATCGTGGGTAACCTCAATTCAAAGTCCTATCTACTTACTATAATTAAACATCGGCAGTCTCATCAAGCGCCGGTAGAGAAATCTAGGCATAATCTCAAGGAGCGTCATTACAATCTTCATGGGCAAAGGGAAAATATAAACAACTTTCTTTGCCTCAATGGCGCGCTTAATTCGCTTTGCTCCCTCAGTGGCCGGCATTAAAAAGGGCATTGAGTGATCATTCTTGCGCGTAAGAGGCGTATCGATAAAGCCGGGCATAATTGTCGTTACATCAATTCCCTGAGAAGAGAGGTCAAGACTAAGTGATTCACAATACTTGATCACTGCGGCCTTAGAAGCACTGTAGGAAGAAGCTCCTGGAAGCCCTACCATTCCCGCCACCGAGGCCACGGCCACTAGGTGTCCGCGACGTGCCGGCAGCATGTAGGAGAGCGCTGCCTCAAAAGAGTGAAGCATGCCCATCACATTCACATTCATCACATCAATGGCCGCTTCAAAGTTGGGCGTTTTTGTTTTTCCTCCAACTGAGCGTCCCGCATTGGCAATCATCAAATCGAGTCCCATCACACTGAAGTCCCTCACCGCCATCAACACTTGCGAGCGATCGCGCACGTCCACTTGATAGCACTTGAGACGCGGATGAGAGCTCACATCAGAGCTCAGCTTTGTGAGATCGCGGCCACACACGGCCACATCATGCCCCTCTTTTAAATAGAGTTTAGCGAGTTCCAGACCAATTCCGGTGGTCCCTCCCGTGATAAAGATGCGCATAGAATCCTTTGTGCCTTGCATTTGTTTTAAACATCATAGCGGGCCCCATAAAGCTTGGGAATCCCACCCCAAATATTGCATTTTTCCCTTCACTTTCTCTTGACGGTTCCACCCCCTCAATCTATATTACCTGTCTAGTAACTTGCGGGGGCGTAGTTGAGTTGGTTACAACATCGCCCTGTCACGGCGAAGGTCGCGAGTTCGAGTCTCGTCGCTCCCGCCATTTACTAAAATAAAAAAGCCCAGACATAGTCTGGGCTTTTTTATTTTAAGCAAGTTGCATGATCTACGAATCTTGGAACTTGCGACCGCAGGTCGCTAGTTTGCTGGCCCAAATAACTGAAGCCGACCGAATAGGGAGGGTTCAGGCCAAGGCATGTTTTTACTCCTCGAGAAAATCCTAAAGAGTCTTATCCCGCAGAACCGAGTTTTGGCCTGCGTTGCTCCCTCGAATCAGGATAATCCAGTTCAAAAAACATTACTGGCTTTTTTTACGTCATTTGTGCGGGCTACGCCCCCCCACAGCTTCAAAACGCTCTCGCGTTTTGCCGCGGTGGAGAAGCTCCCGCCAATTACCCTTGCACCGCCACTTGTAGAAATCTCATCTCGACTCATTTCCAATTCTTTCAAAAACGGATTCATCTCATAACAAGAGTCCTGTCTTCTAAGTGTTACGCCGCAATAGGTTTTCTTAAAAGATATAACTGTTGACATTTAGAAGCATTAATATACAGTGTATATATATCTCTCTTTTCTGGGGTGCTCGTGATCACAGGACACGTTTTCATTGCTACAAGTCTAGATGGGTTTATTGCCAAGCCCGATGGTAATATCAATTGGCTAATCGAAAGAGATGACCCTACAGAGGACCATGGCTATAATAGTTTCATTTCAAAAATAGATGTGGTGGTAATGGGCAGTGGTACATACGAAAAAGTAGCCGCAATGGACGAGTGGTACTACACAAAGCCAGTAATCGTATTGTCAAAAAAACTCTCACAGTCATCGATTCAAGAAAGGTTAAAAGAAAAGGTAAAAATCCTGAACCTTCCTCCATTTGAAGTAATGAAGTACCTGGCCAATCAAGGCTGCAAGCGAGTGTATGTCGATGGTGGACAGGTGATTCAATCTTTTATTAAGGAAGATTTAATAGAAGATATGATCATAACCAAAGTACCTGTGCTTATTGGGCAAGGCCGACCTTTATTTGGAAAGCTGAAAAAAGACATCCCCCTCAAACATCTCAAAACAATTTCCTATCCTTCTGGTTTGGTTCAATCCCATTATAGTTTATGTCAAAAGTAAAAATTGGCCGTCCGAAAGGAAAATCAATCCTAACCAAGGAGGTCATTCTAACACACGCCCTAGCACTTCTAGACGAAAATGGTCCTCGAGAATTTTCAATGCGCACTCTTGCGAGTCGCCTAAAAGTCACTCCCATGGCGCTGTATAATCATTTTCCTGAGCGCTCAGCTTTATTAAGGTCTGTTTCCGATATGATTTACAGTGAAGTAACAAAAGCTTATGAGTCTTTTTCTGGGAGTTCAAAGGAGAGACTGGAATTTCTACTAGTGAAATATCACGAAGCTGTCATCCATCACCCAAATCTTTCCATCTGTATTTTTGAAGATTCAAATGTTTTCTCACCTGAAGTTCAAAAAATCACAAAAAATATCATGGAGCTTTTAAGTGAAGAAAAAATTGAGAAAATGAAAAAAAATATGTGGTTAGATATATTAGTAGATTTCACCCATGGAAGCGCAATTGCTACTGCTCTAAACCTATTGAATAAAGCGGAGAAGAGAAGTATCAAAAGTGAGTCATTAAGATACAAAAAGGAACTGAGAATGCTTTTAGATGTGATCGTTTAGTTCTCAGGAGTCTTTACAGTCACACCTTGATTCGAGCCTAGTCGCTCCCTTAATGCAAGAGAATCTTGGAAAAAAAACGTACAAGCTTTTTTGCGTCAGCAGGCAAATCAAATTATCAGAGTGTTCTTTAAGGTAAATTAGTTCAGACTTGATTTGACAACAGATAAAGTCGACGAGTATAGAGGTGAGCTTCGAGAAGTTTCAGATCGATCCGCCCAAGATAACTAAAAGTACTAGCTATCAAGTCCAAACAAGCGCTTGAGCTCCTCATCTGGTCTCGATTGCCCCGCCCGGTAATCCAATATTTTTCTGCGCGTCTTATTAGTGAAGTACTTTAGATGAACAAGCACGCCAAAGACATCATCGAGCTCTAGATTAGTAATGACAAATCCGGCTTTGAGTTTGGGGATGATGACTGGATTATTAGTGGCGTTGTGGCGACTGTAGATAATTTGAAAGCCTTTATCTTTAAGTAGTTTCAGGGAAAATTCTAAAAGAGCGCTATAGAGGCCTTTTCTTCGGTGTTCCTTAAGAATAGCCGAGTTGCACATGTAAAAGACGTGAGCATTTTCTTGGTAACCAAAATGCCATCCGACAAAATTATCTTGAGGGTCAAAGACACCGAGGTGGAGCTTATACTGATTCTGATATAAATTCGCGCGTAAATCCCCAACACTCTTCTTTTCACCGTCCGAGAGAAATTCAAAGGGAAAGAGCGAGTGATCTGCTGCAAAGACGCCATCTCGAAGTGGCCGTTGACACTCAAAGAATGAATGTTCGTCCATCTCTTTGATTTTGTAACCGTTCTCCAGAATTAAGTCCATTTACTTATAACCCTTTTTAGTCAGAATACGATTGAGGGCATTGGTAAAATTAATTTCGTCCTTGGGCCCAAAAGCATCAGGGCCCCCAGTAACCAGACCCGAGTCTCTAAGATCTTTCATGAAGTCGCGCATCGACAAGCGTTCGCTGATATTATCTTCGTCGTAGAGCTCGCCGCGTGGGTTGATTGCAAGGGCACCCTTTTTAATGACCTCACTGGCAAGTGGAATATCGGCGGTGATCACGAGATCATCAGATTTTAGGTTGTCGACAATATACATATCGGCGACGTCACTTCCACTTTCCACCTTAACAAAGGAAATGAGCGGATGCATGGGAATATTCATATAGGAATTGGCCACAAGGCAGACGGGTATTTTAAGACGGGCCGAAAATTTATAGACGAATTCTTTCACTGCTTTGGGGCAGGCATCAGCGTCAATCCAAATTTTAGTTTGTCTTTCTTCCATCGTTAGATCTCTTAGTATTTGACTCGCTTTTTTTACTGGGAGCTCGCCTTCTATTATTATTTCTGGGAGTCCGTCTTTGACTAGGACTTCGAGGCTGACTTTCCCCTACTCCTTGAGCAGTTTGAGCAGGTCCTTTTTCATATTCATAAGACTCATCAATTGGAATCTTATACTGAATGCATTTTTCAATGTCTTTTAAAAGCTTCTTTTCGAGCGAATCACAAAAGGAGATTGCCACCCCTTCTCTGCCCGCTCTTGCAGTTCGCCCAATTCGGTGAACATAGCTTTTGGGATCATCTGGAAGATCGTAATTGATCACATGAGTAATTGTGGAGACATCAATACCTCTAGCGGCAATATCGGTGGCCACGAGAACTCTAAGAGAGCCCTCACGAAAGCCTTTAAGTGCACGCTCTCGCGCGGCTTGAGATTTATTGCCGTGAATAGCGGCGGCTTCTACGCCCGATTTCTCTAGGTTTTGAACCACGCGATTGGCACCGTGCTTAGTTCGAGTAAAGACGAGCACTTGTTTAATGGCCGCATCGAGCAGAACACTCTTTAAAAGGTGGGGCTTATTGGCCTTTTCAACAAAGCAAATCTTTTGATCAATCTTTTCGACGGTGGTTGACTCTGGCGTAACTTCAACGCGCTTTGGATTTTTTAAGAGCTTCTTTGAAAGCTCGGCAATATCACTTGGCATTGTGGCCGAGAATAGCAGCGTCTGTCTCTTTGAGGGCAACTTGGCGATGATCTTCTTGACGTCATTGATAAAACCCATATCAAGCATGCGATCGGCTTCATCGAGAACAAAGGTTTCAATCTGGTCGAGTCGCACTTGCCCCTCTCCCATGAGATCGAGCAATCTACCAGGAGTCGCAATGACAATATCCACACCGCGAGAGAGACTTTTAACTTGTGGACGTGGATTCACTCCCCCAAAAATCACAACACTTGAAAGAGAGAGTGCTTCGCCGTAAGTCTTAATATTGTCTTCAATTTGAGAAGCAAGCTCCCGGGTGGGAGTCAAAATAAGACATCTCATGTGATAAGATCTGGTCTTAATTTTATTTTTAAATAAGTTATTGAGAATCGGAAGTGAAAACGCCGCAGTCTTGCCGGTTCCGGTTTGCGCGATTCCTAAAATATCAGAGCCCTCAAGTAGATGGGGGATCGACATTTCCTGAATGGGAGTTGGGCTCGTGTAGCCTTTCTTTTCAAGTGATTTTAAAATTGATGGATGTAACTTCAGTGAGCTGAATGACGACATTTAAATATTCCTCGCGCTAATGCCCAATCCAAATACCAGCATTAGCAAATATTTAAAACGTATCTAGATATAAGAGTCTTCTTCTCCTTAATCATACAGCAAGTCAAACAAATTATGCCAAGTGGCTAAAATAGACCCTTTTCTTCCTCTCGCAGAGTAAGAATCTCCACTCCCTCGTCTGTTACTGCAAGTGTGTGCTCATACTGAGCAGAGAGCTTTCCATCACTGGTAACGACCGTCCAATCATCGCTTAGATGCTCAACTGAAGCTCCCCCTTGGTTGACCATGGGTTCAATAGTAAAGACCATTCCTTTTTGAAGCTTTAGACCTTTTCGCTTTTTACCGTAGTGAAGAACTTGAGGCTCTTCGTGCATCTCTTTGCCAATTCCATGACCACAGTAATCTCTCACAATAGAATATCCATTTCTCACGGCGTGCTTGTGAATATGAAAGCCAATATCTCCGAGGGTATTGCCGGCCTTGACTTGCTCTATCCCTTTATAGAGACATTCTTGCGTCACCCTGCAAAGTCTTTGCGCCTCTTCACTACAGTTGCCCACGAGATACATGCGAGAGGTGTCGGCAATAAAGCCGTACTTTTTCACAGTGACATCGAGATTCACAATGTCCCCCTCTTTTAGTATCTCACTCTCACTAGGGACCCCATGACAGACAACCTGATTAACTGAGGAATTCAGGGCGAATTTAAAATCATACTGTCCAATGGAAGAGGGGGTGGCCTCATAGTCAGAGACAATCCACTTCTCTGCTAGTTTAGCGAGGTGATAGGTTGAAACACCGGGCCTAACCTCATCGATGAGTCTGGTTAGAATTTCGGCCGCAATCTTTCCGGTTTTGCGATACATTACCAAGTCTTGCGCTGTTTTAAGAGGGATCACTTTCTTGAAACCTTTTTGATAAAGCTCTCAATCTTGAGTTCATCGTGAAGCAAGAGCAAATCGACCAAATCTCTGTAAGTCAGAGTTGGGTTGACTTCGGCCAAAAGACCAATTTTTAGCCAGTGCTCTGCCTGGCCATTGAGAGAGCGATCAAAAGCCCTTGAGGCTTTGCGCAGTTCTTCATGAATTTCATCTGAGACTTTAACTATACCCATATACGATATGTAGCATTTCATATAATAAATTGCAAGAGACAAAGCAGGGTGTCTATTCAAGAACCAAGTAAAAATATAGAATTCTCTACACTTTGAATTTTTACAGCAGGAGATTTTATGTCTGAAGAATTGGCCCCCCACTCAACAACGGTCGAAGAATTTAAAGGCAACAAGATTTTTAAAATCTTCAAGGTTGATGAGCAAGGTAATGAGCTTGAGAACTACTCAACCATCGTAAGCTTTGGACTTACCAAGGCCAAGTATATTCTCGAGCACTTCGATGAGATCAAGAGTTTTGTCGAGACTTATTCAAAAAAATAATCACTCTGTTACTGAGCTGATCTTTTTATCAATTGAAAAAGCGCCCCCTCCCCTAATCATCACGATCAATGCAAGCCCAATGGCGAGAATGTGAAACTCATAGCCCTCGCCTTCTTGGGTGCCCTGCCAATTCATAAAGAACCCATGAGGTAGATGAACCATGAAGACTGCCACGGCCATGACAACTCCAATACCAAAGGCGCAGACTCGAGAGAGCACGCCTAAAATGAGACCAATTGCGCCCAGAGACTCGGCCATAATGGCCAAAAAGGCAAAGACCATAGGAATGCCCATTCCTTCAGTAAAGAAATTCATCGTCTGTGAAAAAGTTGTGATCTTCTGAACTCCGTGGGGGAGTATCACGATTCCCAGAGTTAAGCGGGCAATGAGGGCCTCAGTGCTACTTGAAGTGGTGAGAATTTTCATGATCATTTTAATCTCCTTAAGTCATCGCTGCTAATTCAAGAGAAATTATCTCCTTTACTCCCCAACAAAATCATTACGCACAAATGTGAAGCGATTGATTATTCTATGAACAAGCGTGACTCGTCATTTCTTTAACAAAGCTTGTCTCATCTTCTGTATCACCACTTAGAAGTGCTAGGATCAGAAGCTATGAAGCTGGTTCTACTTCTCTTCTACAATATTGTGACAACAAATTCATGGGCCCATGGTGGAGCAATTTCTCCCCATGATAATCCCTGGCTCGTATGGAAGTTTCAGCCTCACATTCTCATCATGCTCTTTCTGATGGGCCTTATTTACTATCTGGGTTTTCACCGCATGATAAAACTGCGCGGACATGACGCTCATAAATTAAGAAAGAGCTCTTCCTCTTACTACGCTGGCCTATTCATTCTCTTAATCGCTCTCATTTCCCCAGTCGATACCATGAGTGATTCCCTGGCCTGGGTTCATATGTTGCAACATACTCTCATTCTCATGGTGGCGGCTCCACTTATGGCGCTGGGAGGACCTGCACATATCTCACAATGGTCTTTGTCAAAAAAGGTTTGGGCGCGGCTGGGAAATTTTCGTCTTCTTTTAACTAAGTTCTTTCAACTCAGTCGCTTTAAGCGTCCGTTTGTGGCCTGGGCACTCTATATGCTGGTGCTCTCTATTTGGCATATTCCCCTATTCTATGAGGCGGCCCTAAAGTGGGAGCGGATCCACGACCTGCAACACTTGCTCTTTTTTGTGACTTCCTTCTTTTTCTGGCGCGTGCTCTTTGACCCCTATCAAAAGGGCATCAGGCCGATGATTGGAATTATCTATACGTTTATTGCTTCAATTCACGGGATCATTCTAGGGGTACTCATGACTGTTTCTCCCATCATTTGGTATGGACCTTATATTGAGAGTGCCCCCCGCTTTGGCTACGATCCCCTCATCGATCAACAGATCGCGGGCCTTATCATGTGGATGCCGGCCGGAATTTCCTACGCACTAGGGGCTTTGGCGCTTTTGCTAAGGGAGCTTAAATCGGTTACTCCTTCTCCTTGAGAGAAAAGAGATATCTGGCCATATCCCAAGCGTCAGCTTCGCTCACATCAAGGTTGGGCATAATGGTCTGTGGGGCGAACTTCTCTGGATCTTTGAGCCATTCAACTAAGTTAAGTGGATTGTTGATTAGGTTTCCTGCAAGATAGTGCCGATCTCCCCAGCGAGTGAGAGCAGAACCCACATGTCCTCGCGCTCCAGGTACGCCGGGAATGACATGGCAGCCTCCACAACCATAGGTTTTTAAGACCACTCGTCCGCGTTCAAGATCTCCCCTACTTTTGAGCTCGTCCCAACCCTGAGGAGGGGGCAGCCATTGCTTGAATCGGGCAGGATCCGACTTCATTTCTTCATATTCACTTTGAGACAGAGTATTCATGCGACTTACAAAAGCACTCAAGGCCCACAAGTCCTCAGAGGAGCGACTTAGCTCAAAGCCCGGCATTCCTGTCATTTTAAAACCGTTTTTAATAATCCAAGCAATCTCATTTGGCTTCCATCTCTTCCCACTGAGTTCGAGTGAAGGAGCATTGGGGTTGAGCCCTCGAAATTTATCATCGGCTTTTTGCCCGGGGGCGCCGTGGCAGCTCACGCAGTTTTTCTGGTAGAGATGAAATCCCTTCCTGATTAACTCCTCATCGTTTAAGTTTCGCACTTTGATATTGGCCGCTCGCATTTTCACCGCACGCTCTTTGGCAAAGGTCACGACTTTAATAAAAAGCGGATGATGGGGAGTGGTGGCACCGATATTATAGACGCCTAGGTACATAAAAATAAATCCACCTAGGCCAGCGAGCACACCCAATCCTGAGAGAATTAAAATTACTGTAATGAGATGTCTCTTATTTGGCATAAATACTTACTTACCCAAAGTTGCAAGATAAGAGGCAATAGCGCTCGCCTCATCTTTTGTTAGTCCCAATGAGGGCATACTTGTTCTTTTATCAATTGCATGTGGTTTCATTAGCCACTTAGTGAGCTCCTCATGACGATTGGGAACTTTCCCGGCAATATACTTTCTCTTACTCCAATTTTTAAGGCTGGGCCCAATGGTCTCAGAGTTACCAACCATTCCCGGAATCTCATGACAAGAAATGCAGCCATAGGATTGAACCAACATCTTGCCCCAATCAACTTCATTATCTTGCTCTCTTTTGAGCGGACGCTTTGAAAATGAGTTGCAGCTCATCCAACTAAGTGCAATCAATATGAGTATGATTGATTTCATCAACAAAGCTCCAAGATAAAGTTGCCCAAGCTACTCACGACGATAATCAACATGAAAAGAAGAGCGATCGCAGTGGCAGTTTGAGAAAGTGTTCCATCCTCAGAAAAGCTGAGAGATTTGCGGCAAAGCCATAAACCAAGGGTCGCCACCAAAAAGCAGCCCAACGAGATCACGTGATAAATCCAAAGTTTTTGGGTGTCGCAAACATAATTGGCGAGAGCATAGCTGGCACATAGTTGTGTAAACCATGCCCCGATGGGAATAATGAGACCAAAGTTAAGAAGGTAGTGTTTTTTTGCTTGTCTGTTAATAACTCCCTCCAAATAGTCTAGGTGTCCAATAAAGCACAAAGTAAACAGGAACCCAGGAAGCAGAGACGAAGTACCAATAGAGAGTGTCAACTTGCACACCAAGCATACGCTCTTTGGTGTAATAGCCCTCATAGGTAAACCACCCTATGACAGCCGTTCCCAGAATCGCCGATGTGAGATGAACAAAGTGAAAAGCCGTCAGCGTCCAGACAAAAGAGGCATAGGCATTTTCCTTCCAGTCAAAAGGAAGGGCCATAAACTGTAGCCAGCGCAAGTAGAGAATGAGAAATCCCGCAAGACAACAAAATACAACCAGCCAGAAAAACTTTCTGGCCTCTCCTCGTTGCATCACAATGCCCCCGTAGTACATTGAAATCGAGCACAAGATGAGTAGGACAGTGTTAATACTTGGGTAAAGAAGCGGGGGTAATTCTGTGCCCATAGGAGGCCAGCCACCGCCTTTATCGGCGACATTTAAAACCCAAAGGTAAAAGTAGCTGGTGATGAAGGCGCCCACAACCGTGATTTCAATCGCGATGAGTACGATAATTCCCCACCAAAAAGTGTGGCGATGATCAGCGTATTCGCGCCGCCATGTACTAACATCAACCGTCTTCACCTTATCCTCCATCCCATGGCTTCTTCACCCAAAGCCAGCCAGTTAGAGTTATAAAAGTGGCGAAAAAGCCCCAAACAAACCACCAAGGATCAAAGATACAGCCGATAAAAAGAACGGCCGTCGAAATTGAGGCAGCGAAAGGCCAAATGGTGGGCCCCGGTAAGACGATCACAGCTTGTGGCTCTGCTTTATCTACCGTTGTGAGTAGAACTTCACGTCTATGAGTTTGGATGCCGGTAATGGCCGGAGTGAGTTGATTATTTTCTGATGAGACAGGTTCAAGATCCTTGATCAGGGGAAAGCAACCAAAGTTATGACTAGGCGGCGGTGAGAGTGTTGCCCACTCCAAAGTAGTGCCGCCCCACGGATTATTGCCCGCAGGTGCGCCACGAAAATAGCTCCATAGGGATGATAAGACGATCACTAAGAAGCCGCTTCCAAGCAAATAGGCACCACCTGTACTAAAGAGGTTAAGGGAGTCCCATCCAAGGCCCGTGAAGTAAGTGTAGATTCTTCGTGGCATGCCCAAGAAACCAAGCTCATGCATGGGAAAAAAGGTCAGGTGAAAACCTATAAATATGATCACAAAGGCAATCTTCCCCATCGTCTCTGAGAGCATGCGCCCCGTATATTTAGGCCACCAATAGTAATAGCCCGCAAGCAAAGGAAAGACCGCACCGCCAATGAGAACGTAGTGAAAGTGGGCCACCACAAAGTAGCTGTCATGGACTTGCAGATCAAATGGAACGATGGCCACCATAAAGCCGGTCAACCCTCCTGCCAAAAAGGTAATGATGAAGCCCAAGCAATAGAGAAAAGGAGTCTTATATTGAACCTTGCCACTCCAAATAGTCGCGATCCAGGCATAGATCTGCACACCTGTTGGGATGGCAATGAGCGCACTCGCAGCAGAAAAGAAACTGCTCGCGTGTAAGGGAATTCCCGTTGTAAACATGTGATGGACCCAAAGCCCAAAGCTGATAAGGCCGATAGTGACAATCGAGGCGATCACGGCGCGATAAGCGTAGAGAGGACGCCCACAAAAAGTAGGAAGCACACTTGAGATGATTCCCGTGGCCGGCACAAAAGCAATGTACACATCGGGATGGCCAAACCACCAAAAAAGATGTTGCCACAAGAGTGAATCGCCGGCGCGCTCGATAATAAAGAAGCTAGTTCCAACGAGACGATCAAGCGCCAACATCACGCTGCCCACAATTACCCCCGGCATCGCAAACACAATCATGAAGGCCATCACGAGAATAGACCAGACAAAGGGCGGGGTGCGAGAAAGCGACATGCCGGGAGCGCGTTGTTTTAAAATAGTGCAAATCAATTCAACGGCAGCGGCAAGTGCTGACACTTCAATAAAGGTAATCACAGTGACATAGATATCGATGGGAATACCCGGGGAGTATTTCTTAGACGCCATGGGAACATAGTTAAACCAGCCCACATCAGGACCCAGGCCCATGAGAAAGGTGACCCATAAAAAGACTCCACCAATGAGAAAGACGAAATAACTAAAGGCCGTGAGTCTAGGAAAGCAGAGATCTCGGGTGCCAATCATGAGAGGGACAAAGTAAATGGCCACCCCCTCCATAATTGGAATGGCAAAAAGAAACATCATGGTAATGCCATGAACAGTGAATATCTGATTATAAAGTTCGGGACTTAGAAATCCATATTCGGGATAGGCCAGCTGGGTTCGAATGAGAAGTCCCAAAACACCAGCGAGCAAAAAGAAGATGATCGCGGTTGTAATGTAGCGTTTACCGATTCCGGTTTGATTCACCGTACGAAGCCAGCCCCAAAGTCCAGGGGGTGAGCGCCAGATGAGTTCGAGCTCTTTTTCGTGCTGATTTTGCTCAGCAGGGTTCATCCTCACTTTAACCCCCTTAAGTAATGGAGCAGGGCCTTTAAATCTTCAGGAGACAGTGGTGTTGCCGGCATCAAGTTGCCCGGCTTTATTCCTTGAGGGTCCGCAAGCCACGCAGCGAGATGTCCTTTGTTATTGGGAATGGCGAGCGCTGCTAAGCTCTTGCGACTCGCCATATGAGT
This sequence comes from Bacteriovoracaceae bacterium, assembly GCA_048264885.1. Classification (GTDB taxonomy): domain Bacteria; phylum Bdellovibrionota; class Bacteriovoracia; order Bacteriovoracales; family Bacteriovoracaceae; genus JBLWXV01. The sequence goes on from JBLXCO010000003.1 coordinate 146,303, forward strand.
AAGGTCTGGCCCCATTGCCTTAAGTTCGGATTCAAATTCGCCTCGAACACTATGGCACTTGACACAATTATAAGACTGAAAAGCAGCTCTCCCTTTTATGGCCAAGGAATCAGTCACCATTTGAGCGGGCTTACTTTGTTCATTAACCCAATTCTGAAAATCACTTTCACTCACAACTGTGGCGAGCAACGCCATCTTCGCGTGTTGCACGCCACAGAACTCTGCGCACTGCCCGCGATACTCCCCTAATTTCTGGGCCTCGAGCCATAGTTCATTTTCGTGACCGGGAATCATATCCCTTTTACCAGCAAGACTTGGTATCCAAAAGGAGTGAATCACGTCGCTTGATCTGAGTTTTAAAAGAATATTTTGATGAATTGGAATTAAAAATTCATTGGCAGTTTCAAATAGCAGTTTGCCATCAGTAGAGAAGTACTTAATCTCCCACCACCACATTTTACCGGTGATTTGAATGATCACATCTGGCTCTTTTTTGCTGTTCATGGGCTTTGAGTAGTCGTAGGTTAAAACAAGTGTTGCAATCAAGAGTGCGCTTGTCACAATGCTTGCCCATGTAATACTTCGCCCTAAACTCTCATCATGAGTTGAATTTTGATAAAGGCCAATAAGAAGCACCGTCACAATAGCAAAAAAAGCAAAGAGACTGACTCCTAAGAGCAACCACCAAATTTTAGCGATTGCGATGCTCTCACTACCAACTCCTTCAATACAGGAGCTCAAAGTAAGCGGCATTAGCAAATAAATGAGGAAAGCCTGGCCCTTAATGCTCATCCTTACACAGTATCTTTAAGAACCTTGATGGGCGAATGAGCGGCCTTTACTGTGCTTTCACAAGCGTTAGTAATCTGCTTTGCAACAGGGTTTTATAATTGTTTAAAGCTTAGACACTGACCGGCAAAGTGACGGCCAGCTGAAAGTATTCCTGCTACTTAGCTGGCATCAAATTGGAACTATATATGCAGTTCTCAAATTCGAGATCAACTGATCTCCCACTGAATGGACTCAGAGACTGGAGCAGAATCATGAAGATTCCACCCCTGCGAGAAGAAACTCGCGTCGATTGTTTAGAGCGAATATTTTGCAAGATTAGAACCAAGAGTGACATTTCTCTGTGGCAAAATCTCGATGGAGACCGTCGCTCACAAAGGGCCATACTCTACAAAGTAGCGGCTCACAGCCAGACCTTGAATTTTATGCCCACTCAAGGAAGAAATTTTCGCTTTGACGCGAGAATGCCCGTCTACTTTTACGAGAAGAAAAACTTAGTCCTCTTTAAAACGCGAATGATGTTTCACTCTGGCTTTCGCATTGAAGTGCCTTTTCCCGATCGAATTTTGGCGCCTGAGCTAAGAGAAAGTCCGAGATCCTCTTCGAGTGACCTCGACATCGAGCACGTAAAGTTTGAGCTAAGAAATGATTTGGGGGTTGCCCTCTTTCAAAAGCCGCTACTAGATTACTCTGATGCTGGGGCCAGTTTTCGCATCACCGAGCAAGAGCGCAACGTTTTCATTCACACGAGTCTTTTGCGTATGAGTCCCCCTCATCAACGGGGAGTACTGGTGAACGCGCGCATTCGCTATGTCGAACTTCTCCAAGAGGGGCGTTATTCGGGAAGCCGCTTCTTTCGCGTGGGGGTCCAGTACCAGTAGTGGCCGAGTAACTCACGGGAGATTGAACTAATTCCAGTACTTAGATAAATAGCTGCTCTTTCAGATCAACTAATCTTTCCCTCTCTTTCTTTTTCAAGAAAGTGACGAAAAGACTTTATGACAAAAATCATCAGTATGCTCTTGGTGGTCAATTTCCTCTTTCAAAGCTGCACCCATTATGGGGTCTCCCCCGAGCTATCTAAGCAGACGAGAGTCCCCCTCTCAAATAGGGACCTCACTTGCCATCAGGTAAGCGACGTCTTACTGAGCCGTGATGCCCAGGTATGGACCAAGTTCTTTAGAAATTATGATGAGATTAAAGAGTTCGCCTCACACTTTAGTGGGATTCGCATATCTGAAGAAGAAGTGGAAACGCTGATTCGCTCTATCGCTAACTTTCCGGGAGCCGATGAGGAAATTGAATTCCTTCGTCGAGCTGTTCTCTACTCACGTCTGCTTAAAGATAAAGCTAAGTATGAAGAGTTTTGGAGTGCACTAGGTAGCTATCAAGAAAAACATACTAAAAAGCCAAAAGTTCTGCGCGATTTTCTACGCGAAGAAAAGTATCTCGCAAGATATGAAAACAAGTTAAATAGACGCTATCAAGACCAAGCACCGGTCCATGGAAAAGAGGTCATCAAGAGAAAGATTAAAATCTATGAGCGCAACTACTATCAATGCCTAAAGGGTGCCACCGACCCGAGCTTACTTAGTAAGCGCGTTCTTCAGCAATCCAATAGAGTGGCGATCGCCGTGACCGTAGGAGGAATGGGAAGCGCGCTGGTAACCTACGCTGCAACCAACTATGATCTTCCCAAAGATAAAAAGTGGTGGTTTGAGATATTCTTTGTCATCGTCACCTCAATGGCCATGAGTTACGTCAATGCCAAATTTATTCTTGCTAACCCTAAACTAAAACCGTGGTCACAGCGACTCCCGCTGGTACTAGGAGCATCAGCTGTTGAAGATATCGGCGTGACTGCACTCTACAAATATCTCATTGGCGAGCCGGATGAAGACCTAAAGAAGAAACTCCTGGCACTAGAGAGTGACGCTGAATTTAAGGAAACCCTAACAAAGGCGCTGGAATTTATTCAAAGGGACTCGCTCTACCAAAAGTATGAAAAGGCTTCACGGGATTTTTTGCAGCATGTTTCTCCCACAGGCGAAGTAACTAAGCTCAGTGATGTCAATTTAGGTGAAGTTAAGTGGGAAGAAGTCGACGCCGAACTGACTCAAGAATTATTTCTCGAAGCACTCACTGAATATGAGTATGCTGGAAACAAAGGGCCACTCAGTTTAGGTGATGAAGCCTACGACCGCTACGCTTTTCATCGCTTGATTGACCTAATTTATCAACCCTCTTTTCTTATTGCTGCAATGATTATGCACAAACAACTCTGCCGGGCCACCAATCCTAAAGTGGGGATGTTGACAGCGATTACAACCTTTATGGCCATCAATATGGCCACTGATGCTCTGTACTTCTTCTCTCGCAGAGGACTGATTAATCAATAGACAGATCATTTTTACAACTAAATCCTGCCCTCTAGTGCTCACTCTCACATTCGCTATAATCGGAGTGTAGGAGTATTATATGAGACAGTTTCGAATCATTCAGTTAATCACCCTCGCCCTGTGCCTCACTCCAATATCCGGACACGCTTTTTTATTTGCTGAAGCTGCCGTCGGTCTGGGCTTTGGCAGTAGTAAAACAAAAGAGTTTGGCGCTCAAACCTATACTCACGACGCCTCAAACCTAGGGTTTTCTGTCGATGCCCGTGCTGGCTTTGAACTCCTAATCTTTGATTTTGGAGCGACATATTCATTTGGAAAGAATCCCGCAAAGTTTACCAAGGAAGATCCCGGTACCTCCATCTTCCAAGAAGTTCGCTATGACATCACCCTGTCACACTCACTTTATGGTGCTCATGCTGGGGTCAATATACCGGTCATCAATCTCAAGCTCTTTGGCGAATACTATTTGAAGGCCAATTCAGAGGTCAGCTATTCTGAGCCAAAAGCAGATAATATCTTCACTAAAGGCGATGAGTTCGAAGGAGATGGCTTTGGAGTGGGCGCAAGTCTATCTGTGCTCCCCTTTATTAAGTTTCACGCTCTCTACCGCAACTTAACTTTTGACACTCTCAAGAATACGACTGGCTCCACTTCTCTTCCAAGTAGCTCTCAAGATAAGCTCACCATGGAAATGTTCTACGCTGGGATCACTTTGAGTATTTAGTAACTGGGTATTCTTAAGAATTCATACCCGACCTTCTCACGCGGCTACTCTTTGTTATCAAGCAAAGCTCTTGTCTTCCCGAAAAGTCGGGCATGCTAAAAAATACCAAAACAATCCAAATAATTCTGTTGCTTACTCTCTGGTCGTGCTCAAGTCAGCAATTCCTGGGATGGCGCACACTTGCAAACTCTCCAGGAGTGCCCACCTTTGGCGCCGAGCTCACCTTCACCAGTGAATCCCTTAAAGAAGCTGGAAGAAAAGCGGGCAGCCACATCGTCAACAGTAAGGCCAGTGAGAAAGCTCAGGAAAAACTCATTGAGCGCATTATTGCCGTTTGTGATGGTTGTGAAGTGGAATGGATGGAAGATAAATATGGCCTTGAGTTTGGGCGCATCCACTACCCAGATGGTCACTACCTCAATGTCACGCTCGATCCTTGGGTGGTTGAAGTGACCGCGAGTCCGATCCCACTTCATAAGTTAGATGAGATTACGAAGAGACTAAATAAGGACCTCTACCAGAGTGCTACGGAAATCGGACTTCACCCCTCCTACACCGCTGGCGGAGGGCACATCCACTTTGGAGTGGAGGGACTCTTTGGTTCAGACCCAAAACTCTTTAGAGACTTTTTGGTCGACCTCTACAATCATCCCGAGCTCGCTGCTGGAATACTGGCCGGAGACTCTTATAACTCTCCTCCCATGATGGCACTCCCAAAGAAAAATCAAGATGCATTCAAAAAGATCATTCACGATTTTGATGAATCACCTATTAGTATAAATCAACTGGCCCAAAAAATTTACGAGCAAGTCTACTCTACTAGCCCCAGCGGTTGGAGCCCACCTCAAAAATATCAAGGCGTCAATATTTCACGCCTAGTCGAAGATTTTGACCCAAGTGAAGAGACGATAGAAATTCGCTTTATCCGCCCTCAACAAAATGCGGATCAATTCAAACGCGTGGCCGAGCTTTTTACTAAAAGAGTTGAATTTTTAAAACAAGAGCGGGCGGCCGCAAGAGTACTCACTCCTGAAGCCAACCCATTCCCTAATGGCATTACTAGCCACATCTACCTACAAGATAAATTTAACCGCTTTCTCACATTTGTCAGTGAGTCAGGACTCGATCCGACAGACTACCTACATTTGATTGGTGATGAGTTCATTCCCCAAGCCTGGACCTACTTAGAGCAAAAGTACCCAGAAAGTTCTCCTCAAAAATTATCTTTCCTAGAAGGCCTGGCCAGCGACAGTGCCTACGATAAACCCACCAAGGCAAACTTCCTGCTCGGTGAACTTGATAAGCTTAGAGAGATAAAACCCGAACATGAAAGGGCCCTGGCCTTACTCATTAATCGTAGTGGTGACACTCCAGAGGTGAGCAAGAAGATCAACACCCTACTAACTAAGCACAAACTCTGGTCAAAGACATCTCTCGCCCTTATGAGAAAGAGTCATGCGCAGCCTAAAAATTTTAGAAATAGTTGTTTAGACTTTGTGAGAAAGCTGCTGATTCAATTTCCGAGGGCGCTCTAGCGCCTTAGACAGAGTCTGACCAATATCATATTTTCTGAGAGTTCTTCTCAATTTCAACCTCATAAGCTTATCTTATAGTTGCTCAGTATAAGCCTCTCAACATGGAGTTACACAGTGAAGCAATTATTAATGACCGCCCTCGCCCTAACACTTCTTGGAGCTTGCTCCTCTGCGACTAAGAAAGAAATTGAACAAGAGAAAGCGCAATTTAGCGACATTCAAACCCGCGAGGAAATGGTGGCCAACGCCAGACAAATGCTCGAAGAATCTGAAGAACTCACTCAAGATGAAAAGGCCAAACTCGCTGACCTCTTTGCTCAAGTGAGAGAGGAGTCCTCAAAAATCAACGCCGAGATCAGCCGCAGTAAATCAGTGCTCTTTAAAGAGCTCACAACGAAGTCCTACAGTGAAAAGAAAACTCTGGTTCTAAAGAATTCAATCAAAAATCTCTACGACAAAAAAATTGATTTGATGATGGATGCCTTTAAGAAAAGCCGCAAGATTCTCGGACTTAAATCTGCACCGGAAAAATTTGAGCGCCAGTTTTTGTATCTAGATAACCACCATATTAGCATCGAGCAAAATTAGTTATGAAAATATTCGCGAGTGTCAAAGAAGTTCTGGCCCCGATCAAGGAAGGTTCGACAATCTTCGTTCACGGGGCCGCGGCCACACCCAAAGTTTTGCTCGAAGGTATCTGTCAACACTATGCAGACTTACAGGACATAGAGTTTGTGCATCTCCACACAGAGGGAGAATGTGAGTACGCTAAGCCAGAGTACAAAAACTTTCGTATCACAAATCTTTTCACCGGTAGAAATTTAAGGGGAAAGATTGACCACGATCGCATCGACTATCTGCCCTGTTTTCTCTCAGAGATTCCCAAGCTCTTTCGAAGTGGCGCCAAGAAAGTAGATGTCGCTCTCATTCAAGTAAGTCCTCCTGATAAGCACGGCCATGTCTCGCTTGGTGTGAGTGTTGATACCGCAAAGGCAGCTGTGGATTGTGCCGATCTCGTGATAGCTCAGATTAATCCTAAAATGCCTCGAGTTCACGGCAGCGGATTTATTCACGTCGACGATATCGATTACGCTATCGAGTATGAGTCAGAACTCTTTAGTCCAAGCCCTCACGCACCTAGTGACATTGAAATGCAGATTGGGGCCCATGTGGCATCTTTGGTTGAAGACGGAGCGACTATTCAGCTAGGTATTGGCTCCATACCCGATGCAGTCGCACGCAATTTAAAGCATCACAAGCATCTGGGTCTCCACACTGAAATGTGGTCTGATGGTGCCTTTGAGCTTATTAAATCCGGAGTCATCGACAACTCAAAAAAAACCTTTCATCAAGGCATATCGACTTCTTCATTTGTTGTAGGCTCGCGTGAGCTCTACGATTATATCGACGATAATATGCAAACCCTCAACTTTGAAGCCGACTACACAAACTCTCCGCTGAAAATTATGCGCAACCCAAAGATCACTGCGATTAACTCGGCAGTCGAAATCGATCTCACAGGTCAGGTTTGCGCCGATTCAATTGGACACAAAATTATCTCGGGAGTTGGTGGTCAAATGGATTTTCTCAGGGCCGCAGCTCTGTCTGAAGGGGGAAAGCCAATCTTGGCCTTACCCTCAAGAACTTCTAAAGGAGTCCCGCGCTTAACTTCAAGCCTAAAGCTTGGAGCAGGTGTCGTCACCACTCGCTCGCACATTCACCACGTGGTGACAGAGTATGGGCATGTCAATCTCTATGGACTCGCCTTAAATGAAAGGGCAGCCGCCCTCATCAGCATCGCCCATCCTGACGATAGAGAAAATTTGAGCCGGCAGTGGAGTGAAATAAAAAAAAGCGTTTTGCTCTAGAGTTGGCGCTTAAGAAGAACCGGTGGCGCCAACCAAGGCTCATCGGGCCAGTGATGGCGGGGGTACTCTCGCCTCATCTCTTTTAAAAGCTCCTGATAGCCTCGCTTCCAAAATCCGGCAAGATCACTTGTGAGTTGCAAGGGTCTTTTATGGGGTCCCTGTAACTTTAACAGCAGAGGTTTACCGGTCAAAGGAAGTACGGGAGTTTCTTTAAGCCCAAAGAAGAATTGAATATAGGCCATCATAAATGGACCGCTCACTTCATCATAATTCACTTGGAGCTCACCGATTTGAAGAGGAAGCTCACGATCAATTTGCACTCCCCAGCGCTCAAGTGCACGCATTTCAAGAAAAGAGAAAAAGCTATTTTGATCAAATTCAAATCCAGAGCTACTAAAGAGCGCCAGATCTTCAGAAAGTAAATCGAGTGAACTCTCTTGATGTTGATAAAGATAGACCAATCGCTGCCACCGATCACCTACTTTAAGAGAACTGAGCAGGCGCTCATTTTTCTTGGCCCATAATTCTCTTGCCTGTTCTTTGAACTCTTCTGGTAGCTCACTAATCTCGACGGGGCGATTGCTCTCTTCTAGCGAAAGCGCCCCTACGCTTAAGCGATCAGTCATGAGTAGACCTCGTTTAGGATCTAAAGCGAGTTCACGCTTTTCAGTGATAGGCAGGGGGGAGAGCTCATAGATCCAATCTGAATCGATCACGACAAAGTCTTGAACTCGGTCACGGGCGTCGACTTCTAAAATAAGCCCCCAATCCCCTTCATGAAGTTGATCACTCAATCGAGGTGAAATTTTTAAGACGGCACCACTTGAACTCACCACATCCTGCGCTCTCACGCGGCCAAGAGAGCGAATAAAGCCCGGTAAAAGAATGCGCCCCAAGTCCACCTCTTCACTGGTTGGACGTGAAAGAAAACGCCCAAGCATCTCTCGCAACTGCTGCTCACTTTGCAAACTTCTGCGTGCTAAAAACCGGATAAAATCGCGTCTGGTGCGCTCACCATATTGATCTAGTTCTAAGGCGGCCCGCGCCCACTCTGGCTCCAGCGGAATTTGGGCCATCCTTTTTCCCAGGATACTAAGTTCTTTTTTCTCTTCGTCATAAGCCCCAAGAGCGCAGAGGCTTACGAGTGCCTCACTCCAAGCCTTTTCATTGGGTGGACAGAACCAATGGCACGTGGGTGCGCCCAATTGCTGATAGCGCAACATGATTGCTTCTAGCCCCACGCGCTCTATCTCTGGCCGAACACTCTTGTCACGCGACTCAAAATCGAGCTCAGCATAGAGGCGAAAGCACAGCCCATCGGCTTCTCGAATAGCGCGTCCAGTGCGCTGAATTGCATTACTCTTAGCAATCTTGACTTCCTTTAATTGTGAGACTCGACTCCAGGGAGACCACTGCATTTCTTTGGCGACACCGCAGTCAATCACCACCCTCACCCCTGGCACTGTCAGCGAACTCTCGGCGACATTCGTGGCTAAAATAACTTTAGTCTTAGCACTTTTTTCAAAAACTTGAGACTGAGTCTTGATATCAAGGCGTCCGTGAAGTTCCAAAATGGATAACTCCTCTCTCATTTCATCAAGCCTCTCAAGAGCAGCGTGAACGCTTTCGATCTCCCTCACTCCAGGCAAGAAAACGAGAATATCACCACCAAAACTAAGTGCCTGCGACAAAACGGAGATTACTTTACTCTCAAGCGACTGAGAGAGCACACTCGGGACATTGGGCAGGTAGCGAATCTCGCAATGAAAGAGTGGCGCTTGCACGTCAATGACGGCAACATTTTTATGCAAGCTCTTAAAGTGGCCCTCTAAGTCCAATCCTTGTAGAGTCGCCGACATCACTACAATTTTCTTATTCCCTGCTGATAAAAGCGCCAGCGCAAAGTCTCCATCGAGGTGGCGCTCATGAAATTCGTCAATGATCACGACATCAAAGTCGTAAGCATTCTTTTCAAAGAGATTTAAAAATGTTCCTTCAGTGGCAAAGAGCAGCTGCGTTTGCGAGGTCCACTTGGCCTCATGTCTAAAGGCATGGCCAACTTCCACACCGTGAGTGAGACCTCGCTCACTAGCTACCCGCATGGCCGATTGTCTGGCGGCAATCCTTCTGGGCTCTAGCACAATTGTTCTGAGCCCCAACTCAAAAGCGAGATAGGCCGGAACCCGAGTGGTCTTTCCCGTGCCTGGAGGGGCCTGAATCACTAGCGCTTCACTCTGCGCAAGTGCTGCTTTAATTTCTATTAAGTGCTCATCAACTGGAAGCTTTATCATCTCATCATACCGTATCGGCCATATTTACAGATTCACCTCAATCAGAGATTCTGCCGTTATGGATCCATCATTTATCAAAGAATACGAAATTAGTACCTTTCTGGTCAACTCCCATAAGCGATTGGGTTTAGTGGGCCTACTCAATATGCTCCAGGACTGCGCCGGAATTCACGCCGCACAGTTGGGGCTGGGTCACGACCAGATGATTCGTGAGCAGAAATTTTGGGTACTCACCAGGCAACGTGTGCAAATGAGTGCGTGGCCAAAATGGCGCGATAAAGTCACGCTTAAAACGTGGCCCAGAGTTCTGAGTGGCCTAGTTGCAGTGAGAGACTTTGAAGTATTTGTCGCAGGCAAGCGCTTAGGAATATGCTCCAGTAGCTGGATGGTTTTAGATGCAAATACCAGACGTCCTACTCGCCCCAATATTGAAGGCACTCTCTATTCACTTGAGCACGACCTTGCCCTAGAGATCACTCCTGAGAAAGTCCAGGCGCCCTTGCACCCAAGAGTCATTGACTCTCTAAAAGTGCGCACTAGTGATTTAGACATGAATAGGCACGTCAATAATACCAAGTATGCCGAATGGATTCTCAATGCTATAGACTATGAATATCACAAAAATCATGTCGTAAGTGAGTATCAAGTCAACTTCTTGAGTGAGACTCACTTGGGTGATGAGATTCAAATAGAATGCGAGAATCTCACTTTTCAAGGAAGGCGCAAAAGAGACGACAATATTGTCTTTCGCGCTCACATTCATCCAATGAAAATCTAGTATAGACTTTCCTGAGAGCTGTCAAATCACTGTCTATGAAACACTGCTCATGGACAGACGCTGGGAATAGGACGGACAATGCCTCAAACTCAAACCGAGGAATGCAAATGAATAATCAAAATAATGATATTGTCGAATACTGCACTAAAATATCACTTGAAGAAAGTGAGTATTGCCAGGAGATCAGAAAGCGCGCGGGCGAAAAATTCTCCGATCGCGCCGGCATGATTTCAGGCTCGCTTGAAAACGCGCTCTTAAAGTTTCTCATCACCATGCTCAAGCCTAAGCGCGTGCTTGAAATCGGAACATTTGTGGGCTACAGCGCTCTTAGTATGGCCGAGGCCATGCCCGAAGGTTCTAAAATCACGACTCTCGACATTAACGACGACTATGTAGGCCAAGCCAAAGAAGTCTGGGCCCACAGTCCGCACGGTAAGAAGATTGAAAGCGTTATGGGTGAGGCCATCGATTATCTCAAAGAGTCCAGTGAAACTTTTGATTTGGTTTTCATTGACGCCGATAAAGAAAATTATATGAACTACTTCAACCTCGCGCTCTATCGCCTAAGCCCAGGCGGCGTCATCGCCATTGATAATGCTCTTTGGAGCGGTAGAGTGCTCGAAAAAGATCCGCAAAGTGAAAGCACTCGTGTGATCAAGACCCTCAACCAACTCATTAATGAGCGCGATGATCTAGTTAATGTCCTCCTCCCAGTGAGAGATGGCATTCACCTAGTAACCAGAAAGTAATTTAAGTCTTTGGGAGCACTTTCACGGCGTTTGCCGCCTTGAAAGCGCGCTCCCTGGCTTCATCTGTGCTCTGACCTCTTGCAAGCGCTACACCCATTCGGCGATAGGGCCTAGTTGTGGGTTTACCAAAAATTCTCACTTCCACATCGCGCTCGCGCAGGGCTTCGTCGATACCCACAAACTCAAAATTCTCCATCTCAGCGTCGGCCAAAATAACCGCCGAAGCGCTTGGGCCATAGTAGGTAATCTCTGGAATGGGAAGGTCAAGGATGGCGCGTAGATGAAGCTCAAACTCCGAAAGGTTTTGAGAGATCATCGTCACCATACCAGTATCGTGTGGACGAGGAGAGAGCTCTGAGAAGTAGACGGTATCTTTGGTGAGAAAGAACTCAACCCCAAAAAGTCCCGCGCCCCCGAGATGACTAGTCACCCTTGAGGCCATCTTCTTGGCCTGTTCAAGTAGTTCTGGCTTAACCTGCGCCGGTATCCAAGACTCGCGGTAGTCGCCCTTTTCTTGGCGATGGCCAATGGGCTCTACAAATCGAGTCTCACCATTATGCAGCTTCACCGTAAGCAGAGTAATTTCTTCTTCAAAGGCAATGAATTCTTCCAGAATCACTTTTACCGTGTCTCCACGTGCACCCGAGATGGCATCGTGAAAGGCTTTTTCAAGATCACCTTCACTCTTTACAACCGACTGCCCTTTTCCAGAAGAGGACATCACTGGTTTTAAAACACTGGGATAGCCAACATCTTTGGCGATTCTCTTTAATTCATTTAAGTCGTGAGCATAGGCAAATTTAGCTGTCTTCAGTCCCAGCTCTGCACTAGCAAGATCGCGAATGACATCGCGGTTCATGGTTAGGTGAGCAGCTTTGGCAGTGGGAACCACAAAGATTCCCTCTTTTTCAAAGTCCACTAGCTTTTCTGTGCGAATCGCTTCGACTTCTGGAACGATGATAGTGGGACGATACTTGCGAACTGCCGCTTCGAGCTCAGAGGCTTCAAGCATATTGATCACTTCAAAATGATCGGCCACTTGCATGGCGGGGGCATTTGAATAGCGATCAACGGCTACCACTTCTAGGCCCAATCGCTTGGCCGCAATCACAAATTCCTTGCCCAACTCTCCTGAGCCAAGAATCATAATTCGGTGATTGTGCATAAAGTCCCCCTATCGTGATTTGCTTCAATAGATTTAAATTCAGAGATCAGTTCCTGGCAACAGTGGGCAAAGTCAAAATTCTGCCTCACCTGGCACTGTGCAGCCTTTATCAGTTCTAGCCTCTGGGCCCCACTTAGACGAGAAATTTCCACAATCTTTTGCGCCCATTCACAGGGATTGCTCCCCAGGATAAAACCATTCTCCCCGTGGCGAAGGACTTCGCCAATGGCAGGAGAATCCGAGCACAGCGCAATCGCGCCCAAATACATCGCCTCCAAAAGGGTGTTTGGAAGTCCATCGCGATCGCGATCTCTGGCCTGTCTAAAAGCTCCAAGATAGAGCGAGCCCGGTCTGACCGCTGCACTTATTTGATCAAGAGTATAGGTCCCATGAAAAACAATAGACTCCCTCAAGCCAAGTGCTGAACTCATTCTTTCGAGCGCTTCTCTCATTGGACCATCGCCAAAGAGGTGAAAATGAAAAGCGACTCCCATTTTTTTAAGCTCAGCAAGAACGAGTAAAAGAAAGTCATGTCCTTTCTTTTCGACCAATCGCCCGGCACTGTAGAGATAGAGCTCCTCACTTGAGACCCGCTCTTCACTGGCCTTAAGCAACTCTTGATTCACTCCATGATAAACCAGCTTTACTCGAGGAAATATTTTAGAGAGTAGCTGCTGTGACTCTCGATTGCAGGCAAAGACGGTGCGCGCCTGCTCAAGTCTCTGCTCCAAAACACTGCGAGGAGTTTGATGAATATCCTTTGCGTGAGCAAAGACAAACCAGGGTGCTCCACTTAAAAACTCTAAACCCATCGCCACTTCACTGGGCGCATTCACAAAGTGAGAATAGAGAATATCCATCTGGTTGCCCGTGCGCTCATAGATCCAAAGGGACTGTAAGAATCGACGCAGAGTTCTGCCTCTCACTGTGGCCCCAGCGCGATAGCGCCCCCAGAGCTCAAGCACAGCAATAGGCTTGCGACACAATGCAATTAGAAATGAAAAGATGAGATCGCGAACGAGCTTTGGAACATAGATGACCTGCGCTTTTAGTAGCTGATCAACCTGCTGGCGAACTTTATCCTCAGGTTTGACTAAAGAGTAGATCGTCAGCTCAAACCCATGGCGCTCTAATTCAACAAGCTCCTGAGCGATAAAGATTTCATCACTTCTGGGATAACCCTTTAAAACGACGACAATCCTGCTCATTACTCCCGTCCAAAGCTCATTTTTTTATTGCTCCATTCTCTACAGCTACCTGGAAGTTGGCCATGGAAAAAAAATTAATCATGACATAATGGACTGACTCAAGCAGAACTCATATTTCATGTTAAAATTTAGGCCATCATAACTCACTAGCGAGATCTCTGCATGAACATTGCTATCGCCTTTTGTCTATTGCTCACCACCTCCTATTCCTGGGCTTGGGGCCCCATCGGCCACCGTGCAGTGGCCAAGCTTGCTGAAACTCAGCTCTCAGCTGATAGCCTCAAAGTAGTGCACGAGCTCCTAGGAGGTGAGAGTCTCGCCATGGTAAGTACTTGGGCCGATGAGATACGCTCAGATAAATCCTTTGCCCACACTAGCACCTGGCACTACCTCAATATTGAAAGTGACAAAAAGATTGAGCCCAAGAACTTTGAAGGCAAAGCCTATCAGACGTTGGAAGAGCAAATTGCCATTTTAAAAAATGCAAAGTCGCCCCAGGAAACTAGGGCCCAGGCATTAAAATGGATCGTTCACCTGGTCGGCGACCTTCACCAACCTCTGCATGCCGGTCTGGCCAGTGACCGTGGCGGAAATAGTGTTTCTTTGCGATGGTTTGGCAAAAACTCCAATCTCCACGAGCTTTGGGATAGTGGTCTCATTGATGGCCGCAAGCTTAGCTATAGTGAACTGGCAGAGTTTCTCTCAAGAAAAGTCAACGACACTCACAGGTCTAAGGCCAGCGACAATGTCCTCAAGTGGATCGAGGAGGACGTGGCGCTGCGAGACTTGGTTTATAGTGTTCCCAAAAAGCAAAAAGGGCGCAAGGCCCGGCGAAGTAAGTGGGAGTATGACTACGTCTACCGAACCAAGGATGTCTTGGATGACCAACTCATCAAGGCGGGTTTGCGTCTGGCCTATATTATCGAGAGTTCTCTGACTGATAAGAAGAAACTCAAGTAATACCATTTTATTGCCTCGATATTAATTTCACAGTTGCGCCGTGGCGGCAGTAAATGTCGCCCAAGAGCTAGTCAGGATCACAGAAAAGATTTAAATAGATAGAGACTATTAGTGTGACAATTGGAGGCCCTATGCACCCCTGGCATGACGTATCACCTGGAGAAGATGTCCCAAGAATGGTGACAGCACTTATCGAGGTTCCCAAAGGATCAAAAGTAAAATACGAACTTGATAAGCCCAGTGGGCTACTCAAAGTTGACCGAATTCTCTTTTCCTCGGTTCACTATCCGGCCAACTATGGGTTTATTCCACGCTCTTATTGTGAAGACAAAGATCCACTCGACATCCTCGTTTTGGGACAGGAGCCAGTCCTCCCCTCGACTCTTATGCGCGCTAGACCAATTGGCGTGATGAAGATGCTCGACCAAGGTGAAGCCGATGATAAGATTATCGCCGTTCACGTCGATGACCCGGAGTATGCTCACTACCAGACAATCGAGGAGCTTGCACCCCATCGGATGAGAGAGATTCGGCGCTTTTTTGAAGACTACAAAATTCTAGAAGAAAAGAAAGTGCAGGTTGAGAAATTCTTCGGGGTCACCGAAGCTCATAAGATTATTTCTGATGCCATCCAGCTCTATGAAAAAACATTTCCCAAGGAAATGTACTAAGAATTAGGGCCCTCGTGAAGAAACCGCGAGGGCACTTAGATTGAGCTTATTCGATAACTTCGTAATCACCCTCAGAAGAGCTATCTTCCATGGGCATTCCTTCTTCAGAGCTATCATCATAAGTTGTTGGCGTAGCAGTGCTTGATGGCATTTCTTCCGTCTCATCAATTGAAATTGAATCGACGTCATCTTGGGCCACGGCGCTCATATGAATATTAAAGGCACCGAAAAGCACGGCAAGCATAAGCAAGGTCTTCATCTTTCTAATCTCCTTGGTTGAAGTCCCTAATCACAGTGAACGAAACGACTTTGTAGTAAATCTTATTCTTAATTCTGTGCTCGCTGAGTTCAGCTTCGACCAGCGCCTTAAGAGAAGTGATAAGTCCCTCAGGGGCACTCTCTAGATAAAGGGGAAACTCTCCCTCTCCATCCGTTTGCAAGAGTAGTCCGACCACGACTCCATCATGGTTCCAATCAGACGCTGTTAAGATTCCTCGTTTGAGCATGTCATAGCCCAAGCAAGTTAAGGGCCAATTGCCAAAGGCTTGTGAGAGGTGTTTAGAGGGCATTGAGAGCAAATAAGAGAACTCTGAGTTCCCAAACGCGGAACTCAAAGTTCCCAATAATCAACAAATTTAATCCAGTTTAAACTGTTTCTTAAATTTCATTTGATGCTTTAAAAGGAGCTTATGAAGCTGACGAGTACTCACCCCTGCGATCTCACTGGCCCGCCCAATTTGTCCGTGGGAGACTTCCAGAAGTTCTAGCAGGTAGCGCTTTTCCGCCTCATGAGAGACCTGCTGGCGGTAGGTTGCCAGGTCGGCAATGGGGGCATCGGCCGGGGCGCTGATCGCAGGGTCGATAAAAAAATCGGCAGGAAAGGATTGTTCACTCAGCCACTCGCCACGCTCAAGGATACAAGCGCGCTCAAGAACATTTTCAAGCTCTCTAATATTGCCAGGCCAGGAATAATTGCCCAAGGCCCGCAAGACAGTCGTCTCCACTCCTTTGAAGACCTTTCCATGAGTGTGAGTGAGTTTAGTTAATATTGACTGAACGAGTAGCTCGAGGTCCTCGCCACGCTTTCGCAAAGGAAGGAGCTCGATCGGGAAAACATTTAGGCGGTAGTAGAGATCTTCGCGAAACTTTCCCTCTTTAACGAGCTGGAGCACATTGGCATTTGTCGCCGCGATTATACGCACATCGACTGGAATTTCTTCTTCCCCCCCTACTCGCTGAATCACTCTATCTTGCAATACCTGCAGAAGCTTGACCTGAAGACTTGGTCCGATAGTTCCAATTTCGTCGAGAAAGATGGTCCCCTTGTGAGCGAGCTCAAATTTACCAAGCTTGCGCTTGAGGGCCCCGGTGAAGGCGCCCTTTTCGTGACCAAAGAGCTCCGACTCAATCAAGGTTTCGGGCATGGCCCCACAGTGAATGGCCAAAAAGCGCTCGGCGGAGCGCGAGCTGATTTCATGGATATAGCGGGCGAGCACCCCTTTGCCGGTTCCCGATTCGCCAGTGATAAAGACCGTAGAGCGCGTTCCGGCCACGGCCACGGCTTGATCAAATATCTTTTGCACGTGGGGGTTTTTTGTTTGTCCGAGAAAGACGGGCGACCCTCTGGGTGAGTCCCCCAATTCCTTGAGCTCACTTTTAAGGCGCTCTACTTGGGCTTCACTTTCAAGTACGAAGCGGACTTCTTCGGCGGCCAAGGGCTCGGCCAAGTAGTTGTCGGCGCCCTTTTTTAGCGCCGAATAACAGTGGCGCATTTGCGACATTTGGGTGATCAAAATCAGCTTTGAACCGAGGGATTTATCTTTCAAGGAATCAATGGCAGCCGTGAGATCTTGGCCCTTAGCATATTCCTCTAGGGCAGCTAATTCTAAGAAAAGATAATCATGCCCAGGAGGACAATTTCTCAGTTCGGCCTGAGAGTGAATCTGCCGATAGTCAATAGACAACTCCTTTAGGGTCGCATGCAAAATAGAGAAGTCTAAGGATTGAGTGAAAGTGATAGCGCGCTTCAATATCCCTCCGCTTTCTCCCCCATCATACTATTTGCACCGGCCCCGGAATAGTGTTAATTTGATGCCAACAGGAGCCCCCTTAAGTGACACGTCAACCTGCTCTCAAAAAGACCATTGAATCCTTCGACTTTGAGCCCGGCCAAGTACTGACCTCGAAGTTTGAAGTCATCGATAAGCTCGGTGGAGGCTGGGAGGGGGAAGTTTACCGTGTTAAAGAATTATCGACCGGTATTGAGCGCGCGGCTAAGTTCTTTCTTCCCCACCGCAATGTTCGAGGCAAGGCCCTCAAGTTCTATGCCAAGAAGCTGCATAAGCTGAGAAACTGCACTATTGTCATCCAATACCTCACCCAAGACACCATTGCCTTTAAAGGCCACAAGGTTGCCTATCTCGTCTCCGACTATGTCGAGGGCGTTCCCCTAAAGACTTTCTTACTTGAACAAAAGAACAAGAGATTGTCGCCTTTTCAAGCACTGCACTTACTTCATGCCTTGGCCAAAGGCATGGAGGAAATTCACCACCTCAAGGAATATCACGGCGATCTTCACTCCGATAATATTATCGTCCAGCGCTTTGGCCTTGGCTTCCAACTTAAAGTGCTAGACTTCTTTCACTACGGACCGGCCAACTCTCGCAATATCAGAGGCGATGTTCTCGACATGGTTAAGCTCTTTCATGAAGCTGTGGGTGGGGCTAAGCACTACGCCAATCAACCTGCGCCAGTGAAACAGATCTGCTGTGGACTTAAAAAGAATCTCATTTTCAAAAAATTCAAAACTGCCGGGCAGCTCAGAACCTATATTGAAAATATCGATTGGAGCTAAACCTTAATCGGCTTTTGTGTAGAGTCGCTCTTTAATGAGCGGAGCAATCGAAGGTAATACATACTGCTCAATGCGCTCTCCGAGAATGGCAAGTTCGCGAATTAAGCTTGAAGAAATGGTAGCAAAGTGAGGCTTAGAGAACATACAAATGGTCTCAATAGTTTTATTAATCCCTCTATTTCCCGAGGCAAGCTCGAGTTCCATTTGAAAGTCTGTCGAATTCCTAAGGCCGCGAAGTAAGAACGAAGCCCCTCGGTCCGCAGCATAGCGGATGATCGTTCCGTCCCAGCTCTCAATGGTCACATTGCTCAGTTTGTAATAATTAACATAAGCCTGCATCATTTGAATTTTATCATCGACTGAGAACTCAGATTGCTTTTTCACATTCACAGCGGCTACCCAGTAGACGTGTTCGAATTTCTTAGCCGCCCTCATGAGAATATCCCCATGCCCCCAAGTGGGAGGGTTGGCGCTAATGGGGTAGACAATACTATTGTTCGATTTTTGTGACATGTGTTCCTCGTTTAAGACATATTCTGCCCTACTTACTCAATTTTTGTCCAAGGGCAAAACCACAAATCAATTAGTTAGCACTGACAAATCGACATTTTAGGACAAATTTAATTTTTGTCTGGAAATTTTTACGCACTTGTCCCAAAAGCATTGATCGCCGCGCGCTTTTGGATTAAATTGCGCCCACCTAAGCGAGATGAGCTTTAAGGCCCCAAAGAGAGATTGAGAGAGAGCGGGGAGTTTAAAGCTGTGGTTACATCCCTCTTAGGTACACCCCTTAAATAAGGGGCATTCTTTAAGAAATGGAACGGGTCCTGACAGAGAGTCAGTCACCCCCCCCCAATTGTAACTTTGTGTGAGGGCCCTTCCATTCTTTAATTCACTAGTTCTTAGAAAGAAAAGAACAATCAATCTTAACTTTCTTCTTCGTCCACGGATCAATTAACTCATCACTTTCAGTGTGCGCTCGCCAAGCAAAATCAGGAATACTCGCATCTTCGTCATAGCAATTAAGTTTAATCATCAGGTCTAACTTTTGCTTTGCGAAGACATCCTTGCGAGTGCAAAATTCCTTGGCTCCGTAAATGATTTGAGTGGGCTCACTCTTGATCGCCTGAGGTGTGTTAAAGTCAATTCTTCGAAGTGAGTTATCGTAGCGATAGACTCCTGCTGGTCGATAGACCTTGAGCACTCTTGCCTTCACTTGGCATTTGCCACTTTTAAGCGTGTGAGAAAGGGGAAGAACTTGAGTACATAGAGCGGCTGGGTTGTGAGTAAAATTGCACATGCTATGAGCACCACTTGTCAGTGCCAAAGCAAAAAGGCCCAAGACTAAGCTCGGGCCCTTTCTGATTAAAGAATTTCTAATTTTATTAAGCGGCTTCTTTAACGTCATCTTCGCCAACAACTGGTACTTCAGCTGGTGAAACAGCTTCAGTCGCAGCTTCCTCAATGCTCTCAACGTGAGCATAGTGGCATGTAGCTACAACGTACTCAGCTTCATAGCCCCATGGCTTTACACCGCGTGGGAAAGTGATATCTGAGATATGGAGTTTGTGACCAACTTCAAGTCCTGAAACATCAATATGAAGCGCCTCAGGCATTGCATCTGGACGACCTCTTACAGTCATGCGCTCTTCCACGAGTTGAACCACACCACCAGCTTTTGTTCCAACAGCATCGCCATCGAGAACAACGGGAAGGTCAATCGTGACTTCAGCATTTCTTTCAAGCTTGTGTAGTGAGATGTGCCACATTTTGCGGGTAACAGGATCGCGCTGGATGCTATCCACGTTCACCATATAAGTTTGTCCTTGCCACTCAACTTCAAAGAGCACGCCCTTTTCTTTCACTTTTTGAGTGAAGACATGAGAGTTGATAAATACAGTTTGTGACTCAAATCCCTTACCGTAAATTACGCCTGGGATGCGTCCATCATTTCTAAAGTTAATGAGTTCGCGTCTTCCATAATGGCCTTCACGGTGCTCTAGCTTGAGTGTCTGTGTCATATTGTTAATCTCCTTGAACAATTGCAGTCCTGACCTTTATTTTCGGCCAAAGCGAGGGCGGACTGAAGCCGGGCAAATATTGCAATGAAGCATCGGCAGGAAATGCCTCTCAGAGGGGGTAAAAGACACTTTTAGTGGGTCATTTATGCGGCCCGCAACCTTTCAAAATCAAAGGCCTTTTGCTAGGATAGCTGCTTCAACATCAACAAAGTTCTAGGGGATAGCGAGCAATGGAGTACAACTTCCAAAAAATCGAAGCGAAATGGCAAAAGTACTGGGATGAAAACAAGACGTTCAAAACAGAAGTCGATCACAATCGTCCAAAGTTTTTTGCCCTGGACATGTTCCCCTACCCTTCAGGTGCAGGACTTCACGTAGGTCACCCGGAAGGTTATACGGCCACAGATATTATTTCGCGCTACAAGCGAATGAAAGGCTTTAACGTTCTTCACCCCATGGGTTGGGACTCTTTTGGTCTTCCCGCCGAGAACTATGCCATTAAGACTGGTACTCACCCGGATAAAATTACCAAGCAAAATATTGCGACTTTTAAGCGCCAGCTCAAATCCCTTGGTTTTTCCTATGACTGGGACCGCGAAATTGCCACCAGTGATGTCTCTTATTACAAGTGGACTCAATGGATTTTCGTTCAGCTCTATAACAAGGGTCTGGCTTATGAAGACGAGATCATGGTCAACTGGTGTCCCGCTCTTAAAACCGTCTTGGCCAACGAAGAAATCGTCGATGGTAAATCGGAAGTGGGTGGCCATGATGTGATCAGAAAGCCCATGAAACAGTGGATGTTTAGAATCACTGAGTACGCCGAGAAGCTCCTTGAAGATCTCGACTCTCTTGATTGGCCAGAAAATATCAAAGAAATGCAGCGCAATTGGATTGGAAAATCTGAAGGTGCGACTGTGAAGTTTAAAGTCAAAGGACATGAAGGCAGCGAGATTGAAGTTTTCACCACGCGCCCTGACACTCTCTTTGGCGCCACCTATATGGTCATTGCTCCCGAGCACACGCTCATTGACTCAATCACGATCGATGCCCAGAAAGCGGCCATCAAAGACTATCAAGCTGCCGCAGCTCGCAAGTCAGATCTCGATCGCACAGAGCTCAGCAAAGAAAAGACTGGGGTCTTCACCGGCGCATACGCGATCAACCCCGTAAACGGCAAAGAGATTCCCATCTGGACTTCTGACTACGTGCTTGCCAGTTACGGCACTGGCGCAATCATGGCCGTCCCCGCTCACGACCAGCGCGACTATGAGTTTGCTAAGAAATTTGGACTTGAGATTGTGCAGGTGCTTGAAGGTGGCGACATCTCAAGTGAAGCCCACACCGGCGATGGCGTTCATATTAATTCTGATTTTCTCAACGGGCTTGATAAGGCGCTTGGGATCGTCAAAATAATCGACTGGCTCGAAGAAAAGAACCTAGGCACTAAGAAAGTAAATTATAAACTTCGCGACTGGATTTTCTCACGCCAGCGCTACTGGGGCGAACCGTTTCCCATTCTCAAATTTGAAGACGGCACCATTCGCTGTCTCGACGCCGACGAGCTTCCCGTTGGTCTTCCTGAAGTAGAGAGTTATGAACCCTCCGGTACGGGCGAGTCCCCGCTGGCCACCATTGATGAATGGCTCTACCTCACCGATCCAAAAACCGGAAAGAAAGCACGTCGAGAAACAAACACGATGCCTCAGTGGGCCGGCTCTTGTTGGTACTACTTGCGCTTTTGTGACCCACGCAACGACACTGAAGCCTGGAGCATGGAGGCCGAAAAGTATTGGATGCCAGTTGACCTCTACATCGGTGGTGTAGAGCACGCCGTTCTCCACCTTCTCTACGCCCGTTTCTGGCATAAGGTTCTCTTTGATTTGGGTCTGGTCTCAACTAAAGAGCCCTTCCAAAGACTAGTCAATCAAGGCTTAATCCTGGGCGAAGACGGCGAAAAAATGAGTAAGTCACGTGGCAACGTGGTCAACCCAGATCAAATCGTAGGTGATTTTGGCGCCGACTCCCTTCGCCTCTATGAAATGTTCATGGGCCCGCTTGAAAAAGTTAAGCCGTGGCAAACTTCAGGAGTGAAGGGTGTTTATGGTTTCCTCGCCAAAGCGGCTCGCTTTATCGGCGATACCGCCAATATCCACGAAGGTCCTGAAGATAACGAAGTTTTAAAATTGCTTCACAAGACAATTAAGAAAGTTGGGGAAGACATCGAAGGACTTCGCTTTAATACAGGCATTTCCGCCATGATGATTTTCCTCAATCTCGCAACAAAGAAAGGTAAAATCACTCGCGAGACCGCCAAGACCTTTGCCCTAGTGCTCTCACCCTATGCCCCTCACTTGGCCGAAGAGCTCTGGAGTATTCATGGTGGTGAGAAAACTCTCGCCTATGAACCCTGGCCAGTATTTGACCCGGCCCTCGCTAAAGACGATGAGATCACCATTGCTGTTCAGATCAATGGTAAGACCAGAGGAACTCTTAGCGTACCCGCAGATATTACCAAAGAAGACTTCTTCGCTCTTGCAAAAGCAGACGAATCCATTGCCAAGCACCTCGATGGCAAGTCGATTGTGAAGGAAATCTTTGTCCCAGGGAAAATTTGTAATTTTGTTATAAAGTAGTAGTGGTTTAAATTTTCAGCGTCTGAATTACAATGACCACGCTGACGCTCACTGGCCCCATTGCGGGGCCACAAAGCTAGTCGGATTTAATTAAACAATTTTGATCAGAGAAGTATATGACATCAAATAATAGTAAATTTTATTGTACCACCGCCATCGATTACCCGAATGGCTCTCCTCATATGGGTCATGCTTACGAGAAAATTGTCACCGACTCCTATAATCGTTGGTACAAGCTCCTTGGCAGTAAAACTTATTTTCTAACCGGCACCGATGAAAATGGACAAAAACTCGTGGAGAGCGCCAAGGCGGCCGGAACGCCCACAGGTGAGTTTGTCGACGAGCAAGTGGTAAAATTTAGAAAGCTCTGCCAAGACCTGGGCATTGAAAACGACGACTTTATTCGCACCACTGAAGAGCGCCACATGAAAGTCTGCCAAGACTTCTGGCAGCGCTTAAGTGAAAAAGGGGAAATTTACTCTGGCACTTATTCAGGTCACTACTGCTTGGCCTGTGAGTCTTTCTACACTGAACTTCAGGCACCAGATAAAATTTGCCCCAACCACAACACCCCTTTGACTCTCAAAGAAGAAGCGGGCTATTTCTTCAAGCTCTCAAAGTACCAGGACTGGATCATCGAGCACCTTGAGAAGAACCCCACTTTTGTTGCTCCTTCTTCGGCCTATAAAGAAATTCTCTCTCGCCTTAAGGGTGAGCCCGTGCGCGACCTGGCCATCTCTCGCCCCAATGATAATGCTTGGGGGGTTCCAGTGCCAGGAGATGAGAAGTACGTGATGTACACTTGGTTTGATGCGCTTATTAATTACTATTCTGCTGTTGCTGATAAACCAGGAATCTGGCCGGCCCAAATGCATGTGATCGGTAAGGATATTCTGTGGTTTCACTCCGTCATCTGGCCTGCAATGCTTAAGGCCCTCGGGGAGGATCTCCCAGAGCAGGTTTATGTTCACGGTATGATTCTCGGGCAAGACGGAAGAAAGATGAGTAAGTCGCTTCAAAATGGCGTCGATCCCTATGATATGTTGAAGCTCGTTCCACTTGATACCTTTCGCTATTACCTACTCAGATCAATTTCGAGCTCTGGCGACGGTGCCTTCGTTGTTGAAGAACTTATCAACCGTCACAACAATGAGCTGGGCAATGACTTTGGTAACTTCATTATGCGCTTTATTAAGCTCTCGCTAAAGTTGCTCCCTGAAGAGATCACTGTTGACGGTGTCTCTCAAGAAATTGACTTCACCGAAAACTTCGAACGCATGAAAGCTTCAATGGACAAGCGCCAGCACGATCGCGCCTTGGACGCTCTTTGGGATTGTGTGATTAAGGGCAATCAGTACGTGAACGATAAGGAACCCTGGAAGCTCAAGAGTGACCTTCCCGCTTTAAAAAACGTCGTCTATAACTGCTGCTTTGGACTTCACCAAATTTCACTTTGGCTCAGTCCCTTTATGCCAGCTTCGGCCCAAAAGGCGCTTTCTTATATTGGTAAAACATTAAATGATGTGCCGGAGTTTGGAGCACCTTACGTTCTCTCCATGCCCGAGCCGTTATTTCAAAAAATTCTGAATGACAGCGAGTAGTAAAGCAGCACCTCTAAAAACACTTGGAAGGGCCCTTCTCATTGCACCTGAGAAGGAGCTCTTTGAGATTTACGCACTCAATCTTCGAAATTACCTCAGTAGCGAGCTGCTCCACGCCAAAAACTTTGACGAGGCCCAGTCTATTTTAGATGAAGGCCATATTGGGGTTGTGATCGCTAAGAGCTTAATTCAGCAGGAGTCCACCGCCCAGCTTCTCTACCAACGGGCCATGGAGCATAAAAATCTTCCCCCTGTCATTGTCATTGGGGAGGATCACCGCATCGAGACTCTTCCTGAGACAATGGTCGTGGTAGAGGGCCCATCGAATGTGAAGTCGATTTTAAAGAGCTGTTCAAGTTTTCTAAAAATTACCGCCAAAGCGATGGTTGAACTTAAAGTGCCGCGCTTCTATCCATTTGAAACCGATTACTTTCTCGATAGTCCGATCCCTCCCTGTGATATTTACTTCTATGACCAAGAACGAGATCGCCACTACAAGCGCTTTACCGGGGGCTATGCCATTGACCTTGATCGCCTAAAAAAGGACAAGGAGGCGGGTCTTCATGCTCTCTACGTGCTCTCAGACTTTCGCCTAGAGCTCACAAATCAAATCACTGACAACTTGCTCGAGAAGATGAATAAGGGAAATATGGAGGAGAAGGAGCGCAAGAAAGTCACCGACCGCGCGATGAATATTATTAGTACTCAATTTCGTCAAAGTGAGCTTACTGAAAACGCTCAAAAGCTAGCTCACGCCTCTATTCAATCGCTGCAACAAGTGGTCGGAGAAAAAAACGAACTTTCAAAGCTTTTGGGCAATCTCATGAGTGAGCCCACGAGCTATCGCTTCAAGCACTGCCAACTTCTCATCTTCTTTAGTAACGTTGCCATTGATCACATGCAGTGGGGGTCTAAAGAGCAAAAGGATAAAATGGCCTTTGCTGTCTTCTTCCACGATCTCTTTCTCTATAACGACGAAGAGGCGATGATTGATAATGAGGATGAAATCAGCGGACTCGTTCCAGAAAAAGAAGACCAAGAGCGCATCAAGAATCATGCTCTCCTTGCCAGTGAGAAAATCGCTAAATTCCCCAGAGCTCCCATGGGAGCTGACCAGATCATTCTGCAGCACCACGGCGCTAGAAATGGGAAAGGCTACAATCAAAACCCAGGACTAGACCTCTCTCCCCTGTCTCAAGTCTTCATCGTGTGCGAAGCGCTCGCTAAGAAAGTATTGTTTTATCAAGAAGGCGATGACTTTATGATGGCGGTTAAGCAGTCTCTTAAAGAGATCGAAGAAAGCTTTAAAAAATCAAGCTACCGCAAAATCGTCTTTGCCCTGCAAGACGCAAAGTGGGAATGATTTCTACTCAACTCGCTTAATGATATGATGGCCAAACTCAGTCCACACCGGCCCCGTAATTTCACCGGGTCCAATTGCAACCACCGCCGCTTCAAACTCATCACTCATTTGTCCAAAAGTGAAAAAACCAAGATCTCCACCAGTTTTGGCCGATGGACAGCATGAATTTTCTCGCGCTAAGACCTCGAAGCTCGCACCATCGCCAAGCTCACGCAAAAGCTCCACCGCCTGCTCTCTTGACTCCACCAGGATGTGACTGGCCCGCATGGATTCACTCAATTTTCGAAGACTCACACGCACTCCCCCTTGATGTTAAACTTTCCATGAGTGATCATAATCCAAAATTTATAATCATGAAAAATTGAGGTGTTACGATGCTTGATCAGATAAACGAAGACATTAAAAGTGCCATGAAAAGTAAAGATAAGGTAAAACTCGATGCGCTAAGATACCTAAAATCCATGTTAATGGAGAACGCAACTAGCAAGGCCCCGACAGCTGAACTTGATGTGGTGGTGAAGCAGCAAAAAAAGCTTCAAGAGGCCATTGATATGTATCCCGAAGGTCATGAGCAGCGTCTTAAGGCCAGTGCCGAGCTTGCCATTGTGAGTGAGTACTTACCCAAGCCTCTTTCTGAGTCTGAAGTTGAAGCTATTATTAAAGATATTATTTCAAAGCTTGAAGCGCCTAATATGGGTATGGTGATGAAGGAGCTGACTCCTCAGATTAAAGGACGCTTTGACGGAAAGCTCGCAAGTAAAATGACCAATGATTTACTTAGAAAATAAAGCGACTCTGGCCGGCCCTATTAACGTAGGGCCTTTTCTGAGTGGCACGTCAGAGTGATGGGCAGATGATCGCTCATGGCCTCAATCACGAAGCGATAGTACGTTCGATCAAATAGCTGCTCAGTAAACATTCTGCGATCAAAGACTTCCAAAAGATCTTCATAGCGATAGTCATCCCACACCACTCGATTATCTTTAATGGTGTAGATCGATTTAAGTTCCAGATCAAAACTTAGCATGAGTCTATCGCGTCTATAAACATAGCGCTCATTCACCTCATAATCAGTCTGAAAATCGATGACGTCGCCATCTTGCAAGTCTTCTTCTTTTACGAGCTTGAGCTCGTCACTTCGAATTTGATATTTTGAAGTGATTTTGCGCATAAAACTATCGTTGAAGTAATTAAAGACCTGAGCTCCACCACATTCGCTCACTTCAGCAGGGCTGTAAATAAAGTGATCGTAATTGGAAGCCAGTGCATTTGTCTCGACACCACTGTAAGTATAGCGACGTTGAGTGAGGGTCGTAGGCTCATCGACGAAAACCTCACTACCGGGGAAAGAAGGTAAGATCTTCTCCCAGAAGGGATTATCCTGCTCGATATTAGTGTCGCCCAAGTAGATGATCTTTCCATCTCTATAGCTATCGCGGTAACGCCCCATGAATTCAAGGATCACTTTTAATTCAGCAAAACGCGCATATTTAGCTTTCGTCGCTCCCTCACCAAGTTCCTGGTAATCAGCAACACCAAAGGTAGGCATAAGAATATTTCTCATCATCTCTTCATCAGAGGGCGAGGTGAAAACGATATGAGAGGTCAGCAAGCTGAATTTAAAATTTGAACTTTGAAAGCTTGCCAGGAATGGGCGACGAGAAAAAATTTGTCCCAAATCTCTCCCCATGAATGAGGCCCTGAGATTGGGAAGACAAGCATATTTAGCCTGCTTAGCCTCAGCTCTTTCAGTCTCGCAGTGAGGATTATCACG
The DNA here is from genome assembly GCA_048264885.1 of Bacteriovoracaceae bacterium. Classification (GTDB taxonomy): domain Bacteria; phylum Bdellovibrionota; class Bacteriovoracia; order Bacteriovoracales; family Bacteriovoracaceae; genus JBLWXV01. Next base: position 173,689 of record JBLXCO010000003.1, read on the forward strand.
CAAGCGAACTTTATTTCCACGATAGAAAAATCCACTAAGCTCTTGCACGTGACTGTCTTGCGCGGCTTCTGCGCGTGGAGAGAGCACTAGGGCCCAAGTCGGATCGAGTTTTCTGAGCTCATTTAAGAGTCTTACATAACCGGGCGCTCGATAGAGTGAAGGCGCTTTAACTAGATCACTCTCAAGTGTGCTCAAGCGCTCTCTCCAGTAGTCGCGCTCTTCTTCTTGTGCTTCACCAAGTTTAATTTTGTAAGTCTCTGCCAACTGATCGCCAGATTCAATGAACTCTAAAACGTCCGCGTTGTGTTTAGCGTCCTGGCCCATCACATTAAGAAGCTCTTGAGCGCCAATAACGTCCCACTGGTTCATCAATTCGGCCAAGAGTTTAAAGTCTTTAAAAATTGTCTTGTAAGAGCCGGGGTAATAAAGATTAAAGCTCGCAATCTTTACTTCGGGGCCTTTCGGTCTATAGGTGTAGCGGCTGGGCTTATTAAAATGCTGGTAGAGTTCGCCGCATTCAACTTGGTAATCATCACCAATAACCAAATTGCTAATGCGCTCGCACTCACTTCTGGCCTCTTCGATAGCAAGGCGATCCTCTTCCGGCGTGTAGGCCAGTGAGACTTGCGTAAAGCAAAGGATGAATAGAAAGGTGGCCAGTTTTTTCATTCTCTTTCGTTCAAATAATTTAGGTTGAACTCATACCTTCAATTAATTCAGACTAATAACCTATCCCGAGTAAAAGAGGAGAGCAAAGAATGCGCGCCGCAGAAAGGCACTGGAAGGACGTCAAAATGAGAAATTGTTTGTTATTTTTCTATTTGGAAACGGATGCCGGAGCGCGCAACCCAAGTTCTTCGGGCGCTTGCAGCGCTCGCAAAAGCCAACCGCGACTAAGAAGATATTGGGCATATCTACGGTAGTGGCCCGTCAAACTCTGACGAGCGTGCCCAAGAAGGGGCAGGTCCAAGTGAGCGGGCGCCTCAGCAGGAGTCAACCTCAGGCCTAGGTTTTCAGCGAGATCTAGATTCTTTGCCGGCAAAGTCGAGCTCGCCCCTCCCATGGCCTTGTTCACCAACCACTGCGAAGTGGCCGCCCGCAAATCTCGCTGCGGATGAGAGTAGCTTGTACTCTCAGAGTAAACACAAGAGTCAAAGGCTTCACTAAAGTCAGTGCGAGATTGTGCATTCGATAGATATTGATAATAGCAATGAGCAAGAACCAGCTTACGCTCTCGCTCATTCGAGAGTTGCACAGAGAGCTCATGATTTAATGACTCATCCCTGTAGGCAACAAGAGCTGGAGTGATGGACTCAAGCCTTTGGGCAAGATACTCACTTGCTTTGGCCGTATCGCTCACATTTTGTGAAGTTGAGTTTAATTTATGCTCGCATCTTAAAAGAGAGCGCCCAAGTGTAAGGTGTCCACGCAAACATGCAGTACTAATCTTTGTAATCGGCTTCAAGCAAGACTCGAAATTGTCTCGCTTATCCCAAAGCCCTCTGAAGCTCAGGTCATTATTATAGAGAATATTTGAGCAAGAATGATCTGGAATACTAAGCTGGGAGAGCAGAGAACTCATTCTTGAATAAGCAAGACAGTCTCTAGTGGCGGCGGGGGTTCCCATCAGCTTTGAGAGATATTCACATTGAATCGCTAATAATGATTTTTGCGACTTCACCGGCAACTCAATAAATTTGTCGGTGTGGGGAACTCTCATCACCTTCTTAAAGTCGAAACCCTGACCGACAGCGCTTTCAAGCGAGCTCTCTCTGGGAAGATCATCAAAAGAGTAAAGATTATGAGTAAATATCCCATTACTCACTCCAATTAATTCAGACCAGGCGAAATAAAAGTATTTCCCCCTGCGCTCTTCTCTTAAAACAATGTGAGAGGCTTCGTTGAGCTTATTTACTCTGACAGATATTCTATGATCTCCAGCAAGTTCAACCTGCCAAAGTCCATCTTGTTGAACTAGAGGATATCCCTCTTTTAACCCGCGGGTGATATAAATTTTCGGTGACGAAAAGTCTTTTTCCCAAGTCAGGCGAAATTCCTTGCCATTAACCTGCCCGGTAAAGCTCACTTCAGAACTCGTCGCACGCCCCAACATCAGGGTAAAGAGCAACACTGGCGTAAGTACGTAAAAAATCAAAGTCCGACAAAAAAACATCACTACTAAGTCCTTGTTCTTCTTACGTATCGGACAAAAATCCCGAGAACTGACGCTAAAGTTAAAAAGCTGAGCTGACGATACGAACCTAGAAGAATTTTCCAACCGACGAGGAATAGATGAAACGTTTTTTTAAAGTGATGTTACTTCTTGCTATGATGACTGGAGAAATCTATGCAGCTGGACTTGGTTCACTGGCGCATTACTTTGTCTCAGAATCAGGTGTTGCTGAAGTTTTGGTGTCCAAGGGCATCGTCGGTGATATGGCAGATACAGTTAGTCACTATGTAAATGATTCGCTTAAGAGTCTGACAGTGGGTAGAAATATTCCAAGCGCCGGTGAGCTAGAAAAAATCATCAAAGAGCTCGGTACTGTAGACAGAAGAGACGAAGCGATCAAGGCGCAACTTCTCACTCTACTTGCCAAAGATCAAAAAAATCTAAGTAAAGATGATCTCGTCAAAGCTGTAAACAATCTCATTTATCTCTCACACCGCTATGGCAAAAGAGGCTCTACAGTTCTAGCTTGCTCTGAATGTGTGAACTCAGCTCTTCACAAAGAGGGCTTTCGCTTCACAATGGAAGTTGTCAGTGATGTGAATGTACAAAAGGCAATGAAAGAGATCGTGCCTGATAATCCAAAAGATATGAAGCGCTTTATTAGTAATAAGTTTGATGATCTCGGTTTTGGTGACTACTCAAAAGTTCCATCATCGCTGGTAGGTCCGGAAGAAGAAGAGTCACTTGCGGTCTTTCTTGCCATGGCCGAGGCTGGCTCAGCAAAACAAAGAAAGCTTGTCGATGCAATTGCTAGCGTTTCGAAAGATGGTAGCGGTGAGATTCAGCTCGTAAGCAGAGAAAATCCACACAAGTTATGGAAGCTTTTTACCAATGACATGTCAGATGAAGTACTTGATGGTTGGATTGATGTACTTGAAAGAACGGCTAAAGAAGGTGACGGCGAAGCTAGTAAAAAGCGCGCTTTCTACAAAGTCCTAAAAGATAGAGCTGGGGATGATCCAGTACTTAACGAGCAGGTGAATATGCTCAAGGTTAAGAAGTGCTTTTTCCAATAAGAAAAATACAATTGTCTTAAATGAGGGCCGCAAAATGCGGCCCTTTTTTATTCTAGTAGTACTCAACCACTGCAGGGTTTCTCTTAATAATGAGGACCTTAAGGGCGGTGAGGAAGTCCTCAAACTGATTCATACCTGAGTACTGAGAGAGTTCAGTAAGCGCCTTGTGGGCCGTTTCTTCAAACTTTGCCAGTTTAAAGAGTTCTTCTGTGGGTACCGCTTGCCACAGAACACTTCCAAGCGCTTCTTCAGAGATATCACGTGGAGCAAAGAGAACTCTTGCAATACTTTCTTGATCAAGATTCACAAATTGTGGAGCTTCCTTGAACTTGAATTTTCCATCGGGCTTAAGTGCAGTCACATGGTCTGTGATCTTCTTAGTGAGGTCCTCTTCAAGTTCACGCAAACTGGTGAGTAGATCAATACTACTCTCACCCACGTCCGCTCTCTCACTTACTTGCTTCATCACGGCCTTATGAAAAGACTGATAAGTATCATAGGCCGACTCGGCAGCGACATTCACGGCAATTCCCAAAGTCGCTCTAGCCTCTGATTTAAGTGTTTCAGTAAGCAGGCGAGATCTGGCCGAGAAGATTTTCTTTAAAATAAGACCATCTGAAAGATTACCAAATACATCCCCAAGCGCCTGGCCAATAATGGGGGCCTTTCTAAACATGGCCGTTCCACCCATAAATGGTCCACCTTGAACAAAGACCAGATAGGGAAGCTCGCGCTTTCTCATGGGAACTTTCAAGAAGAAATCACTCAATTCTTCCAAATTGGCCGTGACGAAATCTTCAAATGAGCCCTTTCTACTAATTGTCTGGGCCAGTGCTCTTTCAAGAGTTCTTAAATTGTCTCTTTGAGCGTAGAGGTGCTCCGCGCGCATTTTATAAAACCAACCTGTCAGCTTACTTCTTGTGGGCCCTAGCTTTGGAAGTGTCTCTTCCATGCGCTTAATAGCAAGATCAAGACGCTTTCCACTGTAAGTGCGAAGTAACTTTTGTAGTCCTTTGGGGTTTCCACCAAAGTAGTTAGTGACGACTTTAATTGTTTTAGCATTAATTGCCTCTAGCGATTCGTCGACCACAACCTTGCCAAAGCTATTTGCCGCCATTTCGCTCATTTTCGCGCCACCCTTTTCTAGCATTCTCGAAAAAGGATTCATTAGACGACCTACTTCTCTTACAAGTTCTCTCGTTGAGATTGAACCTTGTTTATGAAGGGCCATGGCCTTTTTATAGCTCTCAATTGTTTTTGAAACCACACTGTCTTTAACCCCAGCAGCTTTAAGTTGAGCTGAAAGCTCATCAACTGGAGATTGGTTTACGCCTTTAGAGCCAAATCCGAGCACATTTTTTGCGTAGCGAACATCCTCTTCTTGAATGGCCTGGCGAGCAGCTGCCTTAAAGCCTTGGTCACCCATTTTTCCGCTTATACGCTTGCCGGCGATGATCGCCATTTTTGAGCCTAGCTTAAAGGCACGGGTAGATATTCCAATCAGTGGGAAGATACTAATCGTTTCAAAGGCGGTCCAAAACCAGCCGCGTGAAACAGCGTCAGAGCTACCAAAGTTGGCAAATCCAAGGTCTTCCATCTTCTTTACTTGCGACGAATACTGATCGGCATTTTTCTTGCGATTAAACTCGCGGTAAACAAGTGCCGACTGCGCACTAATCGCCGCCATACCGGCCCCGATCATATAAGCACCCAAAGGAGCGCAGAGACCACCAGAGACAACAGTACACAGACTCGCAGCTCCGATCGCGGTAATCCCGAGAATACCAGCGCCAATACCCAGAACCATATCTACTTTCTCAGAAGGTGACATCGAGTTCACTTTATCCATCACTTCTTCTGGGACACTTTGGAGACCTGCCATGGAGTTGAGCATATTTTGTGCTTTAGAAGTTGCGTGAAAGAGAGTTTGAAATTTTTCGTGATCGTTTGGCTCAAGACCACAGAACTCATTTAATTGCGTTTTAAGTTGCGCGAGGCGAACAGTAGCAGCACTTCTAAGAAGACTCTCCATAATAGGTTTCTTATAGCGATTGTCAATGTCCAGGAAAACGAGCTTAGAGACAACGTTGTTATCAATGCCATGATCATTAGCAAAGTCAGCAAAAAATTCACTCTGGGCCTTTAGATCTCCCTTCATTGAGTAGAGCTTTGAGAGGAATTCAGACAATTCGCCTTGATCTGAGTTTTTAATCTCTTCGATTTTATCCAAAGCTTCACCATCAACGCTCACGCCAAGATTTTTTAGAAAATTCTCAACGCGCTCATGGTTCACAAGAGTTTCAACAGAAGTGTCTTCGAGATGGCGATAATACTCTTTGCCTTCCTCGTCTTTCACAGTAAAGAGCTGACCAGTACCTTCATTGACGTCTTCATAAACTCTCTTCCAAACTCCATCTCTCACCTGAGCGCTGGCCACTCTTGAAGCGATGAATGGTGTCAAGGGTCTATTTACACCTAAGACTTTTCCCGCACCATCAAGACGCTCAAGACTGGCGTCGATGTTGTTGAAAAAACATCTTGTATTTGAGTCATATGACTTCCACAAGCCATTACTTCTATAGGTTGGTTCATGTCCACTTCTCATTGAGCTCATTTGCTCACGAGCAATAAGATAAGATAAGCGTAGACGGGCCCAAGGATTGAGCGCTCTCATTTGATTCATTAAGAATTCATACTCGTTGGGCTTAGCTTCTGTGAGCTGACCTCTCAGAGCTGTGAACTTGGTCCAAAGAGCTCTTAAGAATGGATAGATCTCTTCAATCTTGCTTTCTTGAATGCGACGAGTAGGAATAAAATCAGAAACCTCTCTAAATTCTTTGAGTCTCTCATCAAGATTGGCAAGAGTTTGAATATGTGGCGCGACCTTACCGTTGTAGCCATTCATGCGTGAAGCGCAGATCTTACCAATTTCGCCCTGAGCTCCGAAATTAGCACAGGTCATATTAATCACTTGCATGACATAAACATCATTTGTGCCTTGAAGCGAGTGAATATAATTACCAAGAACGCGAAGACCCCAGTTTCTCCAGATACTAGATCCATAGAGTCCAGGAAAGTCGATGTGAAGCTCAGTCTTTTCTAGTTTTGCCTTAAGTTCATCCGAGATGATCTCTTCAAAGTGAAGTGCACCAAGCGATTGCATTCTTTCAGCAAGATAGACTGAAAGGTTCTGTTTCATTGGATCGATGAGTTCTTTTGAACCATCTTTAAGTGTAATTTCATATTGATCAAGCTCACCTGGAGTGGCGACGATTTTTTCAAAAATTTCTTGGTCGAGATAAGTAATATCTTTCCCTGGAGACCAGGTGTTACGATTGACACGACGGCGTGGAGTCTTTGAGTGATAGAGAGCACGAGCCTCATCAATGACAGATTGGAAGACTTGATCAAAGTGAGCAATATCATCAATGTGTGCGCGTCCTGGACTCTCAACGGCCACCTTGGCATTTCGATACTCTTCAAAAGGAACTAGTCCTGAGTAACCAGACTTGGTTGGATCTTTATCTACATTTTCAAGATAATACTCAACAGCAGCATAGTTATTGCGATCGACAACTAGGCCGTGGTTAACCAGGATATTATCAACAAACTTCTCTTTCTCACCTTCTCTAAAGTTGAACTTGAACTCGCTAGGAAGGGAGCCATTAAAGTGACTTTGACATGAGTTTGGAATTTTTAGTTTATAGTCACTTCCGGCCTTTCCAACAATCGTCTCATAAACAAAGATTTGTGAAGTCATCATTTGCAGAGTCATCCACTTAAGAGCGCGGATATAGTTTTCGGCCGTTGGGGCCTTAATCAGAGTTCCAATATCGCGAATGAGAACTTCTTGCTCGTCAAAGACAACCTGAAGATCACTCCAGCCCTTGCCTTCAATTTTCAAGTAGTGCTGACCTTCACTTGGATTTGGTCCGATAGTGATTAGTTCTCTGGCATGGACGTCGTCTTCTGGGGCCACTTCAGAGGGAAATGAAACCAATAGATCTTTATAGAGGTATGAATAATTTGATTCGCCTTTAATATAAGCGCGCTTTGCAACGACCAAATCTCTCATTGGTAGAAGAACACTATTGAGGTAGCTCACTAGAAGTGAGTGGCGCTCTGAGGCGACGATAGATTCATCTTCGAGCGCAATTTCTACTTGTGACTTAAGTTCTTTAGCCTTGTTGTACATCCCTAGCACACGTGAATCTCTAGCACTAAAAGCCTTTGGCTCTTTTCCCTTACTCTCAGCTTCCATTGTTTCGGCTACGATCGAGTCAATAAGTCCGGGGATATGTTTGGGCTGACACTCTGGAGCAGCTTCAGCAGCATCTTTCTTTTCGTCAAAACTGTAAGTATAAACACCACAAGCATTTTGTCCCATGCTGGCAACCATGGACTGGAACTTAGACTCTTCGGTACTTGAGATGACGTTTGAGCTCCCACCCATAAAGCCAGAGAAGAAGTCTTCTTCACTTGAAGTGTCTGGGCCAAAGAAATCAATCTCTTCAAGTGACTCCTCTGGGGCAGTCGCTGCAGGTTTAGCTTCTTCACAGTGAGAGCGATCGTCTTTACCGACGAGCTCAGACTTAAAACTCTCGACTTCAGCTGAGAGCTTACTCATATCAACACTTGTCTGTGCAGGAACGCGCGCCATGGTCTCTCCGAAGGCCATTTGAAAGCACAGTATAGGGATGAGTAGAGTTGTTTTCATAAAACCACCAAGCGAGTTAAAATTCGAATGCTTAGCGATTATTGTGCAATGAGTAGGCCAGTCTTGACGCTGCCAGGGACACCATAAGGGCTTGATTTTAAAGGTTTTTCAATAAGGGTGTTAAATGCGAACTGATGAACTTTTAGGCGAAGGGACCGGAGTGTCTAAACAATAGACACTCCGGAAAAAAAGACAGGATTCTACATTAATTGCTTTTGGGACGGAGTTCTTTTCTCAAAATCTTCCCGACATTTGATTTAGGAAGTTCGGCCCTAAACTCATACTGACGAGGAACTTTATAACCAGTGAGGTTCTCCTTACAGAAGGCCTTGAGCTCCTCAACCGTGAGTGATTCGTCCTTTTTCACCACGAAAATTTTCACCACCTCACCACTTTTCTCATCGGGCACACCAACAGCGGCACACTCAAAGACTTTCGGATGAGTTGCGACCACATCTTCAACTTCGTTTGGAAAGACGTTAAAACCAGAGACCAAAATCATATCTTTCTTGCGATCGACGATTTTAAAAAAGCCCTCAGGAGACATAAAGCCGATATCACCAGTTTTAAAGTAACCGTCCTCAGTCATCACTTTTTCAGTTTCATCTGGACGATTCCAATAACCTCTCATGACCTGAGGCCCCTTAATACAAATCTCACCAATCTCTTCAGCGGCTAGCGTTTTCCCGTCGTCATCTTTAATCACCACATCAGTGCTTGGAATAGGCACACCAATATAGCCATTGTACTCAGTCATATTAAGCGGATTAATACAGGCGGCGGGAGAAGTTTCCGTCAGACCGTAAGCTTCAATGAGTGGACTCTTGGTCGTCTCTTTCCAACGCTCGGCCACAGAGCGCTGCACGGCCATTCCTCCCCCGAGAGTCATCTTGAGTGAAGAAAAGTCGATATCTTTAAAATCTGGATTGTTAAGTAGACCGTTAAAGAGTGTATTCACACCAGTAAAACAGGTGAACTTCCACTTCTTCAGTTCTTTAATGAAGCCCGGAATATCTCTTGGATTGGTGATCAAGATATTGAGAGCACCGATAGATGAAAAAATAAAGCAGTTCGCAGTCAAGCTAAAGATGTGATAGAGCGGAAGTGGAGTGATGATAATGTGATTATCAGCTCCCAAGGTCGGCTTAATCCATTCGTGGGCCTGCTGAATATTGGCCACAATATTTCGGTGCGTGAGCTCCGCCCCTTTAGACACACCAGTCGTTCCTCCAGTGTACTGTAAAAAAGCAGTATCATCGCCAGTATTGCTCACTGACTGAAACTTATCTTCATCACCTTCAAGCAGAGTCTCTTTAAAAGAAATGGCCTTGGGGAGATTGTAGTCGGGAACCATTTTCTTAACTTTCTTAATCACAAAATTGACGATGAGATTTTTGGGAAAGCTAAGGAGATCACCAATGCTGGTTTTAATCACATGCTTAACGGGCGTTTTCGCCAGGACTGTTTCCAACACGTGAGCCGAGTTTTCAAAGATAATAATTGTTTCAGAGCCACTATCTTTTAGTTGATGCTCGAGCTCTCTGGCGGTGTAGAGCGGGTTCACGTTTACAACCACCATGCCCGCGCGCAAAATCCCAAAGAGAGCAATTGGGTATTGAAGAATATTTGGCATCATAATCGCGACACGCGCACCCTTCTTAAGACCGAGTTGGTTTTGAAGGTAACTGGCAAAGCGACGGCTATAGAGGTCAATCTGCTCAAATGTAAAAGTGGTACCCATACAGTGAAAGGCCGGTCTTGTTGCGTACTTTTTAAATGAGCCCTCTAGAATTTCAGTAATACTAGAAAAAGCATCGGCATTAATCTCATGAGGAACGCCGTCCTCATAGTGAGCAAACCATGGTCTTTGTGACATAAAAAAACCTCTTTTATTCCCTAATTAAAAATAATAGAAATTGTACTGGGATGCCATTAAGTGCACAAGCCGACGTACATCAAGACAATTCCTGCCCGAGCATCTCTTTGAGCTTGGCCAAGTGCACACTAGCATCAAACTGTTCACGCACAAGTTCTTGGGCGCGCTCACATTGTCTTTGCCAATGAGCTCTCTCGCTTTGGCCAAATATTTCTAACTCTCGTACAAGACTTTGCTCATCCCCATGAAATACCTGAGCAGTCTCACCGGGAATCGCGATCGCCTCCAGGCCCGCCAGCGAGCGCGTAATCACCGGAAGGCCACTGGCCATGGCCTCAAGTAGAACATTGGGAACACCATCGCGATCGCCGACAGAAGTTTGCCTTGGGGCCATAATCAGGGCGCTGCAGCTGTGGTAGTAGTCTCGCACCTCTTCACGCTTCAGGGCGCCAAGAAAACGCACCTTATCTGCTATCTTCAGTTCACTCGTCAACCGGGCCAGAGAGTCTCGCTGCGCCCCCTCGCCTATCACGCTATAGCGAAAATGCATCCCGTTAAGACTCAGCTGTGCCAGCGCACGGAGAATGAGAGGGTACCCCTTCTTTTCAACTAAACGCCCCACGCTTAGAAAATGGTTCTCTTCGCGCTCCTGATTTGCCTTTAAAAAAAACTGGGTGTTAATTCCATGGGGAAGATAGGTAAAGAGGTCGCGCTGCTTGGGAAAATTTTCGCGCAGGAATTCATAACCATGTTGGTGGCAGACGAAAACTCTGCGGGCGGTGCTCAGAACCAGTGCGAGTTTTTCTTTTGGAGTCGTGTAAATATCCACAGCGTGGGCCGAACAGATAAGAGGCACCCCCAGTGCGTTCGCAATTTTCACTCCAAACTCGGCCGGGTCATGAAGAAAATGAGCGTAAACTAAATCGACTTTAGGAATGCGCTCAAGACACAGGTCAACTTGCCTTTGATCCTGAAAACCAAGGAATGGGTCTTGATAGAACACCTGGGCGCGAAGCGCGGCCACATCGCTATGACGGATTTGCTCACGGGCCCCTTTAAGAGAATAAATCACGAGCTCAAAACTCTCTTCAAGACTGAGGAGTTCTTGCAAAATAAAGGTCTCCGACAGGCGCGGAAAGCCTTTGAGAATCACTAAAATGCGTTTCTTCATCCCCTCATCTTGCAAAAAGTCGCAGAAAAGGGCATGCTGCTATGACTAAAAAAGGCGGCTGACTTTGAGCAATTTAGTTGAAGGTGAAGATTTCTATTACAACGAGGATGGGCTCATGATCTTCACGGCGCACTTTTTAAAAAAGCGTGGCTTTTGTTGTCAAAGTGGCTGCCGGCACTGCCCCTATGGTATTCACGAAAAATACGATCCCAACTACCCGATCGAATTACAAAATCCTCCGGGGGATGAGGGCGACTACTTTGGCCCAGATGAAGAAGATGACGACTAGTCTAAGTCTGATGGCCAGTCACTTTCAAATTGTGCCAGGACGCGATGCCATTTCTGCTGAGTGGTGAGCTTCTTATAGCGGGCCTCAAGCGCTTGCGCCGCTCCTCTACTTTCGCAGCTTTTAACAAATACGACTTCAAGTGGAGGAAAGGCCCTAGTGAACTTAGCGCCCTTTCCACTTGAATGCAGATGCCATCTCCTAATGAGATTGGGCGTAACACCTACATAGAGGCGCTCACCCTCAGTTCTTAATATATAGAGAAACCAGCTCATAGAGAGATTGTAGTTGGGCCAGCGAAGCTAAAAAAGAAAAATCGCTGCTAAAAACTTCTTAGCCGCGAAGAAACTTCGATGTTTCATAGAGTTTATTGAATGAGTAAATATTGGCCCCCATTTTATAGGGAATGACACCATTTACTCGCTCCACATACTTGAGGCAGTTGCGATGAATTCGATCCATCACCTCTTCGAGTGAGCTCTCTATCTCGGCAAAGCTCGAGCGGCGATGGGTTGCATTTTGAGCGCGCTCCATATTGGAGACCGCCACCCCTCCGGCATTGGCCGCCTTGCCAGGGACAAAGAGAATATCTCCAGTGCTTACAGCTTCAATTGCCTCGGGTTTAAGCGGCATATTGGAGCCTTCGCAAAAAATCTTGGCGCCGTTGCGAATTAAGCTGAGCGCCTCTTCGCCAGAGATTTCATCTTGAGTGGCACAGGGAAGAATAATTTCGGCCTCAAGCCCCCAGGGCTTTTCGCCTGCTAAGTACTCGGCCCCCACCGCACTAAAATCACTGAGTCGCCCACGGCGGTCAAATTTCAAGCTCTTAATTGAACAAATATCTTTCTCTGTTAACCCCTCTTTAAAATAGAGAGTTCCATCAGAGTCAGAGACGCTGAGAACTTTTGCACCATAGCTCATTAATTTCTCCGCAGCGTGAAGCGCTACATTTCCGGCCCCAGAGATTAAAACTCGCTGTTTGCGAAGATCAATATTGTGGTACTCGCAGACATTTCTTAAAAACATCGCACAACCAAATCCAGTGGCCTCGACGCGAGCGCAGCTACCTCCAAAGTTTGGATGTTTACCCGTCAGCGCTCCAGTATAGCGGTTAGTTAGCTTAAGATAGTGCCCGTATAGATAGCCGATCTCACGCTCGCCCACACCAATGTCTCCAGCGGGAATATCTTCGTTGGCCCCAATGTAGCGTTGAAGTTCATCCATAAAGCACTGACAAAAACGCCGCACTTCATGCTCTGATTTGCCCTTGGGGTTAAAGTCAGAACCACCCTTGGCGCCACCCATAGGAAAACCAGTGAGTGCATTTTTAAAGATCTGCTCAAAACCTAAGAACTTCAGAATACTTTCATTAACTGTTGGGTGAAACCTGAGTCCCCCTTTATAGGGACCCAGGTCATTATTAAATTGCACTCGGTAGCCGCGATTGACTTGAAGTTGATTTTCATCATCAAACCATTCGACTTTAAATCTAATCGTCCGATCAGGCTCGATAATGCGCTCAAAGAAGCTGATGATCTCAGCCTCAGTCAGCGCAATCTCTCCCCGAGCAACATCACCCAGCACCTCAAAAACCGCGTGACGATATTCACTCTGGTAGGAGTGATAGTGAGAGAGAAGATGATCGATCCTGTCTTGGATAGACATGAACTCTCCTTAGTGCAAGTTTAATAGAGCATTGATGCTCTCAATGTGAGCTTCTTGCCGAGGAATGAACGTACGGCGAATCTCCATTTTTTGAGCGTTGGTAAGACCTTTACTCTCGAGCATGGCCTTGTAATTTGATAGACCGTGCTCCTCTCCTTTTTTAAGAGCTCTGAGCGCAGTTTCCTCTCCAATTAATTTGGAAATTCCCACAAACGCTTCGACCACCGTACCCCATACGCGAGAGCTCTCTTCTGGGTCTCTTTGTTCTGAGTTCGACTGCTCCGTCCAATATCTTACCGCTTCAGCGTGATCATTTCTGAACTCGCGCAAACGATAAGCTTCGGAGTCTCCCTCTACTTTCTCTTCAACTTGGCGATAGGCTTCGACAGCAGAGATTTCACCTCTGAGAATTTCGTCGAGATCCTGAGAGTGAACTCTGGTTGTCGACGGTGGTGTTGTGGGGTGAATTGTATTGTCCATGACCATTTTTAACTCCTTTAATTAAATTTAAACTTACTTTAGAACTACTCTGAGTAAGCTGATCCCGTAATTGAGATCACACCGCATCCCATGCGCCAGCCAGCATCTCCTGCGGGCTGAGTTTTCAGATCGTCCTCTCCACTATGAAGGATGACGGTCTTGCCAATGATTCCATTTGAGGTCGCATCGACGGTGAATTGTTGTGAAACATAACTATAATTGGCATTGCCCTCAGCATCGGAGGTGACATTGCCTAGATCACCCGCGTGAGTTTCCTCACCCGGACTTCCGTGGGGAAGACCAGTAGGGTTAAAGTGATCACCGGCACTTTCAAAGTCACCTTCACAAATTCCATTTTCATGGATGTGAAAACCATGCGTCTGATTGGGGCCAAGCCCCCTCAGATCTGCATTGACTAATGTTCCAGTCTCTACTGTTTTAAAGGTCACCACACCAAGTTCTCTTCCACGTGTATCAATTACTTTAGCGCTAACTTCAGTCTCGACTTTTTCAACGGGTGCTTTCTTATCCACATCACAACCAGAAAAGAATAGGCAAAGACCCAGAATAGCTAAAATTGGGAGATCAATATGATTTTTCATAAGCCCCCCTAATGTCTCGTGACTGATTCAGCTCCACTGGTGACAAAGGTTTCTTTTACCTTTTCAGACATGTCATCTGGAGATTCAACACCGATGAGTACACTGCCTGCAGAGAGGTTTTTCTCCACTATTTTAGCTTCATTCTCAGTCATGCCCGAACCAATGAGTCCACCGACCAGGCCTCCAACACCGGCACCAGCACCACCTCCGGCCAAAGCGGCAACCAGTGGCCCGGCGGCAAGTAAGCCTACGCCACCAGTCATAGTCACTGTTCCAACCGCTGTTAGTCCGCCGGCGATAGCACCGATAGCGCCGCCAGCGACCGCGCCAGTGGCAACTCCCTCTGGAGCTTTTGAGCTATCTTTTACTTTAAAATTCTTTCGTCCAACTTCATCACTCATGAGAACACTAATTTTTTGACGTGGGATTCCCATATCAACCAGAGTGCTCACTGCTGACTCGGCTTTATCCACATTGCGAAAAATTCCTGTGACTTCTGTGCTCATAATAACTCCTATGCTAAGTTATGAGGTTTTTCGAATGTAATGAGAGCAAGAGTGATGCCGCTTCGGGATAAGGGGGCAGACATTGGTCAGACGAAAGCTCGAAGCTCGGACATGGCCTAGTCTCAGTAGTGGGTCATGCCTTAAAAAGGATGGTCTTAGAAATGAGTCAAATCTAAACCATTACATTTTTTAAAGTTGACTTGCATTTGTGAAGAGAGAACAAAGGCGCAACAATTAGAAATGGAATGTTTTACTGACACTGCGGCAATCGGAAGTTAAAGGCGTAGGGCCGATCTTCTGAAGTGATATTGGCATCTACAAATTGAGATTCGCCCTCCCACTGGCCATCAACTTGGCGTAGAAAGAGAATCATGCGAGAAGTCTGACAACTTCCCTTTTGTATCGAGATTTGATCAAAATCAAAGAGCTCATTAAAGAGAAAGTTCATCTTGCAAAAGGGCGCCTCTACTTCAATTTGATGAGTGGTCTCACGCAACTCACTGGGCGAAGCTTCAACGATCGAGTTAAATTCCCTGAGCGAGCTAATACATTTGGGCGCCACCATGAGATTCACTCTAAGCGCATTCTCAGACTGTTCGCGCAGAAGGCGATGGCCATAGGCAACTTCCCAGCGAATGGCACCGGTGAGACCAGAGCTCATGTTATTAAGTAACTTCACTGCTGCATCCGCGTCTCTTTTGATTACCGCCGTCTCAATCAATTGAGATCGTCTGCGGTCACTTCCTTTGTAGCCCACATCATGACAGGAACTTGGAAGTGAGGAGCAACTCTGCTCAATACCAAAATCACGGCAAAGACAGCTCAGGTTCGTTGCGGTTCCAAGCGTTGAAAAAGAGCGATTGCGAAAATGCCCCGCAATTCGCAGACCTAAGTCAGACTTCTCTTTTAATGAAGCCTGGTGCAGGCCCAGCACGACTCCATTCTTATCTAGAAGGGGAGATCCTGAGTTTCCACCCATGGTCTCACAACCAAGAGTGTTTAAGGCCGGCGACTGAGGCCCATCAAAGAACTCACCAAAGAAAGTATTCATCTTAAGTGAGCACTGCTCGCGCGTGATTTCCCCGTTCCAATCGCCCTTGGGATCAACTTTTAATATTGTCACGCGCTCTCCCGAGTAGCGCGAGCGCAGATCACTTTTAAAGGGCGCTACCCCGGCCGGTATTTTAACTTTTAAGACCGCCACATCCTGTACACCTCGGCTCTCTACAGGAGTCGAGTTGACGATCGTGTCGCAGCCCACGCGCTTCATCTGTCCACCAACATTAAAGACAAGGCCAATTGAATCGCGACAACTCACGCCCGGTTTGGCGCTGAGTTTTTCCGGCAAGCAATGAGAGTTGGTGTAGACGAGACCATTTTCAAGGACAAAAGCACTACAACGATAGGCCTTTCCCTTTTCAAGGCCCACTAAGAGCGCCAGCCCCGTCGGACAATTTTGTCCCTCGAGCCCGCACTCAAGATGAGATTTCGCAAGAATCTCGGCCACCGAAGAATCGGTGACAATACTCTCACTACGCTCGTGAGGAGGCAGTGTCACGCTAGCAGGTCCAGAGGAATTTCCTCCGCCACAAGCGCCAAGTACAGTGAGCATGACCCCAACTAAGAGGGACTTTGGTTTAAACATAATGACATGATGACACAATGCATCACCACCACAATTGCCCCTGTCATTCTTACACACCCACTGCTTCGCAATAACAGCTAGTTACCCCGTTAGAGGGCTTCATTTTGCTGGACAGTGGCCTTTTGGCGCGCTAAATTTAGCCCCTCACCACGAAATCGTCGGATCGTAGCGCAGGGGTAGCGCGCTTGTCTGGGGGACAAGAGGTCGCTGGTTCAATTCCAGTCGGTCCGACCATTTTTCTTCCCCTATTCTCACTAGTGCTCTTTTGCTTACACTAAAACCAATAAAAAATTTCACCTACAACATATGAACTAAAGGCACACAGACCGATATGAAGAGGATTAAATTTATCTATTTCGAAGGCTGCCCCAACGCAAAAGAAATTTTAGATTTATTGGATGAGCTAGGTATTGATTTTGAGAAAATTGAACAAAACTTATTAGCGCCCGAAGATAAACAAAGAAATTACTCCTCTCCTTCTATCCTCTCAGAGGGCCAAATTATTTTTGGAACCCAGGCAGTCGGAGGCGGATGCTCACTGAACTTGAAGAAAGAAGACATTAAAGATTTTTTGTTATCAATAAAATGAAATTGTAATAGACTCACCACAATGGGTTTTATTCGAAGTATTAAATCAATTTTCATTTTCGCCCTGTGGGTTAGCTTCATCGCAAACTCTCCCTATGCTAATTTTGTTAAAAATAATATAGACTCTCATTTAGACCTGTTTGCGAATTTCAATGTTACCCATCATGACAATATTGACGATGAAACTCATACTCACAAGCATAAGCACAGTGAGGATGGTGAGGAGCATGAGCACAGCCATGATCATTTGAAGGTCGCTCAGTCAGAGTTAAAATCATTCATTCATTACTCAATCGTCTTACCAATAATAAGTAATAGCGAAATTAAGAAAATTTTTTTCCATAAAAAACTAATCTCGAATCCACATCCAATGCAAATCTATCGTCCTCCAATATCTGCCTAGTTTTTTTTAAAAAAAAAGCAAAAAAATAATTATTGGAGGAATTATGTTTAAGATTCTATTAAGCACTTTATCGCTATTGCTTGCAGAAAACTCTTATGCTCACGGGATAAGTGAGGAAGCAAAGCGTGCCATGATCGAAGGGGGATATCTAAGATATGTCGTCCTAGGCGCTGAGCATATGATTACTGGATATGACCACCTGCTCTTTCTTTTTGGGGTCATTTTCTTTTTAAAAACATTTAAAGACATTGTCAGATTCATCAGTGTCTTCACAATCGGTCACAGTATCACTCTTATTTTTGCGACTTTTATGGGAATAACGGCAAATTACTGGTTGATTGATGCTGTGATTGCGGCATCAGTAATTTACAAGGGGTTCGATAATAACAATGGATTTCAAGAATACTTTGGACTAAGGAAATCACCAAATCTCCTGTGGATGGTTTTTATCTTTGGTCTCATTCATGGCTTTGGTCTTTCAACCCGATTGCAACAACTTCCACTAGGTGAAAAAGGAGGAGAGATGTTAATGAGAATCATCTCATTTAACGTTGGGGTTGAATTCGGCCAAATTGCTGGTCTTGTCATTATGCTCTCTATTATCACTCAAATGAGAAAGCATCATATGTTTGAGAGACTCTCAAGAGTTTTTAACGATGCAATAATGCTGGCCGGCTTTATGCTGCTTCTCATGCAACTTCACGGCTACCTTCACACATCAAATCCAGATGAATTCGGTTTTAGTGAAGATAACCACATCCATCATCACTCCGAGATGGAGCGCCCCATAGATCAAGAATATAATCACGACGATTTATAAGGAGATTCTAAATGAAATTACTATTCACAACATTAAGCCTAATCATTTCTCTTTCTGTTTTTGCTGGTCCTGGAGGCGGACACTCCCATACTCACGGTCACTCTCATGAAGCACCAGCGATCAAGAAAGAAAAAACCTCTGAGCTAGGCAAATTTCACATTGAGAGATTGATCAAAGCTAAAAAAATTGAGGATTCTTGGAAACAGGCCAATTATAGTGGTTCTGAAAAGAAGAAGTTTGGAAAAAGAACTGAGTGGGTGGTTACCTTTGATAATGAAAAAGGCATCAAAGGTAAAAAACTTTATATTTTCCTAACACTTTCGGGTGATTTTATTGCTGCTAATTTTACGGGGAAGTAGTTATGTGGCTAGCGATAGGAAAAACAATTGTAGCAGCGTTACTTATCAGCTTTGTCTCATGGCTATCTGGGAAGAAAACGGGGTTGGCAGGTTTTTTAACAGCTCTTCCTTTAACTACCCTGCTGGCCTTGGCGTTCTCCCATATGGAGTGGGGAGATTCAAAACAATCAGTTGAGTACGCAAAGAGTGTATTTGTAGCGATACCTGTGTCCTTACTTTTTTTTGTTCCATTTTTACTAGCGCAGAAGTTTCACCTAAATTTTTGGACCTGCTATTCGAGTGGAATAGTTTTGCTAGGTGTCGGCTATTTGGCCCACACATACATAACAAGACTCATCTAGAATTTTCTGACGAATCGACAACACTCTAAGAAAGATGAAGACCCTTTAGCGGTTATAAAGGGCCTTCATCTTGATTTGAATTTGAGGTGATAAATCTTCGAATTCAATAAAATTAAATTTTATTTAGTTAAATTACAAATTACCCACTAAACTGAGGATCTGAACTAAATAATCAGAATCTCTTATCCCGCGTCCAATAGACCTGCGTTTACTAGACACAATTGACTGAGATAGTCATTTCATTTATGCTAATTAGCAATGCTAGCAAAGATACTCTGTTCCCTATTAATTTTTACACTCTTTAGTGTTTCTCAAAATGAGGCGAGCGACGATCACGCTACATTTTCCACTGTGCAAGAATCTCCATTTGAAACAAATTACCAGACAGCCTCTCTAGAAAGCTCTGATTGCGATGATTGTCAAAAGAACGAAGCCTCAGAGAAAAGTGAATGCTGTCAGTGTCTTTGTTCGTGTGGCCCATCATTTTTTATCAATACAAAACATGAGGTCCCGGCAATCGACGCGAGCTTGCTCGCTAAGATCGATTGGCACCTCTACATTAATTACCGCCCGCCCCCTCTTATTGCGTCCTTAAAACCGCCCCTACTCTCTTAATTAATTTTTTACTCGCATCGCTATGCTTGGTTGTGCAGCCCTGAGAGGTGAACTCAGCGCCAATGCTCATAGCTTTACTCACTCTATTGAGTAACAAAAATGCATTTAGCAAAGAGAGATTTATGGGTGACCTGAAGATGAATTTTAAAAAATATTTTATCCTAAGCTTACACTTGGCCCTTGCGGGGCCAGCACTTGGTGCTACAGATGAAGTGGTCCACACTTTGGCAGAAAAAAACCAGCACATTCATGGCCTGCATGAAGAATGTCCCCTACCTAAGAACACTCAAGACATTATCGACTGCGCCCTTGATCTTCACCCTAGTGTAAAGAAGGCGGCCCTGATAGTTGACTCCACTTCTAAGCTTGAGTTGGAGGCCGCTCAAATGCCCAATCCGACCCTTTCCTCGCGGTATATTCGGGGTGAGCAAAACAATGAGGATGTCTCAGAGCTAGAAACAAATTTGAGCTTCACCCTAGAGCTAGGTGATAAGCGCGCTAAGAGAGTCGATTTTGCTGTGGCCAGAAATGAGCAAGCTCTTGTCGAAAATGAAGCTCTCAAGGCCGATGTAAAAATGGCAACGATTCTCAATCTCCATCGCTTACGACAGGTCCTTGAAGAGAAGTCGCTCTTAGCTGAGTCCTCAAGAGCATTTGCAAAAGTGATTGAACAATTAAAAAAACTCCCCAGACTCTCAGCTGAGCAAGAAGCCTCACTCACCTTATTTGAAATGAGTTTAGAAGAGACCAAGATTAATGAATCTGAGCTTTTTGAAGAAGAGAGAAAGCTTGAGCATTACTTTCACGTTGCCACCGGGCATTCGCTGGAAGAGATTCAAGCCTATCTTCCGAGTTCTCCCAAGAAATGGCCTAGCATTGCCAAAGAAATAAATGAGCAGCCTTCGCCTGAGATTAAAAAGTTAAACTCGCTAGCAAGTTTAGCGATGAAAGAATTGGAAGTTCAAAAATCGAAGGCTTGGCCAGATTTAAGTATTGGGCCATCTTTTGCGATTGAAAAAGAAGGATCGCAAGACAATAAGATGATCGGATTTAATATCCAGATACCGATTCCCATCTTTCAAACCAATAGTGGTGGCAAAGCCTACGCCCAAAGTGAGCTGACGAGGGCACAAAGAAATATCGCTCTCACACTAGCAGAGGAGAGCCATGAGAGATTCGAGCAGTTAAAAGTTTATGAAAGTGCCGTAAGCATTCTCAACAAAACGATGAATAAGCGATCCCTAGAGAAAAAACATCAGCGAATAGAGAACCTTCACTTGCGAGGCGTAGTCTCAAGCTCTGTCTTCCTAGATTCCTTGAAACAGAGACTTAGCTACATAAAAAGTCGGCATAGCAGAGAACTCACGGCCTTAAGAGCTCTTTGGAGCATCCACAAATATGACGGACAAATTTTTCAGGAGACCATATGAAATTCTTTAAATTTTTATTGATGATATCAATGACATTAACTCAAAATGCAACTGCTTCAGGTGAACACACTTCGGATACGACAGTTGAACTAAAAAAAGGGGGCGCCGTCACTGCCTTTAATAAAGAAGACGGCTTTAAGCTCTCAGAGAAGGCCATCACAAACCTTGGGGTCTCTTTCACTTCTCTAAGTGGTTCTGGCCCTTGGAATATTCCGAAGTCAGCTCTCGTTCGCATTAAACACTCAACCGGAGTCTATCGAAAATGGGATGGATGGATCACGATGGTCTTAGTCCAAGTCCTTGCGCAAACAAATGAGACGATCACGATCAAGTCCGTAGATCTTCAAGATCAAGATCAAGTGGCAATCAGCGGAGTTTCATTTTTAAGAATGACTGAAGCCGATCTCAATTCAGACACAGTCGACTCTTGTGCTCATTAATAAGGATAAGAGGAAATGATTTCTAAATTAGTTCGCTTCTCTATTGATAATAGATGGGTCGTCATTTTGCTTACAGTACTTCTAGCTTACGCTGGTTGGGAGAGCTTTAAGCATCTGCCCATTGATGCCGTACCCGATATCACGAATGTTCAAGTTCAAGTAAATACCCAAGTCGAAGGGCGAGGCCCCGATGAAATTGAAAGAACTGTGACCTATCCTCTAGAGACGGCCCTAAATGGTGTCCCTGGTGTCACTCAGGTTAGATCAATCACCCGCTACGGACTTTCTCAAGTGACAGTCGTGTTTGAAGAAGACACGGACATTTATAAAGCAAGACAACTCGTCTCCGAGCGTCTGCAGTCAATTTCAACACAGCTTCCAAGCTTTGTTGAACCAATGCTGGGCCCCGTCAGTACCGGTCTTGGAGAGATCTTTCACTATGTTATTGAGGCAGAGGAAATTGCCCAGGGACAAGAGCGCTTAAAGCAGCTCACTGAGATTAGGGCCATACAAGATTGGTATGTGAAGCCAAGACTCCTAACGATTAAGGGAGTGGCCGAGGTCAACACAATTGGGGGTTATGAGCGGCAATATCATATTGAGCCAGACCCGATTCTAATGGCCAAGTATGGGCTACACTTTGACGATATCGAAGCTGCTATCGAAAAGGTTAATAAAAATGCCGGCGGCGGGTATATCGAACAGACGGCGGATCAATTTATCGTTCAAGCAAGCGGCCTCTTTGAAAGTCTTGAAGATATAAAAGATGTCCCGATTAAGACGCTTGGAAATCTCAAAGTCATCTCTATTTCAGACGTCGCCAAAGTTGGTTTTGGCAAAGAGCTCAGAACCGGCGCGGCCCTCTACAATGGAAATGAAGTTGTTCTTGGAACTGTACTCATGCTGCTGGGAGAAAACTCAAGAGAAGTGAGTTTGAGAGTTGCCGATCAAATTGAAAAAGTAAAAAAGGGTCTTCCTAAAGGGTTTCACATCGAGACTCTCTATAATCGATCTGACCTGGTGAACGCAACCCTCGATACTGTAAAACACAACTTAATCACTGGTGCGACCCTGGTGATTATCATTCTCTTTCTACTCGTTGGAAATTTGAGAGCGGCCCTCATCACCGCCATTGTCATTCCCATCTCTCTTTTAATGACCTTCATCTTAATGAGAAAGTATGGAATTTCAGGAAATCTGGTCAGTCTGGGCGCACTGGACTTTGGGATTATTGTGGATGGCGCCGTGATCGTTTTAGATAACTGCGTGAGGCATATTCAAGATAAAACAAAGACATTTGGAAGAAAGCTCTCCTCAAGTGAAATTAAAGACACCATTCATGAAGCCACTATGGAGATTCGAAAATCGGCAGGCTTTGGAGAGCTCATTATTGTCGTGGTCTTTCTGCCCGTATTTGCTTTTGTGGGCATCGAAGGCAAGATGTTCATCCCAATGGCGGCAACTTTTATCTTTGCACTCATTTCGGCACTGGCGCTCTCCTTTACTTTTGTTCCGGCGCTGGCCAGTTTGTTACTCAGAGGAAATGTGGAGGATAAAGAGCCTCTCTTAATGAGAGCTCTTGAAAAGGTTTACTCTCCGGCACTCAATTTCTCACTTAAAGCTCGCCGCTTAATTATCACTTTGGCCATTGGCTCCATTGTTATAGGTGGCTTTCTCTTTACTAGGCTTGGAGGTGAATTTCTTCCAACGTTAAACGAAGGCTCAATTGCGGTGCAAATGATTAGGCCCGTTTCTGTGGGAATCAATCACTCGGTAGCGCTCGAAGAGAAATCTCAGAACGTCATCAAGAAAATACCGGAAGTGAGCCATATTTTTAGTCGTATCGGCACCGCCGAGATATCCATGGACCCGATGGGGCCAAACATATCTGATAGCTACATTATGCTAAAGCCTGAGGCCCAGAGACCAAAAGTTAAAGGTAAGATTCGATCAAAAGATGAAATTGTCGCTGACATCGTGGGCGAGCTCGAGGCAACCACTCCCGGTCAGCGCATACTTGTCAGTCAACCCATCCAGCTGAGATTTAACGAACTCATGGAAGGGACAAGGTCAGATGTTTCACTCAAAATTTTCGGAGAGAATCAAGACGTTCTGACAGAAGAAGCTGAGAAAGTCGTCGCCGTGATTCAAAAAATCGCAGGGGCCGGCGACGTAGAGCTTGAGGCCAAAGGAAAGATGACCATCCTAGAGATAAAGCCCAAATACAAGGCCCTAAAAAGCTTGGGACTATCGGCTTCCGAAGTGCTTGAGACGGTGGGAATCGCTATTGGCGGCGACCAAGTGGGAATCTTCTACGAAGGCATGAAGCGCTTTCCCATCATCGTGCGTCTTGGAAGTGATAAAAGAGACAATATTGAAGAGATTAAAAAGCTACCGGTCGGTCTCAGTGGAGGCTCGACAATCCCGCTGAGTGAAGTGGCCGAAATTCACTTCAATGAGAACTACAGCTCTTACAGTAGAGAGGAGACAAAGAGAAGAATTGCAGTTCTCATCAATCCTAGAGGACGAGACACGGAGTCATTTATCAATGAGGCCCAAAAAGCCGTGGAGGAGCAAATCACTCTTCCTGCTGGCTACTATATGGAATGGGGAGGAAACTTTAAAAATCTAAACGAGGCAAAGAATAGACTTATGGTTCTAGCTCCCTTGGCCCTCATTTTTGTTTTGATTATGATTTACGCTGCCTTTAGAAATATTTTAGAGACCCTGCTCATCTTCCTCTGTGTCCCCTTCGCTCTAGTTGGTGGAGTCTTGGCCTTAATGATTAAGGGAATCCCCTTTAGCGTCTCTGCTGGTGTGGGCTTTATTGCCCTTTCAGGCATTGCCGTTTTAAACGGTGTGGTCCTAGTCAATAACTTCAATAATCTGAGAGAAAAAGGAAAGACAGGAGCGGAAGTCATTAAGAAGGGGGCCTTGTTGCGATTAAGGCCGGTGATGATGACGGCACTTACCGACATTTTAGGATTTTTGCCGATGGCCATCGCTTCTGGTCTTGGAGCGGAAGTTCAAAGACCACTAGCAACGGTCATTATCGGGGGAATAATCTCATCCACCTTACTCACTTTAATTGTTTTACCCGCTTTTTACTCTAGTCTAGAAAAATGGATTTTAAAATTTAATCAAAACAATACCTAAATGGAGGGTAGCTTATGAAAATGACAATGATAATTTCGCTAATTTTTGGATGCTTAATGTTCTCTTCACACTCTTTTGCTGAAGGCGAACTCAATAAGATCATTAAAGGCAAAGAGGAAAATCAATCGACTGAGAAAAAAAGTAGAAGAAAGAAAGTACAGATGTGTAATGAATGTGGAAAGCCAGAACCTGAATGTGAGTGCGAGGGTCATGGTGAAGGTCATGAGCATGAGCACAATGAAGAACATGAGGGACATCAGGACTAATAAAGCTTACAGCAGCAGCGCCTTGCCCATTCTCAACCTTTCTAGGTCCCAAATGAGAATGGGCCACTGCCTAAGGTCTGACATGATCAATCAATAGAATCGAGCGCTCTTAAAATACTCTCCTGAACTTCTTCACTTGGCTCTTCAAAAATGGCGTAAATTCCAAAGTGATTGGTATCAGGAATCAACCAGTTTTGGACCACTTGAACCTTTACCGGTTTCCTGGCACCGAACCATTCTTGCAAGGGTCCGGTGAGAGTGAGGTGCGTCCCTTTTACAATGAGGGCATTAGACTCAAAGGTCACTCCTTCTCTATCAAGAGCGACCGCCTGAAGATCCATATAAAGCTTAGTCAAGCGCTTCTCGCTAGGTACTGTATGTAAATGATCACTCTGCTTTTTTTCATCACTTAGATACTCTGACATAACCTCTTCAAAGGTATCCCTGCGCACCGGCTTAAGCACATAGCTGTCGGCACCATAAGCAATGGCATCAGCAATTGTCGACTCAAGAGCATCGGCGGAAATCACAATAAGTGGGAGAGCAGTGCCAAAGGTTTTTCGCAGCACTTGAATTAAGAGTAATCCAATATTGCGAGATCCGATATTGAGATCAATAATACAAAGATCGGGCTTTTTTTGTTTAACTGCGCTCAGAAATTCCTCAGGGCCCAGAAATGTTCGATATTCATAACCAAGGGCATCGAGTCTCATGGCGACAATTTTTAAAATTGTTTGATCATCATCAACAATATAAATGAGCTTAGGTTTTTGAGTCACCGCCATGGTAAAAACACCTTTTTCATCTCTTCGCGCTCAGTATCAGAAAGGCCCTCAAGGTCGAGCTGAGTTTTAAAAAGCCCCCCGACTCCACTTTCAGACACATGTGAGACTTGCCCCACAAAAAGCTTGGGTACATTACTGCCAAAGAGCCTATTTTCGACCTTGACGACCGCTCCCTCGGCTTTAAAAGATAATGGGGAGCGGATCACGGCTTGCTCACTACTGACTTGTAGTATTTCAGCGGAGATTTCACTTACCGCCTTCAGGGGCTTGCGAAGTTGAAGCTTCTTTGAACGTTCGCGCTTAGAATGAAGGTTATTTCTTATCGACTTGACCAGATCCCAAGTCGTAAAAGGCTTGATCAAGTAGCCAGTGGCACCTGATTTGAGGGCACGCAAAATACTTAAGTCACTTTTGAGCTCACTTAAAACAACGATGGGCAGCTCGGGATTATTTTTTTTCAGGAGTTGAATCAAATTGTGTCCCTTATCGAGCTCCTCAGAGTTCAAACTCAAGACCACGAGGTCACAGACCTTATTTTCAAGGGCTGCAAGTAACTGCTCAAACTGCGCAAAATCGCGAACACTTGCCCCTTGGTCCATAAGCTGAGTGCGCAAGAAAAGCCGCTGCTTTTCATCTGGCTCAATGATAAAAATATTTGAGTCTTTAATTTTCAATACAATATCTCCAGTAGAGATTATAGCTTGCCATGATGTTTTAGTCCCAATTGAAAAAAGTTCCTTACCCGACGATTTAAATCAAAAGCCAGTTTACAGCGCCCACCTGCCCTACCGTGTAGTCTTTCTATGGAGCTTGCAAGCTCGCCCAAAGAGCTGATAAACCGCTCCCATGATAAAGTTAATACTCTTTGTGCTGATGAGCAGTTCCACCTGGGCCAGTGAGCCTGGAACGATCTCTCTTTTTGTAAATCCCGCTCAGAAGTTTATTAACTTTAAAAGTCCCCGTTCAATGGTTGCGAGCTTTGGCGGGTCCTACCTCAAGCAATTTGTTGGCGACAAGCTTCTCAATATGCACAAAGGGGGCATGGGTCACGCCGTGGCCCGTGTGAACTGTACAGATACCCAGGGTCAGCCCCATAGCTTCTTTGCTGGCCTCTCAGGCCAGTACTCACTTGAACAAGATAAGATTGATCTCTTTGAAGATAGACTTGGACTTGGAGTACTCTTTAGAGAATATGCCGATGGCTACATTCAGGCTTCGAGCTACGTGCGCTTACTCATTGGAGATCACCGTGGTCGTCTGATCAGAGACGGCAAGGGCGTGATTAAGCGCATGACTCCTAAATTTATGAGCTTTGAGGTCACCCCCGCTCAGTGTGAGCGGGCGGTTGAATATTACGAGCTCTTTAAGGCCAAGAGATTTCTTGAGCCCCCTAAGCGCGAAGAGTATGTAACGATGGGCCCTGATGAGCCACTCTATTTTAGTTTTAACTATGATCCATACCTCGTCTACCAGGAAATCAAGCAAAGAGGCCTAAGTCCCGAACAAGCCCGAATGGGTGGTGGCTGTAGCTCATTTGCCGCTGGTTTTCTCAAGGCCGCTGGCGTATTTGATCCCATTTTTGAAAAGCTCTGGCGCGTCCACTTAGAGGTGGGAGAGAGCTATATCGGTGGGGATGAAACGGGCAGAGAAGTCAGTGTGGGCAAAGTTGTGATGGCCAGTAAATGGGCCAAGAAAGGAGATAGGACGAAGCGAGTGAGCTTCTATCATCCCGAAAATATCTGGGCCTTTTTTGAAGGTGTAGAAGACTGCGCAAATGGTGAGGTTGCCAGCCGCTTTTGCACCCCAAGCGTGCGTCAGTGGGTTTTAAAAAAATCCAAGTTACTTCGCTCTGACAAGCAAAAAATTAAATATGAAAAAGAAAAGAAAAACGGGAAAGTCCTTAAAAAAGTTAAGTACTTCCCCGGCACAATGCTACTTCAGTAGGGCCTTAGCGAGGGCCTCACAACTCTTATCAGAAAACTGGCCGGCCACATAGAGTAGACCTTTTGCGGTAAATTTGAGATGTGGAAACTGCTCGTCCAAATCGAGCTTTAACTCCCCTTCAAGAAAATCCTTTAAATAGCGCATCTGATCGGCTTCACTCATCCCGAGGTCAATTTCTCCGCGCTTTAGTGCCGCTGGATAGGATAGCAGAAAGTCTTCAAGTAACTTATGCGCGCGGTGGTCAAGAAAGAGAAAGCCCGAATTGCCTTGCGGATTAGTCTCAATGAGCTTGGTCGTGCCATCCTTTAAAACGACCACGTCCATCGCAAAAGTCATTCCTTTGAGGTGCTCTGGGAGTTGATCTACGACTTCCTGAGCGTACTTTTCAACTTTGGGGAGATTTTTATCGCGACTCCAATAATCACTTGGGAGTTCATCAAGTCCATCGGCGTAATAATAGCGTGGAACAGTTGACTCGCGCCCAAGCACCTTACCAGCGACCACCTCTACCCTGTACTCAATATCTAAATCAAGTCGCTCTTGCACCATGCCTCTAAAAGGCTTTTTAAGCACGCGGTTGATTCTCCAGCCATTGTACTCGGGCCGGGCCTTGAGCTTTTCATTAAAAAGATCAGGGTCAGTGTGCTCGTACTCCTGTTTCATTTGGGCCAGGTATTCGAGAAATTCTTCCTTACTCGCCTCAAACTTCGCAAGCTCACCTTTTATATCGGTATCGTTAGTAATTAAAAATTTTGCGTCCGTATTATTGTCATAAGTTCCCTTAATCACCCAGCCCTTTGAAAACTCTTTATTCAATAGACTTAGCACTTCATCAACCGGACGCTTGGCGCTCACGATATCTGAGAGCAAAGTAGTCTTAGGCATGGCCCCTGGGGCGTATTTTTGCCAAAATTTTGCTTCAACATACTTGTTTTCTAGAACCGTGCTCACATTGGCGTTAACCAGGGCCGGATTATACTTGCCCACAATATTTTGAGAAGTTGAGCCCAGTCGATGCCACACCACGCTCTCGCCTGGAACGACAAAAGGCTTATCAATGGCCGAGTTCATCGGCACTTCAACCAGCAGGTTTCGCACTGATCGAACTTCATCAACTTTTTTAAGATCGGCCCTCTCACTTTCAATAAGCTCGTCACGATCTCCAAGGACTTGGCTCACGACAAATGGCTTGGTGTCGGCGTCGGCAATCTCAATCAAGCGCTTCACATCTTGCGCGCGAAGACCGTGTTCGGCGGCCAAGACCGCTTCAAATTGGAACTCTCCCACTGCTCGGCTGCGCTCAACCATTCCCACTGCACTTCGAACTGCACTCAGAGCATCGAAGTTATTATTGGGCCTTCTAAACTCAAATACTGGATGTGGGGCTACCCAGCCAGAGTCGAGCAAGAACTTGCTCATCCACTCATCGGGTCTATTGCCAATGAGAAGCGAAGAGACTCGAATATCGTTCCACTTAAAAACTCTTAGAATCTTTGTGAAATCATCTTTTTTTAGATTGGCTTTAATATAGGCCGAAACTTCATCAATCGAGTCACTCCAGGCCCCTTCGTACTCTAAGTATTCGGCACTTTGGCGATAGAAAAAGTCATCGTAAAATTCTTCAAAGCTTGGAGCGTAAGTAGAATCAAAAAGCTTCTCCATCATCCCTGGACTATAGGGTCCAACATAAGCTTCGCGCGCTTTGGGCAGCGGAATCTCATCGTTAATTTGACGATAGTGCTCTGGTCGATAGTAATTTCTTAGAATGGAGAGGATATCCTCGACCACAACACTAGGATTGCGCTCATCGAGCATTTCCACGTTCACCTGGATCGAGACCGGCGTATCAGAGTTTGTCCCCACTGCTCCTGCAGCTTTCAGAGCATCGAGGGCCTTTTGAAATTTTTCAACTTGATCATAGTGATAGGGATCGGTGATAATTTCAAAGGTGCGAGTTTCGCGCACGGCTTTAGCAAAGTCTCCATTATCCAGCGTATTGGGCTCTGGTTTGACATGAATGCGGGCCATGCCAGGAGCCTTGATCTTATAAGTAGACCAAGTAGCGCTCACTGTTTTCTTAGTAATTGGATCAACATAAGAATACTCTTTGGCCTTTTCTTCGACAGTAGCACCAAGAGTCTTTTGTAGAATTTCAACGATTTTCTTTTCATTTAAGCCCGAGAGTTCGACTTCAAGCCCTACTCGAGGCATCTTTTTTTCATCAAAGAACTTACGTCCGCTATAACACCAGAGGCTTTGGCAAGTATCAATGCGCGAGAGATACTTCGCCTCTTCAGCAGATTTAACCGCGGCAATTTTTTTAGAAAAAGTGTCACCAAACCAAATTTTTAGATCGTGCCACCTGCCCGCGCGGTCATCCCACCAGTAGCGCTTAAGTCCCCCCAGATTATGGCGCAGAAGCCAACCAGAAAAGCCTTTAAACTTCCAGCGGTAGTGGGTCTCTAAATGGCGAACATAGGCGCCAAGCACATAAGGGTGGCGCAACCAATCTGACCAATTGGCGAGCAGACCACGGTTGGTGTTAATCTCAATTACTTTGAGCTCACCATTAGGAAGCTTGAAAACATCAAAGGACCAACCCTGGCGGTTACTCATGGACGCCGGCAGCTTATCTAGCATCTCCTGCACAAAGGCATTGACTCGCAAGATATCTTCTTTTGAATTCTTGCCATCCCATCGATTAAGCGTCGCGCCCTCAACCACCTTATTATAGAGCGAGTGAACGCGGTATTCATCAAAGCTTCCCGCAGCGCGATCTGTCGAGACGCCCATGGCCCCATCGAGCTTGGCCTGAAAGATAAACTTCTCCCCACTAGTAAAGCGCCTGGCAAAGTCGGCCTTAAAGGGCGAGCGATACTCACTTTGCTCATAGAGTTCATTATCGCCCTTTACAATAAAATCCGCGACCTCATCGAGGTCAGAAAAAAATGACTTTCCATTGGAGTCATAACCAACTGGAGGCTTGGCAATAAAACCATGGGGAAACTCAATCTTTAAAATTTCCTTGATGGCCGCCCTAGAGCGAATCACTCGCCCACTTTGATCGACGATACCATTGCGATCTAGGAACTCTTTAAGCCCCACCGTCTTCATGTGATATTTTGAAAAATCATCGCCAAGATAGTGTTCAAGCACTTTGGCGGCAATCAACTTATCTGTAAGAAAAAGAGAGTAATCAGAAATTTCAACAATTCCCTCTTTATAAAAAACACCTTTAGTTAGAGCATTTCTGGTCGCTTTAATTTCAATCTCGCGGCCTCTAGTTAATTCCGCCGGAGGGACCTCTGATCTCAGATCAATTTCTTCGATAACTTGTCTACTGGCGCTTGCAACCCATGCGGCAGGGCCAGAG
Source organism: Bacteriovoracaceae bacterium (assembly GCA_048264885.1). Lineage (GTDB taxonomy): Bacteria > Bdellovibrionota > Bacteriovoracia > Bacteriovoracales > Bacteriovoracaceae > JBLWXV01. Next base: position 204,406 of record JBLXCO010000003.1, read on the forward strand.
CTTGAGTAGGCATTTTCACTGGCAGGAATGAGCTCTAGTGAATTATTGGTGGTAAAGCAGCTGATGTCAGTTGAGGCGCAGGCGGGATTGCGGCTTTTAAGAGCGTAATCGTTCGTGCTCGTGCAGCTAAAGCTCAAAAGGAGAATAAAACTGATAGATTTAATATTCATATCACTCTCACTTGGCCAAAAGGAGTGGCACCATCAATGGAGTGCACCCAGTATCAAGGCGCAAAAAGCGAGTCACGCCATCATTTTTAAAAACGAGATGAGGGTAATGGCTATCTAAACTCAGCCCGAGCTCACCCTCGATAAAACCCTTTATGTACTTCACTTGTTCTTCTCGACCCATTCCAAGTGAGATCTCTCCCTCTTGAACTAATCTGGGATATTTCAACAGAAACTTATCAAGCTCTTTTACACTTCTCACGTCATAGGCAAGAAAGCCTGAGTTTCCTTGAGCATTGGATTCGATCATGCGCACACTTCCGTCTTCTAGCGCGGCGATATCCATTCCAAAGGTCATGCCACGCAATTCTGGTGGCAGCTTATCCACCACAGACTGAGCAAATTCTTCAACTCTTTTAATATTGGGGTCGTTCATCCATTCATCACTGTCGGGGTACTCATATTGATAGCGCGGGATAGTGGTTCCCTTGGCGAGCACTCTACCGGCGATCACTTCGACCCGGTATTCCTCTTTGATCGCTAGGCGCTCTTGAACAATGGCGAACTCGGGCTCTTTAAAAAATCGATTAAGGCGATGGCCGGTAAATTCAGGGCGCTCTCTTAAGACGCGCACATAGACATCTGGATTAGAGTTAGCGTGCAAAAGATCCATGCGCTTCATGTAGTCGAGGTAGTCTTCTAGGTTATCTTTATAGACTTTGATTTTTTCAGAGATGTCAGTGTCATTAGTGACGAGAAAGCTCGCTTGCGTGGCATTATCCCATACGCCCTTCATCACCCAACCATTGGGGTAGGCCTTATCGAGCGCTTCTTTAATTTGATCGGGCTTCATTCCCGGCTTAATGAGCTGAGACAATAGCGTCGTCTTACCCATGGCCCCAGGAGCGTATTTCTCCCAGAAAGCAGCTTCGACATATTTGTGATCCAGAACAGCGGAGAGATCGGCATTCACTAGCGCCGGATTATACTTTCCTAAGATTGCTTCAGAGGTAAAGGGCATTCTATGCCACACCACACTCTCTCCTGGAATAACATAGGAGGCTTTGGCATCGGGGTAGGCCTCCACAAAAATGGGAGTAGAGCGCTTATAGCCGTATTCAAAGTCTTCAATATCATCAAAGTCAGCATTGCCGGCGGTGCGCTCACCTAGAAATTGGCGCACAACAAAGGGCTCTTCTTTATTGGGAATCTTTTTAATGCGCTCAAGCTCACCGGGCTTTAGCCCATAATAGGAAGCAAGCTCTTCACTAAAATCAAAAACGCCCTCTTCGCTCTTACTCACTAAGCCTTGTACACTTTTGACGGCGCTCAAGATATTAAAGTCGTTATTAAAGCGTCTAAATTCAATAATGGGATTGGGAGCAACCCAGCCGGTTTTGACCAGATACTTACTCATGTAGAGATTTGGGAGCTGCTCAATGAGAATGCTAGAGATGCGAACATCATTCCATTTGAAAACTTTGAGAATCTTATCAAAGTCATCTTCTTTTAAATTTTTCTTAATGAAATTTTCCACTGTGCGAATCGAGTGAGTCCAAGCTCCTTCATAGCCTAAGTACTCCGCGCTTTGGCGATAAAAGAAGTCGTTGTAAAACTCTCGCATCGTCGGTTTATACTCTGGATCCAAGATTCGCTTCATCATCTCCTGGGAGTACGTGCCTACATAAGGTCTGCGCACCTCAGGCAGTGGAACCTCCTTTTCAATCATCGCAAAGTTTTCATCGGCGTAGTAATTGCGAAGAAGTGAGAGCAGAGTGTCCACGCTAAACTTTGGACGCTCTTTGGTGGCCACTTCAATATTGACCTGAATACTGACGGCGTTATCTTCTGTCGTTCCAATGGCCCCAGCACTCTTTAGGCGGGCGATCGCCCCGTCAAAGATCTTGACCCCTTCCCAGTCGATGGGTGAAGTTGTCACCTCGATAGTTTTAATCTTTGAGACATCTTTGACTTTGTCATCAGGGTTGGTTTCGTTGCCTTCAAAGTGTATCCAAATTTTTTCTTCTTCTTGAGTGCGACTCAGGCGACTTCTTTTGAGTTTGTAGTAAAATGTGTCACTCTCCTCTACTCTCTCTAGCTTTCCGCCCAGCTCTGCTTGAAGGATCTCGAGCACCTCATCCATCTCAAGACCCGAAAACTCAACCTCTAACCCCACTCGTTTAAAGCTCTGCTCGTCAAAGAAGCTCTTCTCACTCAAACAAAGAAGCTGGTCACACTGCTCGGAATGCAGAGCTGCACTTGAGGCGGGTGTGCGCTGTGAGTGAGTGCTCAGCTGCGAGCACGAAAGTGAGAAAGCACTCAGAAGAATAAATAGTCCACGCCAGAGCTTTTGCATCTCTAAAACCTATGTCGGGCCCAACTTGGGGCATCAATATAATTTTCTTATCGGCGGTTGCGGTGGAAAATCTTAGAAAAAGGCTTATCCTCGCTCCCCCTATCCTACTGAAATCATAAGAGCGCCCAACACTTTAGCAGTATGCCTCGTGCGTGCTAGGCCCCGGCCGTGCTATGTTTTTTTAATGAAAGCGCTAAAGTCGGCCAAATTCATCTTAACTCTCCTCGCTTGCCTGCTACTCGGCCCAGAACTCGCCAGGGCCGCAGGAAGCATTCCGGTGGATGACCCAAAACTGCAAAGCTATTTTGCCCAGTCAGAGCTCTTTGCCACCATGGAGGATGCGGGTCTGGCCCTCAACTCCTGTGAAGGAATCAGGCTTGGACGGCATTGGCGTCATCTTGCTGGCACACGTATCGGTCCCTATAAATGCCTCGGCTTCTTAAAGTCAAAGTTAGTGACTCTGATCATTGAGACTCAGGTGATCTTTCTCGACGATCAAGGCAAGCCGCTTGAAGACGATAATGCCTTCGAGTTGGCCGTGGCGGTTGATGAGAGCCCCACTCTCTTTAGAGTTGAAGAGACGCTCTTAAAGCACCGTTAGCCTGCTGCAAGGGCGGCTTATTGTCGACATTTTGTCTAGATAGATGCACCTATGATGCACACTTAAGTAGATGAAATTAGTAATTAAATGTTTACAAAAAAGTAGTCTTAACTAAACATAGTAGATGGTTAATCTATGCAATCCTTAAGGAGTAAGGTTGAAATCAGTTCTAATTATCGACGACCGCGAAGAGCTACACACGCTTATCAAGACTGGTCTGTCAGATTTGTATCAAGTTGAATCATGTTACAACGGCGAAGAGCTCAACCTTAAGCTCGCAAAACAACACTATGACGTTTACATCATCGACCTCTATCTCAAAGATGAGAATGGTTTAGATATTTTTAAGCGCCTCAAAGCAAATAATAACAGCAGGCAAGCTGTGTATATTATTTTGACATCAAGTGAAGAGCTTCAAGACGAAATTCGCGGCCATGAGCTTGGAATTCATGAATACCTTAAAAAGCCTATTCACCCCAAAGTCCTCCGGGCCGTTATTGAAAAAAACCTCAAAGCACTAGGTCTTCTCAATGAGCGCTACTATGAAGACAATCATCTCAAAGTCGATACTTTTGAAAGAACAGTGACTTTTAAAGACAATGGCCAGCTGCGCACCGACTTCACTCAATCTGAAATTAGAATGCTTGGTCTGCTCATGAATAAAAGAGGTAGTGCTGTTTCTCGCGACGAACTCGCCGATGGGGCAATTATCACAAGTGATGGAAACCTCTCAAGAACTGTTGATGTTCACCTCTCGAGTCTTCGCAAAAAGCTCGGAGAGAACTACGGCAACTTCATTAAAACAGTTCGTGGCGTGGGTTATCGCTACCTAAGTCCTGACAGCTTCTAATTCAAACTGCCTAAAATTTCGACAGTTTAAAAAGTTTACACACAATCCTTAGAGATAAGCCTCTAATATTGTGCTCGTTTTCTTGGCACACTCATTGCTCCTTATTCAAGTGACAGACACTTGAGAGGAGCCCAAAATGAAAAAGACACTTACCCTAATTGCCCTTATGACACTTGCGACTTCAGTTTCAGCTCGCGCTGTCTTTTACAAAGAGATCAAGTGCCACACTAATCGCATGGCCAAGGGAATTAAAGTCACCGAAGCAGGAGTGGATTTTTTTGAAAAGGACTTCTCTAGAGAGCTCGCCTCAGTGCCCGCCAGAGAAAAGTCGATGACCGAAGGCTCTGTCACCAGAAGCTTTCAGTTTGAAGGACATAAATACACAATTCACGTTGAAGATGTAGAGAACTTCTCAGAGATGGATGACTATCTCACGATCTCTGATAGCAAAGGTCACGAAATTCTCTACCCGGTATCTTGCTCAAAGAGCTAAGACTACCTCACAATAATCGCTAAACTCTCATCCCTGGACCTTAAGTTCAGGGATGTCTGCTCACTCGGATCGTAAAAAACGTGACCACCGCTGCGATCAATCTGCCCGCGCGCTTCACCCATCATGTAGTCAATTTCTTCTCCCTTGAGCATGACCACCGACAGAGCGCGACCATCTTTTGCGCTTAAAGAGAGTTCTTCATCTTTTTGGAAATACTTCAGCGTCATTTCAAATTGCGGGTGATCCACTAGTTTAAGCGGAGCATTCTCTTGGTAATCGAGAAGCCCTTCGCGGTACTTAAAGAATTCTCTAGTATTTTCGCTCTCTTTAAAATTGAGCACGTCGCGGGCCTTGGCCACATGAAGCTCTCTTCCCACGCCTTTGTCGTCAACTCGATTCCAATCCCATACCCGGTAAGTAATCCCGGAGCTTTGTTGAACTTCGGCCAGAGTGACGTTTCGGCCAATGGCGTGAATCGTCCCCGCCGGAACAAAGAAAAACTCTCCTCCCTTTACTGGATAGAAGTTCAGAAGCTTTGAGACATCGTCTCCTGCTTCTAAGGCGGCAAAGAAACTCTCGCGGGTCACGCCTTTTTTAAATCCAATATAAATACCTCCGCCCTCACCGGCGCTCAGCACTAGCCAACACTCGGTTTTACCCTGTGAGTTCTCCACCCTGGCGGCGTACTCATCTCCAGGATGGCATTGAATAGAGAGCTCCTCACTGGCATCAATGGTCTTGATCAGATAGGGCATTTGCTCGGTCTCAAGATAGTGAGAAAGAAGCTCGCCCTGGTAGCGACTGGGCCCATCGCTTAAAAGCGAGACATCCCATGTTTCACCAACTTTTTGATCTCTATACTGACTGGGAAGAGCGCGCATCTCAAAGAGCTTCTCTCCCCCCCAAATTTTACTCACTACATGAGGTGTTAGTTTTCCGGCAATGGTCTTTTTCATTTACTCTCTCAAGTATTTAAGGAGGCGGGCCCCATAAAAAGTTGTCACTTTTTCATTTTAAGGCGCAAGGGCGTGCTAGGCAACTTAGCGCTAAATGCACGATATATAAAGCTTCTAGAAGATTTCGAGGTGCCCTCACCGGCTGCGCTCAGCTTGGGCTTAGAATAAAGGCATGGGACATGAAATACACCTCCCCATTTTGATTCTGCCCAACCTAGTGTTCTTTCCCCACACTACTTTGCCCCTGCATATCGTGGATAAGAACACGGTGCTGATGTTTAAGAAAGCCTGCGCCGAAGGCTCTCCGGTGGCAATCTCCATGGCCGAGCCCATGCTGGGAGAAGCCCACTCAAAGTGCTTTGCCCCCAAAGATATTTGCGGCTATGGCATTCCCATGATTTTAGAGGAGTCAGCAGAGGGCACGCTTAAGGTTCTCATTAAAGGCCAGGGCCGAGTGCGCTTAATTAAACCCACAACGGTTGTGCCCTTCACTCTCTATCAGGCCCAAGTCATTGAAGACACCAGTAGGGAATTTATCTACTGCCATGACCGCGTGGAGCGCCTGCGAGAAATTCTCTACAACTGGCTCGATGAGACGATATACGACGAGCACGAAAGAGAGTCTTTTAAGCATGGGCTGCGCACCATTCACCAAGTGGTCGACTACGTCAGCCTCTTTCTCATTCAAGACCGAGAGATCAGACAAATTCTGCTAGAGAATACTTCGCTCTTTGAGCGAATCAGCATGCTCAATCTCCTGCTGCAAGGGGACGCTCCACTGTCAGAAGATAATATGGTGGCCAAGGCCCTGAAGCACTATGACATGCTGGGCCTTCAAGAGACACTAATCAGCGGACACTAACCTAGTAGAGATTCACAAAGAGATTGAGCAGCGTCAGCAGAGCTCCCGAGACCACGGGAATGGTGAGATTGTCGTCAATCTTATTACTCACAAGCTCACTGAAGCTGCCGATGATGCCGGCGAAGAAACAGAAAATCATCAGCGAAAGCGATGGCCCCACATAGTATTCCCCATAGAGAAACGAGATCAAATAACAAACCACAAAGCCTGCAAAAGAGCCCTGAAGTGACTTGTTGGGCATGATCTTAATTGTCCCAAAGAGAATTCCAAAAACAGAAGAGAAAGGATCAGAGAAAATCAGAAATAAACACGCCAGCACAGCGATGGGCTCGGGGAAAAAGCCCAGAGCAATGGCCACCCCAAAGGCATAGAAGGGCATGCCCGAAATGTGGGTGCGCTCGCTCTCTCTCATAAAAGGGCCCATGACCTTGAGCACGATTTCATTGAAGCGATCCAGGTGCAGGCGCGCCACTTCCACCGAGAGGCTCAAGACCCCAACAATGGCCAGCGCAATGGCCATATTCTGCGGGTCGATTTCAAAGAATTTGTAAATGAACAGGCCTGTTAGCCCAGAGACAATATGCCAGAGCTTGCGCAGCAGATGGAGGTCTGAGCGCAGGTGCAATGGGATGCGATTAGTATTGGTCGGTGAAGCCATAGTTCTTTCCTCAATCTTTATTAGACGCGGGCCGCAAGCTTACTAAAGGCGGACTTCTTCCGTCTAGCCACTTCGCACCGTGTTTTTCGCGTCCCAATAGAAGTTTCCCTTATCACTCTGAGGCATTCATTCTATACTAATACCCAATACTTAACGACTCGGGAGCTTTTTTTGGGGCAGGGATACGGCACAGATAACGTGCCAGGTTTTTTTAGCGATGATCTTGGCAGTGGTTTAACCCCTGCGCGCAAGCTTAAAATCTGGGCCATCGGTGGTGGTAAAGGCGGCGTGGGCAAGAGCCTAGTGACGGCCAACCTCTCTATTTGCTTGGCTCTCATGGGTTATAAAGTCGTGGCCATTGACCTCGATCTTGGTGGCGCTAATCTTCACACCTGTCTTGGGATTCCCATACCTGAGAAAACTCTCTCGGATTATATTTCAAAGAAAGTGCGCAACCTCGATGAGATTCTCACTAAAACTCCCATCGAGAATCTCTCCATTATCTCCGGTGCTCAAGATGATCTCGGTATCGCCAACCTTAAGCAAATGCATAAGGCAAAGATTCTCTCGCGCATCGGCGAACTCGATGCCGACTACGTGATCTTGGACCTTGGTGCCGGGACAACCTACAACACACTCGACTTTTTTATTTCTGCCGATCAAGGCATTCTCGTTGCTCTGCCAGAGCCAACGTCGATTGAAAACACCTACCGTTTTATTAAGTCGATCTACCACCGCAAGCTCAAGATGGTTGAAGAGCTACTTGATATCGGGCCTTTGATTGATCAAGCGATGAATGCCAAGCTCAATCAAAACAATACGCCATCAGATCTCGTCACTAAAGTCATTGAGATCAACCCGCAAATGGGTGGTAAGCTCAAGCACGAAATCGCCAAGCTCCACCCCAAGCTTATTATCAATCAAGTGAGAACGCAGTCGGATATCGATATTGGTTTTTCCATGAAGATTATCTGCCGCAAATATTTTGGACTCGACCTCGATTATGTCGGGTACCTCGATTACGATGCCACTGTTTGGCAGAGTGTGAAAAAGAGAAAACCCCTTCTCATGGAATTCCCCAACTCTGCCCTTGTCGGAAACTTTGATCGCATCGTGCACCGACTACTCAATCTTGCATAGGAGGCATGAGTGAGCGAAGAGAAATCAAAAAACTACTACGAAATATTAGAAGTCCCAACCAACGCGACTAGCGATGAGATCTATCAAGGATATGTGCGCGCTAAAAATGCCTACGGCCAAGACAGTCTCGCTCTCTATAGTCTCATGACCAAAGAAGAGTGCGATCAGATCATTGATCTCATTGAAGAGGCTTACACTATTATCTCTGACCCCGATAAGCGCAGACAATATGATGAAGCTCGCGGGATTCAAAGTGTGGCCTCCACTCATAAGCGCATCGATAGCCCAGAAAAAGATCTCGATGAAGCCAGTCAGGCCGGCAGCCAAAGAGCTGAAGGTCGCGGGGCCGAGATGAATATGACGAAGATCGTGGCGAAAAAGCGCTTTGCTCTCGACTTTCAGCCAAGTGCAGAAATGGAAGAGCGCATTGAGCAAGCAACCGACTTCACTGGCCCATTCTTGCGCGAAATTCGCGAGTATAAAAATGTTGATATCAATCGCATGTCTGACATGACCAAAGTGAGTAAGACCTATATTCGAAATATTGAAGAAGAAAATATCGAGGGTCTGCCAGCACCAGTTTACGTGCGCGGCTTTGTCTATCAGATCGCCAAATGCCTGAAGCTCAATCCTGAAATGGTGGCCACGAGCTACCTTGGTCATCTCAAGGCCAAACAAGCACAGAGCTAGCCATGGAGGAGAGCCTTCTCCTTAAAGTTACCGAAGAAGATATCGAGAACTTTAAGCGTCTTGATCAGTGGCTCACAAGCAAGCTTGAAAATACCAGTCGCACTCTCGTGAAGTCTCTCTTTGAGCGTGGCGAGATCGAATTATCTGAAGAGAACACCACTGAAATTAAAAAGTTTGATCTCAAGCGCATGCCCCCGGCGGGAACCCTCATTGAGGTCAATCTTCCCCCACCCATTCCGCTCGAGGCTGAACCTCAAAATATCCCCCTTGATATTCTCTATGAAGATGAGCACCTGCTCTTCATTAATAAAGAGGCCGGCATGGTGGTTCATCCGGCCCCGGGCAATTGGGATGGCACACTTGTTAATGCCGTCCTTTACCACTGTGATGATCTCTCAGGGATCGGTGATCGCAAGCGACCGGGGATAGTTCATCGCCTTGATAAAGGCACTAGTGGTGTGATGGTAGTGGCCAAAAGTGCCAAGGCCCACGAACGCTTGGTTGAGATGTTTGCAAAGCACGACCTTACTCGCATTTATGAGGCCATTGTCATCGGCAAAGAGTTTGCCGTTGGCGGAACACTTGAGAGTACGATTGGTCGCCACACCAGTAATCGCTTAAAAATGGCAGTCAATGTCCCCAGAGGAAAGCGCGCCGTTACTCACTACCGAGTACTCAAGCAATGGGATCAGCTGGCCCGAGTAGAGTGTAAGCTTGAAACTGGACGCACTCATCAAATTCGCGTGCACCTCTCTAGCCTGCTTCATCGCCCCATTCTCAATGACCCAATTTATGGCAACCCTAAAGAGCATCGTTCGCGAATTGCCCCAGAGCTTGCGGCGATTATCGAAAACTACGACTATCCCTTTTTACACGCGAGACTCCTCGCCTTTAAGCATCCCATCACAGGAGAAGAACTCTCCTTTGAAACTCCCGTTCCAGAAATCACCAGGGAGTTCCTGGCAAAACTAGAGGAGCTCAGTGATGAGTGAGATCACTTGGCAGGTGCAGACATCCCGCGGGCTTTTTGCCACATATAATGACCGACCTGATCTTGAGCTCTTTGAATTGTCCCAAGTACACGGCGTGGATATTGTCGATCTGCGAACCCATTCTGCGCTAGATAAACCCCAAGCCGATGGGGCGATCGCTGGCTATCAAAGTAAGACTTTGCCGGTGATTAAAACCGCCGACTGCCTGCCGATCTTACTGCTGGGTCAGAGTGCCTACGCCCTTCTTCATGCGGGCTGGAGAGGGATCGCCACGCCCATTTTAGGAAATCCCCTTTTGCAAGACTTAGACATCAAAGAAATTTTCCTAGGCCCCGCCATTTCCGCCGCTGGCTTTGAAGTGAGTCCCGACTTTAAAGAGAACTTCCCAAACTCACCTAATTTTAGCGAGCAGGGTGATCAGATTCACTTTAACCTATGGCAAGAGGCTCAATTACAGGCCCAAAAGTATTTTCCCGAAGCCCAATTTCATCAAAGTAAGCAATGCACTTGGAGTGATTCTCGCTATCACAGCTATCGCCGTGACAAAACCTCCCAGCGCAACTGGAATTTGTTTCTCCCAGCAAATCTGGGTAAAATTGATTAAAACAATTTTGCCGCTATAAAAGGACTTCTATGAACAGCAACTCGCTTTACCGCAATGGTTCGTTTAATCTTCAGTTCCTCTTTGGTCTCATCGCCGTGGCGATGATCGCTGTCTCGATTTATCTGACTAAGCACTACTTTGATGTGGTTTACCCCAGCGGATTGGGTGGAGCTTCCACTCTTTGCGACATCAGTTCTTTTTTCAACTGCGATGCGGCCACTCTATCACCCCTTTCTAATATCGCAGGAATTCCGATCTCCGTCGGTGGAATGCTCGTAGGACTTTTTCTACTGGCGGGCTTTTTCTTTAAGTCAGACGCCGTTGAAAAGACCAATCACTTTCTCCTCTGGGCCAATCTCGTCGGTTGTGTGGTTCTCTTTATCTACTCACTCATCTCTCTAGGTAGCCTCTGCCCCATGTGTACGCTCTACTACGTACTCTCAGGCATCGCTCTTTTCCTCTTGGCCAGAAGTGCGGGAAAACCTGCGCTCGACTTCAAAGTGGCCGGAAGCTACTTGGTTAGTGCCTTGGTCGTTGGCGGAATCTTCTATGCTATCGCTCAAGGTGAAGCAGAGAAAATCAATCGCATGGCGCCAGCACTCATTCAAAGCTACAAAGCTCTGCCAGACCTGGGTGCCCCAGAGCCCGCAAGCCCCTACCGCCTAGCTTCGGCGACAGAGAATTTTACCGATGCTCCGATTCAGATCACGATGTTCTCTGACTTTCAGTGCCCCGCCTGTCGCATGCTCTCTGATGTTATGCACACTGTGATTAAAAACTATAAGGGCAAGGTCAACGCCCAATACTTCTTTTATCCCCTCGATCCCAACTGTAATGAGGCGATGAAATCTCCCCTTCACCCCTATGCCTGCCAGGCGGCCTACCTGACTGTTTGTCTCGAAGATAAATTTGTCGCCGTTCATGATGATATTTTTGAAAATCAAGGAAACCTTAGCACCGATTGGCTACAAAGCTACGCCAAGAGAGAGAATGTTCTTGATTGTATGAACTCAACTGAAACAAAGGAGCAGGTGATCTCGATGATTAAGCAAGCCGCTCCTTTTAGCGTGAGATCAACCCCTACACTTCTCATTAACGGCAAAAAGATCGAAGGAGTCCTACCACTTAACCAAATGAAAGTGATCCTCGACGAGATTCTTAAAGATGCCCAAAAATAAGACAATTCCCAAATTTGATCTCCCAATGATTGAGACTCATTGTCATCTTGACTACCTCAAGCAAGATGACACTGAGGCTTTGGTCGCTAAGGCCCATGCAGGTGGGGTCGAAAAGATCATCACCATTAGTGTGGAGCCCAGTAACCTTGATCAGGCCCTAGAGATTGCCGAGAATTTTGAGCACGTCTACTGTACTCAGGGCGTGCATCCACATGAGGCCAAGCAATTCACAAGTGAGGTCGAAGAGAAGATCCGCGCCCGCACCTCCAAAAAAATCGTCGCCATTGGAGAGATTGGGCTCGACTACTACTATGACCACTCTCCAAGACAAGTGCAGCAAAAAGTATTTGAAACCCAGCTCGCTCTCGCAGGCGAGCTCGACCTACCGGTGGTGATCCACACCAGAGACGCCGACGAGGACACCATGGCCATTTTAAAAAACATGGCCAGCTCAGTTAAGCGCCTGGGCGTCGTCCATAGCTTCACCAGCAGTAAGGAGCTGGCGGAATTTGCCCTCGACCTTGGTTTTTGTCTGGGATTTAATGGCATTATCTCTTTTAAGTCTGCCCAAAATGTGCGCGAGATTGCTGAGCTGACTCCGCTGGATCGCATTTTACTTGAGACCGATGCTCCCTTTCTCACTCCCACTCCTTTTCGCGGAGTAGAAAATGCTCCTCACTATCTGCCTCTAGTGGCCGAGCATGTTGCGGCCACTAAGAGTGTTGATGTGAGAGAAGTTCTCAAGGTAACCTACCAAACCTCTCAAACACTATTTGGCCTGCCCTCATAAAGACTTAAGGTTCTGATTCTTCGTCTCCGATAGGAACTTATCGGAGATTATATGAAAGCTGCCTTTGCCATTTTGATTTTATGGGGACTCTTCTCGCTTGCGCACTCAGCGGAAAATTTATTGGTAAAATCAATTCGGCCAACTGGCTTTGAGGCCATGTTCGATCTGGTGGGCACTAAAAGCTTTGATAAGGTGACCCTCGACTGCCAAAGCTTCATTCATGGAGTTTCATTCTACAAAAATACCCATCTCATCAAGCACTTCTATCTTGAAGTGGAAGAGTGCTCAGATCTTTACGGACTTCTCAGAGATCGTAGTGAACAAGAGGTTGTGAGTTGCCTGCGCTTAAGTGAGGCGCCAAGAAGTGTCGGTATTACAGACGATCTCGAAGACTGCTATTAACAGTTGAGATAGCGCGCACGCGGTTATTTTCAAGCATGCGCCTGGCAAGGTCAGGTCCTAACACTTCACCAATCGAATTAAAAATTTTAAAGTGAATATCCTCGGCTTCGTCAATCTGGCGATGGCCTTCACTTCGTAGTTCATTGATCACTTCAGTGTAGCGATTGTCTCTCGCAATATTAGGACCGTCATTAAAGAACGCGTCTTCATCACCAATGAAATTTAGATTTTTTTTCACATTGGCCGGAATAATGTCATTTTTAAAGCCAACGGAGTCGAGGGTGACGATGAGATCAATTTTTCGGTAGCCGTTTTCAAGTGTGTTCAAACGATTGGCGAGATTTACAGCCGCGTCCCCACCTAAACTATGACCAACGAGCACAACCGGTCTATCGAGAGGGCGCTTGAGAATTTCTTCAAGCATCTTATCTTCATCATCCCAAGCATAGAGCTCACTTCCTGGCATATTCTTTTGCAAGTCAGGTAGCCCTCCTCCTGAACTTCCGCTAAATAGAGAGAAGCCTTCAATAAAGAAAATGGCCGGGCGATAGATTTGTGACATTTTGGGAGCGTCGCTCTTTATCTCTGGTGCCCCCTTTATAGGAAGGCCTGGACCGAGTTGTTTGAGCCCTACGGCTAAGACTTCACTGGCCTCACCGGCCAAGTGGGTGAGAGCACTGCCGCTTTCGCTCACGGCTGCTTTGAGTGCTGCTTTGGGGGCTTCTTTAAGGGTATTTTCAGAACTCAATTCTTTGGCCTCACTGCTGAGATCACTCTTAACAGCTGGGCCCACGTCTTTCGCAGCGACGGCGTCTCCTCCGACCTTCTTTGGTAGAGGACTTGATTCACGATTAATGTAGTCGGCCTTGGAAGCATAGTGCTTGAGCCCATTATCCGTACGCATGAGTTAATTTTAATCTAAATCCTCAGCGGGCACCGCTACCGATCATTAGTTGCCTCTTTTTCCCAGATGCTAAGAATCCTTGCTAGTGTGGACGGGGCGAAAACGGCTAACGCCCTGAAATGACGGTCAAATATGGCCGGCCCTTGGTCCTGATACGCGACTGAGCGATAATGAAACAAGTTAAATTGAGACTTACCCTGGAACCAACCATGAATCGCCTAGTCGCCTACTTTTGCCTATTGTCTCTTTTGTCGGTGAACTTCATCAAGGCCGAGCAGCAAGACCCTCTCGAAGTCTTTCGCAGTGACATGGATCAATGGAAGAGTGTTCTGGGTGTGGCCGATGATACCTTCAAGCGCACGGTCAATGACTTCTTTTCTAAGAACTGCACCTCTTCAAGCTGTCAGACCTGCCTACTCGTCACCACTGCCTCAAAAGACGAATATGAGTCCTACACTTGGATTGGAACCATCACTCCAAGTGGGCCGCAGACAATGTACAAAGGAATTTCTTCTACTCTCAAATCTGGTTCAAAAGATACTTCAAAACTTCTCTCCGCCCCTTGCGCTCCAGGAGGCTCAACACTCACCTGCTCAGCGGGGCAGTGCTGCTTAGACGAGGGCACTGGTCGCTATAACGCCATAACAGCAGCAGGTGGAGACACCTGCAGTCCCATTACAACATGGAATGACGTCAAGTCGATTTTGGAAGGAGGCACAATCGGAGAAGGCTCGCGAATTAAGTGGATTAACTACGGTGTGCTCTACGCCGCAAGTGAATTAATGTTTCACGAAGGTATTAGCTGCCACAACGTCGGCGGGAGAAGTTATCCCTGCCAAGGTGGCTCTGCTGGTTGTGTGGTGATCCACCCTACTCCCATGAAAAACTTCTGTGAAAATGTCTACAAGAAAGCTCCCGGAGCTGGCTCGATGTACTTCGTGCTCGATCATCAAGGAAGTAGCGACTATTCACAAGCGGCGGCCCAGAATTATGTCGCTCTCAAAGAGAAGGGCATCTTTTGCTCAAGCACGCCAAGTGCAGTGAGTTTAGGTGGCCCCTCTAATGATGGTGGAACTAGCTCGCTGAGTGCAACAGGAGGTCCCAACACTGATCCAAGCCTCAGCGGTAATCAAACATTTACCAGTTGTAATGAATCCTCAAACGCCTCCTACACCGAGAGAGTTGAGAGCGTGCGCGAAGGAGAAAGCCCTGAAGGCTATGTCGCCGACACCGTCGGACAAAGTGATGAAGTAGCGCCTCCAGGTGGTAGCGCGGCCATAGAAACGGCGGCTGCGGCTGCTGAGACAATGAATAAGAATTGCCACCTCACCTACGCCACAGAAAGTAGAACGACCGGTTCAGATATCAAGGGCGGTGGCAAGGGAATGCTCGGAGCGATGATTGGCATCGCCGCCGTCGGTGGCATTGGCGCCTATGTTCTGATGGAAAATAAAAAGAGTAAGGAAGAAGAAAGCAAGGAAAGTGAAGAGGCAGAAAAAAATAGAGAAAAAGAAGTCTACGAATGTAAAAAAGTGGTGCGTGACCACAAAGCCTTCGGCTCTCAAAAAGAGCGCTGCCAGGCCAAGATAGATGCTTGGGAAGAAGAGCAAGCCGTTAAGAGCGCACAACAGAGTGCCTTCAGAGAAGAGGTCCAGTCACTGCCCGAAGACGAAATGATGTCAACAGACTCTACCCTCACAGTAACGAATGAAAACGATAGCGACAATACTAGAGAGTACACCCACTCACTCATTGCCCACTACGACGAGTCTCGAAAATACGAACACGAGTATGGCCAAGAAGAAAAGAAAAACACTGAAATTTTTCTCTCCTCTCAGGCCCAGACGTACTCTGAAAATGCAGACAAGCAAGCTACGGCCTCGAACTTCCAAAATACTGGAACTGATCGCATGACTCAGACCCTTGATGGCTATCAAAATATTTACTCACAAAGAGCGGCGCTCTTAAAACGTGATCTCGACCTCATCCCAACCAAAGACTCACTCGTTAGCAATTGTACTCGAAATGCAAGTGGGAGTGGTTTTGATAAAACACCTGTCTTCGACTACCTCACCGCTCCAGTAAGGCCCTTTATCAACACCAAAAAACTTAACTTTGATGCAGCTAAAGAGTGTGAAAGCTACGTCGCTCGCAATGAAGGGACTCTGCTAACCAATAAGCAAATTTACTCTCAGGCCAATGAGGCCATCCAAGACGCGGTTAATGTGGTCACTGGAATTCAAGATATCAAAGATACGCTCGCCTCTCAAAAACTCAGTGGCCCTGAACTCAGTAAGTACCTCGCTGATCATCCGGTACTAAAAGAATTGGGTAAGCGCCAGCTTGAATTAGAAGCCTGTAGTGAAATAGACTGTTGGAATCACCCCAAAACCAACACAAAAGTTCTTCTCAGTGCTTACGGCCCATCGGCCGATGCCCAAGTAAATTATCATTATCAAGAACTTCAAAGCGCGAGGGCCAACAAAAGAACTATTGCCGCCTATAATATTTTTGACGATCCCAAAATGGCGCCCTACCTGCAGCGCGCGGGCTTTAAACACCTCGGCGGAGAGAGGATCGCAAGAGGTCGCAGCTTTGATTTCAAAGACACTAAAGAGACTCGCCAACTTGAAGAAGTTAAGAGTTCACTCGTCAAAGAAGCGCAGACGAACTCCAATCAATTAACTCACTATCAGCAAGAGATGACCACCTACAAAGGTGGACGAGGCGAGGTCTTTCGCGACGAAAGTGGAGTCCTGCGCGGCAAATCTGGCAAGCCCATCACGGGGTTTGCTTCACCCGCGCACATGGATATCTTCCAGCTAATTTCTCACAGGTATCGTCAAAAGTTTTTTAACCAGGGGACTACCGATTAAGGATCAATCCTCCTGAGTCGGTTTAAAATCTTTTAAGAGCGCACCCAGACTTTGTTTGAGCTCGCCACTATTTTGGGGCGCGCGCTTTTGCTTGGGCGCACTCCCCGCTGTTTCTTCCTCTTGAATATAAGAGCTATAAGTAGGAAGCGCTTCTTTATAAACAATGCGATCAAGGTGTTTAACAAAGCCAGACCACACGCCCTGAGTGTTATCAGATTTTTTCACCATCTCCATTGAGTTCATCTTTGAGTCCATGAGATCAATGAGGTGAACGAGATAAGCTTCACTCGTTTGCGGAAGCTTGGGTGAGCCGTATTCATACTCACCGTGATGGGCGAGCAAGATATGCTTTAAGTGCAGCTTCATGGCATAAGGAAAGCCTCGAATTTTAGAGCTATAGTGCTCGACCAGCTCAACGCCCTTAACTAAGTGACCCACCAGCTTGCCCTCATCACTATACTCGACCATTGGCCCTTCGGTGAGTTCGTGCACTTTACAAAGATCATGAAGAATACAGCCAGCGACCACATAGCTCGCGTTCACGCGGTAATGAGCTGAAAGAGTCAGCCCTAGACTTGCGCAGCTTAGAATGTGCTCGAGTAGCCCGCTTTGATAAGCGTGATGAATGGTCTTTCCCGCTTGCCAAGTGAGCAACCGGCGCGAAATCTCGGAATCAAAAAGGACATTTTTAAGCAGATCGCGAATATAGACGTCCTGGAGTCCCTCCACCAAGGAGACCAGCTCATCAAACATCTTTGAGGGCTCATTTTCGCTCTTAGAGATAAAGTCATCGAGATTGACGCTGTCGGCGTCGAGGCGATTGACCTCGTTTAGGATGACCTGCAGTCGGCCCTGATATAAATTGACTTTGCCAGTCACGCGCACATAATCCCCACGACTCACCTTGTCGGCGACGTGAGACGCTCCGGTCCATTTGCGCGCTTCCACATCCCCACTGGAATCGGCGATCACCATATTCAGGTACTGGCGCCCGTCTCTGGCCTCCATGACTGCGATATATTTCACGTAAAAGAGATCATTGAGGTCATCTCCCTTAGCGAGGTCCTTGACGAAAGTGCTCTTTTGGGTGGTGCTCACTAAATGACTCCTGTTGTTAGCGCGACTCTTTGAATGCAGGTGTGAGCGACCATATTACAAAAGGGGGGGAAATTGTCCACTGTCAAAGCGAGCCAAGACTACACAAGCGAGGCCATCTGTGGCATATTCGCCCCAAGATTTTCATTAACTTTTGATCCCTGGAGTCCAGTTATGGCCATTCGAGTTGGTATTAACGGTATGGGCCGCATCGGCCGCACCATTCTTAGAGAAGTTTTTAACAGAGGTCTTGAAAATGAATTCGAGATCGTTGCCGTTAACAACCCAGGCGTCGCCTCTCAATACGTTCACCTCCTTAAGTACGACTCTGTTCATGGCCGCTTCAATGGCGACATTCACCTCGAGGGCGAAAACCTCAGCGTGAAGAACAAAAATATTGCTTTTACGAGCGTAAAGGACCCCTCAGAAATTCCGTGGAATGACCTGGGCGTTCAAGTGGTCATCGATGCCACTGGAAAGTTCAAAGACAAAGAGTCGCTCTCAAAGCACTTGGGTGGAAGTGTAAAAAAAGTAGTGATGTGCGCTCCTGGTAAAGGCCTCGATGGTACTTTCGTCATGGGCATCAACCACGAATCTTACGACAATGCGACTCACAATGTGATTTCAAACGCCAGCTGTACCACAAACTGTCTCGCTCCCGTGACCAAAGTTCTGCATGAAGCTTTTGGCATCGAAAACGGTTTTATGACGACAGTTCACGCCTATACTTCAGATCAACTTCTTCTCGACGGCTCACACAGTGATCCCCGTCGCGCTCGCGCCGCTGCCATGTCTATTATCCCCACGACAACAGGCGCGGCCAAGGCCATCGGCGAAGTGATCCCCGCTCTGAAAGGCAAGCTCGATGGCGTTTCGTTTCGCGTGCCGGCCCCAAACGTTTCGATGATTGACCTCGCGGCCAACCTTAAAGTCACTGCGACTAAAGAACAAATCAACCAAGCTCTTAAAGAGGCCAGCAACGGCGCTCTCAAAGGCATTCTCGACTACACTGAAGAAGAGCTCGTCTCTACCGACTTCAATGGCATGAGAGCTTCTTCTTGCGTCGATGCTTCAATGACAAACGTTATTGGAAATACGATTAAAGTCGTCGCTTGGTACGATAACGAAACTGGATTTTCTAATCGCGTAATTGACCTCGTAACCTTCATTGGTGGGAAGCTCTAATGGCCCTCAAATTTATCGATGAGATTGATCTAGGGGCGACGATTAAAGATAAGCGAGTGATTGCTCGCTTTGATTTTAACGTGCCTCTTGATGGCGACAAGATCACTGACACCACTCGCGTGGATGAAGCTCTTGAGACTATTAAGTATATCCTCGCGGCCAACCCTAAGAAGCTCATTCTCATGAGTCACCTCGGGCGCCCAAAAGGTGAGCGCAATCCCAAGTACTCTCTCGATCCGGTTGCCGCCTACTTGGCCGAAAAACTCGGCGAAGACGTGATTCTCACAGAAAGCTGTCTTGATACCGGCATTAAAACTTTGCTCGGTCTCAATGAAAGCCGCATTCTACTACTTGAAAATCTTCGCTTTCACGCTGAAGAAGAAAAGGGTGACCACGAATTTGCCAAGGCACTCGCAAATTACGCTGACGTCTACGTCAACGATGCTTTTGGAACTGCTCACAGAAAGCACGCTTCAACTTATGAGATCGTGCGCTTCTTTAAAAACCGCG
Source organism: Bacteriovoracaceae bacterium (assembly GCA_048264885.1). GTDB lineage: Bacteria > Bdellovibrionota > Bacteriovoracia > Bacteriovoracales > Bacteriovoracaceae > JBLWXV01. Next base: position 223,715 of record JBLXCO010000003.1, read on the forward strand.
CCTTTGGCGGACTTCTGATGAAGCGTGAAATCAATGCTCTTGATAAAGTCACTCACAACCCCAAGACTCCCTTTGTGGCGATCATGGGTGGGGCAAAAGTGAGTGATAAAATTAAGATCATCGACCGCTTGCTCACCTCTGTGGATAAGCTTCTCATTGGCGGCGCCATGGCCTATCCCTTTCTCAAGGCCAAGGGTCATGAGGTAGGAAAGTCTCTATGCTCAGAAGAAGACGTGAAGCTCGCGAAGAAAATTCTGGGCACTAAAGAAGCGCGCAAGCTCGTGCTGCCCATGGATCATGTGGCCAGCACTTCTCCAGATGGGGACGCTCGAGTAGTCAGCACCATCAATATCCCTGAAGATCTCATGGGCCTTGATATTGGACCCGCCACTCTTGAAGCTTATGCTTCAAACCTCTTGGGAGCGAAGACGATTCTTTGGAATGGACCCATGGGCTTTTTTGAAAAAGAAGCCTTCGCCACCGGCAGCCTTGGTATCGCCAAGGTCCTGGCCTCAGCGGATGGCTACACTCTCGTGGGTGGCGGCGATTCAGTGGCCGCAGTTAATAAGTCAGGTCTTGCCAACAAGATGTCTCACGTCTCTACCGGTGGTGGAGCGAGCCTTGAGTACATTGAAAATGGCAGCCTCCCTGGCATTCAGGCCCTTAAGTTTGGTCTTGATTAAAAATTAAAGGAGCGAACATGAATCGCAGAATTTTAATGGTAGGAAACTGGAAGATGAATCAAAGCCTAGGAGATATCCACTCCTTCTTTGAAACTATCAAGTCCCACTCCAATGAATTGTGCCAAAATGCATGGATCGCTCCTCAACTCATTCACCTCTCAAGCGTGCTTGAACTCACTGCCGGCACCTCCATGAAAGTTGGTGCCCAAAATTGCAGTGAGCACCAAAATGGGGCCTTTACTGGAGAAACTTCTCCAGCGGCGCTCAAAGACCTCGGGGCTCACTTTACCCTCATCGGTCACTCAGAAAGACGTGCACTCTACGCAGAAACGGACGAAATAGTGGCCGCCAAGACTAAGTCCGCCCTAGAAAATGGACTCACCCCCATCGTCTGCGTAGGAGAGACCCTAGAGGAGCGCGAAGCCGGCAAAACCCTTGAGGTGGTGCTCGGGCAAGTGCAAAGAGGGCTCAGAGGAATCCCCGAAGATAAAAAAAATCTTGTGATTATTGCCTATGAACCCGTCTGGGCCATTGGCACGGGCAAAGTCGCCGGTCCGGCCGAAGCCCAAGAAGTGCACGCAGCTATTCGCGCGACCCTGGCCCAAATTGGCCTTCATGCAGCGCAGATTAGCATTCTCTACGGTGGTTCGGTGAAGCCCGATAATGTGGCCGCCCTGCTTGATTGCCCCGATATTGACGGTGGCCTGGTGGGTGGCGCCTCTTTGAAGGCGAGCGATTATCTTAAACTTTGCATGGCGGCAAAAGAGCGCGAATAACCTCACCGCCCCTTGCCAATGACACATAAGCTTTGGTAATCAGATTAACTGACTTATTTTATTTTCCAAAAGGATATTAAAAATGATCACTTCTCTCATGGTTCTTCAAGCAATTGTCTCAGTTCTCCTGATCCTTTTGGTTCTCCTTCAATTTGGTAAGGGTGCCGAAGCTGGTCTTCTCTCAGGTGGAGCTTCAGACTCAATGATGACCGGAGCTCAGCGCGGAAATATCCTCTCGAAGATGACCGTGGTTCTGGCGGTGCTTTTTCTTGGTAACTCAATTCTTTTAGCAAGACTGCAGTCGAGTACTTCGACCAAGTCAATTCTCGATAGTGAAGCTCCTATTGCAGTTCCACTTAACTCAGATGTACCCGCAGCAAGCGCCACAGCAGCTCCAACTCCAGTTGTAGAAGCGAGCGCAACTCCAGCTGCTGAGACAACAACCGAAGAGACCAACTAATCACGAAAGTGAAACTTTTAAACCCGGCGCTGCCGGGTTTTTTTTTGGGGAGAGAGATATGGCAACAGTACCTGCCTGGAACGATCTCATTAAAAAAGAGTTCCATCACCTAGATACCATTTATTTTAACACCGCCTACTTTGGCCCAAGCCCGTATTCGGCCAAGCAAAAGGTCTCGCGCGCCCTTCAAAAGGAGCTCGACCCAAGCTTTCACGAGTACAGCAATTGGATTGGAATCCCCGAGCGCATTCGCTGTCTGATCAGTGATGTCACTGGCTTTCCGGTCGATAATATCACTCACTCAACTTCGACAAGTGATGTGATTAACACCATTGCCCACGGTTATAAATTTAAAGAAGGCGATCATGTCGCCTCCATCAATAAAGACTATCCTTCTAATGTGCTGCCGTGGATGGTTTGCCAAAAAAGAAGAGGCGTCACTTTTGATCTCCACGATCTTGAGGGTGAAGTTGTTCCCACTTCAAAGTGGCTGGAAAAAAAGCTTCACCCCAATACCCGCATTTTCGATATTTCCCATGTGACCTTTGATACAGGTAAGCGCATGGATCTCATTGATCTCGGGAAATTTTGCCAAGAGCGCGGCATTCTCTTTATTGTCGACGCCACTCAGGCCCTGGGCGGAATGGCAATCACTGCCGAAGAACTCCAGTATATCGACGTGGTCTCGTGCTCAAGTTACAAATGGATGCTTGGCCCTTATGGACATGCCTTTGCTTATTTTAGCGATCGCGCCTTGGAGCTCGTTGAGCATACCACTGGCAATTGGATTGTTTCTCCCAACTCTAAGGTCGTCTACAATCTCTTGGACTACACTGACGAGACACTGCCGGGGGCGAGAAAGTATGACCGCGGTCAATCGCCCAATATGCTGGTGAACGCCTGTTTTGAAGCCTCACTTGAGCTTTTAAAAGAACTTACTCTCACCAAAGTCCAAGCCGCCAACCAAGAGCTTAGAAATTACTTTCTAGAAAATTACCCATCTAAGAAGTTTGATCTCATCACCCCCAAAGATCACATGGGTAATATCGTTTGCATCAAGGGCAAGAACATCAACCCCGTTGACCTCGAGCGCGAGCTCAAATACCGCAACGTGGACGTCTCTGTTCGCCAGGGCAACGTGAGACTCTCCTTTCATCTCTTTAACACCAAAGACCAGGTGGAAGAGCTGATTCGCGCGCTCGATATCTAATTTTACTGTAGGGGCAGATCACTGCCCCTACGCTCATCAAGCTCTGAAAGAGGGCGGACCATAGGCTGCATTGAGGCCACAAAGTCGTAAATTACGTCGTCTTCACTACTCCAAAGCTCCATGACAATACTCTTAATCGCCTCGGTCATTCGGCGCTCAAACTCTGCAAAATTCTTATCAGATAAACGAAAGTGGACCTGCTTTACAAAGAAGTTGGAAGCGAGTTCTTGTGGCTTGGAATTATTTGCGGCCAGAGAAAGAGCGAAGGAGTTTTTTAGGTTGAGATTATCCTTACTCATAGTGACATCTTTATTGCTATGAAGATGCACATATCCTTGCTCGGTTTGGGTAATAAGGCCCAAATCCAATAGGCGCTCAAGCGCCGAAGTGACGTTGTCTACTGTCACCGTCGGGATCATGAGCGAGTGAATTTCTTTAACATTTAAGGCGCGCTTTGATTTTCTTAAGAGTTCTCCCACCAGCGTGATCAGCGGACTAAAGCTCTCCTTGGCGCAGACAATTTCAAATTGGTCACTTTGTCCCTCATTTTCAATCACCACCCCTCGCAAGCGCTTAGAGAGCTCGGGGTTATCAAAGGAGAAGCGCTCCCAAGAGCATAGCTGATCAAAGTATTCTTTACTTATGGGATCGAACTTAAAGTAAAGGCCAAGTCTCTCTTGCATAGTCTTAGTTAAGTTTCTCTTTCCACCGAGAAAACTTACAAAGTTAGCATGAGACTTAAGCCCCAGGTTGAAGGCCCAAGAGCGAAAAGACCATTGCGAATTATTCGATTTTTTATAATTAAAAAAGTCGATCAAAAAATCGCGCAGATCTGTATATTGGCGAACATCAGGTGCCATCGACTCTCCCTTAGGAGCAGCACTGTAACAAAAGATTCAATTAAAAATCTCGAAACATAGCAGCAAGAACTCGCATAATTGCTGACAAAGAGTAAACCAAAGCTGAACGAAGGCCGTGGTCTCAAGAAATAAAACCATCTTTAAAAGAGCAACCTTTTCTATTCTTGATAATCAAACAAATGGTTGAGATAAAGCGCAAAACCCTTGTCTATAGGAATAGTTAGATGAAGACATTAATTATTAGCGCATTCGCACTCATGAGCTCAAATCTTTGGGCGCGCCCAAATACTGTAGATTTTACATGTTCTGAAGTTCGCCAGATGGTCAGAGATAATGGAACTTTCATTCTCTCTCATGGTGATGACTCTCTATTTTCAAGATTTGTGAATGGAGATAGACATTGTAATGGTGGCGATCACGCCGTTACGGCCTATGCCTTAACCCTCGATGAAAGCAAGTGCCGTGTCGGCTATGTTTGCCGTGACCGTGACTATGGTGGGACCTTTGTTGCTCCCAACCGTATAAAAGTTTGCCGTGAAGGCTCGCGCCAGGTCTTTCAAGTAAGAGACAATTTTAGTGACAGAACGATATCAGAGATCCGCACTTGCACTAATGGACGCTGGTATCCTAAAGTTCCCGCCCCCAAAATCACAAAGTGTAAAGATGGGCGCAAATATTCAGGCGTTGAATACCTCTACGACCGCAATGGTTACTTCAATGTGACGAGAGAGTGTAAGGCCGGCAAGTATGTCATCATCAGGGCCACACGCGCGAGTGACAGATAGTTCCCACACCTACTTCCTTCCCACAAAGGCCCTCTATAAAGAGGGCCTTTTTTTTGTTCATAATCATTGGTCTCAAACAAGCAGACCACTTTAAAGAGAGCTCCATTGACAATTCACTAGATATGAAAATTTAACCATCATCGGTTTCATTTTCTAAAACCACAATTCAACCAACACAATTTTTTAGTATTGAAAAAGATTAATATACCTGAGAAGAATGCTTCATCACATTTTGGTTTTTTAACAACAACATCTCAAAGGAGAAATGTTATGAAAAAGATGATCCTCGTAGCTAGTCTACTTCTTTCTGCCTCAGTATTTGCTCGTCAAAACACAGCTGACATGACTTGTGCCGAAGCACAATCTCTTGTTAAAGCTTCTGGCGCCATCGTTCTTTCACACGGTGACCAAGCTCTCTACACTCGTTTCGTAAAAAGTGCTAACTACTGTAACTCAGGCGAAAGAGCTGTTGCTACTTACGCTGTTACTATCGACGAAGACAAGTGTAACGTTGGTAAGTCATGTGTTGACAGAGATAGCTTTGGTTCAGTTGTAACTTCATCTGAATTCAAAAAATGTCGTGAAGGTTCACGTCAAGTATTCTGGGAAAATGACCGTTTCAACAGCGATCACCAAGTAGCTGTTGTAAGAACTTGTACAAATGGCCGTTGGTACCCAAAAGCACCAGCTCCAAGAATCATCAAGTGTAAAGATGGCCGTCGTTTTTCTGGTATCGAATACCTCTACGACCGCAATGGTTACTTCAATGTAACTCGCGAGTGTAAAAACGGTAAATACGTTATCATCCGTGCTTCACGCGCTTCAGGTGGCGACAGATAATTACTGACTTTCAAAGTCGAGTGAATATCTTCGAGGCCCTCTTTTTGAGGGCCTTTTCTATTGGAAAGACTAGCTACGAAGCTTTCTTCTTCTCGCCATCTTTCACAACCTTTCCATAATTATTGTCTTTCTCAAAGAGGTTGTGCGCCTTTTTATTGGCCGTGATCGCCTGAAACGGCAGTGTGTTTTGCGGCTGACAAGGATCAAAATCCTCAGGAAGCTCCTTATTGGCCTTGCCCTTTAGCCCAAGCTTATTGACGTTCTCGGCAAAGACCTTAAAGAGCTTGGGATCGAGTTTCTTCCCAACTGATTTTTCCATTACAGACAGAGCGTCCTCAGTCGAGAGGACTTCGTGATATGAGCGTTTCGTCGTAATAGCGTCAAAGAAATCTGAGATGGCCGTAATACGAGCAAAGACATGAATGTCAGTTCCTTTTATCTTAGAAGGATAACCGGTGCCATTCCAATTCTCATGATGTTCGAGAATCACTCGGCGAATAATATTAAAGTCAACGTCTGCACAATTGCAGTGCTCATGTTCAATCGTTTGTCCCAAGAGCTCATCACCATAGCCAGGGTGTTTTTTAATCACGGCAAAGTCTGCATCTGAGAGCTGTCCGGGATTATTGATAATTGTCGTTGGAATTTTTATTTTTCCGAGGTCATGCAAGAGCCCGCCCAGACCAGCGACCACCAGGTCTTCTCTAGTCGCATTTGGATTGAGGGCCTTCATAATGGCAATATTGTACATCGAAACGTTAATTGAATGGTCGTAAGTGTAAAAGTCGTGAAAGCTCAGGTTCCCGATAAGATCTCTGACCTGAGAAATTTCATAGTCCTGAATCACATCGACCATACTCTCCACTGACTCACGACAACCTTGAATGGCCTCGCCTAGAACCTCAGTGGTGAATTCTTTCTCTTTATCAAAGACTTTATTCAGGTAAATAATCGCCGAGTCTTTGATAATTTCCGTTTTTTGAATATCTGTGACATCTCCAAGATGAATGAGACTACGAAGATAGTCGTCTCTTTGAGATTCAAGAACGTAGAGCTGGTGATATTTTTTCTTAAAGCTCTTTATGTCTTCACTTGTCAGTCGCCCATCTCTTGGAAAGACTCTGACAAAGCGCTCTTTAGCGATGACAACAGAAGAATTGATATAGAGGTCATACGGGAGGTTGCAATCTGTAACTACCAGATCGAAGGCCACTGAAAAAAAGCTGTCTTTTTCGCGCTTATGTTGTGACAAAGCATTCCCCTTTCTAGCTTACTTATCGGAAGAATAAGCCTCTGGGCCAAGAGCTTTTTGAACCCAAATTCGAGATGACAGCAGCATCATTTTGACTACTTAGCTAGCTGACAACTTTGCCCTGGTATTTATTTAAGAAAGAGAGAGGGATTTAAAAGCTTTATTGGGGTTTTTAACTGCGACATTTGAAACACCCCGATTGCTCCCCGCTCACTCTCAAGACAACAATTCTCTCCACTGGAATTGATCGCCCCCAAGAGTTCTTCAATCCCGTCAACAGCCTCGGCATTGACCTTGTTAATGACCTCACCTATTGACCATTCTTGAGCATAAGCAGGACTCTCTTTTTCAATATGAGTGACGACCATTCGCTCTTTACTTTCATCATACTGGCGCAAGAGCTGATAGAACATTTGTGGGTCAACCATATCGAAGGCCTCAAGAATTTCATATGAGAGTGGCTGTATGGTCATGCCCCAAACATCTAAGAAATCTCGCTCTACAATGATCGGTCTCGATCGAATCCCGCGTATCGGATAGGGCCTGGCCCTGCCTTTTAAACTGAGCTTTTGCCCTTTTCGCCACACCTCGAGATTGATGAGCGAACCTAGTGGAATGAGCTTGAATTCATCAAAAATATTGCGCCGGTGAAAATGCTCTTTACCAATAAAAATGCCATGGCGATCAATCTCTTCATCGTTGAGACTTAGGATGACATCTCCCTTTTGAACTTGTGCACCTTCGAGAAAGCCACCCTTATCCACCGAGCTCACAATAATCCCCACGGGAGCAGACATTCCAAGGTGGTGGGCAAGATCCTCAGAATTTTTTTGAAAATCTCCCCCTATATCGGCAAAGCAAATTGAGTTGTTTTCAAAAATATTTTTAAGAATAATGGCGATGAAGTTAAACGGCGTAATAAAACCAATATTCTCAGCATTTTGAATGATGGAAGTATTTACGCCAATCACTTTGCCAAACTCATCAATGGCCGGCCCCCCAGAGTTGCCAGGATTAATCGCCGCATCTGTTACGTACTTTGGTGAGATGAAGCGACTTCCAGAAGCAAAATTACTCACCTCGCCCCCAGTGATATTGGGCTCTGTCATCCCGAGTGGATAACCAATTGCCCTCAACTCTGTGCCTCGTGAAATCTCGTCGCCTGCTCTCAACTCGAGATAGGGAATCGGTGAACTTGCAATCGCGCGAAAGCGCTCGAGTTCACCACTTTTTAATCTCAAAATGGCAATGTCGGGCTCTTGATCTTTGACAATTCCCACCACCTCAGCACCAAATGTTTCTTCGGAAGTGAGCATCGACATAATTTCAATCGAGCGTGCGTTGCGAACCACATGGGCATTGGTGACGATGATATCCTCACCATAGGAAGTCTTAATAAAAAAGCCCGAGCCACTCCAGTCGCTCAAGTCCCCTAGCCGCGGATTCATAATCGAGCGAACCTCTTCGCCCACATAACCATCGACGTAAACCTGCACTACAGCGGCGAGTTTTTCATGTAAGAAACTAGAAAACTTACTCTCCAACGAACTTCCCCTCGTAAAAATCTCTTGATTAACCATCTCAATTTAAAATTGAGTCGTCATCATGATCCTTTGACATGAAACGAGACAGCGCGCTGAGTCCCAAAAGTCATCTGGCACCGGGGGAGCACCAACGGGATAAAAAAAGGGGAGCTGTAAGCTCCCCTTCCCTTGTAACCTAAATGTTTTGCGCTCTCTAGAACGGGATATCGTCAGCAGTGAAATTGGCGTCAGTTGCTGGCTGATAGTCGCCACCAAATGAGTCGGGCATTTCTTGGTTCATACCTGAGCTGCGATCTGCCGCGCGATCACTTGGGCCAGTGGCCGCACCAGCGCCGAGGAATTGAATATTCTTGGCGTTGATCTCTGTCGTGTAGCGCTTTTGACCATTTTGATCATCCCAAGAGCGAGTCTGAAGTGAGCCTTCAACAAAGACTTGGCGACCTTTAGCGAGGTACTGGTTGCAAAGCTCAGCGAGCTTGCCCCAAACGACGATACGATGCCACTCTGTGCGCTCTTGCTTTTGACCACTCTTGTCTGTCCACGAATCAGAAGTGGCCACTGAGAAATTACAAACGGCCGCACCTGATGGTGTGTACTTGAGTTCAGGTTCTTGACCGAGACGGCCAACGATAATAACTTTGTTCACGCTCATTCTAGGACCTCCATTCGTCCACATTCACAGTCAGAACAGCGAAAGTTTTGCTGACTGCTACATTGGTTAGTGTGTTGAACATGGCACAGAATATAAGATTTCCCCCCTTGTTTTAGAAGTAAATTCTGCACGAGGGAGGTGATGCGAGTAATTGTCAGTTTAGGTCTGCATTAAGAGTTTGAAACGGCGTGAGTACTGGTCTTAGACGCAGTGGGACCTTGATCTTGAGCGGCCCAAAAATCTTTCACTTTGCTGCGGGCGACCTTAACGTCGCGCTTATACCAAGAAGCATCAAAACCGCAGTGGGGACAGGGAACTTGCTTGCGAAAAAGCGTGCGCCGAGCAAACTCAAAAGCAGCAAAGTAGACAAAGAAGCTAAATACCCCACCCCACTCCCAGAGCGGAAAGAAGATGGCGGTGGTGACAAGGGTGAGCATCGTGATTTGAACGTAGTTTTTAGCGTGCAGGCGCGGGCCAATCGTAAAGGCGCGCTCAGTTCGGCACAAGGGACAAAAAAAGCGGGTGACGGCATTCTTGACCTTGTAGGTACGTCTCTCTAGGGGTCCAGGCGAAAAATGCGACATTTAGAGTCCTCCAAGTCCACGTTCATCTCTCTATTCTAGGCCAGTCCCCTCACCGAGTGAAAGCGGGTAAAGCTCTCCCCTTACCATATAACTCCCTACAGAAAGGCTGCTGGGCCCCCCGCGGGGCCCAGAGTTTCCGGTGGGGTTTACATGGAGGTCATCCTTGATCCATTTAATCCACTTTGATCAGTTGATCACAAAGATAAACCCGGTGAAGTTGTGTGTGAAAGGCCTTCTGGTCAGCTAACGTGCCACTGGCGAGGCCCCAGAATAACAAACCCTCGCGCACTCCCATTACTCCAACAAACTTGCCAAGATGTTGATTGTGATTTCTTATAGTTGGATAGAGTTTTTTTGCTACCAGGGCCTTCATGACACTTAAAGTCAACACCACTCAGAGCCACTCCCAAGCGGGCCAGCTCAGCATCTTCCTTGGCATCGTCATGCTCATCATCATTAGCATGATTGCGTTCATTGTGAATGTGGGTCTGTTTGTGAAAGCAAAAATTAACTTGCAAAATGCGGTCGACGCCGCCGCCTATGCTGGGGCCGCCACTCAATCGCGACAGCTCACCAATATTGCTCACCTCAATTGGGAAATTCGAAATACCTACAAGGAATGGATGTTTAAGTACTACGTGCTCGGACAGATGGGACTTCCCAAGGTGCGCGAAAACCCACCACAGCAAGACGGCGCTCCCGGCATGAACTTCACTCTCAAGCAATTTTCTCCGCCTGGTGCCGGCTCAATTATTCTCACCGACGCCAATAACTTTGACCGCTTTAACGTGCCTTCAATTTGCATTCACTTTGGGCAATTCAACCACAATATTTGCGAGATCTACGACGTGCCCGGCCTACCACGCTTTCCCGCTCCCGGTCTTCCCAATATCCAGCAAGCCCACGAGGACTTTCTCGACAGCATCACGGCGACAAAGTCAAAGGACTGCTCCTTTAGATCAAACGTGAACTTTGCCACCGCTCTTCAGTGGGCCTATGGCACGCAAACTGAAGTCATCGACGGCGCCACCTTGATTGCCTCTGATCGCTTAGGGGCGTGGCCACAAGCGCTTGAACTTGGCATGCGCATGAGAAATCTGGAGTATATCGTCAATATGCCTCCCCACCCGGAATCAATTTGTACTGAGGCGCAACCTGGCTGCGTGACCTTTGATAGTCTCAATGTCGATGGGGACAATCCTCTTCTTAGCGCCTTTAGTGAGCGCACCACCAAAGCCTATATGTCTGCCTTTAGAAGTTTAGCCGGTGGAGTGGATAAGAATAATCGCGATCTCGCCATCAACTTCAAACTCACCGAACTCAAACCTGAGCCCTATATCGCAAACGAAAATACGGTGAGCTCATTTTTGATTCCTAGTAATAAAAACTTTCCCACTTCCGGTGAGCCAGTGACCAACAAGTACTATGTTGACCTCCAAGCTTACCCGGTCAATATGGTGACCTTCTATACTTCGTTTATTACTCAAGACTCCCAATTTCAAAGCTCTGGTGGCGGCCCGGCCATTACGGTTGAAGGAACTTGCGCTGGGACCAAGACGGCCCTTCCGGTTCCAGGATACCTCATGGGCTTTGTTAAAAACCCGGAGGTCATGACTTACTACGCAGTCAAAGGCGAGACTAAGTATATTGGAATGTTCTATCCCTTTGCTGAAGAGTTTGGCATTGAGTTACAAGCCTATAGCGCCGCCAAGCCCTTTGGGGGAAGAATCGGACCGAGGCTCTTCACTTTCAATGACACTGCTGGCGGGGTGAAGGCGCGCGATGATAGTGATAACAAAATTTCAAGTGCGTACATTGCGGGCGTCAAGGCCAACGTTCCCGGCTTTACTCCTGGCTTTCCCCTGCCCGTCGATTCAGCAGCAGTTCCTTTTTGGGTGAGCTCTCCAGATGACGTGATTGGCGGGGTTCCGGCTAACAACGCTTCTCAAGCCAAGTTTGTCGTACCCAATATTCTCTACGATGCTCTAGAAGGAGCCGCCCAGAGTAGTCTCTCAGAACAAAAAGGCGCCAACGTCACCAAGATTTTAATTGTTGAGTCGAGAAGCTCGGCTGCGAACTTTAATACCGGAGAAGTTGTGGGTCTTTGGAACGTCAATCAATTTCAAAGTCTCAAGGCGAGTCTTCCAGAAGGTCTGGGAGCTGCTCCTATGACTGCTTCACAAGTTAATGAGGCAATGGAAAAAGCGCGCCGACCCACTTTTTATGAGGCCCTCAACTACATGGTCCCAACTTTTAGTGACACTCCCAAAGGGGACGTCTCTCAAGAGGCCATGTTCACAATTCCTCTCTCAGACATCGTTGGAAGTGGACCTGGAGGCTCGCGCATGTACGCTCTCTTTGCTCCGCTCTTTGGCGAAAACACTCTCTACGACGATCTTCCAAGCATTGAAAAAGTGATTCAGGACTACATCAACAGCAACGGCCAAGGGGTAAAAACTTTTACCGATGCACTCAAAGACGCCGCCCAGCAGATCCGTACCAAGGGCTCAACTGACAGCACTGGGGCGCAAAACTACGAAGGTGCTGCCGATACGATTTATGACGACGTGGCGGGGCTAAGTATTAGCGCCTCCAATTGTGATGCTGCCTCCATGGCGGCAAAATTCGATCATTTTTTCCTCAAAGATTCTTCAATCTGTGGCATCGACCCACTCAAGAAAACATTCGTTGAATACGTGAACAAATCCCAGTCGGATGACGAGTTCCCGCAACGCCCTTACGCTACATTCTATCGCACCACTTTTTATCCAGGATTTGAGTTTACCAATGGTGAGATTGGGCGCACGGGTCCAGAGAACCTTGACGTCTCCACCGCCTACATGCCGGGATTGCGCCAAAATGGAACTGAGCTCGGTGGTGAGCGCGCTGCTATATCCGGTGATGAAATCGGGCGTTCTTTGAAGCGAAACTCATACTCCACTAAATTCTTTGCCATTGAAAAAGTCCTACAAAGTTCTGCGCAGCATCCCTACGGCGATCCGATGATCTTCATGGAGCGCACTGGACTGCAAGAATGGCCAGATTTTACTGGGATCGACATGGTCAACAAGCTCCCCGACTCACAGCTCCAAGGCTTCTACGGCCCCGACCACTAAAAACACATTCTCATTATTGAAAATGAGGTGTTTTCTCTTCTATACTGCAAGGACATCAATTTAATTTCATTACTTTCACAAGGATAGGACCGTGGCGGCTAAGAAGACCAAAAAAACAGCAAAGAAAGTAACTAAAAAGACGGCTAAAAAGACGGCTAAGAAAACGGCCAAAAAGGCTTCTGCTAAGAAAGTAGCCAAGAAAACGACGGCCAAAAAAGCTGCCCCAAAGACGGCAAAGAAAACCGCTAAGAAAACCACTAAGAAAACAGCGAAAAAAACTGCTAAAAAGGCAGCCTCCAAAGCGGCTAAAAAAACCTCAAAGAAAGTGGCCAAGAAAACGACTGCAAAAAAAGTAGCAAAGAAAGCGCCCCAAAAAGCAACCAAGAAAACAGCGAAGAAGGCAGCTAAGAAAACCGCCACTCGCACCACCACCGCCAAAAAAGTAGCGGCCAAGAAAGTAGCAACAAAGAAAGCTGCGGCTAAGCCAGCTGCCAAGAAAGCCACAAAAAAATCTTCAAGTGCCAAGAGCGATAAAGAAAAGAAACTCTCTAAAGAAGAGGCGATTAAGCTCTATAAGCAAAAGCACACCATCGAAGCTCCACCGGAGCTCATCGAAGCAGAAAAAGAAGCAGAGCTCGATGAAGTGGAAGAAGTCATCGAAGAAAAAGATCCACTGCTTGGTTCTCCCGATCTTATCGATGATGAAGATGACGATGATGAAGTTCCACCTGCTAGTGGGCCAGAAGCTCCCAACGGCGTCAAACTCTCCGAGGAATATGATCCGGAAGATGAGCTCGACGAAGTGGCCGATACGAATTATGGCTACGGCTGGGGCTACAACGACGCCTTTGATAAGCCAGAAGACGAAGAGAAGGAAAAAGACCTCTACGATGAGGACGAACTCTATGCTTCAGGTCTTGATAAGGACGACGACGATTTTTAAAGCTCACTTAAAAAAGCTGATAGAGGGGCCCTTATGGGCCCTTTTTTACTTTAACTAAAACTCTCAAGGAAATTCATGGATTCCGCACATCATTTAGCCCTCTACTACTATTACTCTTGCCCCTACTGTCAGTTAGTGCTCTCAGCAATTGAGGACCTCGACTTAGAAGTTGAGCTCAGAGATATTCGCGCAAATAAAGAGCATCTAGATAAACTGGTCTCGGATACCGGCAGAAGAACGGTGCCTTGCTTATATATTGACGGCAAGCCAATGCACGAGTCCGCAGAAATTGTGAAGTGGCTTCACGAAAACGCAGCTGACCTAGCAAAGAGAGGATAAGGTGGAGATTAGAGATCCCGTTCATGGCTCAATTCACATCTCTCCGGAAGAGGCTCCGATCATTCGCGGGGAATTTTTTCAACGACTCAGATCAATTAAACAGCTTGGCCTGTCTGAGTATGTTTTTCCCGGCGCTACCCACACTCGCTTCATTCACTCACTTGGGGTCATGCATATTGGTGAGAAAGCGTTCCGCTCGCTTTTTAAAGACTTTATGCCTACTCCAGAGCTTGAGCGCCTGAAAGAAACTTTTAAGCTCGCCTGTCTGCTTCATGACGTGGGCCATGCTCCTCTTAGTCACTCAACGGAATCAGTGATGCCAACCTTGCGGGCGCTTAGTATTCCCAAAGAGTTTCTACGCGAAGGAGAAGATCTCGATCGCCAGGCCACTCATGAGGACTACACCATCAAGTCGATTGCCGACAGCTCCTTTGCGGAGAACTTCAAGTTGGTTGAAGAGCACTTAGGTGTAAAGCGCAAACATATTGCCGACCTCATTAGAGGTAAAACCAATGATGACTCCTACTTCACTGTGGGCGGTCTCAATCTCTTTCCAATTTTAAGCCAGCTCGTCTCAAGTGAGATGGACTGTGATCGCATGGACTATCTCCTGCGCGATAGCTACTTCTGTGGCGTCTCCTATGGCAATTATGATCTCGATTGGTTGATCGACAACTTGGCCATTAGCTCAATTAATGGCTCGGCCTATCTGGGCATTTCCGAGCGCGCCGTGGTCACCTTTGATGACTTTCTACTGTCGCGCTACCACATGTTCTTGCAAGTGTACTTTCACTACCGCTCAGTTTGCCTAGAGCAACTACTTCTTCGCTATTTTAAAACTTCAGATGAGTACCGCATCCCGGGCGATATCGAAGCCTATATTGAGCACGATGATCACTTTCTGATGAAGATTATGAGAAACTCAAAGAACGAATACGCGCAGGCAATTGTAAAAAATCGCATTCCCACTAAGATTTACGAGTCTTTTAATCCCGGGCAAGAAGTAAAGCTAGGGGAGATTGAGGCGTGGCTCTCTGGACATAAGGTTGATTATATTAAGTCTTCCTCAGCTGGAAGGCTCTCAAAGTATTACCGCGCGGATGCCACCCAGACTTCTTTTCCGATCAAAGTAGTCCGCGACCACTACGGCTCTAAAGAGAAAATGTACACCGATATCAACGAGGCTACGGACCTTTTCTTGAAATTTAGTAAGAGCCATCAAGTGAATCGACTTCACTGTGATTTGGGATCTCTGCCTAAAAATGTGCGCGAGGAATTAATCGGGCTACTTGCTCCGGCAGAGGGCCCGTTAGATAATTAGCTATGAATAAAATCTCACTTTATATTTTGCTCGTCTTGCTCTTCTTAGGACTTTCTAAGTCCTTCTCGCCATCCGAGCAAAAAATACCAAGTGTTCTCGGTGAACTCTACTTTGAGAATTTTTTTATCGGCGCTCCCATCAGCGTGGTCTTAATTGATAGCTTTCAAACGGGCTTTCTCATTAAGACCTATTTTCAAAAGTATAAAATCATCCATGGCTTTAAGCCCTCAGAAGTGGTGATTGTGAAGACCTCTCAGTCATTTTGGGAAAAAAATCTTAAGAACGTGGGGATGAGTCTCTTTAGAAGAAGTGAGCGCGATGGCCAAACCAGCACTATTCCGATGCCACCGGGGGCACTCTACTTAGGTGATCCTGCCTATGGCTCTTTTGAGGCCGGGCCTTCAGGAGTTGAGCGCTGGACCTTCTATCGCGGCTATCGCCACTTTCCAAAGCTTTTTGAATGGGGTTCTTGGCGCCCTGATGAAGAGTTTGTCAAAAAGATGCAAATTGCTGAGTCCCAATCCGTTCCCTTCTATGGCCCTGACGCCGAGTTTGGTGAAGGTGGAGAGATCACTTCAAATGTCTTTAAAAATAGTTTTGATAAAACCCCTCGTGCCATCGCAGGGCTCGGCGAACATATGAGAAAGTTTTGGTACATCCCAAAATGGAGCCCCGATTCTGCACCAGACAAAGCAAAACCAGCACGCCAAGCGAGATAAGACCTCATGAACGAATTATTTGATAAGTTGATTTTAAGAATTGTTTTCAGCCTCTATATCTGTTTCATTCTTTATCTCTATCGCTACATTCACGCCTACTTACATCCAAGTGCTAAGCAACACTTTCTCAAGAAGTTTCACCCCAGTAAAAACGGTCCCGAAACGCTGCACTTGATCACGCGCCTGCTGGGCCTAGGTCTCATCTATAGTGAGTTTTACTTCTATATCAGTGATGGCATCGTCTACGCCCTTACGGATTTCTTTATCCAGGCCACCATCGCAGGGCTCCTCTATATTGGTGCTCTCTACATTATGGATTCGATCATTCTCTATAATTTCGAGTATCACGACGAAATTTTAAAACGCAAGAATATGGCCTACTCCCTCGTCTCGAGCACTCTGACTTTAGGAGTGGCCTATATTATGAGAACAATCATTCACGTCTCAAATGACTCAATCGTGATTTTCTTTTTCCTGTGGCTACTTGGACTGGTGCTGCTGGGCTTTGCTTCAAAGTCCTATTCCATCTTTAGCTCACTCCCCTTTAACCGACTGCTGATTCAAAAAAATATTGGCCTCTCCCTTTCTTATCTGGGCTTTTTCTGGGGCTGGGTCATTCTCATCTCAAGTGCCCTCAATCATGAGATTAGTGACATTAGATGGTATGGCGCCCAGGTTGTTTTAAAAATTCTACTCTCGCTTATTATCTTTCCCATCTTTAAGCGCGGACTGGCCTTGGTCTTTCAAATTGGCAGCAAAGGGCTTCGCGCCACCCCCGCCACCGAAGAGCTCGGCGAGGTAGACGTGGGCATTGGGATTAATGAAGGGGGAAGCTTTTTTACCAGCTGTCTACTGACAACCGTCATTACTGGACAGATTCACTTCGGTACCTTTTACCCAGTGTTCTAACTTCACGCACCGCCCCTTATAATAGGAAGTCAGTGGAGGGCCCATGGATTTAAAGGTATTTCAATTACTCGACTTTATTAACAATCGTTTGAGCAATATCGAAAAAAATATTGCCCGCATCGATGAAAAACTCGATTTCTCCATCGCTCTTTCACGCAATCATCTCATTCGCATTAAAAATAATGAGCCCCTCGACGACTCGATGGTGCTGCTAGGAAGTCCGTATAACGACCTCACTCCCCAGCGCGCTTATGAGCTCTATTCAAATGTCGATCTCGACTTTATGGTGCTCGATGTGAGTGCAAAAGATTATAAGGCCCCCATCGCTCTGGATAGCGTGGTGAAAATTCCCCTGGAAGAGCTCGCCACTCGCTACGCCGAGATCACCAATAAAACCACGCCCATTCTCGTCATCAGTGAAAAGGGTGTGCGCTCAATTGCCGCATGTGAACTCATGGTGAAAAAAGGATTTTTCAACATGAATAATATCTCTGGTGGTTATGAATTTTGGCCAGGACGTGGTGAAGTTCAAGAGCTCAATAAGGCCTTCAAAAGCGCCTAGACTTCCTCACCAATCACTTGTTTCATCAGATTTTTGAGCACGAATTGAGTTCGCTCTAACTCAACTGTTCCCACTTTTGAGACGTATTGCGCTTCAACTTCTTCGAGTGTCTCCATCAAAGCCAGCTTAAACTTCTCACCCATCTGGGTGAGATGGATATTTTGCTCGCGCTTATCTTTGGGATTAATCTTGCGGGTGATGTACTCGCGCTTTTCAAGTTCATTGAGGTGGCTAGTCATGGTCTGCTTCTTCAGGCCACATTCAAAGCCAATCTCTTTAATAGATGCGCCCTCTTTTTCACAAATCACAATGAGAACTTCTAGAAAGCTTGGGCGCAAATCGGTGAAACCGCGATTTTGCAGTCCACGTAGGAGCTCATTGCTGTAATGGCGGTAGATGCGCTTAAGCAAGCTACCAATTGTTGAAATCGTCTTCAAAGATGGCGTTCCTCAATTAGTACAGTGATCAGACTATGCTTGCTTTGGACCAAAGGGTCAAGTCTTTAATTAGTACTAAAGCGAAGATTCCCATTTTTCTAGGCCCAGAGTCACTTCTTCGGGCATTTGGGCGCTTTGTGCCTCGCGCTCAACTTGCTCAGCATCGAGTCCACTGAGCCAGAGCTCCTGCTTAACGGCGTCAAACGTATTGGTGGCCGGGATCAAGAGGTTTTCAAAGGCATAGGCACCTGGAGCGCACAGGAAGGTCACGGCCGTCAAAAGAACAGACAATTTTAAACGCATTTTCATCTCAAACCCCTTAATAAGTGAACACTCACCCTTTAAGAGTACAAAATGCGCGCCAACTTAGAAGAGATTGCGCGCATTGGACAGCGACGTGGCCACCCCACAGCACAGACCAAAAGTGAGCAAGCTCGATCCGCCGTAGGACATATACGGCAACGGCAGCCCCACAATCGGCAGCATCCCCATCACCATGCCCATGTTGACGAACGTGTGCCAAAAGAAGATCGACATCAAACCGATCGCGACGACTGAGTCAAACATTCGCGGCACCGAGCTGGCGAGCCAGATAAAGCGATGAAAAAGAATAAGATAGAGACTGATCAGAAAGAGCGAGCCAAAAAGACCGTGCTCTTCATTAAAAATAGAAAAGACAAAGTCAGTGTGGTTTTCTGGCAAATAATTGAGTGAAGCTTGAGAAGACTTCTTATAGCCTTTGCCAAGGAGCCTTCCCGAGCCGATAGCAATCTTAGACTGAATGGCATTGTAGCCCGAGCCCTTGGCATCGCGGCCTGGATCAATAAAAGTGAGAACGCGCTTTCTTTGATATTCTTTGAGGCCAAATTTATACATGACCCCACTTGAGATAATCCCCACGATTCCAAGCACGAAGATGGTGCGCCACTTGAGCTTGCGGTAGAAGGCCATCACAAAGAAAATGAGTAAAATCAAAAGCCCTGTCCCCAGGTCGGGCTCAACAATAATGAGCAGCGCCGGAATCAAGGCCAGTAAAAAGGGGACGATGAGTTCCTTAAGCCCTAGCTCGCGATCGGGATCGTGGCCAGCAAACCAGCGCCCAATGGCGAGCACAACAATAATCTTGGCAATTTCAGAGGGCTGAATACGCACACTTCCAATCACAATCCAGCGCCGCGCCCCCATACCAATGTCACCAAAGACAAGCACGGCCACCAGGGCCACGAGACACAAGAAGTAGACCACATAGGCGTAGCGAAAGATGGTCTTGGGCTGAATAAAAGAAACCCCCACGCCGATAGCGAGGGAGAGAAAGTAGTAACCGATTTGGGTCTTATAGAGCTCGGCCATGCTCGCCGAGGAAGAGGCGTGAGTGGCCGAGTAGAGATTGAAAATCCCCATGATAAAGATGGCCAAGGTTATGCCAAAGAAATAGTAATCATACCTCTTTAGATTCTGAACAAATTGTGACCAATCCATAGTTAAGCCTCTTATTCGTCTTCTTCAGTCGGAGCGGGCGTGTCGCCCTCTCCGGCCGCTGCCGCAGCCTCGGCCTTCTCTTTAGCCTCGCGCTCTCTGCGTAAGAGCTCGCGATACTCTTTGATATCTTCATCGAGGTATTGCTTGTGAAGTTCTGGACGATATTTTTTCATGTAAGTCGTGACCACTTCTCTGGCCACTGGAGCTCCCGCACTCGAGCCGTGACAGCCGTGCTCAACCACTGCGGCCACCGCAATCTCAGGCTTTTCAAAAGGCGCAAAGCCGACAAAGATGCCGTGGTGACGTGATTCGTAGGGCATGTCCTCACAGCGCGAGAAAAGTTCTTTCTTAGTCATGGAGCGAACTTGTGAGGTTCCCGTTTTACCGGCCATGCGAATCCCGCGACCGCGGTACCACCAAGCGGTGCCCCCTCTTTTATTGACGACCTCATTTAGTCCACGGCGAATGGCCTTGAGAGTTGCTTCACTCACCTTGGCCTTACCAGTAATCTCAGGTTCAAAGCGCTTCACGACTTCACCCGAGTTGGAGAAAATTTCTTTCACTAAATGTGGCCGATAGACACTGCCTCCATTGGCAATTGCCGCATAGGCCATGGCAAGCTGTAGGGGCGTGGCCAGGACGTAGGATTGACCAATCACGCACGAAAGTGTTTCACCTAGTTGCCATTCTTCACCAAAGCGCTTTTTCTTCCACTCCTTTGTGGGAATGAGCCCTGGGATTTCTCTTGGGAGCGTGATTTCCGTCTTAGAGCCAAAGCCAAAGGACTTGGCATAATCGGCCAGAATATCGATATCGAGCTCAGTTCCAATCTTATAGAAGTAGACGTCCACAGAATGGCCAAGTGCTTTAAAAACATCAGTAAGTCCGTGACCATTTCGCTTCCAATCGTGAAAAACTCGACGTCCCAATCTAAAGGTTGGGCCACACATCACCTGCTCTTCAGGGGTGACGATCTTTTCTTCGAGTGCGGCAATGGCGGTAAAGGTCTTAAAAGTTGAGCCTGGTGAGTAGTGCTCCTGAATACTGCGATCGAGGAGCGGAGTGCGCGTATCACCTGTGAGAGTCGCCCAATACTCAGGTGTAATGCCCTTACTAAAACGAGTGGGATCAAAGCTTGGACGATTGACCATCGCTAGAATTTCTCCCGTATTCACATCCACCGCAACCGCACTTCCCACTCTCCCTTCTAGGGCGTTGTAAGCCGCGAGCTGGAGATCGCGATCAATGGTGAGGCGGATATTATTTCCTGATTCGGCCGGTTTATTTTGAATGCCAGCAAAGAGATCATTGGAGCTAATATGTCTTTTCATTCTCCCGCGGGCATCGACCTCCATAAATTCATAGCCATCTTCTCCGCGCAGATAATTATCAAACTTCTCTTCAATACCGGCCTGGCCGATAAAGTCGCCCAGCTTATAGTCGTAATTGTCGCGCTTTTGATAGCGTGGCAACTGCGTTTGAGAGATTTCTCCGATGTAGCCAAGTAGGTGGGCGCCCACCTCTCCATCGGTGTACTCACGTGAAATAAAGGTATCAACCACGACTCCTGGCATTTTCGCGTTTTCGGTCTCGATAATGGCGAGTTCGCGCTGAGAAATATTCTTCTTAATAACCACCGGTAGATAGGACGCCTGACCAGCGCTACGACGCAGAATCTTATCAATGCTTTCGCGGTCCATCTCTAGTACTTCGGCGAGCTTATTGAGAGTTTCATTTTTATTTTTGAGATATTGAGGAATAACCACAGCATCAAAACGAGAAGTATTGTGAGTGAGAAGCTGATTGTTGCGGCTAAAGATCATCCCTCGTGGAGCGCGCACCACTTCTTTTCGCAAGCGGTTCTCGAGTGAGAACTTCCACAACTGATCACCCATAACGACTTGGAGGTACCATAGACGAGCAATGAGTATCAAAAAGGCCACCACGATAATATGAAAAATCAGGTCGCCGCGGGCCTTATGAGATTTGACGAGATCGTCTTCTCCAAACATCCCTAAACCTCATCTCCTAGCATACCGGCTTCTCCCCCAGACCAAATGCGATCGAGTACTGAAAAGAAGAAGGGTGCAAGCAAGCTTATGAGTAGACTCTCAGGTATGAAGCGCCAGAACTTACCGACGATGTAGTCCATATTATCTAGCCGTACGTACATGATTGCGCTCACGATGAGGAACCAAACTCCTTGGAAAATTTGGGTCACTAACATGGTCATACCGGCACTGGAAAAATGCAGGATGTCGCGAAGGTACGAGGTGAGAATACAGATGAGCACACCGGCAATGGTGCCAAACTCCCAACCTTCAATCGAGAAGAAGGAGTGAAAGTACTCGATGATTAAAATAAGAATCGCAATATACGGGCTTTCAAGCTTAAAGCCCAAGTAGAGAATAATGAGAATATTAAAGGGGATGATGTACTTTCTAAGCCCCACCACTGGCAAAAAGGCGGTGGCAAAGATTTCAAGCACACAGAGCATGAGCAAAGTGAGAATGAGCGGCAGAATCAGGCTTCGAAAGTCAGACTTCATTACTTATCATCTCCTTCCGAGCTATCAAGGGCCTGCCATTCAAGGCGTCTCATGCCATCGGATTCGTTTGAGAGCACAACCACTTCTTCTAAGGTGGTAAAATCAACTGCAGGAGTCACTTCAATTCTTTGAGTGATGCCATAGCTTTCACGTTCAATGCGAGAGACCACACCCACACGCAATCCCTTGGGATACACATTGCCTAGCCCGCTGGTGATGACCTCATCGCCCAAAATGATTGGATCAGTCTGGGCCACATATTTCATCAAACAGCGATTTTCGCGGTGACCTTCAAGAATCCCGTGGGAGCGTGTTCGTTGCACCAGCACGTCGACGCGATTATTGGTGTCGATAATGGTGAGAATATCGGCAAAGTGCTTGGTCAGGCGATAGATATAACCAACCACTCCATCGGCGGTGACGACTGTCGATTGCAGCTTAATGCCGTCACTAGAGCCTTTATTAATACGCAAAACGCGAAAGTCACTGCTGCCATCATAAGAGACAATTTGGGCGAGAATGCGCTTACTTTCAGCGGGACCCCCAAAGGCCAAGAGGGACTTGAGTCGCTCGTTTTCGCGCTCAACTTCTCCTAGGGAGAAGACGCGCTCTTCGAGTTCGGCCACCGTGCGCTTGAGCTGGGAGTTTTCTTTGCTCGCCCCCACGTTAAAGACATAATGATCGATGAGATCTGAGAATTGACCGTGAACAGTGCTCACTCCCTGTTGCAACGGGGCCACTAAGAAATCAATCATGGCGCGCTCAAAGGTCGAGGTCTCGCGCAGCACAAAAGAGCGCCTTGACACGCCGTAAAATGCAGCGGCTAGAACGACGATATTAACGGCGATTTTTAATCTCTGACTTCCAGACTCAGAAAGTTTCAAATTTGGACATCCCTGTCGGTAAAAAAAGTGGCTTTTTAAGCTTAAACCATGCCCGCTTAACTGCCAAGAATCTTTACTTGTGAAGCCCCTCCAAGGATAATAGGCATTCATTTTCCCAAGTTTTACCAAAGGAAGGGACATGTCCTCATTTCAAAAGAACACTTCAAACTTGTTTGTCACCCTACTGATCGGGCTGATTGTAGTCTCATTCATGATTACGGGATTTCAAACCATGCAAGGAACGCCAGACACAATTGCAACTGTTGACGGCGAGCCCATTAAGGCCCGCGAATACCAAATGGAGTTTGAAAGACAATTGAACTTCTTTTCTCAGTTTTATAACGGTGGCCAGCCACTCAATAGTAAACAAATTGAGCAATTCGGTCTTAAGCAGCAGGCCATCAATAATCTCGTCACCAAGAAAGTGATGATTGGCCTTGCTGAAGATATGGGTATCCAACCAGCAGTTGGTGAAGTGAAAGAAGAGCTCTCGCGCATGCCCTACTTTCTTACCAACGAAAAATTTGACATCAATAAGTACAAGTCAGTCCTCGCGGCCAATAGCCTCACGCCCTCTGACTTTGAAGCCGATATTCTCGCCGGACTTAAAAGCCAGCGCGCCGGTGAGCTCATTGGCAAGCTCCCGCTTTCAAACTCACTCATGCAAGAGATCACTAAATATAAAAACCAGGTTGTGGGTGTGAACTTTGCCAAGGTCACTAAAAGTGCACTTGAAAAGCACATTCCGGTGAGCAAAGAAGAAATTAGCGCCTATCTCGCCAAAGAAAACAACGCTAGTCGTGTGGAGGGGATGTTTAACGACAGAAAAGCCGCCCTCGACCAGCCTGAGCAAGTGGAAGCCCGCCATATCCTTTTAAGAACTGATGAAAAGAACGAAGCAGAAGTGGCCAAGAAGATTGCTCAGATTAGAAAGGAAGTGACTCCTAAGAACTTCAGCGCACTAGCTAAGAAGTATACCGAAGATCCATCTGGTAAAGACAATGGTGGCTACCTCAATTGGTTTGGCCGTGGCGCTATGGTTGCTCCTTTTGAAAATACGGCCTTCTCAATGAAGCCAGGAACAATCTCTGAGCCTGTAAAGACTGACTTTGGTTACCACATCATCTACGTTCTCAATAAAAAAGAAGCTAAAGCGGCTGAGTTCAGTGATTACCGCGAAGACTTTGCCAAAGAGATGATTCAAAAGACAAAAAAAGAAGAGCATGAAGAACTCATTCAAAAGGTAACCGCCCAGATTGAAGCGGCCCTTAAGAAGGATTCAAAAAGAGAACTTGAGTCACTCGAAGCCAAGTACGGCTTTACTCTTAAAATGGACGCCACTATCAATCGTCTTGATGGATCAGGCGGAGAAGTCACGCTCAATGCGAAAGAGTCTGAAGAGATTTTTGAAAATGGTCTCGATCAAAATAAGACCTATATTTTTGATAAGCCTGCTGAAGTTGTCCTCGTAGGAACCTTTAAAGCTAAGAATCCTCCCGTGGCCGACCCCAAAGTAGAAGCGGAAAATCTCTCGCGCATCTTGGGCAATAAAATGAGACAAGATCTCGTTAAACAACTCGCTGAAAGTGCAGACGTAAAAGTCTTCACCTCACGCCTCAACTAGGTAAGAGAGAGCGAACGTGGCCGATAAGACTGCAAAATGGGATGAAAATGTTCCTGGAAAGTTTTATGTTGATGACCAGTGCATCGCTTGCGATGCCTGTGTCATGGAAGCACCCGACTTCTTCGTGATGAACGACGACGACGGCCACGCTTACGTTTGTAAGCAACCCTCCAATGAGGCAGAGGAAAAGCTCTGCCAAGAGGCCCTTGAAGCCTGCCCCGTTGAAGCCATTGGGAGTGACGGATAATCAAGTACCTGGCCTCTTAAGTTAGACATTACCTAAATGACATAAGTTGTAATCTTATTTCATTTTGACACTTGTACCAAAAAGTATATCCTATGCACTCTGGAACACGTACGTGTTCCGTCTTCTTAAACCCCCCAGACTTTCTAAGGAGGTTGGATGAACGCTTATAACGATCATAAGCACTACGACTGGCGCACTTTTGTAGAGACAAAAAACTACGAGCTCACGCCACACGATGAGTCTATCATCAATATTCATTGGGAAAATGTTCGAGATCAAGCCCCTAGCAAGGCCTCGATTAAACTCATCCTTGAAAAGCTTGATCAAGATCTAGCGGCCACCTGGACCGTGAATAATTTTGATCTCAATTTCGAGGCCAAAGGACAGGGTGCAGACTTGCGCCAGCTCTTGCTCTCACTTCAGGCCAATCTGGGCGTCCAAATGGGCGAATGGAAGAAAGGCCGCTTCGGAGCAGTAACCGCCTAAATTTGACCCCCTCACTATGAGGGGTTTTTTTTGACTAAAAAGCTCTCCTCGATATCTCTCGCACAACCCTTAAACTATCACACATCCAACTTTCAAAAACGTCTCCCCATTGCTTTGATTGAGATCCACAGCTTCATCAGGGAGGATGAAATGAAGAAGGCTTTAGTCGTACTGCTCATTGGCGCTTGGATGCTGAGCTTTCGGGCCAGCAGTAACAAAGATCCAATCAAGAGCACTGAGCCCTTAAGTCTCATTGTGGAGGAGAAAACTAATAAGCAGCTCTATGACCGAAGACTCTCTGTGGCCACTAACGCCTTCATCTATTCCTACCCCCTTGTCTTAATGGAGCTCACTAGAAGGGGTCTGCGTGAATCACCCATGAATCAATTCTATCATCATTCACAGATGACTACGGCCAAAAGTCGTTCAGAGGCATTTGCCAATCCAGACCTACTCACTTCGACTCTGTGGTATGACATTCGAGTGAATCCGCTGGTGATTCAAAGTGGTGAATCTAAAAATCGCTTTTTTGAACTCTCCTTTAAGGATATGTGGAGTGAGGTCTTTGCCACTCCGGGAAGTGCGCTTGAAATGGATGAAGCGCTCAGACTGGTCCTCGTCCCAGAGGGCTATCGCGGGGAGCTGCCTCCGGGCTACAAGGTCATCACTGCACCAACTCCGGTTGGGCTGATCACTGCCCGCATTGAATTGAAGGGCGCCAGTGATTTAATACGTGCTAAGACTTTTCAAGGAACTCTAGCGGGCATGAGTCTTAAAGAATGGAAAAATAAAACTATCTTTGCCCAGAAAACTTCGGCGGCCATTTATAATAGCGCTGAACTCTCCCCCTATGATCAGCTAGAGCAAATGAATGTCGAAGAGTACTTTCAACTTTTTAACCGCCTCCTGAGTGCCAATCCTCCACGTTCAAGCGATTGGAATATCATCGAAGAAATGAAAGAAATCGGTGTCAGTAGCGATCGCATTTTCAGGCTCAAAGACCTGGGGACAGAACTTCAAAAGGCGATTAATGAAGGCAGGCAAACTGCCCTGGTGCTCATTAAAAATTATCAACAGGGAGTCATTGAGAACGGTTGGGACATCTCAAAAGAAAATACTGGTCGCTTTGGTAGCTCCTACCTCTCGCGCGCCTCGGCCGCTTGGCGGGGCAACTCTTCTCATCTGGCCACGTCTTATATTGAGGCCACGACTAAGGTCGACTTTAGTGGCCAGATGCTCGATGGCAATAGCGACTACACCTTGCGCTTTCTCACAGATCAACTGCCACAGGCCAATAGCTTTTGGAGTTTAACAATCTACAATGCCCGCGGCGAATTGATTGAAAACCGCAATAATCACTACGGGCTCACCAGTCGCGAAAACTTGCTCTATGAAAAAGATGGCTCTCTCGTCGTCTACCTTCAGCCCCATAAGACTACCAATCGCAATATCAACAACTGGCTGCCCACTCCACGTGAAGCTTTTAGCGTCTCCTTGAGGCTGTACGCTCCCGGCATGGCCGCTCTCACTGGTGAGTGGATGGTGCCACCTATCGTAAAAACCCCAGGGGACAGCCTCAGTGAATAGTCTGTAAAAAAGTATCGGTTTAAGTGTTTTTTAAAAAAGACAGAACTAGAAAACTTGCCAAAAGCATGGGGTCTCAATAAAAAGCGCTAAAGGGGTTTTTATGGGATTCACTACTTTTATCATTCTTGTTTTATTTGCACCCGCAGCCTTTGCCGTGGGCTTTGAAGGAGAGATTAACTTTACTCCCTCTGAAGTGAGCGTCCATCAAGCCTCGATCAATCAACTCTCTGAAGTGGCCTCAGATTGTCTGCAACAGGATCTTAAAAGACATCAAGATTTTCACGCCCGCCACGGTATCTCGGCCTTTTATGGAGATCGCTCTAAGTTTGCCAAAATGAATCGCTCAGAGCGACAGCGCGCCCTCAAGCGCCTAGGACTCTCAGCTTCACTGCTTGATCAAATGGAGCCTACGAGTTGTGTGGGTCTCACACTCAAGTGTCTCGAGCGCGCTTTTTTGGCAACGAACCAAGCTCAAACCTGGGCCAAGCTGAAGACCTACACTAAGAGAAATGCTCAAGATGGAACCGCCCTTCAAAATGGTTTGCAAAAACTTGGCTGGACTCTTCTCTACTGGAATCCAGCTCCTGAACATAATGAGCGCTGGGATGAAATTGAAAAGCGTAATGACCGCGATAATAGCTCACGTTTTTGGGGTTATCACTCCTATCGCTATCTCACAGTCACGCGCGAGTCGCGCTACTACTTTAACCGCGTCGACGACTCAAGCTGGCTCGTGGGCTTTCAGACCAG
Organism: Bacteriovoracaceae bacterium; assembly: GCA_048264885.1. GTDB lineage: Bacteria > Bdellovibrionota > Bacteriovoracia > Bacteriovoracales > Bacteriovoracaceae > JBLWXV01. Next base: position 251,312 of record JBLXCO010000003.1, read on the forward strand.
CCCTCCTGCGGCCTTTGCCGACATCCCCTTCTTTGTCGGAACCGCTCATACTGGCTACCATGTCTTTCCCGGTATGTTTGGCAGAGTGATCGAAGGCCATAGCACGCGCTCAATCACCGACCCGCAGACGATTGAGTCTTCCCCCTTTAATCCCCTTCAAAATGGTGGCGGCCCACGCGGCGCCTATCGCAGTGGATTGATTCTCGTGCCACCGGGATATTACTAAACTAAAGCACTTCCATTACATTATTTAATTGCTGCACTCCTTTGTGGTCATTATTAGGAGCAGGGAATTGGCATAGCAAATGCACCTATACATCGGTGAAACTTCAACACGAGGGAGAACATCGATGATGACGCATATTCCACTTGATAAGAGACCTGCTGACCTTTCCGTAAAGGAGCTGCGCGACTCTGGCCGCATACCAACTATTGTTTACGGGCCACACTTTCAACCCTCGCGCGAGATGAGTATCTCTAAGAGTGCGCTTCGTAAAATTCTCGACCACAGTCGTGAGATTTTTGAAGTAACCCTCGATCGCAAAAAATTCTTTGTGAAGGTAAGCGAGCTTCAAACTGATCCAGTGAGCCACAAACCAATTCACCTCTCTCTGTGCGAACTGCCAAAGGGCAGTAAAATTGAGCTCAGAGTTCCGATTAGAATTGAAGGCGACCCTAGCGAAGTGACTCCAGGGGCCACCATTCTGATGATACGTGATTCAATTATGCTCAAAGGGGATATGAAAGAGCTGCCAGAAAATGTCGCCATTGATGTGAGCAAGCTCAATCCCGGAGAAAATATCAAAGTGCGCGATGTCGCTTATAAGGGCAAGGCCAAGATCCTTGATCCACCAGACGAGGTCCTACTCGTTTGCCAGCACCCGCACGTTGGCCAAACAGAAGAAGCGAGTCCAACCACGGACCTCCTTAGTGAAGCTTCCCTAGAGGACTCACTTCGGTAAAATAAAGCCCGCGAAAGCGGGCTTTTTTCATGCATGGGCGCTAAATTAAGCTAAACCCACTTTTGGCCCGCTAAGCTTAATTTTTCTTAATACTGCACATTCCTTAAACTTGCTATCATTAGCTATCCTCTGTTTTTTTTGAAAAATCGAGAAAAAGTTGAATCACATAACATTCATTCGTCCCCCTTCGACTCTTCCACTTGAAACCTTTGGCTCAAATCAAGGCTTTGCACCTTTAGGAATGGCGTATTTAATTGGGGCCCTGGAAAAGGCTGGTTACAACGTTCACGCTATCGATGCATTTGGCGAAGCAATTCACCAATTCTCTAAGATTGAAAATACAAACCTTCTAGTCAACGGTCTCACCAGCGCAGAGATTTTAGAGCGAGTTCCCTCAGTAACCGAAGCCTTATGTATTTCATGCCTCTTTTCCAATGACTGGCTCTATACAAATGAGATCATCGTCCAATTTCGTAAGCTCTATCCTAGAGTTCCGATTATCCTCGGTGGCGAGCATGTTAGCGCTGACTGGAAGACGATTCTGAAAAGTGACATCTCAAACCTCTATTGTGTACGAGGAGAGGGAGAAGAGACTTTAATATCGCTTCTTCAAACTCTAAGTTCAAATGGAGACTTAAAGTCAGTTAGCGGGGTTTCATTTAAAGATATAAATGGTGAGCTCATCTCAACCCCCTCCTCTAAGAGAATCCGAACTCTAAGTGAGATCACTTGGCCAGCATGGGATAAAATACCACTTGAGAACTATTTTCGCTCAGGCTTTGGGGGGAGCACTTTTAACCAGCGCTCTCTTCCGATGCTTGCCTCAAGGGGCTGTCCCTACAAATGCACTTTTTGCTCAAATCCAAATATGTGGGGAAACAACTGGTTTCCCCGCGACATAGAAGACCTTATCGCTGAGATAAAACTCTATGTTCAAAAATATGAAGTGGGCCATATCGATTTCTTTGATCTGACCACCATTATCAATAAATCCTGGATCATTTCGTTTTGCCAAAGACTTATTCATGAAAACCTTAATATCACATGGTCAATGCCGGCAGGAACCAGATCAGAGGTACTCGATCTTGAAGTCATCGCTCTACTCAAACGAAGTGGTCTAAGAAAGCTAGACTTTGCTCCCGAGAGCGGGTCTGAAGTTACGCTTAGACGTATTAAAAAGAAAGTCAAACTTGATCGCATGCTCGACTCTATTAAAATTTGCGTGAATCATAATATCCCTTGTGGAGCGACTCTTATTTACGGTTTTCCAGAGCAAACTCTTAAAGAGTGTATGAGTAACGTTGCTCTGGCCATAAAACTCGCCTTTATTGGACTTAATGACCTTCCTTGTTTTCCCTTTGTCCCCTATCCTGGAAGTGAACTATTTTTTCAGCTTGTGAATCAGGGAAAAATTGATACGAGCGATAAGAGATACGAACTTTTTTTGGCCAATAATATTTATACAAAGCTTTCTAAAATGAAGTCTTGGTCTGAGCATATTCCCGATTTTCTCATTCCCATATTCGTTTTGGGGACGATGCTACTCTTTTATCTGCTGCAATTTATTTTTCACCCGAAACGTTTCTTTCAGCTCGTTCAGAGGATATTCACCGGCAAGCCAGTTACCTCTATGGAGCTACTTCTCTATGGTATTAAGTTAAATTTCAAAGATGGCCGAAAGCTCAATATCAACTCACAAATAAGTCTAAAACAGCTCGATTTCTTAAAAGTAGCCTGACTCAAAAAAAAAGCCCGCTCAAAGCGGGCTTTTTTATGCGCAATTATAGAGTTCTAAAATTATCTCTTGATACTGAGAACTTCTTGAAGCATCTGATCAGCTGTCGTGAGAGTTCTCGAGTTCGCTGTAAAGTTTCTCTGAGCTGTCATCAAGTTAACAAACTCATTGGCGATATCGACGTTAGAGAGCTCAATTGATTTAGAGAGGACTTCTCCGCGTCCACCTTCACCTGGCTTGCCAAGCGCCGGCTGACCACTTTGACGACTTTCTTTCATCAAGTTCTTACCGACTTTAAAGAGCATTTCGTTGTTTTCAAACTTGGCCACTGCGATCTGAGAAATATCACGACTCTCACCATTGTCATAAACGGCAGTTAGGATACCGTCATCATTGAACGAGAGCGAAGCTAGTGTTGCAGCACTGGCCCCATCTTGAGTGTGGCGAGCAACAGATGACTCAGAACCGTACTGAGTTGAAGCATCAAGACCATCACCACCTTCAGCAATTGATTTACCAAAGCTGAACTTGATTTTTTGATCAGGAGCTGCACCTTTATTGAAGTTGAAAGAGTTCTGTCCTTCAATTTCTTCTTGAAGCTTTCCTTGGTTGTTAAAGACGAGCGTTCCTGATGCTTGAAGTGACATCTGTCCTTCTGTTCCACCAGCGGCATCTTTACCATCAACCATTACACGGTAAGTCCAGTTATTGTCGGCATTTTTATTGTAGTAAATTGTCGCCAGACGGGCGGTACCCACATTGTCGTAAACAGTAACGCTGTTTGAGAAGTTAGCCGTGTTCTCAGGGTCTGCTGGATTAAATTCAAGGATATCTGCGCGTGAATCTAGGTTCATATTGACATTGACTTCTTTAGTCGCTGTCGCTGGAATCGTCGTATTGCCAAGTTTAATAGGGCCAGTTTTATTGGTAATCTCACCCTTGTCATTGGCCATAAAACCTTGAACTTGATAGCCGTCAGAGTTAACGAGCTCACCCTCTTTGTTAAAGTGCATTGAACCATCTCTGGTGTAGCCTTTACCAAATGGAGCGTCTACTAGGAAGAAGCCATCGCCGTTAATCGCAAGATCTGTGATCACATCTGTTCTCGCCACGTCACCTTGAGACATGATGGGCTTAATGTGAGCAAGACGAGTACCGGCACCAAACTGGTCACCACCGTCAATACCTTTAAGGGACTTAGCTAGTACATCTTGAAATTCAGGGCGAGAAGACTTGAAACCCGTTGTCCCGGCGTTGGCGATGTTATCACCGATTACACCCATACCCGAACCAACAGCTTGAAGACCAGATACACCGATGTTAAATGAACGAAGAATACTCATGCTTGTCCCTCCTAGACCTTGCGCATTTCTATAAAGATGGGGTGGGAGTTTTGGTAACTACAGACCTCAACAAGGCTTCCGGAAAGGACCAGCCAGCTGCCACACAATCTTTTTTAAACTATTACTGTCGAATCAATTTTCGTAAACACGTTATCTAAAACACTTCCTTTATCAATTGCTGTCACAATGCGGTTCTTGGGAACATCGACAATGTAGGCAGCTTTATCAGTAATCACGAGAGAGTCCTGCCCTCCCTTTGATTTTAATTTTTCAAATGCCGACTTAAGCTTCATATACTCGGCACTATCGATACTGAGATTGCGCTCTTGCAGGCGCTTGGCCGCATGAGTAGAGAGCTGAATTCCCTCTTTAGGTGCCTGCGCACCACCCATTCTCTCATTTAAAAGTGATTCGAATTCACTCGGAACGCCACTTTGTGGGAGATTCCCACTGACGTTCGCCCGCTTGTGTCCCGGAAGCTTCGAGACATTGGGGATTAATAATTCATTCACTTTTCCACTATTCATTTTACTCACCTAAAGGCAGTGCATTCTTATTGTAGGATGCTTGCATATCCTTTTTCAATGCGGGTAGTTTTTGACCATGGGCAACATTGTTCTCGTGCTCAGCCCCTGCGAGTGAAAAGCTCACAGCATCGCGAAGGAAAACTTTCTTATCGCCATCTACGGTTAAAACAGTTTCACCATCTTCAAATGCAACACCTGTCACAACGCCTTCGGCCTTTGTGACGCCTTTAAACTTATTCATCTGGTTGTCCCAACCAGTAACTTCAATGCGGTAATCGTCTTTAACAGCTGGGGTTCCATCGAGCTGATGTCCGTCCCAACGAAGGCTCTGACTCCCCTTGCCTAAAGACTCAGTCGTAAACTGAGAAATCATCTGGTTGCGGCTATCATAAATGCGAACGAGGACGTTCTCAGCATTCTTTGGAAGATAGAAAGGAATATCGATTGCCCCACCTCTGCCGTCGTACTTAAGAGTAGAGTCAGTTGTGAGCACTTTCTTACCAAGAAAGCTCGCGCCATAGAATTTGCTCTCAACTGGAGCGTTCTCACCCATGCCCTGCAGCTTCTCATTCATACTGGTGAGTTGCTCAAGCTGACTAAATTGGGCCAGGTCGGCCGAAAATTGTTTTTGATCCATCGGCTTAGAGGGATCTTGATTTTGAAGTTGAACAGAGAGCAATTTCAAGAAAGCATCTTTGTCCATCTTATTATGATTCTTACGATCGACAAATTGCCTCGAATCTTCATAACCAATTAAGTCGTTGAGCTTCTTGCCAATAGCTTCTGTTTTTGTATTAGAGTTTGCTCTCGCCTTGACTACCTCTTCAGGAGCGGCTTTAGCAATTTTCTTGAATGGATTTGATCCCCCAAAATCGGGGCGTCCAATTTCAGGCATTAGGAAGCAAACCTTTGTCTATAAGTTTCTTGGTAGTGTTGCCACATCTGTCTTCTGCGATCTCCACCAGACTCACTGCCCTGTCTTTGATTTTGACCGGCAAATTGTCCTGACTGAGATTGATTCTGAGACTGCGACTGCTGATTACTGTCTCGTCCCATCCCAGAGTTTGAGCTATCAGAAGACTGGGCAATTGTATTAAGTGCTGTTGTTTTAATTTGGAAATCTGAAACTTTCACACCAGCGTCTTGAAGATGCTTGACCAGTTCTGGCGCATTTTGATTGAAGAAGCTTTGCCCTTCTTTTGAGAAGGTCTCAATCTTTAGCTCGACATTATTTTGTCCGGCAACGCCACTTTTACCAGCTTGAACCTGGAAAGTTCCTAGATCTTTGTGGTGAACCCATACATCAATCTCGCCTTTTGATTCTAGACGTGAGCGATCGATATAATTTGAAATCTCACTGATGAGATCTCCCGTCTTTCTAGCGTCAATATGCGAAAGATTTAGGACAGGCTTATCAGCAGCAGCGCTTTGCGAGACTCGATCGCGCGCACTTAGCGAGAGAGCGGGGTCCATAGACTGAAGACTTTTAGTCTCAACACCTGTGATCTTCACGTCCGCCTTTTTTTCATCTTTTAGCAGAGCATCTTCTTTCTCAGAAGAATCCACAGCGAGGGCCTCTCTAAACATGGCGCCATTAAGGGCCAGGCCACCGCGAAGTTGTGCATTTTGCGCCATAAAAGGATTGGCATTTGCTTGCGCACTACGAGCGCGACCACTCATTAACTCGGCCTGATTGCGAATGAGTTCAACACTCTCTTCAGATACAGGCGCTTCAGGGGCAACTTCTCCCTGAGGAGCGATCTTGCTGACATTCTTAGTAGAGATAAAATCTTCACCGGAGATCAGCTTTAAATTTGAATTGGCTTTCTTAGTAAGCTTAGGGTTTTGTGGGGCACTAAGCTCCTCTTGACTGACAATCTTAGCTGGAAGCTCTGTTGTCTCGGTGAGCTCACCCATTTCTTGAGTGCCACTCATCTGCGTGGCAACGGCGGCTTTTTCGACCTTGCCCTTATTCAGAGCACTGAGGAGTTCTGGATTAGCCTCAGTTATCTTTGAGTTCTTTGAGTTCTTTGAAGACTCAACGGCAAGCTCTTTAGCTTCACCCTTAGGGGCTGCAAGAGTCGCTACTTCTGGGGAGGCAGTAGACATTGAAGCCTGAAGCTTCTCGCCTGTTAAGGCCTTTGGTTCTGGAGCAACCTCTTCTCCCATGAGCATTGACTCAAAGTCGGGAAGATCTTTTTTACTGATTAAGCTTTCTTTGAGTTCACTTGGAAGTTGCGCCAAGAGTTCCGGGTCGAGTGCTTCAATCTCAACATTCGCCTGCCCCTTGGCAGACAAGGCCTCACCCGCTTCCATGGAAGCATTGGCGCCGTTTAGAATGTTAAGAATAGAAATATCACTCATGCGAAATTAATCTCCAATTAACGCAGTGTAACTATCTTTTCATAGTTAGGTATTGTTTTTGAAGCCGGGCAGAGATTTCCTTATCCATTAAATTAAAAATCTTAGAAACTTTCACTGGCTCAAGCTCCCCTAAAATCTTGACTGAAATAGTCGCTTCTTGCACGCTAAGCACGTCTGCTGCGTTCTGGGGCTTCATTCCCGAGATGACGTCCACCATATGGGTAAGGCGGTTTTGCTCTTTTTTTTCAGTTTCATCTAGGCAAGAGAGAAATTTATTTTGTTTCTGACCAAATTCCTTCACCTGCGAGGCAAAGTCATTATTCATCTTTGAAAGTGATGATTCGCGGTTTTTAAGCTCCTGCTCTTTAATTTCAAGCTGGCGCTCGCGCTCGAGGAGCTCTTTTGAAAATTCAACAATCTTAGAATTGCCAACCTTAACGAGCTTTTCTTCTACGGCTTTTATAAGGGCCTCATGAAATTCTTTTTCGCTATAAACTTTCTTATCTGCGCTCTCCTGAGAAAGTGCAAAGGTACTCATAAGAAGAGTTGTCATTAATATTGCTAGCGCTTTCATGTCCAATCCTCGCCCTGTTCACGAGCATAATTTCTGACCATTACGGCCTCTTCGATATTTTCTTGCAGCTTTTTTTCAACTTCTTTTTTATGCTCGTTTTTTTTCTTTTCTTTAAGATTCTCAATGACTTTAACTTCACCTCTGGCCTTGGCCAATTCGCCCAGTGTGAACTCATACTTGCGCTGAAGAGAATAAAGATAATTCTCACGTGACCTAATCTCTTCTTTTCTCCCCTCAATATAGTAGGGAAAAAATTGAAGCACTTGCCCACTCGAAGGATTTTTCATCATCTCTTCTTGGGTTTCATAGCTCAGACTAATGTCGTGCTTAATGGATGCAATACGGTCTTTCGTACTCTGAATTTCAGAAAGAATCTCACCAAGTTCAATCTTTAAGCGCTTTTCATTAAATTCTCTCAGTTTTAGGAGCGCTTCGAGCTTAAATTGAAACTTCTTCATTATGCTTCAGCCCCCTGATCATGCCCAAGGCTCTCGGCCTTTCTGGCGATCTCAACCAGGCGATCATAGAGCTCATCCATTCCAAGCGACTCCCCCATACCCTGATGCTGCTTGAGAAGGGCCATCAGATCGTCGTAGATATGAATCGATTTATCGACTTTAGGGTTTGAGCCGCGAGCATACGCACCAACAGAAATGAGGTCTTCATTTTGCTTATAACTTGAAAGAAGATCTCTTAAGTGAGAAGTCACCACACGGTGCTCGTTACTCACAACCTTGTTCATAACCCTTGAGATAGACTGAAGAATATCAATTGCAGGAAAGTGGTTTCGGCTCGCGAGCTCTCTTGAGAGCACGACGTGTCCGTCGGAGATCGCTCGGACCGCATCGGCGATCGGCTCATCCATGTCCCCACCTTCAACTAGAACAGTATAAATTCCGGTAATGGAACCCGCTCCGGCCTTGGTTCCCGCACGCTCCATAAGTTTAGGAAGCCTTGCAAATACTGAGGGGGTATATCCCTTTTGACCAGGAGGCTCACCGGCACTCAAGCTAATCTCACGATTGGCCATGGCAAAACGAGTAATCGAGTCCATCATTAAAAGAACATCGCGATGAGTGTCGCGAAAAAATTCGGCGATAGTGGTCGCCACATAAGCGGCTTTCATTCGAATCAAGGGACTGGTGTCTGAAGTGGCCACCACAATCACCGAGCGCGCTAGACCTTCTGGACCTAAGTCTGACTCGATGAATTCTAAGACCTCACGTCCCCGCTCACCAATGAGTGCAATCACATTGACATCGGCATTAGTATTTTCAGCAATCATCCCCAGCGTAACTGATTTTCCCACACCTGAGCCGGCCATAATGGCAAGGCGCTGGCCCTTACCCGCACTCATAAAAGCGTCAATGGCGTGAATACCAGTGTGCAAATTGGTGCGAATGGGAGGCCGATCAAGGGGATTCATGGGCTCACCGTAGATGCTTCTTTTTTCAGAGAGACCCACGATCGGTCCCTTTCCATCCATTGGGTTGCCGGCAAAATCGATAATGCGCCCCAAGAGCGCTTCTCCCACAGATAAAGTGGTCGTGAGATCTTTCAAATAGACCTTAGTTTCTGAGTTAATACCAGAGAGTTCGTGATAGGGCATGGCCATACAGCGGTGACCGTTGATGGCAACAACTTCACCTAAGCAAGTTTCACCAAACTCAGTGACAAACTCAACGTTACTTCCAATCACTGCTCGCGAGAGGTTGACCTCATAGACAAGCCCTTTATTAGAGTGAACCTTGCCAATTTTTTGGTAGGGACTCGCAAATTCATAAGCGCGGTGAAGTGTATTAATATTTAGCGAGTTCTCACTCATCACTTCCCTCACCAACCTCTTTATTGACAGCTACGCCAACGGATTCAAAGAGTTTATCAAGGTTTGCAAATTGTTGATCGAGACTAGCGTTGATAATTCCGTTTTGACTATCAAGAATAATTCCTGGGCGATCCATTGAGTAATCAATTTCAACGCGTACATTGGTGAGTTCACCAAGTTTACGTTGTAAAATTTCTAGAACCTCGGGCATTGCTTCAAAACTTTTCTCATCCACTTGAATGAGGAGATGTTCTTTAGAGCCAATTTCCACAACCAGCTTTTCGAGCAAGCGATTAATATATTGCCCATCTTCTTTGAGCTCACGCAAAATAATCCACTTCACAAGATTTCTCATCATGACAAATATTTCGCGTTTTTGACGCTCTATGATCTCGGTTTTCATAGCGAGAACTTCATGAATCATCTCAGTGAAGTAGGCGATTTTCTCTTCTACTTCAACGCTCATTTGCTGCAAAATCTCTTCTCTACCCTGCTCTATTCCCTGCTCGCGTCCGGCCTGGTAGGCCTCTTCCTTAATTAAGGCGATTCGTTTTTCAACTTCTTCAGCGATACGAATCTCGCGCTCGCGAGCGGCCTGAGCAGACATGCCGCGAAACTCTTCAACAATAGGAGCGATTTGAAATTGCTTTTCATGGGCGAGCTGACGCTCAATCTTAATGACGCGCTCATGCTCCTCACTGACTTTGGGAGCACTCTTTTTAAGGTCCTTAAACTCAAATGACTTTACCTTGCTGTCATTATCTCTCTGCTCAAATTGGGCAAAGCTATATTCCTGGACTTCAACTGTACTTTCACCCATTTTTGGCATTTTCTCTCCTGATCTCTATAAACACTCTTAAACCAGAGCATCTCCGTCACTACCGCGTGAAATAAAGGCCTTACCTTGAGCCTCAAGCTCCTTACACTTCTGAACAATCTCGGCCTGAGCCTTTTCAACATCAGAGAGTTTAGTTGGGCCAAGGGCATCCAAGTCTTCATTGAGAAGAGTGGCCGCGCGGTTAGACATATTCTTAAAGAGCTTCGTTTTAATTTCTTCAGGCGCAGTCTTAAGCGCAATAACCAGTTTTTGGTTATCAACTTCTTTAAGAAGCGCTTGAATACCTTTGTCGTCCACATAAACAAGGTCTTCGAAGACGAACATGAGTTTGCGAATTTCTTCGGCAAGCTCTGGATCTTTTTCTTCCACGCGAGACATGATATTTTTCTCGCTGTTTTTGTCCATGAGGTTGAGCATATCGGCGATTGGCTCCACTCCACCGAGCTGGTTGGTGTCGATTGAACCAAGAGTCGAAAGTTCAGTTTTGAGTACGTCGTCAAGTTGAGCAATAAGTTCAGGAGAAACGTAGTCAAGGTTGGCCACACGAAGTACCACTTCGGCCTGAAGCCCCTCAGGAAGACGGCGAAGAACATCAACCTTTCTCTCGGCGGCTAAGTGGGCCACGATCAGAGCAATTGTTTGTGGGTGCTCGTTAATGAGGAAGTTGGCAAGCGTTCTTGTATCCACGAGTTCAAGGGACTCAAGCGTGTTGTGAGTTCCAACATCGACGATTTGACCAAGAAGTTGCTTTGCACGCTCCTCACCGAGAGCGTTGATAATAAAGTCGCGGCCACGGTTGTCACTAAAGAGGAGATCATTGTCTTCGTTGAGTTGGGAGTAGAACTCTTCGAGGACTTTTTTGATCATCCAAATGGGAGCTTTTTTAACGTTAGACATGGCATTGATAAGCCTCTTAACGTCGTTGTCTCTCATGTAGCCAAAGATAAGCTGGGTGGTCGAAACCCCCAAACTACTAAGTAGTAAGCCCGCTTTGTCTTGTCCAGAGAGTAAGCTGTACTCGATATCTGGTTCTAATGATCCCTCAGACATTTGCTGCTCCCTTAAGCAATTTGTTTATCAGATTCAGTTGCATGTAACATTTCATGAAGGATTTGGGCTGCCTTGCCTGGGTTTCCTTCAACCAGAGAGATGATCTTCTCTCTCAGCATATTCCCTTCAATCTTCTCAGGGTTGAGCTTCTCTTCAATTTGCGGCAGAGCATCTTCAAGCCCAGGAAGCTTTTGATTGGCCTGAATCTTTTCAAGCTCTTCAAGCGTCTTGGGTAGGAAGTCTTCAATACTCTCAACAGTGTTGTCGGTCACCCACTGTACAAATGGTCTCACCACTAGGAAGAAAAAGAGTGTGATGATCAAACCAACGACCAGGTATTTTGCAAGATTTTTAAAGAGCTCGCGGTTTTCCTTTTCGCGCATCAACGCTTCGATACTTTCCATATCTTCGCGGGCAAATTCCATATTCTTAATAGTGACCACATCCCCTCTTCTCGTATCAAGTCCGAGGGTTGAAGAGACAATCGCTTGGAAATTCGCAATGTCGGCTTCAGACCAATTCTCGTAGCGCATGACTTGCTTGCCATCTTCTGCAAGCACCGGCTTGCCTTCAGCATCAAAGGCGGGTACACGCTTGCCATCAATCATCACCGCCGCTGAGATAGAAGAGATATTGGCGGTTGGACGCTTTGATTTCGTTACTTTAGAAGGAACATTATAGTTTCTCGTTGTCAGCTCTTTATTGACATTATTGCGCGTCTCAGGAACTCCTGGCTGAGGAGTTTCGCCTGGAAGATTTGAGCGCGCACCAGGTATCCCCTGAGGAGAAGGTCTTACTCCATCGAGCTTTTGAGAGTTTTTCACCTCAGAGAGAACGGCCGCATTTTCTTGGTCAAAGCTCGTCTCGGTACTCACAGACTCAGTAAAGTCCATCTTCACCGCGACCTTGGCGACCACTTTTCCGCCACCCACGACCTTGCTGAGAATTTCTTCGATCTGACCTTCATACTGACGATTTAGCTTTGACTCTAGCGCCATTTTATTGGCGGTATAGGTCGTCATCGCATCGCCTGTATTATCAGAGAGCTTCTTGCCGCGGTCATCGAGAATCACCACATCTTCTGGTCTCATGCCATCAATGGATGAACTCACTAACTGCGACACGCCTTTAACTTCTGCTTCAGTAAGGCTCACACCAGCATCTAACTCAAGAACAACCGATGCCGATGGTGGTTTTTTCTCGCTCACAAACGGACTCGATTCAGGAATCGACAAGTGAACGCGAGCGCGCTTCACACCGCGCAAGTATTTAAGAGTTTTAACGAGCTCTCCTTCTAGAGCACGTTGCTTATTAACCTTTTGAACAAAGCTTGATGTTCCGAAGGCTTGCTTATCAAAGACCTCATAACCAAGAGTTCCTGAGAAGTTGACACCTAAGGTTGCGAGCTCAAGTCTCCACTTGCCAATCATGTCTGATGGAATCTTAATTGTCTTTCCATCATTGGCCGATTGATAGCTAATTTTCTTTTCCTCTAAGAGGACCATGATTTTCTTAGCATCTTCGCGGTTGAGATCCGTGTAGAGGACTTCGTAGCGGGTTTTGCTGGCCCAAGTGATGATGGTTGCCATCACTGTTACGATAAAGAGCGCCACCGCAATCATGCCGATTTTCTTTTTCGTATCTAGGCCCGCGAAAAATTCACTGAAGTTCCTAAATATTTTTTCAAAAAAGTCTTGCAAGGTGATCCTCCTGATCTTTATTTGCGCTCATATATGAGGCACATCCTATGCCCCATTCACCTAACTAAATTCTATACCTGCATTCTCATTATTTCTCGGTAAGCATCAATTACTTTACTTCTTACCTGGTTCATCGTCTTAAAAGCGATATCCGCTTTTTCCATAGCGAGCATGGTTTCGTGAATATTCTTATTCTCGCCACTCGCCAAGCGCTGGATGGCCTTATCCGCTTGGATCTGCATATCATTGACCTTCTCCAAGCTCTGAGCGAGAACCTCGCCAAAAGAAGAGACCGATGAATCTCCTCTCAGGGTCGTGGGGCTAATTTCATCCCAGCCAAGATTCTTTACTGAATCAAAGTTGGCCTTACTGCTCCACTCAGAAGTCGCGTGCTTATTAAGAATCGAGTCAAGTCCACCAACAGTTTGAATCGCCATAAACTATTCCTTACCTTCCAATCTCTAGCGCTTTCATCGCCATTGATTTAGTGGTGTTAATTGCATTCACGTTAGCTTCATAAGCACGTGATGCTGAAATCATATTGGCCATCTCTTCCATCACATTGATATTGGGATAGGCCACATACCCGCGCTCATCTGCGTTAGGGTGATTCGGTTCATACTTGAGAATCGGAGGTCTGTTGGTTGAGACAACTTCTGTCGCTTGAACAGTTTGCACCTTCTCACCAATTTCACCTTCGAGAATCTCACTGAAAGTCTCTCTAGCAGGCTCGCTACCAAAGACAACTTCCTTGCGACGATAAGGTCCACCCTCTGCGGTCTCGGTAGTCTGCGCATTGGCAATGTTACTTGAAATCGCATTCATTCTCTTTCTATTGGCACTGAGACCAGAAGAGCTAATTTTAAGGCTGGTTAATAGATCCATCTATCTCTCCTTACCTATCACTTGAGACGGCATATTTTAAAAGTCCAAGCTTCTTATTCAGAAGCTGAACCGCCGCATCGTACATGATTTTGTTTTCGGCCATCGCGGCCATCTCAGCATCGCGATCAACCGTGTTGCCATCCTCACTAACAATTCCATTGGGATCGTCGTGAATTTCAGGCTCTAAATTATCAAACCCACCGTTGCCAACATCGAAGTGGCGTCCATCTGTCGTATTCATCGAAAGATTGCCATCGACATCAAGAGCGCGCGCAAGGGCCTCTTCAAATGAGACCCTCTTGGCCTTGTAACCGGGGGTTTCCGCATTGGCGATATTACTTGAGATCACTTCTTGACGAAGCTGTCTAAAGTTAAGAGCTGTGGCAAGGGCCTTTATGGTCTTGTCTTCAACTTTCATCGCCAATCCTCCTCTTAGCGTAGATTAACAAAGTAGGCACTGCCCTCAGTGCGATACTCATTAATTTTGTTGCGAAGAGTTCTAATAGAAACACCAAGGATCTTAGCCGCCTGAGTTCTATTTTCACTTGTATGCATAAGAGCTTTCTTAATAAGAAGTTTTTCAGCTTCTTTGAGAGACATGAGACGGATGCCTTCATTCTCTTCTTCGCTCATCATCGAAACAGCTTTCTTCTCTCCTACTTCGAGGTCAAGCTCATTCAAGCAATTTGTCTCAGAATTCTTAAGTGAGTTCTCAATCACACTTTTGAGCTCAGCTACGTTGTGAGTCCAATAGTGAGAGAGAATCTTATCCATGGCATTTGTATCGATTGAAACTGACTCTTCTTCAACATACTCAGTTGCAAAATGACGAGCAAGCATCTCAAGGTCGTGGATACGCTCTCTAAGTGGAGAGAGTGTGATCGAGTTGTTACTCACGAGCGTGTAGAGTCCGCGGTAGAAACGTCCAGCACCAACGAGCTTTGAGAGGTTCTTTGTTGTTGTAGCCACGATTCTAATATCGATATCGTAGTCTTCAAGCTCAGTTAGGATTTTATGAAGACGCTTTTGAAATTCTTCATCGAGACAATCGATATTGGCAAAAATCACTGTTCCAGTATTAGCTGCTTCTAGGGCACCTTTGTTGAATCTTCCTGATTCATCATCACGGAAACCTAGAATTTCATTTTCTACTGTTTGAGTGTCGTTAGCACAATCAACGACCACTAGGGGCTGACCCGCACGATTTGAATTTTGGTGAATGTAGACACCAAGAGTTTTCTTACCAACGCCGACTTCGCCAACGATAAGTACAGGGGCTTTAGTCACAGATACGTTTCTCGCAACTGAAATAGCCTTTTGAATTTTTGGGTCTTTCCCGAATAGTTCAGCGTTTACCGTGCTCATTTGACCTCCTGTCATTAGTCCCCATCCTAGGGCCCGATTTATAGGGTTCGCGCTTTAATTTTAAGTAAACTAAGCTCACTTCTGGCCATCTCCTTGATCGCCGGAGTGATTGATTCGTCTTCAATAATTTTCGTAAATACATCTTTTGCTTGATCGACCTTGTCGTTTAAGAGCATCGTAGTCCCATAAAGATACTGGATTCTTCCCCGGTAATTCGATTCCGGGAATTCGCTCATAAACTTTTGCAAGTTTGCTTCCAAAATCAGATTGCTTTTGTCATCTCGCTTACTTGCCATTGACTCCAGTCGTAAGTAGGCGATTTTTTCTCTCACACCCTGGACGTACTTGTCGCTTGAACCAAGGCGATTAGTGTCTTCTAGTAGCGCTGTGGCCACTTTGATAAATTTATCGGTGTCATTTAGGTTATAGAGTCCCTCGGCGTAGGCCTCGAGCATATCGGCCACTTCGCGCTCATCAAAGAGTTCTAATTTAGTCTCAGATGTCAAAAATCTCTCGAAATTCTTAGTAGCTTCACCATAATTCTGACGGTGAGTCCCCAGTAGACCAAGGTAATAATATTTACGTGGCATATCGGGAAGCTCACCAACTAATTTCTGAGCGAGATCAAAATTCTTTAACTGTAGGTGACGAGCAAGATCAAGTTCATTAAAGAGTTCTTTTTGACTATCATCTTCCGTGCGCTCCACCCAGAGAGGATAGCTTCTAACCGGAGCATTACCACGGGTCTTAAAGCTAGTGAAGAGGCGATCAAATCCCTTATAAAGACCAAGCTTTAAGTAAGATTTCCCCACCAGAAAATTCATCATCGGGTCAAGCGCCACCTTGGTGACATACTGATCTTTATAAACTTCCCAAGCTTTAATGACGTTGGCATAGTCGCCCTTACTAAAAAAGCTCTGAATCATACCGTAGACAATCTCGGCCCCATCACCTTCAAAGACGCGCTTTTCTTCGGTTTTAAAGCTCTCTAGTGGAATTGACTTCAAGTAGGCCATCGCCTCACGATACTTTTGATCCACAATAAATGTGCGCAGTCTGACAATCCAAAGTAGTTTTTGAAGATCTTTTGAAAAGGTATTTCCGGAGCGGTTGTCGTTTTCAAGAAAGACCCTGGTTTCAAGATCGTCACTCGTTGTTTTTAGCTTGCGAATGGTTCTTAGGGCCACGTAGCGAATTCTCGCCTCAAAACTCGTCTCGCGCTCTTGTGAGCGGTCTATCGCACTCTTATAAAGCTCAAGTACTTTCGCTTCATCATTGCCTTGAAGGTCATAGGCCAGGGCAATTCTCAAGCGCGCTCTGCCCGCCTCACTCAAATAAGAATGGGTCACGATGAAGTCGTCGTATAGAGCAACGGCTTCTTTGTATCTAGCCGCTCTAAAATAGGCCTCAGCACCATTGTACAGGATCGCCGAGTGAACAGGCTTAGCAAGTCCGGGTTTTGCCATCTCATAGAGTTGAATGACTTTCTTGGTATCACCGAGCTTGAGCGCCGTGTACATTTTATAGGCGATGAGGGTCTGACCAGAGACGATCTTTACAACGGTTTTATCTTCAACCAATTCAGCAATCTTATCGTATTGAGAAAGGTTTGCTAGGTTGTAGAGGATCAGCTCTAGCGCATAGGGCGACTCTTCATAGTCGTAATTTTCTTTAGTATCTACATAGAAGTACTTGGCCGTCTCCAGCCCGTTTACATAGTCAGATCTTGATAGATAGTAAGTGAGAAGGTATTTATGAATCCCCCTTCTCATCTCATAATTGTCTGACTTTTTAGCAATGGTCGCGAGCATGCTAATACCCATTTTTATGGGCTCTTGGTTCCCTTTTAGAAGATTGTCCTTGAGAATTGCATTGGCTTTAAGGTACTCAATAAAGGTCGATTCCGTCTCTGCACCGTACTTCTGAGCAAAGAGCTTCAGCGACTTATACATCAGCCCGAACTTATCTTTACGGTAAAGATTAATGGCGAGCTGGAGATGGGCCTCTTTATCGCCACTTTCATATTTTCTATTTTGAATGGGATAAAAGAACTCTGGGGTTTTACTACCTAGCTCGATGGCCTTCTTAACTTCAGGAATAAGAGGGGCGTTATCCCAAACAAAAGGAGCACCATAGCGAAAATCGCGATAATCGCGCTTGTTGACCACCTTGGGAGCTTCTTTTCGAGGGATCGGTTTGGGAGCTACAGCCTTTTTCACTGGTGCTTTTGTAACAGGTGGGGCCGCGACTACGGCAGGCGCCTTATTCACAGCTGCGACAGTCTCTGTCGTTGTATCTGTATCCACCCAAAAGTCGATGACGTACTTTGATTCGCGATCACGGTAGAAGTTAAAAATCTCCACACTCTCATCTTTCAATTCGATATTGAGTGTAGAAACGGCGGTCCTGGCATCAATCGGGGCCACACTTACACCTTTAATATAAGACTTGGGAATATTGGCCTTCTCAATTTCAGTGCGAATACTTTCAAAGAGATCTTTATTGAGAGTTTTAATACCGATGACGTTGCCAACCTTTTCAATATAGAGCTGATCGCGTGGAGCTTCGAAACTAAAGCGCAAATGAGTCGGTTGCTTTTCCATATCAAAGACAACAGCGAGGACACAGGGAGAAAATACCCCTATCATCATCAGTGCAATCGTCAATATTTTGAATGCGCTTGTCATGTTGATCGAAACTTCCTGTTTCTCAATTAGTCTTGGTTGAAGATGCGAACCTTAAACAATCCAATCTCCATGGGCTGGACATTCATCCTAAATGTCTCGCCGCTTCTTTTATTCTACCTAATTTTGGGCCAGGTAAAAGGAAAAATTTGCTTCGTGGATGATTTTGCCCGTTCATTTTTTTGACATCAGAAAATTTTGTTCGGTTTACGGCCATAACACTTTGGATTTTCATAGTAGTGTGCCCCAAATTAAAAGTGGACTATATGATAAGCGGTATAAAACACTCCATTATTCTCACCCTCGCCCTGGTGCTTTGCACTTCGTGCTCTCTGCTTGTGGGTGGAAGTGGATCAGGGGATGCGAAGTCAGAGAATTTGCGCATTAACTTTCTTTCGAGCAATTGGAAGCCCATCACTCCCGATACCGCAGACTATGCAGTTCAAAATCCAGTGAGTGGCTCGGTGATCACCGCTAATAGTATGTGCAAAAAATATGATTCCACTTCTCTTAAGCACCTCACAATTAATATTCTCAGTGGAGTTGAGTCCGTCGAAATGCTCTCCTCTCAAAGTTCAACCTTTTCCGGACGTGAGTCCCTGCACACAGTGATCAAAGGAAAGCTCGACGGCGTTGAGACCTTTATGGATATTATGACCGTTAGAAAAAATAGATGTGTATACGACTTTATTCTTATTTCACCCAATCGCAAAAGCTTTGAACGCGATCAACCAAGCTTCAAAGAGTTTTTGACAGAAGTCGACATCGATTAGGAAGTAAATGCTAGCAGACACAACCCAATATAAGGTTAAAAGACGAAGGCGCTGGATGCGCACTCTCTACATTGTGGGCGAGGTCACCGATCTCGTTGTGTCCACATTAAGATGTTGTGTCACTCGACCTTTCTATTTCACCAGACTCATTGAGCAAATCAGCATTCTCGGAATTGGCTCCGTGTCCATTACGGTAATTATTGGACTCACCATGGGGCTAGTGATGACTTTAAATTTTGGCTATGGGCTCTCAAAGTTTGGCGGCACCATGTATGTACCCGCGGTGGTCTCACTCTCTCTGGCAAGAGAGATGGCCCCCCTCTTTACTTCGCTCATCGTGGCGGGGCGAATCGGCTCAGGTATGGCCGCCGAGATCGGCTCCATGAATGTGACTCAACAGGTGGATGCCATTCGCGCTCTAGGAACGTCTCCCGTGAGAGTGCTCGTTGTTCCAAGATTTCTGGCCGCGATTATTTCAATGCCACTTTTGACTGCACTTTCATGTGCCCTTGGAATTGTTGGTGGACTCATCGTTTGCATGCACGAGTTTGACATGCCTATGGGCTTTTATTTTAACAAGGTCCTAGATACCGTCAAAATCCACGACTACGCTTCTGGTCTTGTAAAGTCGGCACTCTTTGGCGCGATCATCTCAATCATTGCCTGCTTTAAAGCCTTTAGGACAAAAGATGGCACCAAGGGTGTTGGCATGACGACCACATGGGTAGTGGTGACGAGCTCTATTCTCATTCTGATTAGTAACTTCTTTATCAGTAAACTCTTTCTCGTTATTTGGACGAAGTGAAGGATAGCATGAGCAAAGAGTTACTCCTCGAACTAAAAGATATCAAAAAGAGCTTTGGCCCCAACCAGATTCACCGAGGTGTGAGCTTTCAGCTCTACCAGGGACAAAGTCTTGGTCTGCTAGGAGGTTCCGGTTCAGGAAAGTCAGTGCTACTAAGGGAGATTATTGGTCTTGAGCATTGTGACTCAGGAGAAATCTATTATCGTGGTAAGCGCATTGACACTCTAACTGAAGAGCAAATGTTTGAAGTGCGCACCCATATTAGCTACAGCTTTCAAAGTGGCGCCCTTTTTGACTCTATCAATGTTTACGAGAATATTGGCTATCCTCTTTTTGAGCACACCAATATGAATTATGAAGAGGTCAAAGAAAAAGTTGATGCCATTTTAAAGTTGGTTGATCTCGAGGGTAAGGGCAATCTCATGCCCTCAGATCTCTCGGGTGGGATGCAAAAGCGCGTGGGCATGGCGCGCTCAATGGTCATGAATCCTGATATCATTCTCTATGATGAGCCCACTGCTGGCCTTGACCCAAAAAATACCCAGAATGTGGTTGAACTCATGAGAAAGCTTCGAGACAGAGGTCACGCTTCGATCTTCGTCACCCACGATATTCCTGCTGCCCTCGCTCTTTGCGACAAAATTTTGATCCTACACGAAGGTGTTATCGCTCTCACTCTTACGCCTAAAGAGTTTGAAGAGTCCGATGATCCCATTCTCGATAAATTTAAAACTCAACAGGGGAAAGTCTATGGTTCTTAAACCAGGAGACAGAACTAAAATTGTAAGAACGGGCTTCTTTGTGAGCATGGCCCTGGTCATTATTGGAATCAGCATCTTCATGCTTGGTTCAGAAAATAATGTCTTCTCTAACAATTTTGACATCTACGCCAGGGTCAGAAACGCGCAGAACCTCAAAAACGGCGCTGCTGTTCAACTTAAAGGAATTAAAGTTGGCACAGTGACTGACATTACCTTCACCAATGTCGATGAGATTCGAATCACCCTCACGATCGCTGAAACTTATAGACAATGGATTCGTCAAGATAGCCATGTGGCTTTTAAAACCCAAGGTGTGCTAGGCGATCGTTTTCTTGAAATTCTAGGTGGCACACAGGATGCCGAGCCCATTAAAGAAGAGAGCCATATTCGAGTGGATGAAAGTTCATTCTTTGATAAGATCGCCAGTCGTGGTGAAGATATCCTCGCCGTGAGTGAGCGCATCCTGGTTAAAATCGACCAGCTCATGGGTAATGTGGAAAATAATCGCCTGGACAATATTCTCTCAAGCATTGAGCGCTCTACCGCCAAGACCAATGAACTCCTACAGACGATTGGGCCAGAGGATGTGGGAAAAACGCTTAAGAATCTCTCTGAAGCCTCTCAGGAGCTCAAGCACACGAGTGCCTCAATTAATGATATCGCCCATCAAATTAAAGAAGGACCCGGTACACTTAATAGTTTGATTTACGACCGCTCTATTCACGACGATCTCAAGACCCTGCTCGGAGGGTCTAACCGCAATAAAGTCTTGAAATACTTTATTAGAGAGACGATTAAGAAAGCGGACGCGCCCTAGCCTTACTGCTGAGCGAGTCCTTTTTTCTTCATTTTTTCAATGAGCGTGGTTCTATTGAGACAAAGAAGCTTAGAGGCTTGATTCTTATTGCCTCCCGTTTTCTCAAGGGCCTGCATGATCAGGCTATCTTCAATATCAGAAATAATCTTCTTAAAGTCCACTCCGTCTTCAGGCAGCTTAATGAGCGACTCATAGTTCTGAGCACGCGAGGGAAAGTGCTCCAGGAATTTGGCCGGTAGATCACTGGCGCGAATCACTGAGCCACCCTTAAGGATCACCAAGCGCTCCATCAGATTTTCAAGCTCTCTGACGTTTCCTGGCCAATTATAGGTCATTAAAAGCTCAAGAGACTCATCATCAAACTCAATCGTATTACGACCGTCTGCACTTGAATAGCGGCTTAGAAAGTAGCTAATGAGCAGCGGAATATCATCTCGGCGCTGAGCAAGAGCTGGAACTTTAATAGGAATAACGTTGAGGCGATAGTAGAGGTCTTCTCTAAAGTCACCATCCATCACAGCGGCTTCGAGATTGCGGTGAGTGGCCGTGATAATGCGCACATTAATCGGATGGGGCTCAGTACTTCCCACTCTTTCAATCATGCGACTCTGAAGCACGCGCAGAAGCTTCACTTGCAGCAGCAATGGCATATCGCCAATTTCATCTAGAAAGATAGTTCCGTTATTGGCCACTTCAAAGCGGCCCTTTCTTGAAGAGATCGCCCCAGTAAAACTCCCCTTCTCATGACCAAAGAGTTCACTCTCAAGCAACTCACTTGGGATCGCGCCACAATTTACCGACACCATGGTATTAGTGGCGCGGCCAGAGAGCTTGTGAATAGCAGTGGCCACCAGCTCTTTACCGGTTCCCGAAGGACCGTTAATAAGAACGGTGGAGTCGCTGGCCGCAACCTTGCGGATGCGATCAAAAACGTCTCTCATCACCTTAGAGCGACCAATTATACCGCAGAAGAAATCATCTTCAGTGGGCGCTTCGATTTTAAAAGTACGAGTATAGAGTGAGCTGCGAGGCTTAGCATCCGAATCTAGCGAGATACTCATTTGCTCTTTTGACCAGAGAGTCTCACTCACACCGAGTTGCTTAGTGAGGGCCTTCTTAACTAGGTCGCCGAGCACCTCAAGATCAAAGGGTTTAGTCAGATAGTGAAAGACACCTTTTTTAGTGGCCTGAATTGCAGTTTCAATACTTGCAAAGCCAGTCATCACCAGGCTTACAAATTTAAAACCACGTTCTTTGAGAATATCAATTAACAGCAGCCCATCGGCGCCGCCATCTTCAAAGGAGATATCCGTAATGAGGCAAAAGGGATCGAGCGGGATTTCACTAGAGGTCAGGGCCAGGCGCTCTGTTAGGGCTTCCTGACAGGCGTGAGGAGAGACAAACCAATAAACGGTCAGTCCCAGTGAGCGCTCGAGATAGAGTTTAATACTCTTTCCCAGGAGCTCATCATCTTCAACTAAGTAGATATCAGGAGCGATGAGCGTTTTTTCATCCTCTGAAGGAGAGCCTAACTCGGCATCATCAAAGGACTTGTGGAGAAAAGTCATATCGTTCACAGTCTGCCTCATTTCCCTAGCGCCGACATGGGCGCCACACTAGGCTAGCAAGGACAGCGATCAGGTGTCAATTTCATGGCACCCGGAAAAATGATTCAGCGCATGAGTTTTTTTAGAACGAAGAAACAAGCTCTTGGAAGCGTTTTACGGAGTCATCCGGGCCTCCTGCGATCAAGTACAAGATCACACAGACGACGCAAAAGAAGGCGACGAGCATGAGGACGTAGGAGATTCTGCGAATATCTTTTAGCCAGTAGATATAGGCAAACTGGGCGCAGATCATCGCCACGGGGACGCCCCAAAAAGGTGTGTAGCGAATGAGAAAGTAGAGAGCATCCATAAGTTTATTCTACACAAAAAAGGCCTCCGGGTGGGAGGCCTTTTGGATGAGAAAAAAAATCTCTTTTCTTAGCTTAGAAGTGAGACTTGAGCTCTTCGAGGTGCGTGAGTCTCTCCCACGGGAAACCATTTGCACTCTCGCGGCCAAAGTGACCGTAAGCAGCTGTCTCAGAGTAGATCGGACGAAGAAGATCAAGACGCTCGATAATGGCCTTGGGGCGCATATCGAAAACCTTATTAATGACTTCGTTAAGTTTCTTAGTATCAACCTTCTCAGTTCCAAAGGTATCAACGAGCAGTGACATAGGCTCTGCCACACCGATAGCGTAAGCAACTTGAACAAGGGCGCGATCCGCAAGACCAGCAGCTACGACGTGCTTAGCAATTTGTCTGGTGGCATAAGCGGCAGAACGGTCTACCTTTGAGGGGTCTTTTCCAGAGAAAGCACCGCCACCGTGGGCGCCGTGACCGCCGTAGGTATCAACGATGATCTTACGACCAGTAAGACCGCAGTCACCCATTGGTCCACCGATGACAAATTTACCAGTTGGGTTAATCCAAATCTTGGTGTCTTTATCAATGAGGCTAGAGTCTACAGTTTTGGCAATCACTTCTTCACGAAGAAGTTCTTCAATTTGCTTGAGTGTAAGTTTCTCTGAGTGCTGAGTAGAGATAACGATGTTGCGAAGTCTCTTCACCTGGCCATCGACGTATTCAGCAGAAACCTGAGTCTTACCATCAGCGCGTAGCTCGGGAGCTGTGCCATCTTTTCTAATTTCAGAGAGTCTCATGGCGAGACGGTGAGAAAGATCGATTGTAAGAGGCATAAGGTTAGGAGTCTCGTTGATGGCGTAACCAAACATAAGACCTTGGTCACCGGCGCCTTGTTCTTTGTGAGTGCCGTCGCCTTCATTCACACCTTGAGCGATGTCGGGAGATTGCTTATCAAGCGCAACCATCACCGCACAGGTGTTACAATCAAAGCCTTTATCTGAATGGTCGTAACCAATTTCACGAATCTTGGTACGAACGATATCTTGGAAATCTACTTGAGCTTTCGTGGTGATCTCACCCGCAAGTACGGCCATCCCTGTCGTGATCATCGTCTCACAAGCGACGCGCGACTTGGGATCTTGGGCCAACATGGCATCGAGAACTGCATCAGAAATCTGATCGGCCATCTTATCTGGGTGCCCTTCAGTTACTGACTCCGAGGTAAAAACGTAATCTTTTAGCATAGGTCGCTCCGGAAGTGACTCAATAAAAATTGACTCAATAAATAATACTCTACAGGAAGGGAATATACCCTTTAAGGGGCTTTAGGGTCAACAGGGCGAACCTTAAAGTATCTAAAAAAGTGTGGGTTACGGTATTTATAGAATTTTTTACTGGTCCGCTCAAGGACGACGGTTTTACCGCCCACTTCAACCACGTCATAACTCGTTCCTGCGCGCGACTGAAAACGATAGAAAAAGCGGTACTTTCCCTTATTGTAATCGCGCAGCAAGCGCTTTTGACCACTGGCCAGAAGACCTGGGCGCTCCTCAAGCGCTTTGAAGTCTGTCCATATCCCCGCCATATCAATACGCCCTTGCATTGAGGCGCGTGAAAAATAGCGAACGGCGGGAAAGTCGGACTCCGGACGCCCCAATAGTGACAGCGCAATCTCTAGATTTTCCCGTTGCAGAAAGCGACCCAAACTTGTTTGGTCGGGACAAAAAATGCGAAGAGAGCCGGGAATAAAAAAGTAAGAAAAGGAGAACTCTCCCTCTTTGAGCATGACATTGAGCCAGGGATTTTCTCTAATCGGGGCATCTTTAACTTTGACCTTGATCGCCTCGTCATTCATAAGATAGGAGTAGAGCGGCTCACGAGACGTGATCTGGTTATATTCAGTGAGAGAATGACGATTGATCACGACTTGGGCCACATCTCGGCGCTCCAGAGCGTCGCGACCATCAAGCCCTCCCACTTCGTTATAGAGAATGGTCTCAAGCACAAAGAGTGCCTGAAGCAAAGGAGGTCTTCTGGCCCAGAAAGCATAGGCTTCCTTTTCTTTTCTCAGAACGAAGTCCTTTAAAATATAGCGTGCCTTCTCACGATTACTCAAAAGCTCAGAGGCACTTTCAAAATGATCGTGCACCTTCACCTTGTCAGAGTTGAGTGATTCATAAAATTCAATGGTGCGACCAGTGCGCTCGCTCCACTCACCTAGGCGGCGAAGAATTTGGCTCTTGCCTCTTGAGAGATGAACATCTAAGGCCGACAGCGCCCACTCCGCATCATAGCGAGTGTCTTCATCTAAGTACTCAAGCGGCTTTTGCAGTTTTAATATCAGCGTGTCCCACACCGAGCGCATAAAACGATCACTTCTTTTGCCGCCCGCATCCTGAGCGCCGTCTTGAACAATTTTGCGGTAAAAGTAGATCTCATTAGATCGTCTCTTATTGGTATCATCAATCGCCTCTTTGTAATTGTCATAGGAGAGGCGAAGGTCGAAGTGATCAACCGGATGGCGATAAGACATTAAAAAAGGCGTCTGCTTGGCAAGTTCAAGAACTTTGTCTCTGAATTTTAAAAGCTCAAATTTATTTTTATTCTTTAAAAGCGTTGAGTTTTCTTCAGTTGAATTAGTGAGTTGCTCTTTTAGTTTTAAAAGAAAATTGATCTCGCCCTCAACCTCTTTGATCATTTTCTTTAGGTCTGAGAAAGACTTCCACTTTTCATGGGACTCAATGAGAGAGTCGATCCACTTCTTCTTATCTTTTAATTCAGGAATAAATTTATTTACCGTTAAGCGATCAAGCTTGCCGCTCTCAAGCACCGGAATGTAATGGCCATCACCACTAAATTGGCGATAGAGCTCCCAGTACTTCTCTTCAGTTCCACCAGGACAGAGTTGTTTAAAGTATGTTTGGTAAACGTTGCGATACTCTCCGAGCAAGGCATCGGTATTCTTGGGCAGGGTGAACTCGCTGCCACTGGAAATGACCGCCCCCGTTTTGGTGGGATCACTGGCCAGGACCAGCGCGCTCCAGGTTAGAGCAATTAATGTGACTAGGCTACGAGATCTGATTCCCATAATCCTAGACAAGTCCCATTACTTAGCACCAGAAGAACCGCGCCCTCGCTTGAGAGGCGTTTAATAAGTGAGCGAATATCACTCAGCTCTTTAAATACCTGCGCGGGCTTACCGGCCGCTTTCACCTCGTGGGCAATCTTCTCAATATCGAGATCCCCTGCTCCCACCACACTTGTTGGGCGAGCGAGGGCCGTGAGATAGACCTCATCAGCAATTAAGAGCGCCTCAGTGAACTCCTTTTGAAAAATATTACTTCTAGCTGTCGCCGAATTGGGCTCAAAGAGCGCAACCACTGGACGTTTGGGGTAGCGAGTTTTAATGGCCTCAATTGTGAGTTTGATGGCCCTGGGGTGGTGAGCAAAGTCGTCAATCAATGTGCAGGCACCGATCTCAGCACGTACCTCCTGACGCCGCTTGACCATCTTTAGGTCCAGGCAAGCCGCTTGAATCTTCTCAGTACTCACTCCCTCTTTGAGAGCAAAGAGAATGACTGCGGTGAGATTGGCGATATTGTGTTCGCCCACCAGCGAGGTCTTAAACTCATAACTTTGACCATCGTGAAAAACTCTAAACAGAGTGCCGCTAGAGCTGGCGCTTACGACCTGCGCTCCATAGCGCTCCCAATTAAGATCCGCAAACTCATGCTGTAATTGATCAATCATCTGATAGCCACTAGCCGCTAGGACCTGACCTTTCAGCCTTGGCATCACACTGGCAAATTGCTGCAGAATTTCAGCTTCATTTTTAAAAATATCAGCATGATCAAATTCAAGAGAAGTCAAAATCATGTGATCGAGTTCGTAGCTTCTAAATTTTGAAAATTTTTCAAAGTAAGCGCTATCATACTCATCAGATTCGATAAAAAAGTAGTCTTTGCCTAAAACCGAAGAGGGTCTGCCCTCAAGCACTCCCCCAATAAAATAACCCGGGTTAAAGCCCAATTTTTCAAAGACCTGACAGGCCAGATACGTAGTGGTCGTCTTGCCGTGAGTTCCGGCGATGCCAACCACATTGCGACTTTTGAGTATTAGAGCGCCCAGAGCAGCTGGAAATGAACAGTAATCCACACCAGCGGCTTCGATAATTTTAGCGTCTTCACTATTTTTAGGAACGACGTTACCCACGACAATGAGGTCGAAGCTCTCAAGTAGTTGCACACTCACTTCACTCAGGTTGTGACAAGTGATACCCGTCGATTTCAAATAAGGGCCCATTGGAGGATAGAATTTTGCGTCTGCGCCTGAAACGTCATAACCAGCTTCTTTTAAAAGGGTGGCCGCGGCACCCATACCGGTACCACAAATGCGATAGAAAAAGATGCGTTTATAGCTTCCTTTAGAGAGCTCCTCTAAGGACTTGTAATTTGTGTTCATTTGACCCTGCCAAAAAATCGTATCCCTTCATTCTACGCGCCCTCTAGGTCGGCGTAAACAGTGCCAAAAGTTTAAATAACTGAAATTACGGGATTTAAAAATTACTTCTCAATTCTTGAGTAAAACTATCCGATGAGAAGACAGATAACCGTACTCATATTTGTGAGGCCACATGAGACTCGTTCGAATTTTTGCGATCACCCTCTCTCTCATCCTACAGAGCTGTAGTAGCTATTACATTTCTAGTCATAGCCGCCTGCCCGCCTCTGCTATGAATACTGAGAGACTTGAGTACCTGTTACATGTGGATAGATTTCACTTTTATCTCTCCCATCTATGGCTTCACCTCGATGGCAAAGCTTCCAGAGAAGTTGTTGAGGCAATTCAAGCAATCACCCCCCAACAAATTGAAGCGGCTGGCTTTAGTGCTAGAGAGCTCTCGGATGCTATGAATTACGATTCAATGCTGATGAGAATGAACCCCGACCTACTCGTCGAGGGTAAGCCAATTAAGTGGGATTATAACTTTCTCAAGCGCAAGCTCAACGAAGCTTTCACGCTCAAGGAATCTAGGCTCTCACTTGAAAGTAACCTAGAAGCAGACGAGGTTGTCTCAAGTGTGCGCTCAAAGCCCTCCTCTGAAACCCTGGAGGCCAAGGCCGTCACTCAAGAGGAAATGACACTTGATAGTGGAAAATATATTTCCGACCGAACCACCCGCGCCGTTTTTTGGGAAGCTACAGAGTCGGGTAGAACGGTAGAATTTCACCTGGGTGACTCCAGGGATTTTCTTCATGTCATTAAGCAAAATGGCGCCGAGGTTCTCGATGAAATCAGACCCATGGCCCGCAATTATAATAAGATTTTCTTAGTACAGTACCCGGGCGAGCCGAGCCCCAGACTTGCGATCACTAATATTGGGGGAGTCGATCGGCTCGAGCACATGCTCTACCACTTTAACCTAGAGAACTTCTCAGGCGGTGATCTCGCCAATCAAATTGTCGTGCGTGGAGATATTGAAGAGTACCACCGTAAAACTGCGGCCAAGTACAAAACTATGCTCGAGCACCTACCTAAGCCCAAGCGCGTGGTCATGGGACAACTAGGGGCCATTCAAGGTCTCTTTTCTGTTTTTGAAAGTTTCCACAAACTTGCTCATGCCAAGGAGTTTTCTCCATCCCTACTTTCTAAGCTTAGTGCCAAAGAGCGAGAAAAACTCATCGCCCTCTTTGAAAAAGATGACCTCGGGCCGACTGACATTATGGCCCATAAATCTATCATTCAAAAAAGTGAGGCTTCCCTTAGAGATGAACTCAATGAACTTATCTCAAGTAGAAACCTAAGCTCTTTTAAAGACTTCAACTATGAAGATAACCTTCTCACCCTAAGCGACGTCGTCTTTAAAAATAAAAGTGGTGAAGAAGTTCGCTGGCGCCTGGTCTCAAACGTCTGGGGCGATGAAGTCGTACCAATCTCACGGGCCCTCAACGATCTTGGTCAAGACAATATTACCTATATGGGTACAGCCGGCGCCCTTCCAGATTCAGGTCTAAAAGTTGGCGACCTCTATGTGCCAGAAAAAGTTAGTGCCGGGCAAGTCGGTGCGAACGGTTATAGCGCGAGTAGCATGATCCATAACTCCGCCGTTAATAAGTCGCCCATGAATATTGCTGGCGCGGTAAAAGGTGGCGCCGTCGACCACGTCTCTTCTCCTTTTCAAGAGTCAAAGACCTGGTTAGATAACGCCGTCAACAACGGTGAAATCCGCGCTGTTGAAATTGAAACCAGCTACCTGGCAGAAATTTTCAAAGGTCCAAAGGCCAAGCTTGAAATCTATCTGTTGATCTCAGATATTCTTGGTAGCGAAGGGGAAACCCTCGCGACTGCGAGTTCTTCAAAGCGCAAGCGCTCTCTTGAAAAACTTCTCAGTGCCCTACTCACCAGAGATAAGGCAGGTGTTCCAGAGCAAGTGGCAAAGAGCAGCGATGAAGTGCTCCCAGATTCGGCGCGAAAAGTCCTTGAAGAGGCCCTTGGAGATAAGAATGCCCTCTATCGCTATCACGTCTACGCCATGGCCGAAAAGGAATCGCCAAAGCCGAGCGCCGCTCAAATTCGCAAGGCGATCGAAGAAAGTGCTTCCCAAAAGTTTTCTGATAAGTTCATTCAAAAGAAACTCTATGAGGCTGGTGAACTCATCGAGGCCATCTACTTGGGGCTCAGTGAAGAGAGCTCACTCAAACCCTCAATTGCCTTGCCAAGAGAGTTTGTCGAAGGCGCTTGGAACCCCAAGCAAGATTCCCTTGAACTCAAGTTAGTCGCCCAAACTCAAGCGGAATTTGATATTTTAACAGAGGCGCTTCAAAAGTTTAACAATGCCAGATCAAAAATCGATAACTGGTTTACGATCGAAGTAAGTCTTAGAAGTGAGATCCCCGAGGGGCACGTCAATATCGCTCCACACTCACTTCCCAACAGAGACCTCCTTATTGATGCCATGGCCGATCGTGCCTTTAAGAAAATTGGTCTAATGAAATCGGTCTACGAGCCTACCGGCTCTGTCAGCTACAACTTTCTTCCGACAGTAAAGACTTCTGACATATGTGAAATTGGCTCGGGGGATTTTTGTCAAATCGCCTATTTTGATCCCGATCAAAAATCTAGAGAACTGGCCGAGAAAGTAACGAACCTCGATCTCCCTTGGGTTAGAGATCTTTTTGAAAGGGCCGTCACACGTCTCAATGGAGACTTTGAGAATTTAGGAGAAAGAGAGCGCTGGGTAGGAAAAGTTAAAAAAGTTATGGTCGATAGTCTTCCCCAAGGGAGAATGGCCCAACTCACTCCCGTCTTTTCTGAATCAGAAGGAATTATTTTTGAGTTTAGAATGACCCCACAAGGCTGGTCAAACCCGCTCGTCATTCTCGAAGAGTTAGGCCACCTGATGCAACTAGCACCCGATGCCTATAACGGTAATGAAAAGTCTTTTTTCAAGCACCCGCTCTACTTTGCCAGTGTGAGCCAAGGATCAATGAGAGGCTCAAAGAGAAGTGAGTCTCAAATTCTTGCGGCTGAAGTGCACGTGGTAGAAAATATGCGCACAATTTTGAGCACCCAAAATCGCCTGACAGCTGAAGCCAGTGCCTACTTAGATGCTCGCTCTGAGCACGCCGCTTCTCGCCTAAAAGCAATTCAAAAGCAAGTGCGCGCTGAAAATAAACTCAGAAAGAATCTCGCCTCTCAATGGAAAGGGCTCCAAAAGTCGCTTGAGTCAGAGGCTCTCAAACTAGATGATTATATTGCTCGCAATGATCGCGCCAAAGTGGTGGAGCTCGTCTCTAGCTTTCTCCCCTGGGAAGATATGGAGCCCACAGAAATTAGTGCTTGGAATAGCTGGCTTGCTGCCATGAAAAGGCCTGCATCAAATGTAGCGGCCGAAAATAAAACGCTGCTCTTTAGAGGGCTAGAGGGAGATAATATCAGACGCTCAAGCGATGGCGGCTGGTTTCTCATGTCCTCCATGCTCAACAAAAACCAAGGCAATTACACCAGAAGACTGCGCTCTCTTAAAACTTATAGAGACAAACTCAATGGGAAGGCCAATAAAGCTATTCCTTACGAAATTGGGTCTTTGGTAAATTCTCTCAAAGGTCATTCTCATGAGCCACTTGGCTCACCCTTTATCTCCTCATCTGTTTTAAGTATCGCTGAAAACTTTAAAGGGTATGGAGATGAGGCTGCCATCGCAGCCCTTCACATGCCTAACGATCGCTTTTTTGGGAATCTCGTTTCAGACTATCGAGAGTTTGAAAAGCTCATACCTCTCATCGTCTTTCCAGACGAGATTATCCATGTCGCCGAAGGGGTGGATGAGGTAGATGACTTCAAAAGTACCGTAAGGGCCAAGCTTGGTCGCGACATCAGCTACAAAGAAATTAACACGACTTCGCTAGATCGCCTTTCTGAAACAAAAACTTGGTGGAGCTTGATTGAGGCGGGTTCACTCTCGCCAAATAGCGTTCCTCAGACATGCCAGGGAATTATGACTCATTTCATTGAGAATTCATTATGAAATTAATAACCGCAGCAGCAACTCTCTCCACTCTTTTCTTACTCTCGTGCTCGAGCCCTCGCACTCAGAGGGCCCCTAGTTCTGAAGCTCTTGAAGGGGTCTCGCTTTCAAGTTTACTGGAGTTTAGAGACTCTTCAGGTGAGGGAGCGAGCGCGCAAAAACTAAATAAAGAATTCCTTGAGGGTTTTCAAAATCAAATCCGCTTGATCAACAATGTGAAATCAAATATCAGCATTGAACTTGTTAAATCCACCGAACTTCCAGACGGCGTCCAATACAAAGTGCGCTTTGAGATGGACGACTCAACTAACCAGCTCAAGCTCTTTATTGACCAGGCCCCCGAAGCCTCAGCCGATTCGGCCACCTCGGCGGAAGTTCGCGCCTTTCTTGAAGAGCTCTTTAAAAGATCATATTTTAATTCGGTCTATGAAGTTTTTGAAACCTCACTCAACGCCGAGTTGGGGGATGCTATCGCCAATGAGAACTTTCTAAAGATCAGGAAAAAAGCCCTAGAGTCACTAGAGAGTGCTCAAGGTGTCGGAGAAAATTTCTTGGCCTTAAGAGCTGAAGAGTTTGAACAGGTTGAAGCTACACTTGGCGAACTTCTCGATTCGCAAAAAAAGGCGATTCGCATTCAAGAAAAAGAGCGCAAAGGGACACTGGCCGCCCTTGATCGCCTCGGTGAAATGGAGCAGCTACGCGGACTTGTCGCCGATGGCAAAAGGGCCGAAGCAGCTGATCTGATTCGCCAGTATCTCCCCTGGGAAAAGATGTCACCAATGGAGAGAATCTTCTGGGAGGAAAACCTCAAGTATATGGCCGACCCACTCCCGCTAGAAGAGCGCATGCTCGTCTTTAGAGGCATTGATGGAGATATGACCTACCCTTCAATTGAAAACGGAAAATTTCTCTCACGTGAAGCGGCCGAAGAGGCCGGCACATCATTTATGATGTCATCCATTCTCACCAAGAATCAGGGGACTTGGAATCGAAGACTGCGATCCCTTGAAACGATGTATGGTAAAGTGATCACCCAGAACACGACATCTAAGGCTAATGACTTCACTCAAAGCGCACGAATTAGCACCATGATGTTTCAGCACTCCCTCAATCCGGCGGGGAGTCCTTTTCTGAGCTATACCCCAAAAATTTCTACCGCCCAGCAATTTGGTAAGCAAAAGATGGTCGCCCTATTACTTGACCCTCGTAGCACCTATGCCAATTTTGCCAGTGCCTACTCGATGGAAATCGAATATCTCAGCACCCTGGTGACTTTCCCGGATGAAATGGTCGGAGTATTTAACACTTTCCAGCACAGCAATCACACTCCAGCGACCTTCTTTACCCAAAAGCTAAGACAAAAGCTGGCCCAGAGTTATGGAGATGAAAAAGCCGCCAGTCTCACGAAGTCTTTTATGGAAGAGGCCAAGAGCATGACCGAGCAAGGTAGTGTGCATAAAATTGAAGCAAAGGTCGAAACACCGCCATTACACAAAAAGCCAGGTTTTTTCGCCAAGATGTACAAGGGGTTTAAGGATCTCTTTAGCAGCG
Source organism: Bacteriovoracaceae bacterium (assembly GCA_048264885.1). Lineage (GTDB taxonomy): Bacteria > Bdellovibrionota > Bacteriovoracia > Bacteriovoracales > Bacteriovoracaceae > JBLWXV01. The sequence goes on from JBLXCO010000003.1 coordinate 284,308, forward strand.
GCAAGATGGTTCAAGTTGAGGTGCCAGAGGTCGAAGCTCCCGCTCCCGAGGTTCCAAAAAAAGTGTCTAAGTGTACAAACATTATCCAGCTCTTCTTTAAAAAGTCAGTGCAAATGAATTAAGATGAGTACATGAATTTTTCTAAGCTCATCTTAATTTTTAGTCTAACTCTGAGCGCTTTAATGGTGAGCGGGTGCGCCACTGCACCACAATTAATTGATCGCGATTATTCTTCAAGTCGCGCTTTTCTGCGCGACTACCTCAAAGTTCCAAAGCTAGAAATTGAGCCCGGTCTTAATGAAGTGAGTCCCGACCAAAAAACCTACACTATCCTTTATCGACCGCAGAAGCTGCCAAGCGACGTGGCCTTTGAAATCACCGATGAGTGGGAGATTACCCAAGAAGGCAAGCTTGCCTTTAGAGTGCTGCGAAATTCTACCCATCAGGCATTGGGGGCCGAGACTCTGATTTTAAAGGAGTTTTTTGACTCACTCTTCACTTTTACGGACTCACCAGAGCAGGGACTTGATTTCTTCACCCGCGTACTTTTAGGGGAAATTAGCGCCATTGAAGAGCATGTAAAACGTAGATTAAAAAATATCGACTTCCAGCCAGCGGCAACTCTACTCGACGACTACTACCCCAACACGTATCTTCCGGCCTTGAGGTCTGTCCTTACACTCACTTCAAAGTGGAAACGATTTGAGATGAATAAGAGGAGTAACTCTGACGATGAAAAGCCTGTCACTTGGTCTCAAGTTATTGCCAGCTGGACTCAAGAGCGCGAGCCCTTAGCACTCAAAAACTTTATTAACACTCGTGAAATCAACCCTTCCCTACGCCATTACCTTGAATTGATGCTCACTGAGCGCGAGACAAATCAGAGTGAGAAAGTTCTCATGTTCTACCCTGTTCAAGAAAGTGATCAAGAGAGCTTGATTTTGGCCGAAGGCATCTCGGGAAAGAGCTTTAACTTTAGACTTGGGGCGAGCCTCATTGACTTAGTGAAAGAGCAAAATGACTTAGAAAATACTTCGATGTTTCTCCCTCTCTACACGACGCTGAGTCAAGCGAGCCGCTACGGAGCTTGGGGTGTGGCCGCCGTTTGGGTAGAGCCAGAGTTACTCTTGCCGCAAAATCAGGGTCTTTTTTCACAAAATAAGTGGCTCTACCCCATCGGAATTAAAGAGAGCGCAATCTATTTTAAGGCCAGCCCCAAAGATCTTCGCCTCTCAAAAGATAAAATCGGAGAGCCAAGACTCTCCTATTTCACAGAATCAATGTCACACTTTAAAAAAGTTGAAAGCTTTGATAGTGCCGACGAATTTAGATTTTTCTCCAGAAGCTATTGGCTCAACTTCTACTCAGAAATCATCAAAGATGAAGCGCTAGATTGACCAAATGGCGCTTCCAAGTCCTCTTCTCATCTCATTGAGCTCGCGGCGCTCGTGCCAATAATTTTGAGTCGCATTGGTTAGGAGAATATAAGCGCGGGCCAATTTGGGATCAATCCATATAGACGTCCCCGTAAACCCCAGGTGTCCGAAGGTCAGCTCTGAGGCTCCCTTTCCGGCCAAAGAGTCTTGGTTACCACCTGTGGTGTCCCAGCCACGACAAAAACGCCCATGGCCCTTTTTTAGATGCCCGCTCATCACTTCAAGAAGTTGCGCTCTTTGATCAAGGTTTAAAAGTGTGCGACAAACGCCTCCGATAGTGGCAAAGAGTCCGGCATGAGAAACTCTCTGGCCAATCACATAAGCATTGTCATCCATCACCTCGCCCCAAATAAGGGAGCGAGCGCGATAACCGGTGGGGGCAAAGCTAGCGTGCATAGGAAGATCAAGCCACGAAGTAAGCTCTTCATCCCAGAGCGGAGAAACCAGATCGTAAAGGGACTTTCCAAGCCGTTCTTCAATCTCAAGTTGTAAGCGCAGGGCCCCAAAATCAGAGTAAGCAGTCTCAGATTCTTTAATTTCAAATTCTTTTATCTCAGCTTGCCAGCCCTCGCGTGAGAGCCGCCCCCAAATGGGAAGACCCGAGCGGTGCTCGCTTAATAACAGTAAGTCAGGGGCAGTCAAAAGTGCTGGTTCGATGAGACCGGCCACACCAAAGGTTAATGGCTTAGTTAGACTGGCCAGATCAAAGTAGACGGGACCGAGTTCAGCGTAGGCTTCATCAATAAGTTCTACCACTTCAAAACTCTGGGCCTTAAAGTCAACAAGGCCCAAGGCCATGCTGTCAAAACTCTGTTTGCGCATGAACTCTTGGGCCAGAATTTTTAAATCTTTAAGATTCACTCAGCACACTTTCCACAACGAACCGCAGCCTGGGCGGCGGCCAGGCGGGCAATGGGCACTCTAAAAGGAGAGCAGCTCACATAATCAAGCCCTGCCTTGTGACAGAACTCAATTGAGCGCGGGTCACCACCATGCTCGCCACAGATTCCCAAATGCATTTTTGCGTTGGTCTTTCTTCCTTCACGGCAGGCGTGCTCAATTAAAAAGCCCACGCCCTCTTGATCAAGGGAGACGAAGGGATCAACTGGAAGCAGACTTCTCACAATATACTCGGGTAAAAATTTTCCGGCATCATCGCGAGACAGACCAAAGGTCGTTTGCGTGAGATCGTTCGTTCCAAAAGAGAAGAAATCGGCGTGCTCAGCGATGCGAGCAGCAGTGATGGCCGCACGTGGAAGCTCGATCATGGTTCCAATTTTGTACGCGATCGACTTTCCAGTTTCTTTAAAAATGCGCTGAACTTCGGCTTCGGCCTCTTCGCGCAGTACTTTTAATTCACCTTCAAGACCAACCAGGGGAATCATAATTTCTGGTCGGACGTCATGGCCTTCAGCACTCACCATCAAAGCCGCTTCGATAATCGCTTGAACTTGCATGCGATAAATCTCTGGGTAAGTAATCCCCAGGCGACAGCCACGATGACCCAGCATGGGGTTAAACTCATGTAGGTTCTCAGCACGCGCTTCCACTTCTTTCACACTAATGCCGAGATAATCGGCGAGCTCTTCTTTCTCGCGTTCAGCGTGAGGCAGGAACTCATGCAGAGGTGGATCGAGTAGGCGAATATTAACGGGCTTACCGGCCATAGCGGTAAAGATGCCCACAAAATCTTCTTTTTGATAGGGAAGCAGTTTTGCCAGGGCCTTTTTTCTTGCCGAGAGGTCTTTAGCAAAGATCATCTCTCTTACCGCCAAAATACGCTCGGGAGCAAAGAACATATGCTCGGTACGGCAAAGCCCGATTCCCTCGGCGCCAAACTTATTGGCCACCGCAGAGTCTTCTGGGTTATCAGCATTCGTTCTCACTTTCAACGTGCGAAGCTCATCGGCCCAACTCATAAACTCGGCAAACTCAGCAGAGATTTCAGCTGAAATGGTGGGAACCATCCCCTCCATCACCTCGCCGGTGGCGCCGTCTAACGTCAGAAGATCGCCTTCTCTATAAACCTTGCCCTTAACGGTCATGGTCTTCTCTTTGTAGCTAATAGAAAGTTCAGAACACCCAGCGACACAAGGCTTACCCATTCCACGCGCCACCACTGCTGCGTGAGAGGTCATCCCTCCGCGCGCGGTGAGAATGGCCTGAGAGGCAACCATCCCGGCGATATCTTCAGGTGAAGTTTCCTGGCGTACCAGTACCACTTTTTCGCCCTTATCTGCTTGCACATGAGCGGTATCTGAATCAAAGACGATCTTGCCTGCGCCCGCTCCCGGAGAGGCAGGAAGACCAGTGGCGATAATTTTCTTAGTCGCCTTGGGATCAAGCCTTGGGTGCAGGAGTTGGTTGAGATCGTCGGGCTTCACGTGGCAAACGGCTTCAGCTTTAGTGAGCACGCCTTCTTTACAAAGATCGACAGCAATCTTCACCGCAGCGGCAGCCGTTCTCTTTCCCGATCTCGTTTGCAGCATGTAGAGCTTATTTTTTTCAATAGTAAACTCGATATCCTGCATATCTTTGTAGTGACCTTCAAGCTTTTGATAGACGTCACAAAGCTCTTGGTAGGCTTTGGGCATGGCCTCTTCAAGAGTTTTGAAATTCTTATTAGACTCGTTCTTTGAGTATTCATTGATAGGACAAGGAGTGCGAATCCCCGCCACCACGTCTTCACCTTGAGCGTTGATCAGGTACTCACCAAAGAAGACTCTCTTACCAGTGCTTGGATCGCGCGTGAAACACACGCCCGTAGCTGAGTCATCGCCCATGTTGCCAAAGACCATGCTCTGAACGTTAACGGCGGTTCCCCAGTTGTGAGGAATTTCGTTGAGCTCGCGGTATTTTACAGCGCGCGCATTATTCCACGAGCCAAAGACCGCTTTAATAGCGAGCCACAACTGCTCACTCGGATCAGTTGGAAACGAGCGTCCACTCTCTTCGAGAATGATCTTCTTATAAACGCCAACGAGTTCTTGTAAGTCACTACTTGTGAGGTCCGTGTCCTCACTCACACCACGTGCTTCTTTTAAGTCTTCCATCGTGTGCTCGAGGATTGAAACATTAAATCCCATCACCACGTTGGCGTACATTTGAATAAAGCGACGGTAAGAGTCCCAAGCAAAGCGCTCATTTTCAGTGAGCTTGGCAAGGCCTTGAACTGTTTGGTCGTTAAGACCGAGATTGAGAACTGTGTCCATCATCCCCGGCATTGAAGCGCGCGCACCTGAGCGCACCGAAAAGAGCAGTGGGTTTTCAAGGCTTCCAAATTTTTTACCAGTGTGTTTTTCAACTTCGGCCACACCAGCAAGAATTTGCTCTTTCATCTCGGCAGTGAAGTCCCCTCCATTTTCTTGAAACTTAATACAAGCCTCTGTGGTCACCGTGAAGCCGGGCGGAACCGATAGTCCGATAGAAGACATCTCTGCAAGGTTAGCACCCTTACCTCCTAAGAGGTTTTTCATGGTGCGGTCACCCTCACACTTATTAGCACTAAAAAGATATACCCATTTCGTATCAGACATCCCGCCTCCTTAAGGTTAGGCAATATGGTTTCTTAAAAATCGAGTTCGTTTTTGAGGTAACCCATCACCTGATCAAGGGCGATGCGCTCCTGCTTCATGGTATCTCTATGACGAACAGTGACTGCTTTATCTTCAAGCGAGTCGTAGTCAATCGTAATACACAGTGGTGTGCCCACTTCATCTTGGCGACGATAGCGCTTACCGATTGAGCCCGAAACGTCGTAGTCGGTGCGGTAGGATCTTGAGATCTCATCAAAGAGCTTGCGCGAGACTTCTTCAAGCTCAGGCTTTTTCATAAGCGGCAGAACCGCGACTTTAATGGGCGCAATTTCAGGGTGAAGCTTTAAAACCACGCGCTCATTTTCTTTGTCGCCTTCATTTTCTAAGCGATAGGCATCGCAAAGCACGGCGAGAATCGCGCGATCACTGCCCACAGAAGTTTCCACCACGTAAGGGATATATTTTTTATTACCATCGAGCTGGTCAACATAGGCTTGAGACTTGCCTGAGAATTCTTGGTGCGCTTTAAGATCGAAGTCCGTGCGCGAGTGAATCCCCTCCATCTCACCCCAGCCATGTGGGAATTCGTATTCGATATCCTCGGCCATATCGGCGTAGTGAGCGAGATTATTTTCGTCGTGTGGATGCCAACGAAGTTTTTCAGGACGAACGCCATTTGAGACGTGCCAGTTGTAGCGAATCTCTTTCCACTTTTCAAAAGACTCTTTTTGTGTGCCTGGCTTAACAAAGTATTGCATCTCCATTTGTTCAAATTCACGCATGCGGAAGATGAAATTTCCTGGAGTGATTTCATTTCTAAAGGCCTTACCAATTTGGGCAATACCAAAGGGAAGCTTTAAGCGCATTGTACTTTGAACATTGAGAAAGTTGACAAAAATTCCTTGCGCTGTTTCCGGGCGAAGATAAACCGTCGAGGCGGTATCTTCAACCGGGCCCATCTGTGTTTTAAACATGAGGTTAAAGTCGCGCGGAGCTGTGAACTGATCTTTAGCACCACAGTGAGTACAGGCCTTAGTAGTATCAATTTGATCGGCGCGAAAACGTGACTTACAGTTTTTACAATCCACCATCGGATCGTGAAAGCCATCCACGTGCCCAGAAGCTTTCCAAACGGTTGGGTTCATCAAAATGGAGGCGTCGATTCCGACCACGTCTTCACGAAAGGTCATTGCCTTCCACCACTTGGCCTGAAGATTCTTTTTAAGCTCCACGCCTAGTGGGCCGTAGTCCCAGCAGCCTCCAACGCCGCCATAGATCTCTGAGCTTTGAAAAAGAAAGCCACGACGCTTGCACAAAGCGGTGAGGTCAGACATGGATTTGAGATTACTTTCAGACACGACAAACTCCTTAAGGCGGGGTTTAAAAAACGGATTTAATTTGTTGCAAATACTACAACGCGCTTAAGGTGTTTGTCAGGGGGAATCAGGCTTTTTGCGAAAGTTCGTAGAGCTTGGCGTACTCGCCCCCGCGCCCCATGAGTTCATCGTGAGTGCCCTGCTCGACGAGATGACCTTCATGCATCACATAAATCTGATCGTAGTCTTGAATGGTCGAGAGACGGTGCGCAACAGCAATGACAGTTTTATGACCGGCAATATGCTCTAGTGCCTTCTGGACCACCTTCTCAGACTCATTGTCGAGGGCCGAGGTCGCCTCATCAAAAAGTAAGATTTCCGTATCTTGTAAGAAGGCGCGAGCAATGGTGATTCGCTGCTGTTGCCCGCCTGACAGACGAGTGCCGCGATCACCAATCATGGTGTCCACGCCCTTTGGAAGTTTAGTCACAAACTCACTGGCGTAGGCGACGTCAAGGGCGCGCTCGATTTCTTCATCTGTAAATTCTTCGCCCAGCATTAGATTGTTTCGGATGCTGTCGTTAAAGAGAAAAATATCCTGGCTCACTAGACCAAAAAGATCTCGAAGAGAGTGCAAAGTGAGGCTTTGAATCGGATGCCCATCAATTAAAATCTCGCCCTTTTCAACCGGATAGAGCCCCAAGAGCAGATTGATGAGCGTCGATTTTCCTGAGCCCGATAAACCCACGAGCGCAATCTTTTGACCTTTCTTCACGCTCAGGTTGAGTCCCTTGATTACGTCCCCTTCACCATAGTTAAAGGTGAGGTTCTTGATTTCAATGGCCTGCTCAAAATGAGTGGGGCTTAGTGTGCCTTCATTCTTTTCCTCTTGCAGTGAAAGAAGCGCAAAAATGCGATCAGCGGCGGCGCGGGCCTGCGAAAGCTTGACGTTGGCCTGGGAAAATTTGCGAATGGGGTCCATGAAAAGCGCCATGGCAGTGGCAAAAGAGATAAAATCCCCGGTGGTCATGCCCTCTTGAGCGCGGTACCAAGCAACTAAGACCACCCCACTAAAGGCCATCGCTCCCACCACTTCAACCAGCGGGTGAGCAAACTCCTCTACAAAGGTGGTTCTCATTTTTGATTTAAAGTAGAGCTCTTGGGCATTACTAAAACGACCCAGCACAAAGTCTTGCAGATTGAAAGCCTTGGTGATTTTGTGGGCACTCATGCCTTCGGCAATGGTGTGGGTGAGCTCGGCGATATCTTCTTGAACGGCATTTTGATTGCGGCGCACGCGCTTGCCACTGATACTAAAGATCACGATCCAAAAAGGAGCGATGGCGATGACCACGAGAGAGAGGAGCCAATCACTATAGAAGGCCATGCCCAGATAGGTGATCGCCTTGAGCGGTTCGCGAATAAGATCGACGATGGCCTTAAAGCCCTCTGAGAAAATTTGCGTGTCGTTGACGACATTTGAAATCAAACTTCCCTGCTTTGACTTGGCAAAAAAGGAGGTGGGGAGATTTTGAAACTTTCTAAAGATATCGGTGCGCACATTACAAGTGGCGCGGTCGACGACAAAGCGAATCCAGTAGAAATGAAAGAAGCGACAAGGAAAATTGATGAGCCCGAGCCCCATTAGCAACAGGGCAAAATAGAGCGCATCTTCAAAAGGGCGCCCCTGTTGAAGCGCGCTATCAACCAACGGCTGAACCAGCTTAACTTGCAGACCGCCAATCGCCGCAAGGACAATTGAAAGAAGAATCGAGCCCCAAATCTTCGCTTTATGATCGGCGAGATAGGGCCAGAGAGCATTGCGTAATAAATTAATCATATCCGCTCTACTCTACCGCGAAGTGCCCAGACTGCCTACGCCTATTCTTAGAGCACCAGCGCCGCACTCTTAAAATCGCTCTCACTCATCCCAAATTGGTAACAAAAATAATGGAACATCTGGCGCACTAGCCCCGGATGGTGAAACTTAAATGGCGGGATATCAATATACTTGGCCCCGGCAATGGCCCCCATCAATTTCCACAGCTCAAGCCCGGCCCCACTGCCCGCGATTCGGCGCTCTTCATCACTTAGAGCGTGAATACTCACAAAGCCCCCTTGAGTGGCCGAGAGAATCATATCCTCTGCCCCTAAGGGCGAATCACTGAGCTGGCAGTAATCGCGCGACGGGGCAATCCCGAGCACATAAGAGAGCTTGACTAAAAAGACGAGCGCTTCACGCATGCGATCAAATTGATTCTCAGCGAGATTGCGATCGAGATGAAAAAGGGCGTTGCTAGCAATAGTGAAAATTTCTTTTTCATTTTCATCAAATTCACGGTGCAGATCGTGCAAATGATCATCGCGCGCAACCTTTCCCAAAACCTCAATGATAAAACACAAGAGATGATAGGCCTGGTAATTAAGTCGAATTTTATCGTGCATCCAAAGACCCTTCCATTCCCGGGCCTTGTAGAGCTCCACTCCGGCGCGCGAGGGCACGAGGTCCACACTGAGCATATGCCCCACTTCAAGTATGGAGTCCTTCTGCTTTTTGCCGCCGCCACGGCCGCCATAAAAGAGCACACTCACCTTCTTGCCACTGCGAAGAAGCATGTGACCTATGAGGTGGCGCTCACCATTAAATGTTTTACTGAGAAGGATTCCTTCAATTTTTGTCTGCACCTCTAGAGTTTGGCACGGCCAAAGAACAATATGAAGAGAGCGGCGATAAGTTTTATCAGGGGTAAGAGCGCGAGTTCTCGTAAATCACGGTGCTGGCGATGCATCACAATAAAACCTTTTCCATCCCTGCCAGCTCGCGCGAGCATCTGCAGATAAAAATCCTCACAAGAAACTTGATAGAGAAAGAGCGCCACTCTAATCGCTACCAGATTCACCCCATGACTGAGCACAGTTGTCGCCACCACCACTTGGTAGTCGCCAAGATTCCATGCTTTTTGGAAAGACTTCGCTTCACCCCCAACGCAGCCCAGGGCCTTAATTCCAAATCTTTCTAGAATTGAAAGAACCTTCTCAACATCTGGGCGGCGAGGACAGAAGATGATCGCCTTTTGGCGCTTTATTTTTAAATAGAGCGCGCTCGCGATGAGCTGCTCAAAGGGAGTCGCAAAGTGAAAGGAGATTTTCTTTGAGGGATTAAAAAGCAGCGTGTTTCCACCTAGATCGTAGAGCACAAAGCGATCAAAGCCCGTGCACATATCTGCCCTAACCCTTATAAAGAGCTCTTCTTTCATCGTCGCACTCAGAGCGAGAACTTTGGCATTCATGGCGGCCAGTGCGTAAAGAGTCTCAAGTAAGTGAGGTCTAAAGTGGTCCCAATAAAAGAGCAAGTGAAATTCATCAATCACAATAAGGTAGTCCTCGGCCGAAAAGGCTTCAGGAGAAAAGGACTCTAGAGTAGAACAAATAAAGTGAGGGGGAAGATTTTTTGCCGGGGCCTCTCTGGCGCCCCAACAGGTGAGAAATCCCTCCTTCGTGGCCCGCACCCGCACTTCTTCTCCAATCGCTCGCAGCGGAGAGAGAAAAACGAGCCCCACTCCACTTTCACGAAAGAGTTGCAAAAGCCCCGTCGTTTTCCCAAAGCCTGGCGGAGCAAAGACAAAGTGAAGCTCAGGACTTGAAGCTTCTCTTAGATTCATGCTAATTGATGGACCCATGAACACACTCATCCTTTTAAAAACAGACCGCACTCAAGGCGACATCTTTGAAATCAAAGATTCAAAGCGTGTGGCCCATCTGCGCGAAATTCTAAAGGTGAAAGAAGGGGATGAGCTCAGAGTAGGACTCTTGAATGGAAGCTTTGGAAGAGCGCGAGTAAGCTCCCTCGCTCCCATCAGTCTTGAGGTTCAGTGGAATCATGATTCGCAGCAAGCGAGTTTTCCGCAAATTTCTCTATCCATCGGGCTCTCTCGCCCACCGACATTAAAGAAGATTCTAGAGCACGCAACGTCTATGGGTGTTCACAGTTTTGAATTCTACCGTGCCCACTTGAGTGAGAAGTCCTACGCAGACTCAAAAATTTTTGAAACGCAGACGATGAAAGACTTACTGATGCTGGGTCTCTCGCAAGGCTCTTCCAGCTTGCGCCTCCCAAGTGTTTGCGTGACAAAGTCGGGAGTCGAGGCGTTGGTAGCAACGGAGCAGAGCTTTGTGCTCTCGCTGGAAGGCGATCACTCGCTGTGGGATTATGACATCGACTTTTCTAAACCGCTTCACTTTGTACTCGGACCTGAGCGCGGTCTCACTCATCGTGAAGACCACTCACTCATTGAGAAAGGCTTTCGTCCGCTTAAGATCCACCCGAGTATTTTGCGAGTCGAGATTGCAACCTTTGCGCTGCTTGGAGCACTAGAAAATAGGCGGACCCGTTTTATTAAGAAATGATTGAACGCTCCTTCTCTATTGACTTTCAAAAGATATCTGTTAATTTCTTCTAAGTTCAATACTGAACGCCCTCAAAACAAGGAGGCAAAGATGGAATTCATTCAAACAATTGTGAAAATCGCAAGTGTGATGGCGAATGAAATTTCGTTTGTGGCCTTCTTGCCCAAGCCGCGCCACTAACGACTCTCATTACATTTGCTCTGGCCCAGACGAGAAGCTGTCCCGTTAAGCATCTCTAGTAGGCTATTTACTTAATTTAATTTACCCAAGAGGTTTTTATGTCTACGCAATCTGTAGAGGTCGCATTCGTGCGTGAAAAGCGACCTCGAAAGCACGCCAAAAAAGGCTTGCTTAAAACTTTCGCTCTCTTATGGGAGGTGTTCACTTGGATATTCACTTACCCAAGTGTTGTGCGCCGAGAACATGGCCATGTTGATAATGAAGTAGATCTTCCTTCGCAACGGCCGCAATGGGTTTATGCTCATGTTCCTCGGGGTTTGCACCATGAGAGATAATCATATGATGGTGGTGAGAAGCCAAGCTTCTCACCATGTCTATCCACTTAGGATATGATGAGATTTTATGAGCTCTTTACTCATAAATAACATTCTTCACTAGAATTGATTGAATTTTGCTAATTAACTCATCTTCAGAAAATGGTTTCAAAAGAAAATCATCAGGGATTGCAGAGCTTCTTCTAGGTTCATCTAGATCGGTCTCAATATTACCGGACATTAAAATGAATGGGATTTTCTTTAGTTTATGAATGGCCTTTTTTAATTCAAAGCCGGTACCACCTGGCATATTAATATCTGATAAGATGAGGTCAAATTCATTCTCTTCAATCAAGCTGAGGGCTTCTGCAAAGCTAGTGGCCATAGAGACATGCGCAAAGCTTCGCTGAAGAATGCAGGTAAGAACGTGACCTAAGTCGGCCTCATCATCAACCACTAATATTTTTCTCTCCTGCAAAGACGATACTTCTGTACTATCAGGACTCCCGTTCCTCTCAACTAAGACAGTAGAGTGATGAAGAATCGAAATTGGAAACTCCAAAAAAAATTCTGTTCCGATATCTAACTTTGAATCAAAATATATTTTCCCTTTGTGCTCATTAAGAATACTGCGCACGAGTGGCAATCCAATCCCAGTGCCTATATTAATGGGTTTAGTGGTATAGAAAGGATCAAAAATTCGATCTTTAATACTAGGAGATATCCCCCACCCATTATCACTAATAATAAGCAGGATAGTTTCACTTGTAGTTTTTTTAGCTTCTATAGAGATTAATCTCTCATTCTTTCCGATAGATGCGTCTTTAGCATTGCTAATGATGTTAAATAGCACCTGCTGTAGTCGACTTCGATGACCATCAGTAATGAGTTCTTTTTCACACAATTTACACTGAATCCTTACGCCGTCCTTCAGGTAAATTTCACTGAGCATTCCAACAGTCTCTGAGACCAAGTCTCCAATATCAACCGGAGACATCGCATCAGCGTCACTATAGGCAAAACCTTTCAATCCACGAACGATATTGCCAATCCTCAAGGCGGCCAACTTCATTTTTTGTAGGTTATTTTTAATAGTGCTAAGTTCGATACTCTTCTCTTCAATACCTTTTTCAGTCAAAGAGAGAAAACCCATGATGACAGCAGTGGGATTGTTGATCTCATGACCTACGCCAGCTGCCAACTCACCAATAGCGGCCATCTTGGAGTGATGCATGGCCATTGCAGCCTGCTCTTTCATTTTATTTCTCATAAAGTATGAGCTTAAGATTCCACAAGATGCATTTAAATAAGGTTTAAAGCGCAGCATCTCTTCGGAGGTAACTTTGCTTTGATGACCTAATACAACCAGTACACCGAGAGAATCTTCACCTTCAAAGAAGCGATATCCCCATATTCTCTCTGTTATGTGAAAATACTCATTCTTCTCACCTAAGTGGTCGATGGACTTTGCATAATCTTCAAGTAAGCGACTATGATCAGGGTTATAATAATGTTTCTGATCGCCCTCCCCATCTAGCTTAATAAGTACGATTTCCGCTGCATTAAAAATCTCACTACTTCGAGATAGAAAAAAACCGATAAAGTCATCTTCGCAGTCAAAGTGTTCGACATACTTTGCTCTTATGTCCGATATATTTTGGACGATGATGTCTTTACGCTTTTGCTCTGTAATATCGTAATACGTGCCAAGAAGTTGAATTGGCCTGCCATCTTCATCCTTCTCGACAACTCTTCCCCTATCGAGGATATAATGCCAAGAGCCATTTTGACCTTTCACACGATGAATATTTTCATAGAAGTTTTTTCTACCACTCAAACACGCTTCAACATCGATAATACATTGATGTAAATCATCAGGATGGAGGAGAGACTGCCATTCTTTGATCGAAATTTCAGCGCTTGAGTTTTGAAAACCCAGAAGCTGCGCCCATCTGTTGTCAAACTTGATAACATTGGAGGCTATCTTCCAGTCCCAAATTCCGATATTTGAGCTCTCAAGGGCCAAAGACAGGTAAGTTTTAGACGCCAACAATTCTTTTGTCTTTATCTTTAACTCTTCTTCTGCTCTTACTTGTGAAGTAATATCCCGAATAGTGGCCTGTAAGAATATCTCATCTCCCTGGTAAATTCTGCTAAGAAGAATCGTACAAGCAACAGGCTCACCAGTGCTACGTGTACACGTCCAATTAAAAAAGCAGCTCCCTTCACTGACAGTTGTTTCGATTTTCTGCCTGAAGCTTTCATTGGAACAAAGACCATCAGGCTGTTTGTGGGGGGAGATGTCACCAAGTGATAATTTAAGAAGCTCTTCCCTAGATCTAATATCCAAAAGATTTAGGGTTGCAGTGTTACAGGAGGTAAACTGCCATCGAGGAGGGGCCAGTGTAATCATAGCATCGCTTGAGCAATCAAACATGCTTCGATAGCGGTGTTCACTTACAGCAAGCTCCTGTTCGAGCTTTTTCAAACTCGTTATGTCGTACATGAATGATATGTATTCTGTATTCTCTACATCTAAAGAATTCGAGGCTGGCGTCAGAGTGGTATCAACCCAGAATAGCTTTCCCGAGTGTGACTTGAGGCATATCTCGCCACGCCACTGCTCTCGGTGCTTAACTTTGCATAGAAAATCAGTATAAAAAGAAGGTGGGTGAACACCTGAATTGAGAAATGAAGGAATTCTTCCTCTTAACTGATCAAGAGGATACTCCGATATTTGACAAAATTTTTGATTGGCAAAAGTTATCATTCCCTCAGAATTCATTTTAAGTACTAGAATATTCTGATCTAAACCTTTGGCGTAGGTCTCCATCTCTAAGGCGTGACGCTTAAGCTCTATCTCGTCATGTTTTCTTTTCGTTATGTCCTGCAAAATACCTATCAGCTTCACAACTTTGCCATTCTGCCAAACCGCCTCACCTGTAGCTCGCACCCATTTCTTACGTCCTTTCGCATCGACAAAGTTAAATTCATCGTCAAAAGGAGTGCCATCAGCAGCACACTTTTCAATACACTGAATGATTCTCTCTCGATCTTCTTCTGGATAAAAGCTATATGCCATTTCTAGAGGCATAGACTCTGCCTCTGCTAACGAGCAAATTTCATAGATACCTTTAGTGCATAGACAGCTCGACTCTTCAACATCAACCTCCCATCCACCAGTTTTTGAAATCAATTGAATATCGATCAATTGCTTATACTCTTGCCGACTCCGAAGGAAGCTTTTGCGATCTTCTAGCAATCTTACAACTTGAGCCGCCAATAGCTTTAAACCATCAATTTGCTTATGGCTTACTTCTTTTTCAAAAGAACTCATAACACACAGAGTTCCAAGAGCAATTCCCCTGGTGCTTACCAAAGGAATTCCAAGGTAGAAGTGAACATTTGGTACGTCGACAACGAGCGCATTAGTGCAAAATCGCCTATCAACTTTCGCATTATCAACGATAAGAATTTCCTTTAACTTAACGACCTCCGAACAAAAAGAATTTTCTCTCAAGCTCTCCTTCATATTAAGTCCACAGGAAGATTTAAACCACAATCTATTAGCATCTATCAGTGTAATCAGAGATATCTCTGTATCAGCGATAAGGGAAGCCAGACGGGTAATATCATCATAGCAATCCTCAGGTGCACTATCGTAAATCATCATCTCCTTGAGTTCTCGAATTCTAAGACCTTCATCGTCATTCATCTCAAACCCCCTAGGAAATCTTCAATTTAGAAGCCTTCATATTTTTTTCAAACACATTTTCTAAAGCACGCCAATAGTCAGCTTCAAACTTGATATTATCCTCTTCCATATTCGCAAAGACACTCGCGGGCTTTGGAGCTTTCCCCATAAGGTCTTTCATCTCTTCACTTCGATGGAGGAACTGATCAACCAAGTTAATTATTTTGGCCACGGGATGAATCCTTACGCGACCAATACCGGAGGGATAGCCACTGCCATCGACATTTTCATGGTGATGCAAAATAATTTGAACTATGCCATCTGGAGCGCCTCCGATATTCTCTAGCACTTCAGCCCCAATCCTTGGATGCTCCCGGTAGACCAATAGTTCATCTTCACTCATGTCTACCTCTTTTTTTCGAATTAACTCTGGGGCCATCTCGCGCTTTCCGATGTCATGAAAAAGACCAGCTGAGGAAATGAGAAACACCGTTTCGGGGCTAGACCAACCCAGTTGCTTAGCGAGCATCACACTCAAAAGAGAGACACTGAGTGAGTGCCCGTATATATCTCCTCCCATGGAGAGCATTTCATCCATCAGAGCAACGTAGTCTGCATGATCCATGTAGATTGATATCGTCATTTCAAGATTAGATCGCGCAAAATGAAAAAGGTCAGGGTTGACTGTCTCCTGAAGGCCCAATTGCAGTAAGTGTTTGGCGTTATTCTGATAAAACTTTTTTTTGCGGGCCGGATCAATCTTCTTTGTCTTTTGCACTTGGACTGCCAGCTTAGTGATAAACTTTATATAATTGCGATAGTCTTCAGTGAGCATGTAAAGACTTCTAATGCCCTTGGTTTTGAGTCTTTTGAGCATCTCAGCGGAGATATCTTCACCCTGATTAGCAACCTTTACCATTTTAGTGTTAGATAATTTCAAATATATTGGAAACTGAATCTTACTTCCTGAAATAAATTCATCTATTGGAATTTCACAATACTCGTCTCTAGGCACAATGAGCTTTCTTTTACTGTCTACATTCTGATCACATGGACTCCAACCCAGTATCTCACTCAAAATCGACTCAAAATCAGATGTCGAAAAGGGTTTTGATAAAAATCCTTTTGCTCCGATCTCATAAGCTTCTTTAATTGAAATAATGTCATTAAATCCGGTCATCAATGCGACGGGAATGTGAGCGAAATTTGCTCGCAGATAATGTAGAAGCTCAATCCCATGCATGATAGGCATCTTTATATCACTAATAATGAGATCTATTTTTTGTGGGCCAATAAGTGAAACCGCTTCTTTTCCATGGGTCGCCTCATAAACTTGAAAGCCCCTCTCCTCAAGAATTCCGGCAATCATCTTACGAAAATCATTGTCATCTTCTACCACTAAGATCGCTTTTACTTTTTCGTTCATGCTATTGCCTTGTGTTGAATTAAATTGTGAATATTTTGCTTGAAGCTCAACTTGAAAGTTGAATGGCTGCCTGCAATGTAGACTAAATCCCCTTGCATTAATTTCATGTAGTGCCTAGCCGCTCCCAACCCAATGCCGCTGCTATTTTCTTTCGTCGAAAAAAAGGGTTTAAATATCTCTCTCGCAAGCTCTGGCCGGACTCCGTGACCATTATCTCGAAATTCAACGGTAACAACTCCATCCTCAGCAGCAGCAGTTACCCAAATCATGGCCCCTTCTTTTCCTTTTAAAGCGTCTCTAGAGTTAACTAGTAAGTTACGCAGGACCTCTATCAAAATTCCAGAGTAGCTCTCACAAATAATGGGAGCTTTTGGCAATTCTTTAATGACCTGTATCTGATTAAAATTGAAGTCTGCACTAAAAATCTCGACAGCGTTGTCGAGAACCTGTTCTAGGTTAAATATTTCAATTTCTTCACATTCGCGTGTTGTTCTGCAGTAGCCCCTAAAGATAGTAATCGTTCTTTCGATCCGAAACAGGGACTTCTGGATAAGGCTTAGAGAGTTACATATTCTTTCATCTTCCTGACAGCTTGGGTGCTTAAACATCCCATCAAGAACCAGCTTCATCGTACACATCGGAGTATTTACTTCGTGTGCGAGATTGCCCGCGATTTCACCAATTGCGGCCATTTTAGCTGAGTAGAATGAGCGTTGGCGCTCTTCTTCAATTAAGAACTTGCTCGTCACATCCATGAATGTGATTAAAACTCCAGCAGCATCTTTAAGTGGAACACCATTGCATTCGATGTAGCGCCCACTATCCTCAGCGCCTTTTAAAAAGAAGACTCCCCCTTGAGTGCTTTGGTCTTTAAGCACTAGGTGTCCCGGTAGCTGTTTTAAAACTAGCGACTCAGCCAGATTATCAAGATGGAAGAACTGATATTTCAGAGCCCATTCTTCGGCTGTCCAATTAACGGAATCATTACCAAAGAAATTTTTAGCAAAACGATTCATCTTAGTCGGCTTACCTTGGCAATCGATTATGAGCACACCACTTTGGATCGTATCCAAGGTAGTATTTAAAATCTCATAACAGAGGTTGAGCTCCTGGTTTGTTTGTCCTGCCTTATTGCGTTTCCATACCCCAAGCAGCGAGAACCCAGCTAAGATGCCCACAGCAATGATAATAGAGAGGCTTGGCCAAATTCCGCCCTGACTGGAATGAGCAGAAAGCTGCTGACTCGCCAGCGCCGGGACTGAACAACTTAGAGCTAAAAAGATGAATTCCTTTATTCCAAACAACTCCCCCTCCTCACTCATGTGAATAATGTAGAACCTATCGACTAGACAAAACCTTTACATTAGCTTAACACTGGCCTAATAATTCTTGAGATCCCTTTAATTTTGATAACTTAGTTAATCAGGTACAGCTCTCACCATGACGACAGGAGAAATAGATGCTGGGCTTTTACCAATGACTTGAGGCAAGTGAGATCTGAAAGCGACATTTGGTGGGACCAGACTCCCACTCGAACTTACTCTCTACTTGATGCCTGAATAAGTCTGAAAAGTGAGCCCTTTGAAAGGGAAGCCAACCCACAAGAAGCAAAAATTATAAGTAGAAAACGTTCTCTTACTACAAAGTCTTCACAGATCACAATGATAGGAAGTATCTCCTATCACCACCAGCACTTGCTGACTTTCCACCTTTTCCCTTTTCCCTACCTTGAGCGCCCATTTTCACGTAAGATAATTCCATGCAGATTATCTCGCTCGGTCGATCTACACTTGCCTTATTTACTCAAGAGTTCTTGCCTCTTTTCCCCAGAGATAAGCTCCTTATTATTAGGCTGCTCCCAGACTTTGATCTCTCCTGCGCCCAGGAATTGCAAAACACTTTGAGCTCGCGCGCTCTAAATTTTTTCTACTCTCTAAATGAAAGTGAGTTTCAGGGCCACTTTCTTTTTCAAAATCGCGCCCAGCTTGGTCTTACAAGATTTCTGATTACCCAAGAGCTTGACCACCCAAGTACAGGTCCTGTGAACGAAAAAGTTTACCGCGACACCCCTCACCTCACCGGTGCCAGTGAGCGCATGCATGAGTATGGCTGGCGCTATAGCGATGTCACCTTCTACACAGAGCTTCGTTTGCAGAGCCAGGGTCTTAATTTCGTGGCGAGCTTTGCTAAATATTACTTTGAACTTGGCAGAGACTTTCTCTTACTCGATCCCGCAGACCTCTCTTTTGAAGAAGCTCCGGCCCTCAAGCGCTCCTTTGATTGGATGAAGATGTATGTCGCAAAGAAGTCCGGCATCTACTTTAGTCCTGATCATCCGCGCGCGCGCAACTGGGAAGCCTTAACCGAAAATGTCTTTCGCGGACCACGCATTGTCGACATTGATGTCGCCAACACCTGTACGCATAATTGCAACTTTTGTGGTCTCTATAACGAAGAGATCCTTAAGAAGCATCTTGCTGATGGAGTCGATGGCAAGTTTCAGCCACCAATTGAAAAACAATATCAGGCCAAGATTGATACTAATCTTGCAAAAAAACTCATTGCTGAACTTCCTCACCGAGTCGAGCATCTCACTTTTGGCGGCCTGGGTGACCCCTTTACTCACCCCGATATTTTAGAATTTATCCAAGCCTCGCTGCGACGTGGATTCAAAACCACGGTGTACTCAAACTACGCTTATATGAATGAAGATAAGCTCGAGCGCATGCACTCTCTTTGTAGTGCCAACCCCTTTTCGCTGCACTTTATTGTCAATCTCTCAGCTGCTAGCGGTGAAACCTACGCGGCGATTCGCCCCAATCAAACCGCTAAGACGTTTGAGCGCGTCCTCAAGTACCTCAAACTCTCAAGCACAAAGCGACAAGTCGATGGCCGTGGAATCACCTTTACTCTGATGAGTGTGACCAATGCCACCAATTACCGCGATATGCCCGACTTGGTGGCGCGCGCCCTTGAAACTGGGGCGATGGCACTTTGGATTAAACCCATGGAGATTCACGGCGAGGGAACGCTCGCTCACCTCATTCGTGAGGAAGAGCTCATGGACTACGCCTACCACGCTAAGACCACACTGGCGCTGGCGCGCTTTTATGGTGTTGAACTCAAAGAAGAGGAAACTCTCAAAGAAATGGGTAAGCACTTTAAAGAAAGTCTGAACGAAGCTGAACTCATCGAGCGCTGGAGAGCGAAATCAAAGCTCTTTAAAGACCTCACTCCCAGAAAGGTCCCCACCATTCATGAGCTTTATCAAGTGCGCGACTATCCCGACCTAATGCTCCTTAGGAAAACGGCGCAAGCAGAAATCAAAGTCAAGACGGTCAGTCGTAGCGATGTCGACTCTGACTATAAAGATAGGCTCGGTGTCTCGACGGCGGGTGCCAAGAGCTCTTTTTACGACACCCTCTCTTGTCATATTGCACTTGAATATGTGCGCATCGAAGTTGATGGTAAGGTTCTTCCCTGCTGCATCTCTAATCATGCCCTAGCGAGCCTCAAGGGAGAGAGCTTTTTTGAGCTGTGGACCAATGGGGCCTTTGAAACTTTCCGCTCAAAGCTGGCTCGCATTAATGTGGAGAAATTTCACCGCACTGACCCTCAGTGGTACTTCTGCGAGCAGTGTGTTCACACTGATCTCAACCGCGAGTTTCATCTTTTTGCGGGTAGAGCACTAGAGGTTAAAAACTAAATTATCCTGATCCACTAGTGTAATGCGAGTGTTGCCAAGAGAAGCTAACTCCTCTCTGATCTCATCTAGATAATAAGGCTTCACGTGAGTTGAAAAGAGTGGCACATCTTTAGGCATCATTTTTAATTCTTCACCTATTGTCTCACTCGTGTGATGCCCAGAGGCCAAGGCCACTTGGTGAAGCTTATTGGGAAAAGAGAGGTCAAAGAAAATGCCCTTGAGCTCTTCGGGTTGCGCCTTGGCCACTTCCCAAAGGCGAGGGCAAGTTCCCGTGTCCATCGTAAAGACAATCGACTCTCCGCCATTTTTAACGATAAAGCCAAAGGCTTTACAAGGATGATTCACACTGACGGGAATTATCTGGTAGGGACCTACGGCCACTTCAACTTCGGACTTAGTTTCAATAAACTTCAAGAGGTTTGTGCCCGTGTCCGTAATATCGCTATAAAGGATATTATTGAAAACGTGATTTCTAAGCGACTTCTCAGTAAATTCATTGCAATGAACTTCAACATTTTTGCGGCCAAGCTTAACCAGATCTCTCACCAAGTGGGGAAGTTCTTTAATGTGATCGAGATGCACATGGCTTAGAAAAATATACTTTAGTGATTTTTTCTCGACTTCATTCATACCAACACTGGCCGCGCCTAAATCGAGCAGCAATTCGTCATTGATAAGAAGTGAGGTGCATCGTCTTCCTGGGGCCGGTCCCCCGAAGCCACCGATGATTTTTACTTTCATAACGTGTTTCGCGTTCCTAATTATTCAACAATTTCTATATTGTAACACTTGGTGGTCGCTGCTTCATAGCTACTTTTTTGCCTAGCGCCCGACCTATTTTATCAAGTCGATATAGATCTGCTCGTACACTTCCTGGGGTGTGATCTCACTCAAATCGCGACTGCGATCAAACTGCACCAGCTTGCACAGCTCTACCATCTGAGTGCGCACATCGCCCTCGTAAATCCAGAAGAAGGGATGCTGGTGATAATCATAGGGATGCCACTCGATGGGCTCTTCTGGCCCAAAGAGCGTCCAGGTCTTATATCCAAGGGCGACGCAGATATGCTTAAGCCCCGTATCATTACCAATATAGAGATGGCCCTTTGAGAGTACTTCTCCTAGCTTGGCCAGTGGCGCTTGGATGAATTCGACCTCATCGCTCACAAGCGACTTGAGCCTGGCCTTGATTTCTTCATCCTCAGCACTTTTTGAGAGCGGGATATAAATGGGTAGTTCAGGGTGGGCCAATTTAATAAAGCGAATCAGCTCGGCGTAGTGAGAAAGGGGCCACTTCTTCTCTTCACGCGTGGCCACCACTCCAAGCACAACTCCCAGCTCGCCACTCCTACGCTTTTTAAAATGGGGCACATACTCTAGGTAGTGTGGGTACTTCGCGCCCTCGTTATAGCGACAGGCCAGGGTATAAGCTCCATCGAGATCGCGCTGAATGATGGGCTTTCGCACCCCTTGCTCAAAGATCTCACCGGTATTTTTATTGTGATTGTGGGCGAGATAGCGGGCGCCCGTCAGCGCCGCGTACGTTTTAAGAATTTTGCTACTGCGACCACTTTGATGAAGCTCCAAAATAGCGTCAGGGCGCAGGCGCCAAAGCGCGCGAAAAAAGCTCAGCCCCTCCTTCAAACTTCCCAATTTCACAGGCAATATGTGGTCAAAATCCCCACCGCGCTCACTTAATAATGGCGCGATCCAGCCTGGCGTGGCATAAGTGAGTTTCGCATTTGGGAAGAGTTCTTTAAGATAGGTGCATACCGGCAGTCCAATGACGGCGTCACCGAGCGCTCTATTTTTGAGGACTAATATATTTTGTGGAGGGCGACTCCCCATGGGACAACCTTTAATCTCTGGATTCACATTCATTAAAAACGGACTCACCTTAGGTTACCCGATCAAGGAGAGCATCGAAAGTATCGAACCTCTTTGTGACGAAATAATTATTAATGTGGGATACGATGACCCAAATCTCGCAAGTGACGACGGCACCTACGAGTATCTGCGTGATCACTTCACTCACGAAAAGTTTCGCTTTTTAAAATCCTACTGGGACCCAAGTCTCACCAGTCGCGGCCTGGTCCTCTCCGAGCAGACTAATATCGCGCTCAGAGAGTGCCAGGGCCAGTATTGCCAGTACATCCAAGGCGATGAGGCGATTCACGAAGAAGACCTCGCTAAAATTCATGCTGCCGTGATGGAAATGGAAGAGCGCCCTGAGATCGAGGGGCTCATCTTTAACTACCTTCACTTTTACGGCAATACCGATGTGATCAAGTACACGCGCTCAATTTATCGCCGCGAAGTGCGCCTCATTCGCAATCACTTGGGTATTAAATCCTGGCTCGACGCTCAGGGGTTTCGCCACGCTGACGAGAGAAAAATTCACGCCAAGCAAATCGATGCGCGCATCCTGCATTATGGCTGGGCGCGCAAAGAACAGGTCATGGCCAATAAAGTAAACGTGATGAATACCTATTATCACGGTAAGGATAGCCCGGACGCTGCCTTTAAATACGAGCGAATCTGGGGTCTTAGACCCTTTGAGGGCACTCACCCGGCGGTGATGAGGGACTGGGTAAAGTCCCACCACAATGATCTGGATATTCTGGGTCTTCCCATGCGCCACGAATGGAAGAACCTAGGGCTCGCTTTTAGTGATTTGTTGGAGCGTCTCACTGGTTATAGAATGGGGGAATACCGCAACTACATCGAAATTGTGTAGCTTGCCAGGGTCAAGGAATCCTCAAGGAATGAAAGATGATTAGAAAAGTTGAAAAGCTCCTCGATGAACAAATTCGCCCGGCCCTCGCGGCCCACGGTGGCAATGTCGAAATTGTCGACATTGATAATAATATTCTCTATCTCAGACTCCAGGGTGGATGTCAGGGATGCGCGAGCTCTAAGGCCACACTCAAAGATGGGATTGAGCAGATTGTGAAGCGCAATTTTCCCATGATCGAAGAAGTGGTCGATCTCACCGATCACGCCGCTGGCGAAAACCCCTACTTCAGCTAAGGACTTCGCTTGCGACAAAAAATTTCGGCAACGCTCATCACTAAAAACGAAGCAAGGAATCTTGAGCGAACCTTGGCCGCGCTGGACTTTGTCGATGAGATAGTGATTGCCGATAGCTTCTCAACTGACGAAACAAAGGCCATCGCCACAAAGTATGGGGCGAAGATTTTTGATCATCCCTTTAAAAATTATGGCGCGCAAAAGAATGTGGTTGAAGACCACGCGGCCGGGCCTTGGATCCTCAATATTGATGCTGATGAAGTAGTGAGCTTGGAGCTTAAAGAATCTATTTTAAAGCTTTTGAGCGAAAATCCCACTTCCCTGGCCCCCGTCTATCAAGTGCAAAGACTTAATTTCGTTGAGAACACTCCCATTCGCCATGGCGGCTGGAATCGCGACGTCATTCCCAGACTCTATCAAAAGGGCGAGGCCCGCTGGAGTGAGCCCAATGTGCATGAGCGCTTGACCCCAATTAAACACACCGAGCACTCAATGCCTGTTCTTGCTGGGGCCCTCAACCACTACAGCTTTCCTTCGCTCAAAGATCAGGTCATCACTAATATGCGCTATGCTGAACAAGGCGCGCGCGACTTGCTTGAGCGCAAAGGGCGTAGCCCCTACTTAATTGAAATTCTCATTAAACCTGTCGGTAAGTTTGTTGAATGCTACTTTGTGAAGGCCGGCTTTCTCGACGGAAAACTTGGTCTCTACATTGCGCTAAACGCCGCCCATAGTATTTTTATGAAATACGTCATTGCAAGTCGGATGCGCTAGCGCGCTTAAAAGTTAAGAAAACACTCGTTCCCGAACTGCGACTTTCATCGCTACGGGGCTCGGAAGCAATTACCACACTCCCGCCATAAAGACCCATGTAACTTCTCATGAGATTCATCCCGAGACCTGAACCCTTCTCACCACGAGTACCCTGTTTTACTTCCACCTCGCCTCTCAGCCTGAAATTTTCAAGCTGAGCTTGCCCCATCCCTAGCCCATGATCCGTAATACACAACTCGATTAAATCTCCCAAAGGGCGCGCCTTAATTTCAATAGTCCCACCGGTATCAGAGAATTTAATCGCGTTACTAAGGGCGTTCATCACCACATTGGCAAGAAGCGAAGTCTTCTCGGCCATCACAGCATGATTGAGTTCTTCGGGGGTATATTTGAGTGAGATATTCTTGGCTTCAATTTTCTGAGCTACCAAGAAGGAAGCCTCAGCGATAGTCTCGCCAAGGTTTACCGGTTTTAAATTTAAACTCTGCTCGTGTTCAAGCGCCTCAAAGTTTCTCACCCGAAAGATTAAGTCTTCGATAATGGAGGAAGCTCGCGAAATTTTTTGGGCCATAGGCTTGAGCCTCTCTGGACTTGAGTCTGCTTTACGCTCCATCAAAGTGGCGTAGTTCTTTACGACTGAAAGCGGATTAGAAATATCATGACAAAGAACGCGAACCAAGCGCTGATAGCGCTCCTTGTCCCTTGCGCGCACTTCCATTTCGGCTTTTTCCGCTTGAATGATACTCATGCGATAGGCCAGAGCGAGAGAGAGTAAAAGCATCTCACACAAATTCCCTAAGAGGACGCCCCATTGGGAATAAAAAGAATTTTGAATCAGACCGTGCACACCGGCGACGTAGATAAAAACACCGATGACCAAAACGACCCAGGATAGAAGGTAGAATTTGGCCATGGGTGAGCCCCTTCTGTGGGCCACAATACTGGCAACGATGAGGAAAATTAGGACCCCGACAATGGTGAAATCAATGGCGTAGCCCAGTTTCGCACGAACCGTAATTGAAGAGTTAAAAAAGAGATAGGTAAAGAAAATTGTGACCGGTAAAATAAGGAGTCTCAAGCTCCAGCGATCAAAGCCCGGTGCAAACTTAGCGAACTCCACAAATTTCCGAGAAAAGACAATTGCAAAAAATACGCTCGCAGAACTAAAGAGCATCAAGTACTCACTCGGCACAATTGGACCCGAAATTAAGTAATCAAGCCCACCCGTCACATTCATCGCCGTGCCAAGAAGAACCAGAATAAAAGCGCTATACACACCATAGATGCGCTCGCGGCAATAGCTAAAGAGAAAGAGGTTATAAACCAAAAGAGCAAAAGCGGCGCCAGCATAAAATAAGAGAGCATTTGATCTGCGCGTATTTATTTTGCGAAATTGACTCTCATCCATTAACAACAGACTTGCATCTAGCAGATGATGCCCTTCGCGCTTTATCAGAAATTCTCTGCCTACAAAGTTTTCTCTAAGCTTAAAAGCTCCAAAGTATGAGGGACTCTCGCGCTTATCCCACTCGAGGGCACTGCCACTTATTCCTTGAGCCTGCCACTCGCCTCGGTCATTTCTTACATAGAGAGTTAGCTTGCCACTCAAAGGTGAGGTGAGAACGAGATAGGGTGCCCGGACTGCTTCTTTTGGAAGGACTCCTTTGAGCCAAATAAAACCCTCACTATATGGCGCGTGAATTTGGTGATCTGGTAAGGCCGAAAAATGGGGCACATCCTCACTCAGGGGATCAAGCGAGCGACTGGGATCGCTGGCAACGAGAATATTTTCAAAACGATAAGTATAAGTGGCGGCACTTAAGTGATGACTGACAAAAAGAAAGATGAGCGCTAATAATCGCAGAGAAAAGAGTTTTTTAACAAAATTGTACATATGCCATTATTGATCATTGCTGGCAAAGAAGAAAGTTTGCAAATGCTTACATCAAAATGCGCTTTCTCACGTCGATCACACGCTCTAGATCGATCTCGGCCGTCACCAGTTTTTCCCCTTCCCCTGCATCCACGAGGACCTCCCCCCAAGGATCTACCACAAGTGAGTGGCCATAGGTCTGAATGCGATCGTTATGACGTCCCCATTGAGCCGCAGCAATGACAAAACATTGATTCTCAATCGCGCGTGCGCGCAAAAGCGTATGCCAATGAGCGCGTCCAGTTGGTACCGTGAAGGCAGAAGAATAGGTCAGAACATTTGCTCCCAAGACGCGGTAGTCATGGGCCATTTTTGAAAAGCGCATGTCAAAACAAATTCCAAGCCCAATCTTTAGGTCTTGATACTCTAGAATTTGCGGTAAAAGTCCTGGCGTAAAAATATCTGCTTCGTTAATTGTCTTTTCTTTGAGCGCGCAGTTAAAGAGGTGGATTTTATCGTAATGAACAAGTTCGTCACCAGCTTCATTAAAATTATAGTTGCGATTAATCACCTGATGGCCAAGCGCTGTTGCGGCCGAACCGCCCAGGAGGGCAACTCCTTTGGAGGCGGCAATATTTTTGATCGCTTGATAATGCTCATTTTCCCCATCTATGAGATAGGGCGTCGGCGAGAGGCCATCGGAGATCGAGTAGAAGCACTCAGGTAAAAAAAAGACTCTCACACCCTGAGCGACCCCCTCATCAATCATCGAATGGATAGCCGCGAGATTGGGAGCTGGCTCAAGTTTAGAATTTAGTTGCAAGAGTCCAATTTTCATATGCGTCTTACCTTGGGATAAATTTTCCAATCGAGTAGTACTTAAATCCGTGCTTTAACACGCGGGCCGTCTCATAGAGGTTGCGACCATCAAAGATCACCGGCTCGAGTAGCCTGGCTTTGATTTCGCTAAAGTCTGGCTCGTAGAACTCACGCCACTCTGTCACTGTGATGAGGCCATGACTGTGATTAAGGGCATCGTACTTGCTCTCAAAAGCCTCGATCTTCCCTTCGCACTCAGGATAATCCTTCATGACCGCGAGATAGTTAGGTGCGGCCACTGGATCAAAAATCTGAACCTTTGCCCCCGCCTGGCACAGTTCGCGCGCCATCGTGATGGCACTCGCCTCTCTCACATCATCTGTGTTGGCCTTAAAGGCCACGCCCCAGAAGGTGAAAGTTTTACCAGCGAGGTCACCATTGAAATGCTCACTCATCTTTTCAAAAATGCGCTTTTTCTGCGCCTCATTGACTTCTTCAGTGGCCTCAATGATTTTAAGAGTCATGCCGTGCTCTTTAGCGGTGTACATCAACGCTTTTACGTCTTTTGGAAAGCAAGAGCCGCCATAACCTGGGCCTGGGTAGAGAAAGTGACCACCGATTCTTTTATCTGAAGAAATGCCCTTTCTCACTTCCTCAATATCGGCGCCGGTGAGATCACAAAGTCTGGCGATCTCATTGATGAAAGAAATCTTAGTGGCCAAAAAACAATTGGCCGCATACTTACTCATCTCTGCCGAGAGGTTGCTCATCATATAGATGGGATTTCCCTGACGCACAAGCGGCTTATAGAGCTCTCTCATCATATCAGCGGCTGCTTCATTATCGTGACCAATGATCACGCGATCTGGTCTCATAAAGTCTTCCACCGCCGAGCCTTCTTTTAAAAACTCTGGGTTATTTACCAGGTGGAAGCTCACTTTCGTCTCGGCCGCGATGATCTCACGAATGCGCTTGCCCGTGCCCACGGGAACGGTCGACTTAATTACAACGACGGCGCCCTCTTTAACAAGGGGAGCAATCGCGCGCGCAGCCGCTTCAAGATAAGTGAGATTGGCCTTGCCATCATCAGTACTAGGAGTTCCCACCGCCAGGAAAATACAGTCGGCACTTGCGCAAGATTCATAGCCAGTGGAAAAACTCAATCGCTTTGATTTGATATTTCGCTCTAGCAGTTCGGTTAAACCTGGTTCATAGATTGGAGATTTTCCCTCGCGAAGCTTCGCAATTTTTTTCTCGTCAATATCTATGCAGGTCACGTTATGACCAGTTTCGGCAAAGCAGGTGCCGCTCACAAGACCGACGTAACCCGTTCCAATCATGGATACTTTAAGCATGAAGAAATCCTTGTTTTAACTAGCTGCGAAAGCTAAGATGAAAAGTACATCTACCATAGCTCACTTAGAGAGACTTATAAACTTTTAAGTCAGACTAAAGGGATATTGCAGTGCTAAAAACCGCGCTTAAACTCATTATTGCCATCGCCTTTATTTGGTACCTTATCGCTGGCGGAAAACTGGATTTCTCTCTGCTTGGAAAAGCGGTCAGCTCGGAGACGTGGTGGTGGCTCGCCTTGATCTTGATGACAGCCCAAGCAGCGGTGTCTTCAATTCGTTGGAAGTGGCTACTCGAGACGGGCTCGAGCAAGAAGCTTCCCTACTTTCCCCTCATCAAGCTCACTTGGATTGGCCTCTTTTTTAGTAGCGTCCTTCCAGGGGCGGTGACCGGGGATCTCATCAAACTCGTCTATGCCAGAGACTTGGATTCGAGTCTAAGCAAAACGTTTCTTGTCATGAGCGCCCTAGTCGATCGCATCTTAGGTCTCATTGGTCTCATCTTACTCACAGGAATTTTCACGCTCCTCAATATCTCGGAGCTGCGCGCGCTCTCTCCTAAGATGGAGGCCGTCATTCACTTTAATGGCATTCTGTTCATGGGCGCCATGGCCTTTCTCGCCTCACTTTTTGCGCCCGTTAAATTTCAAAATCTCATTTTAAAGTACACCAATATGATTCCTATTCTCGGCCACCGCGTGGCCAAGACGGCCAGTGAAATTTGGGTCATGGGCGCGAATAAAAAAGCGATCTTAAAAGCCCTTGGCCTGAGCCTCGTGCTGCAATTTAATAATGTCTTTTGCTTTTGGCTTCTCACCATGCCCTTTTACGGCAAGGAGCTCCCCCTCGATCTCGCCTTCTCTTTTATCCCCATTGGACTCATTAGTGTGGCGATCCCCGTTTCCCCCGGTGGCCTTGGTGTGGGGCATATGATTTTTGACGCCCTCTTTGGCTACGTCGGCGTTGCCAAGGGTGCCTCTCTCTTTAATATTTTCTACTTCGCCCAGCTCTTTGAGAACCTCTTAGGTTTTATCCCCTACGTTCTCTCTGGCAAGAAGCACACTCTTAAAGAAGCTGAGAGTTTTGAGAGCGTCTAAAAACTCGTTTTGACGCTCACTCCTTTTTCAAATAGCTTAAGCATTAAGAGCTGATCGGCACTCCAATTGCGAGCGCGCGGCGACTCCATTTTCACAGGCACCTGCGAGGGATAGAAAATCTTAGTAAAGAAGCCTGGGTCCATGAGGATGGCCTTATTTTTATGCTTACTTGGAACAGCTGAAAGTGAGTCGACAAAGTGAACCCTCTTGGCATTAATCTGCGAGCGCACGCGTTCGCTATAATCTCCCTCTTTTCCCACAATATAGACATCATCGGCCGGTGAGAAATCAAATTGATCCCCCAAGCGCTCCATGCGCTCGCGCATAAAATCAGGATGGCGCACAAAGAGAGCGAGTTTGCGGGTTTTAGAAAAAGCTCTGCGCTCGCGGTTATAATATTTTTTAAATTTTTCGGCCGGACGAATACGGCGCAGAATCTCGCGCTGCTTTTCATCGCGCTTTTGCGCATCTCTCACATGCCCATAGTGATAAATACACACATCACTCTCATAGACTTTCTGCGCGCCTTTAAATCCTTGAGCATCTCCCCAACACTCAATCTCACTCTTTAACTTCATGGCGCGAATTTCACTGGGGTGCCAGCGCTTTGAAATAGCGATATGGTAGTGATCATCCCAGAAATGGAGAAAGCGAAAACTCACGGCATCGCAGCCACTCTCGCGCGCGCGTCTCATATCTTCGTACACTCGCTCATAGTCATCAGGGTGAATGATTTCATCACAGTGAAGAAAGAAGGCCCAAGCTTCATCATCACTGCCATAGAGTGCGCGCAAACGCTTCAGCGCCACATTGGCCTGATAGGAAAAGATCTTTCCGCCATCACCAACCAGGGCTTCATCCCAAGGCGAATCCACAATCTCAAGGTCGCTAAGGGCGCGCACATTCTTTTCAGTATTATCTTCGGCCGGCCCCAAGGCCACGCACACTTTATCCGTGAGACTGCTTAGATTCTCAAGCATTTCAAGGTAGGGATAATCAAAGCGCTCCACGCCGCGCATGAAGGTAAAACCGTAGAGGGGAACGCTAGTCTTGGCCATGGAGAATTATCCTTTGGGAACAAAATTTATCCCTAGCATCTTGCGCCAAAAAGCGCACCTTTGCCAAGGCGAACATTGCCAAGAAAGCTGCACCAGGTTAAGCTCTGGGCCCAAGGAGAATATATGAAGGGAATTATCTTGGCCGGCGGCGCTGGCACCAGACTGCACCCGGCGACACTTGCTATTTCAAAACAGCTTTTGCCCATTTTTGATAAACCCATGATCTACTATCCGCTCTCGGTTTTGATGCTCGCGGGAATCAAAGATATTCTAGTCATCTCCACTCCTCACGATCTACCGCTTTTTAAGCGCCTTCTTGGTGATGGTTCGCAATTTGGAATTAAACTTGAGTATGCCGAGCAACCCAAACCAGAGGGCCTAGCGCAGGCTTTTATTATTGGTGAAAAATTCATTGCTGGCTCACCGGTTTCGCTCATTCTTGGCGACAATATTTTCTATGGCCATGGCATGTCTGGTCTACTCTCACAAAGTGCAAAACTCAAAAGTGGTGCGACCATATTTGGCTACACCGTGAAAGACCCCGAACGCTACGGCGTTGCCGAGATTGATGAGCAAGGGGTTGTGAAGAGTATTGAAGAGAAACCTTTAAAGCCCAAATCAAATTACGCCGTCACCGGTCTCTACTTTTATGATCAGAAGGTAGTGGAGATAGCTAAATCAATTAGGCCCTCGGCGCGCGGTGAGCTTGAAATCACTAGTGTCAATCAAGCCTATCTTGAAAAGGGTGAATTGACGCTTGAGATTCTCGGTCGCGGCACTGCCTGGCTCGACACCGGCACTCATCAATCACTACTTGAAGCCTCTAATTTTATTGCCACTCTTGAAAAACGCCAAGGTCTACGCATTGCTTGTCTAGAAGAAATCGCCTTTAAGCGCGGTTGGATTGGCCGCGATCAGCTCATTGCCAATGCCTCTCTCATTGAGAAGTCAGACTATGGAAAATATCTGCTCGAACTGGCAGGAAGTGAGCAGTGAATATCAACCCCACTCCCCTGCAAGATGCCTTTGTGATTGAGCCTCGCATTTTTAAAGATGAGCGCGGCTATTTTCTAGAAACTTATAGTGAGCGCAAGTGGCGCGAAGTTCTGCCGCAATTTAACTGGGTGCAAGACAACCTCTCAGTTTCAAGTCGAGGCACTCTCAGAGGTCTTCACTTACAGCGAGGCGCAGACGCTCAGGCCAAACTGGTTCGCGTAAGTCAGGGTGAAGTCCTTGACGTGATCGTCGACCTACGCCCTGATTCGGCCAGTTTTAAAAAGCACTTCTCAGTGCATCTCTCCAGTGAAAACCAGCGACAACTTCTCGTTCCGCGCGGCTTTGCCCATGGATTTTTAGTGCTCTCTGAGAGCGCTACCTTTGAATATAAGTGTGACAATTTCTATGCACCCCAAAGTGAGAGTGGGGTGCGCTATAATGATCCTGAACTTGGAATTGAGTGGCCGCTTCTTGAAACTGAAGTTGTTCTCTCAGCAAAAGATCAGGTCCTCCCAAGTCTCAGTGACTTTCTCAGGCAGGAGTTTAATCTCAAATGATTGTTGTAACCGGAGGCAATGGACAGCTAGCGAAGTGTCTCGAACTGGCAAATACTAAAGCTCACCGCGACCTGCTCTTTGCCAGCAAAGAAGAACTCGATATCACGAGTGAGCGCTCGGTGCGGGAGTTTTTTGAAAAGTATAAACCCGAAGGTGTCATCAACTGCGCCGCCTACACCGCCGTTGATAGGGCCGAAGAGGAAGAGGAAGTCGCCTATAGTGTGAACGCCAAGGGTCCTGCCCTACTGGCAGAAGTATGCAGACTTCAGCGTATTCCAATCATTCACTTTTCTACCGACTATGTCTTTGATGGGACCAAGTCTTCTCCTTATCTAGAAACTGATTCCTGCCACCCCCTTAATGCCTATGGCAGAACAAAGCTTGCCGGTGAGGTCGCCCTACTAAACGCCGATCTTCATGGGGCGATCATCCGAACTTCATGGCTCTATAGTGAGTTTGCTCCAAACTTCTTAATGACCATGAGAAATTTGGCCAAGACGCGCCCTGAAATTCAGGTGGTGAGTGATCAATATGGCTCACCGACTTATGCTGGGGCCTTAGCAAGCTTCACGCTTAGGCATCTTCCCAAGCTCATGAGTGAAAAGCTTGCGCTCTATCACTACTCAAATTCGGGCGAGGTCAGTTGGTATGATTTTGCCTGCGCTATCTTGGCAGACACTCATGTGAAAATTCACCCAATTAAAACCAGTGATTGGAAGTGCGCGGCCCAGAGAAGTCTCTATAGCGTCCTTGACTGTCATAAAATTGAAACTCTCACGGATGAACCGATGATGGGTTGGAGAGAAGGTCTTGAATTATGTCTGAACAAGCTATCTTAGTCACCGGCGGCGCCGGCTTTATTGGCTCAAACTTTATTCCTTATTTCTTAGACAAATATGGCAAGCGCTATCATTTGATTAACCTGGATCTCCTCACCTATGCTGGTGACGTTGGTAACCTCTCAGAAGTGGGATCCACTTCATCCTATACATTCATTGAGGGCGATATTAGAGACCAAGATCTCATTGCTAAAATTTTTAAAGACTACGACATTCGCCATGTCATTCACTTTGCGGCCGAGTCCCACGTCGACAATTCCATCAAAGGTCCCATGAATTTTGTCACCACCAATGTGGTGGGAACTTCCGTGCTTATTGAAGCCGCCCGTTCACACTGGATGAGTGCTCCCGGTAAATACAAGTCGGGCTACGAAAAGTCGCGCTTTCATCATATTTCGACTGATGAAGTCTATGGAACGCTGGGGCCTGAAGGCTTTTTTAAAGAGACCACTCCCTTTGCTCCGAACTCTCCCTACTCGGCTTCAAAGGCTGGCAGTGACATGATGGTTCGAAGCTACTTCCACACTTTTGGGATGAATGTGGTTACCACGAATTGCTCAAATAACTATGGGCCTAAGCAACACGACGAAAAACTCATCCCCACTGTGATTCGAAATGCTCTTCAGGGCAATCCAATTCCCATTTATGGTAAAGGGGAAAATATTCGCGACTGGCTCTTTGTACTCGACCACTGTAGCGCTATCGACAAGGTTTTTCATGAAGGCCTTGCTGGTGAAACCTATAACGTGGGCGGAGACGAGGAGAGAACGAACATCGAATTGTGCCGCACCATCTGTCGTCAACTTGATAAATTACATCCACTTCAAAGTGGAACATACGAAGATCAGATCACTTTCGTCACTGATCGCCCTGGGCATGATCTTCGCTACGCCATTGATGCGAGTAAAATTAAAAATGAACTCGGTTGGTCGCCACAAATGGATCTTGAGTCAGGTCTTGAGACCACGATCAGCTGGTACTTAAAAAAGTATACTCACTAAAAGACGAAGATTTTCTTGGGATCAATGTGGCCGTAGTGACGCCACTTGGTCTTAAGATTTTCAACCTTGAAGAGAAACTCCTCATAGGCTCCGGGATCGCCAAGCTTTAAAATACGCTTGCCCTCTTTCTTGATAATTGAGCGCACATCTTTAGGTAAAAAGCACAGACCGTTCATCATGTAATAGGCGTCGCCAAGCTGAAGCACGCGCCCGAGGAAGAGATCATTCTTCACAACTGATGGGAATGGGTCGTCTTTAGGGAAAGAATATTTCTCGTCGCGAATAATGTCTTTCACCACATGCTGGCGACGCAAATTTGTGCCCAAGTACTCATACACAGAATGGATGGGATTGGTGAGGGCCCTGGCCACTTCCTCAG
The DNA here is from genome assembly GCA_048264885.1 of Bacteriovoracaceae bacterium. Taxonomy (GTDB): domain Bacteria; phylum Bdellovibrionota; class Bacteriovoracia; order Bacteriovoracales; family Bacteriovoracaceae; genus JBLWXV01. The sequence continues at coordinate 318,098 of JBLXCO010000003.1, forward strand.
AGAGCTTTCGCTTCTCAACGTAAAGAGAGATCATGGGTCGCTCCATATCTTCTTCACGATACTGAGTTAGAAACCAATTATTAAAGTGAGACATACGCGTTTCGTAGTCGTCATCTTCTTCGTCGGCCTTACCAGCACGAGAGAAATAATATTCCTTAGCACTTAAGAGCTTCTTATAGAGATCCCCGCGCGAAAACTCGCTCAAAGCATCTTCTAGGTGTTTCTCAACTGTGCCAGAAATACTCATCTTTTAATCCAGTAATTCCATTTATTGCGATTAGATTTTAAATGACTATCTTAATCATCAACCTTTAATACGGCAAGGAACGCTTCTTGGGGAACTTCGACAGAGCCCACCATCTTCATGCGCTTCTTACCTTCTTTTTGCTTCTCGAGCAGCTTGCGTTTACGAGAAATATCACCACCGTAACATTTAGCTAGAACGTTCTTGCGCAAGGCCTTCACAGTCTCACGAGAAACAATCTTAGCGCCAATTGCGGCTTGAATGGCAATATCAAATTGTTGACGATCGATAATTCCACGAAGCTTTGTCACTAGATCCTTGCCTTTATGGTAGGCATTATCGCGGTGACAAATAATAGACAGTGCATCTACTTTGTCGCCATTTAGAAGCACATCTACTTTCACGAGATCAGCTTCAACGTACTCGCTAAATTCGTAGTCCATCGAGGCATACCCTTTGGTCATGCCCTTGAGCTTGTCGTAGAAATCAAAGACCATTTCTGAGAGTGGAAAGTCGTAGAGGACTTGCACGCGATCTTCAGTGATATATTTAATCTCTTTCTGAATTCCGCGACGACCTTCACAAAGAGTGATGATGCGCCCAACGTATTCATTGGGAACGTGAATAGAGAGATTAACCATTGGCTCGCTGATAGACTCAAACTTACCAGCTTCTGGAAGCTCAGAGGGGTTTGAGACGACCTTCTTTGAGCCGTCATTCATGAGTACGTGATAGCTCACACTCGGAGCTGTTGAGATGAGGTTGAGACCAAACTCACGCTCAAGACGCTCCTGAATAATATTCATGTGCAAGAGACCTAAGAATCCACAGCGAAAACCAAAGCCGAGAGCGGCCGAAGTTTCTGGCTCATAGGTAAATGAGCTATCGTTTAAGGCCAGTTTTTCAAGCGACTCGCGAAGCTCTTCATAGTCGGGGGCGTCTACAGGAAAGATCCCACAAAAAACCATGGGTTTAACTTCGGCGTATCCTGGAAGGTTGGGCGTATTTTTAAGCTTGGCGTTTACGATTGTATCGCCCACTTTAACGTCGCGAACAGTTTTAATGCCCGAAACCACCATTCCTACTTCGCCTGCTCCAAGCTCGTTTACTTCGGTAAAAAATGGAGTGTTCACTCCCAGCTTGAGAACTTCATACTCGCCATGAGAGTGCTTGAGGTAGATCAGATCTTTTCTCTTGAGCGTTCCTTCCATCACGCGAACGAGAACCACTACGCCTTGATAGGGGTCAAACCACGAGTCAAAGATAAGTGCTTGAAGCGGCTTTGAGCGATCCCCTTTAGGTGGCGGAATACGCTTAACTAGAGTTTCTAACAACCCCTCAATTCCAATTCCAGACTTAGCTGAAATCTCATCGGCTTCACTGGCATCAATGCCAATAATATCTTCAATTTCCTTTCTCACTCGCGGAGCATCCGCGTGGGGAAGGTCAATTTTATTGAGAACGGGCACAACTTCAAGGTCGTGCTCTAGGGCCATATAAACGTTTGCAAGAGTTTGCGCCTCAACGCCTTGTGAGGCGTCGACCACCAGCAGGGCCCCATCACAAGAAGCCAGGGACCGACTGACTTCGTAAGAAAAGTCCACGTGTCCGGGAGTATCGATCAAATTGAAATAGTACTCATGGCCATCTTTGGCCTTATACTTCAAGCGAACTGTTTGCGCCTTAATGGTAATCCCGCGCTCACGCTCGAGCTCCATATTATCGAGCAAGCGATCCTTTTTCTCGCGATCACTCACAGTCCCCGTCGCTTCTAGCAGACGATCGGCCAAGGTCGATTTGCCGTGGTCGATATGGGCAATAATAGAAAAGTTGCGAATATAATTCTGATCCATCTTATTCCAAGGTGAACGAGGGGCCTGACTACGAAATGGCGTCTTGTGTCAGGTCTAGGTATTAACTTCTTTGGACAGTACCATAAGGTAGTAATCTAGTGAACTCTCTTTGGCACGAATCGGAATCACGTTTGCGTATCCACGGAAGATAATCTCGTCCTCACGCTCTGCAGCTGAGTCTTCATCTCCTGACTCATCTGCTTTGGTTTTGGACGTTACCTCTTCTTCATCTTCATCCTCATCATCCGAGGAATCGCTCACGCGCTTGGGAATAATGACTTCAGCGTTTTCAATCTTCGAGCGACGCTTAATGGCCAGCTCGTAGGTATCGATAATCGAGGGTGGAATGACCGACTCAGTCATGGGCTTGCCAATCACATCCTCACTTTGCACTTGCATAAGTGAATAGAGATTGTTGTTCATATAAATAAGCTTGCCGTCGGCATTGGCCACCAAGACGGGCTTTCGAATCATATTGGCCAGGGCATCGAATTTGCGGTTTTCCACACTAATGCGATCAGTCCTGAGTTCTTCAAACTTTTTAAATTGCGCAATCATCTTATTCATCTCGCGCGCAATCTCACCAATCTCGTCGTCTTGCGAATAATAGATGGAAACGTCAAAGTTACAGTCTTGCAGCTCGCGAATAGCGTCTTTAATCTTCTTAAAAGGCAGGGCGATCTTGCCTGGAACCACGAGTCCGAGAATAATTGTCCCCAAAAAGCCCATGATGAGCACAATCATCATGATCTTTTTAGTCTCGTTGATGATGTCTTTAATATCCTTATCTTTTTTCAAGCTCGAAAGGTACTGAATGTCTTGAAACTCGGAGAAACCATCGAGAATCTTATCAGCAGTTTCGGCGACAAAGTCGATACCCTTTTGATCGCGGTTGTGAATAGAGCCCTTAGAGAGATAAATTTTCAAACTATCCACATAGGAAATCATCTTGGTGATAATCTTTTTCCCCTCTTCGCTTTCCTCAGGGTTTTGTCCCGCCGAGTAGATGGCGTCAAGGTTTTGGAGCTGGCCGGTGAAACTGTCGGCGAGATCGAGAATGCGACCCACAATTTCCGTTTTATCGCCTTCTTTAGTCAAAAGGCGTCTTTGATACTTGAGAATTGAAACCGCCGAAATGCGGATTTCATCAGTCAAAAGGCTCAAGCGGTTGGTTTCAACCGTAATGCTCTCAATCTTTTTATTGAGTGAGTTTAAGAAATTAAAGACCGTAAAAGACACCACCAAAATCACAAGATTGGCGATGATAAATGAAATTCCGACTCGATTCTTAAGTGATATGTTCACCTATTCTCCTTGGAGATCGGCGAACAGCCGGTTCAAATTCTTTTCACTACCCACAAGTACCACGATGTCATCACTCTCAATTACATCCATGGGCATGGGACAGTCGTTAATCTCAACGCGGTAAGCGGACTTCCCATCCTCAGTGATATAAGGAACGCGCTTTTGAAGCGCTACAATGTTCAAATTATAGTTCTGTCGAATCTTTGATTCAACGAGGGTCTTGCCTTCAAATCTCTTTCCTAGCCTTAGTTCCACAATGGAGTAACCAGCGGCAAAGTTATAGCGTTGAAGAACGTGGGGCGCGACGATCTTTGAAGCGATGATCTCGCCCATCTCCTCTTCCACCTTAATAATCTCAGAAGCTCCAATCTCGTGGAGAACGTGTTCGTGCAAAACCGAAGTGGCACGGGCAATCACTCGCCCCACCCCAAGCTTTCGAAGCATGGTCACAGCGAGAATACTCTGCTCAATATGATCGCCAATAGCGACCACCGCCACGTCAACGTCCGAAATATTTTGCGAACGAAGTCCACGCTCATCCGTCACGTCGAGCTGAACTGCGTGAGTCACGCGCTCTTTAATTTTTTCAACTAGGTCTTCATCCTTATCGATGGCGATGACTTCGGCCCCTTTTTCAAACAGCCTTACAGCTGTCTTAGCACCGAATGTCCCTAGTCCGATCACGGCCACTAGCATGGAAAAATCTCCTTATATCACTATCTTACCCGATCTTCTCTAACCGATCATAATACGGCCCTCGGGGTAGTCAAATTTTCCGGGGTCCTTATCTTGTTGACCGATGGCAAGAATCAAGGTCAATGGGCCAATACGTCCGATAAACATCACCACACAGATGGCAAGCTTTCCATAAAGCGAGAGAAATCCCGTAAGCCCTAGCGAGAGCCCGACGGTCCCACCAGCACTCATCACCTCAAAGAGAATGGTGAGAAAGTTCTGATCAGGCTCAAGTCGCATCATCATGAGGATAAAGAGACTCGTGATCACGATGGAAATAAAAGTGATCGCCGTGGCCCGCACCACAATGGGGGCTGCAATTGTCCGATCAAAAATTTCAACTTTCTTCTTATTTTTAAGTGTCGACACAATCGATTGAGTCAAAATAGCCAAGGTCGTGGTCTTAATACCACCGGCCGTTGACCCCGGACTCCCCCCAATGAACATAAAGAGAGTCATGAAGTAAAGCGTGTAAGTATGCAGTCCCGAGAGCGGCAGTGTATTAAAGCCCGCCGTTCGCAGGGTGACCGATTGAAAGAGAGCGATTTGGGTTTTTTCCCATAGGGTATAAGAGTCGAGCGAGTGCAGGAACTCGCCAAAGAAAATAAAGACTGCCGCCGAGCCAGTTAAAATGGCTGAAGTCACGAGCACCACGCGGGTGTGAAGCCCTAAGCGATTAAAGGCGAATCCCTGCATGAGTGCAGACTTCAATTCTTTTAAAACAATAAAGCCTAGGCCACCGAGCGTGATGAGCACCATGACCGTAAAGTTGATGAGTGGATTCGTGGCAAAGCTCTCAAGTGAATTATCAAAGAGTGAAAAGCCCGCGTTACAAAAGGCAGAAATACTGTGAAAGAAGCCTTGGTAGAGTGCCTGACCAAACTCAAATCCCTCAAAGGTAAAGGCGATCGTGAGTACAATCGCCCCCCAGAGCTCAATGGCAAAGGTATACTTGATGATGTCGATCACCACCTGAAAAAGATCTTCCAGCGATGAAGCATCGTGAAGGTCTTGCATCAAAATGCGATCCTTCATCGCCAACGCGCGCCCGAGTAAAATAGTCATCGAAGCATAGAGGGTCATAATCGAGAGCCCGCCGATCTGAATCAGCCCTAAGACAATCAGCTGCCCAAAGACGCTAAAGCTCTCGCCCACGGAAATTGTGGTGAGGCCCGTGACACAAACAGCTGAAGTAGAGATGAAGAGAGCATCGACAAAGCTAATCACCACTCCATCTGCTGCCGACACCGGCAAGAGCAAGAGAAAAGTCCCTAAAAGGATCACGCCAGAAAAGCTCAAAAGAACGATCTGCGCTGGTTTCAAGCGCATTTCCATCAAGAAAGTGCGCTTGCGCTCGCGCTCTTCAGTGAGCTTCTTTCTCGGGTCTTCGTCATAGAGCGAGAGAATCGACGATAATAAGTGGGCCGAGGAGAGCCAAAAGGCAAACTGAGTATCTCCCCAAGTGATAAAGGCGGGAATCAACACGACCAGTGAAAAAATATAGCGGCGAAAAAAATTCTCCAAAGAGCGCACATCAAAATAGCTCCCCACAACCACTGCAAGAATCACCAGGGGGATAAAGGGCGCCAACCGCGCGAGCCAAAGTGCGGCGATCCCCTCAGTCATTCCAAAGGGCAACTTGCCAAGCTTTTGCATACTAAAGAGCAAAATAAAACTGCCGTTAACAAACAGCTCAAGCAAGAAGGGAATTTTCTTTAAAACTGGGGACATTCCTCTATGATAAGAGAAGTCACCCAAACTTTCGACAAGCCTTTTCATGAAAAATAACAGACGGCCTCAAATAATAGAATTTACCATCGATCACCTGGACCCTTTGGGCCAGGGAGTGCATAAAGAGGATGATCTGGTGGTTTTCATCCCCAAGACGCTTCCCGGTGAACGCGGACGTGCGCTCATCAAAAAGCGCGTAAAAGGGGTCGCCTTTGCCGAGCTAACTGAACTCTGCGAAGCTTCTTCGCTACGCACAACCCCCGCCTGCCCTCACTTTGATCAATGCGGAAGTTGCCACTACCTGCATACGAGTTACGAAGAAGAGCTAAACTTCAAGCGACTCGCCATGGAGAAGCTTACCAAAAAACTCGCCTTCCCAGGCGAACTCACGGTCCACTCGGCCCCCAAGCGCTTTGGTTATCGCGAGAGAGTCCAGCTGCACTACGACCAGGCCCGTTTAGGCTATCACTTGCCCAAATCCCATCGCATCCTCGAAGTTCCAGGCTGCTTACTTCCCGAAGATGAAGTGCAGCTCAAGCTAAAGGAGCTCTATCAAAACCAGAGCTGGAAGCAGCTTGTCTCCACTCCAGCAGGGCACCTCGAGTTGCGCCAGGATCGCCATGAACCAAGTGTGAAAAACGTCAAAATTAGTGTCAATCGCCCTTATGCCGAGGGTGGTTTCACTCAAGTTTTCGGCGAAATGAATCAGGCGCTCAAGAGCAGAGTCGCTGCAATCTATCTGGAGCGCGCCGCTGGGGCCAAAAGGATCGTTGACCTCTTTGGTGGCAATGGCAACCTCAGTCGCGACCTAGAGTGTGAGGAAAAGATCATTATTGATCTAGGTCCAAAGCCTCTCAACCTCCCTACTGGAGTGAGTTTTAAAAATGTTGATCTCTTTGATAGCGGGGCCGCAACTAGCGCAGTGGAGGGCCTTCGCCCCGATGTCCTCATCGTCGATCCACCCCGGGCCGGACTCAAGACGCTCCCTGCACTGATTAAAATGATGCGTCCAAAGCTGATCATCTACATCAGCTGTCACTGCGCAACGATGGTCCGGGATCTTGAGTCTCTTTCTCGAGAACTTCCAAATATCTACCAGCTCCAGTCACTCGAGCTTTTTGATCTTTTTCCTTCCACTCACCACTTTGAGAGCCTGGCCGTTCTAGAGCTCGGTTAAGACGTCCTTCCGGTTGCTTTTAAGGCCTTGGCCCATTAGAATAAAACAAACGACAAATAAGGAAGGGACGAAGTGCATCTACTGCATCCAATGCCTCTAAAATTGAAGAGTAATATTCAACTTTTTCTGGGCCTTGGCCTAATTGCCATGCTGCTCGTGGGATGTGGCTCAGGACAAGTTTCCGACAAATCGGCCACAGAGAAAAAAGCCGATCTCTATTATGCCAATGGCACCGCCAACCTGATGGAGCGTAATTATACTGAAGCGCTCGAAAAGCTACTCGAGGCCAATCGCCTTCGCCCCAATGACACCAAAATTCTCAATAATCTGGGAATGGCCTATTATTTTAAAAATGACACCAAGAATGCCCTGCGCTTTATTAAAGAATCGATTGAAGTCGATCCCAAAAATTCTGATGCCAGAGTCAACCTTGCCTCAATCTACTTCCAGTTAGGAAATCTTAAAGAAGCCCAAGAGCAATACACAAGAGTGACAAAAGACCTCATCTATCCCAACCAGTTTCGCACTTACTACAACCTAGGCCTTATTGCGATCAAAGAAAAAAACCTAGCGGGAGCGAAAAATTACTTTCTTAAGTCTGTAAAAGAAAAAGATGACTATTGCCCAGCGAACTATCAACTCGCAATTCTTGAACATAGTAACTACAACTTTGCCTCAGCTCTTGAGTGGTTTAGAAAAGCGCAACTTGGCACCTGCGTCTCTAAGCCTGAGCCGCACTTGGGTGAAGCAAAAACTTTGATTGAACTTCGCGAGTTTGACAAGGCCCGCGCCAAGCTCAGTTATATCATTGAGAAATTTCCCACCACCGGCTATGCCGCGAGGGCCAGTAGCGAGCTTCAAGAATTAGACAAGAGAGATACCCCCCAGTCGGGAGAACTCTCACTCAAAGAAAAGCTAGAACTGCAACGCCGCCTGGACGCCATTAAGGCCGAAAATGCCAAGCCAACCTTTGAAAGCCCTTCATTTTAAAGGATAGATTAGAGGATGATAATGACCGAAGAGAATACAGCATCTCCAAATACGATTGGCAGTTACCTCAAAGAAAATCGTGAAGGTAAGAAGGTCTCACTGAAGATTGTTTCTCAGCACACGAGAATCTCCCTTTCAATGCTTGAAAATCTTGAGGATGATCAGCTCGATCAACTCCCTTCAAAAGCTTATGTGAGAGGCTTTGTTAAGTCATATGCCAAAACCCTTGGCCTCAATGAATCAGAGTGCATCGGCTTACTAGAAAATACTTACAGTTTGCGTTTTCCTAATGTGCCAGAGAGCAAAGAAGCCCCCAGAGAACCCGAAACTTCGATTAAAGTTTCTTCTGGTGTTAAGATTGGCATTGGTGTTCTTGCCGCCCTTATCGTTGTGGTGGCCTTGATCTTTGAATCAAAGCGCACTTCTGTTGGTAGTGATGAAGAAGTCGTCAGTGAGCAAGAACAGGCCATCGTCGCTCCCGAGACACTCACAGAAGACACTCCTCTTCAAAACCCCACCCCTGAACTTGAAACTCAGCAAGTGGCAACTGCGACTCCAGTGATTGAAAGCGCACCCCTAGCTGTCACACCTGCTGCGACTCCTGCCGCCACTCCAGTTGTAAAAAAAGAAGAATCAAAAACCGAAGAAACTAAAAAGGAAGAAGCACCTGGCGAAGAAATCAGCTTTCGCCCCTTTGGGAGCACACCGCTTTACAGCTTTGACACCAGTGCCACTCAAGAGCAATTAAACGAGTGGTTCCCTGCCTATCTGCGCTCAAGCATGGAGCCTGGCAAACAAAACGTTTTCATCAATGCAGTCAATGGTGATAGCTGGCTCACTTACAGAGAAGATAGCGGCGATATTAAAAAGTTTGTTCTCAAAGAAGGTCGCCACATTATGCTGAGAGGAGACTTAGTCCTGCTCTTTTTAGGCAATCTCTCTGGCGTAAAGGTTTTTCTCAACAATCAACTACTCTCGCTGCAGTCGCGCTCAGGTGTTAAGAGTGTAGTTTTCCCTCAAGAAGAGAGAACACGCTTCTCACTTCCTCTCTTTGTTTATCCCAAAGATGGTAGTGTTTGGACTTCTGAAGAGTATCAAAAGAAATACCAGTAATAGGTTTTCCTAACCCTGCCAATCGAGCTTCTTATAACTTAAAGAAGCGTAGAGAAAGCCAATCAGTGTTGGGGCAAGTACTGCAGCGTAAGCAGGAATTTGTCCCTTCTTCACAAAGCTCACCAGTCCAAAGAAGACAGTGTAATAGATGGCAATGACGATAAGCCCTGTCGCTGAGGTGTTGCGAGAAGAGCCTCTGCCCTTTTTTACTCCGAGAGCAAATCCAAGAAAAATAAATAGGAGCACTTGAACGGGCACGTTGAGACGGCTCCAGTACTCTAATTCACTTCTTGCCTGACGAGCGATGAGATCATCGAGCTTGCGATTGAGCTCATCTCCTTGAAGGCCAGCGGCGAGGGCCTGTGCCCGCTCTTTTTCAATCGAGCGCAACTCATGCCTGAGTTCGGAACTACTGCGCATACTATCTTTAGTCACATAGTCAGTATTGGAGCCCCCATCTAAAACGGGAAAGTCATACTCACGAAAGAGAATTTTTTCTGTTTTCGTGGCATCCTGGCGCAAGATATTGCCATCTCGCAAGTGCAGCCGAAGGGAGGGAATATCCCATTCATTTTCTTGCTGCTTAATGAGCGTGCCTCGCTTAGCAAAGATCACCTGCTCGGACTCTTCATTTCGAGAGAGCTGGATAAAGACGTTTCGCAGCTGCTTACTATCATCGTCTACATCCTCGGCGTAGAGCGTGACCCCAGGAATCTCCAAATAGAAATTTTCTTTAGGGATATCACTCAGGGCCCCGCGGCTGGTGAGCTGAATCAAAGTGTTCTTAAAGCGCGATTTTGAGGCCGGAATCACCTCGTTGCCCAAAGAAAAAATACTCCAGGCCACCACGATCCCTACCAAGAGAAACGGGTAGAGTAATTTAAATTTAGGCAACCCAAAGGATCTCATGGCCACAATCTCTGAATCCTCGCTCAAGCGATTGAGGGTATAAATAGTGGCAAAGAGCACCGAGAGCGGAATGGCCATGGGGAGAAAGGACAGTGCAATATGGCCAATAATTTCAAGGACTACGCCGAATTGAACGTCTTTTGAGATAACAATCTTAATAATGCGAAAGAGCTGAAAGGTAAGTAAAAAAGAGACGAAAAAGCCAAGCGCCACCAAAAAGGGCGCGATAAAGCTCGTCATTAAATAGCGCTGCATCGCGAGTGGTTTAATAGACATCCTCTATCCCGTTATTTTGCGGCGTCTCCTTGGACTTTCCCCACTGAGTCATGATAGTTTAAGCCCCGCAAGCTTTCAAATTACTATGATAACCCACAATTCTTAGCTTGAGTTGATATTCGATTATTTTTAAGGAGAAGCGATGTTTAATTACAAACTCAATTACGCTGTTAAAGGTCACACCTCAAGTGATCTCATTGTTCTTGGCGCATTCCAAAAACCAGCTGCTGGTAAGGCCAAAACGGCTTCACTCGACGCTCACTGGGACAAGGAAGTAAAAGCCGCATTTGAATTCGTTAAGAACTCAAAAGGCTTCACAGGTGGCGCAGGTGAATCATTTGGTTTTATCGGAGAAAATGGTGAGTCTTATCTCGCCGTTGGCCTTGGTGAAAAAGCCAAGTTTGACTTTGAAGCTCTTCGCAAGAAAGCTGCTGGTCTTGCTGGTGAACTTAATAAGAAATACAAAGCTGTCACTATCGACCTTTCTACTTTTGTTGTTAAAAGCAAAGTTGAAGAAAGCCTCGAAGCTTTTGTTGAAGGTTACGGCATGGCCACTTACGCCTTTGATCGTCACCTCACTAAGAAAAAAGAGATCAAAATCACAACTCTAACCCTCGATCTCAAAGAGGCTAAGAGTAAAGCTAAGAACGCTGACAAAGTTCTCGCCAATACGATTAAAGTTGTCGAGTCTGTTAACTTTGCACGCGATCTGGTCAACGAACCACCAAATATTCTCAACAGTGAAACTTATGCCAAAGAAGTTGCTAAGGACGCCAAAAATCTTAAAGGCGTAAAAGTTAAGATCCTCGGTAAAAAAGAGCTGCAAAAAGAAAAAATGGGAATGTTCCTCGCGGTAAACGCTGGTTCGGCCTTTGAACCACAACTCGTTCACCTCACTTACACTCCTGCAAAGGCCAACTCAAAAACAAAGCACATCGCGCTTGTTGGTAAAGGTCTCACCTTTGATACTGGTGGCTACTCATTGAAGCCAGGTGGCTCAATGATGAACATGAAATTTGATATGGCCGGTTCTGCAACCGTTTACGCTGCCTTTAGAGCTGCGGTTATGCTTGGCGCTCCAGTGAAAATTTCATGCTTCCTTGGTATGACTGACAACGCTGTTAACTCGCTTGCGACCATGCCAGATAGTATTGTTCGCGCTCGTAACGGCAAGACAGTTGAAATTCTCAATACTGATGCCGAAGGCCGCCTCGTACTTGGCGACGTGCTCGACTACGCCGGAGATCAAAAGCCTGACGTCATCATCGACGCCGCGACACTTACTGGTGCTTGTCTGGTGGCCCTAGGGCACGAAGTGTGTGGTCTCATGGGTAACGATCAAAAACTTGCTGACGCTCTTTTAAAAAGTGCCGGTCATAAGAATGAAAGAATGTGGCAACTTCCCATCTTTGACGAGTACCGCGAAGATATGAAGTCACCCATTGCCGATCTTAAAAACATCGGTGGCAAGTCTTTTGGTGGCACTGCTAAAGCCGCTGCCTTCCTTGAAAACTTTATTCAAGAAGGCATCTCTTGGGCCCACCTCGACATCGCCGGTATTGGCGACGGCCAAGGGCATCTCCCTTACTGTCCTAAGCACGGTGCCTCTGGTCTTGTGGTGAGATCACTCGTTGATTACATGATCAATGCCAAGTAAATTTTCTATCGTCCTCGTCGCGCCCGAAATTCCCGGTAACACCGGGAGTATCGGGCGCACGTGCGTCGCCCTCGGACTGCGACTTATTCTCATCCACCCTCTCGCCTTTGATATTAGCGAAAAGGCCGTCAGACGTGCCGGACTCGACTATTGGAAACACGTCGAGCTCACCGAGTACGAAAGCTTCGAAGCCTTCTTAGAGGGCGAAAAACCCGCTCGTGATAAACTCTTTTTCTTCTCGCGCTTCAAGCAAGAACGCTCTTTCTACGACGCCGGCTACACGGAGGGCTGCTACCTCATCTTCGGCAGCGAAACCAAGGGCCTCTCCAGCGAAATCCTAGAAAAATTCGAAGAGCGCACCTTCGCCCTCCCCATGTTCAGCACCCACATCCGCTCCCTCAACCTCGCCAACACTGCCACCGCCGCCGCCTACGAAGCCCTCCGCAGTTTCCGTGCCAGATGACTTTTGGGACTGTCCGCAGCAATTAATACCTTCGCTTGCTCACTGGTGAATACTTCGTTTTTAATAGCCCCCTACGTATGGAGAGGCTCTCTTCGTCAGTAAAAAAGTTGTTGATATAATCAAGAACACTCGCGTTTATCCGTGAATCTCGCAGCCCATAATTGGCACATCTCGCACTCCAAGAAGAATATGGATACTGCTCAACCCTCTTCACAACTCCAGCTCTTAGTGGGTTCTGGTAAATGTATTTATAAACATTTGAGAGATACTTATCACTCGTGATGAGCGACCATTTATAACGAGCACCAAAAATTCGATTAATGCGGGCAGTTCTAACAGCAATTCTGCGACTGAGCTTCATATTGAAAAAATGCATAATCACATCCAGGTTGCATTCAGGCGTGCGAAGCAATAAGTGATAGTGGTTACTCATCAATACAAAGCACTCGATTTCAAAGTGGAACTTAAACTTTGCCTCACACAGAGTGCTCAAAAAAATAGGCCACAACTCGTTTAGCTCTAAGGGAAAGGCTTCCTTATTATTACAGCGATTAACGACGTGATAAGGGTATTCTGAGGTTCTAATAAGTGATTTTCTGGGCATACTCAACTCCTTTGGTGAGTACGCCTATGGAAGGCCTTAACAGCTGAGTACGAATTAGCTCATTAATAATAGAGCGATTTGAGCACAGCAGGATTGCCAATTGACCCAGTTAGTCCCAAAAGTCATCTGGCACCATAAAAAAGGCCCACCGAAGTGGGCCCCATTTGATGAAAAAAGCAGATAATCCTCATCTGGCCTTTTAGAAAGCGTAGGTCATAGCAACAGTGGTCATGAGCTGATCGAAATCAAGTGTGCCATCTGTTTTTGAAGCAGCATCGTTTGTACCGATCATACCATCGAGAACGAGATCACCGAAAGTAAGGCTGGCACCAGCTGTTACAACTGTAGAGTTTTGGATAGTCCCTTTGCCTTCAGCTCCATACACACCTGTGACGAGGTTTTTTGCAACGGCAGCCGCGTAATCAAAGTTCTTGTTATCTTTCTTCCCATAGAGGTTATGAGTAATGTTACCTCTTAGAGTTAACCATGAAGTTGCTTGGGCTTCATAACCAAGAGCAAGAGGAACTGTCGTGTTATTGACTTCCACTTTTCTGGCCAGATTAACTTCAACATCAATCTTTCTAAAATGAAGACCAAAGTAGAGAGTATCGGTGTCACTTACTTTATGAGCTTTACCCCAGCCGAGGACGTAAGTGTTAAACTTGCCATCTGACTTGCCTTGTTTACCAATACGGCCAGAGATTGCTGGAATTGCTCCCCAGTTTCCATACTTAGAATAGTTATCTGTTTGATCCCAGCTAAATGTTTTGAAAAAGGCGTAAGGACGACCCCAATCACCGAAGTTATATGAACCACCAACGTGAATACCAAACTTACCTTCAAATTTGTTAGTTACACCATTCTCACTTAGGGCACCAAAACCAGCGTTCACAGCAGTCATGTCGATATTTGATGTCACTTCAGCTTCGTTAGATGTTGAGAGGTTGATATGGAAATCCCACGCATCACCATCTTTTACACCAAGACGAACTGCTGAACCTTCATCTTTTGTATTTCCGTTTTGCTCATTTTCATTGTTTAGGTACACAACGTTTACACCCCATTGAAGACCGTGATCGGCACCAATGAAGAGATCAAGTTGATTGTCGGCCGTTGGAATGACTTTAGTTGTCGTTGAACCACTGCCAGCAGCAAGTGAAGCGGCATTACTCGTTCCTGCAATTCTTAGAAATGAAGAAGTGTTTGACTCGTTACCGTAGTAGATACCCCATACATAGTTTCCAGTTCTCTTAAGAAAACCACCTTGGGCTTTAGGAGTATTATCTTGTTCAACTGTCGCTCCGTTGCCAGCAGCTGTACCAGTGTTCCCCCATTCGATGATTAAGCGGTCAGCAAAGTCATTGATATAAGCAGAGTTTAGAAAAATATTTCTCGAGTCTTTAATATAGTATGAACCTTCATCATCGAGTTCATCCATACCTAGAGCGATTAGACGTGCCTGAGTTGCATAGGCGTTGCTAGCAAATAGTCCTAGCATAATTGATAGCAATAAATGCTTCATACATTCTCTCCCTTTTTTATAAAACGTACCTTAATTATCAAGCGTGGAATGATGAAGTGTAAAGATAAAGAACTAAAATTCTAGAGATAAAAAAAGGCCCACCTAAGTGGGCCTCTCTTTATGCTTTAATTTTTCTTTGAGAAAAATTAGAACCAGTAGTGAAGAGCTACGTTTGTGAAAACTTGGTCAAGACGTAGGTCACCGTTTCCAGAAGCAGAACCGATTGTACCGTCAAGCATTAGCTTTCCAAAAGTAAGTGTACCACCAGCGGCAACAGAAGTGCTGTTTGTGTTAGTTACAGACTTGCTGTTAAGAGCTGAGTTAGCAAGGTTACCTTCAGTTGAACCGAGGATGATGTTTTGTGAAAGTGATCCACGAAGAGTCAACCATGAAGTTGCATCAGACTCGAAACCGAAAGTAAGTGGAAGTCTTGTGTTTTTTCTTTCAACAGTAGCAACACTTGTAACTTTCTTTTCTTCGTCAGTCATTCTGAAAGCAACGTCAGAGAAAAGACGAGCAGTTGAAGATACTTCATGAATATAACCAGCACCAACAGTTAGGTCGTTGCTTGAGTATTCAGTCTTAGCTCCACCAGCTGTACCAACAGTTTCTTCGTAACCCATCATTTCGTACTCAGCGAAGAATGTCCAAGCATTCCATGAGTAAGAAAGACCAAGGTCAAGACCAAGATCGCCTTCCCACTTGTCGCCAGCGTTAGTAGCACCTTCTGACTTATCAGAGATGTCTAGGTTAGCGTAACCTTCGATATCACCGAAGATGGCACCAAGACCAAGACCGAAAGCGTTGTTTTTCTTTTCGAAAGCAGCAGCTTGCTCGTCTTTGTTTGTTGCGTAGTATACGTTAGCTCCCCACTGAACACCCATGTCTCCACCGAAGAAGAGTTGAGTGCGGTTGTCTTGAAGAAGGTAAGCGTTGTCTTCTGTAGACTTAGCAGCGTTTTGGTTGTTGAGTTCAGAACCTAGGTAGATACCATAAGTGAATGAACCCATCTCACGGAAGAAACCACCTTCAGCATTGTCACCAGCAACAGCAGCGCCAGTGTCGTTGTCAACGCCCCACTCTGTTACGATGTAGTTTTTGAAAGTGTTAACATGAGCAGCATTACGGAAGATACTACGAGTATCTTTGATGTAGTGTGAACCACGATCAGCGTCTTGCCCGAGAGCAGTCATTCTTGATTTTGTAGCGTATGCGCTTGTAGAGAGCACCGCTAGACCAGTTGCGAGTACGATGTGCTTTTTCATCAAATCTTCTCCTTGAAGAGTGTCCGTACCATTTAAAGGTTTTGGTTAATAATTAATGTAATTGGTAAGTTTCTTAAAAAACCAATTTAAAATTTTTTTATCAAGCTTACAGAAAAGTTTCGTGTGCGCCTAAAAAAATGTCAACAGCTTTAAATCATTCGTTTTGTTCTTTTTTAATTGGACAATGGCCGACACTAGCGCACGAGTAAAGCGCGCGCGCGTCAAACAAGACCGCCGCCATGGAATCTCCAAAGCTAATATCTGACAGAGATTCTTCTGACAGAGGGGCATTGCGATGGACGAATTTCAAGTGGGCTGGCTTATTTTGAATCTTGTCATAAATTGAATCGTCAATATTAAGACACCCACTCTCTTGGCGAACCACGAGAAACTCTCCGCAGTATTTTGTTGAAAATTCTGGAAAAATTTTTTCTAAATTTCTTTTTAAAAGCTTTAATTTTTTTGAAACTTCTTCCTCCGAGGTCTCAGAGCCCTCAAAGAAATGCAAAAACTGCGCTTCATGGCCCTTAAATTCCCCGATAAAGTGACCCCATTCATGAGTGTAAGAAAGTGGTATAAAGAATGTCTCACTGCCTGGATGAACGACACCGCTAAAATCAAACTTTACGATCAGTTCACAAGGTGAACGAGTGCTCTCACAAAACTCTACAAACTCGTCACTCAGTGATTTTTTATTGCCAATCAAATCGAGAAAGGTCTGCGGGCTGCCTCCAAAAATAAGCTCTTCACATTCGAGAACCTTGCCTGAGCCACACTCTAAGGCCCAATTCACCGGAGAGATCATATCCGTTGGGGTTTGACTCTTAATATTGACAACTTTTTCTGAAAGGCGTTGCTCTTCAATTGAGGTCCAAAAAGTATCTTCACTTAAGAAGGGAAAGAACTCTGTAGGATCAAAGTCGATGCCTCTCCTCGTGAAATATTCTTCAGCGGCCAGGAGCTTTTCTGACTTGGCCCTTCCTTCAAAGTCTTTCCAGTCACTATCTTTGTAAAATAAAGCCGGCGCATCTCTGAGGGCCAGCCCTTCTTTTTTAGTTATTCCCGCTAGCACTTTTAGTGCGGCTTCACCGCGAAAACTGGTTGGACCTCTC
Source organism: Bacteriovoracaceae bacterium (assembly GCA_048264885.1). Lineage (GTDB taxonomy): Bacteria > Bdellovibrionota > Bacteriovoracia > Bacteriovoracales > Bacteriovoracaceae > JBLWXV01. The sequence goes on from JBLXCO010000003.1 coordinate 335,054, forward strand.
ACCAATTGCGCTTCTTTAACCAGTGGTACATCTGAGATAAAGCGCACTTCACTACCTAGTTTTTCACGCAGGCCTTGGTAGGCAATGAGGTCATAGAGATCTTGAATGTAGACCAAGGTTCTGACGTATTCTTTTTCAAATGATGTATCTTGAACTTTTTTAAGCTCTTTGAGTTGCGAATAACCCATTCTTCTTCCTTCTTGTTTAAAAAGGAAAAAGATACCTTGATCTCAAGGGTATCGCCTAGGTGGGATGTATCAAGATTTACTCAATCACAAGCTTGTCACCGGCACGAATCATGCGGTGACCAACAATGTGAGCATTAGAGGCAATGAGCGTGTCCAGAGAGACACCTGTTTTGCGCGAGACAGACCATAAGCTGTCTCCTCGTTGCACGGTATAGAACTTGCTCGGTGTTGAAATTTTTCTGCCACTGGCAAGTGCTCTCTTAACGCGTTGTTTGTAGCGACGAGCGCGAACCACCGTCTTACGTGGCTTCTCATAGAGATCCGCGTACATATTTTCGCGCTTATTTTGACCTAGTCTAAAGGGCAGAAGAACTTCACTTCCCTGTTCCAAGCGCTGATAGCTGGTGAGATTATTGAGTGACTCTAAAACGTATTTATTCTTGATTCTAAATTTGCGAGCGACATCCTGAATATTAGAACGTCTACCGCGTACTCTATAAGTTTGGAAAGCCGTCGCCTTCAATTCGCTCATATTTGAGCAACATTCCATCGCCACTTTCTTAAAGCCCACTGGAACGCGAAGCTTATAGCTCTCATCACCCGGAGGCGTGAACCATCTCATAACTTCAGGATTAAGCCTTTCAATTTCTTCAAAGGGAACATCGAGCTTTTGCGCCAAGGCCATGAGATCAGTCATAGCTGGAACTTCAATTTCTTCAAAGTCGAGGGGCTCATGAAAATCAATCTCTTCAAAGCCAAAGGACTTGAGGTTTTTCCCAATGATCGCGAGGGCCATAATCTTGGGAACATATTCGCGCGTTTCAAGTTTAAGATAGCGCCCGCGACGAATCTTCCAAAAGTTTTCTGTGCGATAGCGCTTAATGGCGCGACCAACTTTGCCCTCACCGGCGTTATATCCCGCGGCAGCGAGTTCCCATGATCCAAAGTCACCATAGAGCTTTTTTAAGTATTGAGCAGCAGCGATAGTAGCTTTGATTGGATCGCGACGCTCGTCTACGTACCAATCAATTTTGAGGCCAAACTTTCTACCGGTGTAAGGCATGAACTGCCACGGCCCCACGGCACGCGCCCATGACTTAGCATTATTTTGAAAACCACTTTCGGCCATGGCCAAAAAGATCAAATCTCTCGGCAGGCCATTGTCTTGCAGAATTTTTCCCATCAAAGGAGCGTAGCGACCGGCCCTAGCACTGTAGCGCTCAAAGTAATCGCGCCCGCGCTTTTGAAAATAATTAAGCCACTTTTGAACAGCTTCGTTATAAACCACGGGGAAGTCGAAATAGTAATTCTCTAGGTTGAGATGCTCGGCCCCGTAGAGGTAATAAGTTTTGGTCTTATGATTTTCCGGATCCACAATTTTGGACGAACCAAGAATGCGGTGAGGGTCATTGACATTCCTTAGACTTTGCCTGGCTTCATAGGCCATGAGTTCGGTGTGACTCAAATCCTTGGGAGTTTCGTCTACCTGGGGGGCCACCTCAGCTGTCTTCTCAGTTGAATGAAATACATTCGATGAGCACGACAAGAAGAGCGTGGACAGGGAGAGGGAAATGAGTGTCTGTCGCAGGTTTACCATAGTCTTCTTATTCTCGGATCACACCGGATTTGAGTCAATAACCAGGGGCAAGTTTGTTAATCTTGCCCCCTTGAATTTGTAAGGTCACGAAAATGCTATCAAATGATATCAATCTTCTAAAGCAAAATCGGAGTCCTTCATCATGCTATCAACAAAGATTGTTCCTACGCAGTCGCCAAAAACATTGACAGTGGTTCGAAACATGTCCAAAAGTCGGTCAACTGCGAGGATCAAACCGATACCTTCTAGAGGCAGTCCCACCGCATTGAGCACGATACCCATGGTAATAAGGCCAGCGCCTGGAATAGCGGCAGCGCCAATAGCCGCGAGCGAAGCAGTCAGAAAAATAACCAGCTGTTTTTCTATACCAAGCGGAATGGCATAGGCTTGAGCGATAAAGATAGCGGCCACAGACTCATAAAGTGCTGTTCCGTCCATATTAACTGTCGCTCCAAGTGGTAGAACAAACTTCGCCGTATCCTTTCTCACTCCCAAATTCTCTTCCACGGCAGTCATGGTGATCGGCAAAGTCGCGGCAGAAGAAGCAGTAGAGAAGGAAGTGATCAAAGGTGCACTAAGGTTTTTAATAATGTGCCAAGGTGTTTTCTTCAGTCTGACACAGGCGATGGCCAAAAGAAAAATTACATGAAAGCCCAAGCCCAAGAGAACGGCGAGTACATACTTTGACAGAGAAGCGATTGCATCCATACCTGTGCGAGCGAGAATATCCACCATTAAAGCAAAAATACCAATCGGCGCAAGCTTCATTACGACGTGTGTGAGTTTAAGACTTAGGGCCTCTAGACTTCCCATGAGATTGACGAAGGGCTTGGCCTTCTCTTTCATAAAAAGCGCCGTCATCCCAATAAAGATGGCAAAAACGATGAGCTGAAGAACATTACCTTCGGCCAGAGCATTGAAGGGGTTAGTCGGAATCGCACCAATGAAAACATTCAAGACCGTATTAACTAGACCCTTATTCTCTCTAACAGCACTCTCCATATGACCGAGTTCGTGCAAACCTTGATTTCCAAGATCTGCTCCCACACCCGGCTGAATTAGGTTGACGACGATAATTCCAAAGAGCACTGCAAAGCACGTGGTCACAAAGTAGTAACCCACGGCCTTTCTTCCCATCTTACCCAAAGCCTCGGGAGTTCCCAGGTGATACATGGCCATGAAAATTGAGGAAAAAACTAGCGGGACAATGACCATTTTCAAAAGGTTGAGAAAAACAGTTGAGATATAGCGAAGGTACTCGCCCCACTCTCCTTTTCCCATTGCATGAAGAATGAGTCCACACACTAAACCGGCGCCCATGGCCACTGCGATTTGAATCGCTTCTTTACGCCCTTCTTTGTGCATCTTCTTCCTCCTTGAAGCAATCTCACACGTAACGAGATAAAATGGGGCATGAGTTTTAAAGCTCCCATTCTACAATTAAATTTTTTATTAAAGGTATTAGGTATTGTCCTTTCAATCCTAATTCTTGTCCACCCGGCAAACTCGAAAGTCGAGGCGCCCAATTATACCTTCACCTACGATGCCTTTACTCCGTTCCTGCCAGGGGCCAGTGCTCCCGAGCTAATCAAGCAAAAAGGTGAAGGTGAGACCATCAGTAAGGAAGGCAAGCATATCATCCGCCGCTATCTCATCAAGCATGAACTCTACATCTTTCCCATCTGGGTTTTGACTTCAGAAGAGAAAGTTTTATCGATGTATACGAGACTTCCCTCCTACTTTCTACACGATGTTTTTCATCAATCCCTTATCAATCGCTATGGCAAGCAAGACTACTACAAAAATCGCGACGAGCACGCGATCTATCACTGGAAAAATGCCAAGGGTTTTAAAATTACCTATGAAGGGGCTTGCACGATTACATGCTTTCCCATTTATTTGAGTATCGACTTTAGTGAAGTTCCCGAAGGGGTGAAAGTTCCAAAAACTCTGCTGGAGTTCTTCTCTCCTTAACTGGTCGGCTCAATTTTTAAATTGAGCTTGCGCACCCAAAAGATCGCCGCCACTCCAACAAAGAACATGATAATACAAAGAATCTGACCCATCGTTGTGGTGCCACCAAAGTAATAGCCCAACTGAGAATCTGCCTCTCGAAAGAACTCGATGAAGTAGCGAAAAGTGGCGTAGCCCATTAAGAAGGTGGCAGCAATCACGCCATAGTGTTTTACTCTTGGGAGCATGAACCACAGAATGCCCGAGAGAACGAGCCCTTCAAAAATAGCTTCATAGAGTTGGCTTGGATGGCGCGGTAGCGGGCCACCAGAGGGAAAAACCATCGCCCAGGGAACGTCGTGGGCAATGCGCCCGTAGAGTTCACCGTTAATAAAATTTCCGAGCCTGCCAAAGAAAAGACCAGGTGTCCCTACCAGGGCAATCACATCCATCACTTGTGCCCAAGAGATCTTATTTCTCTTAGCAAAGACATAACCACCAACGAGAATACCCGTGAGTGCTCCGTGAAAGGAGAGACCGCCCTCCCATACTGCAAAGAGCTTCCATGGCTCGTGCTTATATTGATCCCAATTGTAGATGAAGACGTAGAAAATTCTCGCGCCCACAAACATGCCAATTAAAACGTGAGTCACTAGCGAATCCACTCGCTCTTTGGGCACCTTAAAAAAGCCTTTCTCCGCGAGCTTTCTCGCAATGAGGCCACCCAGCACAAAGCCGATCACATACATCAGACCGTACCAGCGAACACTAATGGGAGTACCGGGAATTGTGAAAATAACGGGATCAAAATTTACTGTCATTAAGCGAGTATAGTGGAGTGCCAGATGACTTTTGAGGCGCGGCGCGCCTCAAAAGTCATCTGGCACCATCTTAGGCTTCGAGTTCGAAATGAGCTTCGCGCGGTTCAATTGCACCAGAGAGGGTACGAGCGAGAACTTGAATCATTTGTCTCACTGGAACCGGAAGCCCCTCATAGTCGAGGTAGCTAGTCGACATACAGAGAAAGCTAAAGAGATCTTCTCTCGTCATTTTAACTGAGCGACCTTTTAAGGTGGCGCCAAGTCTGATGAATTGAAATTTTGGGCTCAACGCCTTGGCCCCTTCAACGCTCAGAACGCGACCTTTGACCACGTCGACAAAAACGCATTCTCCCTGAGATTCCCGCCCCTTTAAGACAATCATCCCCTCCTTACTAGGCACGCCAAAGAAGCCCACGTATCCAAGTGGAGCAAGTGCGAGCGAGAGGTAGCGACTAAAAATTTGTCTCCAAGCATCTTTTTGTTTTGAGCTCACACCATCAAGTGAAGCCCCAAGCGTCCATTCCCTGGCCGCGATCGAGTAGACCATCAAGGCCACCGACTTATATCGATAAACTTTATATCCCTTGCGTGGAGTCAAAGATTCGGCCCCATACTGGTCGCTGTGGATGACTTGTTGAATCTGACGCTCAACGCCAGAGGAAGCGGGCGAGATCGTCAATAAGCGCGCCTCGAAGAGCTTGGCCACTTGCGCCTCAGCCTCTTTCGACTCAGCATCAGAAAGTGAATGAAATCCATAACTTGGAATCATACTCACGAGTTCATCAAGGCCAGCACCCAGCTCAACTTTGAGATAGATGGGAAGATCAGCACCTTTAAGATACTGAAAGTACATAAAATTCTTTTGAGAAACGTCTTGTGCCATGAATGCACCCCCTCTACCCCTCTTATCGACCCTGGGCACAAAACAATAATTGGTAGGGGCAAAGCCCTGCCCCTACGGCAAACTCTTCCACTCGCCATCTTGACAACAGGCCCAAAAAGGCCTAAAAATCGCTAGTTCCAAACCAGACTAAAAGGCGGGAATCAAGTTCTGAGTGCGAGACCGTGTTTCGCCAGACCCCTACCTTTTGTCTTTATGCAGGAGTTCGTATGTACGGAATTGTTGAAATCAAAGGACACCAGTACCGCGTTCAACCAGGTGACCTCATCGACGTTGAAAAAATCGGTCTCGAAGACGGATCAGAAGTTGAATTTGATCAAGTTCTCTTCGTTGGTGGTGACAAGCCCCAAGTAGGTCTTCCAGTTGTAGCTGGTGCCAAAGTTAAAGCTAAAGTTGTTCGCACTGATCGCTCACGCAAGGTTTTCGTTTTCTGGAGAAAACCAGGTCGTTATAAGAAGAAAAACGGACACCGTCAGCCATACTCAGCGCTTCTTATCACTGAGTTCACTGATGGCAATGGTAACACTGCCAAGATCGAAAAAGATCACCGTTGGGCGAAGAAGTACCTCTAATAGTTAATTATTAAGAGGAACTTTTTAAAAGGTTTAAAGGAGACTAAGAAATGGCACATAAAAAAGCGGGTGGTTCAACCTCTAACGGTCGTGACTCTAACCCAAAAATGCTTGGTATTAAAAAATTCGGCGGACAACATGTTATCCCCGGTAACATTATCGTTCGTCAAAACGGAACAAACTTTCACCCAGGTGCTGGTGTGAAACTTGGTCGCGACTTCACACTCTTTGCTGTGGCTGAAGGGAAAGTAGAATTCTCTCACTACAACAAGAATAAGAAAGTCGTTTCTGTTGTTTCAGCTTAATTAAGTTGATTAAAAGAACATAAGAAGAAAGGGAATCCTAGCGATTCCCTTTTTTGTATTAGCAATTAGGTCCTCATGCGTTTTATTGACGAAGTAACCATTACCATTTCTTCAGGCCGCGGTGGCGACGGATGTTCAGGCTTTCGTCGCGAAAAGCACGTGCCTATGGGTGGCCCAGACGGCGGCGACGGCGGCGATGGTGGCCATGTCTATTTTGAAGCTGACGAGGGAGTGAACACTCTTCTTCACTATCGTGGCCAAAAGAATTTTAGGGCCCAAAATGGTGAAGCCGGTGCCGGAAGTCAGTGCCATGGTAAATACGGCGATGATCTTATTTTAAAAGTTCCTGTCGGCACTCTGATCCGCTCGAGAGAGACCGGTGAAGTTCTCGCCGATCTCACCGAGCACGGCGAGCGCGTACTTCTTGCAGAAGGTGGTCGCGGCGGACTAGGAAACGTCAACTTTAAGACTTCAACCAATCAAGCTCCCCATCGCTATACTGAGGGTAAGCCTGGAGTGACCCTCGAGATTGATCTTGAGCTAAAGCTCCTTGCAGATGTGGCCCTCATTGGTCTTCCCAATGCTGGAAAATCGACTCTAATTTCTGTGATCTCTGCGGCCAAGCCCAAGATTGCAGACTACGCCTTCACGACCCTAGAGCCCAATCTCGGCGTTGTGAGCTATGGGGAATCCTCCTTTGTAGTGGCCGATATTCCAGGCCTCATTGAAGATGCTTCTGAAGGCAAAGGCCTTGGCATTAAATTTCTTAAGCATATTGAGCGAACCACCACATTCGTTCACCTCGTCGACTGCTCATGGTGCCTAGAGCCTTTTGAAGCCTATGAGTCCTATATCGTTGTCAGACAGGAGCTTGAGAAATATAAAGAAGATCTAGTCAATAAACGTGAGATAATCTGTCTGACGAAAATTGATGCTATGACTGAAGAAGAGATTCAGTCCTTTGTGAAATTTTTTGAAGACACGCTCGATAAGAGAGTCCTTCCCATCTCCTCTGTAAGCGGGATGAATATTGATCGTCTTAAAGCACTTATGCTTCAATCGATCAATGCAGGCGAATAAAATCGAAATTTAAGGGTATGACCGATGAGTAATGACTACACTAGTAAGGAAGTTGAAAAGATTATTAAGGATGACTCTTTTGAGTATCCGCTCAATCTTGCCATGGCCGCCGCTTGGATTTGTGGCAACCTTAAAGGTATCAATCTCAAAATTCTAAATACTAAAAATACTACTAGTCTCTCAGACTACTTCGTCATCGCAAGCGCAACCAACACTACACAAGCGGCTTCAATGGCCGAAGATGTGATGGCCCAGCTTAAAAAGCATGGAAGTACGATTCGCTCTCGCGAAGGTCTCTCTGGCAGTGACTGGATTTTGATCGACTTTGGCGACATCCTCGTTCACATTTTCCTTGAGACCTCTCGCGATGTTTACTCTCTTGAGTCTCTCTGGAAGGATGCTCACTCTGTTGAAATACCACAAGAGTACTACTTTTCGTCAGATGATGTTCCAAGCAAGAAGTCTGATGACAGAGGCTTTTTCTAAGAGTCGTGAAAACGATTCACATCATCGCTGTTGGAAAAAATAAAGATCGCTCTTTGTTAGAGCTCGAAGCTGATTATCTCAAGCGAACAAAAACTTTTAAAATTCAAATTCACGAAGTGAAAAACTTTGATGATAAAAGTGAGCTCGAAGGGGCCGAGGTTCTGGCAAAAGTTAAAGCCTTGGGTCTCAAGAATCCCCACATCGTGACACTCGAAGAAAAGGGGCGTGAGTTTGATAGCCCTAAGTTTGCCGCTTGGCTTGGCCGTAAATTAGAAGCAGCGGGTGAACTCTGTCTATTAATCGGTGGGGCCGCAGGACATGGGTCAAATGTGCTTGAGCTCAAGAAAGACTCGCTCTCACTTGGCAAGCTGACCTACCCACATAAGATTGCCCGCATGCTTTTAGTGGAGCAGCTCTACCGCGCAGAAACGATCCTAGAGGGACACCCTTATCACAAGTGATTACTTTGTTCTTGGTACGTCTGGGTCTCGCCTGATGGGATTATCAAGGGAAATCAAAGTCTCGGTGGACTGAATTTCAGAGAGCCCCTGAAGTTTAGTGGCAATAAAGAGATGAAGCTCTTTAATCGTGCGCACGATAACTTTAATAAACATACTATAGGACCCAGTGGTGTAGTGAACATCTACAACTTCAGGAAACATCTTGAGATTTTCAATAACATTATTAAAGTCTTTGGCACTCGCGAGATTCACACCAATAAAGGCAACGACTTCAAGCCCGAGTTTTTCAAAGTTCACACTGAGCTTAGAGCCCGAGACGATACCCATTTCTTTTAAGCGCTGAAGTCTACCGTGAACGGTGGCCGTTGAGACGTGGAGATCGTTGGCAATTTCTTGATAAGGCCGTCTGGCATCTTTTAAGAGTGCGACTAGGATCTGACGGTCAATTTCATCAAGCTCTGTGCGACTCATAAGGCGATATTCAACCTCAATCGCAGCGAGAGGCCTCCCATCTTATCTTCGGGGCTGGAAAAATAAAAAGCATAGCCAGGCACTAAATCGATGTGAACGCTCTCACTGGGGCGTGCACGCAGACCAAAGGCAGGCACAACTCCAAAGGTAGAGCCAGCTGCGTACTTGCGATAAGTGACTTCATTTTGATTATTAGCAATGACTTTTCTAATATTGGTGTCGGCGTACTCAAGAGAGAGTCCGGCGACAAAGCTAAAGTGCTCGGCAAAGGCCCTTGAGTACTCGTTTTCTAGCACCACATGAGTAGAGCGTATGCTCTCAGCATTAAAACTATCACCACTGCCGTGAAGAAAATCAATTCCAAGACCTACTGAATAGCCAGTGTCTTCAATGGGCTGAACTAATCGAAAACCAGTGAGCAAGGAGCCATCTTTAAGCTCTGGTGCCACATCACTCCATGAAGACCACACTCTGCCAACGTTTAGGCGAAACCATCTTCTAGCGGCAAAGAGATGAACTCGCTTCCACTGCCTTTGATTTGATTGCTCTGCCAGCTCTTCTTTTTTCTTGGTCAGACTTCCATCTGGACTTTGGTCTTCAGCAACTTCGAGGGCGTCCTCACTTTTTTTAGCTTCTTGCTCAGTACTCTCTGGTGCAGGTGGAGTCTCTTGTCCATCTTTTTTGGAAGGCTTGATTTTAGAGGCCTCAAGCTCGGAGCGTGCTCGGGCGACTTCAGGGTCTTCTCCAGGCTTTTGCGTTTCCCCTTCTTCAGAAATACTGATGGGAGCGCTTTGAATTTGAGCTTGGGCAGCCCCCAGCGAGAGTGCGAAAAGAAGTACCAGTCGCCAAATCATCCTCTCACTCCTATTGCTTGCCTTAATTCTCTTAACAGGGCCTGGGCCTTGGGCTTCACCTTAGCGTTACCTTCGGCCAAAATCTCATCGATTTGCTTGCGATTTGCGAGCAGCTCTTCATACTTTTCCCTGGCGGGAGCGATCTCGGCATCAATGACTTTAAAGAGTTCGGCCTTGGCTTCTCCCCAACCAATTCCTCTGGCGTACCACTCGCGCAGTTCCTTAATTTGATCGGCGCTCGCAAAATGGCAGAAGAGCTCAAAGATAAGTGATTCGTCTGGGTTTTTAGGCGTCGAGGGATCAGAAGAGTCTGTTTTGATTTTATTAATCAGTTTTTGTAGTTTCTTGGCCGGCAAAAAGAGCGGGATGTGATTGTCATAGGACTTACTCATTTTGCGCCCATCAAGGCCTGGAATGGTTCCCACATTTTCTTGGACGTGAGCTTTGGGAAGATTAAATATCTCGCCGTAGTGATGATTAAAGGCCATGGCAATATCGCGCGTAATCTCAATATGCTGAACTTGATCGGCACCCACTGGCACACTATCAGCGCCCAGAATTAAAATATCTGCGGCCATTAAAATGGGGTAAGTGTAAATCCCCATGTTGACCCCTTGATCAGGGTCCCTTTCATTATCTTGGTTGTCTTGAACCTTCGCTTTATAGGCGTGGGCGCGGTTCATGATTCCTTTGGCGGTAAAGCACGAAAGAATCCAGTTGAGTTCGAGGATCTCAGGAATATAGCTCTGCTGATAGAGCGTAATATTATCTGGGTCGAGTCCTAGAGCGAGCCAAGTAGCAGCAACTTCATAAATATAGTCATTCATTACCTTGCGGTCGTGAACAACTGTGAGTGTGTGGTAGTCGGCAATAAAATAATAGCCTTCGTAGTCGCCCGTCTGGGCCATCTGAATGGCCGGTCTAATCGCACCTAAATAATTTCCTAGATGGGGCATACCGGTTGGCTTAACGCCTGTTAGGGATATCTTTTTGGCCATAGTTCAATCTCACCTGCAAAGAGCAAACACTCCTAATAGAGTATCATTTAGGGTTTTAGAAAGGAACTCTTGGAGTGTCTATAAATTGGTCACGGCCGTAAAAATCTCCTCCTCAGTCCCGTATGGGAGTCTCGTCGCGTAAAATAGAAGCAATTTGGAGAATATCTATGAACAATCGCACCCTTAAGACTCTTATTATTGGCCTCATGATCGCTCTCTCGGGCGGGGTTTGCGCCAACGAGGAAGAAGACAACATTGCCCTACGCGTGCTCAAGCTGATTGAACTCCAAGATAAATTTGGAAATTATCAACTCACAAGTGGTGACGCTGCCTGTGAACATAACCTGACACTTCAAAAGGTGGACCTTGAGTTAGGGGGCTCGCCCATGAGCGTGGTGGAACTTGTCGCCACAGAGATCGCCGCTGATAACTATATTTGGCGCAAAGGAATGAGTACTCTCTTCGTGCAAATCAACGGCAAGAAAGTTCACGACCGCTCGATCAATAGTCGCAACCAGGCCTTCCGCACTGAGTACCGCGCCACTTATGAAAAGGGAGTACTCACAAGTACTCTCGAATACAAAAATTCATTTGCACTCATTAGACTTGATAAAGAAGCAATTGTGACGACCCTCGACTTCAATGTATCTGCTGGCGCATTTAGCTATCGCCAACAAGATACAGATGAAGACAAGAATACGATCGTCACAAATTGTGAATACGAAAGAGTTTATTAGTGTCTAAAATCTCTGCGCTTAGCGCTTCGATTTGAACTACTGCGTGGTGGAGCATCTCTTGAAGTGCGCTTGCCTGCACCGCTTGAGCGCTCCCCTCTGTCTTTTGAACTACGACTAGAGCGTGAATGACCTTCCCCTTCTCCTCTTGGACGACTGCGCTGTCTGATTTTACCACCAGAGCGCTCACCGCCTACACTTCCTCTTGCCGTTTTAGCTTCGACAATATCGAGTTGTGAGAGTCTCTCAAGTGACTTAAGTTCGCGGCTCAGAAGGCGAGTAAACATTAGGGTAATAATCTGATCTCTTGAAAGGTCGGCCAAGCCTTCTTTGAAATGAGCAATGAGCTCATCACTTGCGAAGTCATCACCTTTTTCCTTGATCACATTAATAGTTGGCTCGAGTCTCGCCACTTCAGTATCGACAACTTTAAGCTTTAGCTCATCGACAGTTGGAAATTTACCTGGCTTGATCTCACCTTTAGTCATGCGCTCGATAACGCGAATTTTTCTCACATCTCCGTGATCAATAAAGCTGATCGCCTTACCATCTTTGCCCGCTCTGCCAGTTCGGCCGATGCGGTGGACGTAAGAGTCCATATCTTGCGGTAGACCAATATTAAATACGTGAGTGATGTCATTCACATCGATTCCGCGAGCGGCTACGTCAGTACAGATCATCAAACGAGTGCGGCCACTTTTAAAGCGCGTGAGAACTTGATTTCTCTCATTCTGTCCCATGTCTCCATTGAGAACACCGATATCAAAGCCCTTTGTTTGCAGATACTCTCCAAGATCGCGCGTATCTTGCTTGGTACGACAGAAGACGATGCCATAGACGTCCTTATCTCCTTTAAGCACACGGCAAAGGGCCTCAGGGCGCTGTGAACGCTTGAGAGCAAAGAAAGACTGCTCAATATTGGGGTTGTGAAGTGTTTGCGCTTCAACTTTTAAAAATTTAGCATCGTTAAAGTAGCGATCAATGAGACTACGAATGTCACTTGATACCGTGGCCGAGAACATCCACGTTTTGTGCTCGCCTTCAAGTCCTTCAAGAATTTGCTGAACATCTTCAAGAAAGCCCATCTTAAGCATTTCATCGGCTTCATCAAGAATTGCAAAGCGCACTTGAGATAGATCGAGAACGCCGCGATTAATGAGGTCAATCACTCGTCCGGGTGTACCGGTAATAATCTGCGGGTTAATATTTCTTAGTGATTGAATTTGTTTATCGTAAGAGACACCACCAAAGATCGAAAATGAGCGAACCTTTTCATACTTTGAGAGGCGCTCAATCTCTTGTTGGACTTGAAGGGCAAGCTCTCTAGTAGGTGCCAGGATGATGGCCTGAACACCACTACTTTTTTTACTAATTTGATTCAAAAGTGGCAGGCCAAAGGCAGCCGTTTTACCAGTACCTGTCTGCGCCTGGGCCACAATGTCAGCGGGGTATTCTAGTAGCGTGGGAATGGCCAGCTCTTGAATCGGTGTAGGACTCTCAAAGCCAATTTCTTCGATGGCCTTAAGAAGGGTTTCTTTTAAGTTAAGTTCTGAGAATTTCATAATAGCTCCCGGCGTAATTTGCCTTATCCACCTTGAAAACAGGGATGGGCATCAAATCCGGCTCACTGCATATAGGTAGTCAAAATAGCGCACAACATACACTAATGGAGCGAGAAGTCATAGGGGATTATAAAAAGTATTTGAAAGACTGTTTGACTAATCAAACTTTAATTCTATAATGCAAATATAATTTTCTCTGGGGTCCCGCCGACTCGTATCTTAAGCAAGGTTCAATTTTTTTTCTTTATTTTCTGACTCAATCAATCTCTCGACAATTTTTTTCAAGCCTGCCCCAGAGAAACTTATGCTTAGCTCGCCTCATGGCCTCTTCTGAGCTTTAGAAGCTGATAAGAAATGAACGTGCCAATCAAAGAGATAACTACAAACACAGCAAAGGACAAATGAAGCGCCTTTAAGAATTCCTGCTCTAGTCCCGCCCGCATTTCACTGGCCCCAACAAAATAAGCAAAGGCGCCTGAAACAATAGAGATACTTGAGAGCATACCGAACGTTCTCATAGTACCCGAAGTACTCGAGGCCACTCCATAATATTTCACTGATACACTCGACATAATTTGATTAATATTGGCCGAAGAAAAAAGTGCAAAGCCCATCCCAATAAAAACCAAAAGGCCAATGACCAAGCTCAGTGAAGACTTCTCAGTGAGCATCGTCACAACCGCCAGACCCAAAGTCGCACTCAGCATTCCAAGCGTTGTCAGGATGGTAGGCTCAACTTTATCAGAGAGCCTGCCAGAGATGGGCGCAAAGATGGCCATAATCACCGGCTGAACCAGCAAGACAAGACCTGCTTGGTGAGGCCCTAAATGTTGAATGTACTGAAGATAGAGACTGAGGGAAAAGACCATCGCCGCCGAGGCAGTGTAATTGATATAGCAAATGATATTACCGAGTAAAAACTCACGGTTCTCACTAAAGAGCGCAACCTCGACGATGGGATTGGGGTGATGTCGCTGTCTTGCTAGAAAATAAACAAAGGCCACGAGTATCACGAGTGCCAAGGGCGCATAGACGATGGGCCATTCAGTGATATGAGTGGCCGCGGCCCAGAGGCTAAGAATTAGGCCGAAATAGCAAAGCGCCGATCTAAAGCTAAAGCGCAACTTCTCGTGCTCACGCTTAAAGTTGATATGCCTTAGCACCCCCAGCAGCGCCAGCACTCCACCGACTCCACCAAAAATAAAGATCATACGCCAGCCAAAACTATTGGTGATGTAACCCCCGATGGAGGGCCCAAGACTTAGACCCGTATAGACAGAGGCGACACCAATTCCAATCACTCTTCCGCGCAAATGAGAGGGAAACTCCTTGGTCAGTAGCGCTACCCCAGTGGCCGATATACAGGCGATGGCAGCTCCTTGCAAAAAGCGGAAGGAAACCAAAAAAAGATAATTCGGCGCCACCGCCATCAAGAAGGTTGAAAGAGAAAAAATGCAGATCCCAAGAAAGAAAAATTTTGAAAGGCCCACCTGATCGGCGAGTTTGCCCACTGGTAAGAGCAAGGTCACAGAGGCAACGAGATAGATCGTCTCAATAAGTCCAAGTTGGGCGGGATTGAGAGAGAAGTCACTGGCAATTTGCGGCAGCGAAATGCCGACAGCTGAAACCATAAAAGGGTTTAAGAAAATGGCAAAGCAAATACCCGCTATAAAGCCCATCCTCTCTTTGATTACTTTTTCCATCTCTTAAAGGCTCCGATCTCGGCTTGTAAACGCACTTAGGCCTAAGTCTTACAGGCCAGCACCCTCTGGGATGCAAAACTTGTAGAATGCACCCAAAAGACTCAAGGGGGAAGAAATGCTACGCCTACTTATAGTAAGCCTTCTGGTTATTTGCACCAATGTCGGTGCCAACGAATTTTCCCTACTCTTCTACACTGCTCCTAAGCCCCTCGACTGGTCAAGTCCTGGCAAGCTCACAAGATCAACTCTGATCAATTCTCTCAGTGCTAAAATAGGAATTGTTGAAAATGGGCAGTACAAAGAAGTCTCTTATCCGCATGCCATCAGCCACGTCAATATTAAGATTCACTGCGAGGGTGAAGCCCCTATCTATACGGGAATGACCGGCACTCAAAGCTATGGCAAGTATCTGCGAAAGCTCCTCTTTGAAGGCAGTAGTATGGAGACGATGGCGGAAAATACCCCTGGCCGTCTCTTTGAAAATGAAGAGGTGACGAAATATTTAAAGGCCATGCGCACTTGGGGGAAAATGCATGAAGCAAGATTTCTCATCAATCATCAAACTTGTCAGCGCCTCACTGAATACCTGGGTGAATATAAGCAATACAATCAAGATGATATTTATGGTGGACTCGCTTCGGTTCCCTGGAAATTTCAAGGCGCAGGATGCTCGGCTTTTGGGATGAGTTTTCTCAAAGCTGCCGGGCTTTATGATCCCTACTTTGACAAAGTTTGGAAGCGCGAGCTTCGTATCCCTGAGCGCTATATCACAGATCAAGAGACGCTGGCCGAGCGCGGTTTTTGGAGCTTTGCCCTTTGGCGCTATGATGGCAAGTGGGCAAAGGCCAATGAAGCTGGTCTCTCCCTTAACTTTTGGGACCCGCAATTAATGTATGACTGGGTTGTCGATGTTGCTTATAAGCACCATTCAAAAGATTTTAAATTTTTAGGTCTCACTCAAAAGCTCATTGAGAGAAAATCACTCATTCTCGTTTTTGATCGCCGCGATCACACTGCCCCAGCAGCGGCGCCCTGGCAGTGGGAGCACTTACAAGAAGAGTAAGTCATCATTCAAGTACTCTAACCGATGTCCAACTTTGACAAGTAATTAATTCGGTTAGTCGCTCTTTAGCTCTGTCCCATTTTTTTATAGCATCTCTCTTTAGTAACCTTCTCGAGGGGAGTGTGATGTCGTCGCAGATGCTTTTGTTTCTGCCCCTACTCTATAGCTTTTGCGCTCCACTCGCCTTGTGGCCGCTCAAGGGCGTACAAATTAGAGTTTGGGCGTGGTTTCACATTAGCATTCTCGCCGCTCTCTCGCTTTTAGCGATCTCACTCTTGCCAGGAAGTGATGAAGTCCTCACTCTTGCATCAAACCAGGCGACGGCCCTGAGCCTGAGCCTCTGGGCACCGACTTGGTCGCTACTTTTTCTCAGTCTCATTTGGGGAATCGGCGCACTCATACTTAGCTACTCCCTATTCTACTTTGATGCTGATCAAAGTGAGCTCAAGCGCTGCCTGGGCTTGCTTTCACTTTTCCTGGCCTCGATGCAAGGCTTAGTGATCGCTGAGAATCTCTTGTTGCTCTTTATTTTTTGGGAACTCACAACTTTGAGCTCTTTTCTCTTAATCGGTCACTACTTTGAAAGTGACAACGCCCGGGCCAGTGCACTTAGAGCGCTCTACCTCACAGGTGCCGGGGGGCTCGCCATGCTCTTAGGGCTATTGCTCTTCTGGCTTGAGAGTGGAACGCTCTCAGTAAAAGAGCTCATCAGCGCTAAGCCTGAGATTAGTCCCCTTGCGCTAGGACTGGTGATCATTGGTATTCTCACTAAGTCTGCTCAATTTCCGGCCCACTTTTGGCTACCGGGCGCCATGGCAGCTCCGACACCTATCAGTGCCTATCTTCACAGCGCAACGATGGTGAAGGCCGGACTCTTTGTCTTTGGCCTGCTCGCTCCTGCCATTCTCGCCACCCAAGCGCTGGGTGACTTTTCACTGATTCTCACTCTCCTTGCCGGTGTAACCGCCGTTTGGGGCGGGCTCACGGCCCTTCACCAAAGTGACTTAAAGAGTCTGCTCGCCTACACGACAGTGAGTGCTCTAGGGATGATCTTTCTTCCCCTCATTCAAGCAACGGATGCTCACATCGGGGCAGCCGCTCTCTTTATCTTAGTTCACGCTCTCTATAAGGGAGGCCTTTTCATGTTGGTTGGCTGGGTCGATCACACCTTCCACACCCGCAATGTGTACGAACTAGGTCATGTGCAAAAAGTCTCTAGGGCTTCGCAAATCATCTGTCTCGGGCTTTGTTTAGCGATGGCCGCACTTCCTTTGAGTCTTGGCTATCTTTCAAAAGAGTTTCTCTATGTCAGCTTACTGCAGACTAATATTCTCTCCCTCTCTTTTCTCTTAATTGCAAGCTCTCTCAATTGTGTTTGTGCCTATAGGATTTATTCTTCACTCTACCTGCAGGAGAGAAACCCTACCATTCATCATCTCGATAATCGACTTCTCATTATGCCTGGTATTCTAAGCGCGCTTGGAATTCTTCTCTCGCTCTATACTCCTCCCCTCACTGAAAACTTGCTTGCCCCTATTGCAAAAGGCCAAGTTCACTTGGCCTGGATTCCCCATGAGCTCACAATTGCCTTTTTAACTTTGCTCACTTTTGCCTTGGCCATACTCTTGATTCCCCTCTTACAGAGAACTCTCTGGCAAGAAGACGTGAAGGCTATTAAGCTAAAAAGCTTGGCCTCACTTTTTGATCAATCGATTAAGGCGATCCTCTTTATTCTCTACAAAATCTCTGAGTTCACCTTTCGAGGAGCACACTACCGTCACTTAAGCCTAGGTCTAGTGGGCATACTTACTTTCTTAATCAGTGGTGTTTACCTTGCCAGAGGGGTCATTCAATTTCCTGAACTCCAAGAACCTCCTGAGATTTGGGAGCTAGCACTTTTTACCTTAATGGCCCTTCCTGCTGCGGCGATCCCCTTTATCCAAGGCCGGGTAAGTGCCTTACTCGTAGGTGGTGCGAGTGGTCTAGGTATTTGCATGACCTTTGCTCTCTACAGCGCGCCTGATCTCGCCCTTACTCAACTCATGGTAGAGACCCTAGTGCTAGTGATGTTTGTTTATTCCGTGCAACAGCTGCCCCCGCCGACAGTGACGAGAGCTTTTAATCCACACTTTAGAACAATTGGTCTAGCGGTGATCTTTGCCACTGTCGTGACCATCGTCGTGAGCACTATCTATCAGGAAATGGCCTCAGAAAAAATCTGGAGCTTCTTTGCTGAGAATTCGTATCTGCTTGCTCACGGAAAAAATGTTGTAAACGTAATTCTGGTCGACTTCAGAGCGCTTGATACCATGGGGGAGATTACGGTACTCTCGCTTGCTTGCGTCGGCGTTTACGCGCTTTTGCGGCCAAGAGTTAACGAGCCTGCCCACTTGATGGTGAGAGATAATATCTGGACCGTTAAAGTCGCACTCAAAGTTCTCACTCCGCTTTTAGTCATGCTCTCCGTTTATCTTCTCATACGCGGTCATAACTCACCAGGAGGTGGTTTTATCGGCGGCCTCATCGCTGGCATCGCCCTTATTCTACCCGAGCGTGCTCCTAAGCTTCGCACTCCTTTCTATCTTGTTTTCACGGGCCTGGCACTCTCCCTCATCAGCGGTTCACTACCACTTGTACTGGGAGAGACCTTCTTTTTGGGCCTGTGGGGCCCCCAGCTCTTTCCTGGTTTAAAGCTCAGCAACGTCTTTTTCTTTGATGTAGGTGTCTACATTCTTGTGATTGGAATGGTTCTTTTGATCTCAAGATTACTTGCAACCAATGGCCCGGAGGAGAGAGCATGAGTGCACTTCTCATCATCATTATATGGATCATGCTCTTTGTCGGGATGAGCTGCCTACTGGAGCGCAGTCTCTTTCGCACCCTGCTGGGAGTGCTCTTTCTCTCACATGCGGCCAATCTCATCATCTTTCTCTTTACCGGACCTAAGAAAGACTCTGCTGCCATTATGGGACGGGAGGCTCAAAAGCTCTCGCTAGAAGCAAGTGACCCTCTTGCTCAAGCACTGATCCTAACTGCCATTGTCATCGGTTTTGGTTTCCTCGCCTTTCTCCTCGCACTTGCACGCGAGGCTTATTCAATTCTAGGCAGTGATAACCTTGAAGCTTCACCCAAAAAGGAGCGCTCTCGTGAATGAAGTTCTCCTTTTAGCCCCTCTTTTGATCGCATTTGTGAGTGCCATCGCTCTCATTTGTCTATCTCATCCACTAGGTACTCCACCTAAGTGGACTCTTTTTTTTGCGGCCACCTCAATGCTGCTGCAATTTCTTTGCGCCATTTTCTTAGGAATGGAAACAATGTCCCATGGGGCCATCGCTGTAAATGTCGGCGACTGGGAGGCGCCCTTTGGGATTAGTCTCTACGCGGACACTTTCAGTGCTCTCATGATTGGCGCGTGCACACTAGTTGGATTCGTGGGAATGCTCTACTATCCTTTAAAAAAAGAGGCCATCCCCATTGAGCGCATGGGTCTCGTGCGCCCACTGGTGCTCTTTCTTTTTGTGGGGGTCAATGGTGCTTTCTTAGCGGGTGACCTCTTTAATCTCTACGTGTGGTTTGAAGTGCTGCTCATTAGCTCTTTTGCCCTTCTATCACTCTCTGGCAATTATAAAGAGCGCGCAGTCAAAGGCGCGATGAAGTATGTGGTGATTAATCTACTCTCATCAAGCCTCTTTCTCATTGGCATTGCCCTTATTTACGCCAAGACGGGAACCCTGAATCTGAAAGACCTCTATACCAAGACTCAAATCTTACTCTCTGTAGAAGATCAATATCTCATCGCCCCATTTTTTCTTGCCGCTTTTGGCATTAAATCGGCGATCTTTCCGCTCTTCTTTTGGCTGCCCGATAGCTATCCAACGGCGACCCCATCAATCTCTGGAATATTCTCCGGCATTCTAACCAAAGTGGGTGTTTATTCTTTTTTAAGAATTGTCCCCTTACTTTTTAGTGATATCTTCTTTGAGCTACGCCATACTTTCATCTTTCTCGGGGCAGCCTCCATGATTGTTGGGGTGGCCGCAGCAGCGACAAAACAAAGTGTCAGAGAAATTCTCTCCCTTCACATCATTTCGCAAATTGGTTACATGATCTTTGCTTTCGGACTAGGCACAGAAGCCGGTTTTGCAGCGGCTGCCTTTTATCTCATCCACAACATTGTCGCCAAAGCCAATCTCTTTTTTATTGGTGGCTTATTTGAGCAACTCTTTGGAAGTGACGACTTAAAAGATCATGGCGGACTCCTTCAAACGCGCTCATTCTTGGCCCCCATCTTTCTTGCTCCCGCAATGGCCCTCGCTGGTATTCCGCCCTTTTCAGGTTTTTTCGCTAAACTTCTCGTCCTCCAATCCGGGCTTCAAGCGGGAGAATATTGGGGAGTCATCTGCGCACTAGTCGTGGGTTTTTTCACTCTCTTTTCAATGTGCAAAATCTGGAATGCCAGCTTCTGGGGAGAGCCACGCCCAATCGTCGGAGACCTCTTTCCTAGACAAGTATTTGCTGTCTCAGTGTTGTCCTTATTTGCAATGGCCCTGGGTCTAGGTTTTTTCTTCATCGAACCTATCACCGCGCAGGTTGGTCGTGATCTTGCACTTCCCATTACAACAGGGGTCTTAAAGTGAGCTTTTTCATCAGCATTAAAAATATATTTTTCTTTATTCCCTTTTACTTTAGAGAACTCATTCACTCGAATATGCGTGTGGCCTACGATGTAATCACTCCAGAGGACCTCTCTGATCCTTGTATCATTGAGATTAAGGTGGCCGATTTAAGCCAAGTCCAAATTGTCCTCCTGGCCAATCTGATTACTTTCACACCCGGTACAATCTGCGCAGACTTTGATGATAACCACAAACATTTATGGGTGCACCTGATGTACAAAGATGAAGTTCCGGAGCTAAGAGCAAAACTCACAAGAATGTACCTTCCCTTTGTAAAGGGAGTTCTCCTATGACGAACTTGGCCTACACCCTTGCTCACTTGATGCTCTTTATTGGTCTACTCGCCAGTTTTACCAGACTCGTCGTTGGTCCCACTCGACTCGACCGCGCCCTCGCCTTAGAAGTAATCACTATGCTCCTCTTTGGCATTGGTCTTGTTGTTTATATGCAATATTCGCAAGAGTGGCTTCTTGATTTGCTACTGGTTTGGTCCATTGTTCCCTTTGCCGGACCGCTTATTTTAACTCGCACTCTCACCAAGGGAGGACTGATTTGAAAGATTTAATCATCATCTTCGCCTTAATCAGCGGCTGTGTGATGCAAATGCTAGCCGCCTTCGGTTTACTCACCCTTCCGGGCTTTTTGGGTAGACTTCACGGAGCTTCAAAAGCTTCGACACTCGGTCTTATGTGCGTGCTTTTTGCAGCAACCTTAGATCAACCGGCGCTAGAGGGAACATTGAAGGCCGTCGCACTCCTACTCTTTGTCTTTATTAGTTCACCTTTAGTTGCACAGGCTTTTGCAAGTGCTTACTTGCGCTATAACACTGAAGAAACCGAAAACCTCAAACAAGCAAACATGGAGAAGCAAAATGAAATTTCTTAAATTAGCCCTTTTGGCCCTCTCACTCAGCTCACTTTCGGTAAGCGCGGCCATGAGACTACATGAACTTACCTTCTCAACGCCCCACATGGATTTAACGAAGGAAAAAACTCAAGTGGTCTCGTTGGAAGAGCTAAAGAGCTTACTTAAACAGCTATCAGCGACCGGGGGCTCGACACCCGTAGTGCGCATGATGCTCGTTGAAGGCGTGCTCACAAGCCCCCCCACCAGAGGAATGGCCCAAGTCAACCAAGGCACACGTTTAAAAATTAAATCTGAAGCCCTTAATATGGAAAAGTCGATTACATTGCGCCCTGATATTTACAATCGTATCCCGGTTGATCTGGCCCGCGCCATCACCTCAGAAAACGATATTTCCGACCTCATCCTTGAGAGTGAGTCGAGAGGAATGATCGGGGATCTGAGACTTTCATTTGTGATCGACTATGAATAATTAAAGGTTTGAAAATTGCATAGATATTGGCAAGGGAGGGCCCAATGTCAATTGAAGCTATTTGCCAGACAAATGTTGTCACAATATTCAAAGGATCAACTCTCAAGGAAGTCGCCAACCTGATGCAGAGAGAGCATGTGGGAAGTGTGGTGATCGTGGCACCCAACGAAGACGGTATTCGAGAGCCGATTGGGATCATTACCGATAGGGATATCGCGCTCACTCTGGCCTCCAATGATCGCCCCGGTGAGCTTAAAGTTGAAAATATAATGCAAAGTAAGCCCTTATGCGCTCGTATCGACGAAGGGCTTTTTGAAATTATTCAAAAGATGAGAGACTACGGTGTGAAGCGACTTCCCATCGTCAATTCCCATGGAGCTCTTTACGGCATTATTTGCGCAGATGATTTGCTCGCGCTCATGGGTATGGAAATCAACAATATTTCTCAGGTCACTGATAGGCAAATTACCAGAGAAGATGGCTATTCTCTGCCAGTAGAAGCTCATCCACATCACTAGGAGAGGTGATTTATGAAACCATTTAAGGATCGCAAAAGTGCATCAAAGCTCATTGCGGCCGACCTCGCGGGAAAGGAATGGAAGGATACCATCGTTCTGGGAATTGCCCGAGGAGGCGTGCCAGTTGCGGCTCAAGTTGCTCGTGAATTAAAACTAAAATGGTTTCCCCTCTTGGTTCAAAAAATCGCGATGCCAAGTAATCCAGAGTACGCTATTGGAGCTATCTGCGAGGATGTCACTCCTGAATGGAGTTCAGAATGGGATCCAGAAAATCTCGCGGAGCTCACCCCCATTTTACAAAAAGCAATCAAAGAGCTTAAAAGGCAAGAACAAAGATGGCTTGGACATGCCCAGGGGAAGCGAAAGATTAAGGGCAAGAGAATCATCTTAGTCGACGATGGGATTGCCACTGGTTTGACGATGAAAGCGGCCATCAACTTTTGCCGGCGCGAGGGCGCCAAAAAAGTCATTGTCTACACTCCAGTGACCACGAAGAAAATCAAAAATGAGCTCGGCAAATTTGCCGATGAAGTCTATGCCCTTGAGGCCCCCACAACTCTCTACTCAGTTAGTCAGTGGTATCAAAATTTTGATCAGGTAGGTGACGAACAAGTCGATGAGCTGTTAAAGGGAACCGGATCAGTGTCCGATGGTGTGCGCGAGGTCCTCATTCCCGTCTCTGGAGTGGATCTAAAAGGTGAAATTCATATTCCACAAAATGCTAAAGGACTTGTTATCTTTACGGAGTACCGCCCAGACCTAGCGAATCACCTCTCTGATAACAATTTGGCCACGGCCATATTTGAGCTCGTCAGTGAGAATGAATCAGATCAGAGAGCTCACATATTCGATGTCGAATTTCTTGCCAAAAGACTTGAAGCGGCCACCCACTGGCTCTCCAATCAAGTCGGGCTTCAAAAACTTCCAATCGGGTACTTGGCCACTGGTAGTGGAGCGGCAGCAGCACTTTTTGCGGCGTCAAATAACCGTGAGATCTCTGCCATTGTTTGCGCTAGCGCTCGCGTAGACCTCGCCAGTGAGATCGCCTTTAGAGTGAAGTGCCCAACTCTACTTTTAGTCGGCGAAAGCGAAGAGGAAATTCATAAGGCCAATGAAGAAGTGCTCGACAACCTTGCTCATGGAAAGATTTCGATTATCGCTGGCGCTGGCAACCTTTTAAATGCAAAGCAATACTTAGATATCGTGAGCGAGTACGCGGATGAGTGGTTTGTAAACACACTCACTAAGGATCAGGTTGAGCTCAACTTACGCCCAGGCGCACTCATCGTCTCAGAGATTAAAAATCATTCACACCCGATCAGTAGTGATGAAAGCTTTAGGCCACTGCTGTCGCGACTTTCTCAGTCCAAAGTAGTGATGCTGGGCTGTTCAACTCACGGCACAGAGGAATTTTATGAAACTCGGCGGGTTTTAACAGAGAAGCTCATCTCGGACTATGGCTTTAGCTTCGTTGCAGTTGAAGGAGATTGGCCAGATATTCACCAACTCAACCACTACGTTCATCATGGCAATGGTGTGAGTGCACGAGAGATCATGCTCAACTTTGGTCGCTGGCCAACGTGGATGTGGGCCAATGAACAAACCGCCAATCTAGTGGAATGGCTCAAGGGCAAGAAAGTTGGAATCTATGGACTCGATGTTTATTCGCTCTATGAATCTCTTGACCAGATAAAAAAATATGCTCGCCGCCTCCATCCCGAAATAGAGCAACGAATTTTGAGCAATATTAATCTCTTTGATAATTTCAAGCGAGATGAAATTGCCTTTGCCAAAGCACAAGCCAAAAACCCAGAACTCTATGAGTATGAAGTTCTCCAATGTCTCGGAGAAATTTTAAGACTGCGTAAGAGCGAAACAAATTTGAGTGAAGCTGAGCTATTTGATCTTAAACAAAATGCAAAGCTCATTCGCAATTCTCAAAACTACTATCGATCCATGCTCAGCGGTTCAGATTCCTCTTGGAATGTTCGTCAGCATCATATGTTAGAGAGCCTAGACTCAACCTTGCGCCACCACGGACCGAACGCGAAGGCCATCGTCTGGGCCCACAACACTCATATCGGCGACTACCACGCCTGCGAATTGGGAGACCAAGGTCTACTCAGCTTGGGTGGTCTTGCCAGAGAAAAATATGGCAGTGAAAATGTCTCCCTCGTGGGGCTTGGCACCTACGAAGGCGAAGTCTTGGCCTCAAAATCTTGGGAGGGAGAACCCAAGCTCATTCATCTGTCCCGAGCACTAGGAAGCACCTATGACGACTACCTTCATAAAGCCTGCCGCGAGTTAGAAAGTCGCGGGCTCTATCTCATCATGCACGGAGAGCCAGCACTCGCCAAAAGAAAGGGACTGCGCTCGATCGGCGTCGTCTACGGCCCGGGCAGTGAAACTCCCATTAAGAACTACACCAACAGTGAGCTTTCGAGACGCTTTGATTCGTTTATCTTTATCGATGAAACTCACGCCCTAAAGGCACTGCCACGCCAATTTCATCGCGGAGTGCTGCCTGAAACATGGCCTGCAGGGGTCTGATCTAAAAAACTCCCCCAAAATAATATGAGGGAGTTTTATATTGAATCTAAATATATATTTAAGCTGTGAGTGGTGAAGCAGTATCTGCGCCGGTATTGCCCACAGGAGCTTTCTTTGTCTCTGTAGCAGAAACTTTTTTAAGCGCAAACCAGCTTGCTCCCAAAATACAGAACATAATAAAAATGAAGCACGCAATGTGAATAACTTCGATTTGCATACTTGAAAGAAGTATCTTGGTGTCTCTAAGCGGCTCAAGTGCACTACCTTCAGGAACGATACTAGTTGGGTAAACGACGATGTCTTTCATGCGTGTGAACTCCTAAAAAATATTGGCCGATCGATAACCAGAATCTAAGGCCTTTGAGAATTTTTTTCTACATGATCGTGATCAGGTTTTTAATATCAAAAAGACTTTTCGTCTGCTGAAAAAGGACAACCCTGTCATTTTTAAAATGTTCTAAAATAATCTCTATTGAAAACCTGACAAAACTCAAGAAAAGTCATTTTCTGCCGATACGTTTTTGTCATGAGAAAAATAAAAAAAATCAATTTATTCATAGGAGTCAGCGCACTTCTGGGCGGCTCTTGCTCTTCATTTTTAAACCAAGCACCGAGAAGACTTCCCGCTTCGCTGAGCGCTCCCTCCACCTGTCTTGAACTCGCCAATTCCTTGATCACTCAGGCGAGTAAGCGACCTTCTGAACAAGCTCTCACGGAGCTCTACTCAGTAGTGGCCAAGCGCAAAGCTAACAGCGCGCTCGCCCACATCACCAGCGTCTATGAACTACACCTCTCAAAATCAGCTCCAAGACCTGTTGTGAAACCAACTAAGCTCTCCCCCGGTCTGGCCTCTGCTGACTTCGAAGAAGCGCGCGAACTAGGAGGCGTTTTTGAAGACTACAAGGTTCTCTCAGATGCGAAGCCAAAAATTCTGGATCAAGCTGAGCTTGAAGAGATGAGGCTTAAGGCCAAAGAGCACGCGAGTGCGCAGGGCCATGAACCCAGTAGTAGTGACTATCGGCGCGCCTATTTAAAATATCTCATTGAAAATACCTATTCTTTTGAAAAAGACCTCAAGGCGAGCCCCACGACTGACGCCCTCGCCAAGTGGAAAATTAAAATTGAGCACCAGGAATTAAACGCCTATCACGAAGAAGCCTTTCACTATGTTGAAAACTATTGGAAGAATCTGGTCAGAGAAACTCCAGAGGAGACTAATGGCAGTATCATTCCACTGCCCTATGAATTTGTGGTCGCCAACGATAGTCGCTTTGATGAAATGTACTATTGGGATACTTATTTTGGAATGCAGGGCTTATTGGCCACTGGTCGCTTAGATCTTTCACAAAAAATAGTTGAAAATTTTCTCTATATGATTAGAGAGTACGGCCTCATCCCCAATGGAACGCGAGACTACTACCTCACACGCTCGCAGCCGCCCTTTCTCTCTAGCATGGTGAAAGAGGTCTACGAAGCGACGCTTAAATCAGCTGACTTTGACGCTGGGAAAACTAAGCAGTGGCTCGCCGAGCGTGCTTACCCACTCCTTAAGGCCGACTTTGAAAACTTTTGGATGAAGCCAGGCACGCGATTTGACCCCGATACTAACCTTCATCATCACTTTGATGATGTAAATCACCCAAGACCTGAGCGCCATAGTGCCGACAAAGAACTGGCCGATGACTGGCAAGATGATCACGGACTAGGGATAACCTACACAGACACTCGCGCCGTCGCCGAATCGGGGCTCGACTTTACGGATGGTCTTGGAAAAGAGGCTTCACAAACTGCAAATACGCTTCTCAATAGCATGATCTATAAATACGCAACCGACCTGCGCGATCTGGCGCTTGAAATTGGTCTTGAAGCGGACGCTAGGCATTTTGACGAGCTTGCCAGGGCCAAAAAAGAGGCGATGGACCGCTATCTTTGGAGCGAAAAGAACGGATCTTATCAAAACTTTCTCATTAAAGATCGCAAGCAACTAGATGGTCTTCACGCCGAAGTCTTCACTGCAATGTATGCAAAAGTGGCCAGCCCCGAACAGGCCCAGGAATTAGTTGAGAAACTACGTCTGCTTGAAAAAGATGGTGGCGTGATGTCATCTCTTTTTACCGACTCACACCACCAGTGGGATGGCGATAATGGGTGGGCCCCGCTGCACTACTTTATTATCCAAGGACTCAAAAATTATGGCTATGAAGAGGACGCGCAAAGAATTGCACTCAAGCTCGCCAATAGCTACTCAAGCATCCACCATCAAGAGGGCGCTTTCCTCGAGCGCATTGATGTCGCCAAAGGTGCACGCCCTGAAGAAGATGGTAAAAAGTATCCAGTTCAAGAGGGATTTCTCTGGACCAATGGAGTCTATACTTGGATTATGACTAAGATTTTAGGACAGAAGATAAGTCCTCTTAACTAGGATAAGTATGAACGCAACACACGGCTTCTACCTAGAAGATCTTAGCATCGGTCAATCTGCCAGCCTCGAGCGCACCTTCACCGAGGAAGATGTTAGACTTTTTGCCGAAGTCACCGGAGATTTCAACCCCATCCATTTTAATCATGAGTATGCGGCTTCAACAATTTTCAAAAAGCCAATTGTTCACGGCATGCTCTGCGCGAGCCTCATTTCAAACCTTGCAGGCACGAAGCTACCTGGACACGGAACCATTTATGTTTCTCAAAGCTTAAAATTTACCGCTCCCGTTTATATAGGAGAGACGCTCAAAGCTCAGATCACTGTCAGTGAAATTCATCCCGAGAAAAACAGAGTTCACTTTAAGACTGAGATATTTGTGGGCGAGAAAATGGTTTTAACTGGCGAAGGGCACGCCTTAGTCGACTCCAGAAAAAATCATACCGGGGTGTGATTTGTATTACTTCTTGAGCTTTGGTGCAACATTCTTTCTCTTTATTGGTCTGAGCTTCCTTGTGCTTCACGTTTATTATAGTTTTTATGGCAAAGAACTCCCCGGAAAGATTGTCGCCATTGAGAAATATACAAGTGTCTCTAGAACGGGATCACAAAAAACAGTAAACACCTATTACCGCGCCATATATGAGTACCTCTTTGAGGGCAAAGTAATTTGGTTTGCGGGAGCGGGCACGGGAAACCTCAGCTATGAGATAGGTCAAAAAGTAAAAGTGCTCTCACTTCCCAGTGGTCCCGAGTATTGTCGCCCCAAAAATAACATCATGCTCCTCTTTGCAGCAGTCTTTAGTGCTTTTGGCATCGGTGGTCTGGGCATCGCTTGGTTTCATCTCCCAACTTGGCCTCTAAAGCTTCTCGCTCCCTTGATTTTCATTTTGATATTTTTAATTTTTCGATTAGTCATGATTAAAAAGGGCCATTGGAGCGAAGTCAAAAACGGGCTTCTTAAAAACGCTCGTTTAGAAACGAAAGACTCCCTTGCCGGCAGAGAGGTCTACTGGACAAAAAGGGAGCTCGAAGTAGAGCGAAGAAGTTACGCCAAAATTGCCCTCTTAGTGAGTTCTATTTTCTTTGGAGTCACCAGTACCCTCTCCTATGTTTTCTGGAGCAAACTCTCACTTAATCAACAAGAGCATGTCTTAAATTTTCTCAATGGAAAAATTGGTTTTCAAGAGATAACAAATCAAGCAGGCCAGAGAGAGGTCATTCTTTTTTTAATTCTCGCTCTCTTTGCACTACTTTCAACTTATAGTCTTTTCTATAGCTTCTTTAAGCTTTCTCGATAAAACTAGGCTGCATCTTTGGGAAGAACTCGCTTTTCGTAGATACCCTGCATTCGCTCGCCCAGCTCTGGGTAGTTCTCGACAATAGCAAAGTAGTCCTCTCTTTTTAAGAGGTAGAGATCAGAGTAACTTTGGCTAATGACGTCCGCGTTGCGAGTTGTCTTTTCTAAGAGTGCAATTTCTCCAAAGACCTGACCATTTTTAAGACTAACTAAATATTGACCATCGCGAGAGACCTCGACCTCGCCGTGGGAGATAATAAACATCTCCTCCCCCTCATCGCCATTTTTTACAATATACTGACCAGGGGTGTAGAACTCTTGCTTTAGGCTTAGAGCAATACTTCTCAAACACTCGTGAGAGAGCTCCCTAAAGATCGCCAGCTTGCGAATAAACTTAACTTTCATAAAAAGCTTTAACTCGTGCTGGAGAGACTCGGGAAGATCAGCCAAAATTTTGCCATCGTGCTCAGCAATGTTTTTTTCAACATAATGACGATAGAACTGAATTACCTGATGCCCCACTTGATGAGACACTTCGTAGCGCTCAAGAAAATCGATCAGATTATTCATTCGCTGACTCTTTTCTTGCTTATAGCGATCTGCTTGAATGATTAGACTTGAGAATTGACCGATCACCACACCAAAGACACCAACTCCCATCAGCATTGCGAGCATGGAAAATAAACGGTCGCTTGTTCCAGTTGGAACCACGTCTCCGTATCCTACAGTCGTTAGCGTCATGACGGCCCAATAGAGTGAGTTCACATAATTTTCGCCAAAGCCCACGACTTCAAAATCGTGGGTGAGCATCCATCCACAGGCTACCCAATGAGAGACTAAGGCCAGCGCCAAAGTGACTGCCCCCACTTGCAGCGCCTTACTGCGGTACTCTGACCAACGTAGAACATGGTAGCAAGAGGCAAAGCGCAGCAAGCGAAGTACGCGCAAAGCTTCGATATAGGGAATTGGAAGCAAGGAGATGAAAAGCTCATAGGGAAGAGCGCCAATAAGCATGAGCTTATGAGTCGGGCCACGCGGCGTCCGGGAAAACCACAAGTGAGCAGTGAGCACGGCGCTCATTGCTAAATCAATCCATAGAGACTTGAAGAAATAATCACCATAAGCAAAGGACAAGGGTACTTCTAAAAGGCTCAGAAAACTCATGACAGTTGCAATGAGCCTTAAAGGCGTGAGCGCTTCTTTGGTCACTTTATTCTCTTTGAGATTTCGATTTTGCATAGAATTCTTATCGGAAGATCGCCAATAAAATTTATAAAGAGAATAAAAAAATGCCCTTTTTTCCCAAATATTTTGTGATGTGGATCATCGCTGTAAAAACTGAGGGTTATTAAACTGAGAAAGCCTCATTATCAAGGCACAAAAGCAGCTCCTTCTTCTCTCTCACTGCCATTGGCGCACTTGAAAGAACTCTCGCAACATCCTCTCGCTTGGATGAATACCTCAAAGGAGACTAAGTTTTAAGACTTACTTCTCCTGCACCCAAACAAATCCTCTAAACTCACCAGGATTGTAGCCGCTAGCCTTATCATTGGGATAATTTTCTTTAATGATTGCCGACACCTCTTCAGTAAGGGTGCCATGACATTGCAAACAGGGTGCTCCAACATAGAGGGGCGATAGAAAAGCTTTTTTCCCATTTTTTAATCTTACGACCTGAGCCTCATAGGGGCTCTTAATCGTCGTTTTCTCGGCTGCAGCGAGGTAAGACTTCATCCACTCCTCCGGCGCATTTTTCGGGTTTCTAAGCTTAGTCGTCGTTCGCCCGATAGTGTACTTCTCCGTGGCGAGTTGACTCGTTAAAGGAAGTGCATTGAGCTCACAATACTCAATTGCTGATTTAACTCCACCCTCTTTCATTTTCAACTGAACCTGAGACAATAAGCTCTTCTTTAAGTTTTCTGCCAATTCATTTGCTTCATTTTTAAAGTCAGCACGCGAGGTAAAGGGAAAGATCGAGAGTAGCAAAAAACAAAAAATTTTCATCACAATTCCTATCAAGCAATTTTAAAACGTTTCTTTAGTTGAGTGATTGCCGACTCCGAGCACATTCCGGCCTTGAGAGCGTAATCATAGCAGTAATTGAGGTGGAGTCCCACAATTTCGGCAAGGTATCGGCCAAACCAATAGCCGACACGATTACTAGACATACAATAAACAACTACCTTTCCTCTGGAGCTAGAGATCAGCGCCTTCATTTTTTGGTGAAATTCAAAGTTAATATCTTCACTGAGGTCAGAAACTGGGAAGTTAAAGTAATTAACCCCACACTGGTGAACCCAAGTTTTATCATTTGCACTCCCAAGGTGTTCCTCTTCGCCTTTTAGGTCGATAAAAGTATCGGCCCCAAGAGAGACAAGTTCCTTCACGGCTTCAATTGAGTCAATTTTCCCAGCAAAGAGTAGTTTGTCATCAACTTCTTTTAAATTGCAAACTCCAGGTACTTCTAGAGTTTGCCAATTTGTATAGTTCATACCTCGCCTCGTAGCGGGATTTTGAGAAAGCGTCTTCCTTCAGCATCTTTAGGTGGCAGGTGACCGGCGTCTATATTCACCTGAACACTGGGAAGAAGAAGCCTTGGCGCTGCAAGACCGGCATCTCGCTTATCTCTAAAGGCGACAAACTCTTCCTTGCTGGTACCAGCTCTCAATTGAATATTCTTTTCTTTTTCCTCTCCCACCGTTGTTTGAAACTTAACCTCTCGTCCATCTGGCTGGTAGTCGTGCCCAACATATATTTTTGTCTCATTTGGAAGTTGATAGATCTTTTGAATAGACTCCCAAAGATCGGCCGATGAGCCGGCGGGAAAGTCACAGCGACCAGTGCCATAGTCTGGCATAAAAATCGTATCACCTGTAAAAAGTGAGTCTCCAATCAGATAGGATGAACAGGCCGGCGTGTGACCCGGAGTAAAGATCGCCTTGAGCTCGATTGAGCCAAAGTGATAGGGTCTATCTTCTTCTATGAGTAGGTCAAACTGTGACCCATCAAGCAAAAGGTGCTCAAGACCAAAAATTTTTTTAAAAACGTTTTGCACCTTAGTAATATTTTTACCGATAGCAAGCTTTGCCTGCGGGTATTTTTTCTTCAAGTACTGAGCCGCGCTCAAGTGATCGGCATGAGCGTGTGTTTCAACAAGTCCGGTTACTTTAAGTTTTTGATCTTCTACATACTTTTCAACCTGTTGAGCACTGTGAAAGTTAAGCGCCCCAGAGGCAGGATCGTAGTCGAGAACTGAATCGATAATAATGGCATCTTTTGTTTGATCATCACTTACGACATAAGTGAGAGTATAGGTATCAGGATCAAAAAAATCTTTTACTGTATATTTCATTTCATATCTCCTTCGTGGATATTTATCTTTCTTTAATAATGCCAAACTTTAGTGCAAGAGACGTTGATGGACATCAATATCTAGAAACTGATTGGAATCAAGTACTACACTTCGATAAAGGACTTTGGGTTGTCCAATTGTCCCTTTTCTGAGCGATAGACCTGGCTTTTGAAAAGTTGCGCAAAAAACCCATCGCTCTTTGAGCATCGGAGTCAAAGATCAGCCCTAGCATGGAAAGCGGTGAAGCCCGCGAGCAGCTTTGAGAGCTCAGGGCCATTGATTTACCAAGGGCGCCCACGACTTCAACCGAGCGCGGATCAAATATTCCAGACTCCATCAAATGAGTGATTGTTCCCGATTCAAATGTCTTGGTCATAACCAGCGAGAATTCTTTCAGGTTCTCGGTAAATTTCTCGATATCGAGTCCTTCCTTCATCGCAAAGTCAAAAAAGTCGTCAGCAGCATCAACAGCAATACTTAGAGCATTGTCGAGTTGTTTAACTTTACTTATGAGAGGGGCCAAGTAACCTAGTTGAGAAATAAGCGACTCTAAAGCAACAAGAGTTTCCTCTTGAGTGGCCAGATGTATAAGAGATTTTAAGTGGTCTACCTTTTCAAGGTTGGCCCTACCTAATCGAACCGCTGGATCAAAATTCTCATCAAAGGCATCAACGAAAATCGCCAGCGTATTCTTAGTCTGATGCTCAAGGCAATCAAGACGCGACTCGATTTTAGCGAGGCGATGATCTAAGTTTGTGAGCAGTTCTTCAATTCTTTCAGACATGCGGGCTCCTTATCCTTAACTTCAAAACTAGCACGTGCGGCTGCTCGAAACCTTGACTCGGGTCAATGTACCTTTCTTTAAGAGATTGTTTTTACAAACATACTCCCAAAAATGATGACCTTTATCAGCGTTAAACAAAGTTATGAACCCGGGCATACCTTTCATTAGACATTCCCTAGCTACGTTGTTCAACAAGCTTTAAATGGCGAAATTAAAAAGTACTCCTACACTTAAAGTGGGACAAATCTCTCCTTTGCAGGGTTTCTACTAAGATGGTATCTGTGGCCGGTTGCTAACATCAGAAGCTATCATTGCCGAGAGATGACACATTTTTGACAGGAAAGGGAAAAGTGAACATTGCATTCTTTGATACCCATAAATTTGAACAAGAGGCTTTTAATGCAGTCAATACAAAGTATAAATTTAATATTGATTATCTAGAGACGAGCCTCAATAGCAGAACCGCTGAGCTCGCTAGAGGGAGCGATGTAGTCTGCTCATTTGTTAACGATAAAATTGACGATGACTGTATTAAGGCCTTAATGGATATGGGAATTCGCATGATTGCCCTCAGATCAGCTGGCTTTAATCATGTGGATTTAGAAGCGGCTAAACGTCATGGCATGTTGGTGACAAGAGTGCCCTCCTACTCGCCCAACTCGGTCGCTGAGTTTGCCGTTGGGATGCTGCTCACGCTTAATCGTAAAATACACAAAGCATATATAAGAGTTAAAGAACTCAACTTCTCGCTTGATGGCCTTGTTGGCTTTGACCTTTATAAAAAAAACGTAGGCGTCATTGGCGCCGGAAAGATTGGAAAGATTTTTGCTCAAATCATGAGTTCCTTTGGATGCAAAGTTCTGATCTTCGATAGGGAAAGAGATCCTGAGCTTGAAGCTAATCCTCTAATTGAGTACAGCGATCTTGACGAGATATGTAAGCTTGCCGATGTCATTTCTCTACACGTTCCTCTGACTCCAAGTACCTATCACATCATTAATTCTGAACGAATGAGTTTAATGAAGGACGGAGTCTATATCATCAATACCGGCAGAGGCGCCCTCATAGACTCAAAGGCACTCATTGAAAACTTAAAAAACTCCAAAGTAGGAGGCGCGGCGCTCGATGTTTACGAAGAAGAGGAAAATATTTTCTTCACCGATCTCTCTAGTAAAATACTTCAAGACGACACTCTTGCCAGGCTTTTAACTTTTCCAAATGTTTTGCTGACTTCTCACCAGGCCTTCCTTACCAAGGAAGCGCTTGAAAATATTGCAGCGACAACGATGGAAAGTATTGATGAGTTTAAAAAGGCGGGTCTTGTCCCTAGTGAGAAGGTGGTCAACCCCGAATGCTGTGTTAGGAAAGTAACTTAAGCCATGCTTACTAAAGACGATCTCAAAGCTCTTAAGTTTTGGACACTCTCAAAAACAGAGTGTCTTGAACGTCTGCAAGTCGATCCCGAAAAAGGCTTGGACTCTACAACAGTTAATTCCCGAAGAGATATTTTTGGGCGCAACCAAATTGCAGTTCAAGCGGCCCCAAGTTGGTTTAGTATTTTCATTAGGCAGTTTAAGAGTCTGTTAGTGGGCCTTTTATTTATTGCTGCCTTAGTTGCCGCTCTCTCTGGCGAATACCTTGATGCTATTGCGATCTCACTCGTTTTAATTATTAACGCCCTGATCGGCTTTGTGACAGAGATGCGCGCCATTTCTTCAATGGAAGCCTTAAAGAAAATCGGTCAAACGCGTACTCGTGTGATTCGTGATGGTGAGTCCAAGCTCATTCCCTCAGAGGAGCTCGTTCCCGGCGACTTACTTGTTCTTGAGGCAGGCGACGTTGTCACCGCCGATGCCCGCCTGATAGAGGCCAGCAATCTAAGCGTCGACGAGTCGGCCCTTACGGGCGAATCCATGCCTGTAGACAAGATCGCTGAGCAAGTTTTAGCTGAAGATGCGACTATCTCGGCCAGACAAAATATGCTGATGAAAGGAACTCATATCAGCAGAGGTTCCTCGCTTTCAGTTGTATGTGCTACTGGAATGGACACTGAAGTTGGCACAATTGCTGACTTAACTTCCAAATCAGAAGAAGAGATCACTCCCCTTGAGGAGAGACTTGATAAGCTTGGAAGAAAGCTCATTTGGCTCACCCTTATTATCGCCATTTTTATTTTAATTAGTGGAGTCTTAAGCGGTAAAGACCTCGTCCTAATGCTTCAAACGGCCATTGCCCTTGCTGTAGCAACAGTACCTGAAGGGCTTCCGATTGTGGCCACCATCGCTCTGGCCAAGGGACTATGGAGCATGGCCCAGAAGAACGCCTTGATTAACCGCCTCTCAGCGGTCGAGACTCTGGGTGCAACTAGCACTATCGTCACTGATAAGACCGGAACTCTGACCGAAAATAGAATGGAAGTGACTGAGATTTTAACGAGCGAAGGTGAGTACTTCACTAAGGGTGACAAAGACTCAGAGAAAGTTGAGATCAAAAACAGTAAGGGAGAGAGACTCGCATTCACTGAAGTGAGCTCTGTGCTCAAGAAGCTCATTAAGGTCTTAGGGCTTTGTAATAATGCTCAATACAGAGCGGGAAAAGAGAGCATCGGCGACCCTATGGAGATCGCGCTTTTGCGCTTCTCGGTTAAAAGCACATCAGATGAGCTCAATCTGTCTGAAGAATACCCGCGAATTTTAGAAATTCCCTTTGATACTGAGACAAAAATGATGGCGACCCATCACAAGCTGAATGAGGGAACCTTTGTCGCAGTAAAAGGGGCCCCAGAAGCTATTTTTGCGTGCTCCACTCAAGTCCTCTCAAAACCGAACTCAGTAGAACCTCTCTCAGAGGAGCAGATTCGAAAGTGGAGAGAGCACAACGAATCCCTGGCCTCTCAGGGTCTCCGGGTTTTGGGTGTCGCCTATAAGATTGAAAAAAAGTCTAATTTTGATAGTTATGATGAACTCATATTGCTAGGTCTAGTGGGTCTTCTCGACCCGGCCCGTGAAGATGTACCAGACTCCATTGAGAAGTGCCATCATGCCGGCGTTCGCGTCATTATGGCCACTGGTGATCAGATTGGCACGGCCACTAAAATTGCGAGCAATATTGGTTTAATTAAAAAAGATCAAAAAGAAAGTGCTTCCCTCTCTGGATTTGAACTTCCACCTCACGAGTCATGGGAGGAGACTTTTAGTGAGCAGCTCGATCAGGCCCTAATCTTTAGTCGTGTAAGTCCCGAGCAGAAGCTTCGTCTCATTGAATATTATCAAAGAAAGGGTCATGTGGTTGCCATGACTGGAGACGGTGTCAACGATGCTCCTGCTCTTAAAAAAGCCGACATCGGAATCGCCATGGGTATCAGAGGCACTCAAGTCGCCAAAGAGGCCTCTGACATGGTTTTAAAGGATGATCGCTTTGGCACAATCATTGATGCCATTAAGCAAGGAAGAATCATTTTTTCAAATATTAGAAAATATGTGGTCTATCTTCTCTCGTGCAACATTAGTGAAGTCTTTATCGTTGGCCTCTCTTCCATGCTTAGTTCTCAACTACCTATCACTCCGCTACAAATTCTCTTTCTCAATCTAGTCACCGATGTTTTTCCAGCACTCGCCCTGGGAATGGGTAAGGGTGATGATTCATACTTAGAAAAACCGCCTCGAGATGCAAATGAACGAATTTTAGAGCGAAGACATTGGATATTCATCACCCTGTATGGAAGTCTAATGACGATCATCGTATTGGCCGTCTTTCTCACCTCAATGTGGAAACTAGAGCTTCCCATTGAAAAGGTCGTCACCCTCTCTTTCCTAACCTTGGGTCTTTCCCAAGTTTTTCACGTCTTTAATCTAAGAAAACGGGGTTCTAACTTTTTCAGTAACGATATCACCAAAAATCCGCACATTTGGGGTGCGATCGTTCTTTGTAGTGTTTTACTATTTGCGAGCACGTATATCCCCTTTCTCCAAGAAACGTTGACGCTGGTTCCATTGTCACTAAATGAATGGCTTATTGTTGTTGGAATTAGCCTCACTCCCTGGCTGGGACAAATCTTCTATAAGCTAGAGTAGGCTTCCAGATGCAGTATTCAACAGAAATATTGCCTATCCTTGGAATCATCCTCTTTTTTGGTCTGCTGATCCCTTCTCTCTTTAAATGGTTCCACCTTCCTATTGCGACCTCACTGATTCTGGCGGGACTTATTGCTGGACCAGGTGGACTCAATTATGTGACCCCCAATGACACATTGAAAATGTTTGCTTTTGTTGGTGCAAATTTTCTCATGTTACTCGCAGGCTTCGAGTCGCCCGCTTTCAGAAGTGAGATCGTTAATAAGAAGGGTTTCGTTCTAACTCTCTTTAGTAGTCTTCTACCTGCCACGATTGGATTATCCTTAACGAGATATTTTGATTACTCATGGGCTACCAGCCTATTTGTGGCAGCTATGTTTCTCACATCCTCCATTCTCATCACCTTCTCAACATTAGATCAAATGAATCTCTATAACGTGAGAATTGAAAAAACGATTAAATCCTTGGTTGCCTCTCAAGATCTAACAGGGGCATTGATTTCATTTGTAATCTTCAAAAATATTGAACCCCACTCTCGCTTCTCGCTACCAATTCTGCTCGGGCTATTGGTCTCCCTAGTTATTGTGTTGCGCCTTTTTCTTTCTGAAATCATTTCCTATCTTTTTCAGAAATTTACCCTTACTTATGGACATGAAAGTCGATTGAGACTCATTATCGCCATTCTCTTGGCCATAACCTTCGTCTTTTCAATACTTGATGTCCCATCAGTAATTGCATCATTTTTGATTGGCTATGTGCTTTCATCCGTTCCTAATATCAACGATATCAAGGAAAAGTTAAACACCATTGGCCACGGATTTTTTATTCCTATCTTTCTCTTTCTCATTGGACTCGAGCTCGATTTTTCGTTTATCAAGGAATTCACAAGTGCCAACTTCATCTTTTTGCTTCTAGTCTCAAGTGCTATCATTGCTAAAATTTGTTTTGGGACTCTTGGTTCTTTGTTGATTGGAATAAGTGCTAAGGACTCTTTAACGCTAGGTCTACTTACCACGACCAGACTCACTGTCACTGCTTCCGTGGGATACATCGCTTTTCAGATGCAAGTTATTGATGAACTCATCTACACCAGCCTCATCTCTCTCACGGCGATTAGCTCCTTAGTGATGCCTCCCCTTACTGTTTTGATACACAGGTGCTGGAGATGAGCCAATGATTACGCACCTGATAGTATTTATCATAGCGCTTATAGCTCTCACTAAAGGGGCCGATCTCTTCGTCGAATATGCGGCCAAAGTGGCCCAGCGCTTTGGAGTAAGTGACTTGCTCATCGGTCTAACCATCACCTCTATTGGCACCAGCATTCCTGAACTCGCCTCATCGATATCGGCAGCAATTAACAACGCACCTGAATTGATTATTGGTAATATAGTTGGCAGCAACATTGCTAACACTGGTCTCATACTTGGACTCTGCGCAATCATCGCCCCCATAAATACTGATGCCAAAATGCACGACCGCGATGGATTAATAATGATTGCCAGCGCAGGGCTGCTCTTTCTTGCTAGTTTAAATAATCTCTTAAGCACTTTAGAAGCAATCGGCTTTCTCATTATGTACATCTTCTATATTATTTTCGTCGTACTCTCGAGTGTGGATGAGAGGGCCTATCAGTTCAAAGACTTTATGAAGTTTGTCTTTGACTTTGAATATATCAGGCCTGTTAAAGATAAATTCCCAATACATCTACCTAGTTTTCAAAAAAAAGAATTCAATTGGGCCAAAGATGAGAAGAGATCTGGCCTTAAAGATCTACTGCTCTTGATTGTCTCCGCCTCTCTCATTTTTGGAGGAGCAAAATTTCTCATTGAAGAGGCAATCTGGATCGCCCAGAAGTTTGACATTCCAGAAAACGTTGTAGGTTTAACGATGATTGCTATTGGAACCTCACTACCAGAGCTTACTGTTTCTATCGCAGCGGCAAGAAGAGGTAGAGGGGGAATTGTCGTTGGCAATGTCATTGGAAGTAATACGGCAAATGCCCTCCTAGTAACCGGAATATCCGGCACAATAACACCGCTTCAAATTGCCGAGCAAAGTGTTACCTATACTATTCCGGTCATGCTTTTTTTCAGTCTGGCCCTTGTCTACTTCGTCAAAACAGATTGGATGGTTACTAAAACCCAAGGTTTCATTTTACTCGTTTCTTATATTGCTTTCATTGTGAGTACTTTTTAAATGATTTAAAGGTCTTTTATTTCATAAAGAAAGAACATGCTACTACTCTAGTCAAAGGCAACTCTTCTCACTCCTAGAAGGGCTCCACAAGACCAAACTCTGGTTTCAACCTTGCAACGTAAATCGTGACTTATCATGAGTTTAACTTTGATGGGCTAAAAAATATCTACACAGGAGAAGTCAGATGAAACAGTGTGAAGTTTGCGGCAATCGCTATGAAAGACCATTAGAAATTAGAGTTGAAGGCGAGAGTCATTGGTTTGATTGCTTTGAGTGCGCTACTCATAAGTTAGCCCCAGCCTGCACGCACTGTGGTGTTAAGATTTTAGGACATGGAGTGCAGGCAGATGGAAAATATTTCTGTGGCGCCCATTGTGCTAGGGCCCAAGGTCATCAGGAGATAGTCGATCATGCCGGAAAGCAA
Source organism: Bacteriovoracaceae bacterium (assembly GCA_048264885.1). Taxonomy (GTDB): domain Bacteria; phylum Bdellovibrionota; class Bacteriovoracia; order Bacteriovoracales; family Bacteriovoracaceae; genus JBLWXV01. Next base: position 374,434 of record JBLXCO010000003.1, read on the forward strand.
GTGGCCAGTTAGTCATCCTAAATTGATGAGGTATTAAATGAAGAGATTAAAAAATAGAGAATCTGCGGGTAAAGAATTAGCTGAACTGCTTCAGAAATCAGGGTGGGAAAATACTACGGTACTCGCCCTGCCAAGAGGGGGAGTACCAATTGCTTGGGAGGTGGCAAAGACTTTAAAACTTCCCTGGGATCTACTTCTCGTTAAAAAAATCGGAGCACCTAACTATCCCGAATTCGCTATCGGTGCAGTTTGTGAAAGTGATCATCCTACTTGGAATCAAGAAGCTCTTTCCAGGCTCAATCTCTCAGAAAGTGAGCGTCAGCAAATGGCCCAAAACTCCCAAGATAAAATTAAGCAGCAAGCTCGCAAGTGGCGGGGTTCACGTCCTTCCCTCGAATACAAAGGTAAGAACTTCATCATTGTCGATGATGGTCTCGCCACAGGGATGACCATGCATGCAGCAGTGGACTTTCTCAATCGCCAGGGGGCGCGAAAGGTTTTTGTCGCCATCCCGGTGGCCGCAAAAGACTCGGTCGATTCCCTAAAAGGAAAGGTGGAGCAAGTTTTCACTCTGCAAACCCCTGAACCCTTTAATGCTGTCGGGAATTGGTATGAGAATTTTAACCAGGTTTCTGATGAAGAGGTCACCAAGCTCCTAAACGAAGCAGAGAAACGTGAAGAGCTCGTCACAGAAATTAAAATTCATTCTGGGCCAGTCGAACTCTCAGGAGATCTCTCTGTCCCCAAAACTCCAAAAGGTATTATTCTTTTTGCTCACGGTAGTGGCAGCTCACATAAAAGTCCTCGCAACCGCTATGTGGCGAATGCTCTTAACCAGATGGGGTTTGCCACTCTCTTATTTGATCTTCTCACTAAGGAAGAAGAAAAAAATCGCTCCAATGTATTTGATATTGATCTCTTGGTTGAACGACTAAGAACTGGCACTCAATGGGTTCGCAACCAAAGTAATCTCAGCCTGCTACCCATCGGCTACTTTGGCTCAAGTACTGGAGCCGCAGCTGCGCTCATTGCCGCTGCTAAAGAAAAAGATATCCGCTCAGTTGTTAGTCGAGGTGGACGTCCAGACTTGGCCGGCAGGGCACTGGATGATGTCCACTGCCCCACATTATTAATTGTGGGAGGAGAGGATTATGGAGTGATTGAGCTCAACGAGGAAGCAGCGACTCATCTTCAATCTGGTGAGATCGCCACAGTGAAGGGCGCCGGTCATTTATTTGAGGGACCAGGGCAACTTGATCAGGTGATTGAGTATGCTGGCGATTGGTTTGAAAAGACCCTTCCAAGAGAAAGTGAGCGCACAACAGATTCGCTCGTAAATCTGATCACCAAAAAAGCCCAGGCCATTAAATCCAAAGACAGTCTTGATCCCCTACTCAAAGAGATTTCTAAGTCAAGAGTCGTCATGCTGGGTGAGGCGACCCACGGTACTGAGGAATTTTATGAAATTCGAAAATTGATTTCACAGAGGCTCATTCAAGATTATGGATTCAATTTCATCGCCGTCGAAGGTGACTGGCCAGATTGTTATAAGCTTAATCGCTCTATAGAAGGGCAATCGGACAAAGACGCAAGTGAGGTCATGAAGGGGTTTAAACGCTGGCCGACCTGGATGTGGGCCAACGAGCAAGTTCAAGATCTCATCGAATGGATGAAAGGACGAAAGGCTGGATTTTATGGCCTTGATGTCTACTCTCTCTACCAATCTCTCGATCTTATTAAATCTTATGCCAGTAGACTCGACTCAGAAATGGGTGAGCAGCTTCTTGAGGCCTACTCTTGCTTTGATTCTTATGAGCGTAACGAAATTGCCTACGCAAAGTCCGTAATTAAGTGGCCCAACGGCTGTGAGAAGGAAGTGCTTCAAGGACTGCGAAAAATTTTGAGACTGCGCCTTGAAGAGACAAAGCTTCATGAAAATGAGCTCTTTGACATGCAACAGAATGCTAAAATTGTTCACAACGCCGAAAAATACTATAAAACCATGATGAGAGGTGGCGCTGATTCTTGGAACGTTCGCGATGAGCATATGATGGATACCTTAGACGCCCTCCTTAATAAGTATGGAGAAGGCTCTAAGGCAATCGTTTGGGCCCATAACACTCACATCGGTGACTATCACGCCACTGATATGCTCGGCGAGGGCTATATCAATATTGGAGGTCTCGCAAGAGAGCGCTATGGAATGAATAATGTTTCATTAGTAGGTTTTGGAACCTACCAAGGCGAGGTCTTGGCCGGTCGTGCCTGGGAGGCGCAACCTGAAGTGATGAAAGTTCCTATGGCAAAGAGTGGCTCATATGAAGATTCTTTCCATCAAGCGGCTGAACATTTGAACGAAGAAAAATTCTTTCTCATGACCAAAGAAGAGCAGCTACTCAAGGCCAGTAAAGATCACCGCGCAATCGGAGTTGTCTATCAAACGAGCTTTGAGGCAAGTGGAAGAAACTACGTTCCAACCGAGCTCGCCAATAGATATGATGCTTTTGTCTTTGTTGATGAGACGACTGCCCTTAAGGCGCTACCTGGCTCAATTGAGCATGGAGTTCTACCAGAGACGTGGCCGGTGGGGATTTAGACTGTCCAGCTAAAGTCGTTCAAGCGCTTCATTATTGATTCGCTTGAACGACACGAAATTCCATTTCAATATCGGCCATATTCCGATAAGTTCCCTCGTGAAACTGATCAACGACAGAGACAATTTCTTGATCCACATCATGCTCGTGCATATAAGTTTTAATTTCGCGCGCCGTTTTAGGAAAATGAATTCCTTTAAAGGCTTTTGCCAGTCCTGCAGCCGAGGGAGACTTTGACTTAAGGGCCTGTTCTCCACCGCGTTTACTTGGAAGGTCATTGGGCTTTTCTTCATGAGTCTTTGCCGCTCCAAGCGCTCTCATGACTTGGGCCGCATCTCTAAACTCTTGCTCTGAAAGTTCTTTTAAAAGTTCAAGCGCCTTAGGTTTATTCTTACTTTTTACAATTTCATGGAGCTCAGCTTTTTGCTTAGGAAAATCCACTCCTTTTAGCGCCTGAGCAAGATCAGCGGCGTCCGGAGCCTGCTTCGGATGCGAAGTCTGTAAGTGTCGCTCATAGCGAGAGCGCTGCTCAAAGCCTTCATCACAAAAGGGGCAATTAAATTGAGACATGGCTAGCTCACCTCCCCCAGGGCCGCTTGAACATCGGCCATAGTTTTAAATTTGCGATCGGGTAATTTCTTTAAAATATCAATAATCTCTGCTTGCGCATCATGATCTTTAGCAAAGCTCACCAGTTCACCTTTTTTCTGCGGGAGATCGATTCCCTTCAGAGCACTGGCCACACCGGCCGCAGAGGGGGCCTTAAGCGCTTTCTTACCGCCTCTTTTTCCACCAAGACTGCGATCTCCCTCGGGTTTGCGCGCTTTTCTGCCCCTAAACTCTCCCGTTATAAGGTGTCCACCCTCGAGTGCTTCAGCTGGCCAATCCTCACTCTCGAGCTCCAACTTTTTATAAAGATCGGCGCGACCAGTGATATTCACCTCGATTTCATCAAGATTTTTATGAGCGCCGATTAAGAGTAGCTGTGCATTTTCGTAATTAAGTAAATCTGGCTCATCAATGTCAATCCATCGCTTGTCAGCAAAAAGCTTTTCTAAGCGCTTGGGATAGTCTGGCTTTTCGTCGGGAAAGCCCTTAGCCGAGATAGTTGGGTTTTTCGCCGAGATAATAAAGCCCGCCTCTTTAAGAATTCCCAACTCCTGTTGGGCTTCTTTTGGTTGCTCGGGCGTTTGTAATTTATAGCAAAGCTCAGTGCCGTCTTCTCGGTTAACCAGTGCGTAGCGACCGGCCCCAACAGGAACAGCTCCTTCTTCTTCTTGCTCTCCCTTAGTTTTGGTCTCATACCGAATCGGCCCGAGATCATTTTTAAGACTAGAGATTTTTGAATAGCTCACATTCATGAGCCATCCTCTTTGAGTGGACTTACTCTCTCCCTTAGAAATCTCTGGCAATTTTTTGCGTCCTACTAAAAAAATACGCCCCTTCTTATCTTCATCGGGCACTAGCACCATGTAGAAGCGAGCAATGTCTTTTAGACCTTCAACTTTCTCTTTTCCCATTTTATTGCGATAAAAAAAGTAAACGTCGCCTTTTTCTAAATACTTCTTTCTCATCTTAATTTCCTCCTGTTGCCACTCCAAAGAGATTGATCGTCTCGCCTGTGACATAGCTAGCGGTGATATCAGAAGCGAGATAGACGTAGGCCGGTGCAATCTCTTCTGGCTGCGCCGGTCTTTCAAATAAGGTGTCCTCTCCAAAACTTGCAACTTCCGCAGGCTTTCGCTCAGCGGGATTTAAGGGCGTCCAAACAGGGCCTGGCGCTACAGAGTTCACGCGAATATTTTTTGAAATAAGACTTTTTGCCAGTGACTTTGTGAGATTATGAACTGCGCCTTTCGTGGCCGAATAATCAATTAAGTTACCATTTCCGGTATAGCCCAGAATTGAGCCGGTGTTGATGATTGCGCCCCCAGACTGAAAGTGAGGGATCGCCGCCTTAACCATTTTAAAATATGAAAAGAGATTCACTTCAAAGGTATGTTGAAATTGTTCAAAGCTCAGGTGATCAAAGTCATCTTGATGCATTTGAAAGCCAGCGTTATTAACTAGAATATCAATCCTTCCAAACTCCTCGGCGAGTTTAGAGATAATGCGCTCGGGGGCATCCTGCTGTGTGAGATCTGCTTTAATCATGAGCGAGTTTTGTCCCTCTTCTTCAATGGCTTCACAAGTCTTGCGGGCATCACTCTCCTCTTCTGGCAGATAGGTAATGGCCACATCTGCTCCTTCTCGCGCAAAGAGTACGGCCACGGCGCGTCCGATACCAGAATCACCGCCAGTGATTAAGGCGACTTTATCCTTGAGCTTTTCCGAGCCCTTATATGAGGGGTTTTTAAAGCGCGGCTTTGGATCAAGCCGCTCTTCAAGGCCTGGTGGGACCAGGTTTTGTTTTTTAAACGGAGGCTTTAGCTCTTCATCAATTCTCGTTTCATTCATATAGACTTCCTACTTTCTCGACCGAGATGCTCTTGAAGTCTATCAGCTTGGAGAGGGACGACAATTTTACGAGTTAGATTTCATTCATTCAGTTGTTTAACGAATTGTTAGAAAAAAGGGCCAAGAACTGGCCCTTTTGCGAAATGAATTTTTACTTGTACTCAGCTTGTTCCATCAAATCGATTGCGAGTTCTACGAAGTTACCGTAGATACCAATATTTGTCGTATCGAAAGTAAACGGTCCAAAAGCTTGAAGTGTAGGACTCAGGCTAGCCGCTTGATTGACTGGGTACTGATCAAAAGCCTTCGCAACTGGTGCTTGAACTTCAGCCGAACTCAAGTATTCAAGGAGCATTGTGGCCTCTTTCACATTCTTAGCGTGCTTTGTGATACCAATGCCCACTCCATTGACGTGAGCATTGCTACTGCCTTGGTTGGCAAAAAATGGTCTCACTGGATAGTTAGCGTCGGCTTCAACAAAAGGCGCTAGATAATAAGAGTTGGCTAGACCTACATCACAAGTGCCGTCGGCAATGGCCCCAATGACAGCGCGATCGTTTGACAATGGAGACGTGGCAAGGTTTCCAACCCATGACTTGAAGATCTCTAAAGCGTTAGAGATTCCATAGTTGACGACCACATAAGAGGCCAGTGCTTGGTTATAGCTATTTTTTGAAGTGCGAACACACAAGCGACCCTTCCACTTTGCACTACCTAGATCGGCGTAAGTTGAAAGCTCACTTGGAGAAACTTTATTTGGGTTATACATGATGACGCGTGAGCGATAGAAAAGTGTAAACCAATTGCGATTGGCCTCAATGAAGTTTGCAGGAACATTTTTTTCAACAGCAGCAGACTTAAAGGGTTGGTAAATTCCCGCTTGAACGGCTTTCGAGTGATAAACGAGATCTTTGTCTAGGTGAAGGTCGGCCAGGGTATTCTCACCTTCTTGCTCAATGCGCTTGATGAGGTCCTCGCTCTTACCATCGATAACATTAACGGTGATCCCAGTGCGCTCTGTGAAGGGCTTGAAGATCGCACTCAAGCGATCACCTGGGTAAACAGAGTAAATGGTCACTTCTTTGGCCGCGACGATTCCAGTGCTTAAAAGCGCACCGATTAAAATCAAAAGTCTCATGCTACTACTCATAGTAAAGCCTCCCATAATGCCGACCCTGTGGGCCCAGCAATTATTATTCTTATTTTGGGGAAGTGTTACCTTAATGAGTTTGAATGGTCAAACAAATTTCGACCCACCCAAACAAAGCTTAGACAGTGCTTAAAGTAGCTTGATGGCCCTTGTAAGCGCCTCGGCTAAATCTCCTGACTCCTCCCCTTTTGCTATCTCTTCTACCACTTTCGCAGGAAAGAGCGTGGGGTTCTTTTGCATGATTGGAATCATTGAGTGGCCATTATTTACCTGGTCTCTCATTTCTTTAAGGGCGAGAGCATATTCACTGTCTTGGTAGTCTTCAGAAAGGTTTTGAAGCGTATGAACGAGGGGTACTTCCTCAGATTGGATATCGGCAAGTATGCTTGATAATATTGATTTTAACGTATTTGTACTCATGGTCATCCTGCTCCTATTTAGCCCATGCAAAAGCTATCATTTTAATCTTTTTTTATCCGTTTTATGAGTTCCCGGGCCTCTTGGGCGTATTCCCAGTCATCATCATACTCACCGTCCTCACCTGAGGAGTGCAAGAGTATGAAATCAAAATGAAGGGCCGTGATCTGCTTGGCTTCGTCAAACTCTATTATCGCTGCAGCAGTTCCCGAGCGCGAGTCAGACAATACTCCGGAGGGGGTTTTTAAAAAGACCAGGGGGTTTGGTCTAGGGATGGCACCAGGCTCCAGTAAAGAGGCTATATAATCATTAACATCGCTCTCGCTGTGAAAAACACTTTTAAACTCAGCATAATCAAAAAGACAAAAAAGAGACTTATCCACAAAAAAAATGTCTCTCTCTTCACCTGTAGCTGAATCTTTTCGAGGAATCACGGCGCGCTCGATTTCCCCCTGCGCATCTGCCCAACGAAGAGAAACATAAGCCTGCTCAAAGTATGACCCATCTCCCGCCCAGATCACTGAGACTTCGCAAGGCGACTTTGGCACATGAATAATATGTTCAGAATCTTCTTTGAGACTATATTTTAAATCCAAGATGAGAGGTACCGAAAGTAGCATCCCAGATGGACAACACCACTGCCCTAAACTCTGATAGCGAAGAACGGAAGTCTTCTCTTGCATAGATAGAAAATTAGGGTAATGGATTGTTCTATCGGTTACAGATTTATCTCCAAACCAAGAAGACTTAATAAGCCACTGAGGCCTAGAGATTGGATTATTCATGATGAGTTCTTGCATATAAATATATTGGTGGCTGAGCTCGGTTGAGTCAATTGTGTTTGAGCGCAAGAGGATGGGCCCACCTCAGATGAACTGTCGTTTAATGAGTGGGAGATGTCGCAAGCAGTTACGTCGGGTGGAAGTTGGTACTTGGGTTTTTAGGATTTTTTAGAAGGTGCTGGGGTGGTTCGGGGTTGGGTCAGCCGCAAATTTGTCTGCGCTGGCGCTTGAAAATTTGGGCTATTTCTCAGCGTCAAATCCTTTGGATTTGCCGCAGGAAATGGTTGCGGGGGCAGGATTCGAACCTACGACCTTCGGGTTATGAGCAAGTTAAGGAATCTTTCCAAGTTCTTCTAATTGCTCAATTTTATCAATAATTTTAGAGAGTTAATTCAGTTTTCAGTGTGTTCTTTATCGGGCATTTTCGGGGTGTTTCTGGTGGCCGTAGTCGATTTGTAGTCAAGAATCTCAAAGAAGCTCTCATCATACCGATGAGAATAAAAACGAAAAATTGAGGGCTAATCATGCTTAAAAATCTATCATTCCTATTCCTACTCTTTCCCATTCAGATTTTTGCCTGTAGCTCTGATTACGAATGCGGTTACGGCAAACATTGTATAAAGCCTTCCCAATCCTATAGTTTGACAGGCACCTGCGTTACAATCACTAACCAATATGGGGTTAAGGACTATAATGCCGACAAGAACTGGGGAAAAGGAGGATTTGGCCCAAAAAAAATCTCTGGATGCCAATGGAATACCGACTGCCCTATTGGCTCAAAATGTTTAAAGGAATCCGGGCAAATTTACGGTATTTGTCTCAAATAAACAGACACTTAAGATTTTCTTATCGCTCTATCACAGTATAAACTTATAAAGTTTACAAAAATTACTTTCCAATAGAAATCTTGATTTAAACTCCCAGAGATAACTCTGAGGTGTTTCGTATGGATAAATCGGCTTTTTACTTTCTAGTTCTATTCTCAATCATAACTTTTGCTGCTGAAGCGAAAAATCTTTGCGATAGGCTACCTCGTGAAAGTTGTTGGAGCCTTGCTGAAAAAGAATTTAACACTGGAAAAATAAACACAATCACATATTTAAAAATATTACATTCTTCATGTGATAAAGAATGTTACTCACAAAACTTAATATCCAAAAAAATTTCGACCTTAGACTCTGATCCAAAAATCTCAATGGAGATTTGCAAAAGTATTGAAAGCGATTCTAAAAATCCTTTGGCCTTATCTTGTATTGTTGCGGCAAGTTCTTTACCAAAACAAAAAGTATCAGAAAGAAGAAACCTACTTAGAAAAGCATGCCTCAATACCGACATCGCAAATCCAAACGACAAGCTCTGGCAGGCTTGTTATCTACTCGGGGAGATAGAACTAAGTCTTGGAAACACTAAGGAAGGAGAAGAGCTATTAAAAGGCGCTTGCCTTAACAACGTTTGGCGATCCTGCTCTGTTTTAACCATCCACTATGGCAATAATTCCGATTATCACAATAGTTTGAAAATTGCTCAAATCTCCCACCCAATTCTTTATAAGAAGTGTGACGAAGGCGATAACTTAGCTTGTTCAGCCCTAAAGCTCAATTTTGATCTTGTTAAAACACTGTCAAACTAGAAGCAATAGGAAAGAGAGTTCATGAATAAACATCAATTTCAACGCACTATTAAGTTTATTAATATCTCTATGCTTTTTTGGTCCGTTATCGCCTTAAATGCACTAATAAATAGAGAAACGAAAGCGGCGATTCTTCTTATTCCCATCTTGGCAGTAAATTACCTTTGGAAAAGATCAGTTATCACCAAATTTGACAAATCCACTACCTCAAAAAAGTCTCCATCACCAACAGATGAAGACATTCTTCAGTCTTATATTAATATTGTTTCAGCTAATTCTTTAAATGGAGAGATGGTCATTGACTCTGCCAAGCTCCCGGCAAGTCCAGATGTCATCAAAGCTCTAATTAAGCGCCAATACGACTCAGTATCAGAGCCTCATTTAAAAGAAGCATTAAAAATTCTCTACGTCGAACTCGGAACATTCACTCCTAATCCAAAACCATCTGAGATGAGAAAGGAAATCCTTAAAGTTGCCGAAGATTCGAATCTTAAACTTCTATCAGAGCAAATTTCCAATCTTCCAGCTTACGAGCTGACTTCAAGTATGCTTTCAAGGCAGAAGACTTTGCTTGCAGAAACAAAAAGCTGGTGAATTTCTAGCCAGATAGCAAAGCCTCGTATAATTAACAACTTAGAAATGAATTGTTTACACATCAAAATGACGTAAAAATACGTCAAACATGCTACAATATAAGTCGATAAGAACCTTAGGAGGATTTATGTCTAAGGCCAGAACGATTCGATTTACAGACCAACTCGACTCAATGGTGGACGAATACACTGATAAGAACGGGCTTAAGGTTAATCAGCTCGTGAATCTTGCCGTTAAAAAGTTCATTAGCGAGCGCAATACAATTGAGCTTGAGCCTATTGAAGCTTCTGATAGTGCTTGGAAAAAGGGCATTAAGAAGAGTTTTAAGAAGCATCGAAAGGCCATGGATGAGCTTGCTTAAATGCCGGTTATTATCCCGACTATCGCTCAGGTAATTGCGGCCAATAAGTAATCTGCCAAAAGCTAGGAATACCTGACATAGTATTCGATCTAAGCTCTAACAACCTATAACGGGGACAGTTTCAAGATACTCATGATATTTCCCTTTAAATTTAACTCTCATAAAGGGCATTGATTCAAGAACCGGATCGCATTTTCTCCCATAGATAACTAGATACCCATTAACTCTAGTAACGATGGAGGCACGAGGAAAATTAGAACAGCTGTCTATATTTGGATCATGCCAGGAATACCCAACATCCCCCTCTGGATCCACAATTAATTCAGAAATTTGTCTCCCTGAGAGATATGCACGAAAAATACTTATCTTATCTTTAATTAAAACTTCACTGCTAAAATCCGAACGATGAGTCGTTTCTTTAACAAGCTCGTAGAATATAGGATAGCTTTGTATCTCTTCACGTTTAATTTGGGTTGATTGAAGCTGGTTTAAAACAACAGTGTCTCGAACTTCGTATTTTTCAGACTTTTTTAATGCTCCCTCAGAGATCAAAACAAATTCTGGATAATACTTATGCTTTGGTGAATTTTGGAGTGATTTGTTTAAAACCTCGTAGGTTTCGATTGTTGTTTTTATCTTTGAATCTGGTCTTGTACCAATTACTTTTCCATCTTTATCCCAGATGTCCATCATATCTGTTACCCTAATACTGCTTTTTGTGTTCAACAGTTTCCCCTCACTAACTCCATCAAAGGAAATGAGAAAAATTATTTCAGGACTAGAATATGTAGACGTTGGCTCGGGACAAACATCATCCACACAATCCCATTGGGCATAGTGATTGCGAGAAAACTTTAAATCATGAATACCCTCTCCCTTTGCTAACAAGAAGGTTCTATCGCATACCTTAACACCTTCTTTCTCCCATGCTTTTGAACCAACAACGCAAGATGCCTCCTCGGCATTTAATTGTCCCTGCATAAAAGTTATCAAGAAAAGGCTTAGATTCATCATCAACAGTAAAATTTTATTTAAATTCATTTATGACTCACTGAAATAGTCGCTATCAATTCGCTTAATTTCATATTTTTGTACGGACGAAACGCCCGTATTTGACTCGATCATATATTCAGCTAAATCATTACCGTCGATCAGAATTATTTTAGCGTCTATATTGCGGACAAACTCTTTAGCTTCATTTGAGTAATAGGCCGTTGAAATGAAAATGCCTTTCCTAGCTCGCTTTCCCTGTAAAGCACCTGCAAATTTTTGAATTTCTGGTCGTCCTATACATGAGTCTGGCTTCCAACGCTTGGCCTGAATATTAATGAGATCCAGCCCTAGCTTGTCTTCTTTGATTATTCCGTCGATTCCCTCATCACCTGAGGTCGCAAACGCCTGCCCTGCCTCTTTCTTTGACCCACCATATCCAAGGTTGATTAAAAGATCGACGACCAGCCGCTCAAAGAAAAATGGCGAGCACGACATGATGGCTTCCAATAGCTCTGACTTTAACCCGGATTTGAGTTCTTTATAGGCAGCTTCAAACTGCTCAGAGGGCGTCACGTCCTTGGGAGTTTCTTCTGGAACTTCCTCATCCTTCTTTTGCCCAGTATTTTGAAACTCTAAAAACTCATCAAACTTTTTGAGGTATTGGGCATCAATTTCTGTAAGACCTTCCTTGAGTGTTTCCTCACCTCTGGGAGTGATTACAACATATCCTCTCTCTGGTGAATCAACTAACCCTGCCTTCTTTAAATATGTTCTTGCCCAACCAACACGATTTTCAAATATACTCTGGTTTCCGCTTGGAAGGAGCTCTTTCATTTGCTCTTCTGATAAATGAAAGTTCTTAGCCATAAGTTCTTTCATCAAAGTCATTGAGATAGAACCCCTTCCTTTTAACTCTTTAAGCATCGGCAACATAAACTGATGATATTTTGGAATACCCATTTCAAACCTCTAATATTTGAGAATTTTATCGGAAACTTTGAAGATTTGATGAGTTAAATGGCAGTTAAATAAACGTTAAATGAGAGTTAAATGCTCGACAGGTCAATTCCCCAACACCAACCAACAGTCTGATTCTATTCACGAATTCCGCGCGTGCGCTGTGACCTCCCTCTCTCTACCATAGTTCCGAGAGGGAGGTCACAGCGCACGCGCGGGCAAAGTACAATAAAACAACAAGTTAAGAATAATTACATCAAAACAAATAGGTCAGATAATTGACGGTAAAAAAATCTCTTGAAAGCTCCTGAAAGATTGATTGTCAGAGTGTTGACTGGATAATGAGAACGAATCAAGCAGTAACAAATCAAATCACCACATAACTTTCTAAAATCAAAGAATTTGGGCCTTAATATACACATTCTGGCATCACCAATGCACTAGGGCCTTCCAAGAACAACTTTTGACTTGGAGATCGCTATCAACTCGAATAACTCTTTTAGAGCTGATGAAACTTTGCTAATGATGAACGGTAGTAAATTGCTCTTTGAAAACTTACCAGATTTGATTAAACCTCAGCTCGCCGCTGACACACTTGGGATTTCGATTAAGACCATCTATGACTGGCGATACCGAGGCAAGACGAGAAACATTCCAAGTAACCTATTCGTAAAGCTCGGTAGGCTACTTTATGTCCGTAAAGAGGCACTGAAACATTGGATTAACTCTCAAAACAACACTTTGTTTTAAGGAGGTAATTTAATGTCCATTCGTAAAATTAAACTCAAGTCAGGCGATGCTTTTGAAGTCGACCTCTACTGTGATGGTAGAGGTTCTAACCGCATTAGAAAGCGCTTCAAGAAGAAAATTGATGCTGTGGCCTTTCTAAAAAATTACGAGGCTTCTGAGCTTCAATTTAAAAAGACGGGATACTCACAAAATCTCTTAGAAGAAGTGCGATTTGGTGCTGAGGCCAGTTTTTGGCTTGAGTCCTCAAGACATCACTTCTCGGCTTCGCACTTAAAAAGAGTCGAAGGCGTCTTAAATGAGATTCTTCCTCGTATGAATCACCTAACTCTAGATCGCTTTACTGCGAGCTTCCTCACTCATTTTCAAAGAGAGCTAAAGGCCAGAAGACAGTCTAATGGAACGATTAATCGCAAGACAGAAGTCATCACAGCGATTCTCAATCACTCCGTTAGAAATAGAAGGATTCCTTACAATCCTTCGATTGGTTTTAAAAAGCTCCCTTATGAAAAAGATGAGATTAGCTTTTGGGAGCAAAATGAAGCGATGTCCTTTCTCACCTGCATGAATAGCAAGTATCCAAAAGAAAGCAGCAAAAGATGGGTTTATGTCGCCTACCTCACTGCTCTCAATACAGGGCTTCGTGCAGGAGAAATTTGGGGACTGAAGCCCATTGATCTCGTAGAAGGCGGAGAAACTCTTTTTATTAGACGCCAATTTAATCGTGTTACTCGAGGGTTTACTGCGCTTAAAGGAAAGAGAAATTCCAAATCTCGCTCACTCTCTCGCCATGTCCCCTGCAATTTTAATTTGCGCGGAGAGCTTTTGGATTTGATCCATCAAAATCAAATCCAAAAAGAAGAGACTATCTTCATGACAAAAGCGAGAGCACCCATTGACCATGATCGCTTTCAAAAAGTCTTTAAGGGTGATCTTAAAAGTTGGGGTGGCAAGGAGATTCGCTTTCACGACATGAGACACACAGCGACCACTCTCTTGATCGCTACAGGCGTTGATCTCAAGACGGTGCAGAGTATTTGTGGCCATGAGGATATCAAGACCACAATGAACTATGTGCATTTGATTGGAGATCGTATTAAGGAAGTGGCGCGTAGTTTTTCAATTGCTCCAGTAACAGGAGCGAGTCATATAAAGGCCGTAGTCGATTTGTAGTCAACATCGCCCCAAAAACAAAAAAGCCCCATCTGGAATTGGGGCTTTAACTATTTGAAATGAAAGATTTTTAAATTGGTTGCGGGGGCAGGATTCGAACCTACGACCTTCGGGTTATGAGCCCGACGAGCTACCAGACTGCTCCACCCCGCGTCAACATATTGAAAATTCAAAAGATCAATAGAGGGGAAGTATAGAATGAGGGTTGGGCTTTGTCAAAGAATTAAAAGAAGAGCTTCACTCCAGTATAAAAGCCTAAAATCTCGAAAAGATCTGGCGATAAGAACTTTAGATTAAGCGCTAGCTTTAATTTAAGAGGAAAAAAATTATGGCCAGAGAATTCAAAAAGAACGCAGAGAAACTTCACATTGAAATCGACACCACTGAGCTCAGTCCGTCACAAATTCGTTTGGTGCGCTCAATTAACGTGATGTTAAAGAACGTGCTCGTCTCCGATCATGAAAGTGAGTTCTTCGAAGGAAGTGCGGAGTTGATGAGACTTTGCGCCGCTCTTATTAAGCAGTCGCGCTTTAGCGACGACATTATGAGATCGAGTCCAATTCCCTACGCCGAGCAGGCGCTGGAGTATTCGGTTGATGTTCTCCAAGACGTCATCTCTAATGCCCGAGTTGTTCACTACGACAACTAATTCTAAAACAATACATTTCTATCTTAAGGGCGCCTAAGTGCGCCCTTTTTTATTAGGTTTTAAAAATTATCTTCCGAAAAGCTGACATGATGAAGTCTTCATTGGTGCTTCTTTTTATGATTCTCACTATCTTCACTTCTCGTGCGAGTGAAGATTTACTCTATCGCTGGAATCGCAGTGAAGTAAAAAAAGTTGAAGGCACTAGCGCTTCGATGCAAATCCTTGAGCGCTTCATCTTGGTGGGGCCTAAAAGCTACGGCATCGGCACCCTCACGCTGACAAAGGCGCTGCGCGATCCGGCCAGCCTCTCTTCCATCATCAACGACATCAAAAAAGAAAGTGGCTTCACTTTCACTCGCTCCTTTAATTATGAAGGAATTCACTTTGCTGAATTCAAATGGAACAAGGGCAATAGAATCATTCGCTACGGACTAAGTGACGTCGGTGACTACCGGCTCATTTCTATTTCAAGCTATCGCCCTGGCTACGCCAATATCTCAGGCCCTGAGTCGGCCACCCTCCAAGTGAAGTGGCACCAATTTGAAGAGCGCGGCGGTCGCTCAACGAGTATGATCCTC
This sequence comes from Bacteriovoracaceae bacterium, assembly GCA_048264885.1. Taxonomy (GTDB): domain Bacteria; phylum Bdellovibrionota; class Bacteriovoracia; order Bacteriovoracales; family Bacteriovoracaceae; genus JBLWXV01. The sequence goes on from JBLXCO010000003.1 coordinate 389,516, forward strand.
TTTGATAGTCTCTTTCCTAAGGCCCATGCCCAGAGCATTCCTGGCTTTGATATGAACCCCATCTTAAATTCAATTGGTGGCCCAGCTGGGCCCAGTATCACGACTCCCAACCTCACTGGTGGGGTGACGACGTTTGAGCAAAATCTCAATGTGAATGTCACCGGCGCCGTGGATGTGGGCGGAGACATTAACGTCAACGGTCTGGCAGAGCCGGTAAGTGAGCTTGGAAGTATTGCCGATCGCTCTCTTAGTAGTGTGGATCAAATTTCAAGAGACGCTCTTAATCAGGCAGATCAAATCTCTCAGGATGCTCTCAATCAAGCCGATGAAATGATTGGCGACTCTTTAAGCGAAGCCGAGCGCATCGCCAGGGAGAATATGGATCGCATCGATCAGAATGTGGACGACGCTCTTGACCAGGCCGACCGCACCACTCAAATGGTGGATAAAAACTGGAGTGAAACCAATAAGCAATTTGAAGAGGCCAATCGCATTGCTGCCAAGATGACTGATCCCAAACACGCCTTCTTGCTCGCCGGAGCGACAGCCGCCGGGGCGGTGATCGGCTCAACGGTGGCGACGCTCGCTGTTCAAGGAGTGGTCAAGGGTCTTGACTGGCTTATTGAACAAATCACCGATGCCAAAGGCAAAGAAGAGCGTTGGAGACTTTTTAGAGAGGCCCGTGAAAAGTGGGAAGAGACCATGAAGAACGCTCGAGAGCTCGAGACGTCGATTGATCAATTTCTTCTTTTTAATGATGTTCTTAAAACAATTAAATCAAGACTTCCGGCCAGTGAGAGAAATAATCTCAACATTGAAAATGTCATCGCTCAATTTGGCCGCGAGATTCTACTTAAGCAAAAAAGAAGAGAAGAGCTTTATAAAAGATTTATGTCCACTCAAACTCCGGCCTGTGAAGCTAAGCTCGCGGCCGAAATTCAAAATATGGACGCTCTGATTGCGAACTTGGGTCAAGTGATGGGTCATCTTCAAGACCACAAGAGAAATAACCCAGGCGTTGATGTCTTTGACGAGCGCTACTTCTGTGATCAGCTTGGCGACATGCTTCGCAATCTCGTCGATGCTGAGAGTGCACTTCAACGCTACCGCATGTATATGATCGCTGGCCAAACCGAGTGGCGAGATCAAGCGCTAAATGACTTTGAAGATCTTCAAGAGCGAACTGAGGAATTTAATAAGCGCCAAGATGGTGACTTCCACTCGAGAGAGCGCAGTACGATTAAGGATCGGTATGATACCAATATCGATGCGATGGAGAGACAGTTCGCTCAAATTTGTCAGAATCAAAATGCGACCTCCTATCGCAGTTGCTATGATGCCAAGTGGAACTCTCCCGAAGCCAGTGCCCAAAGACAGCGCTGGCAGCAGGCCAAGGCAAGTGAGCTAGCTGCACTTGAACAAAGAACTCAGTACCGCTCAGAGAATCCACTTGGACTCAATACAGATGTAGAAGCTCAAAGACTTGAGCGCTATCGCAATTGGTTTCAAGACTTAGAGGATCAGCAATTTTGCTCTCAAAATCCAAATGATGAGCGCTGCCTAGAACTCAACCAATTCCAGTTTAATGGAAACTTCTATGTTAAGGATAAGGCCTTTGAGCGTATGAACGATGTCTGCCCTGGTAGAGCGCTTAACCTCCCCACAATTACCGCTAGAAAAGTTGAAGAAGCTCGCCTTGCTGCCCAAGCTGAGGCACTTAAAACCGGGCGCGCACCGGCGAGTGAGAAAAAGTCCGGTGGCTTCTTCGCCGCCGTTGGCGACTTTTTTAAGGGTATCTTTGATTCTATTTCAAACTTCTTTGGCTTTGGCGGCAAACGGGCCGTGATCGGCGAGGATCAGGCCCAAGACGTCGCTGTTCCTGATGCCCAGATCGCTCACGCAGTGGTCGATGACTCGCGCACCCCACTGGCGATGGGAGACTCTCCTGCTGTGACAGTTGCCAGAACAAATGCGGAGGTCGCGAGTGAAATTGCCACTGCACTTAGAAGTGGCAAGCCGGCGCAAGAGATTTTAAGTGAGCTTGAAGTCTCTCATATTACCAGTGACGTTCAATCCGCCCATGGAGACGCCTTCAAAGCAGATCTAGAGCGCCGACTCTCGGCGCTTGGAACAAGTGACATAGACACTCAAAAACTTGAGACGATGATCGATCAAATTGAAATGTTCAAAGCGAGTCCCAAGATGGAGCGCGAGAGAATTCTTCGCGCCCTCTATGACCCCGAGGCACTGCCTCCTAGACTGGCAGCTCCCTACAAAGCGGCCTTCGAAAATGGAGAGAGTCCAGAGAACCTCATTAAGTATCTCAGCCTCGCAGCACCGATGATTGGAGTAGGATTTAGCTGGCCTGCGAGCGAGCGAGCGCTCATGGATGAACTCAATCAGCTTCCCGGTGTAAATGTGAGCGACTATGGAATGATGATCAACCCGGGTATCTTGCCCGACAAGTACTACAATGAAGGGCTTTTTGAAATCTTGATGGAGTTTAAGCGCCTGAAGGCGGGCGACGATGCGGCCACCTCCAGTGCACTTAGAAAATTAAAAGCTTATTTAACAAATTGAGCGTGAGAGCCCTTCTTTCTGAAGTTCTTGCGCTCTTCACGGGCCACCTTCTTTTCCTTTCTCTTTTGGTGAGCCGCTTCTTTTTCTTCGAAGCTTCGTGCCACGGCCTCTTCTTTTTTCATGGCCTTCGTTGCCGCAATCTCTTTGAGCGAAGTGTAGTAGGTTTCTTTTTTAAACTTCACAAAAGCGCGATCATCAGCGGCGGTGCCCGGTTGGGCCCCCTTGCGCTCAAGCCACACCGTCTTTTTAGGACTCACGTAGCGAGGAGCATCTTTTAAGCGCTTACCGTTTTCATCAACCCCGAGCGCCTCAAGTAGGTAGCGCTTAGTGAGATAGCGAAACTTTCCAGGGGCAATTCCATCGATGGTAAGACCTTCAATTGCAACGCGCTTGAGCTTATCAATGGTAATGCCGACGGCGTCACAGATACGACGAATCTCGCGGTTTTTACCGTCAGTAAGTCTAAACTCGAGCCATGTCTTAGTTGGAAGTTGCTTAATCACGCGCACACTGCGTGGCTTAAGAAAGCCCACTTCAGGGTCATTCACCCCGGCGCGAATTTTGGCCATGATGCCTTCAGTGAGTGAGCCAAAGATTTTAACTTCATACACCTTAGTCAGTGAGTGACTTGGGTGCATGATCATATTGGCCATATCACCATCGTTAGTTAGGAGCAGTAGTCCTTCAGAAAGGTAGTCGAGACGACCCACTGGATAGATGCGCTCACTTACTTCACGGCAAAGATCCATCACCGTCTCGCGGCCTTCAGGATCAAAGAGCGTCGTCATATAGCCTCTCGGCTTATGCATTAGCATATAGATTTTCTCTACTGAACCCGGGTCAACTAGGGCGCCATCGACCATCACGGTGTCGTCTTTTGGCGATACCTTGGTCCCAAGTTCTGTGGCCAGTTCACCGTTGACGCTCACGCGCCCCTGAACAATCATTTCCTCTGCCTTACGGCGAGAAGTCACTCCACAATCTGCAATAAATTTTTGAAGACGAACAAGATGCTGTTCACTCATACGAACTCCTTATCTGCCTCACGGCCGTTAAGTTGATTAAAGATGACGCTTTGTACCCTTTCGGGTACACGCTCGTCAATTATCTTCTGTAAAATCTCCCTCACCGTCCAAGTCTTCATTATTATTAGACTTTAACCATGAGAGATCGAGATCGAGGTCTTCGGCGGCTTCGGCAGCGTCGTCGCCCATCTCGCTCAAGCGGCGCTCGAGCTCTTCGAGATCATCCTCGTCCGCAGCCTTAAAGACCTCACCTTCTTCATCCAAGAGCTTCTCACCTGTGAGGCGCTCGAAGGCTTCATCGAGAGCGCGCGAGAGATTGTCGGCCTCTTCATCACTATCGCCAAGAAGGGAGATCAGTTCTTCGCTTTCAACTTCATATTGGTCTTTAAAATCGTTCTTGTCTTCACTGACCGGAATGAGCGGCGCCTCTTCTTGCTCTTCTTCGTGCGCGGCAAGCTCCATCATATCGCCACTGGCTTCTTCGAGATCTTCTTCAAGATCGACCACCACGTCGAGCTCACCGGCCTCAAGTTCTTCTTCAAGAAGATCTTCATCAAACTCAATGGCCTCTCCGGTATCGAGGTCAATCATTTGAAAATCTTCATCCTCATCTGTCGGCACGTTAAACGGCCCAGCCTCAAGATCAGAAATCACTGAAGGATCGATAAAGGCCGAGATCATCTCACTGGCGCAAGCTGCGAGGTTCTCATTACTAACTTGTTTGTTATTGACGAACTCTTCTAAGAGATCAAAAGCTGTTTTAACCACTTCACCTTCTGAACTGGTGCGCTTTTTATCTTCAACTTTTAGCGAGAGAGTAAAGTCGGTTTCAGGATTAATCGATTTAATAGTCTCGGCAAGCTGATCAAGCTCATCGATCTCATCAAAGACAAAGCGCTCTTTATCTCCAAGCGAGACAATGCCTTTAATGTCTTCAATTTTACCAATGCCATCTTCCACCATGGTTTCAAGCTCATGCTCTGGAGGAAGTGAACCAAGATCGGGAAGGTTGAAGACTTCGAGAAACTCTGGAGTCGTGGCGTAGAGAACCGGACGACCCACATCCTCAGAGCGGCCGGCCACTTTTACGAGGCGTTTATCCATGAGGGCGCGCACGATGTGAGAAGAGTCGACGCCGCGAATTTTTTCAACTTCAGTTTTGGCCACAGGTTGCTTGTAAGCAATGATCGCCAGAACTTCGAGTGCGGTTGGAGAGAGCTCAAGTTTATTGACTTTAAAAAGGTCTTGAACGTACTTGGCGTAAGTCGCTTTCGTTCTAAACTGATAGCCTTCGGCCACTTCGGCCAAACGCAGACCATGGTGCTTTTTCTCATACTCTTCTTGTAGGCGCGCAATTGCCGTGTGAAGGACGCGAAGTGGCAGGTCTTCATCAATCATATTTTTAATTTTTTGAAGTGCCACCGGACGGTCACTCATAAAGACGATGGTTTCAATCGCCCCACATAGAGTTTCTTCATTGAGCCCTGTTCTCGCCTTCCAAATTTGATCCTCTTGTTTTTCAGGATCAAAGTGAGCAAGTTCAAGCTCAAATTCTGCTGATGGTTCATCTGGATAAAGGGCATCTTCCCCAGCGGGATAGAGAGGGGCGAGCTCGGCCTCTACCATTTCCTCAACTTCTTCCATGTGTGGAATTGGTGGAGTGTTCTCAGTGCCTTCGTGTGTGTTTTGTGTTTCTTGATCCATGCTTATCCTCTACGTGGTCTCTTCTACTGAATCAGCTGATCACCGTTGGTGTCAGTTCCAAGGTCTAATAGCTCGGGCGGAGTTTGGTCCTCCTCGGCGAGCTCCATCTCTTCTGCGTCTGAGGCTGGTTCGTCGTCAGCTTCAAGCTCAAAAGCTTCTTCAATTTCTGCACCTTCACCTTCGATCATAGCGGCAATAGCGGCGTCGTTTTCGGCCTCTGGGTTTTCTTCATCAAAGCCCGTGGCCGACTCAACATCAAAGTCTTGCAGTGAAGCCGTCAGCTCCACATAGACTGCGCCCAAATCTTCGTTTTGAAAAATATTAAGACGCTTCAAGCGCGCTAGCTCGAGCAGCGAAATGAAAGTAATAACGGTGTTGTCGATATTGTGACCACCATCCAGATCAATAAGGTTTTCAAGCGTCGTTTGCTCACCTTGCTGGAGATGGTTTTTAAGAAAGACGAGTTTTTCTTTAATCGAGAGGCGATCGCGGCGCACGACAGTGTACTTACGACGCTGCTTCACGATGAAGTCCATCATCGCCTCGGTAAGCTTTTGGAGCTCCATCGGAACGAGAATGGAGTTCACGATCTCTTTGCGATTAATCTTTGGATGCGTGAAGATGTCATGACCTTTTTTGGGTAGATCCCAGAGTTTCGCGCCCATTTTTTGAAAATGCTTGAGCTCTTCCAGACGACGAATAAGTTCGGCGGTGCTGGTGATATTGCCAAGCTCATCACTATCGCCCAGGCGTCCAGAGAGTTCGCGACTCTCTTCTTCACTAATGCAGTTTTTAGATTTTAAAAGCAGCAGGGCCGCTGCCATATAGAGATACTCTCCAGCGACGTCAAAATTGAGATCGCGCATTTGCGAGAGATAGGACAAGTACTGCCCAGTGATCTTCGTGAGGTCTAGTTCACGAATATTCATCTCTTCTTTTTCAACGAGAATCAACAATAGGCCTAGAGGGCCATCGAATTGATCTGTTTGTACTTTAATTGAGGTATCTAGCATTTCAATTTCATCCTGTTTTTAAAAAAGCGCGCCAGAAAAAAGCATGACAAATAAATTTCTGACCACGATTGCTAGAGAGTAGAACGGACTTGCAATCTTTGAAAAAAGCCCAGACCAGAAAAGGACCAATAAAATAATAAAAGTGTACGGGGCCAGCGCCGAAAACTTGCGTGAGGTCTCATAGCTCATAAAAGTTGAGATCATCTGTCCCCCATCGAGAACTGGCAGCGGGAGCAGATTAAAAATCGCCAGCACGACGTTAATCATAAGCGAGTAATTAAGCATATCCAAAAAGGGCCCACGCAAAGTAAAGGTGCCCGGAAGATAAATCAGCATCACAGCGTAGAGCATGCCAGAGAGAAGCGCCAAAGAGATATTGGCCAGCGGCCCAGCAAAGCTCACCCACCAAATGCCCTTTTTAATATTTTTAAACCGACCTGGCTGCACCGGGACCGGCTTGGCGTAACCAAAGGGAGTTCCGCCCATGAGCAAAAGAACCAGTGGCAGCAAAATTGTGCCAAAGGGATCGGCGTGAACCACGGGATTGAGCGAGAGGCGCCCTAGTCTTTGCCCAGTGTCATCACCAAATTTAAGCGCCATCCACGCGTGCGCAGCCTCGTGGCACACAACCGCCAAAAGAAACCCGGGGAGCGCAAGCGCGATATTCGAGATAATATTTTCCATAGTTCCCAAATTCATATCATTTGGAACACGCCCAGTCTATGAACTCTGGGGGGTTTGGGAGCGCAAACCATCGCACTAAACTCTTAAAAATCGTGTACTTACATATTTCGCCACTACGACACAGCGTTACAAGATGGCGTTTGTCAGACTTTTATACCCACTTCTGCCGGGTCGGCGCCAAATACGGGGCGCGCTATAATAAAGGTCTAGAATTCCAGGAATGAGGAGTGAAGCGTGCACCATCGGAAGGCCCAGGTTGTCACACTGTTAAAGGAAGGGGATGAACTTTTCGTTCTTCTGCTCTTAACTAAGCCCGAGCGCGGCGAACACTGGCAAAACGTCACAGGCAGTGTCGACGAAGGCGAAGACTTTGCCGCCGGCGCGCGGCGCGAGCTCTTTGAAGAAACGGGCCTTAACCTGCCAGTCATTCCCCTCACTTTTACCCAAACCTTTTGGGATCGCTTTGATCGCCACGTGCGCGAAGAAGTCTTCATGGCGATTCTGCACACGCGCCCAGCAGAGATTAAACTCTGTCCAAAAGAGCACCAAGCCTACCAATGGGTGCGATTTGAAGATTTAAAAGAGTCCCACTACGGCCATGACTTTCACTTTCGAGCAGCTATGCACGCCAAGGAGCAGTTATGCGCCAATGCCTAGTGCTGATACTGCTGGCCCTCTGCTGGGGCGCGCTCGCCCAAGACCTCGAAGCTGAGCTCGAGGCCGATCTGCGCGCCATTGAATTTGGCACCATCGATCGCGTGGCCAGAGAATTAAAGCCACCAGTCAAAGTGATGCGCCAAAATAAATTGCGCTGGTACCGCGAGACGCCCTGGTCTCCCGCTCCTTTTCGGGTGGTGATTCAAAAAGGAACAGTGATTGAAAATATGGCAGGGAGCGAGCGCTTTATCGCCCCTCGAGATATCACGGCCTGGGTGAAGATGCCCTATACCAGTAGTATCTACTGCTCGATTCTAGGAAAAGATGGCAAGCCCCTCTTTCGCGTTCGCAGTGAGAAGGTTGTTGATATCGAGCGAATCGTCGATATGACTCCCGACATCGACCCCAATGAGTCCTATGAGAATAAGCCACTCTTTGCGGCCGTCGATCAGAGCCTTTCACTTAAAACGATTTTTAGCTATGGCAATCACACTGGTGACGCCGCCTTCTTTGCCAACCTCTTTGGTGGAGAGAGCTCGGGCTCAAAGGCTTCGCGCAGCTCCCTTAAAACCTTCTTTGCGCTCGAGCTTCCGGTTCACTTTGGTCTGGGTGTCTCACTTGAAAATGGCTCTTGGAATAGCCAGCAAGATGGCCTACCGGTCGAGTGGCAGATGATCTCCATCGGCCCCGCTATTCGCCTGCCGCTTGGTAAGGGCGACACGTTCGAGTGGAGTGCCGAACTCTCAGTCGAGCACTCACTCTCGGCCAGTGCAACCCTCAACGATCAATCGAGCATTGATCTCTCGGCCACCACTTTTGAACTTCGCGCCGAGATGGCACTGCCCACGAAGTACGGAACCTTTGCTCTTTTTGGCGGCTATCAACGCCAAGAGCTCGCCTCAAAAGATGGTCCCGAAGATGTTCTCTACTACTCCTCTGAAACCGGCTCCAATCAAAGTGGCTTCTTTGGACTTAACTATCAATTTGGATGGCAGTTATGAAAAAATTTTTAGTGAGTCTACTCACCACTGGGCTTGCCAGCGCGCAGGCGATGACCGGCATTATTGTTGTTCACGAAGCTCCTATTCACTTGGCCGAATCAAGCGAGACCCCCGTTATTCAAACCATTAGAAAAGGTGAAGACATCACTTTGCACGACCGCCACTTTGGAACGACGGTTTTTGAAGACACCAAAGATCAGCAAGGAAGACGCCTGCTCTATATCGAAGATGAAGACCACACCAGAGGTTTTTACGAGGTGAAAACCGCCAGTGGCCAGTCGGGCTATATTCTTAAAAAATATGTAAAGCCGGTCTTTAAAGACCCGAGAGAATTTAAAGACCCCATGCCGCGCTATAACCCAGACTATAAAGACTACCGCATCGCTGAGCCGCTCCCGGTGGGCTATCCGCTCTATGATGTGGATAAAAAGCGCGCCCTCATTACCGCCAATATGGGGCCTTCGCGCCACATCCTCTATCCCTACCCAGATAGAATTGTAAAAGAAGATACTTCTTCGCTTAAAGGTTTCAATGTTTATTATCTGGGCAAGGCTTCTTTTGATAGCACCAACAGACTCTTTTTTGGCGCCAACTTTTCACTGCTCGGTTCAGATAACGAAATTCAGATGGAAGCGGGAAGATTTGCTGAAGAGAACTCCCTGCAAATGGGCATTGGCCCTTTTCTTTCCTATGACCCCTATCGCACCGATGAATACGCTCTCACCATTGGGGGCGGCTTTAATGTGAACTACCACCGCTACTTTGTCAGTCAGGGCGACGGCGATGGCAGTGAGGAGAGAATGTTCTCAGGACTAAGCCTCACCCCCAAAGTTACGACGACTCTACAAGTAAAGAGTGTCTTTAAAGACATCGATTTCGTGATCGGCGCCGATGCGCTCTTTAATCTTCCTTTCTCCCTTAAGAGCAACACCGAAGTTCAAATTCCAGAGTGGTGGCAAGGGGCAGCGGACGAAATTACCTACCCGCTCGGGGCCAGCTTAACGTTCTTTATTGGCATTCAAGGTAACTACTAGGAGCTTTTTGCCGCCTCTCAAAAATGAGGCGAAAAAAATTTAAGGCCCCTTTTTTTTGGTCGAAAAGTAGGGGTAGCCACACACACAAGTCCAGGAGGGATGCATGACGGCAAGAAATCAAGACCACGAAGTACTTTTCCAAAAACTCGGCAACACTTGGTACGTTTTCTCAGAAATTAATGATGACTTTGTTTACTCTGCCCTTCCCGAGGGAATGGACCCGCGTGAAACAAAGATGGAGCTCTTTGAAGTGATTGAAAACCACATGCAAAAAGTAGCGCGCCAGTTTAGAAAAAAAGGCCCCGAAATCGCGGCTTAATAACCAAGCTTAGAATTTATGACTGCTGCAAAAAAATATGCTGACCTCTATAAAACTTCGTCCGCCCCCAAGGCGGACGAGGCCGATAAGCAAAAGGTCCTAGATCTCATCAAGGCCCTACAGGGCAACCTCAAAGACCCAGAGCTCGCCAAAAGGGCGGCGCAAATCCTTAGCGAATGGGTCAACAAAAATTCTTCTGATAAAAAAAAGTGAAACCTGTCTCTCTTGCCAAGAACCAGGGTGAGGCCCTAGTGTAGTGGAGTACCCTCATTACAAGGATCTCCTGATGACAGTTCCCTTTTATAACTTTACGGATCTTCATAACGACGAGTTTAAAGCCGCTATCAAAGAGCGCTACTCGCAAATCATCGATCAAGGCGCCTTTGTGGAAGGCGAATATAACCAATCTTTTGAAGCTAAATTTGGCAAACTCCAAGGCGCCAAGCACTGCCTGCTCGTGGCCAACGGAACCGATGCTCTTGAAATTAGTCTCGAGGCCCTCGAGGTCGGTCATGGCGATAAGGTCGGTGTGCCGGGCATAACTTTTTACGCCACCAGTGAAGCTGTGCTTAACCGCGGGGCCACGCCCATTTTTATCGACGTAGACCCAAAGAGTGGTCTCATGTGCCCCAAGAGTCTTGAGCGCGTTTTAGGTGAGCATAAACTCAAGGCCATCATGCCCGTTCATATCTATGGATTACCTGCTCCGATTGCTGAGCTTCAAAAGATCTGTGACCAGCATGGTGTGGCAATTGTGGAAGACGCCGCTCAAGCGCAGGGGACATTCATTGAAAATGGCCCAGTCGGCTCCAGTAAGAATCTCACCACCTTTTCTTTCTACCCCACTAAGAACCTCTCGGCCTTTGGCGACGCCGGCGCCATTCTCTGCCAAGATGACCAGTTGGCCGAGCGCATTCGCCACATCAGAAACCACGGGCGCGGAGGTCTGCCGATTTTTGGTCGCAACTCGCGCTGTGATCACTTGCAAGCAGCAGTCCTCGATCTAAAGCTAGAAAAAATTGAAGGCTACAATCAAAAGCGAAAAGAAGTCGCAGCGATGTATCACCAAGCGCTTGAGGGACTTCCCGTGCGCCTACTTGATAAGCGCTTTATTGAGACGAGCTCATGGCACCTCTACCCCATTGGGCTTGCGAGTAAAGATCAAAGGGCGAAACTTCAAGCGCACCTGCAAAGTAAAAATATCGGCTGCACTCCCTTTTATGAGCGTGCTCAAACTGAAGAGCCCGCGCTTGAGAAATACAAGCATCTCGGTGAAGACACCAATGCTCGCGCCTTCTCAGGCACCATCCTCTGTCTGCCCATCCACCCCTTCATCTCAAAAGAAGATGTGGAGACTGTTGCCGCCGCTCTGAAAGAAGTCCTCTAGTAATGTTATGATGGGCCCATGAGGTTATTTTAATGGGCCCATTCGATTCCGGCGGGCGTATATTTGACAAGGCTACTCAAAGTTTTCTGGGCTCACCAACCAGTGCCCTCTACCTCACCGTCTTGCGCATCTTTGTTCCCCTCTACTGCTTAATCTTCGCAGTGGGCGCGCACGCTCCAGAGCTCTCGCAGGTCTCGCCTGAACTTTTAATTCCCGTGAGTTTTTATCAGTATCTTCCCGTGCCGCCTATGGGCCTTGCTCTGATAGTCTTTAGAGTGGCGCTGGTCACTTTAATGCTCGGGCTTGCCTCGCGCGTGAGTGCGCTCATTTGCTTTATTGTGGGCAGCTACACTATCGGCTTTAGCTATAATTTTGGCTACAGCGCCCACAACTTTAACCTCCTGCCCTTTGTTTTCTTAGTGCTCGCAATTGCTCCAAGCTCAGATTACTTTTCGCTCTTTCGAATTTTTGGTGAGCGCAAGCTCAAGTCCATTCTGTGCTACTCCATTCCAGTGCACTTTATTCGCGTTCTTTTAATTTTGGTCTACTTCAGCGCTGCCGTTCAAAAGCTGCGAACCAGTGGTCTCGATTTTTTTATGAGCGATCACTTGGCGATCAAGCTCGCGACCAGCGAGATTCCCTTTTCGCTTTGGCTGTCGCAATTTTCCTGGGCAACCAAAGGGGCGGCCTTTTTAAGCCTCGTGATTCAACTCTTAAGCCCGATCTGCCTGTGGTGGCAAGCGAGGCGCTTTATTGTCTTAGTTATCGCCTTTCAAATTGGTACGTCCCTAATTGGCGCGCACTTTCCCCTCTACACAATGCTGCTCATTTTACTGTGGTTTCCCTGGCGCAGAGTCCTGCGCTTTGCCCCCATTTTTAATGAGACTAATCCAAGACCCTTTTATCAGATGGGAAGCTTCTATCTCTATACCGCCATCACACTTACCTTTATTGTGGCGATGATCACGCGCTTTGAAGCCTGGCCCATTAGTCACTTTCCCATGTACTCGGATACCAGCTACATTCAAAACGGTCTCGCCCGCTACCGCTTAAAGATTCACTTCACTGATGGGTCTCATGAGTTCTTTCACCAAACTAGTAAAAAGCTCTCCCACTTTCCCGCCAAGAGAGTGCATGCCTATTTTAGAAAGCTAGAAAAGTCTGATCGCACCCGGCGCGCGCTGGAAATTCTCTACTGGGAGATGGTGGGAAAAAATCCCAATGTGGTGGGGCTTGAGCTCTGCAAACAAGAGTGGCTTCCTGTCACACCAAAATCGGTGCAAGAGGAAGCCAGCTGCCAAGAGATTCTTACTTATAAATCTAGTATTTAGTTACAATTCTTTTGAATTACTCTCTTTACTGAGCTGAGCTCGCGCTCACGCTCTAAGTAGGGAACAAAGTTTCCAAAGCCAGAGTAATTAAGATGAGTCATGCCTTCGTAGTAACTAACGGTGTAGGGATTTCTATAGTTAGAGTCTACGACGGTGAGCTCATACCCATCGCGAGTCTTCTCCATTGCCACCACAAGCCAAGCGTGGGCCACAACACCAGGAAGCTGTAGCTTTTGATAGGCGACATTTCCTTGAACTACCACATAGTGATAGAGTTCATCCATAATGCTCTTCATTTTTTCGGCACTCGTAGAGGAGCGGCCAGCTAGCCCCACAATCCACTGCTGACGAATTAGGCCGTCCCCTCTTTGCCATCTTTCAAGCTCATCTTGAATCAAGCTCCCAAAGGCCGAGTAGCTTGAGAATTCTTTCAAGTTTGCATAGCCGGGAATGACCACCAGGTTGTCACCTTTTCTAATTTCTTTAATGATTCTACGGGCCTCATCAGCGCTCGGGCGCGGCAGCTCTGGACGATAGATCGCCAGGTAAGTTGCGTTTCTCGTAAAGCGCGAGTGCCACCAACAGACGCCGCCATTAATGAGGCCTCCGTGATTGGTGAAAGCAAGCATATTCTCGTTGTCTTGTAAGAGTTCGCGGGCGTAGTGGCGATCTTTGCGATCAGCACAGAACTCGGACTTCGACATAGAAACACTGACGGCCATGGCCGCTTGAGATAAAGAGAGAGCGCAGATAGCTCCAAAGATGAGCTTTTTCATAAAGGACTCCTGTGGTTAGCGGAGGTAATAAATTTAGGTGAGGACTTCTATCGCAATCAAAGACTCAGTGCAACAAGCCCTGTCATCTTTTCAAGCCGTGCGTAAATTGATAAACCATGAAATCTTTAAATCCCACAACCTCAGGAATGTTTCTAATATGACTGCCGATTCTAAAATCAGGACCTTAGCTGACCGTGAGAAAGCCCGCGAGCTTGCGCGCAATGAGCGCGCCGAGAAAACCTACACTCACGAGTTCCAATACACCCACCGCAATCCCTATCACGAGAAGCTTGAAGAGTTCTCCGAGTTTGTTCTTCGCGACCATGAGGGTGAAGAGCTCCCGGGCAAGTGGAATCAGGAAGTTTTTAAGCGCGAGGCACCGCTTCACATTGAGATTGGCAGTGGTTATGGCCACTTTATGATGGCCTTTTGTGAGAAAAATCCAGAGGTTAACTTTGTGGGCCTCGACTACCGCTTTAAGCGCACCTTTGAGCTTGCCACCAAGCTGCAAAATCACCCCACTAAGAATTTCCGCTACCTACGCGCTAAGGGTGAGCGCATCGAATTTAATTTTGCCGAAAATGAAGTCGACAGCATTTATTACTTCTTTCCCGATCCATGGCCCAAGGCGCGTCATCACAAGAAGCGCCTCTTCCAGAATCCCTTTTTGCGAGCGGCCTACCGAATCCTCAAACCAGGTGGTAAGCTCTATATTAAAACCGACCACGAGGGCTACGCCGATTGGATGGAAGAGTTTATCGCTGCTCCCACCTGTCAGGAACTCTTTACGCAAACTCTTGCCACGCGTGATCTCTATCAGGAGTTCCCCGATCACTACCTCGCCGGTTTTCAAACAAAGTTCGAGAAAATTTTCTTGAAGAAGGGCATTAACATTAAGGCCTTTGTTCTGGAGTCCAAAAAGGGCCAATAAAAATTTAGATGAAAATCGACGACGATCTTAAAGCACGCATTAAAGACCTCCCCTGTTCGCAGGTGATCGGCTTGTATTTGCCGGTCGTTCAAAAAGGTCGTGGTAAAGCTTGTCGTTGTCCTTTTCACGACGACAATGATCCCTCGCTTATGATCAATGACGACAAGGGCATGTGGCGCTGCTGGGTGGATGATATTGGCGGCGACGCCATTGGCTTTGTTCAGCGCTATCTCAACGTGAATTTTCCCGAGGCGCTCGAAGATATTTGCCGCAAGCTCGGCTGGAATTTTGATGACTATATAAAGAAAGACAAGCAGGCCGACCCCAAATATGACATGGCCCGCAAGTTACTGACCAAGACCACTCAGCTCTACCGCAGGATTGCTACCACCACCAACTGCGCGCCCTTTGAAGAGTTTCTTAAAAAGCGCGGAATTTCTAACGAGCACGCCGAACTCTTTGGGCTGGGCTTTGCCCCGGGCAATAACGTGCTCTTTAGCTACCTCGACTCCATTCGCAATGAGAGTGAGCGCAACTTTGCCCTCAAAATTGCCCTTGAAATCGGACTCATTAAGCAGGGCCAGCATAACCAATATGACACCTTTAGAAACCGCATCGTCTTTCCCATCTGGGATCAATTTGGCCAGGTGATCGGCTTTACTGCGAGGCGAATTGATGACTCTCAAGAGAGTAAAGGTCCTAAATATTTAAATTCTAGTGACTCTTTCATCTTTAATAAAAGCAACCTGTTATATGGATTCCATCTTGCAAAGAACGCCATGAGAGAGCGCGGAGCGCTGCTCGTCGAGGGCAACATGGATCAGTTAAGCTTATTTACTAAAGGATTTGAAAATAGCGTCGCCATTCAAGGCGTGGCCCTGGGGGATCAATCCCTCAAGCGCTTGATCACGGTGACTAAGAATATTTATCTGGGCCTTGATAACGACCCCGCGGGCCTTAAGGCGCAAAAGCGCATTCAAGAACAATTTCTCCACGAAGGCGTGCTCACTAAGACGGTGAGCTTTGCCCCTCACAAAGACGCCGATGATTTTCTCGCCGCCGAGGGCCGCCTTGCCCTGCAAAAAAGAATTGATGAAGCACCCATCACACTGGATCTGCTACTTTCTGAGCTGGTGCCTGCTGAAGTCCCCACTTTGACCGATCGAAAGATTGAAATTCTCGAGCAGGGCTTTGCGCTGGTGGCCCCCTTGAAATCCGGGCTTGCGGCCATCGAAAGACTAGTCAATCTCGCTAAGTCACTAGGATTAGGTGCGGATTCGGCCCAAATCAGCAAGTCCTACGAAGAGTTTTTAAAGAACGACAAGACTCCCACTCCCCGTCCCCAAGCGGCTCTAGCCTCTCCGGTGAGCTCACCAGAAGTGGCCCGGCCGCGCAAGGTTGAGCTTCCCAAACCGCAAGTGACTAAGATTGAGCGCTTTATTCTGCAAGAAATAGTCCAACATCCTGAGCTTCTCACCTACGATAAAACGCTCGAACTCCTTGATTTTTGTGAGAACGATGGGGTAAAAAACTATATTTCCAGGCTAAAAGACGAGTTCTACGAAATTAGTGACAGCGGTTACGAAACGCTCATTAGAGACGTGATGAATACCGAAGAGTTCCCACTAGAAATTCGTGAAGCGGCCATGGCCGGACTCTTTAAGTATAGGGTAACCGAACTGGATAGAAAGATGGTTGAGCGCATGCTCTTCGATCTCGACAAGAATCTGCAAATTAAAAAGTGCGAGCAAGAAATTTTAGAGATTAAAGAAAAACATAAAAACGTAAATTCAGAAGAAGAATCTCAACAACTCATGGCCAGGTTAAATGAGATTCAAAGAAAAAGAGATCAAATCAAAAGGCTTAAACCAAATACTCGGGAGACCTGATGTCACTAGTAGGCGCCTTTATTAATTCAAAGGACTTTTCCAAGCTTCTCATCAAAGGAAAAGATCAGACATTTTTGACTCCGGATGAGATCAACGATGCGATTCCCGCATCAATTGTTGATCCAGCGGATCTCGATGAGATTATGCTCAAGATCGAAGAGATGAAAATTGACGTCTCTTACTCTGAGCTCGAAGAAGACGAAGAGGGAATTCGCCTCGACGGAACTGAGATCATTGAAGAGACCCTTTCTCGTGAAGAGAAAGCTGAGCTTCGTTCTGCTTCAACCGATCCAGTAAAGCTCTACCTCAAGCGCATGGGCTCAGTGGCCCTATTAACGAGAGAAGGTGAAGTTGTTATCGCCAAAGAAATTGAAGAAGGTGAACGCGAGATCGTTCTTTCATGTTTGGCCTCAACTCACGCCCTCAAAGAGATTGTAAAACTCAAAGAGCGCATTGAGACTCAAGAAAACCAAAACGAATTCGTCAAAGAACTCGTGCGCGGTCTTGATGATGAATCAAGTGTGAAAGATATCCTCGCTATGCGCGACAATATTTATAGCATCTGTGATCGCATCGATAACATTCTGGGCGACATTGAAAAAGAAGACGGAACGATCAAAAAGCTCACTGCGGCCGAGAAAGAAGAAATCGACGCCCTTGGTATTGAGCTTGCTGACCTTACGTTTAACCGCAAAATCATCAACAGCTTCGTTGAGCCAGTGAAGAGATACTATCTTCAGTTTAGAGAGCTCTACGATCAACAAGATCGCATCTTCAAGTTCCTTGAAGTCGCCGATATTGAAGATTACAAAGTTATTTATGACAAAATCATGGAAGACGATGCTTTTAAGCG
The DNA here is from genome assembly GCA_048264885.1 of Bacteriovoracaceae bacterium. Classification (GTDB taxonomy): domain Bacteria; phylum Bdellovibrionota; class Bacteriovoracia; order Bacteriovoracales; family Bacteriovoracaceae; genus JBLWXV01. The sequence continues at coordinate 406,700 of JBLXCO010000003.1, forward strand.
CAAGCTGGCAAAAGATCTCTTCACTACAGACGCCAAGATCGAGCAGCTGGTTCGCAACCAAGAAGATATTCTGCGTAAGCTTCGTCGCCTCTCACTCGACGCCGGTATGGAATTTGAAGACATTGAAAACGTCTACAAGATTATCCTTAAAGGTGAAGAGAAGGCCGACCGTGCGAAGGCGCAACTTGTTGAGGCCAACCTTCGTCTCGTGGTTTCAATTGCTAAGAAGTACACCAACCGCGGTCTCCAATTCCTCGATCTCATCCAGGAAGGAAACATCGGTCTGATGAAAGCGGTTGATAAATTCGAGTACCGTCGCGGTTATAAGTTCTCGACTTACGCCACTTGGTGGATTCGCCAGGCGATTACGCGCGCGATTGCCGACCAGGCCAGAACCATTCGTATTCCGGTCCACATGATTGAAACCATCAACAAGATGGTCAGAACCAGCCGTCAGCTTATTCAGGAGCTAGGTCGCGAGCCCACGCCTGAAGAAATTGCTGAGCGCATGGAACTTCCAGTTGATAAAGTTAAGAAAGTTCAGAAGATCTCTAAAGAGCCCATCTCGCTTGAAACCCCAATTGGTGAAGAAGAAGATTCCTCACTTGGAGATTTTATCGAAGATAAGAAGATCATCTCGCCCCAAGATGCTGTGATGTCAGTCACTTTATCTGAGCAAACTCGTTCAGTACTCTCAACCCTCACTCCGCGTGAGGAGAAAGTCTTGCGTATGCGCTTTGGTATTGGTGAAAAATCAGACCACACACTTGAGGAAGTTGGTCAGGATTTCTTCGTGACTCGTGAGCGTATTCGTCAAATTGAGGCCAAGGCGCTCAGAAAGCTGCGTCACCCCTCGAGGGCGAAGCTGCTCAAAGCTTACCTAGACAACAACTAAAAAAAACGGCCCGGTGTAACCGGGCCTTTTTTTTGTTATAATGGTGCTTTTAACAGGTGCCAGATGACTAATGGGACGCTCCGCGTCCCATTAGTCATCTGGCACCCTCTTGTCGGAAGTATAGTGCTCGAAACCTCTATTACATTGCCTACTGAACTCAAGGAACTCGCTGAGAAGTTTTTCAAGGTGACGACCCTTGGTGACGCCGCAAAATTACTGCGCCTCAACCGCGCGGTGATTAGCTTTAAAAAAGGCGATATGAATGGGTTTCTCATCTACTCGGGCATCGTGCGCGACAATCGCTCGCACGAATGCAAGATGGTCTACAAAAAGCGCCTGGAAGACTCACCAGAGGGTCCGCTCTCTTCAAATTGCGATTGCCACCTCTGGACTGATAAGCACCACTGCCCTCATGTGGCCTGTCTCTTTTTACACTATCTCATCAGCAATCACATGGGAGAGCACACGGATCTCTCCGCTCAAAGTGCCTCACTTGGTGACACCAGACCACCCATTGCCATGGGACAAGCTCTGGGCGTAAATGTCGACGAGTACGGAACCATTCTTCCTGGTCCTCACGCGCTTCAAGGTGCGGGCGGAAACTCGACCTACTCGGGTCTGCAATATCTGCTACACAATAAAAGTGTGGTCAACTTTCCCATCCCTGCGCCCTTTAAAGGTAAGCTGGTGCTGGAGCTCACAAGTGTGCAAAAGCTGCAAAGAGATGGAGATGAGCTCGCCTCGGCCCACAAATTGCGCTTTATCTATACCAATGAAGAGGGCACGCGCATTAAGCCCATCTCTTTATTTGAAAACCTCTACCTCTTTAACTGGCTCACCGGCGAAGCTCTGCATATTCCCACAGAGATGAAAGAGTTTATCCAAAAGCTCAGACACAGAGGAAGTAATATTGATATCGACGAGGTGATCAAGCTCGCACTGAGTGAGAAGCTCGAAGAAAAAATCGAAGTCGTCGTCGATGAAACCCCGCTGGCTTCCCTCAAGCGCATTCAGCCCCACACTAGAGTTGAGCTTGCGCCCGGGAGAAAGAAAGGTCAGATCGACTTTAAAATCTACTTTCACTCTGACGAAGGCCTCATTGTGCCGGCGCCAGAGTTTTTAACGAGCTTTACCTTTGAAGGGGGAATGCTCACAAGTTTTAGACGCAAAAAAGACGCCTACGATTTTATTTCAGCTCTTGTCTCAGACTTTAAAGAGCAAACTGATGTGGCCAAGCGCTACCTCTCAAGTAGCTCTAAGCGCCAGCAGTGGCTCGATCTCATCAGCTACGCCACTCAAAATAAAATCTCTCCGGTCTACGATTCAAATAACACGCTCTTAGTCGAATACGACAATAAGTTTCTGATAGACTTCTTCTGCGCCTTAAAAGACCACTTCACCGACGCCCTCTTTAGATACTCCACCCACGCTGAAGAGGATCGTGAAATTCATTTGATGTCGACTGCTTCGACGCTCTTTAATGGCCTTTCTGAGTTCTATGCCAAGATGACTCCCTTTGGCGTCGTAGTCTGGTATGACCGCAAAGAAATTGGCCCGTGGTCTTCGCGCATTCGCTTTGAGCGCAAGCAGGCGACTACCAATTGGTTTGACCTCGAGCTGCAGATTCACAATGACGACTGGAATGTGATTAAGAATGCCGACCTCGATCAGGGGCTGGCCCTCACCAATCAAGGTCTGATTATGCTCACCAAAGAGCAAAAAGATCTCCTGCGCTTCATGCAAAAATACACCAAGTATGAAGCGAGTCTCAAAGAAGACGCTGAAGGCGATGAGACGCAAAAGGACCTCAAGCGCTTTGTTCTGCCCTTTAACCGCGCGCGTATTTTTGAGCTCTTTGAGCTTAAGAAGTTTGGCATTGAAGGCGCTCTCACCAGCGAAGAAGAAGATCTCTGTCGTCGGCTCTCGACGTTAGAAGAAGTGCCTGACTATACGCTGCCTGCGAAGATGGAAAATGTTCTTCGCCCCTATCAGAAAATTGGCTTTAATTGGCTTTCGTTTTTATTTGAAAACCGCCTAGGTGCCTGCCTGGCCGATGACATGGGTCTTGGTAAGACGCTGCAAGCGATCACCTTCATTCAAAGCATTATCGATCAAGTGGATCGCATTCTGATCGTGTGCCCGGTTTCAATTCTTCTGAACTGGGAAAATGAATTTAAGAAATTTTCTGACGTGGATATTCATATCTATCACGGCGGAGACCGCGCCCTTGATAAGAGTAAGAAGGTCATTCTCACCAGTTATGGGGTGATGAAAAAAGAGGCCCACGAGGTCTTTGAAAATCTCCACTTTGATATCTTGGTGCTCGACGAAGTTCAGCACTTAAAAAATATTCGCTCAATCGGCGCCTACGCCGCCCGCAAGCTCAAGGCCGATTTTCGCATCTGCCTAACGGGTACTCCAGTTGAGAATGATTTGGCCGAGTTCTACAATATCCTCGATCTCTCAATTCCTGGCATTTGGGGCGATCTGCAATTTGTGAGAACGACCAGTACATCAAAGTCTCGCCTGCTTGCGAGAAAGACCGCGAGTCCCTTTATCCTACGAAGAACCAAGGCGCAGGTCCTCACCGACCTGCCCGATAAGATTGAAAATACCGTGGCCCTGAGCTTTACTGAAGAAGAGCAGGCCCATTATGAGAAGACTCTGCTGGGTATTAAAACGCGCATTCAAAGTTCGCCATCTAATAAGAAGTACGGCGAAATTCTGCGCGGCCTTCTATCTTTGCGCCAGAGTTGTTTGTGGCAGACGGACGCACAAACGCCTAACTCAAGGAATGTGCGCTCAACCAAGATTGAGTTCTTAATTGAGACCCTCGAGCAAATTCTCGAAGAGGGACATCAGGCGATTATCTTCAGTCAGTTCACAACCTATCTCGATATCATTCAGGGCTATATTCACGAGCGCCACTGGAAGTTCTCGCGCATCGATGGCTCGCAACAAATTAAAAAGCGCCAAAAGCAAGTAGATGACTTTCAAGAGGGCCGCACCCAAGTTTTCCTCATCTCCCTCAAGGCCGGTGGAGTGGGTCTTAACCTCACGGCGGCCAGCTACGTCTTTGTGATGGACCCTTGGTGGAACCCCGCTGTTGAGCAACAGGCGATTGACCGTGCTCACCGCATCGGGCAGAAAAATGTGCTCACAGTCTATCGACCCGTTATTCAAAAGAGCGTTGAAGAGAAGGTTTTAAAGCTCCAAGATATGAAGCGCGAGCTCTTCCAAGAGCTCCTCCCGGAAGATGAGGACGATCTCTTTACTGGCAAGCTCACGATGAAGGACTTTGAGCACCTCTTTAGTTAGTCTTTTCAGTCACTTATCCGGGCATAGACCAAACCTGTAAAAACTACTTTTCCTAGCACGAAAGCCTCAAGCTGAGGTATGTAAACCCATACAATTATTTATTAGGAGAAGGAAATGAAGTTCATCCTCGCCGCCCTCATGGGTCTTTCGATGTTTAATGCCAATGCCCTAGAAACCATCAAAATCCTCGATGGCAAAAAGGCCATGTGTAATAAGAAAACTGACGTGGCCAGAAGCCGTATGGGTGCTTACATGCTCAATGCCGATGCTGTAAGTGTAACAGATGGACAAGTAAGCATTGAGACGACTTTTAAGTTTCTTAGATGCAAGGCCAGTGGTGATGAGTTCGCGTGGGAAGTGATCTCTCCCCTTGAGACTCTTACTTACAAAACTCCACAACTCAATGGCCAAGCAGAAAACGAAATCACTGTTGTGACCAACTCAGCGGCAATCAAAGTCTATAGAGATGGTGTTTACTCAGTTCTTAGTGAGCAAGTTCTCCTTGATGACTCTCAAAATATTGATGTGACTTTCGCCCTCGACGCTCTCATGAATGAAACTGAAAAGGCACTCTTTGAAGCGGGTCTTGAAGTCAAACTTAATGCTGACGTTTTCTTGGTGAAAAACATCACTCTTTATGGCCTTAACTTTGATTATCAATCAAATAAAGGCTACGGGGCTTTCCGCGTTCGCTTTAGCGTTCAAAAAGACGATGAAGGCAATGTGTCTGCAAAAAAACTTTAATTAAGTCAAAGGTGCCCTGAGCTCTCAGGGCACTTCTTTTTTAAGCAGATACATCTTGGTCTGCAATGAGCTCAGGTCCTTAGTCTTAATCGCTCTTACAATCTCATCAAATTTGGCCCCACGTCTCCACACCGGATAGACCGCGACCTCGGAGTAGCCCGAAAGATTGCTTAGATAATCCACACCGATGTGATCGGTGAGAAAATAATGTGAATTCACGCTCTCATTATTAATTTTATCGTAAGCGACAATATCAATTGATCTACCCAGCTCTTCTTCAACAAAGAAGGGCTTGCGAATTGAGACGGCAAGACTTTCAGTGCCTATTTGATCTTGAATCTTTTGCGGTAAAAGAGAGAGGGCAAAGCTTGGCGCGATCACATACCACAAGGTCAATAGAGCGAGCGACCAAGCGGCGCTAAAGAATTTTATTCCTCTCGTAAAAGCAATCGCGAGCAAAGAGAGCGCAATGAGAGCACTCAAGAGATAGGCGTATCCAAAACTCAGCGAAAGGTACGCAATAAGACCAAATAAAAGGCCAAAAAAGCCAATGATCAAGCGCTTGAGTACCGGTGCTTCTGAGCATAGGGCCATCACAAAAAAGAGAAAGTAAAAGGTACTGGGAAAGGCGTAGTGATGAGAGCGCTGACTGGGAATAAACCAAATGGCAAAATGCCCCAAAGCAAAGGCCAACAGATAAATCAGATAGGCGCGCTCGCTGCGACTTCTCTCTCTCCAGCGGCCGTTAATTCCTTTAAGACTTGCAAAAATAACCAGGGACCACGGTAGTAAAAAGAGGAAGAGTCCTTGAAAAAGAACCATTGGCGAGTAGTTCTTGGCGGTGAACTTGCCAAGATTTTCCCGCACTAAAAAATAATTCCAAAACTCATCGCCAAAGCGCAGTCCCAAAATGATAAACCACGGTAGAAAAACGATCAGCGCACTGGTGAGGGCCCACAGCGAGTTCTTCACCTCTGTGCGCGAGGGAAATCTCTTTTCAAAGAGAAAGTAGAGTACTAAGGAGAGAGCGGCCATGACAAAGCTCACTGGCCCTTTAGTGAGTCCCGCCAGTCCCAAGGCCACACCAGCAAACAACGCGCGCGCCAGTGATTTAGATTGAAAGCTATCATAGAGCCACAGCCCGGCCAGCGTGCCAAAGAGCGCCAGCGGGGCTTCGAGCATAAAAATGCGAAAGTATTTAATCGCTCCAAATGTCGAAAGCACAAAGAGACAGACAATCACAGCATTAAAGCGCAGGTGCCTTGCTACGCTGCGAGTGATAAAGAAGAGACACAAGAGTGAGCTCAGCAAAATGGATAGCCGCGCTCCAAAGAGGACGCCCTCCCCCGCCGAGATAAAAGGCCAAGCGAGCCAAAAGCCAAGTGGCGGCTTAGAAAAGTGCGGCCGAGAGTCAAATAAGGGAGTGAGAAAACTATCCGCAGCTCTCATCTCCGAGAGAACGCGCAGATAGAAGCCCTCCGTTCCCTGTCTGAGTGCATCGGGATTGCCAATGTCATAAAAATACAGAGCAAAGGGGGCCAAAATTAAAGCTAGCAGTAAAAAGCGCCCAAGCCCAGGTGATACAGTTTTACTCTTCATATCAAACTACTTTATTCTAGATGGGCATATGGAGCAAACAACATTCACATTTATTTCCTGGGCGAGAAAGTATCAGGGACTCATCGCCTTTTCGCTGATTCTTCATCTTGTTGCAGCATGCTTTTCGGTGGGATTTCTCCACCCAGATGAGCACTTTCAAAATTTTGAATTTATGATGTCGCGTTGGGGTGATCTTGGATTCGAGCATCTGCCCTGGGAATTTCCGGCCAAGATGCGCCCGTGGCTACTCCCAAGCTTGATTAGCGCGAGTACATTTATTTTCCCAAGCGATATATTTGCCTTAGAGACCAGTTGGAGAATTCTAAGTAGTCTTTTTAGTTTTTTCGCTCTTTTCTACTTTCTCTATCACTGTGGCCTGCGTCGCCATCACGAGCGCTTTGCCGTCTTAATGGCCTGTTTCTTTTTTTGGTTTCTCCCCTTTATTCACGCCCGCGTGAGTGGTGAAGGTTTTGGAAGTGCTTTTTTTATCCTGGGGCTTATTCCATTTTTTAATCGCAGAGCTCAACATCATCAGGTCAACTTCTTGCTAAGTGGTCTCGCCCTGGGAGCGGGAATACAATTTCGCTACCATCTGGGCTTTATGCTCATTGGCCTTTTTATTTTTGAGCGAAAAAAAATTAAGGAACTCTCAATCTGCTTAATAGGTCTTGTGATCGCCACGCTCATCGGTGTGGCACTAGACACTTATGGTTATCAAGAGTTCACGCTAGCGCCTTGGAATTATATCACTGAGAATATTTTAAAGGATAAAGCCGCTACCTTTGGAACCTCTCCTTGGTATTGGTACTTCACGCGAATTCACACCACGCTCTACCCTCCCGTATCGATCTTTATCGTGCTCTCATTTTTGTGGCAGTGGTTGACGAGACCTCGCACACTGATCACGGCACTGACCTTGCCTTTCTTTATAATTCATTGCCTTGTAGGGCATAAGGAGATGAGATTTCTCACTCCCATGATTCCCTTTGCGCTCATTATTGGCGCTCAGTTTTATGGCCAGCTCCTTCGAAGCTTTAAACTTTTCACCCCTAAAACCTGGCGCCTCATTGTTAGAGTGATCTTGGTTGCCAGTGCAATGGCGATGATCTACAGCTCAATAAAACCCGCCTCTAACGACTATGCCTTTTTACAAAAGTGGGCAGAGCTCGAAAATAAGCCGCGAGAGCTCTTTTATATTGGGGCCGAGTCTCCCTTTAATATGTATCAGCTCACGCCCAAATCCCTCATTAAGGATGGCCCCCAGTTCCAGCGCCTGAAAGACTTAGCTGACTTTGAAAGGCTCATCAAAGAGTCACCATCCGGTTCGACTCCCTCAGTGATCGTTTCAAATCCCAAAGACCTGAAGTGGATTCACCAGCAGCGCCCCAACTGTCACAAGGTTTTGATCGCCTCACGAATTGGGTTGCTTGTGAGAGAAAAGAGAAACCCCATTCTGCTGATGTGCGAGGTTCCCTAAATTATGAAGCGGCTAATTGAGCGAATTGAGTATAAGCATATTTTTATTCTTGGAATCCTCTTTCATCTACTGGCCGTCATTTTCTCCGAAGGTTATCACCGCCCCGACGAGCACCTAGGACTCATGCGCTTTATGACGATGAAGCTCGGCCTCTTCCCAGTAGAAGAACTCTCATGGGAATATCCAGCAAAAATTCGCCCCTGGCTGCAACCGGGAGTGATGGTGCTGATCTCAAAGGTCTATCTCGGGCTGGGATTTAAAGACCCTTTTGTCTGGGCGATGCTTCTGCGCTTACTCTCAAGTGCTCTCGCCCTGGTGGCAAGCTTTCAGCTCTTTAAACTCGCCCAGCGTGAATTTTCTGGAGTGAAGCTCAAGGTCACAGCGATTCTCATTTTTCTCACTTGGTACTTTCCCTTCTTTCACGCGCGCCCCAGTGCTGAAAACTTAGGCATGTCTCTTTTCGTCATTGGCCTTTGTCAGTGGCTAGCACGGCCAGGGTTTTCCCGCTTCGCGATTGGTCTCTTAATGGGGGCAAGTTTTATTCTGCGCTTTCAAATGGCCTTTACCGTCGCGCCTTTGTGGTTTTGGTTTATCTATTCAAAAAGAGAGAGCGCCAAGGGTCTCACGCTGGTCGCCCTTGGTATTGTGGCCGCCATTTTAATCAATATCCCCATCGATTATTGGGGCTATGGGGTTTGGACTTTTAGCGCCTGGAATTACTTTGATCACAATATTTTGCGTGGGGCCGCCGCGGGATTTGGAGTGGCGCCTTGGTATTATTACTTCACCAAAATATTAGCTAAAGGCATTCCGCCATTTAGTCTGCTCTTTCTAGTGCCCGCCTTTTGGTGCTGGATCAAAAGACCGCGCCACTGGGTGAGCTGGGTGAGCCTGCCCTTTTTTGTCCTACACAGTATGGTGGGCCATAAGGAGCTGCGCTTTCTCTTTGGTCTAGGGATGCTATGCCCGCATATGCTGGCGCTCATGCTAGAAGACTTAAAGCTTAAGTGGAGTCGCCCATTGGCAGTTTTGACTTATCTTTTAGTTATCATTAATACTGGGGCCCTTTTGATTGCGAGCACTAAGCCCGCCTTCACCCCCATTGATATGTACAAGGTGCTCTACCGCCACCCTAATCCCCCTCGTGAAATGATTACATTTGGTGAGTTTAGAGACCAGCTTCCCTTTTATTTACAAGCTCCCATTAAACAGATTCAAGTTTCTGACTCTACCGCCCGCGAGCTCCCCGAGCTTGCCCGCGAATTGCTCACTTCCGATAAGGCTTGGTTTTTAACCGATAAGCTCCGTGATATTGAGATTCTTGAAAGTGAGGGCCGCTGTCATCGGGAGTATCTGGGGTATCCCCAATGGGTATTTGATTTAAAAAAGTACTCCCTTATTCACAAGCTACTTGAGAAGTCGAAGACTTGGGGTCTTTATCGCTGCTCCTTCTAAGGCAGAGAAAATAGACCATAAATAGCAAGAAGTAGTAATTGGCAAAAGACTGTTTTCCAAACAAGAACGTCACTGCAAGTGTGAGAAAGTATCCAGACTTTAGAGCGAGTAAGCTTTGCTCTTGCCATAATTTATAAGCACAGAAAATAAATGTGCCCAAATAAAGAAGTGCTGAAATTGTGCCACTGAGTTCATAGTCATAGTGAAAGAGAAAGTGCGCCACCCAAGACAGCGAATCAGCGCGCGCGGGAAAGCGCAGAAACTCAAGAAATGTGTTTTGAATAAAGGTTTCAGGCGTGAGTATTAAAAAAGGAAAAAAGGTAAGCAAAATAAATGCTGGAGCAATGAGCGTGTGCTTAAAACCCTTTACTCTTAAGAGATAGAGGCTTGAGAGTAAAAAGGGGGCCAGCATAAACTGCTTAAGCGCGCACAGAGCGCCCAGCCAGATCGCCGCCCATTTGTAATCTTTATTTCTCAGCGATTGAAAGTGAAGAATTAAAAAGGGAATCATGAGCGGCTCAATCCAACTCTGCTCAATCACAAAGAAATTGATGGGAAAGAGCAAGAAAATCAAAATATCCCAATGGGTGTAAGAGGAGTCTCGCTTTAAGAGATAAGCACTCGCAAACAGAGCAATCACTAAAGAAAAGCGCACATCGGCAAACCACTTAATCGGCGCCATTAAATAGAGACTCATGGGCCAATAGATGAATTTTGGGTTGTAGTGGTGTGCCCCCTGATAGATATCGGGATAAGTAAGAGTATAGGGATTAACAAGCGAGTTCATCGCCCCCACGGCTTTTTCAAAATAGACCCAAACATCGACATTAGGAGCACTTGAGGCGAAAGGGACACAGCAAAAGAGCACGCCAATTAAAAAGAAGTTAAGGTATTTGAGCAGTGACTTAGCACCATAAAATTTCATCAAAGAGCAAGAACACAAAAGAATAAAAAGAGTCACGCGGTAAAAAAGCCCCCAAGTAGATGAGCTCGCATAGATAATTTCAAACTTAGCAATTCCCATGATTAAAAATATCGCCACCCCCAAAAACTTTGCTCCCTCCTTCAAGCTTGAGCGCTGAAAGCGATCAAAGAAAACAAAGAGCGTGAGGATGCTGATAAAAATGAGGTGATTACTTTTTAAGCTGCCGTGACTGCGCCTCATGGCCTGGGCAATAATGAGCAGTCCCGCAAAATAAATCACGGCAAATCTGTCTTCAAAGCACTTACGGAGTGAGGTAATGAATGCTGACACGATGATTCCTAAATAAGAGAGTGCTCTTATAATTTGCTGCGATCTGCGCTTCTTGACTTGGATCAGTGAGGACCACGACAGGAGATTTGACCACGAGTTCATTCATTCCAATGGCGCGCACTGGGCGATCAAAGCGATAGGCCACATAATTTGTTGTGCTCCAAAATTCATAGGCCCCATCAAGAAGGATAAATTCTTCCGGAGCTAGCTGGCGCCACTCTAGGGCCTGTTCCATCTGCACAAGTTCTGGGTGTCTTCGATTCTTAGTCGTGAAAGGAAAAATGAGTAGCATAAGGCCAGCAGTCACAGTGAGGAGCGTAAGCGCCCTTCCAAACTGAGGTGCGTATCTCTTTTTGATCGCCATGAGCCCTGGAAGGGCCAGTAAGGCGAGCCCAGGATAATAAGGAATCAAATAGTGTGAGTACTTAAACTTCATACATGACAGCAAGATAAGCCCGGTGAAAAACCAAATGGCCCCCAGCCTAGTGAGATCATTTTTAAAATACTGGGCGCGCTCTTTATAAAGGCCCCAGAGCGCGAGCAAAATGAGGTGTGGCATCGTCGTAGCCACGTGGACAATGTAGGTATAAAAGGGCATGGACTCCCCTCTGCCCTCGATCGCGGTGTGTGTAAATTGCATATCGAGATATCCGGTAAAGATATCCCAATTGCCCGTCAGCTTAAGCAGCAGCGGCCAGAGCGCTCCAATAGCGAGAGTGAGCACGGCGCAGAGATAGGGGCGAGAAGTCTTAAAATGCAGGCGTTCCAGGCGTTCAAAGATAAGATAGGTAAGAAAGACCGCTCCAAAGACCAAAAGCGCAAGTCCTTTAAACCAAAAGCCAAGGCCCAAGAGCACACCCGCAAGTGCCCATTTGTAAGTGCGACTCTCCTTCCAAACTATTAGGAGTGCAATCCCACACATCGCCGCCAAGGCAAAATCGAGATTGGGAAAGCGCGCCTTTTTGAGAACATCAGGCATCACAATGAGCAGCAATACAAAGAGATTGGCCACTTCTAGAGTCGTCTTTTTTAGAAGTACTCTTCTCATCCCATAGAGCCAGAGTAGAACCCACAAAATTCCAAACAGCCGCGCCTGGGTCCAGTCGCTGCCAAAAAGTTTAAAGAAGACTCCCTCGATCATGAAGTAGAGCGGTGGGTGATGAGAAAAGCGCGCGTAAGCGGAGTCTGATAAATGTGGCACCAGCCAGTGGGACGCTTCGGCGGCATTTTTCCCAAGTGCCGCGTAGAGATAACCGTCGTGAAAAAAGCCTGGCACCCAAAGCTGTTGGCCCAGGAGGATCAGGGCAAAGATAAAGATAATTTTAGAGAGATGTGCTTCTTTCATTATCAACTCTTTTAAAAAGGTGAATATCGCCAATTTGACGATGCTCATAATCAACTCGCGCTTCAAGATCTTTCATCATCTGGGCGACTTCATGACTGGGATAAGGATAAGGCCTCGTTGTATTTGAGAGAATGAAGAGATCATAGTCTTTATAGAGACATTCTTTAGTCAGGAGTGCTCTCTCATTTGATTGGGCCAAGTGCGGGTAGAAGGCCGCTTGCGCGCAGACCTTTGCTGACGTCACTTCAGAGACCGCCTCTGCAAATTCAAAGTAATAGGGATGAGCGCGCTCCAGCGCCACTCTGCCATTTCCCACACACATTAAGAGCACGGCGCTTAGAAGAATGATCCCTTCTCTGCGTTCGTAAAACCATTTTCGATGTAAGAGTGTGATCACAAAGCCCGCAAAGGTGGCACTGATAAAAGGAGCACTATAGTAGAGACCGAGGTACTTCATAAAAGGGCTGGTCGCCATGGCGTGAACATAGATAGCAACCAGGACAAAGCCCCAATAAGAAAGTGAGAGCGCTGGAAGTCCTAGGTAGGGAAGCAAAAGTTTTTTCCATCCCGAAGTAAGGACATCTTTTAAGACGTTCAAAGGATGTGAGAGAGTGTAGCCGATAATTTCAGACAGACTCCCCCCATATGCTCCGGCAGTACTTGCAATCACGTATTCGGCCGAGCCTCGATTCAGCGGGATCACAAGTTTCAAGTTGATAATTCCAAAGATGAGAGAGAGCAGCATAAAGACGGCGCCTACTTTGGGGGCACGTAGCATCACAATAAGGGCCGCGCCCAAAAAGTAGAAGGCGACATCCTCTTTCACGAGCAGACTCAGAATCACCACCGACCAAAAACGCCAACTGTAATCGCACTTAATAATAAAGTAGAAAACCCACATAAAGAGCGGAATCATAAAATTTTCAATGTGAAAATTATAATTCAGATTGTGCGCCATGTAGGAGCTTAGAAAAAAAGCGAGAATAAAGAAGTAGCTCAAAGTCCTCTTGATGCTCAGAAGATCTAACATTTTTTTGAGTGGAAAAATGGTGCTCACCAAAATAAGCGCATGACTCACTACCAGCATCAAAGGAGATTTAGTCACGAGATAAAAAGGCGTAAAGAGCAGCATGATCCAAGTGGAGTGGACACCAAAGTGATTTCCCCCGTAGGCATCAGAGTGCATCCAGCGCCCACTGAGTGTATTTGGAATCAGCTCATTGAAGAAGGAAAAATCAATCGCGTTCACGCCAAAGCTAAAAAAGGAGTCCACCACACAATAGGTATAGAGGGAGAGCACAAAGAGAGCGAGGATGGCAAAGCTCGCCCGCGGATAGCTTTGCAGAAAATGTTCCACATCGCGCTTAAAATTCAGGTAGTGCCGCCCCCCAAAGAGAAAACAGCCAAACCAAGCGAGAATCATAATGACGCTTAGGACGCGATAATTAATGGCCCAATTCGGATAGACATAACTATGCCCAAATAAGAGGGGAAAAATAAAGAGCTGGGCCAGAATAACTGCCGTCAACTTTATGCTTCGCTCTCCCAAGAACCATCCTTAGAAATAGATTAATCGATCAGTCTTGCCTCGAAACTCATCGCCTTGTGATCACTAGATTCTAAATGACCCAAGACCTCACTGTCGATAATTTCTAACCCGCGATAAAAGACGTGATCGAGAATCTCCCCACCAAGCTTGCCTCGCATGCGCTCGTCATTTCGAAAGCTCATCTCAGAAAAGCCCAGGCGCGAGAGCATCTCGCGCGTCTCTTCAAGGCGGCGCTCGGTGCGCGAATTAAAGTCCCCCGCAAAAACAATCGGCCCCGTGTGCCCTTTCATCTGCTCGATGGCGAGCTCGACGTGACGGATATAGGGACCGTGAGTGGTGACGTTCAGACCGTGAATATTAATGAGTAAAAGCGATTCGGGCCGATCCATAAATTTGTAAGTTGCCATGGTGAGAACTTTTGGTGTGCCAATGATGGGCTCAGTCTCGGTGGTTCTCGCAATCCACGCCCGCGCGGGATTCACCTTTGAGCCAATCATGGTGCCGGTGAATTTGTTTGGATCTTTTTTGTAGCCAAAACTAATACCAAAGTCATACCGAACCCCAGGAATCGACCTAAAGACATCCATCCGAGTGGTCAGCGCCTCTTGAATCATCATCAAATCATACTTTGGCGCGAGTGCTGTGATGTCGCGATCAAAGTGATCCTTTTCGCCTTTATAGATATTCCAGACCAACACGCGTAAGTAATTTGGATCAAGCTCGCCCTGCAAGGCTGCCCCATAGCGCAATTGCGATTTCTCTAACGGGGGAATCTCAAACCCAAAACGATCGCTTCCAACTTCACTGCCCCAAGTCCCGCTTAAAGACAGAAGTCCCCAAAGTAAAAAAATCGCTGTACCCTTCACGCCCACTCCTAAAATGTTGGTTATTTCTAATGATAGAGCGTAATGGCCTGGTGCAAGGTGGAGCAGAGTGTTTTACCTAGCTAGGCTGAGTACCTGTGTTTTTTACTCAAAAACCGCCACGATTTTCTGAACTTGAGATAGAATAAAAGCCATGGTTAATTCAAAGAAACGCATTCTTCTCATCACATCGCGTTCTGACACTGGCGGTGGACCTAAGCAGGTGCACGAGATTTTAAGTCATCTCGGGGATAGGTTTCTTTTTTTCACAGCGGCCCCCAGCGACGGAGAATTTGCCCCACATTTTAAGAAGTTCTCATACGAAGTACTTCCCCTTCCCCATCGAAGATTTTCAATTAAATCATTCTTTTCTTTACTCAAATTTATCAAGCGCAATGAGATCGAGCTCATTCACTCACATGGGTTTGGTGCAGGAATCTATGGTGGAGTCCTCTCTTTATTAGGACATAAAGTTATTCACACTTTTCATGGATTACATTTAAAAAATGATCGCAAGAGCAGATTAAAGATATTTCTCGAGCGTTTTTTTTCGCTTTCTAGAATAGAACATATTTGTGTTTCTCAAAGTGAGAAAACCAAGGCCAAGAATATCGGCATTCCTTCAATTGTCATTCCAAATGGTATTTCTAAAAAAGTTCAAACTCGCACAAAGGATAATCTAAATTGGCCACCAAAAGTTGCAGGAGTCCTCTCGCGCTTTGACCCCCATAAAAACGTAACTTGGGTACTCTCAAACTTCTCCCTATTTGAATTGAAATATCCATCGCTTGAGTTAGTTATTGCAGGAGACGGAGAAGAGCAAGATCGAATATCCAAACTTGCAAATGCGACTGATACCCATGTTCTCCCCCCTCAAGACACCTATGACTTTTTCAATCGTATCGACCTATTGATCTGTCCCTCACTTGGGGAAGGACTTCCCTACACCGTCCTAGAGGCCATGGCCTATGGGCTTCCGATTGCTGCGAGTGATGTCCCTGGTCACAATGATCTACTTCCTGAAAATTGCCTTTTTAGACTTGAGCCTGCGAGCTTAGTAAAATTAAACCCGAAAGATAGTCTTTCTGAATTAAAAGAGCTCATACAACAAAAGTATACTCTTGAAGAGAACCTCTGCCGACTTGGAGATCTTTATGCAAAATCATAATCCAGACTATCTCATTGTTGGAGCAGGTTTCTTTGGCGCCGTTATTGCTGAGAGAATTGCAACAGTCCTTAACAAGAAAGCTCTCGTTATAGACAGACGCGATCACATTGGTGGGAATTGCTACTCTAAAAAAGATGAAGAAACTGGTATCGAGTACCACGCCTACGGCACTCATATTTTTCACACTTCAAGTGAAAAAGTATTTAATTACCTTAGTCAGTTTACGAAGTGGAATAGCTACTATCATCAAGTCTTGAGCACGCATAAGAACAGGGTTTATCAGATGCCGATAAACCTTGAGACGATTAATTCTTTCTTTAACGTCAATCTTAAACCCTTTGAGGTAGAGAGCTTTCTGGCCAAGGAGCGGCGTCAGGAGAGCTATCCAAATCCCAAAAATCTTGAAGAAAAAGCAGTGAGCCTCATTGGAAGAAAACTTTATGAAGCCTTCATCAAAGGCTATACCACTAAACAATGGGGCAAAGACCCAAAGGAGCTTCCTGCCAGCATTATCAATCGTCTTCCAGTGCGCTCAAATTACAACGAGACATATTTTAACAATGCCCGCTGGCAAGGTATTCCCCTCGATGGCTTCACCGCAATTTTTGAGAGAATGCTTGATCACTCAAATATTAAGGTTCAACTAAACTGTGACTATTTCGATATTAAGGATGCCCTCAAACCAAAAATTAAGACCATCTACACTGGCCCAATTGACCGCTATTTCAACTATTCCCTTGGAAGACTCGAGTGGAGAAGTATCTCCCTAAAGAAGGAGGTCATGCCCTACGCAGACTACCAGGGAACGAGTGTTATGAATTATGCCGATACAGATGTCGACTACACCCGCGTTCACGAGCCCCTTCACCTACATCCAGAGCGTGACTACAAAAATACGAAAAGCGTCATCTTTTATGAGCGCTCATGTGAAAATCCAGACGATCCCTACTATCCAATCAAAAATGAACCCAACCAAGAGCTCTATCAGAAATATAAAAAGCTCAGCGAAGGTGAAAGAGATGTCATTTTTGGGGGAAGACTGGGGACCTACTCCTACTATGATATGGATCAAGTCATAGGGCAGGCGCTCTCAATCTTCGAGACCAAGCTTATCAAGTAGCTCACTTTGTGCTAGGCTAGCAGTGCACAAAACCTTTGAGGTACCTCATGTCAAAAAAATTCCTTCTCACCGGCGCCGCAGGCTTTATTGGTTTCCAAACAGCTCGCGAACTTCTCTCTCAAGGTCATCAAGTTGTTGGTATCGACAATATGAATGACTATTACGATGTCCGCTTAAAAGAGCATCGCCTTGGCTTCATGAAAGATGAAAAGGGATTTGAATTTCACAAACTCGACATTGAAAACTTAGCTGGGACTCGAGAACTTTTTAGTCGCCACCAATTTGACGCCGTCATCAACCTTGCGGCAAGAGCCGGTGTTCGCTACAGCATGGAAAATCCCCATGTCTATATGACGACTAATGCCCATGGAACTCTTAATCTCCTAGAATGTATGCGCGAATTTGAGGTGAATAAAATGGTTCTTGCCTCTACTTCTTCGCTCTATGCTGGCCAAAAGATGCCCTTTGCGGAGACACTCCCAGTTAATACACCTATTTCTCCCTATGCAGCTAGTAAGAAAGCCGCTGAGGTAATGGCCTATAGTTATCATTATCTCTATGGCATGGATATTTCAGTTGTTCGCTACTTCACAGTTTATGGCCAAGCCGGTCGCCCTGATATGAGTATTTTCCGTTTTATTAAGTGGATTGATGAAGGAACTCCTATCACAATCTTTGGCGATGGTTCACAGTCACGAGACTTTACTTATGTTAACGACATTGCCAAAGGAACAATTCTCGCCACTAAAAATGTTGGTTATGAGATTATCAATCTCGGTGGCGGCAACAATCCCGTTTCTCTTAATACCGTGATTGAGATGATTGAAAAATATCTTGGCAAAAAACATCAGCGCGTAGAAAAAGATTGGCACAAAGCCGATATGGATTCAACTCAAGCTGATATTACAAAGGCAAAAAAACTGCTCAATTGGGAACCTGAAATTTCTCTTGAGGAAGGGATCAAACTTTCGGTTGAATGGTATCTGGAAAACGTAGAACTCTGTAGAGTCATACAGGTTTAAGTGAGAATGTAAATCTTTTCAATTTCTGGCAAAATAACCCGATACTATTTCAATTAGTTAAAGAGTCGGACCAGCTTGGGTGAGTAAGGGTGCTTGAGTAAGTCTTCATTACAGCGAGCAACTCAGTGCGACATTGCAAAAAAATAGCCTAACCATACGAATTTTTGTAATTTCTATTAATGGAACAAGTCAAAAATATCCTATCGAAGCTTCTTTTAAGGTTTTGCTTAAGAGCTTACCATAAACTTTATTTTGTCATAGATAAAATGGCAGTGAGGGTCCACCAAGGCGTTCATCCAAAAAAGGCTTTTCTTAAATATGAAGATTGGTTTCTCGAAAACATAAGTCCAAATTCCATTGTTATCGATATCGGGTCAAACAATGGGTTCCTAGCAAAACACCTAGCCACAAAAGCCTCCCAAGTTTACGGAATTGAGCTATCTCAAACTCACATCGAAGAAGCTAATAAGAATAATAAAGCTGAGAATGTCTCTTTCTATCATGGAGATGCCACCGTTTTTGATTATTCATTATTAAAGAGAGCTGACTTCATTACACTTTCTAATGTTTTAGAGCATATTGAAGACAGGGTATCTTTTATTAAAAAGATCATTAGAGCGAATAATGATGAAACAAAATTCCTAATTAGAGTGCCTACTCTTGAAAGAGACTGGATCTCTCCTTACTTAAAGTCTCTTAATATGGAATATTTTTTAGACCCTACTCATTACATTGAGCATACTGAGCAAGAAATTAGAGACGAGTTAGGTCAAGCCGGTTTATCAATAAACTCATTGACGACAAAATTTGGCGAGTATTACCTAGTGTGCTCGATAAAAAAATCATGACATTTCTTAAAAAGTTAAAAAAATTATATTTTTTTATTGCTGACACGATCCTAAACTTTCTACAGAGACCAGAGGTTATTTATGTAGTCGATGATTTCAACTGGTCAATTAGACATGATGGTGAAAGTTTATGTAAGTCGATCTCTCACAATATCAAAATTCGAACAACCACTTCTCACCTATGCCCTCAAGGCACCATTATTCATTTTGGAGACATCTATACTTTTTTTTCTAAAAGAGGTCTCAAAAAGGTCAATTCGAAAAGCCCAATAATACTCACTTGGTTTCATATTGTTGAAAATGACATCGGTTTTAAGTATTACCACGAGTACCGTGATCGCATCTCCTACCTTCACCTTAGCAATAGACTTAGTGTAGAAAAGCTTTTGGCCAAAAACTTTCCCCAGGAGAAGATTTTTTTTGCTCCAATCCCAGTCAACACCTCCGTCTTTAAAAGGAAAAAAACAAAAGAAGAGGCTAAAAGGTCACTCGGAATTCCAGAAAATAAAATTGTGATTGGTAGCTTTCAAAAAGATGGCAATGGATGGGGCGAAGGACTGGAGCCAAAGCTCGTGAAAGGACCAGATATTTTTTGTGAGATCGTTGAGAAATTATCTGATGAATTGGATACACACATACTCTTATCCGGTCCAGCCAGAGGTTACGTCATCCAACGACTTAAACGAAAAAATATTGCGTTCTCTCATTACTTTTTTGATGACTCCTCAGAGGTTGTGAATCTTTATGAAGCACTTGATCTCTACCTAATGACGTCAAGAGTTGAGGGTGGACCAAAGTCTGTCACTGAGTCTTGGGCCATGGAAGTTCCCTACGCCGGCACCAGAGTAGGAATGGTTAACGACATTGGAATCGATGGGAAGAATTTCATCGAAATCGATATTAATGATATTGAGTCTTCGGCCCAAAAGGTTTTGCAGTTTATTCGATCACCTCAAGATATCAAAGAACAGCTTACAGCAAATGCTTTAAACGATGTGCAAGCCCTCTCTCTAAAAGAAATTTCTCAAATGTATATCGATCTTTATCAGGGGATGAGAAGTTGAAAGTATACATCTGTTATGAATTTGAAGAGAAACACGGCGGAGGTGGAACTTCTGTTCTTGAAAACCTAAGACGCTTTTTTATAAACTCTAACTTATATACTGATAACCCGGCCATGGCCGACATCATATTGTTCAACAGCTTTCATGCCATTGACCAGGTTATCTCCTTAAAAAAGCAATACCCCGAGATTTTATTCGTCCATCGTATTGATGGTCCAATGGGTGTGTACAATTCTCCAATTGATTTACGAGATGAGTTTGTTTTTCTACTTAATAAGTACATAGCTGATGCGACGATTTTTCAAACTCATTGGTCTAAACGAGCCTGTGAACAACTTGGCCTAAAAACAAAAGGGCAGCCTGTCCAAACAATTATTAACGCCCCAGATTCGTCTCTTTTTAAACCAGTTGAGTACCACTACTCAAAGAATAATAAACTCAAAATTTTCTACTCGAGTTGGTCGACCAATATGAACAAAGGCTTCGACACTCTTCTTTGGCTTGATGAGCATTTAGATTGGTCTAAGTATGAATTTAACTTTGCAGGAAGATCTGAATATTCTTTTAAAAATATTCGTTTACTAGGGAACTTATCCAAGGAGGAAATTGCTAATGAGCTTAAGTCTTCACACTTATTTCTCTTTGCTTCTAAATATGATCCTTGCTCCAACTCTTTAGCAGAAGCAATAGCAACAGGAATTCCCGTACTCTGCTATAATGGAGGGGGCTCTCCGGAGCTGCTTCCACAAAATGCTCATGTGTATAACAATGACCAAGAACTCCCAGAAATTTTAAAATATATTTCTAATCATTATGATCAATATTCCAAGAATGTGGCGCCCCCACAAAATTACGACCAAATGACATCAGAGTATGCTCAATTTCTTTCAAATTCTTTTAAATCAGTTCAGCAGAAAAAGAGAATATCGTCATATTTATCTTTTATTTTACGAACAGAGCTGTTTTTCATTAAACTTTTTAATAAGTTTGAAACACTCTCGAAACTGTATGGTGTGATTACGGGAAAGTATCAAATCAAGCGGGCCATTCAGTTAAAGAATAGGAAAATTTTAAGTGACGAATAATCGGCCAACTGTATCCATCATTCTGCCAGTATACAAAGAGCCTTTATCTTATTTTGACAAGGCTTACCAATCTATTGTGAATCAAACCTACCAGTCGATTGAAATCATTGTGATCATCGACAACCCTGATCTCAAAGAGGCAATTGAGTATTTTTCAAAAGCTGAGATTCAATACCCCCATACAAGGTTAGTTATCAACGAGAAAAATATCGGGCTTATTGAAACTTTGAATAAAGGCTTAAGTCTTGCCGCAGGAAGATACATTGCAAGAATGGACTCTGATGATATCAGTTTACCCACTAGAATTGATGAGCAACTTCGTTTCTTAGAGCTTCACTCTCTTGATCTCGTTGGAGGATATGCTGAACTAATTGATCAGGACTCCAACTCTCTCGGCACTTGGAAAATGCCCCTCTCTAAGAGAGGTATTCACATGCTCACGAAATACCATACTCCGGCCCTGCACCCAACTTGGCTGTGCAAAAAGGATGCTTTAGTTAAAGTGAGTGGCTACAGAGGAATTAAGCACGCCGAAGACCATGACCTCTTAGCACGCCTCCTCTTAGCAGGCTTTTCAATTGGTAACTACCCAAAGGTTGTTATCAAGTACCGAATTAATCCACAAAGTATCTCTAATCTCAATTCCCATTGGGCCTACTGGGGGCGGATTTTTGTTGGCTCTCATTTTACCTTAAAATCTCTTAACGAAGTAACACAACAACAATTTGAAGAATTTATCAGTACTAAGTTGGATCAAGAAAAAAATGACCCTCGAAATTATTTTCACCAACTTCAAAAAGAGCTACTGCAGCTAAACCTTTTGGCCTCCCTAAAACTTATTATGAAATTGATGACTAAGCTTCCGGCGATCTGCGTTCGGCTTAAGTATAAAATTTTTATCAAAGGGGTTTTCTTTCTCGACAGCACCCTTTTCCACAAAAATCAAATGAGATAACCAACTCAATAAATAGTTTGCTTCCCTCTCTCTATATAACGAAATCTTAACAAAGAGACGAAGTAGCCAAAATAAGAAATGGCCAAATTATGAAGAGCAAGTCCTATTTCCTCATAATAGTAGATCATTGGTATTGCTAGAACTAAATTGACGAAAGCAACGATATAGTTTGATCGTCTAAAAAAACTTGTATCATCCTCATGAAAAATCTCTCGCGACTGTAAGATAGCACCAAGGACTCTTGCAGGAACACCTAATAGAATAATCTGAGACACCAATATAGAGTTGCTATAATCTTCTCCAAAAATTAGAGGTATATAAAAAGGAGAAAGCCCTGCGAGAGTTAGAGAAAAAATGAAAGAAACCCCAAATATATAGATTCCTTTTTCTTTTATCTTAGTCGAAAAATGCTCTTTCCCTTTTTTAAGCCAATGCTGGCTTGGTACAGAGACAAACAGCTTAGAATAATCTTTTATTTTTTCGGGGATCTTGTTTCCATTAAAGTAAACAGACAATGAAATAGGATCCATCCGATAAAGAATAAGCGGCCATACATAATTAAGAAGTGTCGCAAATGCTGACAGCCAAGTAATCTTCTTTGCCTCTCCTCTGTAAAACGCGAGTTTATAGCTTTCATTACCTTCAACAGAAGAAATTATTTTACTTAGTGAAAAGAGACTCAAAGCTACGATAATCAGGCGAGCTATAATGATAAGACCGATTAGCCATATTACCTTTAAGTCAAACAAACTCCCAATAAGAGGAGCAATTGAGATAATCGAGGATATAGATTTATAAGAAATTAACTCTTTAAATCGATTCAAGCCTAACAAACCGCATTCTACTTTTTCTAAAGCCGATATCGGCAATTGAAAAATGATGAGTAAGCCCAAAAAAATATACTCCTTCGAGAGACCAAGAGTAGCGTTGTAGATTATGAAACCAACAAGTAACGCCCCAGCAACCATACTTGAAAACCTAAATGAATGCTTTAGGGCTATCCTATAAAAGGAGATATGATTATTTAGCATGGCCCTATTAATCATCGAGTCCATGCCCTGATAGCTAAAAACCATCAGTAAACCCTGCAATGTAAAGTACAAGGGAATCAAAGAGTAATCTGAGGCCGAATAGTTTTTAGCGGCTACAGATAAAAAGGCAATATTAGCTAGAGACTGGAAGCCACCAGCAAAAACGACAATGCTTGAGACTTTTATATCTGGTATTTTCAAAATAATCCTATCAAAAGCAACGCGCGACAGCAGCCGTTGTTATCTTCATGTATTTATGGCCCATAAAATAAGTGCTATGGTTTAAATAAATGGTTGTGGAATTAGTATATACTGCTGCGGAGAGAGAATTCAAGCAGCGCGTAAGTTAAATCGCAGGATGAAGAGGAATTTGCTATGTTATCGCTTACAAAACAATCACCTCCAATGGAGCTCGACTCATCTGAATTACTGGATTTTTTTAAGAACGGCTTTCATCTTCTCAAGCGTGAATCTTACCAATGGAACGAGAGCTTCTTCCAAAAGATTAAAGAATTACAAAAAGACGATCAAAACTTT
This sequence comes from Bacteriovoracaceae bacterium, assembly GCA_048264885.1. GTDB lineage: Bacteria > Bdellovibrionota > Bacteriovoracia > Bacteriovoracales > Bacteriovoracaceae > JBLWXV01. The sequence continues at coordinate 430,030 of JBLXCO010000003.1, forward strand.
GAATTAAAAGCAAAGAATAATGGTGCTCGAACCTTAAAAAATGATGTCTTAGAATCTCCAGAAGCGGCTTTTATCATCGACTACTTATTCCAAACAAACCTGATACAAAAATGCATGCAGGTGGTTGGTAGCCCTTTATTTCTAACAAACTATATTTTTATCGAATGTTCTGAAAAAACAAGATCTCTCCCATGGCATAGAGACTCTTACCACTACAAAAATTCGACAAGAGTTGGCCCTATTCCTTATAACTACAAGCTATTTCTTTCACTAAATGACCTTGATCTCGGAGCTTCTGGTACAGAGATTCTAAAAGGAACGCATAATATCGACTTTAACAATTTTATCGTCGATAAGTTACTTGGCTTCGCCTCGTTCGGTAAAATTAAGTTTCATGGCAATCAAGGCGACGCTCTTTTATTTAACGGGCATGCACTTCACAGACGGCCAAAAACAAATAAGGGTAAAGAACGTTCCGCTATTATCTTTGGCTTATCCCCCGTACAATGGCATCAGAAGAACTACCTAAAGAACCACTCTAATGTGATTACAAGGTACAATGATAATCTTAATAGTATGAACTGGAATTAATAGATTAATGAGTAGAACTTGTGCTGTCTTCATCCCCATTTTGACCTCGCTTAAAGACTGGGAAAATACCGGTATACTTAGTAGAGAGCTCATCCCTTATACAGAACACCACCGCAAACATCAAACAAAGTTTCTTATATTTAGTTGTGGGGGTGATGACGATAAAAAGTATGAAAGCCAATTCGAAGGGATTGAAGTTGTTCCTCTTCACATCGCAACCTGGACTACGCTCTTTTCGAAAATTATTTTTCTCCCCTTCGAATATCGCCATCTCTTTAAATCGGTTGATCTTATCAAGATTGATCAAATGTGGTCTGCATGGCTCGGGCTATGGTTTGCTATTTCATTAAGAAAAAAGCTCTGGTCCAGAATGGGTTACGAGCACTATCAGCTTCAATGTTCTCAAAACACTCACGTAGCAAAACGAATGATTGTTTTTCTGTTGTCTTTTATGACTTATAAAAGATCTTCTTTTATCACTGTCACAACCGTAAGCATTAAAGAGTTTATTGAAAAGACTTTCAGAGTACCTGGTGAAAAAATTCATGTACGTGCCAATTATATTGATACTAATCTTTTCAAGAGAACATCTTCAGCAGTCTATCAAGATCGCCTGCTGTATATCGGACGGCTTGATATTGTTAAAAATTTAGAAAATATTTTGCGAGCATGCAAAGAAGCTAATGTTCAAATTGACATTGTGGGCAAGGGCCCAATGAAAGAATCTCTTGAAAGGCTTGCTCACGAATTAAACCTAGAGTGCCATTTTTTAGGAGTTATCCCCAACGAAAAACTCACTCAGCTGATGGAGCGATATAAGTATTATATACTAGCAAGTTTTCATGAGGGAAATCCAAAATCTCTACTAGAGGCGATGAGCATGGAATGTACTTGTATCGCCTCTGATGTCCCTGGCATTAGACAAATTATTGAGGACGGAAGAACAGGTTTTCTATGCCAGACGGATAGTACATCCATTGCTCGAGTTATCCAAAAGGTGAAATCGCAAGAAACAGTCACAGTAGAGAAAGAAGCAAGATCTTACATTCTTCAAAATAATTCACTTGATCAATTGATTGAATTTGAAAATGAATTATTAACATCCATCGAACAGAAAAAAAAATGAAAACAATTCACCTATCATTTCGACGCCATTTTCTAGACTATTTTCTTCTTAAGCAGAAGTTTCATGGCGATGTTATTGATATTGGTGGTAAAAAAGAAAACACAAGAGGCTCTTTTAAACCTCCGATGGCCGATGTTAGATCATGGAAATTTTGTAATATTGATGCAAACGTTGCACCAGACTATCTTTGCTCAGCCTCAGAAATTCCGGTCCCCGACTCCTCTTTTGACATGGGACTCATCTGTGAAGTGATTGAGCACCTCGAAGCTCCAAGAGAAGTCCTAAAAGAGTCCTTTCGCATTTTAAAACCTGGGGGCAAACTTATTGGCTCTGTCCCTTTCATGTATCCTAAACATGCGGATCCCTACGATTTTCAAAGATGGACAGAATTAAAACTTCGTAATGAGCTTGAGCTGGCAGGCTTTAATCAGATGACAATCTACCACATGGGCGGAACCCTCGCTGTTGTTTGGGATATGCTTAGAATTAAGTGTGAAGGAGACGCTCTCAGCAAACGTTTCTCGCGTCTGATTTTAAAAATGGCTTCGTACTTTATTCTAAAGTATTACGATAACAAAGAGAATATGAAGTATGATAATACGTCTGGGTTCTTCTTTATCGTCCAGAAGCCGTGCTAGTTTCTCTTATTATTTGATAAGCTTTTTTGATCCATTTTTCGCGGTCTCGTTTACCACTGAGATGACGGATTATTTTTTTCACAAAGGGCAATTTCAGTAAAATCCCATCTTTGTACTTATCTTTTCCACTAGAGGAACCACGAGAAAAGTGACAAGAAAAAAGTTTCTTACACTCCGGATCGAGATAATACTCAGCACACAAGATATCTCCAAACTTTCCCTTCTTGTAATGTCTTGTATTTTTCGCCACTAGATTTCTATAACCAAATTCCTTTTCTCTAAACTTCTTCGCGATAAGAAAACCAGTGTCTTGATTTTCTTTCGCTCCCCCCTCACCAGGCATGAAACTACACTCTAATTCTTTAAAAACTTGATTGTCATATAACGTTGAAAAGACAGTTGGAAAGTCATCTAAATTTTCACCATTCTGTAACAAGCGAGGTGTTCCAAAGACTTTAACCTCCCCTTTCATCGCCTCAAGCATGACCTGATCCCAATCTTTCATAAAAATACAACAATCAGCATCCATCAAAAGAAAATAGGGAGTGTTCACTTTTTTGGCCAATAAATCGACTGCTTCAGCGTGGCCAGTTGAACCCGCCTGAGATTGAACCCTAAAAATTAAATCAACATTGGAGTATTTTCTTTGAAGCTCTACTAGCTTCAAGGTATTTTGTTCGTTGGAGCCATTATCGCAGATAATAATAGAATAAGTTGATGACGCCAGTTCGTGTAAACCGTATAGCATGACCTCGATAAAGTCAGAGGTATTATAATTCACAGTAATAATCGTAATTTTATCTGAAACATGCTTCATAATTTTGCCTATTTTTGAAAGCAATCCCTAAATCATCGTCAGCATTATGATATAGATTGGGACAATATATCGGAACACAGGGAATGGTACGGTGGAAACCATTATGATAAAGATCCAAAAGAAATAGCTATTATCTTTTTTAAGATCATATATTTTTTTCTTAAAAAGGGCGATTATAAGTGTTAAGAAAAAAATCCATTCCGATGACACATCAATAATAAAACTCAAGTAGCTCTCTATTTCGTTTCCACTAAATATAAAGCCCTTTGTTTTTTCAAATATTGTCAAAAACACCCTTGGAACAATCGTAAGGGGAAAAAGGAAATATTCTGTACACATTTTGCTTAGAAAATGAGTCACTCCAAATTTCGCTGTAGGATGGTGCATTTCCAAGACTTCCATTTTCGTTAAGATTCCTGGAATTGAGTTATAGAAAGCAGTCACTAAAAGAATCAAACCTAGCAGCTGCCACTTCCTATCAACAAACTTAATCCTTCTCACAAATAGGAAGCCAGTGTAAGCAATAAAAAATTCTGCTCTTGAAAAAAAAGCAAAGACAATTGATGCCATCAGAACCGTTTTTTTCTTATTCTCTCTAAAAATTAGAAAAGAAAAGAGTGCCAACAAAATAAAGATTTCCTTACTGACAGAAGTAAACTGAATGAGTATCCAGGGGTTTGTGAGAGCTAAAAATAGAAAGAGCCAAAATTTCTTTTTCTCTGTCTTAAGCCACTCTTTTAATAAAGCAAGTTCACATCCAAGTAGAAATAAACTCGAAAAAAGAAAAGAGTTCGCAAAAAATTTCAAATAAAAACTTGGTCCGTAAACATTTAGGGGAACCTCTTTAAACTCCGAATTTATTGAGTAATAGAGATAATAATAAAGGTCAGCCCCAGAGATTAAGGGAGTCCACTCAGGTCTTGAGCCAGTGCTTACAAAGGCTTCATGCCAAGACTTTACTTCGACAAAAGAGATGACATAAATACCCAAGAATATAAAGCCTAGAATATATTTTGCTTTTGCCTGAAGCTTCTCGGCAAATGTGGTAGTTGCTAGCAAAGAATAAATTCCGCATCCCCATAAAAAGCACAAAAAAGAAAAGAAAATAATTAAGCTAATTTCCCACACTAAAAATGATCCCTCAGTAGAAGCGCTTGACGCAAGCATGTCAAGGAAGCCATACAAGTGAGAATACTCTATCATAATGCTTTGCTAGAAGCTATTTAAGACCACAAATTTGGGCATTCAAAGGAAATCATTTTACTTATCTCGGCTTGCCTAGAGGCGATGTCAACATTGGCCAAGCAATAGAATGAAAAAGAAATGTATAATTACTAAGGCGACCAGAATGTACTCGCCTTGCAAAAACCTGAGAGAGTTCGCAAGAGCAAAATTGAGAGAGCTGATCCTCTCTTTGCAAAATAATACCTAAGGAGTACTCTGTATTCTTAAAAGTAAATATCTGAAAGTTCTTCTTTAATTACGCTCATTCTAATGGACTATTTTATGGATAAAATTTGCGTTATTGGTCTTGGTTATGTCGGACTCCCTCTAGCCATTGAATTCTCAAAGAAATACGAAACTTACGGGCTAGATATTTCTAAATCTCGTATTGAGTCTTTAAAAAAAGGACATGACGCAACAAGAGAAGTAGATAACCAGACTCTTCTCAATTCGAAGTTAAAGCTTACATCCGAGCTTGCAGACGTCAAAGACTGCAATATCTATATTGTCACCGTTCCAACCCCTATAACTCGGTCAAAAGAGCCAGACTTAGGGCCTTTATTGGCAGCGACAAAATCTGTAGCAACTGTGCTCAAAAAAAACGACATCGTAATCTATGAATCAACTGTCTACCCAGGATGCACTGAAGAAGACTGTGTACCTATTCTTGAGCGTGACTCAGGATTGCTTTTCAATCAAGATTTCTTTTGTGGCTATAGTCCTGAGCGCATGAATCCAGGTGATAAAGATCGAACCTTAACCAAGATAATAAAAGTAACCAGCGGATCGACACCTGCTATTGCCGAAAAAGTTGATACTCTTTACTCATCCATCATTCCTGCTGGTACCCATAGAGCATCATCTATCAAGGTCGCCGAAGCAGCAAAGATTATTGAAAATACTCAACGAGATATTAATATTGCTTTTGTTAACGAGCTCTCTATTATTTTCAACAAACTTGAAATCAATACGTATGAAGTTTTAGAAGCTGCTGCTACTAAATGGAACTTTCTAAAATTCAAACCCGGACTTGTCGGGGGTCATTGCATTGGCGTCGATCCTTACTATCTTACTAGAAAAGCAGAGCTTATAGGGCATCACCCTGAAATCATTCTGGCCGGAAGGAGAATCAATGACTCAATGGGACAATACGCAGCCACTCAGGTGATCAAAATCCTCATCAAAAATGATCTACCTGTTAAAAATGCAAAAGCCGTTGTTCTAGGTTTTACGTTCAAAGAAAATTGTCCTGATATCAGAAATACGAAAGTAGTCGATTTAATTAGTGAGCTCCAAAGTTTTGGGGTTAACCCTTCTATTATTGATCCGTGGGCCAGCAAAGAAGAAGTTTGTCGAGAGTACAATTTAACGCTTGCACCTACTGACGATATGAATAATCTTGATAAATTTGATGTAATTATTTTAGCTGTTGCGCACAAAGAATTTTTAAACATAGACTTCGAAAGATTTAGAAATGAAAAGATTATTTATGACTTAAAAGGAATCCTTCCAAAAAGTCTTATCTCGGGTAGTTTTTAATCAATCTCCCAGGTCTAAGATCACACTCCTCACGTAAATGTACACTTTAATGAGTGTGATCTTCAATCACTGGCGACATTCTAAAATGGCTAAACTCAGGAACAATCTCTCTAATTAAGTACAAAATTGCATCACCATTTAAGCTACCAAGACTCAAAAGTTTACTCAGGTTTTGATGGAAGTGTTTATCTACTGGACGAAACTTTGCTTTTTTGATTTTTGAGTGACATGTTCCCTCAGAGAGCTCATGTTCACTAAAAAGTTCTTCATAAAGCTTCTCTCCGGGTCTTAAACCAGAGAAGACAATCTTAAGATCTCTTCCTTCTTCCATCCCGGCCAAACGGATCATTTCTCTAGCGAGGTCAACAATACGAACAGGCTCTCCCATATCCAATACAAAGATCTCCCCACCATCACCAAGTGCTCCAGCCTGTAATACTAATTGGCATGCTTCTGGGATCGACATAAAATAACGAACGATATCTGGATGAGTAACAGTTAAATTCTTTCGATCTTCGATTTGTTTACGAAATAGTGGAATCACAGATCCATTGCTTCCTAGAACATTCCCAAATCTGACAGAAATAAATTTGGTAAAGTCACTTCTTAAAGAAAGTTCCGTAATTACCATTTCAGCAATTCTCTTTGAAGCTCCCATGACATTGGTCGGATTAACGGCCTTGTCAGTCGAAATGAGCACAAACTTATCGACTTTAAACTCTAAAGCCAGTTCTCCAACAACCTTGGTTCCCTTGACGTTCGTTTCAATTGCTTCAGTTGGATTATGCTCCATCATGGGGACATGCTTATAAGCAGCAGCATGAAAAACAAGATCCGGGCGATAGCTTTCAAAAACCTCTCGCACTCTTAAAGCATTTCGCACGTCGACTATTTTAGGTATTATAGAAGTGTTGGCGAATCGTTCACGAAACTTCATTTCAATTTCGTACATAAAAAGTTCGCACGAGTCAGCAAGAATCAATAACGAGGGCGAAAACTTAGCAATCTGCATAGCAAGCTCACTACCAATAGATCCTCCTGCTCCGGTTATCAACACTGTCTTGTCGGAGATCATTTCACTTAATCCGACTGTGTCTAAAGTAACTTGTTCTCGGCCTAGTAAGTCTTCAATATTCAAATTTCTTAATAAAGACAACTCAACCTGATTGGACAGCAGCTGATCCATACGAGGTAGTATTTTAATTTCCGCATTTGTCTTGTTGCAGAAACTTACAATTCTTTTCACGTCTTCCCCAGAAGCTGAAGGGATTGCAAGAAAAATTTTATGAACATTATAATTAGTAACTACGTTTTGAATTTTATCACTTTCACCCAAAACTTTTACATTATGGATCAGGGCATTCCTTTTAAATCTATCGTCATCCAAAAAACCAATAACTCTTAAATTCAATGAAGGCGTGGAATTTATGTCACGAAGTAGCTTCTCGCCAGCTCTACCAGCTCCCACGATTAAAACATTCTTTATGTCTTCACCTGGAATGTTCGAAGAAAGCCTTTGAGAAAGATGATCTTTAACATAGCGATATATAAATCGACCGCCTCCTAAGCCAACAACCAACATTAAAAAATGGATCAAGAACAACGAACGCGGAACTCCTTCGAGCCTAAGCATATAAAACCCGGCAACTAGAGACATGACCGTCCCGATCATTGAGGCCTTGATTACCCGAAGTAAATCAAACATACTACTGAAGCGCCACACGCCACGATACAAGCCATTTAGGATGAAGCTTGCAAGATGAATTAATAGAGTAACAAAGAAGAAACGATTGAAAGAGAGATTATCCGTCAAAGGATCGTGGATTGAATCAAACCTTAAGTATACAGCTCCCCAAAATGATACCAATACAATAAACGCATCATATATAAAGGCGAGTATGATTCGTGGGTTACGAAAACTAACAAGGAGTGTCGACATCTCAATCTCCAGCGATATTCAAGCGTATCCTACACTTTTTAAGCGCAAATTGTCATTCACACATTATAAGGATAGTCCGGTAATGCATAACTAAGGCAAGCGACCAGCACTAAAGACTCAACGCAACACGCCTTGTTCTACCCAAACTTCGCACTCTTAACTTTTTAAGCAAATTGAATGTACAATTCTCTCACACAATCAGCTAAAAAAGGTAATTATGAAGACAGTTATTTTGTGCGGTGGCATGGGTACTAGATTAAGCGAAGAAACCTCCCTCATCCCAAAGCCCATGGTACAAGTTGGCGGGCAGCCAATACTACTGCACATTATGGACATTTACAGCAAGTACCAGCACACTGACTTCGTTCTTGCACTAGGTTTTAAGGCCAGGGTAATCAAAGAACATTTCCTTAATTACTACGCGCTCAGCTGTGATTTTCGTATCGACCTTAACGATGGCAGCTGCACTTATCTCAAAGAAAAAAGGCGCAACTGGAAAGTTGATCTCATTGATACCGGCTTGAACACAATGACTGGTGGTCGATTAGCTAGACTTAAGAATCATATTGGCAATGAAACATTTATGCTTACCTACGGTGACGGTGTCAGCAACGTAGACATCGATAAGCTAGTTAAATTCCATAAATCCCATGGAAAGCTAGCAACATTTACAGCAGTTAGGCCTCCAGCTCGCTTTGGAGTTATTGAGTTCGATGGCGATCAGGTAACTGCATTTTCCGAGAAACCACAAAGTCAGGAAGGATGGATTAATGGTGGTTTCTTCGTATTTGAACCTGGAGTTTTTGAATACCTTGAAGGTGGTGATCAAACAATTCTTGAGCGCGCTCCTCTAGAGAATCTAGCCGCGGATGACCAACTCATGGCTTATCGTCATGAGGACTTTTGGCAATGTATGGATACTCTCAGAGACAAAAACTACCTCAATCAATTATGTGAAAGCGGGGATGCTCCTTGGAGGTAAATGGTAAGATCGAGGGCTTAAAGCTATTTGAACTACAGGAGTTCAAAGATGAAAGGGGAGCTGTAAAAAAAATGCTCACTCGAAATCATCCTGAGTTCGTAGATTTTGGTGAACTTTACTTTTCACTCATCAACCCTGGCGTCATAAAAGGATGGAAATATCACAAAGAAATCCATCAATTAATGTGTGTTCCTGCTGGAGATGTTGAAATTGTTTTTTATGACAATCGAGAGTATTCGAAAAGCCGTGGCTTAATTCAGAAAATTATATTTGGAGATTCTAATTATAAACTCATCAAAGTACCTCCACAACTCTGGTACAGCTTCAAATGTGTCTCAGAAAAAACGGCAATCATTGCCAATTGTATAAATCAAATTCATGACCCAGAAGAGAGTTTGTCGATTCCACTACAGACGCAAGACATTCCATATGACTGGTTCAAAGAAAATTAGACGACGATGAAAAGTATTGCGATTACCGGAGCCAGCGGTTTTGTAGGAGTTTATCTTTCGAGATATCTCAGGGAGCTTGGTTATCATGTAACATGTTTCACAAGAAGTGGTTCAATGCAGACTGAAAACTGCCAAGAATTTCAAGTCGGGCCGTTAGAGAACTGCAAGCCCAAGGACCTAGCTCAAAAGCTAAAAGGAATAGACACAGTTGTTCACCTCGCTGGGAGGGCCCATGTTATGTCTGAGGAGGGCAACACATATCATGAATACAAAAAAGCAAATGTGGACGCAACTACAATACTAGCGCTTGCTTGCCAAACTGCTGGGATTAAAAATTTGATCTATTTCTCGAGTATCAAGGTAAACGGCGAAGAAACGCATGGTCATCCTTTCACCGAACTAGACCCCCCTTCTCCACGAGACGATTATGGTAAGTCTAAACTTCAAGCCGAAGAGGTCCTCTCACATTGGTCAGAAAAAACTCAAGCTTCGGTTCAAGTTATTCGCCCCCCCTTAATTTATGGTGCTGGAGTTAAGGGCAACCTCAATCTTTTCAAGAAGCTAATCGACCTTAATATACCAATCCCACTTGGGGCATTTATACAAAATAAAAGAAGCCTCATATCACTCCCTAATTTATCGAGTGCTGTTCAGGCCCTAATAGAAAAGCCTACTCCAGGATTTAATGTTTACTTAATAAAAGAGGCACAAGATTTTAGCACCCGACAAATCATGGAACTGATGGCAGAGGCAGGTCAAAAAAAGCCCATTTTCCTTAATATCCCTATTCCATTGATTCGAATTGTGCTCGGGTTGTTAGGAAAAAGATCTATATTCGACAGACTTAATGGAAACTTGCAAGTAGACTCTTCCAAGCTACAACAGAAATTAAGCTGGACCCCAAAAAATGAAGCTATTGAAGGTTTTATAGCGATGATGAAAACAAGCCAAAAACCTTATTACCCCCTTTCAAAAGCAATATTCGATAAAACATTCGCGTTTGCACTCTTGCTATTCTTAGCACCGATTTTTCTAATTATTGCTGCTCTCGTGAAAGTCACTTCAACGGGTCCTATCTTTTATTACTCTGATCGTATCGGAAGAGATAATAGAATTTTTTCGATGCCTAAGTTTCGGACAATGAAGATTCATACACCACAAGTTGCAACTCACCTTCTAACAAACCCTAAGTCCTACCTCACGCCCGTTGGAAATTTTTTACGAAAAAGTAGTTTAGATGAACTTCCTCAACTCTTAGCGGTGCTCAATGGTGACATGAGTATCGTTGGCCCGAGACCAGCGCTTTTCAATCAGGAGGACCTAATCTCTCTTAGAACACAAAATAATGTTCATAGATTAAAGCCTGGGGTTACAGGTTGGGCCCAGATTAATGGCAGGGATGATATTGAAATACCTCAAAAAGTTAAACTTGATTTCGAGTACCTAAATCGAAGATCCCTGCTACTAGATTTTATAATTATAGTTAGAACCTTAATTAAAGTTTTCACAAGAGATGGAGTCGCACATTAAATCTCAGAAAATTAGTATCGTCAGTGCATACAATGTGCGCTCTGGTGGCGGAGTGACTCTGCTTAAAATGTTGCTCTCAAAAGCCCGTAGTAGCCCAAAAACATTCCTTTTTTTGGTATCTAGTGATCTTACCATTGACCAATCAGAATTTCCCAACATTCAATTTCAATTCTTTGGTACTTCCTTCAAAGAGAGATATAAGGCCGAAAGAATCCTTAAGCGTTTCTCAAAAAACGCAGCCAGTGTTTTGTGCTTTGGAAGTGTCCCACCACTTTTCAAAAGCCAATCCCAAAGAGTTTTTGTCTACGTGCAAAACTTGTATGTTGTTAGCAAGTGTCACTGGTTATCAAAAACCTCTCTAAGAACGATCGTCCGCTCAACGATTGAAAAAATCTGGTTCATTCTAAGAAAAAATAAGAACTATACATACTTAGTTCAGACAAAAATTGCCCAGAGTGAGGCACGCCGAAGTCTTGGGGAGGACTACAGAGTAGAGATTTGTCCCTTTTTCAATCAGGATGAACTCATTACCGAAGAAATCGATGAAGAACTCGAATACCTCTATGTTTCAAGCACTGAGCCTCATAAAATGCATAACAACTTAATTAAAGCCTGGATTCTTCTTAAAGAAATGGGTTACTTACCTAGCCTAACTCTAATAACTGGCGCTAACGAAAATAGTGCTCTCCTCCTCAAACTTAAAGAGGTGATAGAGCACGAGTCACTAAATGTTAAGATAATAAATTCTTGTCCACGTCAGAAAACCCTAGGGTATATAAAAAAATCCAAAGCACTTGTCTTTCCATCCATAATGGAATCATTTGGTTTACCTCTAATAGAGGCGAGTATTCTGGGAACGCGAATCATTTCCTCTGATCTGCCCTATGTATATGAGGTCTGCACACCGGTAGCTGTGTTTGACCCACGAGATCCTTCGAGTATTGCAAAAGTCATTGCAAACGACATTAAGACTTACAACTCGAGGTTTGAGGTCGATGAGAGAAAGTATCCAAGCGCAGATCAGGTTATAAATTTAATTACTGCAAATTAAGTCTTATGCCACACAACTCGATTCACAAAGTCAGTATAACTTCTGATAACTCTCATCATATAAACCGATACTGAATCTTGATCGTAATCGCGAATTGACATTGGCGGGGCTTCTTTAAAAGTAGATATCGCAACTCGAACTGAGTCAATTACGGACTCTGGCTTTAAACCTGACATAACGACAGCTGCAACATCCATCCCTTCTGGGCGCTCGTGAGCTTGACGTATCATTACGCCTGGAAATCCAAGAAGAGATGAATCCTCTGTTAGGCCACCACTATCAGAAAGAACACATATCGAATCCTTCTGTAGCTTGTTGTAATCAAAGAAGCCCAATGGCTTCATAAATTCGATGAGTGGGCTAAACTCCATTTTTAACCCATCCAAACGTTTTCTAGTTCTTGGGTGTGTAGAAACAATGACCCTCTTTCCAAATGTCTTGGCCACTAAATTTAATGTCTCAAGGAGTGAGATAAAGTTCTTCTCAGAGTCAACATTCTCTTCTCGATGCATACTTACGACGAAGTAATCACCTTTATTTAACCCCAATCTTGAATGGACATCCGATGCTTCAATTCGAGGACCGTAGTGATAAAAGATTTCTCTCATAGGAGAACCACTCTTAAAAGTTCGGTCAGTGGGCAATCCCTCATTGAGAAGATTCCGTCTCGCATGCTCGCTGTGAACAATATTAATATCGCTCAAATGGTCTACGATTTTTCGGTTGAGTTCCTCTGGAACTCTTTGGTCAAAACATCTATTTCCCGCTTCCATGTGAAAAATTGGAATTTTTCTTCTCTTGGCCGGAATTGTGCATAGACAACTATTTGTATCACCATAAATCAAAAGTGCGTCCGGTTTAACCTGCTCGAATAAATGGTCGGTTTTTTGAATCACATTTGCGATAGTCTCTGCTGGCCCCGGTGCCTGACACTCCAAGAAATAATCTGGCTTATCAATTTCTAAATCATCAAAAAAGATCTTATTCAATTCATAGTCATAATTTTGACCAGTATGAGCAAGTAAGTGATCGGTATGCTTCTTTAGTTCATTAATAACGCGACTTAGTTTAATAACTTCTGGTCTAGTCCCAACAATAGTAAGCACTTTCAAACGCATAATAACCTACTTAATTAGCTCTGAGTGTTCTGGAACTTTTATATCAATATCGAGTAGACCGTGCTGATCAAGCAAACCGATTGTTCCAGCCAGATCAAGCAATGTATCCTCAGAGCTAAACTCTTTAGTTAATCCAGCAGATGTTGCAGCTCCACAGTTTAATTCAGGAAGCATTGATCTAATGGCATAGTACTCGCCACTTTCATAACTATGATGTATTTCTTCCTCAGAGATCATAATTTCATGCATTTTTTCCCCAGGGCGAATACCGACAACTTCAATATCAATTTTGCGATCCCCTCTTAACGCCTTGGCAATATTCTCAACCGTAGCGGATGATGCACGAGGTACGATTGTCTCACCTGGTTTAGCAAATTGAAGCGCATGAAAAACTGTGTCTACTGCTTTATCAAGCGAAATGAGAAACCTTGTCATCTCAGGGACAGTTAAAGTCAGTGGACCACCACGACGAATTTGCTCGTGAAAGAGAGGAATGACTGACCCCCTACTGGCAAGAACATTCCCATAACGAACGCAGATAAACCGAGTCTCTTCTATCAGGACATTAGCAGTTGTAAAAATACGCTCTTGGATTGCTTTCGTCATTCCCATGACGTTTACCGGCTTAGCGGCCTTATCAGTGCTAATCCCAACGACTATTTCGACTTTTAGACTGTTTTCAGAAATAGCTCTTACGATATTTTGAGCACCGATACAATTCGTTAGTACAGCTTGGTGTGGAAAGTACTCACAGGCAGGTACCTGTTTTAGAGCTGCCGCATTAACAACGATATCGACATTCTTTAAGGCCGAAGCAACATCGCTGTAATCGCGAACATCACCAATGCGAAACTCTAAAAGATTTTTAAAGTTGTTGTAAATAACCTCATCTGTACTGACATTTTTGTGAAGGTACTCAAGTCTCATATTGTGTTGTTTTCCCTCATCTCGAGAAAAAACAATGACTTTTTTAGGGATACCTAACTCTCCAGACAGGACTCGACGTACAAATGTCTTGCCCATTGAGCCCGTACCACCAGTTACTAATATTCTTTTACCTTCTAAAATCATGCCTTGTCCTGTTCTCTAAGTAAGTCGTAGAAATCACTATCTACATTAAGATCCTCAATTAGTTGATCCCAAGAGGCTGGAGAAAAACCGGTTGCTTCTCTAAATCTAGTAGAATCTAGGCTTCTATCAATCACTAAATCTGTATTTTCCAAAATTACTTTATTCACTCTAAAGAGATTATTAAACTTTACAAGCAAGCTAAATTTATCGATAGGGTCAACAGAGAGATGATATAGACCAGACAAATCGCTCTCCAAAACATACTGATCAATAACATTGGCCAATGTTTTAGTTGGAAAGCCAGAAAAAATAGCTTTTGAAAATCCCTTAATTTCTGGAGATTTCTCTCCTAAAAACCACTCAAGTAAACCACCGTGTGGCTTAATTTCACGCCCAATAATTGAGGTGCGAATAGTAAGCGAATTATCTAAGTAATCCACTTCCCCCATCTGTTTACTTCTTCCATACAAATCAAGAGCATCACTAACAGATTTTTCTGTGTACATGCCCGTTGTACCTGTGAATACACAATCTGTACTCATATGAATAAATCGAGCTCCACACTCGCGACTTATCTTAGCTATTTGATGTGGAAAAAGAGAATTGACAGCAATTGAAGTGATATGATCCCTGCCATCCTTCACTTGCTTAATAATTCCAATGCAATTGACTATCATATCTGGCTTTATTTCTTCGATTACTTGCTTAAAGTAATCGACCCGGTCATTAGTTAAACCAGTTCTAATAAAATTAGCATCAATTTCAAAGTAATCGATAAACTCTTTTAGGCCAGAACTTGATCGCGCAGTTGCGTGTACTTCGTGGCGTTTACTCAACTCTAAGAATAGGCGATGTCCAAGCATTCCTGTGACGCCAAGAATTAAAACTCTCAAATCTGCCTCCAATTTAGGGCTAGATTATGCCATAGGGGGAAAAGTGTTAAGAGAAAAAGCGTTATTGAGCATTGCCAGAAGAACCAATGATCGACTCCAATTGATCTAAGAGGTTTTGCCGAGTGAAGTTTTTAATAAAATACTCCTTACCTCTTCTCCCCATTTCGACTCTTTCACTCTCCTTCATCTGATATAGCTTTAGAACCCCTTCCTTTAATTGCAGAGGGTCACTCGCCGCACAACCGATTCCGGCCCCAGCATGCTCTACAAGCTCAGCTCCTTCGCCATCCATTGAAGCAATAATAGGTTTCCCACTAGGTAAGTAAGATTGGATTTTCGATGGTACCGTGATTGCAAAAACCGGGTCTCGTTTAAGTGAAGCGAGTAAGATATCTGCCTTTTCATAATATGCAGGCATAGTTTCCAATGGTTTGGAGCCCATTAAGAAAAATTGATTCTCAAGCCCCTTCTCTTTAATCTGGCGGGCGACCCAGTCGCGCTCCACCCCATTTCCAAGAATGACCCATTTAATTTCTTGGTAAGACTTAAGCTCAAAGGCTGCGGCCAAAATTGTATCAAATGATTGACTCGATCCAATATTTCCAGCAAACATAATTTTAAAACCCTCAGGAAGTGGGTCAATTGGATGCTTAATCGAGTATTTCCCAAGCTGATAGTCCAAGAACATATCCTCGCCCCATTGGGGCCAATAAAATATTTTTTTGGAGCTAACACCCCGCGCCTGAATCTTTGGAATGAAGCCTTTAGAAGTCACCAAGATACGGTGGCAATAACTGTAGAGTCTTTCGACAAACTTGCCCCAAAGCCATAATGAAAATTTCCCCTTCACCACACCGGTAGCCTTGAGGGTCTCTGGCCATAAATCCGTCACCCAAAAATAGATCGGAATTTTCTTAAAGAACCTGAGCACAATTGCTGGTACGACAACTGTCACTGGAGAGGGTTGATAGACAAAAATGCTATCAAACTTCTTACCCCAAAGTTTGAAAGGTGCTAAAACACTAGCGATAAGCATGAAAGCGAAATAATTCAAGACTAACATTATCGAGTGGCCATTTCCTCTAGGAATGAGAGGCACTCTGTAAATCGGAATGCCGTTTAACTCTTCTTTAAAGGGCCCCTTAAAGAAGCCATATCCTTGATAAAGTTTTCCTTGTGGATAATTGGGCAAGCCAGTTAAGACTGTAACTTCGTGTCCTCTCTCTTTTAAGGAAGTACAAATATCATTAATGCGGAAGTTCTCTGGATAAAAATACTGTGTAACAACGAGAATTCTCATATTAATTCTTCAAATTTTTAGCGATTGATAAGGGAAGAAAAAGTCCCGCGAACAACCGCAATTTAAGTTTTCCCCACATCATTTTTTTATTGGTTGCAGCAGCCAGTGCTCTTTGCCCGTTAAGGAGTTGGTGAATTCCATTAATATACAAAATTCTATTTTCTGCATATTTAAGCTCTTCCACAGCACTAAGTCGGGGATTTGATTTAGCTTCCGCGAGCCAGCACTCAAGTTCTTCGAGCTGCAGCTTTGCACGCTTTGAGGTTTCATTATTTTCATGTAAACGGTAATAGGCAATTGGCTCATTAAGTGTGGCCAATTTCCAATCCAGAGCAAGTTTAAAAGTTAAGTCATAGTCTCCAATGATGTGATAGCGGGGATCAAAAACTGGGTCGAAATCCTTAAGTGCACTCATCCTTACCATTAGAGAAACCAGTCCAATATAATAGTCTTTACACAATTCAGGGAGCACCCATCCACTTGCCTGAGTAGACTTAAAAAAATTCCAAGACTTTCCATTCTTGTGATTTTCTACAATAAAATCGCCACATGAAAATCCCACTTCCGAATCCTCGAATAGTTTCACTTGTGCCGAAAGTTTATGGGCCATCCACCGATCATCAACATCTAAGAAAGCCAATAGATCTCCGGCGGCATACTTAATTGCGTGCGCCCTCGCTTCATAGAGCATTGTATGCATTGGCGCATGGAAATACTTGAGCCTAGAATCTTTATAACTTTTAAATATTTCGGCACTCGAATCGGTCGACTGATTATCCCAGAAGATAACTTCCCAATTCTGATAGTCCTGGGCCAGGATGCTTTCCACAGCCTCAGGCAAGTAGCGCTCTCCATTATAACAATTCATTAAAATAGAGACTAAGGGGGTATTATTATTCATTGGAATATTGAATCAAGAAGTTAATTTGGTGATGTTACAGGCGAATTAATTCACTGTAAAATAGCGCTACACGCATCAAGCCCTAAAAAACTAATATAAATGAAAGATTTATGATATTTGTAAACCATGGAAAAAGTATTACTTATCGGTGCCGGCGGGCACTCTACGGTCATCCTTGATGCATTAAAATTAACAACTCATTTCCAGAGTGCAGCATTTGTTAATTCAAAAGAAGACACCCCGCAAAAAGAGTACCTTGGACTTCCTGTCCTACCTGAAGAGCAACTGACGTACTTACTCCACCCGAAAGGTATTATCTGCGTCGGCGACAACTCACTCCGTCAAGTCATTAGCCAGAAAGTCCTAGAATTCAATACCAACTTTGAGTTTATCAATGTGATTCACCCAAGCGCTATAGTCTCACCAAGTGCCGTCCTTGGGATGGGAAATTTCATTGGAGCAGGTACTGTCGTAGGTCCAAACTGCCATATTGAAAACCACTGTATTCTAAATACCGTAAGCTCAATTGACCACGACTCTCACATGAGTTCATTTTCAAGCCTTGGCCCTGGGGTAATATGCGGTGGTAATGTAAGGATTGGCGAAGCCACAGCAATTGGCTTAGGTGCCAAGATTATTCACAATATTAAAATTGGAGCGCACACGATCATCGGAGCAGGTTCAACAGTACTTGATCCGGTTGGTGATTACCTAGTTGCCTACGGCACTCCATGCTCGGAAAAGCGTACTAGAAATAAAGATGAAAAGTATCTTTAGGAGATAATAATGGCCAATCAGCATGTCTTCATTATCGCGGAGGCGGGAGTTAATCATAACGGCAGCATCGAGCTCGCTAGAAAGCTAATTGATGTTGCAGTTGCGGCGAAAGTCGATGCGATTAAGTTTCAGACGTTTAAGGCCGAGAATATCGCGACTAAGGAAGCGAAGAAAACAGAATATCAAAACTTAAATTTTGAAAGTACTGAATCTGATCAACTCGGTATGCTCAAAAAACTAGAGCTTTCAGACAAAGACCACTTAGAACTTATCGAATATTGTAATCAAAAAGGAATTTTATTTCTCTCAACTCCTTTTGATTTAGAAAGTGCAGACTTTCTAAGAAATCTTGGAATTTCTATTTTCAAGATCGCATCAGGTGAAATAACCAATCTTCCTCTTTTAGAGAAAATCGGAAGTTTTCGCCAAAAAGTGATTATGTCTTCTGGAATGTCTACGATCAATGAGATCCAGCAGGCAATAAAGATTTTAACTGATGCCGGAACCGACCTTGCGAACATTACCATCTTACACTGCAATACGGAATATCCAACTCCATTTGAGGACGTAAATCTAAAAGCGATGAAATCCATAGAGCAAGAATGCAAATGCCCTATTGGTTACTCTGACCACACACTAGGTATAGAAGTTCCAATAGCTGCGACTGCACTCGGAGCAACTGTAATAGAGAAACACTTTACCCTCGATAGATCAATGGAAGGTCCAGATCACTCCTCTAGTCTTGAGCCATCTGAGTTAATATCCATGGTATGTGCAATTAGAAACATCTCCAAAAGCATCGGCACAGGAGAGAAGACACCAACGAAAAGCGAAATTAAAAATCTGGCCCTGGTGAGAAAATCACTGGTGGCAAAACGATTTATAGAAAAGGGAACCTTGTTCTCTGAGGAAAACTTAACCGTTAAGAGACCTGGCACGGGTATTTCCCCGATGAGATACCACGAACTAATTGGGACACCAGCTAGCAAAAACTTTGAAGCTGATGAGTTGATATCATGAAAAAAATATGTGTTATCACTGGAACAAGGGCCGAGTACGGACTCTTAAAGAAAACAATGACTAAAATTAAAAACTCAATGGAGTTTCAGCTACAAGTAATAGCAGCTGCAATGCACCTCTCACCCGAGTTTGGCGAGACTTACCATGAAATTGAAGAGGATGGGTTCAAAATAGACTGGAAAGTGGAAATGTTGCTCTCTAGCGACACGAGAACTGCAACATCAAAGTCTGTAGGGCTAGGAATTATTGAATTCTCAACTGCATATACTCACTTAAAACCGGACCTCATCCTCGTTTTAGGAGATAGATACGAAATACTCTCTGCTGCGACAGCAGCATTGATACACAATATACCAATTGCACATTATCATGGTGGCGAGTTAACTGAAGGTGCAATGGATGACGCCATTAGACATTCCATCACAAAGATGTCTCACATTCACCTTTGCTCAACTGATTGCTACAGACAACGAGTTATTCAACTCGGAGAAAGCCCTGACAGAGTGTATTACGTAGGAGCACCAGGTATTGAAAACATAGTCAATTTAGAGCTTATGAGAAAAGAAGAGCTTGAAAAATCACTCAATTTCAACTTGGGAGATAATTTCTTTCTCGTCACTTACCACCCAACAACTCTTTCAAGCACAGCGCCCGAAATTCTGCTAAACGAGCTTTTTTGTAGTCTCGATGAGTTTCCAACACATAAAGTACTCATCACTCTCCCCAACTCGGATCCATCTGGACGAAGATTTATTGCTCTATTCAAAGCGTATGAAACCAAAAATCCATATCGCGTCAAAGTAATTTCAAGCCTTGGATCGTTAAAATATCTTTCCGCTGCATCCTACTCTGCCTGTGTCATTGGAAACTCATCAAGTGGCCTTATCGAAGTCCCCTACCTCCACACCCCGACCGTTAACATAGGAACTCGCCAGCTTGGGCGAATTGGAAGTAGAAGCGTTATCAATTGTGGCGAGTCATGCCCAGAAATCAAACGCTCAATAGAAATAGCTCTTTCTCTTGATTTTAAGAGACAATGCTCACAATCTGCTGAACAAAACTATGGGGACGGTAACGTATCAGATAAGGTTATGGACATATTGCGAGCGATTAAATTCGATGAATTGAAATTAAAAAAGTTTTACGACTTAAATCCTCAATCAAGAGCAAACTTAATATAACACTCCCAATTGGGAAAAACTTTCTAGGAAGGGCAGTTGATAAAGAGAGCTTTGAACACAAGAATGGAAAATATCCTTTTATTTGTATTCTTGATTTTATCCCTAAAGCAAATTCTTTACGGATTGTGCCAACACATTATCCCTTCAAATCTTTTTACACTTTTTGCGATTATTATAATCTTAATAACTCAAATTAGATTCTTAAACATCACAACCGCCTGGGATTTTTATAAAAGAAACAGAGCAGTTCTCATACTCTTTACTGCCAACGCACTAGCTCTTTTGCTTTTTATTTTGTCACTAGCGTTAACATCCTCTAACTTTGGGCGCCTGTCTTATATTTTCTCACTAAATATCTTTTGGCTCTCAAACTTATTTCTCCCCCCACTACTATCTAGTGAGCTCAATGTAACCCGCTTTAAACCAGAGTGGTTCTTTGATCAGACCTCTCTTTTCGCCACTTATGTCTTAGGAAGTCTTTTTATTATTGAATGCATAGCAGTCAAGCTTCAATGGTTTGACCGCCTTCAGATTGGGTACTTTCTACTCGGAATGGAGAGGTTATATCCAAGGGACTTATGGGGTTTTTTAGGAAATGAGACTCAATCTACTGGGATAATTGCAGTATCAGGCTTATATCTTCTCACAAAATATATTCTAATCGAAGAAAAGGAGAAAAAGTCACTTCTTTATGGTTGGGTAATCGCATCGATTGCGATCACGTTGGGAGATAGCATTACCACTGGAGTTACTTTTTACATGTTTAGCCTTCTTGTACTGATTATGAAGTATCGAAGGAAGTTGATCTTATTAGGAATCCCAATGACCTTTCTTACAACCCTAGCTTTATACTCTAATTTTGGTAAGCGAATAACAGGTTACTTCACAGGACACAAAGCAATGCTAGCGCACTTCGTACCAGAATTTGAAGCATGCTCCCTTTGGAGCTTAACGATTGGCCTAACTAGTGGAGCTGGAACCCCTGGATGCCACGCAAAAGAAATTCATCTCTTAGAAAGCTACTTTCATACAAATTTTTTATTGCTCTTTGTTTTCTTGTCTATTCTTTCACTACCATTTTTTCGAATAAAACGAATTTTCTGCAATAAACAACTAGCTCCAATATTTATCTTGTATTCAGCTTCTCTTGCTTTAAGTGTGCACTACGACTTTATTGCGGCCTGGCCAGCAGCATTTCTAACCTTTATTTCCTGGTGCACTCTTTGTATAAATATCAACTCAGGACGAGAAGAATTAGTTGGCAGAAAAATATCCACAACTCTTCACAAAGGCTTCGCACTTTCATCATTAGCCTCTGTTCTATTTTTAGTCTCTCTTGACTTTGGCAGAATCAAAAAGCTTCAACTCTTAAGTTTTGCCGGCTCTGGTAAGCAGGAAGATATCATTTTGAATCCTAAAGCACACTTAGACGCGATTTATGAAATAAGCGCTATTTCAAACTCACTTACTACGTTTGAAATACAGTTGATCCCCCTACGCTACTACCAACTCAAGATTTTGTTGGTCATTATTGTCTTTTTTTGCGTCTCACTTATGATTTCATTAAAAGTACGAAGGAGAGCCAGCTCTCTGCGGCAACATCTCAAATAGACTCAGTGTTGCAATTAGCCATTAACCTATAATCTATTCAAATTTGTGATATCTCCACTCAAATGTAATATTCAAGTTTTAAAAAGAGACATTTCTAGTTTATAAAGTATGAATAATATCATATTCAATTAAATATTTGCAAAACAAGAGGCGGCTCCATGATTAGGTCAGTAATCAATAAAGGTTTGTCAAAAGTAGGTCTACAAATTACGAGATCAAATGGTATACCTGCTACTTACAAATTTTTAAACACTTTCAACTATATACAGCACGTAATTTCAAAAGCAAGAGACGTTGAAGGTGACATCGTGGAGTGTGGAGTTGGTTTCGGCCACTCCCTGATGTGTCTCTACTACTCAAACTACAAAACTCAAAAAAGACGTATTTGGGCCTTTGATTCCTTCGAAGGTTTTCCTGAACCCACAAGTGAAGATCAAAGCGTTAGAAATCCTAAGAAAGGCGAATGGAAAGTAATCACTCCAGACGACTTAAACGATATTTTCTTTAGAAGATGTGGAATGCCTAATTTTGAAGAGCAGGGTAAATTTAAAGTTGTAAAAGGTTTTTTTGACCAAACACTGCCACAGAGTCAGATCGGCTCAATTGCTATACTACACCTTGATGTAGACCTTTACTCCTCATACAAAACTTGCCTAGAAAACCTCTATTCTAAGGTCGCAAAAGGAGGTCTCATACTTTTTGATGAATATAAGCAAAAAGATACTCAAAAAGTATTTCCGGGTGCAGCCAAGGCTATAGATGAGTTTTTTACTGATAAGCCCGAAAAGATTCAATACAATGAGGAGTTTGATAAATTCTTTGCAGTTAAAGTCTAGGCTTTTTTAATCTCTGAAACTCAAACATACAAACTAAAGTAAAGCTAGCAGTTGCCCAGCCTAATTTAACAAGTTGAGCCATTCCTAGCTTTCACTTCTCGCCCTCTCTAAATCATCAACTCGGCCAATATCTACCCAGTACTCATGAATAGGAAAAATCCCAACACTTTTCTCTTCAGTCAATAACCGCTCAAAGAGATGATTCATATCAAAATATGAATTTTCAGGAACTAACTTCTTGGCTTGAGCTGAAAACACATAAATGCCGGCACTTACTTGAAATCGCTTTACTGGTTTTTCGACGAGAGCTTTTAATGAATTTCCTTCGTGTTCGACTACACCATAAGGAATTTTTACTTCATGTTGCCTGACACAGATTGTTGCCGCGTTCTGTTGTTCACTATGAAAATCCAAAAGTGCTCCATAATTTACCTTGGTGACAAGATCCCCGTTTAAAACCAAGAGGGGGTGAGAAAACTGGTCATCACTTACGAGTGAGAGTGGGCCTGCTGTGCCAAGTCTTTTCTTTTCTTTAACATATTTTATCTCAAGGTCCCATTTTGAACCACTTTCGAAGTACTCCTCAATCATTTCAGATAAGTAATTAACCGAGAGGTTAATTTTGTAAAACCCAGCACTCTTCAAAGAAAAAATTAAACTTTCAAGTATGGGTGTATCTCCGACGCGCAACATTGGTTTCGGACAAGATTTAGTCAGCTCTCCAAGTCGACTACCAAGTCCTCCTGCTAAAATTAAAACCTCATTTTCTCTTCTTGAAATTAGGTTAAGACTTTCAAATGACTTAATCTCTAGAATTTCACCACCCTTACCGAGAATCGGTATAAAGTTAATCTTTCTCCTTCGAATATCCTCAATATCATTTGGTTTGATGTTCCCAGACTTGAGGTAGTAAAAGTCTTTATTCATTACGCTGGCGCATTCAGCTTGCAATGAGATATTTCTCATTAAACCCCTGCGAATATCCCCGTCAGTTATAGTTCCAAGCGCCCGACCACCTTCATCAACGACTAGAACGAATTGAGTTCCACTATGTTCTAGGATTTTCAAGACCTCAATTAGAGGCATATTAGGAGATACAATAATATCGTTCCAGGGACCCATTTTTTACCCTCAGCTCTATTTAAAGATCGGAGTGCTAGGAATATTTACCACACGCTCATAAAAAAACTCTGTGTTTATCATATCCCCTCTTTGAGCATTGCTATAAATTTCTAGACTGTGTAGTGGCTTCCATACCGGACGAGTCATAACCCCTCTTTCGTTTGAATACTTTAGAAAACCCTCTCTTTCTTGATGAGAGCTAAAGACCAGTGCATTTAACCAAAAATTTGGGCCCTCACCTTCGCTTGGTTGCCACAGTTTGGGCAGATTATCGCTTGCTTCGAAGAATTTTTTATATTCAACAAAGAGCTTCCTCTTTAGGACTAATCTTTCCTCCAAACACTCTAACTGAGCAACTCCAATTGCTGCGTTTACGTTTGGAAGTCTATAATTGTAGCCAATTTCATCATGAGAAAACTCCCATGGATGCTGAACTTTGGCCGTGGTAGTTATATGCTTCGCACGCTTTGCTAAAACTTCATCATCAGTGAGGATAATTCCTCCACCACCAGTTGTTAAAATTTTATTTCCGTTGAAGCTTAAAATTCCCATTTTGCCAAAACTACCAGCCATCTTACCGTTTAAATGACTACCTAGTGCCTCTGCGGCATCTTCAACCAGAGCAATTCCATATTTTCTACATATTCCAACCAATGGAGTCATTTTAGCCATAAAGCCAAAGGTATGCATTGGTACACAAGCTTTTATAATTTTACCCGTTAACTTATTTATGCACCGACCTTGATTATCAAGATCTGCATGTAACTCTAAGTATTTCTCAACAGCGTCTGGAGAAAGCGAAAGATTATCTCGATCAATATCGATAAAAATTGGGGTAGCTCCCAAATGTGCAATGGCATTAGCAGTTGCAACAAAGCTTAGTGACTGAGTAATGACCTCATCACCAGGTCTCACATCTGCCAATTTCAATGCCACTTGTAGAGCAGTTGTTCCATTACTGGTGGCAATCGCAAATTTAGATCCGCAAACCTTTGCGCATGAAGCTTCAAACTGATCTACATACTTTCCAACCGAGGAAACAAATGTTGAATCAATACAATCTTCTAGGTAAATTTTTTCATTACCATTGAAGGTAGGACCATGAAGAGGAATAAATCCTTCAGCGCCGTAAAGCTCACGAATAAACTCGGTGATTTCATTAAACATTGTATGTATTTGTTTTGTATCGTTTGAGGTTTTCAGGGTTTGTAAACCAATCAATTGTGCGCTTCAAGCCCTCCTCAAGTGTCACTTGAGGTTTAAATCCTGTAAGGTCATACATAAGTTTATTCTCTGCCCATAGTCTTTGAACTTCAGAGTTTTTGGGTCTGATTCTTTGCTGGTCCTCAACCGCAACGGCACTAGTCCCCATGAGCTTATTGATCAAATCAAATAAGTCTCCAATTGATACCTCGTAATTGCTTCCAATATTAACAGTCTGGCCAATGGTTTTATCAGATCTAGCAAGTGCAATCATCCCTGCGACCGTATCTCCAACATAGTTGAAATCTCTCGTCGGCCTCAAATCCCCAAGGGAAATTTCTCTCTTTCCTGCAGCAAGTTGTGAAATGATTGTTGGAATTACAGCTCTTGCTGACTGTCTTGGACCATAGGTATTAAATGGCCTCGCGATAGTGAGGGGTAATTCAAAAGAAAGGTGAAAACTCATGGCCATGGCATCGGCAGCAATTTTTGATGCACTATAAGGCGATTGTGGCTGGAGGGGGTGAGCTTCATCAATTGGAACGTAGCGCGCACTACCATAGACCTCACTAGTTGAAGTGTGCATAACTTTTCGCACTCCATTACGAAGCGCTCCCTGACAAATATTTAACGTTCCGGTAACATTCGTGTCAACATATGAGTTCGGTGCCAAATAGGAATAAGGAATTGCAATCAACGCTGCAAGGTGAAAAACAGTGTCCACTCCTTCAGTGATCTTCATGCAATATGTCGAATCTCGAACATCCCCGCTCACAATTTCTATATCTTTCAAGTATTTGGATTCTTCTAACCAACCCCAATTATTAAAAGAATTATAAAGACAGAGAGCTCTGACATTGTAGTCAGATTCAACCAGTTTTTCGACTAAATGTGACCCGATAAATCCATCAGCTCCAGTAACAAGAACATTCTTCATATGAACTCCATAGAATACTTGAATCTACCTTAAGCCCCTTCCCTATAGCAAGTTCCTCACTAGTTTATGGCCAAGTAAAAATATCCTATGTAAACTTTGCTCCTCTAAAAGATTGGAGACTTCAGTGATCAAAAACAAGCGCGTTTTGGCCATCATCCCTGCCCGCGGAGGGTCAAAGGGACTCCCTCAAAAAAATATAAAGCTTCTCAATGGAAAACCCCTTATCTGCTGGACGATTGAGTCTGCATTAAAGTCAGAATACATAGATAAAATTATTGTTTCAACAGACAGTCAGGAAATTGCCAATGTTGCTATCGCCTCAGGCATAGAAGTTCCATTTCTTAGGTCTGCTGAACTCGCCTCTGACAATGCGACTTCTCAAGATGTCGTTATTCATGTTCTCAATGAACTTAAGGAAAGATATTCAGAAGAATACGATTATATGATACTTCTCGAACCAACCTCTCCTCTAAGAAAGAGAGAAGATATCGATAAAATGTTAGAAAAGCTTGAGTCCGTTCAAGATAGATATGATGGAATTGTAAGTATCGGTGGAGTTCACGAACATCCAGAGATAATGAAAAAAATCGATGGACTCAACCTCAAGCCTCTCATCCCAGATTGTAACATGATCGCAAGGCGCCAAGACCTTGAGCAGGTGTACTTCCCCTATGGAGTTGCCTACATCGTTAAAGTTCATACGTTCTATGAAGAACGTTCATTTTATCCCAAATCCCATACTTATTACAAAATTGATCGTTTTCAATGTTATGAAATTGATGACATCTATGACTTTTTAGCAATTGAGAGCATTATTAAACACGAGATGGAGCGCTTATGAAATTCTTAGTTATTGGCCTTGGCTCGATGGGAAAAAGAAGAATTAGAAATCTGCTTTCATTAGGCTACACAGCGGAAGAAATCGCTGGTTTTGATCCTCGGGAGGACAGAAGAGAGGAAGCTTCATCTAAGTATGTTATCAGTACCTATCAAACTGTCGAAGGTGCTTTCGAGGGTTTCAAGCCTGAGGCACTTGTGATCTCAACTTCGCCAGAATCCCATATGAAATACGCATTCATGGCCCTCGAGATGGGACTTCCAAGTTTTATTGAAGCTTCTGTCACGGACAAGGAAAAAATACTCGAGCTCTCAAAAGTCGCCAAAGACAAAAAGCAGGTCTTCGCACCTTCTTGTACGATGAAATATTTTGCTGGTCCGATTTTAATAAGAAAACTTCTTAATGAAGGTAAAATTGGTAAAACTCTTTTTTTTAATTACCAGACAGGGCAACATCTCGAAGAATGGCATCCTTGGGAGGAAATTGGTGACTACTATGTATCAAAGCGTGAAACAAGCGGCGCAAGAGAAATTGTTCCTTTTGAACTAACGTGGCTTAACAGTCTCTTTGGAGATCCAAAAATTCTCTCTGGTTACAAATCAAAAAAATCAGACATGCCCTTTGACTTTGATGATTTCTACCATTTTTCAATGCAGTACCAAGACGGAACTTTTGGAGGTGTTTTTGTAGATGTTCTTACGCGCAAGAAAGCGTGCCGCCGACTTCATATCGTGGGCAGTCAAGGACAAATTATCTTTGATGGCGATCAAAATGTCGTTAAATACGTTACTGCGAACGACGACAATTGGATCACAATTGACCTGGCAGAAGGGTCGAAAGAGAAAGGCTACATAAACCCAGAAGAGCCGTATATAAGTGAGATGAGTGACTTCTGTAATGCAGTTAAAAACTCCAATCAATCACTCTTCCCCAACACTTTAGAAGAAGATTATAAAATTCTCGATCTACTCAACCATATCGAAGAGCAGACCCAATGACACAGCCAAGTTTTAGCCAACGTCTCCATAAAAATATACCTGGTGGTGCACACACTTATAGTCGAGGGGATGATCAATACCCTTCGAATGCTCCTCAAATATTAGAAAAAGGTAAAGGTGCCTATGTATACGATCCTGAAGGTAATAAATATCTAGACTTTGGCATGGCTTTGCGTGCAGTGAATATTGGCTACGCAGAAGATGAAATAAACAATGCTGCCATCAAATATCTTAACTACGGTAACAACCTTACTAGAGCCTCACTTATTGAGCTTGAGGCTGCAGAATTATTCAACGACCTTATTCCATCAAGTGAGATGGTAAAGTTCACGAAGAACGGATCTTCAGCCGTTTCTGCCGCGGTAAAGCTCAGTCGTGCTTATACAGGACGCGACCTGGTTGCGAGATGCTCCAACCATCCATTCTTCTCTTATGATGATTGGTTTATCGGATCAACACCTATCACCAAAGGTATTCCCGAAAACATTCGAACTCAGACAAAACAATTCGCCTTCAATGATATTAAATCGCTTGAAAATCTTTTTGATATGTACCCTGAACAGATTGCGTGTGTTGTCCTAGAGCCTGCTACCACTGAACACCCGGCAAAATCCTCTATGGTTGAAGGAGAAAACTTTCTACATGACGTTAAAAGGCTATGTAAAAAAAATGGGGCCATCTTCATTCTAGATGAGATGATCACTGGTTTTCGTTGGCATCTTCAGGGCGCACAAGGCTATTACAATGTAGACCCTGACCTCTGTACCTTTGGCAAAGCTATGGCCAATGGCTTTTCAGTTGCTGCCTTAGGGGGAAAATCAGAAATTATGAAACTTGGCTCAATTGATACAATCGGACAGGAAAGAGTTTTTCTACTCAGCACGACACATGGGGCTGAGATGTCGAGTCTAGGAGCGTTTGTAAAGACGATAGAAGTTCTAAAAGATAAAAATGTAATTGATGCAAACTGGGAAACAGGTAGAAAGCTTAAGCAGATTTTTAATAAAGCCTCAGCTTCACACGGCCTAGAAAATTATCTCTATATCGATGGGATCGAGGTTTCACCGAGCTATATCACTAAAGGACCAGATTTTAACGTTAGCCTTGAATTTCGAACCCTACTTAATCAAGAGCTCATTAAAAATGGTGTCTTAATGCCTTGGATTTCTCTATGCTTTCGCCACCGAGATGAACAGTTAAAAGAACTCCAGAGTGCCCTTTCAAGTGCTTTTGCAACGTATAAACAGGCTATCAATCAGGGTGTCGAGAAATACTTAAACTCTCCTTGTATCAAGCCTGTTTTTAGAAAATATAATTAGGATATAAAATGTTAGAGAGCAAAAATATCGTTGTAACCGGTGGTGCTGGTCTCATTGGATCAGAGATTTGCAAAAGTATTGCTAAAAAATCTGGCAATGTAATTGTAGCCGATCTCGATGAAGCACGATCTAAAGTGCTCGTATCACAGTTATGTGAAATGGGCCCAAAAGCGATATGGGTTCCACTTGATATCACTAATAAGGGATCTATTCTTAACTCAATTGATCAAATCGCAAAAGAGCTGGGTCCAATCCATGGACTCATCAATAATGCTTATCCTCGCCCACAAGGCTTCGGAAAAGACTTCTTTGATGTAGAATACAACACGCTTTGCTCGAGCCTAAATATGCATCTCGCAGGTTATTTTCTAGTCTCTCAGTGTGTGAGTGCCCACATGCTTGAGCTCAAAACTCAAGGCTCCATTGTCAATATCAGCTCTATCTATGGAGTCATGGCCCCTCGCTTTGAAATCTATGAGGGTACTTCGCTCACTAATGGTCCTGAATATGCAATGATTAAAGCTGGCGTCGTCCAGCTTACAAAATATATGGCCCAAAGACTTAAGAAGTTTGGTATTAACGTCAATACAGTCTGCCCAGGGGGAATCTTTGACAATCAACCCGAAAGATTTGTTCAGAATTACAATTCTCACTGCGGCCAAAAAGGCATGCTCTCACCAGAAGATATCGTAGGAGAGATCACCCACCTGCTAAGCAGCTCGGCGCGCTATGTAACCGGACAAACCATCGTCGTTGACGACGGTTTTTCGCTCTAATGTTTTACTTCGTCCATTCGGCTTTACGTTGAGATGCAATCTCTTCGTACTTTGTAATTTGCTGAAGGGAAAGCTCTTTAGTTGGTAGTTGCTTATCATAAAATCGCTTATACCAATCTACAGTCATCTCAACAGTCTCTTTAAAATTTAGTGTGGCCTGCCAGCGAAGACGGCTGAGCGCCTTCTCACATGATAATTTAAGGCGCCCACATTCTTTAACCGATTTATTATCTGGGTCATTGACGTTAAATTTCATTCCAGTCCAATGCTTTTGCATTTCTTCAATTAGCTCTACTACTTGGAACTCATCGTTAGTTGATGGGCCAAAGTTAAACGCTTCACCATTCAATTCCTCTACTCCCTTTTCAAGGCAAGCTGCTAGCCAGAGATATCCACTAAGTGGTTCAAGGACATTCTGCCATGGACGTGTAGCTCTAGGACTTCTAATTTCTACAGATTTGTCTTCATTCCAACTACGAATACAATCTGGAACGATTCGGTTCGGGGCCCAATCCCCCCCGCCGATCACATTACCAGCTCTAGTAGATGCAATTTTCACTTTACCTTGACTCTTGAAGTAGGTTTGACAGAAAGAATATATGGCCAATTCGGCACATGCCTTTGAGGCACTATAAGGATCTTTCCCGCCAAGTCTATCGTGTTCTCTGTAACCATAATCCCACTCTACGTTCTCATAACATTTATCACTAGTGATAAATATAGCAGTACTAATAGACGGTGTTTCGCGGACTCCCTGGAGAACGTTCACAGTTCCCATTAGATTGGTATCAAAAGCAAGACAAGGATCTTCAAAGCATCGTGATACAATTGCTTGGGCTGCAAGATGAAATACGATATCTGGCTTAAAGCTATTGAAAACAGTTTGCAGCTTGTTGCGATCCCTTACATCAAAAAGATGCGACTCCATTTCATTTGCAAGCCCAAGCTCATTAAAGTGATTCTGCCATGGAAAGATTTCATCAGAAATACCACATACCTCTGCCCCTAATTTCTTCAACCATAAACAAAGCCAGCTTCCCTTGAAGCCAGTATGTCCAGTAACGAGCACTCTTTTATTTTGAAAAATATTACTAAACAATTTCAACTCCAAATTTAACCACGCTCAATTTGAGACTTTATTTTTTTTAAAGCAGTATTGATATCTTGAAAATTAAAACCTATTGCCTTTTTCACTTTAGCATTAGAAAGCTTAAGTTTAGTAGGTCGCTGGATGCTTCCTGCAGTCGAAGATATAGGAACGACCATTCCTTGGTCAAATCCAAGTTGATGAGCAACTTCTTTAGCCCAATCAAATCGACTCATGTATTCATCTCCCACTATATGATAAGTACCATACTGCTCAGAGTTCACGAGTCTCACTGATGCCAACGCAAGATCCTCAACATAAGTAGGTGTAGAAATTTGTTTTGGATCCAGTTCAACCTTCTGCCCAGCGCGAAGTTTTAGTAAAACCTGCATTAAGAAGTTTGGTGTCTTTGTCAGGGGGTCATAACCATAAACATTGGTTGTTCTAAGAATTAAATGTCTTGTTGTATGACCCCTCACATAGTCCTCGGAGGCTTGCTTTAACTCTCCATAGTAATTCATAGGTGAAGGTGGCTGACCTTCCTCGACTTCATGGTCACTATTTCCAAAGACGTAGTCTGTAGAATACAGCACAACCACAGCAGCTGACTTATCGCAATAATCGCAGATTGGCTCAAGTGCTGAAAGATAAAAGCTTTTCGCCTCATCTCTCTCTCTCTCAGCACGATTCACACCCCCTGAGAAGTTAGGAGCAAAGTAAATAACATTCGGTCGAATATCTTCGAGTAAGCAGGTGACCTCTTCAGGGTTAGTGCTATCTAAACAACGCAATCCAGGAGTCGGTCTCGAGAAAAAGGTTCCAACAAACTCCTCATTTGCTTGTGACAAGGCTGCACATAAAGCAGTTCCGACTAAACCATTTGCTCCAATTATTAGACTCTTACTCATTAGATTACTAAACCCATAATTTTATAGGTACCTATCTCTTCGAGGCACCCACTTTAACTTTTAAAAGTAACTATTCCCCAATATGATAACGAAATGATATGTATAACAAAGGCGCACCAAGCTGCCTTCAAGCTAGTTAGGGGAGTTTCTTGATCAATAACTTAGAAAAATCGAACCTTATTACTCGCTACCCCAAACTTAATATATGTAGTGAATCAATTGTGAATGCAATTAATGGCCTCATCAAAAGCTTCAGCTCTGGTGGAAAGTTAATCGTATTTGGAAATGGGGGCTCAGCATGTGACTCGGAGCACATTTGTGGGGAACTTCAAAAAGGTTTTCTAAGTCAAAGATCACTAAGTACTCAGCAACGTGATCTCTATTCTAAGATTGACGAGCATATCCCTAACTTTCTTCAACAAGGTCTTCCGGCCATCTCGCTCTCAACCCAGTTTGCAACTCAGTCTGCTTTTGCCAATGACGTAGATCCACAATATTGCTTCGCTCAACAGGTTCATGTACTGGCAAATGAGAATGATGTTGCCTGGGGAATCTCAACCAGCGGTAATTCTAAGAACGTTGTTCATGCACTCAAAATAGCAAAAGCAAAGAATATTTTTTCGATTGCTTTAACTGGGGAGAAATCAAGTCTCTCAGAAGAGTTTGCGTCAGTAACAATAAAAGCACCTAGTACTATTGTTCACGAAGTCCAAGAGTTTCATCTACCGATCTACCATGCAATATGCCTCGAGCTCGAGGCATATTTCTGGCCAGAAAATTAACCAGAAGATCAATGACGCTTGGCTTCCCTCGCTGCCAGGATCATGTCAGCTTCCATCATAATATTAATTAGCTCATGAAACTTGGTTTGTGGCGTCCATCCAAGCTCTCTTTCGGCCTTATCAGCTTTTCCGATTAGAATGTCAACTTCTGTAGGTCTAAAGTAAAGTGGGTCAATATAAACAACAGTTTTCCCAGTTGAAGCACAGACACCGTACTCATCAACAGTTCCCTTCTCACCCTTCCACTCGATAGTTGTGCCGACATACTTAAAGCATTCTTCGACAAACTCACGAACTGTCCTAGTTTCACCAGTCGCAATTACAAAATCGTCAGGGTCTGGGGCTTGGAGAATACGCCACATTACTTCGACGTATTCTTTGGCATACCCCCAATCTCTCTTCGCATCTAAATTGCCAAGAGAAAGTGACTCTTGAAGTCCATGTTTGATTCTAGAAATAGCTCGTGTAATTTTCCTGGTCACAAACGTGCCGCCCCTGAGCGGGGATTCATGGTTAAAAAGTATACCGTTACTAGCAAACATCCCATAAGCTTCACGGTAGTTCACTGTAATCCAATAAGCATAAAGCTTGGCTACAGCATAAGGACTTCTAGGGTAAAATGGTGTTTTTTCGGTTTGAGGAATTTCCTGTACCAATCCATAGAGCTCAGAAGTTGAGGCTTGATAAAATTTAGTATGTTCCGTGAGCCCACTAATTCTAATCGCTTCTAATAGCCTAAGTGTTCCAACCCCATCGGTGTTCGCAGTATATTCAGGCTCCTCAAAAGAGACACGAACATGACTCATTGCGCCAAGATTATAGATTTCGTCAGGCTTAATTTCTTGAACCAGGCGGATCAAGTTGGCAGAGTCACACATATCACCATAATGAAGATGGAAATTATGAAAATGCTCATGACTACTATCGATATGATCCAAGCGCTGAGTGTTAAACGAACTTGAGCGACGCTTGACGCCATGAACCTCGTAGCCTTTTGCCAATAGTAGATCAGAGAGATAGGCTCCGTCTTGGCCGGTCACTCCAGTAATTAATGCTTTCTTTGTCATAGTTCCTCTGCCATTAGAAAGTGGCATTTTAGGGTTTAGTGCCCAAGAAGTCATGCTCAATCTACCTTTAGGGATCAATTAACGGAAGAGTCGCTATCCATTTAAGTCTCGCTTTGGGAAAATGCTCAATACTCCCTTTAGGTAAGGCGATCACACATTGCACCAGCCTCCTTTAGAGGACGCTGGCAGCGATATAATTATTTGAATTCCGTTAGCTCATACATTACTATCCCTACATTCAATAGCAAAAGATAGACGTGGGAGACGCAAGTGTCGTTAGTAAAAAAAGGGACAGTTGTAAAGATTGAAGCCTGTAGAATGTGTGGAAACAAACACCTAGAGACCGTGGTCGATCTTGGTGAGCAATATCTAACAGGTGTCTTCCCCAAAGAAAGAACGGTAAATGATTTAACCAAAGGTCCCCTCATACTAGTTAAGTGTCATGGCCCAGAGGATCGGGCTTGCGGCCTCCTGCAGTTAGAGCATACCTACTGTCTCGAAGAGCTTTATGGGGAAAACTATGGTTACCGCTCAGGGCTCAACAAGCAAATGGTTGCTCACTTGAATCAAAAAATTGAGCGTCTTAAATCAATCGCAAACCTACAAGCCAATGACTTGGTAATTGATATTGGATCAAATGATGGAACAAGCTTGGGTTTTTATCCTGAGAATTTAGATCTTATTGGAATTGATCCTACTGCAGAAAAATTTAAGCAGTACTACAAACCACATATAAACATCATTCCGGATTTCTTTACAGCCTCAAAACTTCAAGCGCATAGAGGAGATAAACTTGCAAAAGTCGTCACCTCTTTTTCAATGCTCTATGATTTGGAGCAACCTCTAAAGTTTGCTCGGGAGATCTCATCTGTTCTCGACCCTGAGGCAGGTATCTGGTGCTTCGAACAAAGTTATATGCCTCTTATGCTTGAAAGGCTTGCCTTTGACACGATCTGCCACGAGCACCTTGAATACTATGCCTTTGCTCAAATTGAATGGATGCTCGGAAATGTTGGTTTAAGGGTTATCGATGTTGAACTCAATGATGTGAACGGTGGAAGTTTTTCAGTGATTGCATCAAACAAGAGCTCAAAACATGAAGAAAATACAACTTCTATTCGAAAAATCAGAGAACATGAACTCAACCTCAAGCTCAATGAACTCACCCCATACTTAGAGTTTGCGAAAAAGGTAGATACCCTTTGTTCAGAACTGAAAGAGTTTGTTCTAAATGCGAGAAAGGAACATAAAAAAGTTGGTGCTCTTGGTGCATCGACAAAAGGAAATGTACTTCTTCAAAAGTGCCAATTCAATACTGATGAAATCCTAGCTGTTGGTGAGGTTAATCAAGAAAAATTTGGAACAGTTACTCCTGGAACATGGCTACCGATTGTGCCAGAGAGTCAAATTCTTCAAGATAAGTTCAATTACCTAATCGTTCTTCCATGGCACTTTAGAGATTTCTTTTTAAGTAATGAAGCCTTCAAAGGCCAGACTCTCATTTTTCCAATGCCAGAGTTTGAGATTGTTCAACTATAAGTAGATATGCAAAAGAGAGCAATTATTGTTGGAGCAAACGGGCAAGATGGACGTTTGCTAAATTCTCACCTGGCTTCGTTAGGTTACGAGCTCTTTTGTATTTCAAAAGAAAACTTCGATATTTTTAATCCAAATACAGTATCAAAGTTGGTTCAAAGCTTTCAACCGAATGAACTCTATTATTTGGCTGCATTTAACTTCTCTTCAGAGATTTCTCACACTAACCAATCGGATGTTCTTAAAAAAAGCTTTGATATTAGCGTCATTGGGTTAGGTTTCTTTTTACAATCTCTCGTCGACCATAAAGTAGAATGTAAAGTTTTCAATGCCTCCTCGTCGCTTATCTACCAACCAACTGAGAGTGGAGTTCTAAACGAAGAATCTACAATACTTCCAGACTCTATTTATGCGAATGCAAAGGTGTCCGCGATGAACCTCTGCGACTTCTATAGTAGACAATTTGGAATTCAAACCTTTAATGGAATCCTCTTCAACCATGAATCAAAACTGAGAGGAGATCGCTACCTTAGTAAGAAAATTGTAAAGGCTGCTGTTGAGGCTTTAAAGGATCCAAGCAAGAGGCTTACGCTTCAAAGTCTTGTTTCAATCGTCGACTGGGGAGCTGCAGAAGACTATGTCAAAGCAATGCAGCTTCTCCTAGACTCAGAGGCGACTAGTGGAGATTACATTTTTGCAACAGGTGAACCTCATACAGTTGAAGACTTTGCGAGAATTGCTTTCAACTCAGTAAACTTAAACTTCAAAGACTTTGTTAAAATCGATTCTAGTATCCTCACTAGAAAACCAGAAAAAAGAATTGGGGACTCAACCAAGCTAGCAAATGCGACCGGGTGGAAGAGAGACTTTAGTTTTGAACAGATGATCATCAATATGGTTAAATATGAACTCTACGCCGAGTAGCCAACGAAAGTCACTGGTAATCCTAGTGGCAAGCCCCTTAACAGATTCGATCTACAATAGAATCGGAGCCGAAGCCCTTGCTAATCATTGCGACGTTTGGGTTCTTGATTGTCTTCATCTCATCCGCTCAAAAGCGAGCGATGTTTCAGTCGTAAGATCTAAAGCCTCGAATATTGTAGAAGTGAGCACATTTGAAGAACTCCACAAGCAGTTCCAAAAAATAAAGCCTGAATTCTCGCTCGACTTCATTGGCAGAGGGCCATTTACGCGCCCAATTCAGAATGTGTGTATTCAATACGATACAAAGTATATCACTCACCACCTAGTTCCGATTCCTGGCAGCACGCTAGTTATGAGTCCACTCATTCATTTACTTCGCTCTCCCTTATCTGTAACTCGAAGAATCATTAACCACCTTAGAAATCGAATTCTAGACAGGAATCCTCTCCCTCCAGATATTGCCCTCATCGCTGGTGAGCATTCCAAAACACCATGGATTGAAACCTCCAAGCACATCATTCAAACGGCTTCCAACAGCTATTTTGACCTTCAAAAAGCCAGAGAAAGACTTGAGAAGACGGATATCTTTCGGATTTACAAAGATAAAGAGTTTATTCTATTCATCGATGACTGCCTCGCTCACAGTTTTGACTTTGCTCTAGGTGGATTCAAACCAATTATCGAGGCAAGTAGATACCAAAGAATTATTTGTAATTTTTTTGATCAACTGGAAGAACAAACCGGCATCCAAATTGTCATCGCAGCTCACCAGAATGGAAAAGAGATTCCGGGCTATGAGCACCTCTTTGGAGGAAGACCAGTATACTTTGACTCAACAGCAATATTAACGTTGCTTAGTAAAGCAACGCTGACTCATTATTCAAGTGCAATTCACTTTCCAATCCTGGAAGGTCTGCCTGTAACGCTTCTGACTTTCGACAGTTTAGAGAAAGCGGAGCAAGCACATTTTCCAACTCTATTTTCTCAAATGCTCCAGAGACCTCTTGTTAATATCGAACACTTCCAGAACCAAAATCTTGCTCGCGAAATATTCAAAGCTGTCAACCCTCTGGATTACGAAAAATTTATAAAAGACTATATTCTCTCGACACCAAACCCCGGGAACAACTCATTTGAGAACCTTGGACTCTTTATTGAGTTGGGAAATAACTAAAGCAGGTGAAGCCATGATCAAAAAAATTATCAATTTCATGCACTCCCTAAGAGATCGTCAAAGAATCAATATTGCGATTTCAAAAGGGATAGCCAGTGCGTCTCTTCGAAATATTGATGAGACTAGACCAGAAACTTGGGAGTTTTCTGGTTTTAGCCAGAACGGTGAGGATGGCATCCTTCAGTTCCTCAGATCGAGGCTTAAAGGAAAAAATCACTACTTTTTGGAGATTGGCGCAGCAGATGGGATTGACAACAACAGCGCTTGGCCAACGATTGTAGAGAAACACGCCGGGATTATGATCGAGGGAAGTCCCTCACTTGTAGAGAGAGCTCGTAGGATAGTCGGACACTACAGTCTTGGTTTAGAAATCAAACAGCTCTTTGTTGACCTTACAACTGTGAAAGATATCTATGAGAGCCTACTCCACAAAAACCCCGATCTCTTCTCTCTCGACATTGATGGAAATGACTACCATATTGCTAAAGCAATTTTCGAGATGGGTTTTCGTCCAAAAATCACTATCGTTGAATACAACTCCACCTTTGGTCCCAAAAAATCACTCACTATACCGTATAAGGCAGACTTTGTGTACACAGACGCTCACTCATCTGAGATTTACTTTGGTGTTTCAGTAAATGGGTGGAAAAATTTCTTTAGTTCATATGGATATAAATTTGTTACCGTCGATCGCAAAGGGGTTAATGCAATTTTCGTGGACCCACAATGCTTTGACAAAGATTTTCTAGATAATATCAAGTCACTGGAATTCGCAGAGAATGAGCTTCAGCTTCGCAAGTTCAGAGTACCTTATACCGAGCAGTTCAAAATGATCGAAAACATGCCTTACTTTGAGGTACCAAGTAATGACTGATCATTCATACTTACTATCAATCTGCATTAATACAAGAAACCGAGCAAGACTTCTTATTGAGACTTTGAATTCTATACGCAGTTTCCAGAGCGCAGGTATCGAAATTATCATCATGGATGGAGCATCTCGAGAGGAAGACAAGAAGAAGACTCAGGAATATGTTAGTGACAAAGAATCTATGACCTACATCTATTCAGAGAAAGAGATTGGGATTGATGAAGGATATGATCTGAGTGTTAACTTTGCCAAAGGAAAGTACTGTTGGTTACTTCCTGATGACGATCTTATTTTCTCTGATCGAATCCCTGAGCTGCTCGAAAAGCTTTCCATGGACTATGATCTTGTTCTAGCGAATCTCGACTGTTGGACCAAAGAGCTCGACCATAGTTTAAACCAGCATTTATTCCAAGTAGAACATAATACTGAATTCAATGGCACTCACAGCGTTGATTTTTGGAGAACGTGTGGAGTACCTCTCTCCTATATCGGTTCTATAATTGTGAAAAGAAAGTTGTGGCTTGAGATTGATAAGAAAGATTTTTACGGATCATATTTCGCACACATTCAAGTAATTATGAATAATGCTAAAATCAAGCGCACTATTTTACTTTCTAATCCAATTATCAAATATAGAAGTGGTAATAGTAGCTGGACTGAAAGAAGCTTTGAAATTTGGAACTTCTTGTGGCCTGAGCTTATCTGGTCTAACCCAAACTTGAGCCCAGATGAAAAGCTCGCTGTTGTTCCCAAGGAGCCCTGGAGACGTGTTCTTTCCATGATTAAGTCTAGGGCAATGGGTGAGTTTAACTCATCAATCTATGAAAAGTTTTTAAAGCCCAAGCTAACTATTAGACAAAGATTTATTTTTAAATTTATAGCGATTCTTCCATGCGCTCTTCTTAATTACTTAATTTTAGGTAGCTTAGTTTTTTTTAAGCCGGAGCGTAAATACAGTATTTACAACCTTGCAATTACAAATCCTCAATACAAAAAGCTCAAAGAGTTTCTTGCCCACTTTGAAATCTACGTTTGAGTTTAAGATTCTGCCTCGTTGAGTTGATTGATCCAGCGGATGCGACTAATAGTAAGATCGAAGTTAGCCCCCTGGACAACTCTTCTACTCAAGAGCCCTTTCAACCATCTAATGTGAGAAAGTGCGACTCCTAAAACACAAAACAAGTGACACATGAAAGTTTTTTTAAATCTCTCAAAACTTCTGTCGGTAAGTTTAGTCTTTTCACTCATAAAAAGAATCATATTTTCAATCGAGTTAGCAGCGATATCCGCTCCAACCTGCTCATAGAGATGTTTATCAATAATCTCTTTTTTAAGAGGCACTGGATTACCTGATTCAATCATTTGAATCACTTCTTCAGGTGTACCTGGACGATAGCAACCCTCGAGAATTTGGTTATTATCATCACTTTCAACTAGAATATGATTTCTTCTGCGCTTAACTAATTCATCGATCAAAATTGGAGATTTTTGATGATAGAATAGATCATAAAAACTCGTCGAAGGTGGGGAAATTAAGTAGTCAGTCGTATGAATCCAGTGAACAAAAGGCTCATCCCATTTTGAGACTTCAATTCCAAGGTTAAGCTTTTCAGATACTTCCTCCCAACTTTTTCGACTCTCTCTTGGATGCGGGCGCACCTTAATATCAAACTTATCTTTATCGATCATCATCATGAGCTGAAGAAATAATCTACAGTCTACAGCTGCAGTAAAATAAGTATCTTCAACGTCCATATCGCCAGAATTCTCATAGAGTGGAAAGCTTGCCTTTCCATACCTCATCCCACCGTAAACACTCATCAGCGTACTTCTACCATCCCATGGGCTGAATAAGCCAAAGCGAGAGATAAAACCCACAACAGGCTTTTTACCTGCGCGACTCTTATAAGTTGGTCTTTTACATTTATCTGCTAGTCTTGGATGGCCAACAACCTTAACCTTATCTAGGTAATGACGATACTCATCTTCAAAAGGCTGCTTATGAGTATGACCCCAGAGTAAATAGCCAGCAACTGCGCTATGCCATGGAACACATTTGTCTGGCTGATCACCGAAATACTTTCCATGAATTCTTCGAATTCGTCCTGTAGCCTGGCCAATTGCCTCAGTTTGTAAAATAAAGACATTTTTTGGAACATTGTTTTGATCACGGAAAACATCTTGGAAATGGACAATTGACGGCAAAATAATAGCATCAAAGTAGTTAAACCACTTTAGCATATGATGTGTCATCAGGCGATTGCCATAGATAAGTGTATGCCCTAACCTCTTCGCTTCTTTTCGAAGGCCAGCCGCTACAATTGAATCTCTCGCAAGTTCATCAATATGAAAATAAATTAACATCGATCTAATCACCTGTGACCCAAAAGAATGGCGCAAAGCAAAAATCTTTTTTAGAGACTTACTCCCACCCTAGATATGTTTGTGTCGAATACTTTACCGAACCAAGGAGAATAGGTAAATCTTTAGCTGGGTATTTGAGACAATTTAGCTACTTCGCAAGGCTTTAAAGGGTCTTTTCCAAAAAGAAATGGATAAAACTTTCCAGTTTTTGTGTTCTGACTAGCTCCTTTAAAAAGAACTGCATTAATTGATCTACGAGGCATATTGGTTTCATTGCGGCCGGAACCATGAATTAGAGCAGGGTGAAAAAAGAGACAATCTCCTGCCCTACATTCGACACGCACTATCCCGTACTTCTTCTTTAAAGAATCAAGGTTTTCCCGGGAAATCTGATGCCCTCTACCAATCACCCCACTCCTATGAGACCTCGGAATCACCTCTAAAGTCCCCGACTCCTTCATTGCATGGTCTAGGGGAAACCATACGATAAACGATGGCATTTTTGAAATTGGCCAATCAAGCGAAAGGTCCTGGTGAAATGGGAGTCTAGTTCCACCATGAGCAGCTTTATCCATCATTGTTACTCTCATAATGGATATCTCCTCTCCAACAAAATCATTGCATAATGACTTCATCCCACTACTTTGAAGTGCCTCTAAAAAGACTTCATCATATTCGAGATCAGCGATTTTCCTATAAACCTTATCTGGCCCGGCATAGATATTATTTGAAAAGTCCAACTCTTCATAACTGCCAGAACTCGAATCAAGTTGAAAGCGTCTTCCCTCTAAAGCAACCTCGCCTAAAATAATTTGGTTCAAGCGCAAGCGCAGTGATTCAATACATTTCTCAGAGAAAAAATTTGGTACGAGAAAAAAACCTACTTCTTCAAATTGCTTCTTATATTTTTGAATATTCATACCAAAATGTTACTATGGGAAGGTCATGAAAGCGAACATGATTTATTTTAGTCTTTAATGACCGAATCGGTTTCACTTAAAAATTTTATCAACACAACTGGTCTTGGGATGCATAAAATCGTAGAATTCCTCTGCTGAGCAACCAACCTGATCTGGCCAAAAACTTCCTAAAAATTCAATATTTAACTCTTTCGAAAGGTGGAGAACCGCTTTATTAACATCCTTAAAATACTTTAGATATTCTGAGTACTTTGGCTTAAAAGCACTAAAGTGATAAGGAGTCATGACCAGAGTCACCTGAGTTTTCGATTTTAACTTTTTAAGCCCCTTCCTTAAGAAACTCAACGAATCATCGTTAATTGTATTTTCAGATAATTTGTAAGACGGCTCAGCTTCATAATTTCTACCTGTTACACTCTTTAGTATGTGTTCCTTTGAATAGATGTAACTTCCATCGGCCAAAACAACAGGCTTTTCAGAAAGTGTATCTTTTGTATCCTCAAGAACTTCCGAATATAGAGCATCGCTTTTGTTATAGAAACTAGAGTCTAGTCTCCTCAGATACTCGACTGTGTGACGAGTATATTCCAAATTAAGGAGATTCAATAAAGTCGCTCCACTTTGACCTCCAAGTGAGTCTGCAAATACATCAGCGCTAAAATTATTAGTATCCAGGTAAAACTTAAGATAGTCTGAGAACTGGGAATATCTCGAATCCAAACCCGGCTTTAATGTCCATGGATCAATCCCGATAAACAGCTTACGAGGGATCTTGTCGTACTTTTCCAAAGCCCCAAGAAAAACAAAAATATCCTCAAAGGTTCCACCGCTAACACCCAAGTTTAACACACTCGTACATACTTCACGAATGTGTTCTCCACGCTCATAACTGACTTGCATTAAGTGGCTTGAGCCAATAAAAACACAATCTTTATCCTTAGAGAACTGGGCCAAAAGTAATTTTAAAAACCTCTCATTTCCATCATAGTGGATACCAAACTTTGATTTTAGATATAGGTCATAAATATCTTTCTTTTTTTTCTCCAGTAAAATCTTTCGTAAATATATGCTCCCCGGATCAACTATAAAATTAAGGAAAGCCACCAAAGTCAGAAGACAAACTGTAGAAAAAATAAATTTTTGGATAAATTTATTGCTATTCATAAAATCATCAAAACTGAAAATATAGAAACTCACTCCTTCTAGAGAGAAATAATACTGACACTACAAATACTGCTGCCATCAAGTAAGGCGCATATGATGAGGTTCTCAACTTTTTAGCGACTCGACTAGAATTGGGTGCAAAGAAAGCAATTGCAAGTCCAATTACAACCATAATGAGGAGCTTACTCCCCGAACCGGCCCCTTGAAAGTTTTGAAATACTGGTCTCCCCATTTCTGGAGAGGAAAGGGAAAAGTGAAACAATTGCTCTAGGCTAAACAATTTTTTCAACAATTTAAGAGCGGATGAAAAAGAATGCGACCGAAAAAAGACCCATCCCAAATGAACATAAAGAAAAGTAATTAACACTGAAAGTACATGGTTAAGCTTAAATCGTCCCTTCGACCAGTGTGAAAAAATAATCAAGCCAAGCCCGTGCATTGCCCCCCAAATCACGAAGTTCCAACCAGCTCCATGCCAAACTCCACCCACGAGAAAGGTTACAAATAGATTAAAACTCTTTCGCAATTGAGAGCAATGTTTCCCACCCAATGGAATATAGATGTAATCTCTCAACCAGTGTCCAAGCGTTATATGCCACCTTCTCCAAAAGTCTTGAATGCTGGAGGACTTATAGGGGGAATTAAAGTTATCCGGAATGGAAATATTGAAAAAAAGCGCAGAAGCGATTGCCATATCACTATAGCCTGAAAAATCAAAATATAGTTGCAAAGTATAGGACAAGCTCCCCACCCAAGCTTCATAGAAATTCAAGTTGTAACCTCTATCAAAACAAGCGCTCACAACAGGAATGAATGAATCAGCAATTACAGTTTTTTTAAAAAGTCCAATTACAAAAAGTATAATTCCCAAACTTATATTTTCTTTATTAATAAATGCCCGAGATTTGTCAAAAAACTGAGGAAGCATATCTCGGTGGTGGACAATAGGTCCTGCGATCAATTGAGGAAAGAAAGACACGAATAAACTATAGGAGGACATATTGTACTCATGAGTAATTTTTTTATATGAATCGACGAGATAAGCAATTTGTTGAAACGTAAAAAAGCTAATAGCAAGAGGCATTGTAATCTTAAGAAATTGAAAATTAGAATCAAAGGCTCTATTCACATTTAATATTAAAAAGTTTGTATATTTGTAAAATACTAATGGAGTAAGGTTAAGAACAACCCCCAGTATTAAAACTTTCTTACTTCCAGTTCGATAAAGATAACCCCCCACATAATAATTAAAATAAATCGAGGCGAGGATAATAAGAATGTGCTCAGGCTTCCAATATGCATAAAAAAAGTAAGAGGCTAAAACGAGAATATTCGCAGAAGATCTAGCAGAAAAAAAATTTCTTGCAGAGAAGTAAGCAAAAAAAACAATCGGAAAAAAAATAAAAATATAGATATGAGAATTAAATAACAGAGCTTATCCTCAACTTTAATTCATGGCCAAATGGAAACAAGAGCGAGAGTTACCAGACACTCCGTCCCCCATCAATGACAATATTAGCTCCTGTCATATAGCTTGAAGCATCTGAGAGTAGAAATACCACCGCAGATTTATACTCATCTTTAAAAGCCATTCTCGCCATCGGAATTCTGGAGGTAACCTCATTTAAAAAATTCTCATTTTGGCCATTGTAGACCCCTCCTGGAGAAATTGAATTAACGCGTATATTCTTATCCGCCCAATAAGTAGATAGATATCGAGTCAGCCCCAGCATAGCTGTTTTCACAACCGAATAAGTCACAGGCTTCACAGGTTGACTGTCTTCAGCAAGGCCGGCTTTTCGATAAAGCCTTTGGTCAGGAGCAATAACAGCTAAGTCGGAAGCGAAGTTCAAGATGACTCCTCTATTTTGTTTTGCCATGTAAGAGCCGAAAACTTGGCAACAGAGAAAAGACCCTGTTAGTCCTACAGCTATATCCTTATTCCAAAAATCAAGCGACATATTTTCAAAACGAGCCAACCTCTCAGATTCTCCATTTCCACTAACCTTTGGATCGTTTGCGGCATTGTTAACAAGACCATCAAGACGGCCGTGCTCGTTTAGAATCAATTCTAGGGCATTATTTATACTTTCAGCCGAAGTAATATCACATCTAATTCCAAGAATCTTACAACCATATTCTTCAGTGAGTCTATTG
Source organism: Bacteriovoracaceae bacterium (assembly GCA_048264885.1). Lineage (GTDB taxonomy): Bacteria > Bdellovibrionota > Bacteriovoracia > Bacteriovoracales > Bacteriovoracaceae > JBLWXV01. The sequence continues at coordinate 474,774 of JBLXCO010000003.1, forward strand.
GATATCGTATCAATTCGTTCTTGATTTATATCTAGAATTACTGGATTACCTTTAGCTTCCAAAATTGCTTGTGCGTGCATTTCCCCGAGAAGTCCAGCTCCACCAGTAATTGCAACTACTTGATTTTCAAGAGTGAATCGTTGGCTAATATTAGAGTTCATTCACATTCTCCACCTTTCCTGATACTAAAGACTTTTTACAGGCGACACACACTTCCATAACTGCAATACCTTCAGTTAATGAAATGGGTACACCAGCACCGCCTTTTATAGCCTCAATAAAACCTGATACTTCAGCTTTAAACATATCATTTCTTTGAAAATCAGCATAAGAAATGATTTCAGATCTACCATCAGACAAAAAACTCAACCTGAACTCGTTCGTGTGATAATTAAACTCTAATTTCCCCTTACTCCCAACAATAAGAATCTTTCTCTGGGCCGGCTTTTGAATAAAGTCTAAATGAATATTCACAGGAAAATACCCATTCTCTCTTGGGTAGCTAAGTATCAAATTCGCTGTATCCTCAACCCCTTCTAACTCCAGATCAGGAGACAGATGCCCACCGGAAGCATAAACGGATTGAGGCTTCCCAAAAAGCCAGTAAGCGAGATCAACCTCGTGGCTTAGACACAAGATAACTCCTCCCCCTTGATCTTTCTTAGCGGCATGACTGATTCGATAATCTTCGTAGGGATGCATTCCTGGGAGCCATTCTCCAAAATGCATGGATGCTGAGGTTAATGAACCCAAGACACCTTCGTTTAAAAGGCTTTTTATTTTCTTGTAAGCTGGGTGGAACCTTGTTTGATAACCCACCATACACTCAAGCTGTTTTTTTTCAACAATTGATTTCAACTCATCAAGCTTCTCTAAACTTGCACCGAGTGGCTTCTCTATAAAAAGATGGCAACCATGTCTTGCGGCTAAAATCGCAGTCTCGACATGCATGGAAATAGGGTTCGTAATGAAGGCGGCATCTGGGGTCCAAGCAAAAGCTTCATCCAAATCGTAGAAAGGTTTGAGACCATAGTATTCGCAAGGATCCTTATTTAAATCTGCTTCAAGTTTGTCAGAAATTACCCAGTTAAACTTTCTTGAGCGGTAAGCTGCAATTTCGATATCTGCTTGCCCCAAGTTTTTAAGCATCCTCACGTGTCTTTGACCAATTGAACCCAATCCAAAAATAAGAACCTTCACGATGGAAACCTCGTCTCACGAGTCTCTTCTTTTTCACTGTTTACAGACGATTCTTTGATAATCAGTTGTGCTTCTGCATTTTCAATATCTTCAGGATAATCAATATCGACAGCTGGCTCATGAATTTCAAAAGGAACTATTTTGTCCCCAGTTGTAGAGTTCTTTCTCAGAATCACATCAGGTTTAGTAATGTCGACATAACCATCCTGCCAATAGACTAGAGGGAGGTTTTGCCTAGGTTGATTGTACGGTTCTTTAACTCCTTCAATAGAAGCAATCGATTTCATAAATCCATCGTCGCCAATTCGCCACATTTTAAAAGGTGATTCGGAGGCAAGGTGGATCGAGCGAAGTGAGTCAGCCTCTGGATGCTTCATAAAATGCTCAATAGCGGCGTTAACTGTCTCAACTTTCCTAGCGGGTGGAGTTGGCCTTAAATTTACAACAAAGTCAGGGTGGTAACCCTCATTCTCACTTAGCCAAGTCAAAGCATGCTGATGAAACTCAACATCAAGAGCTTTATCACCAGATATTTCAACAGGTCTTAAGAATGGCACCTCAGCGCCATATTCTTTCGCTACTTTTGCAATCTCGGGACAATCCGTAGTAACAACAACCCTAGTAATATATTTTGACTTAAGCGCGACTTCGATAGCCCAAGCAATCATCGGCTTCCCGCCAAGCTTAATAATATTCTTGCGAGGAACAGACTTTGAGCCACCTCTAGCAGGTATAAGTGCCAAGATCTCCATTCTATTCTCCATTAATTAATCCTGATGCAAAATTTCGTTTAACTTTAGATGAAAGCTTTTCGTCTCTTCTCTTAAATTTGAACGAGTCTGCGCGAAGTTCGCTTTAATAGAGTTTGGATTCTCTAAGGCGAAGATTGCTTTACTCAATAATGCTTCTTCGGCATTGCTCTCAAATGCATCTACAGCGGAGTCTTTAAGACCGATTCTTGTCATGAAGTTTTCCATGCGATCTTGAGTCGTATAAGCAACCATTGGAGTTCCAAGTCCAATCGAAGGAGACATAGAATGGACCCTCATGCTAATGGCCAATTCTGCACGAGAGTAACGTCCATAAAAATAGGAAGTGTTTCTAACGCTATTTAAGCCAGTAGAAACCATTCTTTGATGAGCAATACGAGGAGGGATTTTCTCTAAGAAATCACTCATCATTTTATAATCGTCAAAATAATGAGGGCAAAGAATAAAGCTAAGGTCCTCATACCTTTGGGCGAGCTCTGTTACAACGCGAGCATATTGTTCGACAATTCTATCACGTGTTCTCTTTGCGCCATCAATAGTTTTAGATTTTTGCGAGAAACGATTTACAGCATCCTCATCATTAAATGATAAAATCACGTTTCTAGAACCCTCGTTTAGCTCCGGATAAAAATTATCTCCATTAGCCTCAACAAAGACAGCGCTATCAGGAACCTCGAGTATTGAAGGATTATCAATTCCCGTAATACTTTTTACCCACTCTTTAGTTCCATCATTCCGAAGGGTGAGAACAACATTTTTGCTTTCAAGAGATAGTTCAATGAACTTCTTAAACTTATCGATATGATGATATGTTTGTCCTTCCCAATGACGATAAGAGAGGCCGTAAAAGATGACCGGCTTTTCAATATTACTCCACAATTCAAATGGAAGTTCAAAGCGTGTTCCAGTTCTGTCGTTATAGTCTCGTCCATTAAAAGTAACGGCACCTCCAACAATTAGGCCATCCGATTCATTAACTTTCTTAACAAATGCAGAATCGAAATCGACCCTCTTAAAGGTATAGTTATCCCAAGGCTCACGAATCCAACTCAAACCTTGTCCAAGGTCCTCTGACATAGTTGTCTCAAGACCGCTTACCAGGGCACCATTGCCAATATTGGTACTATTAAAATTCGCCAAGTGAATTAGATTGAGACATTTACTATTCAACATAGAATTTACCTAATTAGAGTTTATTTTCCAATCTCTCCAGAGCGATCCAAAATCCCTCTCCCCCATTTTTATGACCCTGCCAAATTTCAGGAATAAAAGAGGCTTCTGGACACCCATGATTCAAAATCTCGCCAAGTCTATCAAAGTCAATTTCCCCTTCTCCAACTTGTAAGCCTTCACCATTCAAGCCTTTCGCATCTCCAAGATGAAGATGAGCAGTGAAAGGGGCAATCTTTTTTGAAAAATCATAGAAGTCGTATTTCAAATGGTTACAAGTTAACATGCTATGAGACACATCGTAGCACATACGTAGATCAAGTTTTTTGCACCAGTGAACGATCTCTTCTATTTTTACAAAAAGGTTTTGATAACGTTGCCCACCAAAATGCCATGGGAAAGGGGCCATCGTTTGTGGGATAAGCTCAACACCCTCTCGGTCCAGCTTGCTCAATGAGTCGGCGAAAATGTCATAACGCTCAAGAACTTCACTATCTGAGATATTTTTATCCATAGAAAAGCCACCTATGTTTGCAATAATCATTGGGCGCTGTGTTTTTGGAAAGTACCGCTTTAACTCTCGAGTCATATCAATAACTCTTTGAGTTTCGGTGATAGAACGGGCACGATAACTTTCATCAGGTGTGGCCAAATCCATCAAATGGCTACCTACAAATAACTCAGGGGCATGAACCACAAAGTCAAAATCATATTTGCCAGCAAGATAATCTGATGGCCTTAAGTCCAAATCGGAGTATGAAAGGTGAAACTCCATATTTCCTGGACGAACACGATTTAAAAACCAATTAAAGTCATGAAAGCGAACAGGTACCCCCCAAGATCTTTTATAGTGATAGTCTCTTGGCTTGATCTCGCTATTACTCAAGTCTGATGGATAGAAAAAGTCTTCTTCGCTCATCTTTCTTCTAGCAGTTTTCCCCACTAGCTCAGCGTACTTCAAAGGAGATAAACCCTGACCAGGACTACGAACTCGAATGTGGTCTGCCGTTAGAACCTCGCCCTCATTTATTTCTTTAGCAGCAACTAATGACTTACTAAGGTTTTCTCTATTAATCATTTCCCCCTGAGAGAATTTGCGCTCCCCATCCTCTCCCAGGGCCTCTTGAACTTGTCTCACGCCTTCAATTAGTTTCTTAAATTCCTCAAATTCTAAGCTTGCTGCATGGTCTGGTCCCTCCATCGTACGATCAAGAGTAAAGTGCCTTTCCAAAATTGTTGAGCCAAAGGAGAGCGAAGCCAGAGAAACGGCAATCCCACGCTCATGACCAGAATACCCAATGATAGGGTGAATTTTTGAGAGTGATTTCATCCACTTAAGATTGATGTCATGAAAGGGTGCCGGGTAAGTTGAGTTACAATGAAGAAGTGCAAATGTTGCCTTTTTAGAATTAAGAAAATTTACGGTGGCCTTAATCTCCTCTTCTTTACACATCCCAGTTGAAAGGATCAACGGCTTTCCAGTCTCGCATAGTTTATCGATAAGTGGGAGATTCGTAAGGTCAGCAGATGCGACTTTGTAACAAGTAACATTGAATGTTTCCAAGACCTCAATACTCTTTGGGTCCCATGGGGTGCACATATACATTATACCACGCTCCTCGCAATATTTAGCGAGTTCGCGATGCTGGTCAGTACTCAATTCAAATTTGTTAAGGAGATCAATAATATATTCTGTCCCAAGATCTTCACCATCCTTACGAAGAGTTCTCTTACGATATACTTCGTTTAAGTGTCTCATCTGAAATTTAGCGCAATCTGCTCCCATCTCAACTGCGAGATCAATCATTTTTTTTGCCCGCTCGAAATCTCCATTATGGTTATTTCCAATCTCGGCGATGACGAACACATTATTACTCGAGTACTCTTCTCCGTTAATTTGAAATGTCATTTTGCTGTAGTCTCCATGAATGTCTTGTGCTCTCTGCCTGTCCACGCTCTCAATCCCTCTTGCTCGAACTTAAAGTTTTGGAGTTTTAATCCTTGACCAGACAAATAGTCCATTAATTGAAACTTTAGAAAAGGAGGTACATAGAATAAAAAGAAGCCTCCTCCTCCTGCGCCTAAAAGCTTACCGCCCAATGCACCATTTGCGATTGCACCATTGTATATTTCATCAAATCTAGAGTTTGAAATTTTAGAACTCAACCCTCTCTTAATCGTCCATGCCTCATGAATGCACTTACCAAACTCAAGTAGACGTCCCCTCAAAAGATGGTTTCTCATTCTATATGTTAGCTCAACAGAAGAATGTACTTTCTCTCTAAAAATCTCTTGTTGCAAGTTTGCCCCTTGATCAGAGTGGATTTCACCAGAATTATGAGTGACTCCAGTATCACATAGCACTAGACTCTCTTCTAGTTCGGCCATTACATCTGGATGGATACGCAAGGGATTAACAATATTTTGATCAAGTTTAAATTCCATGAAATTAAATCCGCCAAACACGGTGGCGTACTGATCCTGCCACCCACCTGAAATACCTAAGAACAACCTCTCTGCCTGAAAAGCAAGCTCTGCGATTTCATGGTGGTCCCATTTATCTTGGCGAAATTGATTAAAACATCCTAGAACTGCAGAGGCGACAACTGCTGAACCGCCTAACCCAGATCCTGGTGGAAAATCAGAGTTTACCGAAAGCTCAAAACCAAATTCAGGATGAATAGCTTTAAGGAGCGACTTGAAAAGCCCCATTTTTCCATTCCCCTTAATTGCGCTTTGGAGATCTGGAGCAATAAGTGACTCTCCCAAATCTCTAGAGTGAATAATAATTTTACCATCGGATCTTTTTTTTAGGAGTGCGTGAGAAAAGATTGAAATCGTTGTATTAATAACGGCTCCAGCTCCTCCAGCAAAAAAGTCTGTTAAATCTGAACCACCTCCACCAAAGCTAATACGAACAGGAGATCTTGCACGAGCATAGATTGGTTCCTCATCAAGGACTGGAATAAAGTCTCTACTAACAATCCCCTTTAACCTTTTGTTTTGATCTAAAACCGGTATTACTTTTATTCGCTGATCTAGCTGCTTCAAAAGCATCTCTCTAGGTGTTTCAGTATCAGCCCAAATAAAGGTTTCATTCGCACAAAGTGAAACTGGGGCATCGAGAGTAATACCTTCAATTAACTTTCTTCTAATATCTCCCTCTGTTGCGAGAGCAACAACTGCGCCGACTTCATTCTGAATCATGATGACTCCATGATTATTGATGCCGATTGACTCGAGGGCCTCCTTAATTGTTGTCTGTTGAGTGGCTAAGAAATTATTTAAATTCAAAACTGAGTTTCCTTTTTAGTAAGTGCCAACTCGCGAAAGCGATGTAAATCTTCAGGAATACCAATGTCTATAAAGCTTGACTCAAGCACTACGGCCCTAAGTAGTCCCTGACCAACAAGAGTAGGAAACAATACTTTCTCAATTGAGAAGACCTTTTCCTTAATCTGATAGAACTCTTTAGGTGAGAGAAAATAAAGTCCGGCGTTAATATAACTTGCACCTGAAGTGACTTCCTTCTCTTTAAAGGAAGTCACCTTCCCTTCTAAAAACTCTACAGAGCCATATCGATCATTGTGCTCAACATGAACAAGCCCTATCGAAGGGGCGCCACAATTCAGCATCTCACTTGGTCCGTGATCTAGCCAAGTATCTGAGTTTGCTACAAAGAAAGCTTCATTTAGCCCAAGTTCTTTAATTGCAAAAGCGACAGCCCCGCCTGTTCCCATTAACTCTGGCTCAACAACAAATCGAAACTCAGCCCCTTCGAGCACCTCGAAAAGCTTTAAATCATTAACAAATTTGACGATGAGGTCAGCTTGGTAATGAAGGGATAAAATAAACTTTCTTATTCCCATCCTATAGTAGTTCTTAAGCAGGAGTTCAAGAAAAGGTTTTCCACCAATTGGAGCAAGTGGTTTAGGCAGTGAGTCAATAGCCGATCTTAGTCTAGTGCCAAGTCCGCCGGCGAGGATGAGCATTTCTACGTCTTGCAATTTCTGTTGCATTAAAATAACCCCTCGCTAAAAGCGGCTCCATGCACTCTTATTTTATGAGTTCAAATAAATGCGTACAAATGTTATAGCTCAAGGGACTCCTGACTGGCGAGCCTTTGAAAGGCTTCACTGCGCTCCTCAAGATCTTTTAACGTTCCATCAGCAACAATTTCACCCCGTTCTAAAACTATTACCCGCTCACAGCTGCGCATTGTTGCCAATCTATGGGCGATCATAATCACAGTTAGATCCCAATCTAAAGTCTCAAGAGATTTCATGAGGTTGTACTCGGTTGCATTATCCAATGCACTTGTTGCCTCATCTAAGACCAGAACGCTAGCCTCTTTATACAGAGCCCTTGCAATTCCGATTCGCTGCTTTTGCCCTCCAGATAGCCTGACCCCACGCTCACCCACATGCGTCAAGTAACCATTAGATCGGCTTTCTATGTATTCATGAATTTGTGCCTGTTTCGCGACCTTTCTCACCCTCTCCATATCTATCTCTTCCTCAGGAACTCCAAAGGCGATGTTTTCTGCAAAAGAGCAATCTGAAAGGTAAATATTTTGAGGAACATGCGCGATATTGCGCTGCCATGAGACTGAGCCTATACTCGCAAGCCTAGAGCCATCAATCTCAAGTACTCCAGAAGTCGGCTCTAATAAGCCCATTATAATGTTAATGAGTGTACTTTTCCCGCTACCCGTCGTGCCTACGACTCCAATTCTACTACCTTTCTCAATTCGAAGATTAATACTTTTCAAAACGTACGAACTAGACTGATCATATGAGAAGCTGACATTTTTAAGAGTGATAGACTCAGCAAAGTTGGCAGATTTTATCTCCTCGTGCTGTATTAAATAATTTGGCAGTGGTTGCTCTAGTAGGTCCACCAGGTCGACTAAGGAATGGTAGCACCCCATAATTGTTGCCCAGCCCCCATATCCTTGCTGTAAGGCAGGAAGTAAACGCTGAGCCCCCAAGGCGAGTGCTCCCAAAGCAGGAATAGCTGTAGAAATGCCGCCCTCATGAAAGCTGAGCACATACGCCAGTACAGCAATCATAACCATTCCAAATGACTCCATAAAATGGCGGGGACTACCACTAAGAAAGATGTTATTGCCGATAGCTTGCCTAAGAGGAGTGTCAGCTTTCGAATAAATATCGCAATAAACTGACTGTGTCCCATCAAGGAGTATATCTCGTATTCCACCCAACCCCTCTTGCTTTGCCTTAAGAATTTTTGTTCTCTCAATTGAGATTCGCTTAGAATTCTGAAGGAGCTTCTTTCGCGCCAGGAATGTAATTGCGATATAACTGAGGCCAAAACTTAGAATAGCAATTGAGGCAACCTTAGAATCTATATAGAACAGTGAGCTTGTGATAAAGAAAATTGAAAAAAGCGAACTAATTAGAGTCATGCATTGTGAGATCACAATCACTGCACCATCAACCTTAGTTATCCCGCTAATAACATCGCTAGAATTTCGTGACACATGAACACTGTAAGGCTGATACAAGGTTCGCCGATATACTTCAATACTAAGATCTGCGCCACTCAGGCAAGAAATCCTAGAGTTTCCATAGAGCAAAAAAATTCGAATAAAACCGGCAACCAAAGCAGAGGCACAGAAGGTCAGAGTAATCGGAAGAACTAAATCAGCGCCTTTAGAATATCCCATCCAGTCTGCAAAACTAGACACAATCTCAAGTCTTAAAACCTTATCAGGCTCAATTAATACTCCCAAAAAAGGAATCACTGCACCTAAACTAATGACGTCAGCGACTGAACTAACCAGCATTAACAGCAATATATAGCTATATTGCAATCTTCTTTTTTTTGGCAACTTATGCCACAGCTTACTAAGAATTGTCTTAAAATCAGCTTTTCTATTGCTTCTCGTCATCTTCACTACTTCATCGAATGGAGTTAGAATTTAGATTAGGAATTTGATTTAGTCCATTTTTAAAGGGTTATTAGAAAATGGACCACCTTAATGATTTGAAGCAGTTGAACTAGTCTCTAAATTTATTAATTTCACGCTTACCATGACTCACTCGAAACGCAGAAGCCACAAACTGCCTAGCAAAATTATCCAATTCTCCAACAGCTCGCTTCAGCTTCTCTTCCGGGCGGCCCATGAAAGAAGTCACATGATAGTATTCACTTGAATACGGTTGAAGTCCTTTAGAGATAGTAGTTCGATACGCAGCAACGAGGCTTCTAAACTTTAACTTTATTGACAGAATGCCACGATAATTTATTCGTCTCCATAATTACCAAGCGATTAAATCTGCTCTCGATTTCAACAGGGTTACTAACCTTTTCGTCCCAAAGCTCTAAATTGCCTCCATTCTCAGTACTCCAGACAGGCGAGACGCAACACAAACATTAAACTTTCGATACAACGACCTATCAATATTATGGCTATTATCAATATGAGGATTCAAAAAATCACCTTTCTCCATCATTGATAGGCCACCAGCATAAAGAAGAGGATCTCCAACAAGGCCGTGACTGCCTGTAAGTGATGCCACTTTCTGAAGCACGGATGGAGATTGAATTGCAAATGTAACCTCAGTCAAAATTTCTGAAACATTCGCAAGCTTTGCGAGAGTTTTCTTTTTCTCTCCAAAAGATTCTCTTTGCATCCATCTATCAGATTCATTTGGAAACGCTTTGTAGATTTCATGAGCAATCTCTACTGGAAGAAGTTCGTCAACCCAGAAATGACTGGTCGTAGTTCCTTCGGGATGATTCCATTGATGTTTTATACTTCGCTCACTTCTTTTAAGTGATTCTAAGATCAACTGAATAAATAGATCCTTTCTACTCATATCATCTCCAAATGAGTTTCATATGTTTTGACCAGCAATATCAAAGAGAAAGCTTCGCCCTCAATGCACCGAAACCCCAGAATTCAAAAAATCAAAGTGCCCAACTTCTAGACACCCCCATAAATTCTCCCCACCCACCCCATCTCAACGCCCAAACCCCTTAAACTACCCCCATGAAAACCCTCCTAATCTCCACCACCCTCGCCCTATCCCTCATAACCCAGGGCCACGCCGTCCTAGGCCCAGAATTCCTGCCATCCGAGCGCCCACATTCGGTCTGCGCCATTGAATTCTACCAATCCGGCACGTTGGATGAGGTCTGTAGCGCCGTGATGGTCGGGAATAGACGCCTTCTCACCGCCGCCCACTGCACTCCGGGGCTGCCGGAGCGCGAGCACAAGCTTATTTGCCGCGGAGATGACGAGGTCCAAACCTCTGTCATTACGAAAGTTCTCTCCAATGAGAACGTGAACCTGGATCTCATGCGCTTTGAAGAAAGTGAAAGAGACAACGATAATGCTCTCATTGAAATTTAAAGTGAGCAGGAGGTTCCGACTCTGGGCCATGTGAGCACCAAGCGTGAACTCACGGAGCTGCCGGGTTAGTGAGCCCGGGGATTTAGGCGCAACGCCACCGGTGCCAGATGACTTTTGGGGCTCACTGCAAAGAGGAATTATCGACTAATCCAAGTAATCAAACCCCAAAACTAACACCGCCCGCTTAAGCCTCATCTGCGCCCCAGAATCAATCTCAGTGCGAAGATTAAGACGCAAGTTAGTGAGTCCTCCAGGGCGAGCAAAAATCATCATGTCGCGTGTGTCGTCAATGAGAGTGCGAAGCAGGGACTCTTCAACAACGCTAGGGGTTGGGTAAGTGAGATAATCGGCCAGGGCGTGATAGGTTGCTGACCAAGTGAGCTTGGTCATTTCTCCCGGGCTTCCGAAGTGATAGAGATAGTTGAGACCATTTTTTTGCAGATATGAGTAACCGGGGTACTCGATTTCAAGGGAGCCCTTAGCCACTCTGGTGGGCGAACCCTCGACTTCAAAATCCAATTCTTGAAAGCGAATGTCATTGATTCGAATGTCTTGAAGTTTAGGTTTCTCTTCGCTCTCTCCGAAGTAGGCCGAAGAGGTGAGGTTTAAGTAAGTTGTCTCGCCCTCATTTAGGGCGCGCAGCTGAGACTGATCTAGGACTACAATGAGTTCATCGGATTTGTAGCGAGAACCGCGGCGTTCATAGTCTGCGACCACGCCGTTTACAATTTTTGCTAGCTCTGACTCATAGATGCTGCGGATGGAATCAAATTCACTTGGAGAGAGAATGGCGTTGTCACTTGCTTTTACGAGCGACTGTATCTGCTCTAGGACGGGACCCAAGAGAAGGTTTACGGACGGGCTCTTGAGCAAGCGATATTCATAGGCTTTTCTAAGTAGATAGCCATAGCGCTCGAGTCTATCTCGAGCTTCATCTTCCATATTTTCTAAAAGCGATTTAAGTGGAGCATGGATTCCTCGCTCTATCAATGTGCTTGCTTCACTGAGTTTTGCAATAGAAGTGTAGGCACTGGCCGTTTCTGATGAGATTTTTCCGAGTTCAAGATTTATTTGAACGAGCGACTCAACAAGTGCTGACTTTTTCTCCAGGAGTGCCATCAACATATGTGAGATTTTTTGAAATTGTGGATGCGAGGCCCTGATCTTTGCGACTTCAGCTTCGATTTCAGACTTGGGGATTTGAATTTTAGCGTTTTGCTTTGAGATTTCGATGAGTTTATTTGCAATGGGTTTCGTGAAATTCGCTAGCTCCTTAAAATAGGCGGCCCTTTTCTCCCACAGTTCATCTCTCTCATCTTCATTTCGCGGAGTCTCCTTAAAAAGAGTGATGAGATTGTCGATATCAATTCTCTCACGCGCTTGATTCCACTGCCTTGCTGATTGCTCAAATTTTCTTGGCATCATCTCACCAATGGTATCAGGCAAGACCTCAATCACTTGTGACCAGGGCTTATCAGTATCCACTCCCTGAAGAAAAGCATTGAGAGTTGTTGCGGCAGCACTAATGGCCGGAGTGCCGCCTGGAATCACTGTTGAAAGAGCTGCAATTGTGCTTATCGCTTTCTTGTAAAAAGGCACTCGGTGACGAGAGTTCACATTTCGAGAAGCCTCGTCCAAAATAACTTTTTCGATATGTCTTAGTTCATCACGAAAAGACTTTTCATCTTTTCTAAGATCACTAATTCTCTTTTCAAGAGCGGGCAATTTAATTCTGAGCGCTTCAAATAATTTCTTATTGCTCTCAATTTTTAAGCGCAACGATTCTTGCTGCTCACTAATGGCAAGCTTTCGACTCTCAAGCGTTTTATTCTTCTCTAGCAGCCAATAGGTCAGATAGAGAGTTCGAATTGATCTTGAAATCTCATTTCCAAAGAGTTTATAAGTGGATTCAAGCGAGAGGTTCGGGGCCCAAGTCGCGCGATTACCATAGTAATCAAGTTGAGAGTTAATACTTAAAATCATCTCACTTGCTTTGGCGCAAAATGAAGTTGCGTACATTAGTTTTGCGCTCTCGCACAGTTCTTGGATTTTAAAGAGTTCGCCCTTTGCTTCATCGGCCCTATTTGCCTTATAAAGATCAGTCGCATACTTGAGGGAGAATTCAAGCACCCCATCACCAACCAAAGTCGGCCTCTTATCAATAAAGATCCTTCCAGCAGTTCCCCGCTCAAGAATTGCCTCAGGTGAATAGGCATCGGCGCCTTTAATAGTCGTACGAGAGGCCGTGTGTTGAAAGCTCAGTTGTCTTCCCTTGTGATCAAGCTTTTCATGGGCATGATAGCTCGTCACTGGCCTTCCTGGTTGCCCTCCCCAATATACTGGCGGAGCGGGATTTCCATGTATGCCTGCATTTAAGGCAAAAATCTTTGCATCTAATTTAAGTGAGGAAAAAACTTTCCCACCGGCCCCGGCGCGCCCCGGTTTGCCCCCTGGTCTGGCATCCGCTCCATTTGTGGGCCAAGTCTTAATCCCCGCTTCGGAAGGTTTTTCGTGGCACTCAGTGAGCTTCATCATTCCTGCGCCAAACGCGTCTCTTATATTCACACAATGTGTCTGAATGATGGTCTTATAGACTACGCCATTTCCTAAATCTGAAACATCAGCTCCCTTGGCCCCATCTTGACCATGACCCGCTGACTGACCTCTGCCACCAATCAGATAGAAAACCACATCATCAAAATTTCGTTGTGATAATCCGGAAACTTCCTTAGTGTTGAGCACTAAATTTGGAGCATCCACACCATCTTTGCCGTCTTGAAATTGTGCTGCCCCCTCGGGAAAACCAAGTGGAGAGAGCGTAAGCGTAGCATCTGGGCCAATCACTAACTTTTGAGCATTAATGGTGAAATCAGCACCAGGAATTTCAAGTGACTTTAAAATACGAACGACTTCAGCATTTAACTCAACTGAAGCGATATCATTTTGTTTATTTAAAAGTGAGTGAATCCCTTGCAGATCCTCCTCACTGAACTCGATCTCTTTGGCCGAGATCACAATTCGTCTTACCCCTTCACTAAAATGAAGATTATTATGCGAGGTTTTAGATTTATCGCGACTGACCTCTACCCTCATATATCTCTTTGCTAGAACGGAGGGGCGATCGCCTTTTTCGACCACATTTTGAACGTCAAAATTAACTTGGCCGGGTGAAAGCACAGAATAATCAAAGTCGGAGAGAGGAGCTTGATCAATGAGAGCTTCATCCGGCACTAACTCATCTCTCTCGGTCGTGCTCGAGTTGTAGCTAATCTGATCACCACATGAAGACAGCAGCAATCCGACAAGCAAAAGTGAAGCAAATCTTCTCATCAACGTGATACCCCAAATCAGTACTTTTTTACTGACCGAGAATACATCCAAAGCATCTGAAACAGCGTACTTATGTAATATTTTCTTATTTAGTGTGCCAGATGACTTTTGGGACTCACCACCCAATAAAGCGATGAGATTCTAGCGAGATAGACTCTATTAAGTTTCCGAATTTACAAGTCTCTAAGCTTTCGGCAATGAATCACCACTGGGGTGATGAGCCCTTTTGAGTCAGGAGATTTTCATCCTTCAAATAATCTTCTTTGGAAGAAGTCAATCCCTTCTAATATAGCGCCATTACCAATCTCTTCCTCTATCGCTCTTTCAATCAGATCAGTTTTTATCGCCTCTAAGTCCCACTGTGGATGGTCATCATCCACCAGGTGCCTAAGTAGGGAACTCAAAAATTCAATGACTTTGCTATCTCCACCTTCTTCGACAACCAATTTAAGCTCTTCCATTACTTTGGTTTGCCCCAATCTAATAACTAACTCGACAATATCAGCGAGGTCCTTACCTCTCTCAGGATTATGCTGATACGACTTCGCCTTTAAGAAGATCAGGGCCAATGGATTTGGTATTGAAATGTTACCCTGAAAATGAATCGGCTTTATTTTCACATACTCCATTCCAGCAAAATTAAAATCCTCGCCAACCCCCATCGCTAGCCGAGCATTTCCGGCCATATCTGGATCGGTGGTAAATGTAAGCAGATCGATATATGCATAGGTACCGGCAGAGATCTTTTCTGGATGATAACGATAGGGATGCTCTTCATCCCGTCTGTAACCCAACTCCATTAATTCTTGGCAAAGAAGGTGATACTCCTTGGGGTCACCCATGTACTCAAGTGTAAAGTCAGCATCACCTGTTTGTCGTGAAAAGTTTTTAATCCAACCTTCAGTTTGATAAAGATCAAAAATTGCCGCCCCGATGAGAAAGACACTCGACTCCCGACGTGTGAGGGCTTCAATTAACCCAGGCAGAGCATAGCTAAATTTCTCCTTCCAAATCTCAATTGTAAAAGTACTTAGTTTCATTGAGTCCCCTTAAGTTCCTTTCACCCACCACCTGAGTTTCCTCCAGTCCTAGTTCGACCTAGGTAGCCTTCTTCAGCATCTCTCAAATACTTGCGAAGTAGAGAAAGTCTCTCTTCCTGAATTCTCGACTCCTTTTCCCTAATCCCCCATACAAACCTAAGTACATTTAATCGATCAAGCTGGAAATTCCACCCATCGCCGTTTGGGATTTTACTCGCGAAACGTTCACGATAAATATCTTCTCCACAGGGAGTCACGATTAATCTTTTTTTAAATGAATCATCCTTTCGTGGCGGGCGTAGCTTGAATGTATTTAAAATCTTTCCAATATCCTTATCCCTAACCACTAAATCAAAGTCCCTCGCCTTAATCCTTCCTTCAATTTTCAAGTAACTAAGTCCGCCATACTCAAGTTGTACAGATTTTCGCTTTAACTGGTCAAAGAGATTAAATAAATCAAAATCGTCAATTTCATCATCAAAGATATAAACTTTGCTTTTCTTGGTCCTAAATGCAGTCATTGACCTAGATGTAATGCTTTTGTCCATGGCGTGAAGCCATTCTTCAAGTGAAATCTTTTTTAGTTTTTCAGCTAAGTCTGACATCTCTCTCGAAGAGTAAGCATTCATGATATGACTCATTTTAGAGCGAGAAAGTTCATATTTATGACAAAACTCAGTCGGATTAATTTGGCCAAGTTCGCTTTTACTACTTTTTAAAATTGTGTCTGCAATTTCTAAACCGGTCGGTGAAATTAAAGTGGAAATTGGGTCAAGAGAATTATGATGACTCAGCTCATTTTTGGGAGACGGCCTAAAGATTTTTATTTCCTCAGCACCAGCTATATATGAAATTTCATTTTTTTTGAGCTTGTCTTTATCTTTTTCTGTGAGTGATTCGCAATAGATGCCAACGCAACTTGATAAGCTAAAAGCCGTGATTACCTTAAGCACCGAAGGAAGTGCTTCTCTTGTCTTGACCTCAATGAACTTTATGCCTGTTTCTTGATGAAAAAGGCCATAATCGGATTTTTCAAAATGAAAGCTTCTGTTTAAGTGATCAAAGTGAGAGTCATTCATTTTAACCTCAACGAGCGTTTACCTACCTTCAAAATTTTACCACAAATAAGTATTAACGATAATTTAATGTAATATTTTTAAGATTAACCATTATTTTTTAATCTAAAAATTAAGTACCAAATAAAGACTAGCTAGCAGGTAATGAGGCAATTTCTATGAGCACAAATGCTCAACTTCTAGACACCCCCATAAATTCTCCCCACCCACCCCATCTCAAGGCCCAAACCCCCTAAACTACCCCCATGAAAACCCTCCTAATCTCCACCACCCTCGCCCTATCCCTCATAACCCAGGCCCACGCCGTCCTAGGCCCAGAATTCCTGCCATCCGAGCGCCCACATTCGGTCTGTGCCATTGAATTCTACCAATCCGGCACGTTGGATGAGGTCTGTAGCGCCGTGATGATCGGGAAAAGACGCCTTCTCACCGCCGCCCACTGCACTCCGGGGCTGCCGGAGCGTGAGCACAAGCTTATTTGCCGCGGAGATGGCGAGGTTCAAACCTCTGTCATTACGAAAGTTCTCGCCAACGAGAACGTCGATCTGGATCTCATGCGCTTTGAAGAAAGTGAAAGAGACAACGATAATGCTCTAATTGAAATTGAAAATGAACTGGAGGTTCCGACACTGGGCTATGTGAGCACCAAGCGTGAGCTCGCGGAGCTGCTGGGTCAGTCTGAAACTTGTGGCATTTTTGGCCATGGGGGTTTTCGTCACTCGCTGCGAACTGCGGGGATGTCAACGAACGCGAAAGTTGCGCCTGAGCAGATTGTTTTTGACCAGGACGTAATTCGCATTGATGGCTTTAAAGGGCGCGCAGCTGGGCTAGTGGAGCCCGGGGATTCTGGCGGAAGCCTGGCCTGTAAGGACGCTCGAACCAAGAGGTGGATTCATATCGCACAGGTCTCTGGCCGCACGATGGATGGGGTCTCGCTCTTTGCTCCAACCTATACCATTGCTAGCGAGCTTGCGGGACTATCAGTCACGCCAGTGGCGCCTCTCTTTGAAGACGTGCGCCTGAGTTGGGTTGCGCGCGATCAAAGCGACGAGGCCCAAAAATGCCAAGATCAAAAGTGTTTTGCAAAGAAGCTTGCTGAACTTAAAGAAAAGCTCGCGCGCGGTGAAGTCGTCAAAGTAAAAATTGCGCCCTACTCTCTCATTACCCTCGACCAGCGCCCCGAGATGATTAAACTCGACGGCGGTCGCGATGCCTCAAGACTGCTCGAGCGCCCCAATCCCTTCACCACCGTCGAAGGAACCTATAACCGTTTTGAGATTAAAAAAATTGAAGGAGACATCGCCACCGGTGACCTGGTGAAATTTGGCTACACCGAGTACTTTGGCTGCTTTGAAAATATCATCTGCGATGGCGGCACCTTTTTTGGAATCAAAGTGAATGTTCACGATCTCCTCCTCGGTGCCAGATGACTTTTGGGACTGGGTGCTTCACTTGAGGCTCCCTTCTCCAAAGGTAACTGCTCAATAAACTGTTGAGAGCATTGGGATGTCTGACCAGGTCGTAATATTTAGATATTAAAAGTCAGAAAGCACTGTCCGAATTGACTTCTGACCCAAAATCTTATCAACCTGCCCAAGCGCATACTGAGGAAGCTCAAACAGCTCAATGGCCACCAGCTCATTAGCAATCTTATGCTCTGCTTTCTTTACACCATAGGGTGCCAGAGAAATTTTCACGGCCTTTGTTTTCTTCTTCTCTTTGACAAAATAGAAAAGTGATTTCAAACGTCCTGCGCTTGCGGCCTTAACCTCAATCGGAATGATTTGTGAATCAGACTCAATGACAAAGTCTATTTCGCCCTTTTGCCCACCCTTATCTCTGAGCCAGTAATGGAGCTCAGGAATATGCGTTGGCTTGCGGTAAGCTAAGTGTTGGGCCACAAATTGTTCGGCGATAAATCCTTTTGTATTAAAATCATTTTTCATCTCGGTATCTATCGCCTCTAAACTAAGATTTGAGATTGCATTGGCAAGTCCCACATCGAGAAAATACATTTTAAAGATTGAATGATCCTCCTCACCTTTTAGGGGAATCTTATTTGCATTAGAGTGAGTGCATGCAATGAGCACTCTCGCGTTCATGAGTAACTCGACAATTCGTCTCGTTTCGCGAGCTTTTGCATCTGGATCAAGCTTTTGCCAAATGACTTTTTTTCCAAGGTATCCAACCGAAGCATAAAAGACTCGCTCAACTCTTTCAGTTCTAATGCGCGAATTATATTTGGGAAAATCAGCTAAGTAAGTTTGAATAATTTGTTGCTGAATTTCTCTGACTGCGACCAGACTATTTTCTTCACAAAAATGTTTAACAGCTCTAGGCATTCCCCCAACGTAGTAAAATTTTTGTAGTAACTCCTTGGCCCTCGCCGCCACAGCTTCAGAGAAATCAAGCTCCTCAAGTTTGCGCGCTAAAAATTCATTGCCAGTGGCCCACAGAAACTCTGTGAAATTCATCGGTCCCAAGTGGTAAAATTCAACTCTCCCTACAGGAAAGCTAAACTCTTCTTTGGCAAGTGCAATCTCAAGGAGCGACCCCGCACAAATTACGGCCAACTCTGGTCTTTCTTCGAAAAAGTATCTTAAGGCCTTTAGCAACTTAGGGGATTCTTGAATTTCATCGAAAAAAATAATTGTGCTCTCATCTATCAAGACTTGGGACTTGAGTTGGATCTCATCAATGAGGTCTTGAATCTTAAAATGATCCGTCCCTATAGAGATCAGTTTTATCTTTTCTAGATTTATCTCTAAGAGCTTCAACTTTTGTGATTCACAAAATAGCTTCACCAAAGTTGACTTCCCGACCTGTCTGGCCCCCCGAATAATCAATGGTTGTCGTGTTTTTCTTGTGTACCAAGTCTGTAAGTAGCTTTCAGCGATTCTTTTCATACCCCATTGTAACATACTGTTATCACGCACTCAAGGTCATTTAAAGGGGTATATAGGACCCTCTCGAGGATAAAAGAAGGGGTATTAATAATATTAAATAACCTAGTACGGCGCTAAGGTGCCAGATGACTTTTGGGACTCACCACTCAAAAAAAGGCGATAAGAAGAAACTTTGAAATCTACTCACTTCGTAAAAATTCCTTCATCTTGCGATTCATCTCAATCTCAGAATCAAGAGTGAGTTCACTACGACGGATTTTTTGAAATAGCGCGTTTAGCTGAATATAGGTCTCTGGCCATAAACGGTGCAGCTCATCTATCACTTCAAGCATCTCGCCGACACGGCGATCACTGACCTTGCCCTTGCGATCATCACACTCGAGCGCAAAAGCGCTTAACACATCGTTGAGAATTGAAAGTCCGGCCTGGGCGACAAAGACGTCAAAACACTGATCAAGATATTCTCCTGCCCCATATTCATCGATGGAAACGTAGAAATTCATCAGCTCACTGCTCTTTTGATTAATATAAGAAATTTTATCCTTCTTATCCTTAAAATCAGATTTTTGAGGTGAGAGTTTTGGCGCTCGCGAAGATGAGCCCTGATAACTAAGGAGATGATTCCAAAGTCCTAGGTAGTGAGAAATGAACTCTTGATGCTCTTCTTCGCTTTGAAAGACACACTCATAGGGAGTCCCCTCGAGCAGAATTTCCTCTAGGGCAGCAAATGGTGGAATATACTCTGGCGCGAGTTGTAGCCCAAGCAAATACATGCGCATGTCCCATATACTCATGGGAATGTGAAGTTGCTGCAAAACTAGTGAAAATGCCTCATCACCTGGATAAGGCCTTACTCCAAATTCCATCCGAATCCTTCTGAGCGCCTGCGCTGGCAAAGAGTTCCATGATTTTATCTTGGTCAAATTGGCTTGAATCGTCAATCGTGCCAGATGACTTTTGGGACTGGGTGCTTCACTTGAGGCTCCCATTCATTCGCAAAAAGTCGCGCTCCACTCCCTGCCCTTGAAAGCGAGCGCAGCTTCCGCTACAAAAAAGCTCACCCTTCACTCGAACCCCATGGCTTAAAATAATAAGTCCACAGTGAGCGCAGCTCGGGGCAAGCTCATAGATGGCGCACTCAAAGCAATCAAATTGATAGTCGGCGCCAGCGTAATTCACTCGGAAGGTATTTTCTGATTTCCCCCCACACACATCACAGTAATTCATTTCTCTCTCCTGTTTAGTCAAAAATACTGAGGAGAAATTAATCCTCAAGGGGCAAAAGAAAAATGTCCTTGGAACAAATCATGCACTTGTAAAAGTAGGACAAAACCACCTCAGGAAATCTTATGAAACAAAGTGCCCCGCTCATCAAAAAACCAAGGACTTCTAAAAGTTTAGAAAAGCTCACGAAGGGAGAGACTCAAATTGAGGTTTTAACTTTTAATGAGAACATTACAAAAGATAAGACAAGTCGCGACACTGAGCATGAGGCAACCTATGCGAAAATTAATATTGTCGCCTTTAAAAAAAGTCTCAAGCATCTTGAGAGTAACTACAGTGCAACGAGCTAATCCTTAGGCCGTAAGCCTCACCTTCACCAGGTGAGTTTTCCCATCTTTTACTAGAGAAATCCGCTCTGAAGCGAGCTCTCTCCCATCAAGAGTGATCACGCGCTTCACTTGATCAGTCGATTCATCTCCAAGGTCATTTTCCACCTGAATTTCATAAATCGTCCCATGATGATCATAGCGAATCTCATAAAAGTCCAACTGCCTCGTTGGAATTGGACTCAGCACCAGCTCATCACCTTCTAGGCCAAAGCCCAAAATCGATTCGACAAACGCGCGGTAAAACCAACCGCAAGAGCCGGTGTACCAAGTCCAGCCGCCCTGGGCGAAGTAGTGCTCAGTCGCATAGACGTCAGCAGCAATCACATAGGGCTCCACGCGGTAGCGCTCACATGCTTCTTTAGTTCTAGCGTGATTGATTGGATTGATAATTTTCATCACTTCAAACGCGCGCTCAGCGAGTCCTCCGGCGGCAAATCCCATCGCGCTCCACACGGCGGCGTGAGTGTACTGACCACCGTTCTCTCTGACTCCTGGTATGTAGCCTTTGATATAGCCCGGGTCGACATCACTTTTATTAAAAGGTGGTGTGAAGAGCAGTACTAACTCTTCTTTAGGGCGCACTAAGTACTGATCAAGGGACGCGAGCGCCTGCTTGGTGCGCTCTTTTTCTCCAAGACCCGTGATCGCGGCCCAGGACTGAGAGAGTGAATCGATTTGACACTCCTCACTCGCGCGTGAACCCAACGGGGTTCCGTCATCAAAGAATGCGCGAAGATACCACTGCCCATCCCAAGCCTGCTCCTCAATGGCCGTAAGCAGATTAGTGAGATGCTCTTGATATTTTTTCGCGCGCACACCGTCGCCTCTCGCCTCACAGATCGGAATAAATGACTTTAAAATTGAGGCCAAGAACCATCCAAGCCACACACTCTCTCCTGTGCCCCCAGCGCCCACGCGGTTCATTCCATCATTCCAGTCTCCCGTTCCCATTAAGGGAAGACCGTGCACACCGACGGCTAGGCTGCGATCAATGGCGCGGGTGCAGTGATCATAAAGAGTGCCTGTCTCTGCGCTCGCGGTGGGAGCAAAGTACATATCCTCGCGATCTGCTGGCAGCTCTGGTCCACTAATAAAAGAAGCACTCTCACTCAGCAATCCATCATCGCCCACCACTTTTAAATAAGTCGCAGCGATATAGGGCAGCCACAAAAGATCATCTGAAAAGTGAGTGCGCACTCCCTTACCAGATGGGGGATGCCACCAGTGCAGCACATCTCCCTCCACAAATTGCTTACTGGCCGCTCGCAAGATGTGCTCGCGCGCAAGGTCTGGTCGCGTAAAGAGCAGCGAGCTCACGTCTTGCAATTGATCGCGAAATCCAAACGCCCCGCCAGACTGATAAAAAGCCGTGCGCGCCCAAATGCGGCAGGAGAGATTTTGATAGAGCGCCCAGCGGTTGATCAAAAAATCAAACTCAGGAAGCCCAGTTTTAATTTGTAAAGTTGAGAGGATTTTATCCCAGTCACCTACTACGACCTCATAAGCTTCTTTGACTCCATTTTCTTTAAAAACTTGATTCACAAGCCTCGCCGCTTGCTCGCGCGAATCTTCTTGGCCCAAAATAAAATTCACCTCGCGACTCTCACCAGGCGCCAGTACTAGATCCACCGCCAAGGCCACACAAGGGTCTAGCCTCGCCCCATGCTCTTGTCCCAAATCCTGGTAAGTGAGACCGATGGGTGCATCGTAGTGGCCATTGCGACCTAGAAAGCTTTGGCGGTGACAAGTAAAAGTACTCATCTCACAGTCGCTTGCAACAAAGCTCACGCGATTGCCAAAGTCTTCGTTGTACGCATTTTGCGCATAGATTCCGGAAAAATCATTTGAAACAGAAGTCACAATATGGGGAGCACATTGAGTGCGAGAAAAGCCCAGCACTAAATCCGCGTAGTAGACCACTCTAATTTTGCGGTCTCTATCACTGAGGTTCGTGAGCGCAAACTGAATGATCTTCGCGCGCTCACTTTGGTGGGCAAAAAGGGTCATCTGCTGCGAAATTTCATACTGGGTAGATTCAAAATGAGTATAACCTTGTCCGTGGCGAACGGTATAGAGTTCAGGGCCACCCATGGGCGCAGGTGTGGCACTCCAACCAGCTTCTAGTTGATTATCATAGCAATACAAAACCTCACCACTGGGGTCACTAATCGGGTCGTTACTCCAGGGAGTCAGGCGGTTTTCACGACTATTATCACTCCACGTGCAAGAGCTTCCTCTCTCACTCACTAAGAAACCAAATTCCCTCTTATTAGCAATCACATTAATCCATGGGGCGGGAGTGACACGGTCGCGCCCGCAAAGAATTACGTACTCGCGTCCATCATCGGTGAAGCCTCCATGGCCATTATAAAAAACGAGCGACTCACTCACCTGCTCTTCTTTTAAAATGGGATCAACTTTACTTTCGCGCGCTCCCGTCTTCCAAAGCGGAAGATTTTCTTGAGCCTGCTGAGAGAGCTGCTCAAGCTGCTTTCGCAGCTCAAAGAGTTCGGCCACAAAATAAACTCGGGCCACAGACTGAAGCAAAACATAGTCCTCATCAGATATTGAGTCGCGCTTTATAACGAAGACGCCCCCGCGCTTATTCATGAGAGATTGCTGTCCACTCACGCGTAGTTGATGAGTCAGGCTCTCATGAAGCTCTTGGCGATAATTACTTGAGTCAGCATGGACCACCACTAAGTCAAAATGCAGCCCCTTAAGTCGCAAATAAATATGGGCGTGCAGGAGTTCTTTAAAGGCGCCCACTTCATGGGTATTTTTAATAACGAGCAGAAGTATCGGAAGATCCCCACTAATGCCATAACTCCACAGTGCAGGCTGCGCTTTTTGATTATGAGCAATCACTCCCCGAGGGGCCCTAAGAACACCACATGGAAAGATTAAGTGACTCGCTAGTTTTTGGTAGAGAGCGGCGTCCTCATAATCAATATTTTGATGGTGAAGTTCGGCGCGGGCCTTTGTCCAGGCCATCTCATCTTCGCGCTCAAAAGCATGAAGATCGTGGTATTGATCAATTAAGCGCAGCACTTCTTCTCTGGAACCTGCAAGACCACTCACAAAACAGAGTTCTTCACTAGAGCCGCCTTTTAAATGAATCGTCTCTCGAAGTGAGAGTATGGGATCTAACACCGCTCCCTGCATTCCTTGAAGTCTCACACCCTGTGCAAGTGCAGCTGGGTTTCTTAAACTCTGAGCTCGTCCTAAAAAGTTTCGCCGAGAACTCTCAAACTGCGTTTCTTCAACTTTACTCGCACGTGTGCTCACCAAGTGAAAGGCCCAAACATCCGCATCGTCGTGAGAACGTCTTCTCCTATGAGCAATCAAAGCCTGTTTAGAGGGAACATACTCTGTCTCAATAAAGAGATTACTAAAAGTCATGTGAGCGTTATCAGCGGCGTGAGAAGTTAAAATGGGTTCAAGATAACTTGTCAGCGTGATCACGCGATCTTTAGCAGAGAAATTTGTGAGACTTATTCTTCTAAGTTCGACATTGTCTTCGGCCGAGACAATCACTTCCATATGCGAACTTAGCTTCTCACGGCGACAGATAAACTCCGCCTTATGCTCAGAGTAGATGGTCTGGTAAGAGTCTGCATTTTGGGCCAGTGGCAAAAAGGCCGCGGACCAATGGCGCTCACTAAGTTCGTCTTGAATATAGAAGAATGTCCCCCCCTCCTCTACGAGAGGATCGGGTGTCCAGCGCGTAAGCGCCACTCCTGCCCCTGTTGAATAGCCCGCACCAGAGGCTCCCATCATCACGCTGTAGCTGCCATTGGAGAGAAGTTGAGTTTGAGGATAGAGAGCATTGACGTACTTAATCTCACGCAAGCTCGGCGAGAGGATCGCCTTTTCCTCCCTTTTTTGCTGAACTTCTTCAAGTCTTGGATTTGAAAGATTTATTTTCTTAGGAATTCGCTCTTGCAGTAGAAGTTCAGAAGAGCGAACCAGAAGATCGCGGTGAAAGCGCTCCTGCATAATCTCTTGATGGAGAAGATTATCATAGGCCACTAAAACCATGCCTTGATGGTGGGCCATAAAATTTTCGACGATCGACTTTTTCTCACCCGCTTGGAGCCGATCCGCGGTGTAGTCAACCGCCTCAAAAAGACCAAAGTCCGTAAGAAGTCCATCCTCAGTTAGGCGTTTTAAATTTTCAAAAGCAGGACCTGGTGCAACTAAAGCGGCCAGGGCGGTTGAATAAGGTGAGATCACCACATCATCAACGAGACCGCGTTTAAGACCAAGGCCCGGAACCCCAAACGGGCCGTATTGATAATTAAATTGCAGATCTCTCACGTTATAGGCAGATTCTGAAATCCCCCAGGGAATTCCAAGCGTCGCCGCGTACTGCATTTGTTGCACAACCACCGAGTCATGAGTTTCCCCTAGCAGAGTGCCCTCGTAATTTTTCATGACAAGTAAGGGCATCAGATACTCAAACATCGACGCCGACCATGAAACCAGTACCCGCCGATTAAAGAGATTGGTCATTTGGCGACCCAAATGAAACCAGTGATCTTGGGGAACATCCCCTTTTGAAATAGCAATAAAACTAGCGAGTCTCGCCTCAGAGGCCAGGAGGTCGTAATAGGAAAGATCCCGTCGACCATCAGTGACATTATATCCAATAGTGAAAATCTTGCGTTCGCGATCATAAAGAACTGAAAAGTCCATTTCATCAATAAACTTTTGACAGCGCTCGGCCAGCCTTGCCGCCTTTGAGGAAAGCTCTTCACTACTATTGAGACTTGCACGAAGAGCTCCTCTAAAGAAACTCATCACCTCACAGTCTTCTTTGGTACTAAGATAGTGATCGCATTCTGTGATCAGCGTGAGGCAGTTCATGCTCCATTTACTAGGTGAGCTAAGATGCTCTAAACCTCTTATAAATGAGGCCCAGTGCTCAAATGAGAGCGTACTCTTTTGAGTCTTAATAAGAGCGAGCACATCCTGCAGATCCTGCTCGCTCCACCGGACATAACTAGCAATAAGCTTTTGATTGGCCTCAATCGATTGAATAGCTTTTGACAACCACAACAGATAGTCTTCAAGATCCTGTGAGTGAAAGCTCGCAGTGAGCTCTCTGGCCTTGCGATACATTGCACGCAGTTCACTGCCTAGAAAATCAAGCCGCTTGCGACAGGCCCAGATATTAAGAGTCGGGCCCTCTTTTAAAACTTCAAAGCAAGGCTCAAGATCACAGGCGCTCTCGGCTAAGGCCTTGGGATGAGTTTTTTGAAAGTCTTCGAGCTTCTCCTGGGCAATCAATAAAGTATCAAGAACTCCACGAAAGATTTGGTGGGAAAAGAAGAGATCCTCTTCTAAATGCAGCAGCGTCTGCTTAACGGCAATCAGATGTCCGGCCAAATTACCACTGTCAACCGTTGAGATATATTGAGGATAAAGCGGGGCGAGGGTTGAACTATCATACCAATTATAGAAATGACCAAAACGTCGCTCCATCTTAAGCATGGTCTCAACCGTCTTACCTACGCGCTCAACGAGTTCAAAGGCACTGAGATAGCCAAAGTCATAGGCCGAGCAGTTAGAGAGCAACAAGAGCCCTATATTCGTGGGTGAAGTCCGATGAGCAATCACTGGTTTAGGATCTTGTTGAAAATTATCTGGAATGAGCCAATTCTCTTCTTCGTTTGAAAATGTCTCGTAGTAATTCCATGTTCTGCGAATCACTGAACGCAAAAGCTCTAAGTCTTTGTGAGTATGCTGCCATTTCTCCTTTTTATATTCACGACAAATTTTCTTAATGACGATTGGAAAGGCAAACCAAGCTCCCAGAAAAGGGAGAGCGTAGGGCTCGCTGTAGCTAAAAAAGGCAACAATTAAAGTGATGACAAACGCAGGCCAAAAAGCATGAGGAGAGAGTCCTTCGCGATTTTTCTGGGCCGCTTCTACGTCTGCCGCCGATTGCCACTCAAGCAAATTACGCTTTGACAGATAGACTCGGTAGAGTGTGCGCCCGATGGCATCGAGTTGCAAATAGGCCATGTGAGGGAGCGAAATAATCGACAATGCCGTTTGAATTAGTCCGACTTTAAATTCCTCCCAAACACTGATCAAGTGCCCTGACCAGGGAAGGTCTCTTTGGTGAAGAAAGAAGTTGTGGGTGGCGCGAACATAGGGTGGCAAAGAAAGCACGGCCAGCACAATAAGGCCCCACAGACCGGCACTCTCAGGAAAAAATATCCAGGCACTCACCAGCCATAAAAACGTAAGCGGGGCCACCAGACTTCGTCTCAAATTATCAAAAATTTTCCAACGAGAAATTGCTGGGAGCCCTTTTGAAAAGAGCCAAGGGATAAGCTGCCAATCACCACGCGTCCAGCGATGCTGTCTTCTGGTGAGTGACTCGTAGTGAGAGGGATAATCATCGAGAAACTCAATATCAGTCACCAGCGCGGCTCGCGCGTAAAGACCTTCAAAAAGATCGTGACTTAAGAGCGCATTGTCAGGCGCACGCCCTTTAAGCGCATGTTCAAACTCATCAACCACATACAGGCCTTTACCCGTGTAAATACCCTCAGCAAAAAGATCTTGATAGATATCTGATACCGCAGTCGTATAAGGATCTATACCGGTATTACCTGAAAATATCGATGAAAAGAGTGAGCGATGTGCACTCTCTGGGGTAATTCCAATTCGCGGTTGTAAAATGCCGTAGCCTTTTGTAACTCTGCCTTTGATCACATCAAATTGAGGACGATTGAGCGGATGTAAAATGGCCCCTAAAAGTTTTCTTGCTGTCCCTCGCGGCAGCTGAGTATCGCTATCGAGAGTGATCACGTACTTAACGTCAGCAAACCAATCTTGATAGTCTGGATGAATGAGAAAGGAAGTTTCCTTGCTCCCGCGCAAGAACTGGTTAAATTCATGAATTTTCCCGCGCTTTCGCTCGCGTCCCATCCATTTATTTTCCTTTTCATTCCAGATGCGCTTGCGATGAAAAAGATAGAAAATATCTCTCTCACTCGCATAACGTTCGTTGAGTACGCGGATTTCTTCACTTAGATAGAGTGCAAGTTCATCGTCACCAGGAGCGCTCTCCTGATCGGAGTCGCTAAAGTCACTTAATAGCGCAAAGGAGAGGTTTTCATCTTGATTGGCGATATAGCGCATCTCAAGCCCTTCGATCGCTCTTGCCGCAGCCTCTTTGGTTGAAAAGATCGTGGGTACAACCACAAAGACATCTGGGACTTCCGTCTTGGGTATTTTAGTTAAATCAATTTTGGGCAAGATGCGCGGCGGAAGGAGATGAGTAAAATAGAGATTAATGATATTAAGACAGGTATCACTAATGGGAATAAGCCCCAAGAGTAGCATGAGAGCAAATGGCAAGGGCGATGCTGCTACAGTAGGTAAGAAGATGAAGCTCAAAACCCCCATGACAATTAACACTGAAGTCGTAAGCGCCAGAAAGTAAATCAGGGTTGGATACTTATAAACAAGAGACCTTAAGTACTCACTCACACCCCGCCGATAGGAGAGCTCGCGCTCGACCTGCCTAATCCCCTCCTCAATGAGGTAATGCCCCACATGATGAAGCCTCTTATCTTCGACTTCACTCTCCTGCGCCTCTGTGGCCAGGCGTAGAACAGTTTTGGCAATTTCAATTTCCGAGTGGTGAGTTTTTTGATGAATCCTCTCAATCACATGTCGATAGCGATCGCGACTGGCAAAGTTCATCAGTGGGTAGGCCCCACTTGGGTCAAGTTCCAAAATGGGATCGACCAAGTTAACTGACTCAAAAAAATCTTCCCAGTCAATATTAGAGAGCAACCTCATGCTGGTGATAATATTGCCTACACTCACCTGATCAATGGCCTGGGCCTGATACTCGCTGTGAATGCTTTGCTCAAGTGTTAACTCTTTACCCTCCAGATGCTGATCGAGATAATCACACACGGGCATGACATGATCGGATTGCTCGCGCAGTCTTTTCAGTAGGTAGACCACAATGGCACAGCTTTTTTCATCGGCGCAGAGAATTTGCTCCGAGATCATATCGATATATCTCGCGAGCTCGTCTTCAGAGAGATCCTTTTTTAAAAGAATTTCTGTCGCCAGTTCATGGGCCCAGAGGTTTAGTTTATGAGCAGCAAGAATTTGAGTTGATATTCTTCTTAAGTTCTCAATGAGAGCAATTCGAAGCGCAATAGCAATCGCCCAAATCTCACCAATTTTTAAAGGCGTGGCACTTTGGTACTCTCTGACAAAGCGCTTTACGGTGTCGATATCAATATGACTATCTTGATGAGCGACAATCGAGAGGGCCATCGCATAGACGCGCGGATAACCCTCGAGCTCACCCGTCGTGATCTTGGGAAGCTTGCGGTAGTACTTATCAGGCAAGTCCTCGCGCACTTCGCGCACCTGATCTTCAACAATATGAAAGTTGTCAATTAACCACTCGGCCGCGGGCTCCAGCTCAAAATCGCGCTCGATGGGTTTTGTTAACTGGCGATAGACATCCCTTAGAAATTCATAATTCGCCTCAAGTCTAGGCAGCAGCGAGCGACCCTTGCGGGTTTCAAAACTAATGGGAAGTTCGCTCGACAAAAAGGCGGCAAACTCCTCGAGTCGCTCAGCGCTAAATATCTCGTCGCGAATCGGCCGTTCAAGCGGCGTCGCATGTCCTTTAGAAGAGAGAGTTGTCAAAGAAAACACATGGCCCAACCTTGCTAACGAAAGAAATCGTCTTTAGAAGCAAAGCTCAGACCAAGTTTTGATGCAGCAAAAAGAAAGCAAAACGCTCGTAAACAAACGCTTTCCCTCCCCTTTCACCCTAACAAAAATAAACTACCTTTCATTTTGTTACGTGTTCGTGCCAGATGACTTTTGGGACTCAGTGCGGTGGGCGATCAGCCCCCTCCAGCGTCTCCCCCATCGAGAATGCGAAAGCGTCCATTAGAGTCGCGTTTAGCACGCTGACCGCTTTCATAAAGTATCTGCATGACCTCATTGCTGGGCGCATTTGTATTTTCAATCAAAAGATCCCCAAGCGAATCAAACTCCGCGCCGGGGATGACCTCAACTCCTTCGAATAAGTCATCCATACGCGCGTAGACTCCGTCCTCGGAAATCAAGGCCTCGACTCTGTTGCGGTCAATCCTCACGACTTCACTTCTGCCGCCACCTGCATCGCCACCGCTGACGACTCCATAGCGCTTAAACGTATCACTGGCCGATGCATTTAGACCCATCAGGGCAATTATCAAAATGATTCTTTTCATTGGATTACCTCGCTCGTCAGCGCTTTATTGAAATGATCCATCCCAATGCTAGTCCAGACGAGATCCCCTCCGACATTGGCGGGATTTTGCAGAATTGTTCTAATTTCACTATTGGCCCGACGACAAACATCCATTAGCAATGGCAATACTTTTTCTCTGTCGACTGTCTCCCACTGAACAGAGAGCCAGTTGCTCTGAGTACCAAAGCGGTAGAGATCATAGCTGTGACCAATCAGGTTTTGAACGAGCTTTTGAACTGTCTCTTGGGTGAGATTTAAAGTCTCAGAGATGATGAGAGTATCGCCATTTTGTTCAACCAGTCCCGACTCAACCATCCGCTCAAGCGCAACGAGTCCGCGCTTGCCAAACTCCTGGGCGACCAGCTCGCGAGTCACTCCGACTTTGGAGACGATCATCATCATGAGCTCAAAAGAAGTTGAGTCTTGAAGATAAGTTTCAACTTCTGGCCTAGCGAAATTTGCTTTCGAGTTGCCAGGATAAATCTTCTCCATTTGATTGCTCATACAGGGATAGAATTTATCAATAAACTCCTGCGCACTTGATTCGCCTCGGGCCTCTTGCACAATCTTCATCGCGTACACAAACGAAGGGTTTTTCACCTCACCTTTTGAGATACGATCAAAAGTAGAGTTGGGAATGCCCAGCCGCTTAGAGAGCTGATTGGCGGAAAATCTTGGAAATTGCTCCCGAATTGAATTCACACAATTCTGGAGGAAAATCGAAAGATCGTCGTGAGACGCGACATCTAGCATGAGTGACCTCTGTTTTAAATTCGGTTTTTTGTCTACCAACTAGGTCCCAATAACTCAACGCTTTCTAAAGTAATTTCATACAAAAATGAAAAACTGTCTTCGCAATTTCAATAACTTTCCCACCACTGTGGGAAAGGCCTACTTGATTTCATGACCTTGCCTTTCCCGTTGCGGGAAGGCCTCCCACCGCAGTGGAAAATCTGGCTTCCCGTAGAGGGAATTTATTGAAGCGCTCTCACATTTTATCTAGACCTCAATTCACAAAAAAGGAGGATTTATGAAGACACTATTGCCATTTGTGCTGCTCTCGCTAGGATTTGCCGCCCAAGCTCAAAATAAGATCAAAGTTGGTCCAGAATTCAGCTGTGGCGAGCTCACCCTCGAGAATGAAACAAGAATTATCTCTGAGGATAAAAACAAAATTGAACTCAATTGTGAGTCGATCGAATTTCTGGAAGGTGGCTCAATTATCTTTGAGCAGGATCTTGAAGTTAAGAGCGCTAAAATTATCGGCAACCCAATATTTGAGTCGAGCTTTTCACAGCGCGATCTTGCGCAACCAGCTCCCCCAGCAACACTGCCCAGAGCGAGCGCTGGAGGCAATGGACATAATGGCGCCAACGGGCGCGATGCCCACTGTAAATTCAAGTGGGGCATTCCCAAGTGCAATGGCACCAGTGGGGGCGCTCATGGCGGCGCTGGCGCTAGAGGCGGAGATGGTCGAGACGGCGCGCCTGGAGTTCATGGTCACAATGGTCGCCATGCCCCTTCACTAACTCTCACAACGCAATCATTTAAGAAAACGAAGTGGTTTAAAGTCACCACTCGCGGTGAGGACGGCACCATTGGTGGCGCCGGAGGTGCCGGTCAAAATGGCGGCAATGGCGGTCACGGTGGAAGTGGCGGCAAAGGTGGCTCCGGAAAATACGGCAGATCATCTAGCCGCGGAGGCAACGGTGGCAAAGGCGGCGCTGGTGGCAACGGCGGCAATGGTGGAAATGGCGGAGCTGGCGGTGACGGCGGCAACGGGGGAAATATCACCATTAACTACCTCCCAAAGTCTTTTCTGACACGAAATAAACTTGAGAGCTTCGATTTCATCTTAGACGCCTTTGGCGGGCGTGGTGGTAATGGTGGCATCGGCGGCAAAGGTGGCGTAGGCGGCAACGGCGGCACCGGCGGGCGCGAAGGTCAGGGCGGAGACGGCCGTTGGCTTGAAAGTGACGGTAGCTCAGGTCTCGCCGGAGCTCGAGGTGCTCGAGGTCTTGATGGCACCGACGGAAAGAACGGTCAGTACGGGGCCCACGGCGAAGATGGCAAAGTCTTTCACCCAGTAGTTTGGACAATCTATAAAGATCAACGAATTCAACTTGAACTTAACTAGGAAAAAAAGAATGAAAGCAATTTACGCAGTCACAATTCTTGCCTCTCTCTCAAGTGCCTACGCGCGCGATCTTCAAACGCAGACACTTAGGCTTGAAAGGCCAGAAGACACCCTTCACTTTAATACTCTTCGCTGTGAAAAACTTATTGTAGCGGCCAAAACAACGCTCATCTCGACTAATGCTGGTCCGGTTTCAATTGCATGTGATCATATTGAATTTGAAAAAGAGGGCACACTTGTCACCAAGAGTGATCTCAATATCAAAGCCAAGTTGATCTCTGGAAACCTGCGCATCTCAGGACGCAAAGAAGGGATTCAAGGCAGCGATGGCCAAAGTGGTGCAAAAGTAAAAATGGGAATTGATGGAAAGCATGGCGTGAGCGGCAGCAATGGTCGCGACGCTGAACTGGGGCGTGGTTCCTCGCCCGGTACAAATGGCGGTAACGGGCAGAGGGGAACGACCGGAGCAAAAGGCAATGATGGACAGCGAGGGCTTGATGGCAAGAAGAACGTTCGCATTGAAGTGCGAAGCGAAGCCTTTGATCCAAAAACACTCATAGAAATCGACACTATTGGTGGAGCCGGTGGGCGCGGTGGTATCGGCTCGGCCGGCGGTAATGGCGGCAACGGAGGCAATGGTGGTAATGGCGGTAAAGGCGGAGACGCCAATGGAGTACTTGGTCAATCGGCTTCTCGCGGTGGCCACGGCGGCGATGGCGGAGACGGCGGTGACGGTGGTGCTGGTGGACATGGTGGGGACGGTGGAAATGGAGGTGCAGGCGGCGACGTCTACGTCTTCATCATCACTAAGGATCAAAACACTCGCCCAAGCCCTGACTTACTTCCCACACGCTCACCTCGCATAGAGAACTATGGCGGTCGCGGGGGTGCGCCAGGAACTCCAGGCCCGGGTGGAAAAGGAGGCATCGGAGGCACTGCCGGCCAAGGCGGCAACGGTGGTTCGGGCAGTCTCTTAAATGGTGATGGTGACAACGGTGGCAACGGTGATCATGGGCTTCGCGGCTTAGATGGCGAGCCAGGTAGCACCGGTCTCTATGGGCTTGAAGGCGAGCGTGGTGAGTACGCAGAGAATATCACGGCATGGTTCATTGATGATCCACTCTCGCCCTACGCGCAAACTAAAAGCTTAATAAAAATGAACGAAGAAATTTTTAAACCATTTAATCCGGCCAACATTGTCGAGATCTATTAGGAGAAGTTAAAATGAAGTCTCTACTACTATTACTATTCTTTCCAAGCGTTTTGTGGGCATCCATTCAGATGCCCTACCACCCGGGCTCAGCTTTAAAGCTCGGTGGCGGCGTGGACACCGATCTTCCCTTTGATCTAAAGGAAAATTGCATCCAGTATGCAGGTGTCAATTGGGCCCATGTTGATCAAGGGGCGATGAAACTCGAATTAAAGTCAGGCTTAGTTAAAACGAGAGAGGATCTTTTTCACAGTCTTAAAATCGACGCAAAGATTAGCGCCAAAGCGAAATTTAAAATCATCAGTGGCAATGCTTCTTATGAATATAAACTCGCTAAGAGCTATCAAGGTCTTGAAGACACGCTCAACTACCTAGTCCAAGCCTACTATGATTTTGGGCTAAAAGAACTTTCAGACTATTCGCTGAAACCGGCCTATCAAAAGCTCTTAGATGAAGGCAAGTACAGTGAATTTAAAAAGCGCTGTGGGACTCACTTTGCAGTGGCATCCAATCAGATTGTCTCAGTGAGTATGCTTTTAAGTGCAAAAAATCTCAATCATACTGAGATTAAGGACCTTTCACATCACTTTACTGCGAGTGTAAGCGCGACGGCCCTAAGCGCTGATGCCAAGGCCAATCTGGCCCGCAACTATAAGCTCGCTTCGAGTTATGGCAAGACTGAGCTCAAGCTTGACTCAATTGGTGGCGACCCAAAAGTCTTTAATGGCTTTGGCAATACCACTGATATTACCAAGGCACTTGAGTCGCTTGAAAAATTTCTGAGCGGAGTACGCAAAGAGACCTCTGCACCAGTTAACTTCTTACTTATGCCCTTTGAGAACTTTGGGCTTCCAAGGGTGGAATTAGATGAAGCTCTAGATGCCTTCCTTGAAAAAGCATACTACCGCTCACTCGATCTAGAAGAGCGCTTGGCAAAGATCTCTTCAGAGCTTAAGGCCTTTAGTGCGTTTGAGTCACGCTACAATCGCGAGCTAAAGATTGCGCAGTATCAAATCCTGCGCGACCTGCGAGACTTAGATCGCTTAGTCCAAAATTGCAGAGAGTTTGGAGATTGCAATCTCGAAGATCTCAACTTTGAGGGTCCAATCCTACCCTTTTTTACTGATTCACTTCAAGAGCACCACCTGGCTGCCATCAGACATGGAAAGCGCGCCCAAGTCGTACTCTCTGGCAAGCTTATCGATATGGACCTTGTAGCAAATGTTAGTATTGAACGTCAGTTTGAGGATCTCTCTACCGGCGAGCAATCGTGGCAGAGTTTTGATCTGGCCCGCGACGTTTCAACAGGCCGCTTTGTGGGGGTGATCGATGAAGTTGAATTTGACTCAAGTCGTGACCTCGCAAGATTTTTAAGTCAGGCGCGCTATATCGTTAAAGTCACAGACCTTAATCATCGCACTGAAACTTACCAACTTAGAATTACGAATAATTAATGAAAGGAATGCACATGAAAAACTTAAAATATACTCTCCTGGCCCTTATTCCACTTCTTATCATTGCCTGCGAAAGTGAGAGCACTAAAGCTCCAGTAGAAGCAGCGACACACGTTCTCTCGGATGAAGATTTTGTAGAAGGTCTGGTCTTTAGAAAAGATTGTGAAGACGAGAACAAAACCCACTCTCTGAGTGGTCGACTCACCTTCAAATCTAAGTCAAATTCAAATCATGAGCACATGATTGACTACAACCTCTACATCTTCACTAATTTTAGTGCCATCCTAGAATATAAGTACAGTACAGTGGACGTGAGTTCAGCACACTACCGCTACCCGGTACCTGGAACGGGCGTGCAAGGAAAACAAGAATTTGAGTGGGAATTTGATGAGGCCACAAGCAATGTTGTCCTCACTTCACGAGATACTCCAAGCACCAGCATCGTCCTCAAAAAAGCGACCAATATCAAAGTCACGGCCACGCAATCAGAACTCGCGGCAACGTTCCAGCAAGTAAGCAGCGAGGTCTTCCCCTCCAGACTCACCTATAAATTCGCAACTCAGCTCCAACCCTTAAGCGCCACCCCCGACTACGACCCCGCCGACTGTGCCAGATGACCTTTGGGACTGGGTGCTTCAATTTCTTGAAGCATCCAATGTCCATAATTCTAATCACTTAACTAGTCATGAAACATTTCTTCCTTGAAGGATCAACCTTGAGAAATTGAACTAACCCAAGGAGATGAAATGATTAACGCTTTGAAGTATACTGAAGATCTAGAAAAGGCAGGCTTTAGCCCAGAACAGGCCAGAGTCTCGGTGAATGCTTGGATGGATCTTATGAATAATAACTTTGCCACCAAATCAGATCTCAAAGAATATCAATTCATGACTAGGGCCGATCTCAAAGATTTTGAGATGAAGCTCTCAGCAGGTCTTGCAGGCGTTGAGCAGAAGTTTGATAAACGATGTGACGAAATTGAGCAGAAGTTTGATAATCGCTGTGATGCAATTGAGCAGAAGTTTGATAAGCGCTGTGATGCAATTGAGCAGAAGTTTGATAAACGCTGTGATGCAATTGAGCAGAAGTTTGATAAGCGCTGTGATGCAATTGAGCAGAAGCTTGATAAACGTTGTGACGAAATTGAGCAGAAGCTTGATAAACGTTGTGACGAAATTGAGCAGAGGCTTGAAAAGCTAGAGCTCAGCCTCATCATCAAAATGAGTACGGTTATGATACTCATTTCTGGCTTTGCACTTACTTTGCATCGCCTGCTCTGATCTTTCAGACTCGGTCCAAATAAAAAAACCCCGGCACTCACCAAGAGTACCGGGGCCAACCACCTAAAAAACTACTTAAGCATCAAATCTTCAAAGGCCGCCAAGGCCGATTTAGCCCCTTCGCCCATTGAAATGATAATCTGCTTGTAGGGAACTGTTGTAACATCACCGGCAGCATAGATACCGGGCTCACTGGTGCGATTCTTCACATCGACCACGATCTCTCCAAACTTAGTGGTCTCAACTACATTTTTGATAAAACCAGAGTTTGGCAATAGACCGATTTGAACGAAGACACCATCGAGGTCTACCTTTTTCATCTCACCGTTGGTGCGCTCCTCATAGGTGAGGGCCACCACTTTACTACCGTCGCCCACGACTTCAGCAGTTCTGGCGTTAGTGACAATTGAGACGTTTGGTAGGCTCTTGAGCTTATCCACTAGGACCTTGTCGGCCTTAAGGTTTTCCATGAATTCAAAAACGACCACTTCGCGCACAATTCCGGCGAGGTCAATGGCGGCTTCAACCCCCGAGTTACCGCCGCCAATCACTGCGACCTTCTTGCCCTTATAGTAAGGGCCATCACAGTGAGGGCAGTAGGCCACACCACGGCCGATATATTCTTTCTCACCTGGAATGCCGAGCTCGCGCCACTTAGCCCCCGTTGCCACAATCAGCGCGCGAGTATCAAGTGTCTCACCGCTTTCAAGTTCGATGTGCTTTAATTCGCCTTTGCCAACTGACTTCACTCTTCTGTGCTCGAGGACCTCAACCGGGTACTCCGCCACGTGAGCAGCAAGCTGGGCCGAGAGCTGTGGGCCCTCTGTATAGGGAACTGAAATCAAGTTTTCAATTCCTTTAGTGTCTTGAACTTGACCACCAATTTTTTCGGCGATCAAGGCGGTCTTTAGACCTTTTCTTACGGCGTAGATCGCGGCCGAAGCGCCAGCGGGACCACCACCGACAACGACGACATCGTACTTACCAAGGTCGCGCGGCTCCACTGGACCAGCATCTTGGGCACCATAAAAATTTTCAAGCTTAGAAATCAAATCAAGAAGAGAAATTTTCCCAGAGTGCACCAGCTTATCACCGGCCATAACACTGGGGACTCCCTGAATGCCAAGGCTCTTCACTTCATCTTGAACGTATGCCCCATCAATCATTTGATGAGAAAAATTATCGTGAACGAGGGCCATGAGATTGAGCGCCTGAACAACGTCAGGACAGTTTTCACATGAGAGTGAAACATAAGTTCTTAGCTCAATAGGCCCTTTTAGTTTTTTAATTCGATCGAGAATACCCGAATCTGGAAGCTTACCCTTACCATCGGCATTGAGGATGGCCAGAATCAGCGAGGTAAACTCGTGTCCACTTGGAATTCCTTTAAAAGAA
This sequence comes from Bacteriovoracaceae bacterium, assembly GCA_048264885.1. Classification (GTDB taxonomy): domain Bacteria; phylum Bdellovibrionota; class Bacteriovoracia; order Bacteriovoracales; family Bacteriovoracaceae; genus JBLWXV01. The sequence continues at coordinate 512,028 of JBLXCO010000003.1, forward strand.
ATGCCGGTGGGCGATTTATTTTTCAGGACGCGAAAAAAAGGAACGTCACTCTTATCTTCTTCAATAACTTCAACAGAGATTTTAGAAGAAGTATGAGCAACATCTCTTAACATCTCCAAGAGTTGTACTTGGTCACCGTGTTCACTTGCACTCACAGCAAGCTGGATCTCATTTTCAAGAGCCGCATACACAGTTTTTAATTGATCCATGATATTGCTATCTAACATATCTTCCTCTTTGATTCGTAAAAGTGGCCTGGGGTTATCCCCAGGCCAGAACACCTTATCTCTTAGATTTTACCTACGAGATCGAGACCTGGTTTGAGAGTGTCGCTACCTGGATTCCACTTGGCAGGACAAACTTCATCAGGATGAGCAGCGATGAATTGAGCTGCTTGAACCTTGCGAAGTAGCTCATCAGCGTTACGGCCAATGCCGTTGTCGTTGATTTCAGCAAGTTTGATTTTCCCTTCTGGGTTTACCAGGAAAGTTCCTCTGTAAGCGAGACCTTCTTCTTCGATGTGAACACCAAAGAAGCGTGTGAGGTATCCAGTTGGGTCAGCAAGCATTGGATACTTAATCTTCTTAATTGTTTCAGAAGCTGTATGCCATGCTTTGTGTGTGAAGTGTGTATCAGTTGATACTGAGTAAACTTCTACGCCCATCTTTTGGAATTCAGGATATTTGTCGGCCATGTCACCAAGTTCAGTTGGACAAACAAATGTGAAGTCTGCTGGATAGAAGAAGAAGATTGACCACTTACCTTTGAGGTCATCTTGAGTCACAGTTTTAAAACCATCGTTGTGATAAGCTTGAAGACTGAACTCTGTCATTTGACTGTTAATGATTGTACCCATAATTAACTCCTTTTTAGGTTGAGGTTGTTGGATAACATTTCTCTTAAGTTAATTTACGGTCAAGACCCGGATTTTGAAAATTGATTGAGCTAATAGCTTGATAGATAAAACCAATCGCGATAAAACTGTATATAAACAAGGACTTAGAGCTTAGACACTACTGATTGCGAGGTCAGTGAAAGCTACGTAAAATGGGCCGCTATGCTTAGAGAAAACCACCGCTCCTTCGAAATGCTTCAGCGCATTTTTGACGCCACCCTAGCTGCACTTTGCTGGCTAGCAGCCTTTTACTTGCGCTTTCGCCTCATGGAAGGTGGCCAAGTGGGCCTTGAGGCGCTTTTTCTCAAGCTCACCTTCGTGGTCATAGGACTCACTGCCTGGGCCTTTTCAGGACAGGGCCTCTATCGTTCGCAGCGCTTTAGTTCACGCTTTAAAGAAATTCTCGCGGTCTTTAAGGCCAATAATATTGCCGTCATGGGACTCGTCATCGCGCTTTATTTCTTTGCCGGTGATCGCGTCTCTCGTGCCACGATCATTATTTACTATGGCCTCTCAACAGTTCTTTTCATCACGACAAGAATTATCATTCGCAATACCTTGCGTTCGATGCGTGCTCGCGGCATTAACCTGCGCCACATTCTACTAGTTGGAAATGGTCCTCAGTTGATCTCTTACGTTAAAACAGTCAGAAGCTTTAAAGATTCTGGTATCCGCTTTTTGGGTTGGATTGACTCCGAAGGGATGGCCAGTGAGCATGAAATCCTAGAGGTCAAAGAGACCAAAGAGTTAGCTGAGCGTCCTGACTCTATCGTGCTCTCATATGCGGGAAGTTCGAGTCATAAGATGAATGAATTTCTGGCCAAGCATCACAACGACGTTGTGCCAATTCAAATTCTTCCCGATCTCTCCTTTTCCTTGGTCGGTCATCACATTGAAGACTTCGCCGGTATTCCGCTAGTCACTGTGAATCAGCCGACCTTTAATCCCATCGAGCTTGCGGCCAAGCGCCTACTCGATATTATTGGGGTGCTCATTGGTGGCCTATTGATCTCGCCACTTTTAATTTTCTGCGCTCTCGGAGTCAAACTCTCAAGCCCGGGTCCCATCTTCTTTGGCCAGCGCCGCATGGGAATGAACGGTCGAGAGTTTTTAATGTGGAAATTTAGAAGTATGAAAGTTGCCGACGACAGTACTCAAACCAAAGAGTGGTCAAATAAAGACAACCCAAGAAAGACTCGCTTTGGAGATTTTCTAAGACGCACTAGTCTTGATGAACTTCCACAACTTTGGAACGTGCTCACTGGAGATATGAGCCTGGTTGGGCCTCGTCCTGAGCAGCCCTACTTTGTAGAAAAATTTCGCCATGAGATTCCAGGCTACATGCTCCGCCACAAGATGCGCGCCGGCATGACTGGCTGGGCCCAAATCAATGGCTGGCGCGGCGATACCGATCTTAAAGAGCGCATCAACTGCGACATCTATTATATTAAGAACTGGTCTTTTTGGTTTGACCTGCGCATCCTCTTTCTCACGGTCTTTAAAGGCTTTGTGTCTAAGAACGCGTACTAGTTAGAAATAACTTAGTGCTCTGAAATACTCTCAGCTATAAAGGTTGTGCCCACGCGCTTAACGTGGGCACACAGAGTAAGAGAATGAGAGAGAGTTTTGTTTTCACAAGCCCATCTTAATCGCTTGTGAAACGGGATAAAAGAAGCTCAGATACAAAGTTCAGTGCTGTCCAAAAAGTTTACAGCGCGCAAACGCGCGCCCACTAGCTCTTAAGAGACTTAATAACGAAGGGTAAAATCACCATCGGGATGAGCAGAAAAAGGTTTTCTCCATCGCCAAAGGTGTACTGAACTTGACCGCTCACAAAGAAACTAATGGCCAGCGGAAAGAAGAACTCAAAGCGCTTAAAGCTCTCAACAATCCACGCCAGTGAGAAAAAGAGCACGGCGATGAAGCCCAGGATACCCGTTGCGGCCAAATGCTCGAGATAGTTGTTGTGAGCATGACCGCCAAAATCAGGAAAAGCAATTTGGTGGCGGGCCTTAATCTCTTTCACATGAGGTTCAAAATTGCGATAGCCCCAGCCAAAGACCGGCTTTTCCTTAAAGCCCTCATAGGCCGCTTCAAAAAAGGACAAGCGCTGCGAGTTTGAGCCTTCGCGCTCAAAGAACATCTGCTTGACTTTGGGAACGCTAAAGAGCGAGATGCCACTGATGATCGCAAGAGCGGCCACTGTGAGGGCAAACCTCTTCTTATGCTCTTTAAAAAAGAAAAAGGGAATCGCCAGGGCAAAGCCAATCCAAGCACCACGGGCGTAGCTTAAAATCAGTCCCATAAAGTTAATCCCTAAGGTGAGTACCAGCAGCCATAGGGGAATTAATTTTCTTAGTTTTTCACTTTTTCTCCACAACAGCGCCACGCCAGTCATCAAAACCATAAAGAACGAGATGCCGTAGCCATAAGTCATGTACATGCCATAGAGACCGCACGCTCTGGTCGCGTGGCAGGCTGGCTTCATCTTTAGCGGATTAAAACCGCCCCACACCCCGATGAGTCCCGACAAAGAGGCCAGCGTGGTGGCAAAGAAGAAAAGATAGATCAGGATTTGAATTTTCTTTTGTGTCAAAAACTCGCGCGCCATCGCTCTATAAGCAGGCAGAGCGAGAAGGGGCAACAGAAAGTACTTCACCTTCGAGAGATTTCTCAAAGGTTCGGGCATCTCAGAGAAGTTGAAAATAACTGACAAGATAATTGTTAAACACACGGCCGCAAGACCTATCAGTGTCTTAGACGAGACGATCACCTTCAAGTCACTGCGATCTGTGAATAAAAAATAAAGCAAGGGAGGCAGGATCAAAATATGTGAGAGCGCCGAGAGGCTGACCGAGGTAAAAATGCCAATGGCCAAAATGATAAGTGAGGCATAGCTCAGTCTATGCATCCAAAGACGTGTCGAAGAGATTTCAGTCATATGATTTCCTTTTCTCAAGTTTAGCCAAAAGCAACTCCCAAGCCTAGATCAGTTTTGAAAAATCCCATACCTCACGGCCTGGTTAACCCACCTAAAAAGGTTGAATATGTTACTCAGCCGCTTCCTCAAACTGGAGTACTGAATGATTGACACCATGAAATTTACGCACTTTATGAAACTTGAGATCTCGGAGGATGAAAAAATCTGGGCCACGGCGCTTCATTTATCTCCCCTGCTCAATCTCGCCTTTCCCCTGCTCGGTATCCTCACACCCATTGGCATTTGGTACCACCACCGTGAGAGCTCACCCTATATTCGAACTCAGGCCAGAGAGCTTGCAAACCTCATTCTACTGGGCATTGTCTTAGGGCTCATCGCGCTTTTTCTCATTGCTCCCATGCTCTATTTTCTTCCTGGCTCGAGATATCTTCTCGCCTTTGCTGGAGTTCTCTCCCTGCCAGGACTGCTACTTCCACTCTGGGGCGCCTTTAATACCTTTCAGGGTCATGATTTTCGCTATCCCCTCCCTTTTAGACTTTTTCAGCATCAAAAATAGCCATCTAGGGGGCTTCGCCCCCTCTAATTTCAAGACCTTAGCTTCTGTTAAAATTTTGAACACCCCCAACCTTTTTACCCGGGCCTCTCCTTTAGAAATAAATTTCGCCTAAATTGGTGAAATGAAGAACTTTAACCTCATCTCTCTTTTTGCTCTTAGCCTAGTACTCTCGGTCTCTTGCTCAAAAGACACTGAGAGTACACCAGCGGCTGCGACTCCAACCCAACAAGAAAAGCCCAGCGATGATCAGTTGGATCCGCAAGCTTCGTCAGCGAACGACTCAGTGAGTGGCACGCATATCCTGCTGCCAGCAGCGACGCCTACACCCATGCTGATTAATTCACTAGGTAAACCGCCGGCCCCGGTACTTGCGCCAAGTAATATTATTCCCAATGGCAATGGCCAATTCTCAAATGTCATCATCGACCTAGGACCAAACGGACTCCAGGTCATTCGCAGAAATACTCAAAACTCAGCTATCAGCGGGCCCACTGACGTTAATGAAGATGAGACGCAGACTGACCTAAGCCAAACAGTTCCCGATCTCGACCAATTCTTTAATCCTAAACCAGGCTATCAAATTAGCTCGCCAGAAAATAAAGCACTCTACTTAAAACTGCTTGAACTCTCCCAAAATCAAGAGCGCGAAGCAATTCTCATCAACGATGACATCAATATCTTGGCCCAGCTAGCAACGCTTAAAAATTACGCCTACAGCCTCAGTATCAGTCCATTCCTGTTAACTAATGAAGCAAAATTCATCCTAGCTGAGCTCAAAAAAATTGAAACATCGCTTGGCAAGCCCCTGGAGCATCTTCGCAAGATTGAAGAAGCGACTGCAGAGCTTAAAGAGATTGGGTTTGAGCTTGAGTTATTTGAGAATGAGTATCGTTGGAGGGAGCGGGAGGTTACTGATGAGTTTGGGAACCTGGTAACATGGTCTGTTCTCTTGTCAAAGCGAGAAGCATACTATCAATTGATGACTTCTGTCGATTTTTTGATAGTAGTGTCCAAACTGAAGCCCTTTTCAGCTGCAGTTGGAAACTATGGTCGTGAGTTCAAAGAAGAAATGGATGAAAGAACTCTTTCAAGATGGAGATCAATACACCCACTTCTAAAAGAAACAGATCAATCAATTAGAGAAGCAATAAATAATTAGAACTTGCTATCATCCACGTAATCAGATGATTCAACAAACTGAATTCTTTCAATCATATCAGGGTCTATGATCAAGTACCTCTTTCCTTCACTTGTAATCAGTCCAGACTCCTCATTTAATAGATTGAGTAATTCATCTCTTTGAAGGTCTATTTTTCCGTTAAAGTACCCACTCTCTTTTAATGAACCTAAGATTTTAGAAAGCTCGTTCCCTTGCATTTCAAGAGAAAGATTGTTCCCAGCGTCAAATCTAACTTCAGCGTGTGAGAAGAATGTTATTGCCATTAATATTATCAGCGTAAATAGCTTCATAGGATCCTCACGAAATAGTGTCACAGCACATAGTAAAAAAGTATTTAACATCACCTTTAGACTCCTCGGAGTCGACGAGCTGATGAATTTTTTCTTTTGCTTCACGAAGTATCTTCTTCACTTCATCGATTACTTTCTGGTCTCTAACAGAGCAGGTAGATGTAATTGCAATACCAGTTTCAATTCCGTTTGTATTCTGAGGTACAAATTGATCCGAGATCAATTGTAGGTGTAGTTTTTTTGCATAAGCTTTACTAAAACGTAACTTACAGTTTGGATTTAAGGTATATATGCCCTCTTTCTTTTCAATAATACCTGCAACCTCAAGTTTTTCAGCTCTTAATTGTCCCTCTTGCCCAAGATTTGTTTTAATATAATCTTGTGAGACTCCTCTTCCACAAATAGCTAGGATAAAAATTCTGAAGTTTCCTTCCTCGAAGATCAATTTCATTACATCTTCGTCGCTTTTCACATTCTCATGAACAACAATATGCTTCCGAAACGAATCCGAAATCGCCGGATAAAATTCATCCATAAACTCAATCAGCTCGCCGTGGGCGCCGACGCCGCGAAGGACTTTGACGACTTGGTCGAGAGAGGGGGTGCGGATGGAGCGGTTTTCGATGCGGTTGAGCGTGGAGCTGGCCATGCCGAAGATCTTGGCGATCTGTAGTCCAGAGAGATTTGGGTTCTCTCTTTTGAAAGCCTTGATTTTAAAGCGCAGGGCTTCGCACAGGTCTTCAAATTGCTGGTTGCTTGGTCCAGTGTTGCTCATTAAAGCGGTCTCCATTTAATTGGATCCTATTTATAGGAGAAGCGGATTTGTCACAACATATTCTATAAAATATTCCTAACTCGAAATGACTTTTCCGGCCTGGGATAAGGGCTTTTTGTGACTTTCTAATGATTTAGAGTTCAAAATTTCCCACCGTGGGTAACAGTGTTTGTCCCGCGGTGTAATTGAGCTGATTTTTTTGTCCCGGCCCGGTAGGAGTGCCTCACTAAATTAAACGTGAGGTTTTAAATGAATAATGTCATCGAGTTATCACCTAAGAAAAAAAGCGCTGAAACAAATTCTAGTGAGCTAGAACAATTTCTCCACGATATTAAGTCTCCACTTGGCGCTCTGAAGGTCTTTCTCGATGGTTCGGTGGCCAAAGAAAAACAGAGCTATGTGAATCTCTGTCTGGAGCGAATTGAAGACATGATTCATAAGCTTGAGAGCGAGAGTGATGAGTTTGCAGCTCCCCTGTACTTTCGTGAGCCGGTGAAGTCTCACTCGGCCAGTGCCATCGTTGCAGAGCTTATGGCGGAGAAATCGGCCGAGCTTGGGCTCGATATTAAGCTCGTGGCCACGGAGTGCGCCGAGACTGCAATGGTGAAAGTACAGCGAATGGAATTTAAGCGAGTGCTTTCCAATCTCATGAATAATGCTTTTGAAGCTTGTCCCAAAGGCTCACAAATTGAAATTGATCTCTGTGCTTTTTGTATTGGTGATCAGTTTATTCTTGAAATTTCAGACAATGGAGCTGGTATTGAGAGCTCTAGGTTGCAAAGTATTTTTAAAAAAGGTCAATCGAGCAAGGGCTCAACTGGACTTGGTCTTTCTCACGCTGAGAACAAAATTAGTTCTTGGCATGGGGATCTCACAATCATTTCTGAGCAAGGTCGTGGCACTACCGTTGCAATCTCGCTTCCCTTATATCCCGCCTCATAAATCCCACCTTCTTACCCCACCTTAAGTGGCCCTCAATGAGGGCCACTTTCTTTTTCTCATCTTCTCGGTAAAATAAGATCAAACTCACTTAGGAGCTTTCATGAAGAAACTCATCACACTTATGGCCCTATTCTCACTATGCGTTTTTGCAAAGAGCGAGAACGAGCAAAAAAAATCCTGTGAACTCAGAATTTCATTTGGCAGTTATGGTTCAGGCACTCCTCATGAAGTGATTAGGAAGATAGATGCGATTCTCAAGGAGAATAAAGCCAAAGTTAAGAGCTTTGATAGCTGGAGCTGGGGCAAAGAAGGAGAAGTGGACTATTGCTTGGACTTTCATTCAAAGGAAGTCTTAAAAAGTGTGCATGATGAAATTCTCAAAGTCGTTCCTCTCACCAGTAAGAACGGCTACACGACGATCTTACTCGAGGGCGAGAAGACCAGACAGACGACCTGGCCTAAGTAGCACTCTACGAAGCCTCTTTTTGCACCTGATACACAAATCCTGGTAGGAGTTCATCAATCGGCATCAAACGCTCGGGAATCTCCCCTGCAAGCTGGGCGGGAAGACCAATAAAGGCGAGGTCATCAAAAAGGCCGCGAGTGAAGGCTTCGCTCAGATCGGGCAGCAGCACTTGAGAGCGAGCATCGACCTTGCCACAGCACAGGCAATCGGTGAGGCGCTTAATGGGAATAAAGCCCGCCATCGCCCAGTAGAGTAAGATGATGGGCAATTCAAAATAGGCTTCGTCCTCCCCTTTTCTTAGCGGGCGATCGAGACAGATGACATATCTCTTTAAGGGCACCTTATGGCCACGAACTTTAGTAAGATAAATCACCTTCTCTTTGAGCGCGCGCGCTCTTGGGCCAAGCCCCACGATCTCAAGCCCTGGCAAACCGTGGCTTGAGTAGCAAAATAAATCGTAGGGCTCGCTTCCACTTTGTCTGGGCAAGTAGACTTTTAATCTCATCATTCCTCCTGCTCAGGGGGCTTACGCATGCGAGCTAGGAAACGATGAGAGGTAAATACTTGGGAAGATATTTGTTAGAGATTTGCGCGTTCGATATTGAACTCGTCAAGATCACTGGCCGAGAAATAGCAGCGCAGGACGTCGCCAATTTTTGTCGAGTCTTGAAGAGGTAAATGAGACGCAAAGCTTGAGCCGAGTTTTTCACAACCGCTCGAGGCGCTTTTGCAAAGTCCCTCATGCCCTTCTTTGCAATTGAGTCGCACTAAAACGGACTCTCCCAGCTGGCAGTAGACTCTCTTCGTGGCGAGCCCTACGTAAGACTTTGTCAGCGAGAGCTTCTCGGTTTCTTTTTTATCTTTGAATTTTTGGGAACAAAAATCTGAAACGGTAACGGTCTTTCCCATGCAGTCGATGCGATGGGCATCTTTGATATCGACCAGCAGAGCATCTTTCACTCCAGCGTGCTCACACACGCTTTTTAAATCGAAGCTCTGCTCGGCTTCTGAGAGCACTCTGACCTCTAGTGCCTTACCAAAGGCCAGGTTGCTCAAAATGAAAATCGAGAGGATCGTAACTAACTTGGCCATGCACCTTATGCTGGGAAGAGGCCACGAAGTCTCATCGCGCGCTCTAGACGTCTAAGAGCAGCGATGAAAGCGGCTTTTTTCATATCAACATTGTAGGTCTGATGAGCATCGTAAACGCGCTCGAAAGCGTCTTTTAGGATGTCATGAAGTTTGGCGTTGATTTGATCGAGATCCCAGAAGAAGTTCTGCAGACCTTGAACCCATTCAAAGTAAGAAACAATCACACCACCAGCGTTACAGAGAATGTCTGGGATGATGAAAGCGCCACGCTTAGTAAGAATTTCAATTGCTTCAAGTGTCGTTGGGCCGTTGGCACCTTCAGCGATGATTCTAGCTTTTACCGTGTGGGCATTTTCTTTGGTGATCACGCCATCAATAGCAGCAGGGATCAAGATATCAACGTCAAGAGCAAGTAGCTCGGCGTTGGTAATCGTTTGAGCACCTGGCATATCTTTTAAGTAGCGACGCTCTTTTACCCAATCCACGCACTTCTTAATATCAAGACCGTTTGGATCGTAGAGAGCTCCTGAAACGTCAGAGATCGCCACTACTTTTGCTCCTTGCTCGATGAGATCATAAGCAGCAGGAATGGCCACCTTACCAAAACCGTGGATGGCAACAGTGGTGTCTTTACCGATGGTGTAGTTAAGTTTTTTGGCGGCGAAGTTCACACAGAAGGCCACGCCTTTACCAGTTGATTCAGCACGGCCAAGTGAACCACCAATGGTGATGGGCTTACCAGTGACAATTCCAGGAACGGTGTAGCCTTTAAGCTGAGAATAAGTATCCATGAACCAGGCCATGGTCTGACCGTCAGTACCGATATCTGGAGCGGGAACGTCGATATTTGGACCAATGATCATGCTAATTTCAGTGGTGTAGCGACGAGTGAGTGATTGAAGTTCTTGACGAGAAAGTTCGTTGGGATCAACCTGTACTCCACCCTTAGCACCACCGAGTGGAAGGCCAACGAGAGCACACTTAAATGTCATTAGCATGGCCAGTGCGGCGGTCTCAGAGAGGTCCACATTGGGGTGGTAGCGAATACCGCCCTTACCAGGGCCCAAGGTCATATTGTGCTGAACACGGTAGCCCATGAAAGTCTTCACGGTACCGTCGTCGAGACGAATCGGCACGGCCACTTGGAGTGCTCTCTTTGGATATTTGAGACGATCGAAAATATTCGGATCGAGTCCCATTACGCCGGCGGCTTGTTCGAGTTGTGAAATAGCATCCTGATAAAGTGGTGCTTCAAACAAAGACATGTCTTCTCCCCTAAACTTTTTTGCAGTTCCTCGAAATTTACTCCTCACCCGTCTTAAAGTGAAGCACTTTTAAGGCTTTTTAGGGGGTGACTAACACCGCGACGCTTCACGCAAGTTCGTCGGCCATAACTCCATAACTGGGATCTTCGAAAATATTCACTTCCACCATAGAACCGGCGCGGCCAAGAAGCTTCACGCAATCGGGGCTTAGATGTTTCAAACAAATTCTTTTGCCAATCTTTGAATAGCGCTCCGTCAGGGCGTTCAAGGCTTCGATGGCACTATGATCAACTACGCGCGACTCCTTGAAATCAACGATCACATCCTTTGGATCACCTGCAGGGTCGAATTTTTCATGGAAAGTGGCCACCGAGCCAAAGAATAGTGGCCCGTACATTTCATAGTGCTTCACTCCAGCTTGGTCGGTGTATTTTCTGGCGCGAATTCGTTGGGCATTATCCCAAGCAAAGACCAGGGCGGCGATCACAACACCAAGCACAACTGCAATGGCGAGGTCGAAAATCAATGTGGTGATGGTCACCGTGACGATGATAAGAGCGTCGCTTTTGGGAATTTTATTCAGCACGCGAAAGCTCCCCCACTCGAAAGTTCCAATTGAAACCATGAACATTAGCCCCACTAGTGCGGCCATGGGAACGCGCTCGATAACGGGTGAGCCAACGAGGATAAAGGAAAGCAGTCCCAGCGCCGCGACGATACCTGAAATTCTAGTGCGCCCCCCAGAGCTCACGTTGATCATCGACTGGCCAATCATCGCGCAGCCACCCATGCCACCAAAAAAGCCGGTCACGATATTTGAAGCGCCTTGGGCGATACATTCTTTATTGGAGCGCCCTCTAGTTTCAGTGATTTCATCAACCAGTGTGAGGGTGAGAAGTGACTCAATCAGACCAATAAGAGCGAGAATCATTGAGTAGGGAAAAATAATTTTGAGTGTTTCCAAGGTAAAGGGAACGCTTGGAATTGAGAAGGCCGGAAGCCCACCTTTAATCGAGGCGACGTCGCCCACAGTCTTGGTATCTAAGTTAAAGAAAATCACTAAGCACGACACACTAATGAGGGCCATCAGCGCCGCTGGAACCGCTTTAGTGAGCTTGGGTAGAAAGTGAATGATCACCATCGTGAGCGCGACCAATCCTAGCATGAGGTAGAGCTCGCCGCCTGTGAACCACTGCCCATCAGAGGTTTTAAATTGTCCAAATTGGGCCATTGCAATCACGATGGCCAGGCCGTTCACAAAGCCATAAATCACTGGCTGGGGCACGAGGCGAATAAATTTTCCGAGCTTTAATAGGCCCATGGTTACCTGAATGATTCCCATCAAGACGACTGTGGCAAAGAGGTACTCGATTCCGTGAATTTTCACCAGGGCCACCATCACAACCGCCAGAGCGCCCGTGGCGCCAGAGATCATCCCCGGACGGCCACCAAAGACTGAGGTGATCAAGCAGACCAAAAAGGCAGCGTAGAGGCCAACCAGCGGCGGGACACCGGCCACAAAAGCAAAGGCCACAGCCTCAGGCACCAAGGCCAGGGCCACGGTGAGTCCCGAGAGGACTTCGTTTTTAAGATTGATGTTTTTGATCTGGGCAATATCGAAGATCAAGCGCGCGCTCCTTTTTGGTAAAAGGGCAAAAGTAAGATTTTCTGCGCGCTATGGCAAGATCAAGTTAGGTTAGGATCTAATTCAATAAAAACTATTAAAAGGCAGTGTTGTAGATCAATTCAAATTTATTATCGGCGCCGACTGAGCTGTCACTTAAAGGTTGCGCCGAAGAGACTCTGCCCACGAGATTAGGGGCCAAGGGCTTATCAAGAGCGGCGATGTATTGGTTATCAAGACCTCTGTAATTCAAAGAGGCATTCACTCCGATGGCCTCAAGTTTTTTGTTACAGCTGGCATTGAGCTCGCCAGAATTCACATGGTACTCCATCGCTGTATCCACACCAACAGAAGCAAAGCTGCGCTTCACATCGACTTTCATTTTGCCGTTAAAGCGAACCTCAGCAGAAGAGTCGACATAAGGATTCACGATGAACATAGTCGCTTTTTGCTGAAGCACGCGGGCCTTAAACTTGAGTTTAAAGTTTTCTGTCACGCCAACTTCGCTTTCAGGTTTAAGTGCGGTTTGAACTTGTCCTACAGTATGAAAGGCAGAACCCTCGTCGGCCTCTTTGATTTCACCTGAGATGCGCTTATCAATGTATTTTAGGATGTTTTTTTGAATGAGCTTTTGCTTCTCACCCTCTTCGGGCAATTCAACAATGCCCGAGTCTTCGAGGTTCCACACGCGAGCGTACTCTTCTCTCTCTTGCCAAAAGTTAAGCTGATCGCGCACACTGCTCATCACGCCTGCCTTGTCTTCCACCATGATGCCTGCAAGCCAGGACTCGCGCTGCGCGGGAACTGGGATGAGTTCTTCATTGGTAGTGTAGACTGAAGCCGGAGCACGACCGGAAGTGATCACCAGTTCTTCTGCTCCATGAGCACTCATGGTAATGAGTAAGAGTGGAGCGAGAATTTTAATTGTCTTTTTCATGCTTCTTCCAAGTCGTTGCGGTTTATACTCACAAGTCTTGGTGCAAGGGGGATACCAAAGCGTCCTGCCTTCATGCCCATGAATTAATCATAACATAGCTAGGTAATTTGGGTGGAGTCTGTAGAAATTTCCGTCAGTGCCTAGACTTTAGACAGTCTAGGCACGAGGAGTGTCTAAGGCATAGGCGCCCTAAGAAAGGGCGCTTGAGGTTTCTTCGAGGAGTTTTTTGAGGGCTGCCTTGGTCTGCGGGTCAACATCTAGATCCTTAGACCTGGCCTTCATCGCTTTGACAAAGGCATTAGCAGTGAGGCCAGCGGCCGGTTTCTTAGCTGCTGTGGCCCTCTTAGCAGTGGTTTTACGAGCTGTTTTAGTCTCAGTCACCACACCAGTAGAGAGAATGCGCTTGAGCTGAGCGCGCTTGATAATCTCACCAGAGAGAATCTTTTTCTCAACTTCTTTTTTAAAATCTCCGGTGGGAAGGGCGTCAAACTCAACGAGGACATACTTCTCAATGTTGTGAGACTTTGCGGCTTCTTTGAGTTTTTTAGTCATCTTTGAAATCAGCAGACTTCTGTGAACTTCAGACTTTGAAATCCCCAGAGCATCACAAATCTTGCGCTCACTGGCGCCAGTGGTCTTTTGATAATTGAGAATCCCGTCGGCCTTATCAATGTAGTGCAAGTTCTCACGAGAAGAGTTCTCAGAGAACTGAATCGCCATCAACTCTTCTTCACTTTTTCCTTCAAGAATAAAGCACGGAGCTTTTTCCATCTTAATAGAGCTCATAGCGCGGAAGCGTCTCTCCCCACAAATGAGAGTGAGCTTGCCATTCTTTCTATGAAGAACAAGTGGTTGAATGAGACCGTTGGCCTCAATGTTTTTAGCGAGTTCCTTAATCGATTCGTCGTTAAATTTAGTTCGAACTTGTTCTTTAACTTCGATTTCTTTGAGGTAGATCTCGGCGAGTTTAGCTCCTTGTAGAAGCTTCTCATCACTCAAGCGAATGAGATCGCGGTCAATGCGATCACTGAGATCAATAACCTTACGTTCGCGTTTAGAGACACGGGGGGCAAATTTCTTGGCCATATTTACTCCAATTCCTTTTGGGTAGCGGCGTTTTTAATTACAGATTGAGAGATTCCCAAAGTGCTTCGTAATCACGAGCGCCTCTAGAAGTTTTTCCCATGGCAAATACTGGACGTCTCACTGAGATCGACTCTTGCATTTGAACCAGGTTCCTAATGGGCGGTGTGATATTAAATGACTGTGAAAGCTCTTCGAGTCTTTGTCTTTCAATTTTTCTGCGAGAGTTAAACATCGAAGGAATAATTGAAAATTCAAGGCCTGGATTTTCAGTGTCCTTGATAATCTCAAAAGTATCCATGAGTTCTTCTAGGCCATCGATTGAATAATCTTGGGCCTGAGTGGGAATCAAGATGCGAGTTGAAGCAACCAAGGCCATGATGAGTTCATCACCAAGCATCGGAGGCGTATCAATCACAACATAGTCGTACTTACCTTCAGCCTCTTTCAAACGATTGCGCAGCAAACGCTCTTTGCGGCCAGCAGACTTTCTAATTTCTCCTTCTGAGAGAATGAGAAGCTTAGAGAGATTGGCCATGTGACGAGAAGCTGGAACGAGCGAGATATTCTCGTGAAAGTCATCGCTCCCCTCACTTGGGACTACGATTTCCTCAAGAGTCACATCCCCAATCAACCACTCTGGAATGAGCGTGCGTTGAATTTGAACGTTGAACGTTGAGCTCAAGTTTGCTTGGGAATCGAGATCAATCGCGAGAACCTTATGTCCTTTATTCGCGAGATGACACGCCAACTGGTAGCATTGCATTGTTTTACCGACGCCACCTTTATTGTTGGCCACCGTGATAACTTCCATGAATCACTCCTTTACGTAAGGTCCGCTTGCCACGTCCAGTGCGGCAATTTAGCTAAAGTCTAGGACCTAAAGATCGTAACCTAGCTAAAATGTTAGAATGCACAGTGACACTTCGTCAAAATTTTTGCCCCTACGATTTAAAAAGATTTTTGTTTGGCACCGCCGTGCAACATAAGGGCGCCCATAGACACCCCATGGTGTTGGCATTATTTTAGGCGAAAGCCGTGCTTTAAGGAGAAGAATCATGATCAATTCTATGGAAGTGACCGAGTTACAAGACCTCATTAATCAAGACGCTGACATCATCCTCATTGACTGTCGCGAGCAAGATGAATGGGATGCCGGCCACCTACCCAAGGCCCGCTTCATGCCCCTTTCAAATTGGGAAGCTGCGAGTGCTGAGCTTGATTCGACTAAAGATAAGAAAATTGTCATTCAATGCCGCTCCGGCAAGAGATCATTTAACGCTTGTATGAATCTCATGGATCGCGGCTTTGAAGACCTCTACAACCTCGAGGGTGGCATTCTTGCTTGGCAAGAAGCAGGCTACCCCGTCATTCAGGACTAAATATGCTCGACCTTTTAGGTGAAGACCAAAAAGAAGAATATCTTCCCACCATTAGCGAAGAAGAACTCTCCGATGAAGATGTAATCAAGGAATTGTGGGAGCTCAAGCGCGAACTCAAAGATAAAGTTTTGGTGGTGGGCCATCACTATCAACAAGATGACGTCATTCAATTTGCGGATGTCACAGGCGACTCACTTGCGCTTGCGAAGTTCGCTCAGAACGTAGATCACCCCTACATTATGTTTTGTGGCGTGCACTTCATGGCCGAAACTGCCGATATGCTGACTTCAGAATCTCAACAAGTGATTCTGCCCGATCTGCGTGCTGGTTGCTCGATGGCCGACATGGCCGATCGACGCGAGATCGATAAATGTTGGGAGTATCTCAATGCCCACACCAATGGCAAAATCGTTCCCATCACCTACATCAACTGCGCCGCCACATTGAAGGCTTTTGTGGGCGAAAATGGTGGAAGTATCTGTACTTCTTCAAACGCTGAGAAGATGATTTCTTGGGCGCTCGCTCAGGGTGAAAAGCTGCTCTTTTTTCCCGATCAGCACCTCGGTCGCAATACTTGCTTTAAAATGGGCATCCCGTTAGAAGAGATGGTGGTCTATGACCCCAATCGTCTTGGTGGCGGGCTCACACCCGAACAAATTCAAAAAGCAAAAGTGATTCTTTGGTACGGCTACTGCTCGGTGCACCAAGGTTTTACGAAGGCGCAGGTGGAGGCGATTAAGAAACACTCGCCAGAGACGCGTGTGATCGTGCACCCAGAGTGTCCTTTTGATGTCGTGCAGGCCAGTGATGATGCCGGATCAACTTCCTATATTATCAATGAAGTTGAGCGTGGCGCTCCGGGCTCTAAGTTTGCGATTGGAACGGAGATTAACCTAGTGAACCGTTTGGCGGCCAAGCATCCCGATAAGACGATTCAAAGCCTCTCGCCTTATCAGTGTCTTTGTACGACTATGTACCGCGTGAGACCGAGATGGCTCCTTGCCAGTTACCGTGCAATTCGAGATGATAAGCCTATCAATGTTATTAAAGTGGCAAACGAGATTCAAAAGCCCGCCCTTGTTGCACTTGAGCGGATGCTCTCAATTAGCTAGCTATTATAGACTCTTGGGGGAGAGAATATGATTTACGCCGACTATAACGGTAGTGCGCCCATTTGTGGCGATGTGAAAGACTATCTCATTAAGCGCCTTGAAAAAGGCTATTACGCCAACCCCAATGCCATTCACCATTTGGGACAGAAAATTCTCATGGGCATGGAGAACGCACGCAGTGTGTGTGCCAAGTCCATTGATTGCGAACGTCCGCAACTTATTTTCAACTCCGGCGCCACCGAAGGTATCTCCACTGTTTTTCACAGCGTGTGTCTTCAGGCCAAGAAGCAAAAGAAATTTAAAATCATCACTTCAGGCATCGAGCACTCTGCGATTCACAATCTTTGTAAATATTATAAAGAAGAAGGATTTACGATTTTAAAAACTGGCGTCTCTCCTGATGGTGTTATTAGTCCTGAAACACTTGAGAAATTACTCAAAGATCATAAGGGTGACATTGCTCTCGTTTGTTTGATGGCCGCCAATAATGAAACCGGAGTGATTCAACCTTACAAAGAATTTGCTCGTCTGTGCTCAGAACACAACGCCACTTTTCTGTGCGACACCACTCAGATCATTGGCAAGGCGCCTTTTAGCTTTAAAGAATCTGGTGCCGACTACGCCGTTCTCTCTGGTCATAAAATTGGCGCGCTCACTGGCAGTGGTTTTCTTATGGCCCGCGATCCTGACTCGCTCACTCCCCTAATTATTGGAGGTGGGCAAGAAAAGGGTCATCGTGGTGGCACTCAAAACTATCTTGGCAACGAAACTTTGGCGGTTGCGCTTCAGTATGTTTGTAAAAATTTTGCAAAGATCGATGAGCTTCGTCAGGCGCGCGAGAAGTTTGAAGAAAATGTAAAGAAGCGTTTTCCAGATGTCGTCATCCTTGGTGAAAACGCTGAACGCCTTGCTACCACTACTTATATTGCCTATCCAGGAATTCACGGCCAGGCCGTTCAAATTGAATTAGAGTCCCAAGACATCTTCGTGACCACAAGTTCAGCATGCTCTGACAATCAGCCGGTGACCTCAAAAGTCCTTAAGGCAATGGGAGTATCTGATGACGTCGGTCGGGGAGTGGTGAGAATTTCTCTCGGTCTGTGTGCCACACCATCTACCTATGATACAATTTTCGAGGCCCTAACAAAGGCTTACGAGAAGCTAGCAAAAATTAAAAGCTTCTAGCAGTACCCTAAGCAAAGGAGTGCCTAGTGCTAGGGAGACCGGCGAAGTTCTGTCTCATTTCTTTTGTTGCCCTTACTCTA
Source organism: Bacteriovoracaceae bacterium (assembly GCA_048264885.1). GTDB lineage: Bacteria > Bdellovibrionota > Bacteriovoracia > Bacteriovoracales > Bacteriovoracaceae > JBLWXV01. The sequence goes on from JBLXCO010000003.1 coordinate 529,833, forward strand.
CTGGCAACAGGATGTACCTTTACGAAAATCGCAAAGGAGCGCTATGCGCTTCCCAATTATTCAAGTGTCAGTGAAGATTCAGAAAACTCAATTATGGTTGCCCTCAGTGGCCCAATGAAAGGCGGCGTACTCTCAAAGACCGTTTCCATTCCAAAGACCGACGGTGGTTACTTCATGGGCGTGCATGCTGGTGGGCTCGCCGCACTTGATGGGCACTTAAAAATTTTGCGCGAAAAATTCGAAGGCCGACTCATCTCCACTGACAGTGGCTCCTTTACTTCTGACTCACTCTCGCGTGCAGACCTAAAAAAAGTTCTCTCTTTTTATAAAGAAGCAAGTTACGATGCCGTCCTCTTAAGCGCCAAGGACTTCAACACGATTCAAAAGTTTCACCTATGGGACGAGGCCCGCGGCATTCCCTTTGTCGGGGCCAATTGGGTGAACGTAAGAACGAAAGAGAGCGCCCTTGGAACTGGACTTAAGCCTTACCGAATTATTGAGCGAGAGGGAAAAAGAATCGCTCTCATTGGCATCACACTTGATGAAAATGATCGACCTGACCCAACCCTCGCGCCAGAGATTATTCGCGAAGAAAGTGTCGCTGCTTTTTTGCGCGTGCTTGCCGAACTGAGACGTGAAAAGATCGACTTTCGCATGGCCCTGGTTAGCGAGGGAACAACGTGTGAAGACAGCACTTGTGTCGATAATCAAAACGATCATCTTCAAAGTTTTTTAAAGCGCCTTCCTCCTAACTCGCTTGATCTCGTGCTGGCGGCCGGAGAGAATTACTTTCAGCAAGAGCTCTCTGGGATTCCCGTTTTACAAAATAAGGCCGGTGGAGCGTCTCTTTCTCTTCGTGAACTTGAAAAGCGAGAGAATGATTTTGTAGGAAGAGAGCTCTCGCCCGTACTTTTATGCCATCAATTCTTTCTCGCCACTGGAGACTGCTTCTTTGAAGGGCAATTTAAAGGTAAAGACGAGCGCACCAGACTGATTCAAGACTCACGCTTTGAAAGCGTGCCCGCAAAGTTTTTGGGCCACGAAGTCATTCTCAATCCCAAGTGGAAACTCTAAAGACAGATTAAGATCTTATTTCCGTCACAGGTGGGTGTGAGTCCATTTTGACAAAAGCCTGCGGTGCTCTCTTTTGAACACCAGTCGAGCACCTCAGTGTCTTTAAGCGTGCGACCGGCGGCGAGCTCTCCGCGTGGGCACGCAGGTTGACCTTGCTCGCCACAGCGATTAATCCCACAGAATTTTGATCCCCCCTGTGCACAGAGGTGATCCACCACTTCAAAATGGCCAAAGGCACATTGCTCACAATGATTGGGAATTTCATCTTCACATTTGGCGTTCACTTTATGACAGAGTGTCGCGCTTGAATCGCGGTAGTTATCAGTGAATTTTCCGATGAGCTCCAACTCTGGCTCAGTCTTTGGCGAGAGTGAGAGGTAGGAAAATGGACCTGTGGGCGAGCTATCACTCAAGACGCGAAGATCTCTCGCCCGCTCCTTAAAACTTGGGTAGTAAAAAGTGTAAGACTCGCTGCCTTTTTTAAAGGTGACATTCATTTTAAAAGCACCCAGGGCCTTATCAAAACTTAGATCAAAGTTCTCAATCTTATCTGCCGAGTACTTTGGAGTATTGTAGGCGTCATCACAAGGAGTACCGACAGACAGGCGCAACACGCCCTTTTTATCTTCAAATTGATCGCGGTAAAAAAGACAGTACTCCTCACCAAGTGAATTGATTTTTAAAAGGCGAACCCAAGTTGCGGGTGGTGGAGCGATACTTCCTTTGTCGTTTTGCCATTTTTGATAATCAAAAGCGATCTCACTGGCACTGAATATTTTATCCTGGAGGATCATTTCAAGCCCATAGCTGGCGGCGAAGACTTGAGTGCTAGTGAAGCTAATAAAAAAGAGGAATAGATATGCAGATAGCTTTTTCATTTCATCTCCCTTCTCATGCAGCGAAAGGTCACTCCAAAGTCGGTGCGAGAAGGGACTTCCGGATCTTCGAGCCCAAAATTAAAATTGCGATAGTCTCGCCCTTCCCCATCCCAGTAGCCGCGCACTCCAAGCTGATGCCAGCGTGACGTCGCACTAAAATACTTAGAGGAGAGCATGGTATTTTTCCTAGGCGAGAGGACATTTCTCATACTTTCAATCTCATGACCTAAAATCATGCGCAACCCAATCCAAGAATTGGAAAGGGACTCAAAGTGCATCTGCTTAAATTTTCCCATGCACTCGTAGACATAGGCCCTGGCACAGTTCTGCTCATTGATCTCAGGATTTTTGCTCGCGAGAAAGACGTCACTTCTTCTCTTTGACCATGGATAAGCTGAACGACTCACCTGTGAGGGAAAGGCTTCTTCGGGGTCAAAAGGAAGATAGGTCGCGGCGTCGTAAACTTCGGCGTGCAGAAGTTCTTTTTTCCAAAGGGCGCACACTTTATGCTGGGTTGATAGATTTAAGTTGCGCACGGGCTCGGCGAGATTTGAAGTGGCCAATAATTTTTGTAATACCTCGAGCTCTTGAGTAGTGAATACTTCTTGGTACTCGGCGCGCTTAGCAAGGGCCAGCGTCTCACGCAAGTCGCGCACACTCACCGGATCGCGATCGATAAAAATATTTCGGCCCACATTATCCCAGAGCAACTCTTCAGACTCTCCCTCGCGCGGGGCGGGGCCCTGAGCGTAGAGTCGCTCTGGGAGATAGAGCTCTTTGCAATGAGGGGTGAGGTCGATATCAAAGCTCACTTGCTCTTTTGAAAGTGAAAAGCGATAGACGACAGGCCTACCTGTGCGGCGCTCAAGTTGATATTTCTCTGACAATGAAAAGCGCCCCTCGGCGCCAAAGCCCTTACCAAGGCGCGCCAGGCAGGCAAGAAAGTCCGGATTACAGCGCAGATAGGAGCGATCCGTTTGCGAGAGATCACCGAGTAAATCCTGACAGTTTTTATCAACATCGAGGCTACTCTTAGCACTCTCACCTAACTTAAAAGTTCGCTCCACATCTTGAAAGGCCTCTAACCACTCTCTGGCCTCACTTTCCTTAGATAGAGTGAGAGAACCCACGTCAGCGCTCTGCCAAAATGGTAGAAGAACAAAGACTAGAGTCGATATAAAACCGAGGGCGACAATGGCCCAGAGATACTTGATGTTTTTGCTCAAAGTAAAAAATCCACAACTACTCGCGAGAGTGTTCCTAACAGTTTAAAATTATATGTAACATTTATGTGGGACCTAGCAAAGTCCCACAGACTCTATCAAGGATGAGCTATGTTGAATTGGCCAGATGATATCGAAGCCACCGATGAAAATCACACCGAAGTGCTTTCCTTTGGCGACTACCTTTCAAAGTTTGAGGAAGCGCCTTATAAGCATTCACGTCCAACGTATGCGTATCTCATCGACATGATCAAATACTACGGACAAACGGATGACGGTTACTACAAAGTTTTTCAAATCACTCACCCAGAAGCTCCGGCGGTTTATGGCCAGAAAGCAACACAAGAGAGCATTCTTCAAAATCTAAAAAACTTTGAAGAAGAAGGTTTTAATAATAAGTTCATTCTCTTAGTGGGGCCCAACGGCTCTTCCAAGTCGTCTTTGGTGCGCAAGCTTATGAAAGGCGCAGAAGATTATTCGACCACTGATGATGGCCCACTTTATAGCTTTAGTTGGATCTTTCCCATCGATCAGTATGTGAAGGGCTCACTTGGTCTTTCGGCCAACCCAACCAACACTGATATTACGACTTATGCCTATCTTGAAGACAAAGACGTCTCAGCGATTCTTCCAAGCGAGTTGCGCGATCATCCCATTCTGCTAGTACCGCGGGAACATCGCCGAAAAATTTTTGAAGAGTCGCTCAAGGATTATCCGGAGCTGCTCGATAGCGTTCGCAAGTCCTATCTCTATAAAGGTGATCTTAGTAAGCGCAATCGCATGATCTATGATGCCCTTCTAAAAAATTACAAAGGTAAACATCGCGAAGTCTTAAAACATATTCGCGTTGAGCGCTTCACGCTTTCACGTCGCTACTCTGTCGGTGCAGTCACGATTGAGCCACAAATTCATGTTGATGCGCGCATGCAACAGATCACCATGGATAAGCGCCTGGCCAGTCTTCCCCCGAGCTTGCAGTCACTGAACCTCTTCTCTATTCAGGGAGAAGTGGTCATGGCCAATCGAGGCATGCTTGAGTTTTCTGACTTACTCAAAAGACCGCTTGATACTTACAAGTATCTGCTCCAAACAATGGAGACTTCCAATATCAATCTCCACGGGATTCTCACTGAGCTCGATATCTTTTTCATCGGAACTTCTAATGAGATTCATCTCGCGGCTTTTAAGCAGCACCCAGACTACAATAGTTTCAAGGGGCGCTTTAGCTTTGTGCGCGTTCCCTACCTGCTCAATTATAAAGAAGAGATGAATATTTATGAGGAGCAAGTAGAAGGACTCAAGGATAAATCCATTCTCGAACCCCACGCCCTTGAGGCCTTGTGCCAATTTTCAGTAATGACCAGACTGCGCTTGCCGCAAGTTAAAGACTTTGAAGATAAGCGCCTGGCCAATATCGTCACCAACCTCAATCCACTTGAGAAAACTCAAATTCTCGCTGGTGATGATTTTCCTGAGCGCATTGACCTCGAGAGCATGCAGGTTCTGCGCTCAGGCCTTGAAGAGCTCAAGAATGAGTTTGTTTACGACAACCTCTATGAAGGTAAATTTGGCATCTCTCCCAGAGAGGTGAAAAATATTATCTATCGCCTAACTTCACTTCATAAGACGATTACAGTAATTGAAGTTCTCGACTATCTTGAAGATCTCATTGCAAAGAAGAATGACTACGATTTTCTCAACATGACTCCACAAAGTGATTATCACAATCCCACGCGATTTCTGGCCTTGATTAAAGATCAGGCCCTCGATCAATTTGATTCTGAACTTCGAGACTCACTGGGCATGATTGATGATCGCTCTTATGAGGACTACATCAAGCGCTACATTGAAAATGTGAACGCGCTCATTAAAGGCGAGAAAATCAAAAATAATATCACCGGTAAATATGAAGAAGTGGATACTTACTTTATTACGGAATTTGAAAAGGGCATTAATCTCAAAGAGGGCCCTGAAAACTTTAGATCAACTTTGATTTCTAAACTTGGCGCCTATTACCTCGACAACCGCGGCAAGACGATTACGTATAAAGAAGTCTTCCCCGATCTCGTCAACCGTCTCAAAGAGAGCTTTAGAAACGAGCAAAAGAAGACCATTCAGATGATTTCTCGCAATATCGTCTACTTTGAAGCGGAAAAACAGGGAGAGGAAAATGGAGGCAGCGGTAAGACTCCACTCTCAAGAGAGAATAGAGAAGAAATTCAGGGAATCCTCGACAACCTCCATAAAAATTACGGTTATTCACAAAATGGAGCGCTTTCACTGATTAAAGTTCTTCTTAAGACTCGCTACTAAGCTTTTGCAGATAGGAGAGGACTCCATGGGGTCCCTCCTGCTCACTCCCTTGAAGGATCACTTTAGGTGGATGCTTGAGGCGCTCAATCACCCGTGAAATATTTGAGACGCCCACACTATATTTAAAACTCTTAAAGCACGATTCATCATTGAGGCTATCGCCAAAGAAAATACAGTCATCCAAGGCCACGCCGTCGCGGTAATTTGAAAGAAAAAATTCAATTGCCTTGTACTTATTGATTTCACCGGCCCAATAATTAAGATGCACATTACTCTCAGAGTAATTGAGACTCTCGCGCTCCAAAAAAGCACAGATCGCTTTTTTGATTTCAGGATTTTCATTTAGGTATTCAAGAGAGATAGCGCGATCAGTGAGGCGGCCAGAAGTATCGGTGGAGAACTCCACCCCTTCAAACTCGTGGGCCAGCTTTTCGGTGAGACTTGCAAGCCTTCTCACTTCGATATCTGGAATGAGTAGTCGCTCTTTAGGCTCTTCTTTAAAGCGAGTGACGAGGATGCCACCGCCCTCGGCGATCACGGCTTTCAACGGGCCAAAGTGGGTGAGAAAGAAGTGGGCCCAAGCGCGCGAGCGTCCTGTGACGATCACAAGTTCGCTGCCCATTTTTTCAATGGCCGCTAAAATTTCAAAAAATTTTGGGACCAGCTCACTGCCATGAGTGAGGGTCCCATCAAAATCAGAAAAAACAATTTTAGGTTGGAAACTCAAGCTTAGTTAATAGGAAAGCTTAGACCTAAGAAAATCCCAGTATAGCTATCTTTGATATCAACCATACCCTCAACTTTTCCAATGATATCACGGTAGCCTTCAATCGGAAGGTTGCCAAGAATACCAAAGTTCGCCCCAATCATCGTTTCATATTGCTTGGTATCTGAGTCGAGGTTAAGTGAGACGGGAAGTGCCAAAAAGGGATAGCCCTCTTTGCCCCAGAAGCTAAAACCTTTTGAGACCATCGGGGCCACACTCAAGATATTGCGACGTGAATCGAATTCCTCAGCATTAATCCAAGTAGTCTTTAGCGAAATGCGCGGCTGGTTCATATAGTCTGGAAACATTTCGTAATCCACACCGGCAAAGATGCGATTTGAACGGTCACCACCAGAGATCCCGGCACCAGCGTCGAGCGTGAGCGACTGCGTCAAGCGCTGTGTATAACGCGCCTGAACACCAACCCCACCCTGATCACTCGAAATTCCGGTCATTTCCGCACCGACCATCTTTTGTTCGACCATCAGTGGATAGGTTGAAAATCCCACCCCGTAGCCAAAAGCACTTGTTGAAACAAGCGCCAGAGCGCCTACAATTGTCTTCAGTGACTTATTTACCAATCCTTGTGACTTCATACTCATCTTCCTGTTTTTAAAAGTCTTTTTAATATTCTATGCACGCCCTCAAGCACTCGTCAAAGTTTGCAAATTCTAGCTTATGCTTTCAATTGACACCTTAACCCACACACTTTATAACTACTTTCTCATTCATGGTGGCCATAGCTCAGTTGGTTAGAGCGCTGGATTGTGATTCCAGAGGTCGTGGGTTCAAAACCCATTGGCCACCCCATTTTCATGACGATCTCTTCGGAGTGATTCATATTAAGGCCCGAAACTAACCCCTTCGGGCTTTTTTTTGTCCTCATTTCAAAAAACCTAAACATAATTACTTAGTTAGCCGATTAGTCCTAGGAAGGAGTCATTATGTTTGTCCGAAAAACACAAGTACCAGCGGAAAAGAGTATAGGTGAAATCAAAAGAGCACTCTTGAAATTTGGCTGTAAGAATTTTCAGCAGGGAAATAATAAAGACAAAGGACACATATCCTTCACCTATGAGGGCAAAAAAGTAAGAATTAACTTCTCAATCCCACCTTTTCCTGGAGCGGACGTTACAATCGCCCAAATGAAAAAGTATGAAAAGGCTACTAATATTCGCTGGAGAGAGATACTCATTTGCATCAAGGGAAAACTTGAGTCTGTCGCGACCGAAATCGAAACCTTCGAAGAAGCTTTTATGGCCCATATTGATAGCAAACAATTGCAGCCTTCAAAAAATGCTCAAAAAATCTCAAAGCTAAAGCGCGCTGCCTAACAAGGAAGACAACTCTGTCTCCCAATCAAATTAGAATTTCGACAGACATCTACTTTGATCATCCCCTCTTTGATTAATTATATAGTGATCAGCGTAGATTCAAGGGAGACACTTATGAACCTGGCAGCTCTGGGCATCGCTTGTGAAAACATTCAACAAACCATCGAGTTTTATCAAATTCTCGGTCTGCAATTTGAAGCATCAGGAGAAGATCATTATGAGGCGACGACTCCCTCGGGGCTGCGCTTAATGCTTGACTCGTACAAGCTCCTAAAAGAAATTAATCCTAACTGGCAGGAGCCCCAGAGTCCTGGAGTGACCCTTTGCTTTTTACAGTCTTCTCCAAAAGAAGTTGATACCTGCTTTGAAAAAATTAAAACTGCAGGTCATCTCACCTTGAAAGAACCCTGGGATGCTTTTTGGGGTCAGCGCTATGCCAGTGTGCGCGACCCAAATGGCAATCAGGTAGATCTCTTTGCTCCACTGTCCTAAGTTACCAAGAGCTCACGGCCTTAGATAAAATTGAGGAAGTGTATTCATTGGCCTTAAGGTTTGGATGACCGTCATAAGGAATCTTATAAGACCAGTCTTCGATGATTTCAGATTCAACTACAGTAATGTCTTTTTCTTTGAGACAGCTTTTGAGCTCATCATTCATCCAGCCATAGAATGGGTGCTGGAGCACGACGAATCTAACTTGGGCCAGCTTTGCCTTTAGATCATCTCTTGCACGCTCAAATAAGCGGCAGGCATAGCCAAGCTCTTCTTTTCCTATTGAAGGAAATATTTTGCTTCCAGCACCTGGAAAATAGTCTCTCAGTAAGAGAAGCAGGCGCGTTCTCCAAGGACGAGCCTCCTCGATACTTCCTTCATAAGTTAGGTCCTCCATTGAATAATAGGGAGCGGTTCGAAGCCAAGGGAGTGAAGGTAAATTGCCAAGTGCTCTAGCAATATGTTCTTCAAAGAAGACGTAAACTGCAATTCCCTCTTGCTGCTTGATAAAGCCTGGCAAATCAAAGTGCATGATTTGGGCCATCATGGTATTGAGGCCCGCACCATTGACTCCCAAATTATAGGACTCGTAGGATTCATTCATTTTTGCAAACTGCGAAGGAAGGGTTTCGTCTCGGTTGAGCCCTTGGCCAAAGGTAAATGATCCACCAAAGAACAGAGCAAACTTACTGCGTGACTCTCCCTGTCCCGTACTCGGCCTAAATTTGTGGGCGTTTATTTCATAAGTCACATCATAAATGATTTCCTGCTCAGTTCTTAAAGACTCTCTAAAGGAAATTGAGGGAGTATGCTCAAAACCAGTTCGACCGTGATATTCAATAGGGTTTTTAGATCTAAAATAATAGCATTGCTGCTCACTTCCACACCCGCGCTCTTCATAGAGGGAAAAAGGAATTGAGTCCATTTGTAAAATGACGTCTTCATTTGCATAGAGAAGAGAGATAAAAATATTGAATGCAATTGATATAATTTGAGTGAGCATTTCCTTAAATTCTCCCTAACTCTGTGAAGATAGAATTCTTAATGCTCAAATTGAATGGACTAAAAGTCAAAATTAGTTTGAGTGTGTTTTCACAAGGTACACGCAAACTAAAGATTAAGATTTAATGGTGCGCAAGAATTTGGCGAGCTTTTTCACTCGAGCATCTTCAACAGTGGATTCTCGCTTAACTATATAGACAGAACGACGTACCGGCTTCATCCCCGCAGGTAAGCTTTTACGAACGAGCTGAAACTCGCTCTTGACGACGTCGTTGTGAAGCTTTGCCACAAAGGTGGGGAGGAAAACAGCGCAAAGACCCTCTCTGGCCAGAGAGATCGCCGTCTTCATGAGATCGACTCGGTAGTGTATAACGCGCTTAAAGTCATGATCAGGCCAGCTATCGAGCCCCTTCATTCCAGTGGGCGCGCCCTCAATTGGAATCAATGGAGCTGCGAAGGGAATGTCTAAAATATCTTTGCCCTTGAAGGCCCCTTTTCTTACAAAAGGGGCCATTTCAATCTCACTTGCTTTGATGTGCTCAATGCCCGACAGCGCTATTGGTTCATAGGTAATGGCGAGATCGATGTCTCGACTGGCCAGAGCGCGTTCCATACGCCCTGGAATCAATTCGTGATAGTCGAGCTCATAATCATTAAAAATTGGCGCTAGGACCTTGGTAAAATAGGTGGTGAAGACCTCAAAGGAGCCAATTCTTAAAATATTGTGCCCTACTTGTGTGCTGTGAATGAGGTCCTCGAGTGACTTTATAAAGTCTGGAATCTTGTGCGCTAACTCATGGGCTTCGTCACTAAAAGCAATGGTGCGTCCAACCTGATGATAGAGAGTTATACCAAGCTCTTCTTCTAATCGACTCATAGACTTAGATAGTCCCGAGTGAGTTATCCCAAGTAACTCGGCGGCCCGTCTGAGATTTCTCTTCTGGTAGAGGGTATGAAATTGCTTAAGCCTAGTGGTCTCCATTTGGAACCAATAATTGAAAACTATTCACTTTTTGTCAACATCCTGAGGTGCTAACTTCACTGCCATCAGGAGAAATCAAATGAAAATATGCTACCCCCTACTCGCTCTTTTAAGTCTCAATACCCATGCCTCAGAACTTTTGGCCGGCAAGCTGGGTGCTTTTGAAAATCACGACAAATGTCTTATCTACAATGATCGCGTCGAACTTCAACAAGGGGCCGATATCATGAATCATATTAGCTTCTTAAGACATCAAAAAATACCGACTCAAAAGTTTAAAGATCTGGCAGAGGTGGCACTTAAGCTTGCCCAGAATCCAACCTACAGATGGTCGCTAGGACAAGTGGATTATATTGCCAACCCAGGGAAAGAGATTTTCTATGCCAGTGGCTTTAGAAATATCGCCAATTCTTCAGATGAGGCGCAGGAATTAATCAAGTTAATTGATAAACACTGCAATGGCCCACTTCCCAGGTCTGCGATACTCGGTAAGTTTGAAGTGCTCTTTAAAACTTCTCAGCATCAGTTTGTGGATTACCTCAGCATTGAGAGTAGACGAGCGGCTGATCAGCAGTATGTCATTAGCGGCGAATATGAAGTTCCTGGAGTCTTCTCCTCAAAAGTCACTCAATTAAAGGCGCGCGAAGAGAGCTTTTCTTTTAAAATTCAAGTGAGAGAAGGCAATCACTCCTATGACGCTCTTTTTATAGGTAAATTTACTTCTCAAGATGAAATGAGTGGTACCGCCTATACTCTTCCTCATCGTGAAGTACTAGGGCACTTTTCGGGCACGAGGATTTCAGATGAGTAATCCAGTTTTGAGCGCAATCGGCTCACATCGCTCTATTCGCAAGTATCAAAAGAAAGAGGTACCAAGAGAGATTCTGGAAGAGATTTTAAGTACGGCGATGCAGGCATCGACATCAGGCAATATGCAAGCTTATTCCGTGATCGTAACCACGGATGAAAAGCTTAAAAATGAGCTCTATCCCCTCCACTTTAAGCAAGAGATGGTGCTAGAGGCTCCGGCTTTTTTAACTTTTTGCGCTGACTTTAATCGCATGAGGTTATGGTTAGAAGAAAATGAAGCTCCTCCTAACTTTGACAATCTAATGAGCTTTCTCATCGGGATGATCGATGCCACATTGTACTCTCAAAACGTCGCTCTCGCTGCCGAGAGTATGGGCCTTGGGGTTTGCTATTTAGGTACGACTCTTGCCAACAATAACAAAATCGCTAAAGTTCTCAAGCTTCCATCTCAAGTGGTTCCCGTTGTTGGTTTCTCGCTTGGATACCCAGACGAGGACATTCAACAGCGTGACAGACTTCCCTTGGAAGCGATCCTTCATGATCAGGTATATCAGAACTATTGTTCAAAGCAGTTGAAGGCATATCATGCAGGTAAAGAACAGGCTTCATTCAAACGTTATTTAGATGATGAGCAACTTCGCCAGAAACTATTGACCCATGAGGCGAACAACTTGGCACAAATCTATACAAAAATAAAATATACTCGACAATCCCACCTAAGCTATTCAAGCAATGTATTGAGATGCTTGCACGAACAAGGATTTATGAATCATGAGCCTTAAAAACCTAGGATTCATAATTAACCACTGCAATTTTAGTTCGCATAACTAAAAAAAATTATTATGCTTTGACTGTCTAAATTATGGAGATTTAATGTCTTACTGCAAAGCAATCGAATCCATGCCTGAACCGCGAAAATCTCTTCATAAGGCCTACCACGATCTCAAGTATGGCTTTCCCATCCATGACGACGACGAACTCTTTGCCAGACTCATTCTAGAAATTAATCAGGCAGGACTAAGTTGGGAGACGATCCTTAAAAAAGAGGAAACTTTTCGCAAGGCTTATTCAAATTTCAATATAAAGAAGGTTGCCAAGTATACGGACAAGGATCGTGAGCGTCTCTTAAATGATCCAGGTATCATTCGCAATCGTTTGAAAGTGAATGCGGCCATTCATAACGCACAAAAGATTCTCGAGCTGCAAAAAGAATATGGTTCTTTTGAAAAGTGGATCGAGGCCCATCACCCGCTTACAAAAGATCAATGGGTAAAGCTTTTCAAAAAGACTTTCAAATTTACCGGCGGTGAGATTGTGGGTGAGTTTCTCATGAGTATTGGCGTCCTGCCAGGGGCGCACGATAAATCTTGTAAGATACTTACGAAGGTCAATAAGGCCAAGCCGCTTTATCTCAAGTAATTAGGGAAAATTTTTCCGCTGCACTCTCATTAGAGAGCGACTAAGTGCCTAACACTTCTAAGTCCTACGCAACCGAGGTTTTGCGTCCATCATGAATTCGTAAAGTAAAGTCTCTAAGTGCCGATCAACAGGGCATGAAGACAAAATTTACACTCAATATCACTCTCCTTTTTATTACTCTTTTTGCTGTTGCTTGCGTGCAGGATGATCCTTGCGCCAAAGACAACAAGGCAGGCACACAGGCCTTGAGCGCAGCTCAATCGGCCAAGTGCGACAGCGACGCTCCTAGTGATCCAGGCGATAACGACGAGGAAACAGACCTCAGTTCACTTAATCGTCCCTGGGATAAGGCGGGAACTACGATCGTCATTGACGCCTATGAAGGCAACCCTATCGATTGGGATAAAATGGCCACCGACTCAAAAGTGGTGGGAGTCATTCACCGCTCGAGTATTGGCAGTCGCGTGGATAGCAAGTACAGATCACGTCGCGATATTGCTAAGGCCAGAGGCTATCTCTGGGGAGCTTACCACTTGGGTCGTCCAGGCAATACAATTGCACAAGCAAAGCTCTTTCTTGATCTCGTAGGCAATGATCCGGACACACTCATGGTGCTCGACCTTGAAGACACCACTTCAGGTAAATTTATGACCATTGATGAAGCCGTCGTCTTTATGGACTATGTCTATGAACAAACCGGACGCATTCCGGTAGTTTATGCCAACCACTCAACGACGAAACTCCTTAATAGCCGGGTAAAAAGCAACGCTCTTTTCCAACAATCTAAGCTTTGGTACGCGCGCTTTAAGGCCAATGTCACGGATTACCCAGCAGGTATCTGGCCGAACTACTTTCTGTGGCAGTTTTCAAGCGAGATTAACTGCTCAAAGACCGGATCATGCCTTTATAACGTTCCCGGCACCAAGTTCGACATGGACGTAAATGTCTACAATGGGACACGCAGTGAACTTGAGGCCGACTGGACAAATTACTAAATCTTATTTGGTTTCTTTCGATAAGTTAGGGTGACAAAAATTAAGCATGTAACCCTAACTTTATTTCTCTTCATCTTTGCACTGCAAAGCTGTCAAAATATCGCCTATCGCGATCTGGCCAGTGCTCCCGCCTTTGATGAGGTCTATGGCGAAAATGGTGAAATTAGGCCTGTGTACCGCGGAGTGATTGAACTCTATCGATCGCTTAGTGACGAACAAAAAAATGAATTGCAGCAAAAAAGCTTAAAAGACTTCCAAGGCGATAACGCCCTTCTCATGCTTCCGCGAGTTCTCTCAGAAGATGAATATAGTGGAATTCAGGCCGGGGTCAATCAACGCTCACAAGCCTTAAGGGCCTTTCTTAAAGATCATTACTCTGGTGATAAAAACTATCTCAAAGCCGGAATCATCCCAGAGGATGTGATCACAAGAATTATCAACCGCTCCCACGAGTCTGAGTGGGAAGGCAGCATACGCCCAGAGAATTTAAATTTTTGGTATGGTCCAGACATTATTCGCGGCCCTCCCACCGAAGATTTTCCCGAAGGGAGATTCCTAGTCGTGGAAGACAACCCATCCTTCATCGGTGGTATGGGGGACCTCAATCGTGCCCGTGAGATTCTTGATCGCTATATGCCTGAGTACCAAAGAGTGATTGGAAGTCCCAATCCTAGCTCATTCTATCGTCAAATCACTGCGAGCTACAAAGAGGCTGCTTTTAGAAAGGGTGGCATTGCCGTTGCCGTTCAGTACCCACATAGTATGGCCGCTGATAATGAAGATATGAGAACGCGAGAAATTATGAAAGAGCACGGGATTGAAACTGTGACCATCGATCCCTACAAAAATCATGCGGACTCAAAAAAATATCCCAAGCTCAAAGTCACTGATAGCGGCGTTTTTCTGCTCAAGCACAAGGGCGCTAAACCTCAAAAGGTGGGCCACCTCATTGCCAATATGAATCCTGGGGACTTAGAGCCTTCTCACCAGGCCAATCGTACTTACCGGGCCGTGGAAGAAGCTGAGTGGCTCTTAGAAGAGGGAGCTCTCAGTGAATCAGATAAAGAGAAGCTCAAACTCGCTCTGAAGCCTGATGCTGAATCGGGAAAAATTCATATTAAAAAGCTCGAGTCGACAATCAGGAAGGTCAACCCCTGGGAGAGCGACTTTGATAAAATGGGCGGACTAAAGGGGCTAACAAAAGCACTTAAGAAAGGTCAACTCACCATCACCAATTCTCCTGGCGCCGAATTTATTGGCGATAAAGAATTTTATATCTATGTCGATCGCCTCATTGAGTACTACCTAAATGAAAAGCCGATTCTTGGCAACATGCCAAGCGGAAGCTTTCAAAAAGCCGGTGCTCTCGATAATGAAGCGCTCAATGAAGTTTTTAATAATTTTGAAAAATATGTGGTCAAGGTTGTCGACGGCAGAGGCGGCAAAGGTGTGTATGTGGGCCCTAAAACACCACCCGATCAAATTCAAGAATTAATTGATGAAGTCAGACAAAATCCCGCGCGCTACATCTGGCAAGAGTACAACACGCTCTCAACAATTGAAGGACATATTGGCGACATTCGCGTCATCTCTAATGTGAATGAGAAAACCATTGTCTCAAACGTTCCCTGGGCCAGAGTTGTCGGCATGAATGGCGATGGCAAAGTGAATATCTCTTCCAATGGTTTTGAGGCCACGGTAATGATTCGACCTGCCCTCGCCAATCAAAACTGCTCTCAACTGGCGCGTGGTCTACTTCTAGTCCAGTAGATTAACGGCGCCGATTTCCCATCAAACGTAGAATCATTAAGAAGAGATTGATGAAATCTAAGTAGAGAGTCAGAGCTCCAATGATCGCTTCTTTGTGATCTTCGGCACTCCCCTCATTACCTATGATATTAGTACTTTTAATTTTTTGAGTGTCATAGGCCGTGAGCCCGGCAAAGACAACAATGCCCACCAGACTGTAGGCCATCCCCAAACTGCCTGCGAGCATGGAGGGAAAAAACAGCGACAGTACGGCAAAGCCAATCAGTCCCCACAGCCCCATATGACAAAAGGTTCCCACTGGACCTAAGTCTCTTTTGGTCACATAACCAAAAGCGCTTAAACCAGCAAAGCTACAGGTGGTCACGATAAAGGCGCCTTGAATACTCTCCTGAGTATAGACTAGGAAAAGTACGGAAAAGGTCAGACCCGTAAGGGCCGCATAGAGAAAGAAGATCACTGTTGCCATCAAAGCACTTAGCTGTTTAATTCTAAGCGAGAGATAGAGAACTGCTCCAATTTGAGCGACCAAGAGCAAGATAAAAACAAAACGATTTTGGAGCAGTAAATTCACCATCTCCGGGGTATTTGAAACCACGTAAGAGATCAGCGCTGTCAGCAAAATTCCTAATGACATCCATTTATAGACACTGCTCATGAAGCGGGCATTTTCTTCGGCAATACTTTGCGCCCCACGATGGACAGTTGAGTGCTGATTCATTTTGACCTCATTTTAATGTTGAATTCTATCCTATTCAGTATCTCATCTCAGGTGAGAAAATGTCTAAAAAGTAGACACCAACTTAGCTCCCTAGTCAGTTTCAGGGCCTCTAAGCGCATAAAAGCTGGCACAAACCTTGTAAGTCTTACAAGGCAGGAGAGAGTATATGAAGAACTTCACTTTAATGGCATTTATCATTTGTGCACTCATTTCATGCGGGCGCAATGACGACTTGATTGACCCCCCTGCTAAAAAGGGAGTCACAGTCGAAAGCGCCGTTAATACTTCACCAGCATGCACCTTTCTTGACGTTGGCGACGATGTGGAGATGACTTGTGATGAGACAGTCATTCTGATTCCTGGCGAGCGACTCTCAAGTTCCGTTATCGCGAGTGATAAGGTGACGCTTAAGTCTTCGCGCAAAAACGATGGCGCTGACGGCGATAAGAATTATGACTTAGTGGCAACCCTAGATTCAGCACTCACGCTTGAACTTCCGAGTGAAGTATCTGCAACAGGAAATGCTGGCAGCAACATGAAGCTCTACCTCAAACTCAATAACGATATTGATTGCGCCTGGACCAGTGATGGCAGTGGCAAGTATATTGACCCTCACTGCTTTACCGATGCCACTCGCGACTCAACCACGGCATCTGGTTTTATTGGTGGGACTGAAGAAGCTGATCTCATCATCGAAAATGTGCTCGATATAGAGATGACCCTAGATAATTCTGACGGTAATGGTGTGATCACAACAGCGAGCGCAATTCTCACAATTATTCCCTAGAACTCTTTTGGACGTTCCTAGAACAGAGACTCTACAGTCGGCTAGACTTTGACACTGGACGTGAAACATCATTGCATCTAAGTAAGCATGACCACTTATGCGCAAAGGAAGGTCTATGACAACGAAGATTGCAATCGTCACCGGGGGAAGTAGAGGAATCGGCCGAAGCACGGCCCTGGCACTGGCCGATAATGGCAGTGATATTATCCTCACCTACCACTCAAAAAAAGAAGAAGCTTACCATGTGGTCGCCGAAATAAAGGCTAAAGCTCGCCAAGCTGTTGCCCTCCAGCTCGACGTCACCCACCCTGAGAGTTTTGACGATTTTAGTGGCGCGGTTAAAAATGTCTTAAATAAAGAGTGGGACACAAATAAGTTTCACTATCTCGTCAATAATGCCGGCATTGGTCTTAACAGCGCCTTTCTAGAGACCAGTGAAGAGGACATGGACCTGCTCTATAAGATTCACTTCAAAGGACCATTTCTCATTAGCCAAAGACTCGTTCCTCTCATGTCCAAGGGGGGCCGGATCATCAACATCTCAACGGGTCTCACTCGCTTTAGTCTGCCTGGATACTCGGCTTACGCCGCGATGAAGGGAGCAATCGAAGTGCTATCGCGCTATATGGCCCGCGAGCTTGGCTCGCGCGGAATCACAGTTAATACAGTGGCCCCAGGCGCGGTCGAAACAGATTTCTACGGTGGAGCGGTCCGCGACCAAATTGATGTGAATAAATTCTTGGCTTCTCAAACGGCGCTTGGAAGAGTTGGGCTCCCAGACGACATTGGGCGCTCCATTGCAAGCTTACTTCAAGATGAGAATAGTTGGATCACGGCCCAGAGAATTGAAATCTCAGGAGGGATGTTTATTTAAACCCGCGGCCAGTTGGGAGTAACTAAAGGGAGTCGAACACTTTTATGAGAAAGGATCTCATCAACTTCTTTAATGAGCGCGGCCACATCAATTCCAATCAGCTCCGGCTTGAGTGCGAGAAGAAGCTCCAGGGCGCGCTCTAAGTGACCCCAGGCGGCTTCATCTTGCCCTAATTCAAACTTCACTCCCGCGGCAGCCAATTTAATCAGCGCCTTCATGAATTCAGCGATCTCGCCTTTTCGCCCATGAGCATTCCAAATGGCCTCAAGGTAGACGTGGGATTCCCAGAAATATCCAGCGTGATAAAGATCAAGAGCAAAGCCGAGCTCCTCACTTTGCCAAGGCTCATTCTCTATGAGCTCGGCCGCGATCACTTCTTTGCATTCAAAACTATGCCCACCTGGTTTATTCGGGTGAATATTTTTTCCCGGTATAAAAGCGTAAAGGGGAAAGGCCCGTTGAGGGCAGAGTCGAGGGGGAATGAGACCAAATAATTTCATTGCTTGTTAGTCTAGCATATCAAGTGGCCTATGAGTTGCAGAATTAATCTTAGGTCAAAAGAAAGACCCTCATAAGGCTTGGATGGGACTTAAAAAGTTAGGGTTGGCCACTTTTTGAAGGCCCATGTCAAAGGAGCGTTCTATGAAAATCAAGGAAGTAATGTCGCCAAAAGT
This sequence comes from Bacteriovoracaceae bacterium, assembly GCA_048264885.1. Taxonomy (GTDB): domain Bacteria; phylum Bdellovibrionota; class Bacteriovoracia; order Bacteriovoracales; family Bacteriovoracaceae; genus JBLWXV01. The sequence continues at coordinate 547,944 of JBLXCO010000003.1, forward strand.
CCAGTGTGTGAATAGCCATCGCCCCATTCGTGAGGCGGCAAAAATCATGCGCGATCTCAAGATTGGCAGTATTCCAGTGGAAGAAAATGACAAAATTGTCGGTATTATCACTGATCGAGACTTGGTGATCGGCGCCATGGCCGAAGGTAAGATGGCCGATTCCACAACTGTCGGTGAGTGCATGACCAAAGGAATAAAATACTGTTTTGAAGATGAGGATATCGAAGAAGTCAAGGCCCAGATGGAGGCCAACCACATCAGTCGAATCCCAGTCATGAATAGTGATCGCCGCCTAGTTGGAATTGTCACATACAATGACATCGAAAAGCGCGCCAGTTAGACAAAGAAGCAAAACCTAGTGATCATAGAAGGGACTTAACACTCAAGGAACTTCTATGATCACTCTCCATCATCTCAATAACTCTCGCTCCCAAAGAATACTATGGTTGCTTGAAGAGCTTGGTCTCAATTATGAGATTAAGCGCTATGAGCGCGACCCTGAAACCATGCTAGCGCCCGAAGAACTCAAGCAGGTTCACCCCTTGGGAAAGTCTCCTGTCATCACTGATGGAGATCTCACTTTGGCCGAATCGGGCGCGATTATCGATTATCTTGTGACCACCTATGGTCAGGGCAGGCTCAAGCCAAGTGGAGATCCGCTACTAGAGCTTCGATTTAACTACTGGCTGCACTATGCGGAGGGCTCAGCGATGCCCCCACTTTTACTTAAGCTAGTCTTTAGCAAAGTTAGAAATGCACCGGTTCCCTTTTTTATCAAACCTATTGTAAAAAAGATTGCAAGCACGGTTGAAGATCAATTTATTCATCCCCAGCTTAAGCTTCATTTTAGTTACCTCAACGCTGAGATTGCTAAAACGGGATGGTTTGTTGGAGCGGAATTTAGTGCTGCTGATATTCAAATGAGCTTTCCCATTGAAGCTGCCAGTGCACGCATGGGTCTGGAAGAGAATTACCCTCATCTACATCAATTTCTCTTGAAGATTCATTCGCGCAAAGCCTATAAAAAGGCCCTCGAAAAGGGCGGCGAGTACGATCTGTTTAGCTAGACCAGACCAGGCCAGACCAGAGGAGAAAGAGAAAATGAGAGAGATGAATTTCCATCAAGAGGCAAATGATTTTCTAGAACAGGCTTGGAAGAGGTTAAGTCCCTACCAAGGAGAGCTCTCAAAACTCAGCATTGATCACCTCTGCTATAGAACAACCTCTCTCACTCACTATGAACAGGCCAAGCGCTTTTTTGGTGAACTGGGGATCGAACTCATCGAATCGCTGATTGGTGGACGCCCCATTGCGACCTATAAGCTTCATCGCCCGGTTGTCTTTCGCGGCTTTCAGATAGATCTCGTGGAAGTTCCGGCTCCAAAAGAGAGTAAGCCTACCTTGGCCGGGCTAGAGCACCTAGAATTTGTCATTGCCTACTCCTTTGACTGGGTAAGAGAGGTCTTTGCAGGTGAGCGCTTAAGTGAAAAAGGTGCCAGCAAACTTTTAAATCCCGAAATTGAAGTCGGATTTGAGAATTTTGCTATCAAGTTTCACCACAAGTCTCTTGAAGAGGTCATTGCTATTGAAAAACACCCGAAGCTCTGTGATTTAATTGATAGGTATGGACTCCTTAAAAATATTCTGGAGTTCACCCCGCTTATTTCAGGGACCATCCCTCTACAAATTGACACTCATAACTCTGACTTAGACCTCTTATGTTGCGCCAAGGAGCTTGGGCACTTTGAAGAGCTTTGCCAGCAGCACTGGGGAAATTTGCCAGACTATCGAAGTCACCGCGCTCGTTTTCAAGAGCTTGAAAGCAGTGTCATCAATTTTACGGTTGAAGGACTTAAGGTTGAAATCTTTTGTCAAAATCAGGAAGTTTTTAAGCAAAACGCCAACCGTCATTACTATATAGAGAGTAAACTTTTAAAACTGCTCGGTCCCAAATTCCGGGCCGATATCAAAAAGCTTAAAGATCAAGGTCTAAAAACAGAGCCCGCCTTTGGCGAGCTCCTAGGTCTGAGCTCTCCCTATGAAGAGCTCTTAGATCTTTGCTTTGAAAGTGAGGCAGAGCTCACCCAGCGCTTCGCCCCTTATTCTTCGTAGAGATTACCTTCTCCGCACTGAAGACCGGCTTCACACTGACAGCTTGACTTAAAGTAGTTAACTCTCCAAGCGTCAGCTTTCTTTTCAAGTAGAATGTTACACTCAACTTGACCGGCTTCCATTTCACCGTAGAAGTTAGTCTCTACTTCAGCAACCGCACTCACTCTTAGTTCTTGTGCTGTCGACTGAGCGGTCACACTTACTAAAATCGACTTCTCATTGAGCTCTAAAAATGAACCATCATAACTCCACTCCACTTCTGAACGGATGAAGTTTTCAATTGAGAGCATATCCTTTTCAGACAAAGTAGAAGCAAACACTGAACTTGAAGCCGAAAGCATCATGGCAAGTATGAGAAACAGAGATTTCATGGGGGACTCCTCAAAATTAATTTTGAGTCACATTTAGAATGAGGCCCACTTTCTGACAATTAAGCTAGGTAATCTCTACACAGTTTGGTAGCGAGAAAAGATGCTCTTAAGAGAGGTCCAGTCAAAGACAAAAGCACCAAGTACCCAAAATATAATAAAGCTTTCGGTGAAAAACACATCTGAGCCACTTGTCGCTTTCCCCAAGATCATAAGCACAGTCATTGATAGGGCACTAAGCATAAGAGCAAATTTCCAAGACCTCACGGCCAGGTAGACACGCTGGTTGCGACCCAAAATCACCCAAGTAAAAAGGGCGCCTAGGGCCATAAAGAGCGAGCCACAAAAAAGACCACAGGCCCACATGCCATACTCCATAAAAATATGGGGTAAGTGTGAAGAAGAGTTAAACGGGTTCCAACCAAATTGAGGACAGATGGCCAAGGTCACGAGCCCTGCCGCCCAGTGGGCCGCCAGAGCTTTAATAAAAGTCAGTTTGGGAAGCCAACTTAGATCAGCAGTAATGTGGCTTTTAAGACTCTGATCAAGTTCTGGGCGGGGATTTACGCCGCCTTTAATGAAAGAGCGAAACTCTTGTGTTTCATGGTCATTATTTTCATTCATCTAAGCCTCTCCCCTAAGAGTGGCGAGCAAACGACTCACTCTCTTTCTAAGAGCACTTGAGCTCGCACTAAATTCGGCCTCGAGCTCTTTGTAACCCTTACCTTCGACAAACTTTGCGTAGAGCAGCTTGAATTGATCGGCTTCCATTTCCGGAAGCTCTTGAGTTTCAAACTCGCTTGCGTCCGGTGACTGCTCTTCAAACAGCTCTGCGCTCAGCACCTCTTTGCGCGAGCGGTAGTAATCAATGACCACGTGCCTGCAAAGAGTGAAAAACCAAGGAGCAAAGGGATACTCAGACTTATAAAGGTGTCTTTTTTGATGAAGCTTCAAAAAGATTTTTTGAAACACATCATCCTTTTCCTCACCCGGTACTTTCTTATGAAGATAGCCGTAGACTCGCGCTCGGTAACGTCGATAGAGTTCTTCAAAGGCTTGGCCCTCTCCCTCTCGATAAATTAGCATGAGCTCTTCGTCTGAGTGCATCTCCTACCCTGGTATACGTTTTCTCATCAAAAAGTGTGACACCAAAGATCTTAGTCTAGCCCTAAAACATCTGATTACAAATACTTAAAGTCACCATATTTTCATTTTCTCCTTTAGGGCCTAAACTGAAGCAACCCTCTAGGAGCCCGCCATCGCCATTGAAAGCGCCCTCATTATCACCAGTGCCTCGCTCTTAACGAGCACCCTCTCTGGCGTGCTTGGAATGGGCGGTGGTGTGATTCTCATGGCCATCTTGCTCAACTTCTTACCAGTGGGTGAAGCCATGGTGATCCACGGTGTTGTCCAATTAGTCTCCACCGCCACTAGGATCATTCTCTACAATGCCCACATCAGAAAAGAGCTGCTGATTAAGTATGTTGTCGGTGTCCTTTTGACCGTCGTGGCCTTTAAGCTGATTCAGTTTTATCCGAGTAAAGCATTCATGTATCTCTCACTGGGACTGATGCCCTTTTTGGGGCTGACGAAACAGATTGGGGCCCAGCTCAAAATAACTGACCCCGGGCGCAGTTTTCTCTGTGGAGTGATTGTGACTATGGCCCAGCTCGCAGCAGGTGTGGCCGGACCGATTCTCGACGTCTTCTTTATCAATGCGCCTTTGTCTCGCTTTGAGGTACTTGGCTCAAAAGCGATCACCCAGGCGATAGGACACATTGTAAAAATTATTTTTTATGGAACGATTCTTTTTACCACACAACAGGAAATGACTCTTTCTTCCTGGGCCTATGCCCCGATCATTGCTCTCACTCTGGCCGGAAATTATATTGGCGCCAAAATAGTGGGTAGGATGAACGATACTCAGTTCAGACAGGTAAGTCGCTATCTCATCTACCTCATCTGCATTCCCTTAATCATTAAGGGCTACCGACTACTCTAGAGATTTTTCCATCACTAAATCTGTGGTCTCATAGCCGAGGGACTCATAGAGCTTTACTGCCGTTTTATTATACGAAAAAACGTGCAGACCAACCTGTTTGAGACCAAGAGAGCGCACATGTGCCTCAATCATCAACATGGCCTCGCGGCCTAGGCCCTGCCCTCTAAAATTTTCTTCGACGACAATGTCGTAGATAAAAGCCTTGCGATTATCCTTGGCGCCAATGACTGCAAACCAATAGTAGCCTACCAACTGCCCTTCATTATTTTTGAGCACTCTAAAATATTGATCAGGACTTTCATACTTATTGGGAAGCAAACGCTGAAGGCTCGAGAGCGCCAGCTCGTGGGCTTCCTGCTCTGTCAGTCCATTGGCCTTCATCTTACCTTCGGCGTAATCCTTGAGACAGCGCTCATACCAAAATTGATATTCGCTCTCAGTCGGCAGACTGGCGGTGAGAAGCTTTTCCATTACTTGACTCCGATATATTTGGTGATGAGATAGTTAATTGCTCCCTCAGTGATCGCAAAGAACCTTCCCTCGTTGATTTTTTCCTTACTATTATTGGCCCCAACATAAAGGCAATAGTTCTCCCCTGTCGTAGAGGTTAACCAATAGGCCATTTCCACCACTCCAGGTTCACTCCCACCTTTATAGCCAGCATAGCTAAGTCCCAACTCAGAAGGCTCGAGCAAAGGGGTGTTGACCGAGAGTATCTTGCGCGCTTCTTGATCACTTTTTTGGTGAAACCAAGCATAGAGCTGACAAATATCCCTTGGTGTCCCAAACCATTCAATAGCGTCAATATGACGAGGTTCGTCCCAGCCAGAGAGTGCTTTCATTAAATCTTCTGGCTTTTTAGATTCAAGAGCGCGCAACATTGAAATCCGCATACTTCTCTTTGCTCTTTGATAGCGCTTAATATCTGCCTCGCTAAAATAGGCGCGCACGCGAAAGAGATCCATCGTCTTAAGAAAGGGCGTGTTGCGAGTTTTTAATTTCATAAAGCCATTGCGGGCCATGAATTGCTCGATACTTTCCCTGCCAAGAAAGTCGATTAAGTGATCTGTTGCCGTGTTATCACTAATTGAAATCATCTTGAGGGCAACTTCAGAGAGCTTCACTTTTGTGCCCTCCTTAAGCTTTTGCATGCGACCAGAGGGGAGCGACTTTAAACGCTCTTGCACCTTAATTTCTTGATCCCAGCGAGCACGTTTTTGATTAATTCTCTCTTGTAAGGTGGCAAGCACGAAGAGTTTAAACACCGAGCCCAGAGCATGAACCTTTGAGGCATTGTGCTGGTAGAGTTCCTCTCCATCTAGCTTGCGTAAATACACCGAAGAAAATCCCCCCAGCGCCGCCAGGTCTTCTTCGAGAGCACTCTCACTCTTATAGCTTGGTACATCAAAGTGCTCTCCTAAATAGCGAAGCCCAGCGATCTTTATTTTTTCTTTTTCTCGCGTGAGATTGAGCATGATCTTGAGTTTCTTCCCCTCAGTTTGGTGCGTGATCATTTGAGCGTCGACACCATCGTCTGAAGTGAGGGTGAAGTCACGACAATCTCCAAACTCACTTTTAATCGAGGCGAGAACTTGATTCATCTCCTGGGCCGAGACCGCTTCTACGAAGTCACTTGAAAAAAGTGACTCATAGTTTTTAACCTTTCCTTGGGAAATCATTTCGCATACGCGCTTGGCCGGTTGGTTAAAATCACCCAGCTCAAAGGCTTCTCCTTTAAACCAGAGGGCATTAATTTTTTGACTGGTGGGATTGAGGCCAATGAGCACCTTAAGTAAGCGCATTTGACTTGTTTTCAAAAACACCGAATGAGGCTCTCCTTCTTTTATCTCGCTGACACTCAGACAACTTCCAAACTCACTGGCGTACTTATCAAAGAGTGCTTCAATCTTCTCGGGCGTCAGGGCAGTCAGAAAGGAGGCCTCAAAGTGCTGGCCATAATCATGGCGCTTGCCACTGAGCATAGAACAAATTAACTCTGAAGCTTGCTTCACTTCAGGCGGCCCCTGCACTGACTTGTGCGCACATGAGACGAAGAGGCATAAGACGAGAGAAATTACTAAAAAGCGAGTCATCATTTCTTCACCATATTAATCGAGTTAGGGCATAATATCAGAATGAATGCCTCGGCCGAAAGTATAAGCGCAGCACTAAGTAATATTAAAAAGATCTACCTCTTTAGCTTCTTTTGGATGTTCTTGGTGATTATTCCCATTATCGTACCCTACTTTCTTGAGCTCGGGCTCACGATGGAGCAGATCTTTAAGCTGCAGGCGATCTTTGGCATCAGCGTCGCCATTCTTGAAGTCCCCTCTGGCTACCTAAGTGATCTCTGGGGTCGCAAAAATACGTTGATCATTGGCGCCCTACTCACCGCGATCGGTTTTACTTGGCTGTGTTTTATTGACGATTACCTCTCGCTCATCCTCTACGAAATCTTAATCGCAATTGGCCTGTCGCTGGTATCTGGCACAGATCTCTCCATTCTCTACGACTCTCTTCACATTGTTCAGAGCGATCGCAAAGCGAGCACAAAGGCCATGGGCAATATTCACTTTGCTCAACTAAGTGCTGAATCCGTAGCCTCAATCCTTGGCGGTGCCTTAGCGACAGTGAGCTTTACTTGGCCGCTCGTGGTTCACGCGGCTATTAGTTGGATTCCTCTTTTCGTCGCTCTGACTCTCTACGAGCCCAAGTCTCATGAAGACAAGGTAGAGCATCAGCACTGGGAAAATATTAAGACAATTCTCTTTGAGGTCTTTAAGCGCGACTCACTTTTGCGCTTAATTTTTATCAATCTCGTGATCTGGGGCCTCTCCACTTTTATTGCGGTTTGGATTTTTCAAAAGTATTGGCAGGAGGCGGGCATCGAACTCACCTACTTTGGGGTACTTTGGGCCAGCTATAATATTCTGGCCGGCTTTGTTGGCAAGTGGGCCCACTACTTTGAAGAGAAATTTGGCGTCACCACGATTCTCGCTCTCACCGCTTTGTTGCCGGTCATCGGCTACTTGGGCATGGGCATTCAGGTAGGAATTTTGGGAGTTATTTTTGGGCTTACCTTTCAATTCTCAAGAGGACTCAATCAGGTTATTTTAAGAGACGCTCTTAACTCTCGCATCGACAATAAATTTAGAGCGACCATCAACTCCCTTTCGAGTCTCTTTTTTCGCTTGGGCTTTGCTCTAGTGGGTCCTGCGATTGGGTACTCCATTGATCACTTTGGAGTGAGCACCACACTTCAAACGATAGGACTATGCTTTCTTGCGCTCGTTATCGCCCTCATGCTTCCACTCATCATGAAGGCCCGTAAAATTAATCACAAAGCTTAGCGGGAGCAATGGTGTGGGCGGGCACACATTGAGCGATCCACTCACCTTCAAGATAGTGAGCAAAAGCAAAAAACCAGACCACCTTGTCAGTGGCAGATGTGAGTGGAATTACATCGGCAAATTCCTCGGGAACCTGGCCATTGATACTAAAGCACCAACCATAAGCGCGCATTTCAGTGTCGCTTAAAATTTCAAGCGCATCCATTCCCACGACTGAATCTTCAATGGTGTTGAGTCCGCGCTCAGTTCCCTCATAACGAAGACCCAGCTGATCGAGCCCTTCAAGCGTGAAGGCGCCTACAGATTGAGCGCGAAATTCAGTTTGCTCATAAGTAGCGAAAGGCCTCTTCTCACAAGGGCCTACAACTTCTAGGCTTTGCGCCCAGAGCGCGCTGGAAAATAAAAGAGCGAAAAGTATCGAGAAATGGTGCATTGGATCCTCACTAGTTGAGTCGGATACTTAGCACCTCACCCTTTCAAAATCAACGAATTAAGCTGCACTTTGTTAGGCTGGGCCAGTGGAATGTCAACTTCAGGTGAATTCATGTCAAATGGTGCTCCCCTCCATTGAGTCGGCCGCTCTGCGCACTTATAATTAGAGGTGACATCACGACCACGAAAGGTCAGGAGGGGTCTATGGCACTATCAAATACGACTCACTCTGCTTCTAAGATAAAAATGCTCATGGAAGAGAGTGAACATCAAATCGAAACTTATCGTTTTCTATTAAGTGGCGAAGAGGAGCTTGCGCTCCATCAGAGTCTCGATAAGCTCAAGGGTCTTGTTCCTGATCGCTCTCATGTGCGTCTCGCTTTTTCCATGAGTGAAGATGGCTGGATGAGAGGTGTTCTAGAAGTTCAAAATCTCGATCAATATTTTGAAGCCTTTGCCCATCACGATGATCCCGTGGCCCTCTACCAGATCCTCGAAGCCGATGTTCTCGAACAAGTCTCTCGCTGGAAAGAGGAGCACTTCAACAAAAGTGCGACGAAGCACTAATCGCGTCAAAAGAATTCAATTCACCTGAATCCTCCTAGTTCAGGTGTAAACATCCTCCAAATCAGGCATAATAAAAAAGAAATTTTTTATTATGCCTTGGAGGTCTTTTCATGAAATCTCTCTCCCTCTCCTTTGCCCTACTCTTTGCCTTGAGTTCCACGGCCCGTGCCCTCGATCTCGTTCAAATTGAAGGTTGCTATCAAACCATAAGTGTAGATGGCAGGGCCGTTCAAATGGGAGCAGACTATCAAAAAAGTCTCACTGAAATCAAAGGTGGAGTGAGTAGCGTTTTTAGAAATCTCGATGGCACCCCACTCAAGCACACCCTTATCGTACTCTTCACTGGTGCCAGCGGCCCTTGGTATAGCTACCACTCCTTTGTGGCCTTCCCTGAGCATGGAGAGCTCACGCAAGAGACAGATCGTCTAACTTATGAAATCAATCAAGACTTCTATCTCGAGCATAAAAAGGTAGACCACTACCTTAGTCTTGAGCTAGAGCAGAGTGGAAAGTATCTTACTGGCAGGGCCCACTTTGAGTCACACATCAGAAATATGTCGGGAGAGAGAACTTTTACTCTCAAGCCCACAGAGTGTTTTTAGTAGTTATGAGCGAAGATAAAAAGAAAGACGATATCGAACAGGCGCTGGTTGCCAACTTTGACCTGCCAGACTTGCTAGAGTTTGCCTATAAAGAAGGGGGCTTTTCGGTCATTCCCACCAAGGAGGGAGTTAACCGCGGTCACGCCCTCGCGGCGACCAAGGGTCAAACTCAAATTCAGCTCGATATGCTACTGGATCAGATGCGGCTAGTGGCAAAGCAGGCCAGCGACATCAAAAAGAAAGTCGAGCTATCGGCCAAAATCTACCGCGCCACCATGAATTTTGAACCTGATATTGGGGCTTCTTATCACCTCTATCTCAAGCAAGATGGCTCTTGCGTACTCTCGCTTATTTCGCCTGAGGAATGGGGCGATAAGGATCGCTACGGCAAGTGGCTCGCTAAAATTTTACTCGGGGCCGATCACACTTGGTCAGTGCTCGAGAGCTCAGAGCATTTTGAAACATGGAAAGAGAGTTAAAAGCACAATTTAGAATTGCCCCGACTCCCAGCGGATATCTTCACTTGGGCAATGTTCTCAATTTCGTTCTCACCAAGAGCGAATGTTTGCGCATGGGTGGTGAGTTGCGCCTAAGGCTTGATGATATTGATCACACTAGAGTTCGCACCGAGTATATCGAAGATATTTTCCGTGCGCTTGAATGGCTTGGAATTGAGTACGAGCATGGCCCGATGGGAGTGGAAGATTTTAAACGCCACCACTCTCAAGTCATTAAACGTGAGCTCTATTACGAGGCCCTTTCTCAGATCTCTGCGCGCTTTGTCTGCGCCTGCTCTCGCAAAGACGTTCTGGAGGCCTCTCAGGACGGACAATACCCCGGTACCTGTCAGCAAAAAGAGCTTCTCTTTAAAAAAGATAAAACCTGTATCCGCCTGCGCACTCGCGCCGACTTTAATTTTGAAGGCATTAGTCCTCACCTTGAGATGCGCGACTTTTTAATCTGGTCCAAAGAAGATCTGCCTAGCTATCAACTGGTGAGTGTGGTCGACGACTTAGAAAATGGAATCACCCATATCATTCGCGGACTCGACCTCAGACCTTCAAGTGCCGCTCAAGTAGAGCTGGCCTCTCACCTGCAAAGAGAGGATCGCTTTCGCCAAATCCACTGGCACCATCACCAACTGCTTCGCTCTCCTCGCGGCGACAAGCTCTCAAAATCCAGGCAGGATCTGAGTTTGAAGTTAATGCGTGAAGCTGGGATGAAGCGCGAAGAAATCTATCAGGAGCTCGCGCGCTTAATGGGACTTACTGACTATAGACGTTTTCAAAGAGTCGAAGATTTTACTTCTTTGCCGAGCCTTTATAAGCGCCCATAGAACTGACAATGACCCATTCGCCACTGTCACTAATATCTGCGGCGATATCACTATCCTGAGCGATATTGACTCCAATCACGACTTCCGAGCCGTTAACAAATCCACCCTTGCGGCTGACCACAATCCAATCGCCGGAACTATTGAGATCGGCAACCACTGGACCTGGTTCGCCAATTTGATAATCAAAGAGAACTTTGCGGCCATTATAGTAGGCCCCTTCTCCACTCACCACCAGCCAGTCACCGCGCGTATTAACCTTGGCCGCGATACTCTCGGCCTGATTGCGAATTTGATAATCCGAAAGGATGCGCGTGCGCGCCCAGGAATGAGGCACGCAAAAGGAAGTGAGGGCAAGGACGAGTAAAATTGTTTTCATCCCCCCATTTTGCCTTGCTCTGCAAAAAGTGAAAGCCCCCCTTTCCTTCTTACACACCATAAATGCCTAAAATCATGTCAGCCTACATTTCTAAAAAATAATAACTGCTCCCTAAGTATTCAAAATCTCATTCTTATTTTGAGAGGTGTGTCGTGACCCTCACTATTCACACTGCGTATAGTGTGGCGCCCTAGTTTTTTATTTAGGTTCATGTAGGAGACTCTCTATGAAGATGAAGTTTTTTGGCGCACTCTCAATTCTAGCAATGCTCGGAGCCTGCGCTCCTGAGGGGCGAGTTGAGGTTCACAGTTTAGGCAATCCCCTTATCTCCTACGAGTCTAAGCCCGAAGCTGAATTTTCATTTTCTGATAAAGACTTAAAGTCACTGGACTTGGCCGCGGCCAATGCCGTTAATCTCAAGATTAAGCCCAGCGCACTCGGCTCTCTCTTTCTTTGGTCCGTGGCCGCGATTGATGCCCCACCGGCCCCCACTGGCTCGGCCCTCGCCAATAAAGTTGTAAGCTTTGAAGTGCGCGGTCAAAAACTCGCCATGTTTGAGAGCCTACAAGGTAAAGTAGCAACCAGCAATGTGGCGACAAAAGTATTGCTGGCCCAGTTTCCCATTATTGAGAGCACTGACGAATGGATTACCTTTGATCTCGGCGCCGGCCTTGATCTGGTTTATCAAAAGCGCTCGCTCCAGGCCGGAGAGGCCAGAGATAGCGAGGACACTGTCCTCACCCTCACTCACAGCTTCATTGATAAAGTCGAACTTAGAGATCAATTCATCTTTATTAATCAATTTGCCAGGGCCACACTTCCGGCCGCTGGAAAAGAGCCCTCAAAAAATGTGTCGCTTCATTTAAAACATGTGCTTCAAAGCTATGTCCCTTCAAGCGATTACACCGCGAAGAAAACCCTCGGACTAACTAAGATTGGCTTCTTTGAAACCGATACTGTTATCAGTGCAGGAAGTGGAGAAGAAGCGGTCTACATCATGAGACAGCATCCCAAAAAGAAGATCACCTGGTACTTAAAAGGCCCAATTCCGGCCGAGCACAAGCAGGCGGTGATGGATGGGATTCTCTATTGGAACCAAGTATTTGGCAGCGAAAAAATTGAAGTGAAAGACCTCCCGGCAAACGTCGGTGTCCACGAGCCTGGCTACAATATTGTGCAATGGCTTGAGTGGGATACTGCTGGCTTTGCCTACGCCAATATTCACGGCGACCCACTTACAGGTGAAGTACTTCAGGGTCACGTCTATATGACCTCAGTCTTTGGTAAATCGGGCGCGCTTAGTGCTAAGAAATACTTCGAGCAACTCATCAAAGACCAGCGCCCTTCAAACCCTACCGATACTTTTGGAATTAAAGGTTGGAAGAGCGCCACCGCTTGTGAATTTGACCTCAAAGTAGGCGCAGCTAAGTCAGCGCTGATTGCTCTTGAAAATATCGAAGAACTCAGTGAAGAAGAACAGGCCAAGATCTTTTTAAGAGTGGCCAATGACTATGTACGCGCCGTGGTCGCTCACGAAGTGGGACACGCCCTTGGCTTGCGCCACAACTTTGCTGGAAGTCTAGCGACAACCCTTACACCGGCCAATTACGATGAGAAGACGCTGGCCTACTTTCTCCGAGATGAAATCGATCCCGCTGAAGAAATTGTCTCAACTGTCATGGACTACACTCCACTACTCACCTCGGCCATGACCGGCGCTAAGATGAGAAAAAAGGAAGCCCACTTTATTTATGACCACAACGCCATTCACTGGGGTCATATGGATGAAGAATTGCCCGCTGATCTCCCCGCATTCTGCACCGACGGAGATCGCTCAGAAAACCGCTATCACGATTGTAAAATTTGGGATCGCTTTGCTGACTCACTTGGAAGTGCCTACCAGGACTACCAAGACAAAATCCGCTCAAGCGCTTACGCCCTTGCCACGAAGCTTGCGAAGCTTGAAGGCCATGAGAGTGATGTGAGAGAGTTCTTTACCACTCTCGCTCTCAGCCCCAGCTCTGATGCCAAGAGCTTTGCCAGCGCTTCGTACACGGATATTTTCGAAGCCCTCAGCAAAGACACTCGCTTTCTCACCGTCAAGCGCCTCCTCCCAGTTGAGGGAGAGCTTCACACAGAGCTCAGAGACAGTCTTGAAATGAGCTACCTTGAGACAACCCTGAGCACACTTAACACCGGTGTGGGTGGCCTGCTCCTTTCTGATCTCACACCCAATCAAAGAGGGAGAACTCCACTTCGCGAGAAGCTTGAAGAAAAAACTTATAACTACAGTAAAGATGTTCTTTCAAAACTCACCAGCGAAGAAATGGCCGTGGTCATAAGTGAAATGCAGAAGTACTTCTCCCGCTTTGAGCGTGAACTTCTAATCAATTTCAATGCTCAATTAGAAAAGGCGCGCTTTAAGGCATTTGACCGCCTCGACTGGGAAGACAACCTCAAATTCTATGCTGAAGGCCTACTCTTTAATTCAAAAGATCAGCTCCTCGACTCGGCCGCCGCTTCTATTAAGGTAAAAACCTTTAATTATCGCAATAAAGATCATGACCTTCGCGCCCAGATTGTAAAGGCCATCAGTGCCCTACACTTTGGGGCCACGCCCAGCAATCAAAGAGCGCGCGCCCAGAGCCTGCTTCTCACCAAGAAGCGCCATCAAGAGGAAATGGACGCGCTTACAATTCTCGTCGATCGTCTAGGTGACTCTGCCTACGACTATTACATCTGGGAGCAAGAAAGGTTTGCTCCTCTCAAATCTCTCTATCGCTAAATAATTTGTGGAAGGCAGGCCTCCAAACCAGGAGACCTGCCAGCAACGAACATTGGCCCAAGCGCTTGAGATAACCACGAACAGGTAAACAGGAAACTGTCCGGACAAGCAAGCACTCTCGCGTTTGGGCCAATCTTGAATACAAGATCGTCAAACGAGACGTTAGAATTTTATATGGAGATCTTTGGTAAAAGCTCTCCCCCCCAAAACATGGGCCCAACATATTAACTGGTAAATTTCCTGTCTAGAGTGGCTGTAATATTTTCAGAACTGCCCCACTACCGTGGGGATATCTTCAAGTTAAATAAGTGTAGTGAGATCACTTCCTTTTTTTATTCCTAAACTTTCTCTTTTCTTTCTTACTTCTTAGATCACGCCATTATTAAAGGCGTAAATATAGAGGTC
>JBLXCO010000004.1:0-546920 GCA_048264885.1 Bacteriovoracaceae bacterium
AATGGCGTGATCTAAGAAGTAAGAAAGAAAAGAGAAAGTTTAGGAATAAAAAAGGAAGTGAGATCACTTCCTTTTTTATGTTCTCAATTGTCCCCACGGTAGTGGGGCAGTTTTCAAGCTTTATTAAACTTAATAACTTCAACCGGACAAGCTTCTGCAGCTTCTTGAATGCGCAGACCATCATTAAGAGGAGCATCCGGACGAATAATACAAGTATCAGAAGTCACCTCAAAGACCTCAGGATAAATGCCCTCACAAGCATCACAAACAATACAACCCGGCTCAATCCAAACCTTTGAAACGGCAAAGTTATCTTGAGCGGGAGCGCCACCACCTGCACTATCAGCTGTAAAATCACCAGCAAAGCTTGGGTTAGTCGCAATTTTGAGAGATTTATCAGACTTTGGCATCGGCTCAGCGATAAAGCTTCTCTTAACTGTTTGATAAACAGGCTTGGCAGAGACAATGGTGTTCTTATTGTTAAATTCTTTGGCCGTCATTTGGGCCTTTTCAATTTTGGTCTTAAAGGCCGGGGCTTTCATCATAAAGAAGTGAGAAAGACCGTCCTTATTTGAATAAACTTCAATTTCCACAGAGGCTTTATCAAGTCCCTTAGCGCCCAAAAGTTGTTGCATACCAACGCCCATGTCGACGTCTTCAGCGAAGGTCTCACCGTGAACGGGAAACTCACGCGAGACTTCAACCTGAGTGGGAGAGCCAAAGGGATTAAAAAGGCGAAGCTTTACTTTATCAAATTTTGCCGGCTCGCGAGCAGAGTTCCATGTAAGGCCAAAGGCAAAACCGTTCTCGCCGCTGGCGCTTTTTAAGATATCGAGTTTTGGCCTGGCAAAGAGAAAGTGAAAGGCACCTGAGAGCAACGAGAGAGCTCCAATGGTAATCACAAGTCCTAGGCCTAATAGAAGGGCCACCCCTCCGGCAAGCAAGCTGGTATTCACGAATATGCCTCCAAAACTATAATATCTGACTCATTATCTCTGCTGGAAATTATAACCGTGCTGAGACCAGAAATCCAAGTAAAACTTTGATTTTACAGTCGAACTTGAAAAAGAAAAATGCTTTATCTCGGGAGATTAAAGAGCACTTTCGGGCGCTCGCTCCCCTGCGGGGCCCACTGGGCAAGTCCGATCAGATCCCGCTCGCCAGCATCATTGTGAGCATACACCCAAGAGAGTTCGCGCGCTTTATCACTTAGACCTGCTCGCGGGGTCCAGGTCACTTGATCATCGGCCGGAAAGTGGCCACTTAAATAGCGCACTAAATCTGAAGCCTTCAAAGTGGCCTCTCTGAGCGGGAGGGCCTCGGTCATAGGCATCGCGTAGCGCGAAAGATCGTAGTGAGTACCTGAAGGATGAAGTCCGTTAAGTGGCCAATCGCACTCTTGCAAAGCATCATGGGCCAGGTGCTGGCCAATGCCCGTGCGCTTGAGTTCTTCTAACGAGCCGTAAGTCTCAAAGAGCTTCATCATGTCTTCAAAGAGTACGCGGATATAGGTACCACTACTGACTTCACTGACAAATTTGAGATAGGGAAGTTCAAAGTGCTGAACTTCAATTTTATAGATCTGTCTGAGAACCGCTTCCTTTTCAATCATCACACCGGCGCGAGCGTACTCATAAAGAGGCTTGCCTTCGTGCTTGGCGGCCGAGAATGCCTGTGGACTTTGGTAGTAATCACCTAAGAAGTGACCGCAGAAGATACTGTCAATTTCCATATCTGAGAGTTTGGTAAAGGGTCTGTGCTCAACCTCTTCATCGCGAGCAATCACCTCACCGGTGAAGTCACCAGTATTGGTCTTCACTCCCACTCTCCCGGTGGCCTCATAGACCTTGGGCAGGCAATCGTTAAGAATCTGGGCCAAACGGCTCGCGCCTCCGACACCAATTAGGAGTACACCTTCAGCGAAGGGATCGAGGGTTCCAAAATGACCAATTTTTCCAAAGCCTTTAGGAAGATGTCTTTTAAAGTGCCCCACGACTTCAAAAGAAGTCATGCCCTTTGGTTTGTAGACATTAAAGACAAGTGGAGGATAGGTGGTAGGTATTTTCTTACGAGCACACACTTTAAAGTGACCTAGAAGCCTTTTCCGCTCTTGGCCTCATCCTTCAGAATATTTTCAATTTCATTCTGGGCCTCAAATTGCCCGTCATAGAAAAAATGAAGTGAAGGAATTTGGCGCACCGGAAGAGACTTAGCAAGTAAGGACTTCACCTTGGTGGCACACGAGCCGATGGCATCGTGAATGTCGTCTTTTTTAGAAAGATCAAAAGTATCCCAGTAGAGCTTAGCGTGAGAATAATCCTTACTAAGCTCCACACTAATGACCGAAACAAATTGCAGGCGCGGATCACCAAGTTTAGAGCGAAGAATCTGATTCACTTCAGAGCGAATCATCTCTTCATACTTACTCTTGGGGACTGCACCTGAACTCTTTCTGGCCATATGAACCTACAATTTCCTAGAGAATGGGCTGAGCAGCACCTTCGCTGCTTCTGACGTCTTCAAGTGTGCGCTTCTTCTCTGTCATTGTGTAAGCTTCGAAGATGTCGCCAACTTTAACGTCATTGTAATTTTCAAGACCCATACCGCACTCGTAGCCGTTTTTAACTTCTTTGACGTCGTCTTTAAAACGCTTGAGTGAAGAGAGCTTGCCATCGTGGAGGATTCTTCCTTCACGAAGCAGACGAATATTACAACCAACTTTAATGCTACCGTCGACAACCACACACCCAGCGATGGTGCCCACTCTTGGAACTTGGAAAGTCTCACGAACTTCAGCGCGACCAGTGAATTCTTCCACAAAGTCGGGAGCGAGAAGCCCTTCAAGAGCAAGTTTCACATCATTGATGAGCTCATAAATGATTGAATAAGTTTTAACATCAATGCCAAATTGTTCAGCAAGCTTGCGAGCACTTGTCATCGGTCTCATGTTAAAGCCGATAATATAGGCCCCTGATGAGTTGGCCATATTAACGTCATTATCTGTAATGGGACCAACACCACCGCCAATCACCTTCACTGACACTTCTTGATTTGAAAGAGCTGAAAGTGATCCGACGATCGCTTCATAACTGCCCTGAACGTCAGCGCGAATGATGAGGTTAAGTTCTTTTTGCTCAGTTGCAGTGTCACTGGCCGAAGCAAAGAAGTCTTCAAGAGACATTTTTGGTTTGGCAGGAGCTGCTTCAAGCGCTTTGCGCTCACTAATACGGTTTTCAACAACCTTTTTAGCTTCGCGCTCATTTTTAACAATATTGAGTGTATCACCTGGACTTGGTGGTTCATTGAGACCAAGGATTTGCACGGGAATTGATGGTCCAGCACTATCGACTTGGGCACCTGTACTATCAGTGAGACTTCTGGCGCGGCCAAATGTTTCACCAACGACAATAGAATCACCTTTTTTCAGCGTTCCTGTTTGAACGAGAATCGTCGCAACGGGGCCACGTCCTTGCTCAATCTTAGACTCAATCACAACCCCTTCGGCAGCACCTTTAGGATCGGCGCGCAGGTCGAGAATTTCGGCCTGAATGGCAATACTATCGAGAAGCTCATCAACTCCGTCGCCTTTAAGAGCAGAAATGGGAACCATCTGCGTGTCACCGCCCCACTCTTCTGGCATGAGATTGAACTCAGTAAGTTCTTGCTTTACGCGATCAGGGTTGGCCTGTTCTTTATCCATCTTATTAATGGCCACAATGACCGGAACCCCAGCTTCTTGAATAAAGCGGATCGATTCCTTGGTCTGCGGCATCACGCCGTCGTCTGCGGCCACTACGAGGACCACAATATCTGTGACATTGGCGCCACGTTGTCTCATATTAGCAAAAGCCGCGTGGCCTGGAGTATCGAGGAATGTGAGGGTCTTATTGCGAGCACTCACCGAGTAGGCACCGATATGCTGAGTGATCCCACCCGCTTCACCTTGGGCAACCTTTGCCTTGCGAATATAATCGATAAGCGTGGTCTTTCCGTGGTCAACGTGACCCATAATCGTAATGATTGGATCGCGAAGAGGAAGCTTTTCTTTATCTTCATCGGTGAGTGAAGTCTTACCAAGAAGCTCGTTCTCATCAAAGGCCGTATCTTCAACGCGGTAGTCGTAGAGTGACGCGATGTCGTTGGCCAGCGCCGGACCGAGGTAGTCCTCTTGCTTGAGAAGAAGGTTGATACTGAGGGCCTCGTCAACGAGGTCCTTAAATTTAACTTTGAGTTTACGGGCCAGATCGATTGCCGTCACAGCGCCAATAATCTTCACAACACGCTTACTTTCTTTGACTTCAGTAATTTGAGTCCCCTGAGTTGGACCAGCGTAGGTCTTCTTCTTTTTAATAGTTGTATAGAGCGGACGACCTGTTCCACTGAGAGCTTGATAGCTCTTGAGCTCACTGTCGGCACGCTCTTGAGTAATCGCGGCCGAGCGACTGACGATGGCCTTCTTCCCAGACATCATGGTGGCAAGTCCACCTAAGCGCTTCTTATCAGAAGCCTTCTTAGCATCATCGTCATCGCCTTCAGATTCTTCGAAGTTCTCACGCGTCTCTTCTTCCTGACCAGCTGGTGGGATGTAGACGGGAGTGAATTTGTGTACTTTTTCTTTGTAGTACTCTTTTTCATCTCCCTTATCATCCGCGTCCTGATCTTCATCGTCTTGAGCGGCACTTACTTCTTTAGCTGCAGTGGCGGCAGGCTTAGCATGTGAGACAACTCTAAGCCCCGTTGGTCTGGCCTCTGAGGTAGTCCCTGTACGGGTCTCAGTTTCACCTTCACCTTCCACTTCATCAGTGTCAGCCTTGGCCACTTTACGTTTGGTAACCTTAGTAGACTTATCTGGCGTACCCTCTTCTGTAGGAGCGCCACTTAAGGCTTCTTGTAAAGAGGCAGATTGATTTGGAGTCTCAGCTTCCTCGTCGCTCTCACCGGCCTTCTTGCGAATAACGGTGCGCTTTTTACGAGTCACTGCTTTCTTAGGCGTCGCTCCCTCTTCAGTTGCGGCGGCTTTCTTAACAGTTTTCTTCTTAACCACTTTCTTAGTTTCAGTGGCAGCCTCTGTACTGGCCTTGAAGGATGCCATTACTTTTTCGACATCTTCATCTGAAAGCGCTGTCATGTGGTTACGAACCTCATAGCCCTTAGCTTTTAGGTCCTCTACCAGCTCAATCGCTCCCATATCTAGTTCTTTGGCCAGTTCAAAAATCTTCATCGGCATGTTTTAGACTCCATCAATCCTAGTCTGCTAACAAATACACACTATGTGCAATATGTGGCTGCTTACTTAATTTTAAAGGCAGCAAGTTCCTCTCTGAGGCGTCTTTCAGCATCAGAGAATTTATCAGTATCACTTTCTTCGCGATCTTCGCGATCGAGTAGGCCTCTATAAGTCGGTACAGCAGAGGCTGAAACAAGTTCTTCCTCTTCTTCCGTATCGAGATTAATACTGCCATCTTCGATTCCGCTAGTAGCTTCGTCGATGATCTTCTGGGCATCGGCTTCTTCAATATCAATCATCGCGGCCAGCTCAGCGGGCTCGAGAGAGACAAGGTCCCCAATGGCCATCACACCGTGCTGAACGAGAACCTGAGCTCTAGCGTCAGATACCGAGGGGATTTGAAGAAGAAGCTCAACAGCTTTCTTAATCTTCTCTTGAAGCTTAGATTTTGAGATAATATTGATTCTGTAGCCAGTCAGCATCGCCGCAAGACGAACGTTCTGACCGCGACGGCCAATGGCCAGCGAGAGTTGATCTTCTTCAACGACTACGTCCATTGTCATCTCTTCATGGTCAAGCTGAATATTAGAGATCTCTGAAGGCGCGAGGGCCGCGCGAGCAAAGGTCTCAATATCATCTGAATACTTAACAATATCAATTTTCTCACCTTGGAGTTCATTGACCACGTTTTGAACGCGTGATCCTTTCATCCCCACACAGGCGCCTACAGGGTCGATATCTTTATCAACTGAAACCACGGCAATTTTCGCGCGCTGACCTGGCTCACGAGCGGCCGACTTAATTTCAATAGTTCCATCTTGAATCTCAGGAACTTCAACTTCAAAAAGTTTAACGAGGAAAAGTGGACTGGTGCGCGAGAGACGAATCTCTGGGCCACGGTTAGTCATCACCACCTCACTAAGGTAGGCTTGAATGCGATCCCCTGGCTTGAAATTCTCACCTGGAATGACTTCGCGACGTGAAAGAACGGCATCGGCCTTTCCAAGGTCAACGATAATATTTCCACGCTCATAGCGACGGGCAATACCAGTCACGAGCTCCCCTTCTCTGTGCTTAAATTCACTAAAGAGAATCTCTCTCTCAGCATCTCGCACTTTTTGAAAAATGATCTGGCGAGCGGTTTGAACGTCTACGCGGGTGAAATTTGGATTTTCAATTTTAATCCCGAGCTGATCGCCAACTTCTACGTCTTCATCGAGCTCACGAGCATCTTTTAAACCGATTTCAACAATCGGATCGCGTACACTGTCGACAACGTTCTTATATTGAAAAATTTCAATATCATCGTCGGCTTGGTTGTAGCGAGTTTCATACTCACCTTGAATACCAAACTTCTTTCTAGCGGTGACTAGGAAGGCTTGCTCAATGGCCTTAATCACAATATCGCGCTCGATACCGCGATCTTTTCCCAATTGTTCAATAACTCGTCCAAGTTCTGAAAACATAGATTTCTCCAACGATTAAAAATGACGCTAAAACGTCGTCTCCAGATTAGCTTTTCGTATCTCTTCGTATGTAAAGCTCACCTCTGAGCTGCCATCTGGACCACTCACGGTAATTTCATTTTCATTTGCCGCTAATAATTTAGCGATCACCTTTTTCTCTCCACGCCACTCGGGGGGATACTTCTCACCCTCAAGACGCTTAACCATAAGGAGTTTAACGGTTTCACCAACAGTCATCTCAAAATGCGAAAGGGCCGTCAGACTTCTAAAGAGGCCTGGAGAGGACACCTCGAGAGTTAACTCCTCGGGCATCCAGCTTTCACTATCGATGGGATCGGTGAGAGCGCGGTCAACCTGGACACATTCGTCGAGACTGGCCGTCTTGGTCGCGGGATTGAAAATCGTTACGCGAAGAAGTTGTTCCTTCTCAAGATATTCTACATCATAAAGGGAGAGACCAGAAGCTGCAACGACTTCCTTGCATAAATTTAGAAAACGCGTTTCGATTTCACTGCGCTCATTATTTAAAACCAAACTCAAATCCTTCACCCGAACATTCAGGTAAAAAAAAAGGGCAGAACCACGTCTACCCCACGAAGCGGCGACTCAAGTGTCGCTCTTCGCCCAAAGCCCCTTTAAAAAAGTGGGAATCTGGTGTGAGACCAATGTGTTATCAAAGATTTAGTGGGATGACAACCAGGACCCTCTAACTGATTGCCAAATGCGCCGCTCCATAATATCGGCGCCCCGTCCAGGCCCATAAAAATCGCGGCGGTGATGAATCTTGCGATAGCCATGTTTGAGGTAAAGGGCGATGGCCCCTTTATTGGTATGTTCGACTTCTAAATAGAATTGGCGAATCCCAGCTCGCTCCAGACTCTGCTGCGCATCACCCAGTAACAAGCTTCCCAACCCCATTTTCGCCGCCGTGGGAATCACAAATATTTTTACAAGATGCGCAAAACAATCTTCTTGATTCACTAAGAAAAGACACAGACCACAAATGCTGCCCTTGGAGTCCTCAAGCCACGAAAGTGAGAGCTCTCGATCAGGGGCCATCAGCAGCTGCCCCCAACTCAGGAGTTCCCAGGGAGTCGGAAAGTAAAGTTGGTCGAGCTCAAAAAAACCCTTAATCAGTTCATCACTAGAAAAGGACCTCTCAGACTTAAGTCGCAAAAAGCGATGAAGGCAGAAAAACTCAGTGTCTTTCATTGCTTAGGAAGCAGCCATTGATAGGCATATTGACCCCTCATGGCCTCGCGAAGTGAATTAATCAATTCAATTCGGCGTCGGCGCAAAGGGGTGACCACCGTAATATTGGCGTCGATTCCCACGCGCTCGCGTAGCAGCGACTCAAAGTGATTGAGCTGCTCGACAATTTCACTCACTTCGATCTCACTAAGGGCCTTAGTCTGGGTCGCCAAGCAATTGGGGTTCAGCTTAATCTTGGTCAAATTGGGACGATTGCTGCGATAGAGTTCAAGGCGCAATAAAAAGAGGAAGTCCTGCAACTGCTCTTCGCGCGCCAGCACCTCATTCACTTTGAGATCCTCAGTCGCTAGAAAATCAAGCGCACTCATAATCTTTGCTCTATCCGTCACTTCTAATAGCACTAAATTGCCAAAGGAAGAGTTCACGCACTTAGTGGCCACATTCATGAAGGTGCGCCACTGAGGCAGCGAGCTTTTGAGATAGACTGTTTTTGAGATGCGAATGAGAGAGGAGTCCTTTAGAGTACTGGCCCACCCAGAACCAGCAAGCTGGAGTGTGAGCCCAAAAATAGCTAGTACTCTAAAGAATTGATACAAAGTAGATCCTAGACCGGTGAGCTCAACTCAACGTTTCCAATCGCTTTATCGTGAGTCACCTTGCCTTCCATATGGAAGCGAATTTTCACGTGAGGATTGAAAGTATAGCCGTCTTTACCACGAATGATATACTTGCGCTTTCCAACCTTATCAGACTTAGAAGGCTCGATGAGCTTTCTCAAACGAGAGACTGAAGTGTAGATCAGTTTGTCGTGAATCAGCGGGTTGTACTCATCCTTCCAAATCATGCGGGCGAGCTGTTCTTTATCAAAGTAAGCACCAGGGTTCTTGGCCAAGAGAAAGAGAATCTCAAGGAGAACAAAGCGATGTTTAAAGTCGATTGTTCCCAATGTTCTCTCTTTCACTTTGCGATTGGTGCGATCGAGATAGATATCAACTGAAGAGTCATTCACATCTTCAATTTCTTCGCGAATGAGGCGAGCGAGTCGCTTGAAGACGCTGGTATCAATGGACTCCAGGGCAAGTTGGTAAAACAGTAGGGCGCGGTCAAAGTCACCGGCCTTCTTGTAAACGGTTCCCTTGCCAAGAAGGATATACCCATAAAGATTCCAACACTTCTTGCGATGAAGAATATTATTGGCCTCTTTGAAAAACTTGAGAGCATTGTCAGTTTGGCCGAGCTCTAAATAGACCTTGGCCGAGAACATATACATTGAACCAGAGAGGTAATCTTTGTTAATGATTGTGAGCAACTGATTGAGCTGACCCAGAACCTCAAGCGCCTCTTCGTACTCTCCACGGTTATAGGCGTTAGTGGCCAGTGAGAGTAGTGTTTTGGCCAGCAGATCAGGTTCATTACCTTCTTTTGACTTTTTATAAGCGAGATTGAAGTTTTCCTTGGCGCCATCAAAGTCGCCACGGTAATTGCAAATAATACCCGCATTGTAGAAATACTCGGCGTTGAGACTACCAAGAGTCTGTCCCAACAGCTCAAGCGCCTCTTCGGCCTTTCTAATATAGCTTTGAGCGCGGTCGTCGTTGAGTTTTTCTGAATTGATTCGAATGAGAAAGCCCAAGATTTTAAAGACGCTAAAAAGGTCTTTGGGGATATCTGCACAGGAAAGTGCTTTATCAAAATTTCTCTCGGCTTCGAGAAGGTCAGACTTGTCGTAGTGAATTTTGCCAAGTTGATAAAATGCTCGACCGACGTCGTGCTTATCAATAGCCTGAGATTCGATTTCCATAGATTCATTCATCTGTAGAAATGCACTAGCGGGGTGTCCTTGCAATGCTACTCCCTCGATTTGTTCGCTCATTGCCTTTTCTCCTGTCACATCTTCCCTAAAGTTGCTACCGTCGCTCCCTGCGAGGGTCCAGCTGCCGCCTTCACTTTTCTATCATGGCCAGCTCTTTCACTCTTTGTATAACGAAAAAGCTTGATGCCATGGTCCGAAATGGGAAGACAGCTCTCCCAAATAGGATGGTTACATATCACAGCAAATTGCTTGAGGTCAAAAAATGGACCATACCCTTGTCATTTTTACCACTTAGCTCATCTCGGGCGTTGTAAGAAACTCCAAGCAGTTAAAAATCCACAAGATTGGGCGCAAAGCATAGACTTAAAGCCCGCTAATTGATAAATTATCGACGATCTAGTGTTCCTTTTTTCAAGCAGTTGGAGAGCATGTTATGGCCCAAGATTTTGATCTAGACACACTCCGTCATTCGAGTGCCCACCTCATGGCCCAGGCCATAACCCGCGTTTTCCCTGACGAAAACCCACAATTTGGTGTTGGGCCAGTGATCGATAGCGGTTTCTACTACGACGTGTGGATGGATCATAAGATCACGGAAGAAGATTTGAAAAAAATCGAAGCTGAGATGAAGAAAATTATCAAAGAAAAGCTCCCAATTGAACGCAAGGTCATGACCCGCGACGAAGCGGTGGCCTTTTTTAAAGATCAGGGACAAGAACTCAAAGTTGAACTCATTAGCGCCATCCCGGCCGACGAAGAGATCAGCTGCTACGCTCAAGGGGACTTCATTGACCTTTGTCGTGGTCCACACGTTGAAAATACTTCACAACTTCCCCCGTCTTTTAAACTCCTCCACACCGCGGGGGCTTATTGGCGAGGCGATGAAAAGCGCCAGATGCTCCAGCGCGTGTACGCGGCGAGCTTTTCAAACAAAGATGAACTCAAAGCCTATCTTAACTTTCTAGAAGAAGCTAAAAAGCGCGATCACAGAAAGCTTGGTAAAGAGCTTGAACTCTTTCACTTTGATCCAGTTGCGCCGGCCTCTCCTTTTTTCATGCCAAAAGGGGCCCACCTCTACAACGCTCTCGTGGAGTTCATGAGAAGAATTTATGTCAAATTTGACTATAAAGAAGTGATCACTCCACAAGTTCTCGACAGCGAACTGTGGCACACTTCTGGGCACTACGAGCACTACAAAGAGAATATGTACTTTTCACGCATTGACGAGCGCGAGTATGCCGTCAAGCCCATGAACTGTCCCTGTCACATGTTAATGTTTAAGCATTACAAGTACAGCTACCGCGACCTCCCCCTGCGCTTTGCCGACTTTGGTCGCCTCCACCGCTATGAAAAAGCCGGTGCGGTTGCCGGTCTCACGCGCGTTCGTACATTCTGCCAAGACGATGCCCACATCTTTATCCCGCTGGATAAAATTCAAGGGGAAATCCAAGACCTCATGAGAATGTTCTTCATTTGCTATGAGCACTTTGGCTTTAAAGATATCAAAGTGAACCTCTCTACGCGTCCGGAGAAGAAGTCGGGTGATGATGCCACTTGGGACAAGGCCGAGTCGGCCCTGAAAGAGGCGCTCGATGCTTCCGGACATAATTATTTTATCAAAGAAGGTGATGGCGCTTTCTATGGCCCAAAAATCGACGTCGAAATTGCCGACGCACTAGGGCGCTACTTCCAGCTTGGAACCATTCAGCTCGATTTCCAACTTCCTGAGCGCTTTGGTCTAGAGTTTACAAACTCAGAAGGAGCTAACGAGCGTCCAGTGGTCATTCACCGCGCACTCCTTGGTTCTCTCGAGCGCTTTATCGGAGTCTATATCGAGCACGTGGCCGGCGCCTTCCCATTCTGGATTGCTCCAGAGCAAGCGGTGATCGTTCCCGTTCGCAATGAAAATCACCTCGAAGGAGCTCAAGCTCTTGCTAAGGAACTCACCGACATGGGTCTACGCATCCGCGTCGATGATCGCAATGAGAGCATGGGCTATAAGACCCGCCAAATTCAAAAGGGTAAGATTCCTTTTATGATGGTGATCGGAGATAAAGAGCTTGAAGACGGCACTGTGAGTATTCGCCGCTATGGTGAACAAAAGAGTGAAGTTCTGCCCATCGCTGGTCTCAAAGAGCTCTTCATGGAACTTGACGCCCAAAAGCTCCCGGCCGCTTTGAGATAAGAGAGAATAAATTCTGCTGGGCCCAAGGTTGGGCCCAAAAGGTTAACGTATGGAAACGAAGAACCAACAACAAGTACAGGTCCTCCTCATCTGTGGTGGCGGAGGCTCCGAACACGATATCTCCCTCACTTCAGCACAATTTTTTAAGGATATCCTCGCTGGCATTCCCTTTGTCACCGTTCACTATGTGGAGATCTGTCGCGATGGCGTTCGTCGCGATGAAAATGGAAATTCACTCGAACTGAGAAAGGACGGACTGCTCGTGCGCGGTGAGGAAGTGATCAGGCTCAATTTCGCCATTCCTTGCTTTCACGGCACTCCCGGAGAAACGGGTGAAATTCAATGCGTCTTTGAAATGATGGGTCTGCCCTACTTGGGCTGTGGCCCAGAGGCCAGCATGCTCTCATTTAATAAAGTGAGTACCAAGCTTTGGATGCAGGCACTAGGTATTCCCAACACTCCCTTTATCTTTGTTGCGAGCTCACAAGAAAGTGAAATCAAGCGCGCTGTGGAATTTTTTAACGAGCACGGCGACGTCTTTATTAAGGCCTCTAACCAAGGCTCAAGTGTGGGCGCCTACCATGTCACCAAGGCCCGCGAAGTTGAAGAGACTATCAAAGAAGCCTTTAAATTCTCATCCTACGTGCTCATTGAAAAGACAATGAAAGGGCGAGAAGTAGAAATGAGCGTCTATCAATTTAAAGGCGAGCTTTGCACCAGTGTACCTGGAGAGATCGTCTGCCCGGCCGGATTTTATGACTACAACGAAAAGTACTCTGGAACTTCAAAGACAAAGACTCTCGTCAAGGCCCCAGACTTAAGCGCTGAACTGATCGCCAGGATGCAAGAGTCGGCCAAGAAACTTTTTTGGGGCTTAAAGTACAAGCATCTCGTTCGCGTTGATTTCTTTGTCTGCGGCGATGACTACTATATTAACGAACCCAACACCTTTCCAGGCCACACCAAGATCTCACTCTTTCCCCTCATGATGAAGGAAAATGGTCACAGCTATCGTGAGTTTCTTGAATACATCATCCAAACTGAAGCTAGAAAATAAGAGGAGCATATCTTGAGCACTCATGAAAAGCAGATTCCCCTGATTAACGAAGAAGTTAAAAATCAGTCCCAGGAAGTTCTAAGTAGCTATTACGACAATAAGTTTATGCCCCCGGAGAAAAAAGCCTATTTGAGTGATTTGCGCCATTCAAAGGGCCCATACTTGGGTGTCAGTGCCAAGGGTTCAAGGCCCCAATATATTCTTGACGCCGCCTCACAAATTGCAACCATCGGTCTAGGCTTTAACCCCGCGGCTTTCTTTGGCGTGGCCACCCATCAAGAGGTGTGGACCAATGATACTCAATCGCAACTTGCTCAAAATGCACAAGCGGCGCTGCAATCTTTTATGAAGCGAAAAACTGGCTGGCCCCAACTTCACTTGGGGCTCGCACACTCAGGCGCCGAGGCCAATGAGCTCGCTTTAGGTCAAGCCTTTGAAATGCGCAGTCGTCCAAAGGCCAAGAAAGTATTGGCCTTTGAAGGCTCCTTTCATGGG
Organism: Bacteriovoracaceae bacterium; assembly: GCA_048264885.1. GTDB lineage: Bacteria > Bdellovibrionota > Bacteriovoracia > Bacteriovoracales > Bacteriovoracaceae > JBLWXV01. Next base: position 13,456 of record JBLXCO010000004.1, read on the forward strand.
CGCATGATGGTCACTCTCAGTTCGACATGGAATAAATCTAAGCGCGAGCCCTTTGAGTGGCCGGGCTTTGAAACTGTCTACAATGCTTTTGCCGAGGATAAGAAGGCCGAGATCTTCGCCCCCGCTCCTAAAAACTGGAAAAAAGTTTGGGCGGGACATGCAGACATCAACAATTCGGGGGCACTTCAGACGCTTTGGAAGGCGGAAATTGCCAATCATCCCCTGCTCGCCCAAGAAATTGAAGTTCTCACCCAAGTTTCAAAAAAACTCGCCACAGGAGAAATCTTTGCGGTCATCACCGAGGCAATGCAATGTGAAGGTGGAGATCGCTTTGCCACTGCTCGCTTCTTCAATGGCCTGGCCCTCCTTTGTCGGCGCTATGAAGTCGCGCTTATTTTTGATGAAGTACAAACCGGCTTTCACTTAGGGCGAGACTTTTTCTGGCACTCAACTCTAGGTCTAAAAGACGAAAGAGAACTCCCCCTTTATCCCGACTTTGTCACTTGTGCCAAGAAAGCTCAAATGGGCATGGTCCTCTCTCCAAATCCCATTGGACTCTATGAGCACCGGGCCAACCAAAAGGAATTCCAACTCGCAGGACTGGTCAGAGGACTCACTCACGCCCTACTCTTAGATCAGTCCAGTGAGAGAATCACCACACTTGAAGAGCATGCCCGCAAAGAACTTCAGGCCATTTGTCAAAAATTTGCTTCTCATGTTGAAAACCCCAGAGCATTTGGACTTAGTTTTGCTCTCGATTTAAAAGACAAATCACTTCTAAATAAGCTCATTGAGAAGCGCTTTGATGTTGGATTGCTCTATTACCCGGCCGGGGACAATACATTGCGCTTTAGACTCAACACTGCATTTAAAACTGATGACCTTAAAAATCTTTTTAAGTCTCTAGAAGTCATCTTTGATCACGTTTTTGAAAACGCACCAATGAGTGAGATCAATTCATTTAAGACCACGGCCAGTGATCCTTCCCTTCACTATGAACTCAGTGAACTCTTTCTGAGCGCCAAGCTCTCTGCCATATCAGAGCAAGAGCTGCTAAAAAAAATGGCCACACTCCTAGCGCAAAAAGGAAAGTATGAAATCCTAGAGATTTCGGCCAAAAATTATGATGAACTTCGCAGGGAAATTATCCAAATTGAAAGTGATGTTTATGAGCCCGCCCGCCAAACAGATATTTCTCACTTTGATCACGCCATAAAAAATCGCAATGGCCTGGCCTTTGGGCTCAAACTTGATCGCCAATTAGTCGCCATCGTCTTTGCGGCCCCCCTCTCTGAGTTTCCACTTGAGCGCGGCCTGCGCGTTGACCCCTATTTTACCGACCCAGACACTCTCTATATGCTCGACTGCACCGTGCGACCCCAGTACCAAGGTCACGCCCTGGGACTCATCCTCAAGGTTCTCCTCAGTGCTGTGGCCACCCTGCGCGGCCGCAATCGGCTGCAGGGGAGAAATCGCGATCGACTAGCGGCTTCGATGCTGGCCATTAACCTGGAACTAGGCGCGCTTGAGCAAAATTACATTAAAGAAGATTACCCGGACTTTGAACCCCATCGCGATGTCCTCTACTACAGTATCGATCTCAGCTGGCCTAGCGTTCCACGCCTGGATCTCTCATGCTCTAGCGCGCGCCCCAGTGCCGCTATCGCCCCAGAGCTTTCGCGTATGAAGGAGTTGTGTCCGGTGGTCGTCAATAAGATTTGCCTTTCAAACTTTGTCAGCGAAAGCTTTCTTGCTGACGTGAAGACACTCGCCACTCCCATGAAAGAGCAACTAAGACATCTCTACACAACTTCTGGCCAAAGTGAGGCCTGTGACAAGGCGGCCAAGACTCTCTGGTTTAACCGCGATAAAGAAGTCTTTAAGGAAGCTCCGAACTTTATCACTTTTAAAGGTCATTATTTTGGAGCGGGAAGTTTCTTAGCACGCTCGCTCTCTGGAATTGGGGAGACATTTTTTAATGTCGATCACGTTCAAGACATTTCCGAGTTAAAGAGTCAACTGGGGCAAAAGAAATATCTCGCCCTCTTCTTAGAGCCATTGTGCCAGCTCACTGGCGAGCGCTTTGATCTAAGTAAGCTCAAAGAAATCATCAAGCTCTGTCACGACCAAGGAGTCAAGGTCGTCTTTAATGAGACGGCTTCTTTTGGATATATCGCAGACCCCGAGCACTTCTATCTCAGTTCACACCCTGAGCTCGATGTCGACGTTACAATGTGTTACCTCGGTGGTCAGGCCGGACTTACCTTTGCCAAAGAAGATCTCTTTATCAGCGCACCTTTAATGATGATTTCAACTTGGGATGGTGATGAATTAAGCTTTGCTCTGGCCGCTGATGCTTGTAAGCGCCTTCACGACAAAAAAGCTCAAGTGAAGAAGATCACCGCAAAGTTCGAAGCTGACCTAGCTCAATATTTAAGAGGTAATCAAGTAGAGATGAAACTCACGGGCGGATTTGGTAAAATAGCAGGAGCACTCCCGCTAGAGTTACAGCGAAGCCTCAGAAAATCTCCCTATGCTCCCCACTGGGTCGTCAACCCAAGCATAGAGATGATGGAAGTATTTTCAAGTTCACTAAAAGGATAGTTATGAGTACCGATTGTCAGTTTCCCTATATTAAATATCGCGCCGATTGGTCGCCACTTAAAAATGGCCAGGCCCATGGTGAGAGCTTTCGTCGCGCCATCGGTGAACTCTTCTCAATTAGACGTGAACTCATGCTCGCTAAGAATCCACGCCTTAAACCAAAACTCTCTCAGCTGGCCAAAGAACAATGGGAAGCGTCTCTCAAGTATGACCTAGAAATTGCTGAAGAAATGCAAGGGATCGCTCAAGGTTCGGGTCTTGATCTAGACGATATTGTCATTCTTAATAACTACACTGACTTTCGAGATATCACTCTGGCCGATGAAGGCTGCTCAACAATTGGCATAAAAAGAGGACAAACCCTTTTGGCCGGACAAACTTGGGACATGCACAGTAGTGCCAAGAATTATATGTGTATGATCCACGCTCCGGCCCGAGGTCAAACCCCAGAGGCCCTCATTCTCTCACTGGTGGGATGTGTTGGTCTCATGGGCGTGAACACTCACCTATGCACTGTTGGTGTCAATAATATCAACACTAAAAACGCTCGCGCCGCTCTAATTTGGCCGTTGCTAGTGCGCTCTTTACTCAAAGAAAAGGATCTTCCTACCATTGAAGAAAAGCTCATGAAGGCCCCCGTAACTTCTGGCCACAACTATATTGTCGCCGATAAAAAGAATGTCGATCACTTTGAGGTCACGCCCACAAGTTTTGAAAAAGTCGCCTGGCAAGATAAAAACTTTGTCTTTCACACCAATCACTGCCTTACTCCAAGCGCGATTGAAATTGAAGAGCGAGGCACTCAATCAAGCACCACAATGGCGCGCTACGAACTCCTGAGCAAAAAAGCTCCCAGGGTTGAAACGTTTGAAGAGCTTCAAGCACTACTTCAAGATCATGAGTCTCATCCCATGTCTATTTGCTCCCACTTTGAAAGTGGCGCCCAAGACCCATCGATGACTTGTGCCGGGGGAATTGTGAACCAAGTCACAGGCGACACCTTCTTTTGGAGAGGCTGCCCAACCTTTGATGAGAATTATCGCAATTTTAAATTTAAACTGGAGGGTTCTTCCTTTGTGAAGAATTAAAACCTATGAACCCATCATTTTTCTGGACCTGGTCAAAGCAAAGTACGAAAGATTTTTTCGACCTAAGTAGCGCCAGTAGTGGGGTGATGGATGTCACCTATCATGGGAAAAATGCCAAAATCATTGACCTCTCTTCGGTGAGTTATCAGGCGAGTTTTGGCCACTCTCCAGAATTTATCCTAAGTGCAATTAAGGCCCAGATGGATCGCTTTAGCGTCGCTTCTCCAAAGGCCAATTTTGCACTTAAAGAAAGCGTCGCTCACTCACTCATTGAGCAGATGGGAATTGGTCCTGGAAAAATCTATTTTTGTAATTCCGGCTCAGAGGCCATCGAAAATGCCCTTAAAATTGTACGCTCACAAAAAGGTAAGAAGATCGTTCTTAGTAGACGCTTGAGTTATCACGGCTCAACTCTTGGGAGTCTCTCAATTTCTGGGGATTGGAGACGAGATGATCATCAAACCATCGACGAGTGGAACGCCTTTATTCCCGAACCCTATGAAGACCCTACACTCGCTCAGACCAGGGCCATTATTGAAAAAATTGGTCCCTCAAAAATTGCAGGCTTCTGCCTCGAAACAGTCACGGGCAGCAACGGCATCTTTATCGCCCCAGAGTCTTGGTGGATGGGTATTCAAGCCCTATGTGATGAGTATAAATTGGGTCTCATCATCGACGAGGTTATCTGTGCGTTTGGCCGCACCGGCAAACCTTTTGGCATCAATCACTACCCGAATCTCAGACCCGACATGGTCTGCATGGCCAAGGCGATCACGGGTGGAATCTTTCCGCTAGGAGCTGTGTACGTCTCTGAAAAATATAGCTCACACTATCAAGACCATATCTTCTCGATTGGTACCACCAATACTGGTCACCCACTAGGCATGGCCGCGGCCAAGGCCGTGCTCACTAAAATGGAGTCGAGTGATTTTTGGGACAATATTAAAGTACGCGAAGAGATTCTTGAAAGTTTTCAAACTCGCCTAAAGAGATTTCCTCACGTCAAAGAAACCAGAAGAATTGGTTGCCTTATGGCCATCGAACTTGAGACGCCCATTTCTTGGGCCCAGGCCATGGAGTATGGCATCTATCTCATTTCGACCAAGAGTCGTTTAATTATCGCTCCGGCCCTGACCATGAGTGTGGATGAGTACACCGAGGGTCTACACCGTTTGGATAAGCTCATCAAAACGAAGGGAGAAAAAAGTGAGTAAGAGTAAAGTCTACAGTGACGCAAAAAGCGCGACTGCCGATATCAGCTCGGGCGCCACTATCATGAGTGGTGGCTTTGGCCTTTGCGGAATTGCTGAAAATTGTATTGATGCTCTTGCGGCCAGAGATGATCTACGCGAGCTCACCGTGATTTCAAATAATATCGGAAATAGTGGCCGCGGACTGGTCAAAATCTTAGTCAAAGACATGATCAAGAAGGCCTACTGCTCATATATCGGGGGCAACCCTGATCTTGAGGAGCGAGTCCTAAATAAAACCATTGAAATTGAACTCGTCCCCCAGGGGACTTTCAGTGAGCGCATCCGCGCCGCCGGACTCGGAATTAGGGCCTTTTACACACCCACTGGATACAAAACAGTCGTGGCCCAGGGCAAAGAAGAGCGCACATTTGATCGCCCCTGCATTCTTGAAACGGCCCTCCACGCTGACTTTGCCATTATCAAAGCGCAAAAGGGTGACCCCTACGGCAATCTTTGGTTCAAAGAAACTGCGAGAAACTTCTCTCCCCTGATGGCCATGGCCGCCAAGGTTACAATTGTTGAAGTAGAAGAACTGGTCAAATTAGGTGACATTCCCGCTGAGGATATTCACCTGCCAGGACTTTTTGTTCAAAGAATTTTTCAAGGCAGTGATTATAAGAACGATATTGAGTTTTTAAAACTTAGTGATCAAGAAGGTGCCCAGTGAGTTGGTCAAATAAAGAGATGGCCAAAGAAGTCATCGCTCTTTTTCATGAAGGTGCAAGTGTGAACTTGGGCATTGGGCTTCCCACTGCAATTGCCGAGCAACTCCCTGCAGATTCATCAATCATGATTCACTCTGAAAATGGAGTGCTTGGAGTCGCTGGTCGCCCAACTAAAGAGAGCGTTTCCCCGACTTTGATTAACGCCGGAAAAGAGACTATCAGTATTAAGCCCGGAGCGAGCTATTTTGATAGTTCCTTGAGCTTTGGAATGATTCGCGGTGGTCACATCGATTTTTGCGTGCTTGGAGGAATGGAAGTAGATGCAGAAGGGAGTCTGGCCAACTGGATGATCCCCGGAAAAAAAATCACCGGCATGGGCGGGGCGATGGATTTAGTTCACGGGGCCAAGAACATCATTGTCATGATGACTCACTTTAGTAAAGACGGAAAGGCCAAGCTTAAAAAGACATGTGATCTGCCTCTCACCGGCCACGGCGTCGTTCATAAAGTGGTCACTGATCTTGGTCTCTTTGAAATTAAAGAGGGAAAATTTCACATTCTCAAACTTGCTCCAGACACCAAGACATCTGATCTAAAAATAGCTAGCGATCTTTTAAGTAAGGACTAAGAAACTTATGAAAACAATCCTTCTTACGCTGGCCCTGCTAAGCACACAGGCAGGAGGTGTGTTAGCAAATGATCAAGAGGTCTCTATTGAAGTAAAGATCGAGGACATTCTCGATCTCAGCAAAAAACCCGCCTACACTCCAGCGGATCAATTTGGCGGTAAAGGATATAACCTACTAACAAACCCCTGGGGTCACCCAGATGATCTTCTGGGCTACAGATATCAGTTCCCACTGAGCACGAGATCAATTCTTCGCTACGAAGACGAGATCATCTTCGACAAAACCTACAATATAGTCTCAAGCCTCAAACGCTTTGTCCCCCAGGCTTCTGAGAATCACACAAGTGGTAGAATCACTCTGATGGGTTGCTCATTTGTCTTTGGCATCGGTCTTAACGATGATGAAACACTGATGGCAAGACTCTCAGAGCTAAGGCCAAAGTATGAAATTGACAATCTTGCACTCATTGGCTCTGGACCAAATACCATCTTGGCCTATCTTGAAGAGCTCAACTACTCGCCACCTGCTCAGGGCGAAGAAGATATCTATATCTATGTTTTCTCTGAGGCCGAACATGTGACTCGCGCCAATGGTTTTATGATCCCATTGGAGTGGGCTGGAGAGACACCTCACTACCAACTCAATCAAGAGGGTAATGAACGTTCAATGAAGCGCAATGGAAGTCTCACGAGTGCTCATCCCATGAGAGCACAAATTCTGACGTGGTTAAGACGATACGTTTCAATTCCGCTTGGACTCTCTTTTGACTTTCCACCTATCCTCGACTCTCATCGCGAGTATGTTTGCAACCTTTTTGAGCACATGGATAAGGTGATTAAGGGCCACAATCCAAAGGCTAAATTCTACATCTTTCACTATCCGTTCAACTCACCTGGAGTATTTGATTATTATAGTGGTTGCTTTGCCAAGCGAAACATTTCTGTCCTTTCCCTCAAAAATTTAAAATCAATTGGGAATGTCCACCCATATGACAGTCATCCAAACGAAGAGGGTGCAAAGAAAATGGCCGAATCTCTTAATGAGGCACTGGAAAAATTAAATTAGAATATTGTGTAGATAAAGGGACTCACAGGAGAGCTCTGAATAAAGAATGCCAGTAGGGCCATCAAAAGAAAAATCACAATCAAAGGAATAAATATATATTTTTTCCGACGCTTAAAATATTTGATATAATCTTTTAAAAATAAGCTCATAGAACAAGATTAACACAAAACGGACTTAAGAAGCGATGAAATCTTTAGATTATCACCAGGATGAATCAAAGATTGGACCGAGGAAATTTTTCTTGGGCCTCAACATCGTTTTCGCCCTCTTCATTTTTCTCACTCATAAGCACCAATATTCACTCATAATCTGCATCATACTCTTAGTCATTGCCCATTTACTCTACTGGCTTGCTCGCCCATTATTCATCCAATTTTCTCGCTCTTGGATTTCTCTTAGTGAACGCCTGTCAGCACTTATTACACCCGGCATCCTTACTCTTTTTTATTTTTTAATTTTCGTCCCCTACGCACTCTTTAGTAGAGTATTTCTCCCTAAACCCAAAACCGGCTGGATTGAGTCAAGCTATCCTGTCGATTTTGATGAATCCTTCTAGGTTGATATGCTCTACACTTTAGGAATCTCGGCTTATTACCACGACAGCGCAGTCACCCTCTTAAAAGGCGAAGAAATCATCGCGGCTGCCCAGGAAGAGCGCTTTACCAGAATTAAAAATGATGAGAGATTTCCCCACCATGCCCTTCAATATGTTCTAACAGAGGCCCAGATCACTTTGGCCGACGTGGACGCCATCGTCTTTTATGAAAAGCCCATTCTCAAGCTTGAGCGAATTCTAGAGACCTTTCTACGATCGGCCCCCTACGGCTTGCACTCCTTTATCTATGGCCTACCCAAAGTTTTAAAAAAGCTCTATTTCAGAAGGCAGATCACTAAGGAGCTAGCGAAACATCAGGTAGATAAAAGAAAAATTAAAGAGCAAAAACTCTGTTTTTCAACCCATCACCTCTCCCACGCTGCCAGTGCCTTCTTTCCCTCTCCCTTTAAAGAAGCCTTGGTCCTTACACTTGATGGCGTTGGTGAGTGGACCACCACAGCAGTCTTTCAAGGAAAAAACAATTCTCTGATCCCCGTTAAAGAAATTCATTTCCCCCATTCCCTGGGAATGCTCTATAGCACTTTCACGGCAATGCTAGGCTTCAAGGTGAACGAGGGTGAATACAAGGTCATGGGACTCGCCCCTTATGGGAAGCCTCGTTTTTTTGAGCTCTTTAAAAGGGAACTGATCACTCTATATGAAGATGGCTCCTTTACGTTAAATATGAAGTATTTTCGTTATACGAAAACTGAGCGAATGCACTCTTTTAAGCTCTTAAAGCTCTGTGAATTAAAAGCTCCAAGAAAATCAGACGCGGCCATTCTTGAAGTCCACATGGATATCGCCGCTAGTTTGCAAAAGTTGCTTGAAGAGGTGATCCTGCGCTTGGCCCAGGCCTTGAAAAAAGAATATCAATTTACAAATCTCTGTCTCGCCGGTGGAGTCGCCCTAAACTGTGTGAGCAACGCGCGTCTTGAGCGCGAACTCGATTTAGAGGGAATTTGGATCCAGCCCGCGGCCGGAGATGCTGGGGGCTCTTTAGGTGCGGCCCTTGCCTATTACCATTTACACGCTAGTGGAAGCCGCGAAATCAAATTCCCCGATGCCATGAAGGGCGCTAAGTTAGGGCCTTCCTATAATAATGAAATCATCCGCGCCGAAATCGAAAAATACGCCCACCAGATCACTTTTGAAAAGGCAGCCTCAGAGGCCACTCTCATTGAGACCTGCCGCGACTATCTCCTCTCCGGGGCCACTATCGGTTGGTTTCAAGGACGAATGGAGTTTGGCCCCCGGGCACTGGGCTCCAGATCCATTCTTGCTGATCCTAGATCTCCCGATATGCAAAAAAAACTCAACTTACAAATTAAATTCAGGGAATCCTTTAGGCCTTTTGCCCCCATGGTGCTGGCCGAGGAGGCGCATGAATGGTTTGAACATATCAGTAGTAGCCCCTACATGCTCAAGGTCTATCACCTAAAGCAAGAAAAGCGCCTCAAACTCAGTGGCGAAGATGAGCAGAAGACGGGCCTAAAAAAATTAGGTCGCCATCACTGCCTCGTGCCTGCAACGACTCACATTGATTATAGTGCCAGAGTTCAAACTCTTAGAAAGGCAGACAACCCTCGCCTTCACACTTTAATTAAAGAGTTCTCTCGCCTAAGTGGCGTGCCCATGATCGTCAACACTAGTTTCAATCTCAAAGATGAGCCCATTGTCTGTTCACCGGCCGATGCTCTAAATTGTTTTTTTAATTGCTCACTAGATATTCTCGTCTTAGAGGACTTCATAATCACCAAGAAATCCCCGCCCACAAACTGAAAACAGAAAATTCTCTGTGTAAGCATTGTTAAATTTTTAGTGGTCTCAAATATCAACTCAATCAATTGCATGGGCCTTTCATCGCATGTTTGCATTAAGACTTAATATCTATAAGGAGATAGAGATGAAAACATTGATGACACTTACTCTGATGCTAGCCTCGACAAACGCCTTTGCTATTTCACGCTACAACTCTTTGAATTACTCTTGTGCAGAAATTAAATCAATTGTCGCTGATGAAGGTGCAGTCATTCTGCGCTACCCATCAACAAGAGTTCCAGGCCTTACGCTCTATGACCGTTATGTGAAGCACTCAGGCTATTGTTATAGTGGAGAAGTGAGAAACAGCACCTATGTTCCAAGTGCCGATATGGATAAGTGTAGAGTCTACAATTGTAAGCCCAGATCTAACGATCGTTAATTTTCAACCGGCCCCGCTCTCGGGGCCATCTTCTTGGTGATTAGTAGGCGTCCTTGCAAGTCCAATCGCTAGAATGCATGTCATATTCAGGAATGCGCACAAAAGTGCGATACTTTCCCTCCTCGGGAAAGACGCGGTTAATTTTCACGCGAAAATTTCCCGTTCCAAAGGTCTGAATGCGCCCATCGTAAGTTGAAACCAAATGAACGCTCTTAAATTTCTCGCGATAGTCCGTGCCGACACGGGCGCGCACGAGGACTTCATAAAATTCACGCCGCCCAAGAGTTGAATGATAAACAGTAAGACTCTCTACAAATGAGTCAGTCTTCATATAAGCGCAATCATAAAGGGCCTCGCGATCAGGGCCCAGGGCATAGAGTGGACTTGAAATGAGAAATAATCCCAGCAGAGCGCTCCCAAACATTCTTAATATCCTTGTCACAAAATTCTATTATGGCACAAGAGCTTAAAAACATTTCTGACTCTTTCTCACTCTACTCCCTAGCGTTGCACAAAATCTCGATAAGTCCGCATAATTCATAAAAAATGGGCCAGATCACCCCTCTTTCAGTTACTATATCAAAAACAAAATAAAGTATTGAGTCGCGCCTATGAAAAAGCTCGAGCGAAGCCTCGGTTTAAAGCAAATTGTCATTATTGGTTTTTCGGCCATGTTGGGTACCGGTATCTTCGTAACCCCGGGGATTATCTACGCCTCTACAGGAGCTTCACTGGTATTTGCTTATATGCTCGGCGCCCTGCTCGTTTTACCTGCCGCAATGAGCATGTCAGAGCTCGCCACCTCCATGCCCACTTCCGGTGGAATTTATGTTTATACCGACCGCACTTTTGGCCCACTCTTAGGCACGGTTGTGGGCTTTGGTCTGTGGCTATCGCTGCTCTTTAAATGCGCCTTTGCCCTCATGGGATTTGGCGAATACCTCCAAGTCTTTAGCTCAATCCCAACAGTGGGTGCCGCTTTAGCGATGCTAGTCGTTGTGACCATCCTCAATATCGGGGGCGTGGGCAAAGTGGCCGGCTCGCTGGCCATCGTAGTGGCCGCGTGTTTAGTGATCGTTGGGACCACGGGATTTCTGTCCATCGGCCAAATTAATTCCTTAAAATCAGAACCTCTTTTTGCCGAGGGACTCAGTGGCTTTATGGTCGCCGTCTCACTCGGGGTGGGCGCCTTTGCCGGACTCACCAAACTCACCGCCATCGCCGAAGAAGTGAGAGAACCTGAGCGCAACCTCTCGCGCGGTATTCTCTTCTCATTGGTGGGTGTTGCCTTTGTTTACGTGAGCACATCATTTATTATCGCCACTGCGCTTGACCACGACGCAACAAAGGGCAACCTCAAGCCTCTTTTTACCTTGGCCGAACAGGCCTTGGGGACTTTTGGAGCTCACATCCTGGCCATCATTGCGATCCTCACCCTGGTCTCAATGGCCAATGCTGGTGTGCTCGCGGCCTCACGCTTTCCCTTTGCCATGGGCCGAGACGATCTACTTCCAAAGCTCTTTAGTAAGCTCCAGCCAAAATTTCTCACTCCCATTTGGAGTATTCTCATTTCAGGCATTCTAGTTGCCTTGATCATTCTCACCCTCGACGTGCAAAAGGTGGCCAAGCTCGCTTCGGTCTTTATTATCCTTATGTTCTTACTCGTTAATATCACCGTGATTGCTCTTAGAGAGAGTCATTCACAGTGGTACAAGCCACGCTACCGCTCTCCGCTCTATCCTGCACTTCACCTCTTTGGCATTGGCAGTAGTTTGGTCTTGCTGCTTTTTATGGGTCACCTCACAATTCTCTCCCTCCTAATGGTGGGAGTGCCAAGCGTGCTGATCTACTTCTTTTACGGCTCAAAGACCAACCGCTTGGGAGTTATGGGTATCAGAGGTATTAGGAAAGATCTCGTCAGTGATCCTCAAGTTGATAACAAGCAATATTGGACAACTTGTGTCGACGAGCTGGAGATTTCTAAGGATGCTAAGCTCGTCGTGCCGCTCTTTGGGCACGAGCCCTCGGCCGAGGTTCTGGTGGAGATGGGAATTGCTCTATCAGATGGCGCCGGAGTGGAAGTGGCCCACATCACCGAAGTTCCCGAGCAAACAGAACTAAGCGATATTGAAGACCCACCTGGACTCAAGGCCCTGCGCCGACGCATTCACGTGCTGGCCGAAGAGAAAAAGGCCGCCCTTACTTTCGATCCCGTGGCCACCCACGACCTCACTAAAACGCTCTTTGAAATTGGCCAGCGTGTCCACTGCCAGTGGCTCTTGGTCTCATGGTCGGGGCGCAGAAGAGAAAAACTCACTTTCCACGACCCCATGGGTTGGGTCAAAGACCATCTCCACTGCCACCTTGGCTGGTTTGCTGACAAGGGTGTGAGAAACTTTAAAAAGATTCTCATTTTGATGAAAGGAAATGAAAATGATCCCCTCGTGCTGGAAACCGCAAGCCTACTAGCGCTCACAAACGGCGCCGTCATCACTATCGGCCGTGAGCATGCCAATCCAGAGAGCACTGAAGCTCAGGCCCTCGAGCGTGAGATGATGGACTCGCTACGTGATCTTAAGGCCCAAAGAATCAATTCGGCCATGATCAAGTCTGATCCCAAGGCCGAGGCGATCATTGATCTCACTGTCGACTATGATTTAGTCATATTTGGAGCGGAAAACTCGAGTGCCCTCGAGCGTTTTCTGGGCACCAGAGATGATCGTATCTTGGCCCGTGCGGCCTGTTCGGTGCTGTGCTTAAGTGCGGCCAGTGCTGGTTTTTAACTGAGATTTCGACACAGGATGACTACAAATCTTATCTCGCTAATCGCATGATGTGAGAACGTATGAAACTGCTAGCAATACTTATCTCAACATATTTTCTGTTCACGCCTGTGTATGCTCAAATTGACACGGGCTATGTCTTTGTCAGCGAGCAAAGTGATTTTAGCTTCAATAGTGATGGTGAAAAGCATGTGGTCGGCTCACTGAGCCTACTGGAAAAGAGCACTGATCAAGTCATAGACTATCAGTACGACTACTACGCACCGGCCCCCTCTACCGATCCCGCTCATGAGACGGGCAACAAATTGGTCATCATCACTCCGACCATTGAGGGCGCGACTCCGCTCGAATTTCTCTTGAAAGATTATTTGCAAAACCGCGGCTTTCACGTGCTCATCCCCCGCTCTCTGCCGCTCGTTTTTAATTATGATGAAACGACTTTTGAGCAATATGAAACTTTGTCCGTGAGATCACACATTGGCACCAGTAGTATTCTCAATATCCTTGCTGGTAGAGAGACCTTCAACGCTAAATCGATTGGTCTCTTGGGCGCTAGCCTGGGTGGCATTCGCTCCTCCATACTCTTTGGTCTAGACTCACGCTTTAAGGCCATGTTTGTGGCCGTGGCCGGAGCTGACTTTCCCTCACTTTATGCCTACAGTGATAACTCAGTTCTTAGACCTATTCGCAAAGAGCATATGAAGTATTTGGGAATCACGCTTCAGAGCGAATACGAAGAGCTCCTAAGAGATCATCTCGTAATAGACCCCAAGATCATCACCAATAGTCCCTATCTAGAAAATGTCGCCATGGTCATCTCCGACGATGACGATGTTGTTCCCACTTATAATCAATGGCAACTCTGGAGTGCCATCAAGTCCCAGGGCGTGCACCCTAAAACCTTTATTACTCAGAGTGGTCACGTTCAAGGCGCCCTTCATCTACTGCGCTACCGCAGTATCATTGTCGAGTGGTTTAAAGAGCGACTTTAGACCGCCCGCCCCCGGTGCCTCCGATGACGCCGCAAAATCACAGAATCTTCGTATTTTTAGATACTTTGCGCTGCATTTTTTCTCTATAAGAAGCCCTTAGTTTTTTGACTGTTTCTGCACGCTCCCATATGATTCGGCGGAAATATTTTTGTAACCAAACACTAACGTGAACAAAAAACAAAGAGCTACTCCCATCAATCTTTGGTACAGACTTGCGGGCCTTTTCTTGGGCCTGGTCTATGGATATTCCACCTTGCTCTTTGCCGCCCCGGTGCGAGAACTCCAAGTTTGGACCTCCTCTGAAAACGTCGCCCGCGCTCTCACTAAGCTAGGTGAAGAGTTTGAAGTAGACTTTAAGGCCAAGTTAAAAATTAGTGTGCTCAATAAAGACCTCACCACTCAATTTAAAACCGCGGCCATTGCCGGCAAGGGGCCTGATATATTCTGCTGGGCCGGCGACGTGGTGGGTGAACTCGCTAGTTCTGGACTGATCGAGCCCATCATTCTTCCAAAAGAAATGAGCGAGCAGTACTTAGCAAGCGCCCTTGATTCCTTTACGTTTGAAGGCAAACTCTATGGCTATCCCTATGACATCGAGGCCGTGGCGCTCATTCGAAATACCCGTCTCTTAAAAGAGGCCCCCAAGAGTTATGAAGAACTAGCTAAGTGGAGTAAAAATTTTCAGCGCGATAATCCTAAAAAATACGGTTTTCTCTTTGATATTAAAAATTTCTACTTCAACTTTTCCTTCCTCGCAGCGATGGGTGGCTACATTTTTGGCGAAAGTGAGCAAACACCCGGTAAGCTTGATCCCAATAATATCGGTCTGGCGAGTGAGGGCGCGGTAAAGGGTGCTGAGTTTTTAGCCTCATTGGTGCGCGACGGAGTGATTCCGAGCTCCACCGATAGAAACGTCGCTTTTGAAAAGTTTCTCGCCGGAGATCTCGCGGTGATGATCGACGGCCCATGGGCAGTGAGCGACCTATTACGCTCAGACATCCCCTTTGATGTATCTCCACTACCAACACTCGGGGGAAGTAAGGCCAGACCACTAGTGGGCACTCATGGTTTTATCATCAGAAGAAGCTCAAAGAATAAAGACCTCGCCAAAGAATTCATCGAGCGCTATCTCATCAGCGCCACCGGCATGGCCACACTCTATGAAGAAGACCCCAGAGGACCGGCGAGAGTCGATAGTCTAGTACTTTTAAAAGAGCGTCTCTCGCCCGAGATGCTTCACTACCTAGAACAATTTTTTACCAGCGCCAGCGTTGGGGTCCCCATGCCCAACATCAGCGCCATGGGCCCAGTTTGGAGCTCTATGGGCGCGAGCTTTGATCTGATATTGCAAAAGAAAGTTCCAGCACAGTCTGCCCTTAATGATGCTAAGACAAAAATTGAAGCCGCCATCAAGGCAACGAAGAGAGAAAACTGATGAACAGTAAATTTAAAACCACCCTCATCTTCCTATTTGTGACCTTCGTGCACATTGGAGTTGCGATGAATGCACAGGCCAGTGAAAGCTTAAAGTCATTCTATACTGACGAATCGGCTTACTACCAAAAGCTCTTTCACTCAGGCATGCTCTTGCGCTTTAGCTTGAGTGCCAGCGAATGTGAGAGTGTCACTCGTGCAGAACTCTTAACAAAAGCGGCCATCAATCAAAAAAGCGAAGACTCGAAAATAAATTCTTTTCCCTTTAGTAAGACAACCCCTAAAGATAGTGCCAAGTCGCTCTCGCAGTGGCCCACAAATTATGGGCTAAGCGCGAAAGAATTGTGTTGGTTTAGTGCTAAGGCCGCTCCACTAAATCTTGATAGCACTCACTACACCATTAAGCTCCAGCTCAAAGACGGAAGGATCCTCTACCTCAACGCAGAAGCCGATGATCTAATCCCGAGTAAGAGGCTAAAAAAATCACTTGAAACCTGGCTCACTCCGGGTGCACTAGGGGCCACTGTCGTTGAGTCAGGAGGAACACTCTTTAAATTGTGGGAGCCTGAGGCCGAGCGCGTAGATCTAGAAATAAGCGATGAAGAAGCTAGATCAATGAAACTGCCCACAACTGTTCAGGCCCTACACACTCTCTATCTTCCTCATGTTCGCCCTGGCGCTGAGTACGTCTATCACTTTGTTAAAAATGGACAATATGAAGAGCTCGAAGTGGGAAATAACGATCTCATGAGTACCGCTAAGATCGACCCAATGGCCAAAAATGTCGTCTACGATGCCAAAGGTGGCTCTATTAATGGCTACCTCAACCCACGCGCAGTAGTAACGGCGCAAAGTAACTATCAATGGCAACATGACCACAAGCTGCTCCAGCAATCTAAGCGCGACTACGACAATTGGATTATCTACCAATTGTGGCCTCTCACTTTTAACCCCAAGAAAATTGATGGCCGCTATCAAGTGGGAACATTTAATGATGTGGCCGAAAAAGTAGACTATCTAGCAGAGCTTGGAGTCAACGCTGTTGAATTCCTCCCCATCCATGAGAGCCGCTTCCACGCTTCTTGGGGGTATGCACTCGACTCTCTCACCCTCATTGAAAAAAATTATGGCACCCCAGATGAGTTTCGCTCCCTCGTTGATAAGATGCACGCCAAAGGCCTTAAAGTTGTTCTAGATGTGGTGATTAACCATGTTAATAACTCCCTTTTAAGAGAGCCACTCTCAAAGACGCGCCAGAGTTCAAAGATCTATGGCGGTAACACGGAGTGGGGGCCAAAGCCTGACTTTGATAATGTCATGGTGAGAAAATGGATTGCTGACTCCATCCTAAATCTGGTACGCGACTACCATATCGATGGGCTGCGCTTTGATATGATTGAGCACGTCTATAAAGGCAGTGCCGCTGGCTATAAATTCATTGGCGAGCTTAACTATCTTCTAAAGATGCAAAACCCTAGAATTTACTCTAGTGCTGAGCAACTCCCCGATAATGTCTGGGCCACCTACCCGGTTGTGGATGGAGGTCTCGGCTTTGATTCACAGTGGAATGATAAGTTTAAAAACTTCTTTGAGCTAAAATTTGATTACTACCGTCAAAACAATCGCAATCTCGATCTCTCGCCGATCCTCGGTAGCTTTGCTGGCTACAGCAATCATCAATCAGGCCTGGGTGAATACCATTTTGGTGGAGCTCAAAGAACGGTCAACTATCTTGGGAGTCACGATGTTGTAGGAAATAAAAATCCATTTTTAAGAATTATCTCAGGCTTTGAATCCTATGAATCAGTTGGGCACAATTACTTCACAAGAGTGAGACCGCTAGAAATTCCCGCCAAGGCCGAGCGTGAGAAAAAGTTCAGACTCATTCACAATGAATTTAACCATCGCGCTTCCCTAACTAGCTACGGACTTCTCTTTACAAAACCTGGGGCCGCACTCTTTTTTCAAGGCGAGGAACTCGCTAGTGACCTCAATATTGAAAATGAGTGGAGCTATATCAATGCTAGGGAAAATAATTCAATTCCAAGCATCGATGTCGACATTGACCGCTATGTTGGCTCTCATCGCGTACAGTGGGAGTACCTAAGGCCACAGAGCGCCAGTGAACTCGCTTTTCTCAGCAACTCAGAAAAGGAGCTCTTTAAAAAATACCATGCCTTTTTTAAGCACATGATTCATTTTAAAAAGGCCCATCCTGAAATTAACCTCAACGATGCCACAGATATCCGTCCCCTCGGGCCTGGGATCTTTTCCTATCGACTTGAGCGCGGCCCAAATGAACTATTTGTGATCATCAATTATGGACACGACACTAAAGATCTATGGGTCCCTTTCCCAGGTACATCCACGGACTGGTGGCATGAAACCACCACGCTCTCAGACGCTCGCTTTTCAAATGCTAAAGAGCGCTATCAAAATGTGGTTTCAAATCTTGGTGGTAGGGCCAATAACGTTAGACTCGCCGGTGCTTCACTTTCAATTTTTACTAAAAAGAGTACCGCCGCCATCAACAAATCTCTCTACTTTAGAAGTAATCTCAATGACTGGAAGGCCGAAGCCTCCTATGAGCTCTTGCGCGCCTCTGAAGGTGGCGAGCTCTACCGCAGTGTAATCGAGCTAAAAAAGGCCAGTACCATTCAATTTAAAATTGCTGATCAAAATTGGGACATAGAACTAGGCTCAAGTAAGAGTGGTCTCTTGGGACCAAGCTTTCTTGAAAGTAATCAAGGTTACCTAAGTTACGTACCCAATCAGGCCAACGCCAAAATTTCTCTGGCGCCTGGCACCTATCAATTTATTTTTGACCTAAGAAACTTCAAATACAGCTTTATCAAACTCTAGGAATAGCTATGACACAATTTAATCTACCCAACGAAATTAAAGATATCATCGACTTGGCCAAGAATTACTGGTGGAGTTGGAACCAAGAGTGCTACGAGCTCTTTAGCGCTTTTGACCAAGAGACGTGGAAGGCCACGAGAACTCCTCTCGTGACCATTGAGACGGGACTTTCAAAAAATCCAAATATCGCAAACACACTCGCCGCCGACAATAACTACGTCGCTAAGCTGGCCAGGCTTAAAAAAGATCTCGACACTTATATGGGTGCTAAGTCACACCCTAAGTATGAAGTACCTAGCGAGATCAATGGCCCCATTGCTTACTTCTGTGCAGAATACGGCATTCATGAATCCCTTCCAATATATTCTGGTGGTCTTGGTGTGCTTGCCGGAGATCATGTGAAGTCGGCCAGTGACCTAGGCTTGCCGCTGCTTTTTGTGGGACTCTTTTATAAGAATGGCTATTTCACTCAACAGATCAATGAAGAAGGCCAGCAAGAAGATCACTATCAAGTATTTGACGCCCAAATGCTGGGTCTAGAAAAGGCCTTAGACCCAAATGGAAAAGAAGTCATCATTCAAGTGGATCTCGCAGGCCAAAGTGTTGCGGCCCGAGTGTGGAAGGCCCAAGTGGGGCGCTCGCCTCTCTACCTGCTAGACTCAGATGTTGAGACCAATACCAGCGCCCAACGCGATATTACCGCTAGACTCTATGGCGGCGACCGAGAGATGAGAATTTCTCAAGAGATCATTCTCGGCATTGGTGGGGTGAAAGCGCTTGAGGCAATGAATATCCAACCCGGTGCTTATCACATGAATGAGGGTCACTCAGGATTTTTCCAACTTGAGCGCATAAAAAACGAAATGAAGAAAAATAAGATGAGCTTTGAAGAGGCAAGACTTCTTTGCTCAACCAATTGTCTCTTCACTACCCACACACCAGTGCCTGCTGGTAACGAGGCCTTCTCGCTACCGCTCATGCATAAGTACTTTCACAACTATATTCGTGAGCTAGATATCTCATGGCATCGCTTTCTCTCCCTTGGACTAGTGGATGAGAAAACCGATTACAAATACTTTAGTCTCACAGTGTTTGCGATCAATGTCGCTCGTTTCTACAATGGAGTGAGTGAACTTCACGGCGAAATCGCCAAAAGAATGTGGTCATCACTTTGGAAGAATGTTCCGGCCATTGATAATCCCATCAGCTCTATCACAAATGGCGTACACACCCAGACCTGGATGGCCCATGAAACCAAAGAACTGCTGGGTAAATGCTTTGGGCAAGAGTGGAAAGCGGAGCTCATTAATCAAGACTACTGGAATCGTGTGCGCGAAATTCCAAATGAGAAAATCATTGAAATGAAGCGCAATCTCAAGGAGCAAATGATTCATTTAGTGCGCGAGCGCCAGGTGGCTCAGTACGAGCGCTTTAATGAAAAAGATCACGCCAAAGAGGCCACTCAGTACTTGAGAGATGACGTTCTCACCATCGGCTTTGCTCGTCGTTTTGCTACTTATAAGCGCGCAACCTTGATTTTCAAGGATCTCAAGCGCCTGTCAAAAATTGTTAATAATGAAAAGCGTCCAGTGCAATTCATCTTCGCTGGCAAGGCCCATCCCCAAGACATTCCTGGCCAAGAGTATATCAAAGAGATTCACCGCATTTCTCAACTCGATGAATTTCGTGGCAAGGTCATCATGCTAGAGGGCTATGACATGAATATCTCAAGTAAAATGGTCGCTGGTGTAGATGTATGGCTCAATAACCCAAGAAGACCGATGGAGGCCTCGGGAACATCGGGACAAAAGGTGCCGATCAACTTCGGTCTTAACTTCTCAGTTCTAGATGGCTGGTGGCGTGAAGGTCACAATGGAGAAAATGGCTGGACGATTGGCGATGAAAGAGACTACCCCTCTGATCAGGTTCAAGATTTTGAAGATGCCAATGACTTCTATGCCACACTCGAAGACACCATTAGCACTCTCTACTATGACAATCACAATGAGTGGGTTGAAAAATGTAAGAACTCATTTATCTCAACAGTGCATATCTACGGCACCGATCGCATGGTGAGTGATTACGCCACTAAATTCTACAAAGAGGCCTTTAGCTACCATAAAGAGTTTAGAGGAAACGCCAAGCATATTGAAAATTACCTTGAGAAAAGACGCTTTCTCGCTCGCAACTGGCAATCTCTCACCGTCACCAGATTCTCTTACGGAGATGGCGCCATAGAAGTGGGGGTTAAAAACGAGAAATACCTAAGCTCACCACACCACCACGTTGATTTTAATATCGACGACACTCTGCCAGGAAGATCTTTTGAGGCCGTTAGCACCAGTGGCTTTATCGAAGTTTATCTAGGTGACATGACGCCTGAAAATGTGGCCTGTGAACTGGTGATCACCGATCGCGAAAAGAATCAAATGAAAACTCAAACTGTGGCGTTAAAGGCCATGGGCACGGACGGTCTCTACCGCGCGGATTTTTCTTTTAATTCAAGTGACAAAGATCCTAAAGGACTAAGACTCAGACTCTATCCAACCATTGCTGGACTTCAGAATAAATTTGAACTCTCCCAATGTACTTGGATCTAAGTAGTAAGGTTCTATGACCACTAAAAACCATAGCTGCGCAATTCTAATGCCCGTGCCCTCTCTTATGGGAGGCCACGGGATTGGCAATTATCTAAGCTGTTCCAGGGCCTTCATCGATGAGCTCGCAGCAATTGGCGTCGACTATTGGCAGATCCTACCACTAGGAAAAACTGATCAATATGGCTGCCCTTACGCTTCCCCAAGCGCTTTTGGACTTTCTCATCTGCTCATTGACGAGGCGGCGCTTGGGATTTCAGCTAAGAGCGATGATATCGCTGAGATTAATTACGAACTTCTTGGGCGCGAAAAAATGCAGCGACTGTTAGCTTACGCCGCTAAAGAAGTTCATAAAAGTGAAAACCAAGTAAAGATCGAAGAATTTAAAAGCAAGTACTTCTGGGCCCATGACATGGCGATCTTCCTCGCTCTTAGTCTAGAGCATGGTGCCGACTGGACCATGTGGCCGGTTGAGTTTAAGAAGATTGAGGGCGCGGGGGAGTATGTGAATAGACATCTTCTTTTGCGCTATCAGGAACTACTATTTTTAGAAGTGATCGCTCATCAACAGTGGTTTGAAACCAAAAATTATGCCCGCTCAAAAGGGATCGAAATCATCGGCGATGTACCAATTTTTGTCTCTCGCTACAGCTTTGATTGTTGGCGCTGGCCCGAGATTTTTAAGGTCAATCCAGAAACGGGCGAACCACTGGTGATCACTGGGGCACCCCCTGATGACTTCAGCCCCACCGGCCAACTTTGGGGCACGCTCAACTATCGCTGGCAGGAGCGTAGCGCAGAAGTGATCAACTGGTGGTCAGCGCGCATGAGTTATCTTCTTGAGCAATTTGATATCCTACGCATAGATCACTTTATTGGCCTTTATCACGTTTGGGAGTCCCCAGCAGCTGCCCCGGACGCTAGCTTTGGGAAATGGGTTCCCTCTGAAGGCAAGGCCCTGCTGCAAAGACTCGCCCAAGATCATCCCCATATGCCTTTTATCGCCGAGGATTTGGGTGCTCTTAGTCCTGAGGTCACTCAGTTGCGGGAATCCTTCGGCCTTCCCTCCATGAAGGTCTTTCAATTTGCCATTGGTGAGGACGACAACAATCCGCACCTTCCCAAGTTTCAAGATGAAATGGGTCTGATTTATAGCGCCACCCACGACAATAATACCCTCTGGGGATGGATTGAGAGCGAAAGAGTGAGAGATCCCCAATTTCTATTACATCTTCAAAGTCGCCTGGGCGTGCACAATATCAATGAACTCAGCAAAGACGAATTGATCTGGCTTATTCTTGAGCGCCTGCTCAGCTCCAAAGCGCGCACCTGTGTTTTTCAATTGCAAGATATATTGGGGCTTGGCAGTGAGGCCCGCATCAATGTTCCTGGCACGCAGCAAGGAAATTGGAATTGGAAAATGCAAAAGAAACACTGGGACGTGGAAAAAATTAAAAAATTCAAATCCCTCATTCATCAGTGTCAGCGTCAACACCTGGGGAGAGCTCAATGAGCACGCTACTAAGATATTTAGTGGCGCTGCTGACTGGCTCTCTTATGGCCTTTCTAGGAGTCATTGCTTACGGTGAAGAGTCCTACTTATTGCTCGTTGTTGCCCTGGCGCTTTTAGCGGTCACCCTCTACGTTTGGTTATCAAAGAAAGCACAGAGCTACCGTTTTCTCTATCCGGGCATGCTGTGCTTTTTTCTCTTTACCATTGCCCCCATATTTTTCACCGTCTTGATCAGCTTCACAAACCTCGGCACCGGGCATTTCTTCTCCGAACAAGAGGCCAGAGAGATCATTCTCTCCGAGAAGGTCGTTCCAAGGGATGCCCTGGAACTTGAATATAAGATCTATCTAAGTGATGGCCGATATCTTCTGGTCGCAAATGATCATGCCGCATCTTTGGCCGAGCAAAAAGATGTCCACTTGAGCGAGCTCACTTCAGAGCAATTAGCTCTCATTAATGAGCAAGAACCATTAAATTTTTCAGCGGTCTATGACCTCCATGAAAAATTAAAAGAGTACACTTTTATCTACCAAGACCATAAGCTCTCATATCACCGCGTCGATCGCTTAATTGAAAGCTCAAAGCGCTACCGCTATAACGCTCAAGACCAGAGTATCACTGACCTAGAAAGTGAACTGACCTATCACCCAGATAAGGAGCGAGGGGTCTATTACAATCAGGTGGAGAACTCCACGCTCTTGCCAGGCTTCTACACCTTTGTCGGGGCAAAAAACTATCTCGATCTCTTTAGTAAAGAGGACTTTAAAGAAACATTTCTCAAAGTCAGCACCTGGACATTTATTTGGGCCATCTGTAGCGTGTTTCTCACCTTTAGTCTGGGCATGTCACTGGCCATTTTCTTAAACGATAAGAATTTGCGTGGCAAATCGATCTACCGCAACCTACTGATCCTGCCCTACTCGATTCCCTTCTTTATCTCCGTCTTAGTATTTAAAGGAATGCTCAGTAAAGACTTTGGCATTATCAATAGTACTCTAGGACAAGTCGGAATAGGTCCAATTCCTTGGCTTGAAGACGCGCTTTGGGCCAAGGTCAGCTGTTTGCTGGTGAATCTGTGGCTCGGCTTTCCCTATATGTTTTTGCTTACCACTGGAATTTTACAATCCATTCCTCAAAGCGTTTATGAAGCGGCAAAAATCGATGGCGCCACTAAGTGGCAGAGCTTTAAAAGTATCACCTTCCCTATGATCTTAAGCTCGATCACTCCGCTTTTGATCGGATCATTTGCTTTTAATCTCGGTAACTTTGTTGGGATTTACCTGCTCACCGGTGGCGGTCCGGCCATGATGGGCACGACGACTCCAGCAGGAGAAACAGATATCTTAATCTCCTATACCTATCGATTGGCCTTTGAAGGAGCGAGTGGGCAAATGTTTGGACTCGCAAGCAGTATTGCTTTATTTATTTTTGTGATCATCACCATCTTGACCCTTATTAACTTCAAACTCTTTAATATTAATAAGACAGAAAAGGCCTAATTGTTGTGAATGCCCAGAACTTTGCCGCCCAACAGAGAATGAAGAGACTGGCCAAGCACTTAGCTTTGATGGCGTTTCTTCTGATTGTCCTCTTTCCCATTTTTTATATCGTCTCAATTAGCTTAAACCCATCGGGCGCACTTGAAACGGATCTCATTCCGCGCGAGCTAACACTTAATAACTGGCGCTACATTCTTGGAATCTCTTATATCGATGAAAAAAGCGGCAAGGAGATAGTCTCAAGCTTTCCCATTTTGGGTTGGCTCTTTAACAGTATTAAGATTGCGGCGCTCACCAGTGCCATCATGCTCTTTCTCTCAACCACTAGTGCTTACGCACTGTCGCGCTTTAATTTTAAAGGGAAGAATTTTTCTCTGCTCTCACTCATGGTCATTCAAATGTTTCCAAACATCATGTCCATGGTCGCCTTCTACCTAATGCTTGATACGCTCGGAAAATATTTCCCTTGGCTCGGCACCGACACTCATGGAGGCCTCATTCTGGTTTATCTTGGTGGAACACCCTTTAATATCTGGCTTATTAAAGGCTACTTTGACTCACTTCCTAAATCGATTGAAGAGTCGGCCATTTTAGATGGCTGCAATCACTTTCAGGCCTTTTATAAAATCATCTTGCCCCTCTCTAGTCCGATTCTGGCGGTCGTGGGACTGCTCACCTTCATCAATACCTTTTCAGATTTTATTCTGCCATCCATTTTACTTAAGACCCAAGATCAACTCACCTTTGCGGTTGGCATTCAAATCTTTATTACCGAGGCTTTTTCTGGCAGGTGGGGACAGTTTGCAAGCGCCTGCATTCTAGGAGCAGTGCCCATTAGCGCCCTCTTTTATAGTATCCATCAATATATTGTGGCCGGACTCGCAAGTGGAGGAGCAAAAGGAGGTTAAATTTAGGCGTTAAAAAGTAAATTGAACTTTGTATCCGCATCAAAAAGATGCGCGTGATTGAGGTTGAGAGTAAGATTCTTAGTGCTGCCAATACTTGGAATATCGCGACCCATAACTTCGCCGACTAAAGAAACCCCGGCCGCCTCAAAAGTAATGTAGGCATTTTTTCCCAAGAGTTCGACAAATTCAACCTGCGCCTTCATCTGCCAGTTGGGATAATGATCATCGACAGAAATATAGAGATCACTAGGTCTCAAACCTAGGATGACACGTTGATTATTTTCTAGCTTCGTAAATTTTCCGTTTGGAAGCTCAAAGCGCATCTTTGAGACCGCGCACTCAAAACTCGGAGTTTGGCCTGAGAAGACAATTTTACCGCTCAGAAAGTTCATCTGAGGTGAGCCAATAAAAGAGGCTACAAACTGAGTTTTTGGACAGTCAAAAACTTCTAGTGGCGCGCCCACTTGTTCTATTTTTCCGGCATTCATGACCACAATGCGATCAGCGAGGGTCATCGCTTCTAACTGATCATGGGTGACATAGATAATCGAGCCACCTGCCTCACGGTGAAACTTCTTCATTTCCAGACGCATTTTCGCGCGCAATTTGGCGTCGAGATTTGAGAGCGGCTCATCAAATAGGTAGACCCCGGTTTGTTTGACAAAAGCGCGCCCCATGGCCACCCGTTGCCGCTGTCCTCCAGAGAGTGCCGCAGGCTTGCGCTCAAGTACCGGGCCCAGGCCCAAAATATCAGCGGCCTTGCCAACGCGTTTTTGAATTTCATCCTCACTAAGTTTTTTAAGTCTTAGACCAAAGGCCATATTTTCAAAGACGCTCATATGTGGATAGAGGGCGTAGTCTTGAAAGACCATTGCAACACCACGTTCACTAGGTGGAGCAAAAGTACATTCTTTTTGATTAATCTCTAATTTTCCAGCGCTGATTTCTTCAAGGCCCGCAATCATGCGCAGGGTGGTCGACTTACCACAACCAGATGGCCCGACTAAAACCACGAACTCACTCTCACCTACATCAAGATCAATTCCCTTAACAATTAAGTTTGGGCCATAAGACTTCTCGATACTTTTGAGAGAGACGCTCGACATAGATTCTCCTAGAACCAAAGCTCCATCTGCAGGCCCATGGCCGTGCCAGAGGTTTGGGCGCGATAAACATTGCCACCAATTAGACCACGGTTACTACGACTCCAAAAGGATTTTGAGTAAAAAGCGCGCAGCACCGGGCGACTCCAAATATTGCGATCGAGGGCAATCTGAGGAGCAATCGTGACACGAGTTAAACGCTTTGCAGGAGCTCCCTCAGCGTCGACCACAGATGTCCCAATTTGAGAGGCGATTTGAAAATTGTCGTCAATAAAGTAAACGGGGTGCACGCCCACATTCCACCAGACTTCTTTGTTATTAACCAAGGCCCCAGAGTCACGATATTCATAGGTCGCTCCAAAGTGTAGCGCCCAACTCGAGCTTAAATTATAGGTGAGGTGCTCGACCACGCGAAATCTTGCAGAGTCTTCTTGCGCCTTTGCTGCGGCAGAACCCTTAATGACAGTGAGATCACCATAGAGGTTAAACTCATCTAAGAGCCCACTCCCCCAAATCAGGGCCAAATGATTAAAGCCCTGAGCAAAGCCCTTATGAAAAAGGGCGCCGATCACCTGGCCATTTGCGTCGTCGTACTCTTGGCCAGTGGTTGTATTTTTGCCGGCCGAACTAAAGGCATGGCCAAGCCAGAGATTTACTTTGAGGCCGGAGAATAATTCAAGGTCTTTCGCGCGGGCATCCAAGAGAGTCAGGGCCAGGCGCCCATTATCACTTTCAGTGTCTTTAGTCTCTCGTAGGACCGCCAAATTGAGCTTGCCCCCGCGAATAAATGGAATTTGGCCGATGCCAGCGCCATTGCCACTAGTATCAGCAAAGTAGTAGAAGTCATTCATATAGAGATCTTGCTCGCGGTAAAAGCGCTTACCGACCCAAAAGCTAAGCTTATGCGCAGTGAGATTTCCAATTTCGGCGTAGCTCTCACGAATAGCGATGGGATTGCTACCATTGGCACCCTCCCAATTAGTGTGACCCGAAGGAGCGTAGGCCAGTCGAATTTGACCAAAGCCATAGACCTCGCGATTACTGCCCGGTCTTTTGACAAAAGTCGCAAGGGCCAACTCTCCATAAGTGGAGCACTCATTACCCAAGCGAAACTCATTGCCAGGAGTTCCTGGCTGATTAAAGCACTCTTGATCTCCGCCACGCCCATTAGAGCCAATTCCCGAGCGCAAATAGGTCCCAAAGTCGACGAAGTCGCTCGTAATCCAAGAGTGCGCAGGAGTAGAAAAAAACAAGAGAGTAAGGAGTAAAGTAGAGATGATTTTCATAGGCTTCTGTTATCTTAACCAGTGGTTTCCGTCTAGCTCAAATGCGAGCAGGACACTCTAATGATGAGATAAACCTATGAAATTATGAGAAGAATATTTATGAAGAAGCTAGGCCTTAATAATCTTGTCTTTTTCGGCGTAATTGGCGTACTCAACCTTGTCACCTTCAGAGACCTCACGAATTTTAAGCACCATATCGCGAATTCGCATTAATGATTCTTCGAGACGCTGCAAGTTATCGTCTTCATTTTTTCCGCGTTTAATATTGTGCAGACAACCTAGAGAAATTTGGAGCGGATTATTAATTTCATGATTGTAAGTAACAACCATGGCGTTAATCGCCTCTAGTTGCTTCTTCTCAAGCAACTGTTGCACTAGCTCAACTTGAGCGAGCTGAACCTTGATGCGGCAAGTGGCCACTTCAATATTAATCGGTTTAGCAATGTAGTCGTTTGCACCAGACTCTAAGGCGTCAATGACTTGAAGTGGTTCATCTCGACTGGTCATAATAATGACGGGAAGCTCATTGGAATTATACTTTTCTCTAATTTTTTCGAGTAGCTCGAGCCCCGAAGTATTGGGCATGATTAAGTCAAGAATCACTAAACATGGGGCAACCTCTTTGAAGACTTCATCAAACCTCAAAGGATCGTTAAGAACGACAATATCGAGCCCCTTCTTTTTTATCTTCTCTGAGACCACAAAGGAATTCACCTCGTCGTCATCAACTAAAAGGATTCTCTTTGTCATGCTACATTTGCCTTATCTAAGTACCGAGAGAGCTGTGAGCTCACTAAGCTTGATTCAGATTTTAAAGTGTTAAAAAGCGCCAGTGCTTCCTCTAAACGGTTAAATCGGCAGAGCAATTCAAGGTTCGAGGCATATTCATAAAGTGATGGAGCACAGAAATTTGAGACCGCTCCTTTAAGAGTATGAGCATGGAGGATCACAGTGGAGCAATCTCCACTATGAAGGGCGTCGCTAAGAGAGCTTATAATTTGATCAACATTTTTAAGATAAAGCTCAACTGAGCGGCGGATTAGATTTTCATCGTGATCAAACGAATTTAACAGTGAATTAAAGTCAACACCATTGGCACTTTGCTGACTCCAATCACTAGCGGGCATAAGATTAGAATTAATTTTATAATCAAAATTATTGGTGATGACGCTAATAAGAGCATCTAATTTTATGGGCTTTGACAAAAAGTCATCCATCCCAGCCGCCAGGCAACGATCGACATCCTCTTTCATAGCACTTGCAGTAAGCGCTACAATCTTGGGTCTTCTGCTCTCAAAGATTTCACCAATGGCCTTAGTCGCTTCAAGCCCATCCATTACAGGCATATGGCAATCCATAAAAATAAGATCAACAGGTGAATGATTGAGAAACTCAATGGCCTCAAGACCGTTGGTAACAAAAGAAGCGTGATAACCCAGGCGCTCCAGAAAACCCTTAGCAACAGCACGGTTCACTTCGTTATCATCAACGACCAAAATCCGTAACGGAAGAACACTGCCCAAACTGGCAGAATCAAAGGGAGTTTCAAGGCGGGTGGGTCCATGTGAGAGTGGACTCACTTTAAGTGTAAGATTAAATGAAAAGGTAGTGCCAACACCAGGAGTGCTAGAGACTTTAATCTCTCCACCCATCTTATCAATTAGACCCTTACAAATACTTAGACCAAGTCCTGTGCCGCCATATTTTCTCGTGGTTGAAGCGTCGGCCTGAGAGAATTCTTTAAAGAGATTACTTTGGGCCTCTTTAGAAATTCCGATACCAGTATCAGAAACTTCGAACTCGATATCAACTAAGTTCGATCGGCTAACATCACTTATATTACGAATATTAACGTTCACAGAACCTTCATCTGTAAATTTAATGGCATTATTAATGAGGTTACTCAGTACTTGTCTCAACCTAGTCTCATCACCGACGAGCATTTTAGGCAAGGATTGATCAAAAGAAAACTTGATAAATATCTGCTTATTTGTAGCACTTGATCCATAGAGATATTCAAATTCGTTTAAGAGTGCACTCAGATCAAAGTCGACTTCCTCTAACTCTACCTTTTTGGCCTCAAGCTTTGAGAAATCAAGAATATCATTAACGAGTGCCAGCAATGTACGACCACAGCTTCTAATGGTCTCCAGATATTGCAGGGGACGCGTTTCATTGATCTCACTTGTTAAAAGCTCAGTCATGCCAATAATGCCGTTCATGGGCGTTCTTATTTCATGGGACATATTGGCCAGGAATTCAGACTTAATTACTTGAGCACGTATAGCCTCTTCTTTAGCTGATATGAGCTGGAGTTGGTAATTGTACATATCAATTAACTTGGTCACAATCTCAGCACAAGAAGAGAGAAAAAGGAATTCTGAATCTTGAAAGCTGTGCAGATCAGGGAGCTTTAAAACAATAAAGCCATTGCTTCCGTACTGGCACTTCAATGGAAGAACATAATGAGAGCGCTCACTAACCCCACAAGTTGGCGAGTTTGGTACACCTTGAAAAAAGTGACCGGCTCCTTCTTTCATGCTTTCTTTGCAATCACAGCTTTTATTAAGTGAGCAACAGAAGTCTCGTAGATTTGATGGGCCAAAATTCTGACTCGCCATAACGGCAAGTTTTGACTCATTTAAAATGATGGCCCCTTGATTCACTCCTTTGAGCCAGGGTAACTTAAAGAGAGTATTGAGGGCTAAATCTAATTTGTGTTTGAGATCCGTCTGTGAGTCTGGCCCAATACTAAGCAGCTCATTAATCACAGCTTGCTCAGCGAGCGTCTTCTCAGATTCAGTTTGGGCCCTTCTCAGACGTTGAATATTATTGGTAAAAACACCTAAGAATAATGAAAAAAGACATCCGATCCCCACGATAAACTCTGATAGCTTGGATGTTATGCTAGTGACATATTTTGCTGCAGGCATCACTTCGATTGACCAATTTGGTGTATGACGACTAAGAGGAAGGCGATGAGCACTCTGTGTTAACTCAAAGGTCGAATGATGAATAATATTATCTTCTTCAATTATTCGGTAATTAAAAAAGTCCTCATGGATTTCAGAATTAATTCCTTTAAAGAAGCGCTGAGCGCTCGCCAGGGCCACCATCATTCCGATATAACGACCATCACTGAAGATGGGTGAGAAATAGAAGAATTTGTACTGCTGCTTAAAATCCATGAATGTACTTGATATTGAGACAGTCCCCTCTTCTTTGGCCCTTTTAATTTCATCAACAAAGCGATGATTTTTAATCATGATGAGAAGTTCTTTAAAATGATCACCTGTTTGTGGATATGCCCTAAGCACTCGCCCGGAGTCAGCAATAAAGGCAATATGCTCAAGATAGGCAAAGTCTTCGAGATAGCTTTGGGCAAGCGGTTGCCATGAAGTCGCGCTCAAAGATGAAATTGTAGGAAATAGCTTGGAGAATCGTTTAAATGACTTAAGATCATCTTCAATTTTTTGATCGATTTCACTACGAAAGATTTCCGCTTCAGACTTAATAACTAATTCAAGTGCTGATTTCTCTTTTTGCTTAAGTGCTTGGGCAATCAGAGTAAAAATAATCACCGACAAAAGAGTGATCGGAACTGAGGTCCACAAACGTCCGCCATCTCGCTTGGTACGGTGATAAATATAAAAGCTACAACCAAGCGCTAACAAGATAAAACACCCTGAAGCGTGTACGGCCATGCGGGTATATTTCTGCCATTCAAAACCATTCTCAACACCAAGAATGTAGCCCATAAGTGAAATTGCACTCAAAGAAAGAACGACCGTGGAAAGAAACCAGATATAATGTTCAATCTTCTGAATTGGCTTAATACTCGCTAAAATATTAACAGCACCGGCCAGGATAAAACAGATTGCCGTATTAGGCGCCATGCGACCGATATGAGACACATTAGTTGTCACATAGTGCTGCATGAATAGTTGATCAATTCCTAAATCAAAATCAAAGATATACTGAACTAAAGTAAGAGAGGAGAAAAGTGTCGTGACGAGTGCAAAAGTTAATTGAAATTCTTTCTGGCGATAGGTGTAACAGATAAAACTCAGACCAGAAAATAAAAAGCAAAGGGCCGTATTAAATTGCATCGGAGCAAATTGCTCACTAATAGAAATTAACTTTAAGTTATGGGTGTACCAACCATAGATCACAGTCAATGCAATCAGACAAACCAACCCACCAGAAGCGAGTAAGGCAATGAACTGAGTAGCTAGGGACTGGTCTCTCAATTTAGGCAAAGCAACTCCATAAGATTTTAGTAGACTTTAATCTTATCGGTGATTTGCCGTTCTACTCAGAATATTAGACCTCAATTTTTCTTAATATCGAGTATTTTCTCTACAATTTCGAGACGAATAAAAAATGAGCATTTTGACGACAGAATTCAATTGGGGCCGACCACTATTTAGACAAACTAGAGCGAGTTTTATTGTGAGTGAGAAAGTTGTTAAGAGAACTTTGATAGAGAAAAAGTTCTTCACCATCAAACACGTAGGTACAATAACATACCAACCCCATGCGCTCACTAATGCGCTGACCTTCCCTTGAAACACACTCAGCAAAAAGTAGCGAGTCTTTGTGGAAATGAGCTCCAAGAGCCTCAATTGCGCGGTAGAGAGACTTAATCATCTTCGCCGCTTGAAAGTCACTGCGGCCATAAATAGAATATATGAAGATAAAAATCTCTTCGCCACGTTGGCGCGCAAGCACAAAATCATCCAGAGTGAAATCTGCTTCATAAGAGCTATCATCGGTCATCTTCTCATGACCTTTTTTATTGAGAGGAAGCGCGATCAGGTGTGAACAAATTTTTCCAGTTGAGTCTTTTCCCAATAAAAATAAATCAGGATAGATTTGGGCCAGGGTTAAAAGAACAAAATGGGGAATATGGGATTGCTCTCCATAGAGCTCACCCATTTGAGCGTAGAGCTCCCCAATATCTGAGGTGGACTCAATCGGTTTAATCATGACAATAATTTCTCACTAAAACGGTATCGGCCATAGAGAGCTAGAATACTGGCAGGAATTTCAGCAACGACCATAACTAGAATCGGCCATTCATCTAGAACAATACCGTAGTTGAGCCACGCTAATTCAGCAAGAAAGAGTGCTCCCAGCATGCCATAGGAAAAGTCACTGGCCGACTTGGTTTTAAACATTTTGTAGACCTGATGATAGAGTCCCAAGATAAGAAGCACACTCGCGAGCGTTACAAGGTAGCG
Organism: Bacteriovoracaceae bacterium; assembly: GCA_048264885.1. Taxonomy (GTDB): domain Bacteria; phylum Bdellovibrionota; class Bacteriovoracia; order Bacteriovoracales; family Bacteriovoracaceae; genus JBLWXV01. The sequence goes on from JBLXCO010000004.1 coordinate 45,778, forward strand.
CGAAACCTCTTCATACATCGTTGATTCCTAGGCATTAACTGTTAGTCAAAAGACAGTTTGAGTACACTAACTTTTGTATATCACCGCATCCTTTCCCTAGCAATTTAAAACAAGGGGTCCCTTTGTGGAAGTTGCTCAAGGGACTTACCTAAGTTTTTGACATGCTCAACTAAGAAAAATAATTTTTTACGCGCAAAAAACTCATTTGTAGGCCCAGACAAATAAGACCGGCCACTAAACCCAGAGTTAAATTTTGTAAGAGCTCAAAAGTATAGAGTGGGAGGTGAAAGGTATGAGAGATAATTCCACCGGCCACCAGAAACATGGCAATTGTTCCAATGATGCCAAGTCCTCGCATGAGATGAGGCATGCTTTGAACCAGCACCAGACCTAAGCGTTGATGCCCGCGCCCTATGAGTAAAAGTCCTAAATCATCAACCTTTACCAGCAAGGCCACGAGGCCGTAGATCAATACCGATGCCGCAAGACCAACTAGTATCAAACTGAGGAGCTGTTCGAGAAATCCACCGGTAAGTGCGCTCTTGGCAATCACCATAATTTCAACCGAAAGCACTAAGTCGGTTCGAATGGCCCCTTTAATTTTTTGCTGTTCACTGGCCTGCTCTATTTTCGCTTTTTGAACAGGGGCAAAAAATTTGTCATAGACCTTATGGGCACCTTCAAAACTTAGATAGAGTCCGCCAATGAGAAGGATGCCTGTGATTAAATGTTGCGAAATCGCCGAGAGGATTAAAATACCAACAAGAGAGTAGAGCTTGTTTAAAAGTGAGCCAACAAAGATGGCCCCAACAATGGGAAGCTCTCTGGCCGCAGGTGAACCGTGGACAACAGCAGAGTTAACGGCCAGATCATCAGACATAATCGCGCTTGTTTTTTTAAGCGCAAGCTTTGTCATGATAGAGATATCATCAAGAGTAGACGCAATGTCATCGAGAAGACTTAGTAAACTAATCATCTACCAAGTATAGGCACATTGTTCTTAATTTGGGTATTGCTCCAGGTTTTTTTTGCGCGCCCTAACCTGTGTTCTTGGTGCTTTTTGTGCCAATTGAGCCTCAAGGGCCACAATCTTACTCTCCAGGCCCTCTACGCGGTCCTCATAGTATTCATGGGCGCGCTCTAGGCGATAGAGCTCTTCATAAAGCTCTCTTAACTTAGTCGCACTGGCGATATTAAACCCGCTGACAACTTGATGCCAGATGAATTCATTATTCTTTTGGAACCAGAGATTCGCGTTAATAACTCCAGAGACCAAACCCAAAACTTTTTCATGGCGCGAGTACTCTTGAAGCTTTCGATCGAGCTTACTGAGATCAATATTTTCACGCCAACGATTCATTAAACTAAGCATAGAGAACCTCATTATGATTTAAAGTTTGCTTTTTAAGTAACCAAGTAGAAAGTTCGCGCCAGAGCTTTTTTTGATGTTTATCACTAATCAGACAACCGATATGGCCACCTTTTAGAGCGACGGTTTCTACTTGAGTACTGCTGACATATTCACTTAAAACAGTTGAGCTCTCGGGCGTAACGATAATATCACCTTCGCAGTAGAGATTGAGAATGGGAGCTTGAATATGATCAAGCCTCACTTCAAGGTTAGAGAGCTTAAAGCTATTTTTAATAAGTCTATTTTCTTGGTAGAGTTCCTGAATAAATTTATAATAACTCTTACCAGGAAAAGCGATCGCGTCCGCCAGCCAACAATCCATGGCAATATACTTTTTGATAAACTCTTGATTCGGCCCATATTTAAAAAGCATTTGATATTTTCTGATATCGGCCAATGGTTCTATAAGTTTAAAACTGCGAGCGAGAAAGCCACCAGAAATATTCCCCCACACCTCACTCATTTGGGCCAAGTCGATTTTACTATTTCGGGCCCAGTGAGAAAGAATACCGGTATCTTTAAAATCAAATGGGGTGGTCAGAAAACAAAGACCAGCAACTTTTTGTGGAAAGAGCGAAGCGTACATCGCACTTAATGTTCCCCCGATGCATTGACCAAAAATGGGGATGCTCTCTTGCTTTGCATGCTTACAACTTAGTTCATGTGCCCACTTGAGCCAGTTAAGAACATGATCTTCTATGGTAGAGAATCGATCTTGCTCCCGCGGTTTCCCCCAATCTAAGAGGTAGACAGAAATGCCGGCCTGGGTGAGCGCCTCAACCAGACTACAGCCGGGATAGAGATCTAAGATATAATAGCGATTGATCAACGAGGGAACGATAAAGACATGGGCGCGAGCTGGCCCAACACTTTTGTAGTACAAAAGCTTGGCGCGAGCACGCCGAGCAAGTACCCAGTGCGGAGTACTTGCGACGTGAATTTTTGCAGGATTAAGTTTGAGCCCAGTCAGCCCCTTAAATCGTTTGATCTCACTCTTTAAGCGGCCATGCCCACTAGCCTTTATTCCCATCTACTTGGCTGCTTTTAGCACAGTCTCTTTGGGCGAAAATGTTTTTGAGTAGTTTTGTACTGTCTCGTGCCACATATCACGGGCCGTTTCAGTATTTTTCATCCACTCTGTCCACATCGACTTTTGAGTCTTCATTCCAAGCTCCATGAGCTCCTTGGCCTGGCCAAATCCACCTTCAACTACTCGAGCTGCTTCCACAGACATCTTGTTATTGAACTCAGTGACTTGTTCATAAGATCTTTTAACTAGCGACGAAATTTCACCTGTAACGGCATTGATGTGTTCCATGACAACCTCCCTATCGGTCACGTTGAACGTTTGTTATTTAAATCTAGCTTGTTTATTTTTAACTTGCAGTATTTTTTTATACAGTTGTACAATTTTATAAAAAATAGCCCAAATATCGCACAATTAAAGGCCATACATGAGTAAGACAGTCGGAGTAAAATCTGCCCCCAAAGATCAGACCCTCACCCATGAATCACTTCAAGCGCAAGTTGGAAATAAGCACATTGAAGTTCACACCTTCGAGTCTATTCACAGTTCACGAGCGATCGTGGTTTTACCTGGCCTTGATGACAGTGTCTTTTTTTACCGACGAGCATTTGAGATGATTTTAAAGCACAATCCCGAGTGGTCGCTTCTAGGCATCGATCTGCGCGCTCAAGGACAGACCCGCGATAGTGAAGGTTTTATCAATGAAGAGTGCATCACTTTAGAGTCACAATGCGATCTGCTCGATCAAGTTCTTGAGCACTACCAATTTGAAGAAATTTTTCTAGTGGCCCTCTCCTATGGGGCCGGTGTGGCGATGAAGTATTGCGAGCAGGGAAGTACCCCCATTCATGGGCTAGGTCTCATTGCCCCTTACGTGACTAACTTTAAATCCTATCGCCCAGGTCCAACTGGACTCTACTACTCCTTGATCTCGCTTAATCCCCTGGCCAAATATTTCTCAAAGTATGGACTGCCAAGCTACTTTCTAAGCGCCAAGCTTAAAGGCCGACTTAACCGTGACGCCAATTGGACTCCACAGCGAATGAGTGCCTTATCTAAACTAACCTTGGGAATTATTGAGCTTGATACGGATAAGAGTTTAGATCAATTAAAGGAACTTCCTATTGGAGTTCACTTACTTACTGCATGTGAAGACAGTGTTGTCCCCATCGCTGCTCACCGCCACTTTTATAATAGAATTCCAAAAAATATAGAAAAGTCGTTCTCTCTCGAAGATGGAATAGGTCACCGTGTATTACAAGAACACCCCCGCCAAGCAGCGTACTGGGTGGGGAGAATCCTCACAGATTGGTCGGTTCGAAAATTAATTTAAATTTATTTCGCTTGCCGTTTTTTAAGGGTTATCATTCACACATGAAGACCACCCTTAAGTTAATTATACTTATAACAACATTGATCTTCTTTCTACACACCCACTCAAGGGATAACTCTAAGCAGTACTCTAAAGAGAGTAAGATCCAAACCGTTAAAATTGGTGCGATGGACTACCCTCCCTACTTTGACTTTCAAGAGGGAAATCAAGTCACAGGTATTGGCATAGAGAGAGTAAGCAAGCTCTTTGGACCAGAAGTTAAAATTCGTTGGGTGGAAGTACCCCTTGTGAGAGGAGAATTGGCCCTCACCCAGGGGCATATTGATTTCTATGCTGCTTATACAAATGATACCAATAAGTACTCTCGCCTGGCCTTTACAGAAACACCCTATATGACTTTACGCCCTCAACTCTGCGGTAAAAATCTCAATTCATTAAGTGACGACTTTAATGAGCTCAATGGCAAGACTATTCTCACCCCCTCTTCAAGCGATATGATTGAAAGAGTTGAAGGTCTCAAAGGCAATCGAATGAAAGTAGATGAGGGTAACGACTATGTTTCAAAATGCTTAAAGCTCATTAAGCTTGGAAGGGCCAATTACTTCTTTACGGCCACAGATCACTTCGTCTCAAAATTTAAAAGTGAAAATAAAGATTTTAACTGTGTGTCAGTTGGCCCTAGTTTTGACGTCTACTTATCGACTCTCGAAGATGGCCCTCACCTCTCCACTTTAAAGAGTCTTCCCAATAAGCAAACTAAAAATAGTCATTAAAGTAAGAGCGCCGTTCATTCATGGCGCTCTCATGGATTTAGCCAGCAAGTGGCGCGTCAGTTGCCGCCAAGGGTTTTAATGAAAAACCCAAATTGCGTTGTTGCTTCCACAAAGATATTTTTTCATCCATTTTTCCTATCACGAGCTCGAAAGCCTCTGAAAGAACTCTACTAGCGGCTTTGACCCGAAAGATCTTTGAAAATGAATTCACCACTAAACTCGCTCTGTACTGGTCACCATCTTTAATGAGAGTCAGACTTAAGTGTGACTCCGCTGGCGAGCGCTCTTCAAGTTTTAAAAGCTCATTGAGAAAGCGACTTCGGGTTTTCTCACTGACAGTAAAACCGATTGTGGTAATTTTGGGTTGAATATCTTCGACATCGAAGAAGTAGTAATTTTGCTTCATGCAAACCTCCTTAAAGGAAAACACAAACAAAACTAGCACTTTCGGCCAGGTTTTGAGTGAGGGCACTCTCCACAATTATAATTTTCAATGAGTTCTAAAAGATGTCAAGCGATTCTAGACACTCGCTGTCCGACTTATTTTGTATTTTGATCAAAAAATTTCTTTTGATAGCGACTTGAAATCACCTTGAAAATATCTTCGTGAGCAGGTCTGAGTGAAAACATAATGGGCTTGCCACTGGGACCTCTCAAAACTCCATTTTCATCGCGGTAGAAAACACCGCGGGCGCGGCGCCCTTCTCCACCTTGGAGCTGATAACTATTATTTGTAAGGCCCGATTGCCCCTGAACTTTAGCCTGCGCCTCATCAACGAGTTGGGCCTTGGTGTCTTTAAGTGTTTTCTTGGCACCATTAACACCACTACTGCTGCCTGGGCCATTTCGGTTGAAGTCGGCACTTGTAAAAGTCGACTGTCCACTGGATTTAAAGTCTCTCCCACTACCAAGACCGGCGATACTCCCCGGCAGTCGCTTATCGCGAATAATGAGCGCAAGATTCTTTCTCATCTCCAGCCGCTCGGGCGAGAGCTCCTTTTCTGCACCGGGATAGTTAATCACACTTTCGACTTTTCCCTTGAGCTCTTCCAAGCAGCTCTTCTCAGCACACTCTTTATAGGCCTTTTGCCTGGCCCCCAATTCATTCCAAGTCGGATCATTTGCAAGAATTTGCGCCAATTCTGCCGTCGTTAGTCCATCTTGACTAAGTTTCCGGGCCACCCCATCTAGGCCCGAGGCCATGCGATTGGAGTCATCAATAATGCTGCCAAGTTTTTCATGTACCGGAAGATTTTTAAGAAGAGCGTCTTGTTCAGTTTGAATATAGCTCTCACAGTAATCAACATTGTAGCTTGGAGGCTTTATTTCATAGAAAGATAGTTCCTCACTTGAGACCACATTGTTAAACACACCATTTAAGTCTTCACCTTGGGGAGTATTGGACTTGCAATTGCCAAGTAGGCTCTCAACTGTTGGCATTGCGGCCAGGTTGGCCCCCGTCACATCACTTTTGTAAGCAAAGAAGTCCCTAAAGGTTTCAGCGGTTTGTTTACTTCTAAGAATTCCGTCGCGCTGATAGCTATCGGCCTGTGCCTGCTTATCGCTAGAATCCTTAAAGCTATCTGATTGCGAGTTAAAGTGTGAAATCGCATTCAAGCGGTCTCCCTCATAGAGGGCCTCTTCAGCTTGACCGAGCATGATATTGTCAAAGGTGGCCTGAAAGGCAGCTTCATTGTCCGTACTTTGAAGAGTGCCAATATTGGGCGAGATCGACTGTCCTTCAATAAAGCGATAAGTGCTGTCGCCCAATTGCTTTTGCGAGAGATTGCCTAAGTCACCAGGATTTTCACTTGAGAGTCTCTCAATTGAAGACACGAGCGACTTATCGATATACTGCACATTTCGAGGGTCAGTCTTAGCGGCGGCCATGGTCATATTGGCCGAAACATTCAGTGATTCTGCAATAAACTCTTTGTCGGCCATGCCGTAGATATAATTGGTATCCGGGTCAGAAAGGGCCGGAAACATCTGTTGATCGACAAATAAGATATTGGTATTGAGTGAAGGATCCCTTGCAATTTGCACACTATCAGACCAGGGAAAAGTATTTTCAGTCATGGTCACAAAGCCATCACTTCCTAACTGATCTGGAGAAAGCGCCATAAGTTTGAGACTTAAAAGACCAATGGGAATCAGGGCAAATCTACTTCTCACTACTGTAACTCATCCGTAATATCGACATTATTCCTATTCTTTTGCTCTGCAATCTGCTGGTAGGCCCCAGAGCTACTACTGGCCGGTCCTGCACTTCCACCTGACTCGGAGTAGGAACTAGCGGTGCCAGTAAAGAGTTGCATGAGGAAGCTAAAAAACCCTCCCCCTTGGCCACCACTTCCTCGATTTCCACGCGAACCTCTTCTTGCCCCGGAACCGGCGTAGCTTGGTGAAGATGATGATGAGGAAGATGAGTAAGATGAATTATATCCCCCCGCACTCACAATGCTATCACCCCCACTGCCAACCTCACTTAAAGTCTGTGAGCCACAGCGAGATTGATAACGCTCAAGTCCCTTCACCGCTTGGGCGCGTGAGCCGCCGGCGGGATTTGAGGAGTTGCGTAGGTAATAATAAACTCCCCCGTTTTCAGGAAAGGATCTTCCGAGCGCGGTGGCATTTGAGCCGATGTAATTGGTGCACAGATCTTTCATGGCGCGCGCATAAATACGAATACAACCGGCCGAACGACCACAAGGAGGTCCGTGGCACTTTGTCGCCTCTTCATGTAAGTAGTAGGGGCCAGAGAGAGTAGAGGCAAAGTAGATTTTGCGATTTCTGCGATCACTGGGAATCCCTAGGACATCGGCGCGATTTTGATAGTATCTGCATTTTCCAGAACAAATATCTTGCCCATTGCGATCAACACAGCAGCCATCGCCGCCGTTGCCATTATCAACAATAGCGTTACCAGTGTGACAGGTGGTCAGTGGGGCGTTGTAGTTATTTCTCCAAGCACCATAATTTTGCCCCCCCCAAGTTCCCAGCACTTGTTGGATACTTCCGCCTTTAAATCCACCGGCCCAAGAGTACTGGGCAGTATTGGCCTTGTGCTCAGAGATCATGAGAACGCACTTGCATTCACCACTTGCGCATTTTGAAAAATAACTGTGAAGCGCTCCTCTCCAAGTGTCAGAGCTGATATTGCTAGGAGCTTGCGAGAGGAGTTGATCATAGCGCCCCTCCCACTCACTCGCAGCGAGACTAAAAGTGAAAAGAAAGTTGAGGAGAATAAATAGTGTTATTCTTTGCATACGCTCCCTTCGTTATTTTTTAATTATAACAGGAGCTTAGATAGTGTCGGATAAAATTAACCCACTCACAGCACAAAAGCTTTATCTACTTGAAAACACTTTACCAATCACTGCCCTCAAGGCGCCAACCAAAGCAGTCAATTAATCAAATCAAAGTTTAAAATCGGCCAGCGAGTGCTCAATCGAATAGCGAAAGGGGCCCCAATACGGACCCGGAAGCCCCGCTTGCCTGAGACCGCGCGCGGTCCACATATTACAGGTATTAAAGAGATGATACTCTCCATCGCCCCAAAAAAATCCATCACGCCCAGTGTAGTTAAACTGATCAATTTTTTGAATGGAATTTGCCTCGATCTTAAAGCTGCGAACGATAAAATCAGCAAGCTTTAGATACGCTTCGCGCGAGATCATTAATTTAAAATGCGCTAGATTTGGATTAAGATCCTCTCTAAACTCAACGTGAATAGCGGTGGCATTGGGAATAAAGACAGTGTGGAGGGCCAGCTCAACTGTTAAGTCATCCCAGTCGAGAAATTGGTAGAAAAAACGCTTCGCCCCCTGCCCCACAGACATGTAGCGAATTCCTTGGTCGACTAGGCCCACGTCGGCCGGTGTGATCAAGGCCGACCATTCGTAGGGAGAATTAAGGCGATCAAAAACAAACTCTGCGTGAATCCCCCCACTACTAACAAAAACCGGGTAGAGAGTTTGACTCTGAAAGCTTGGAAGAGCGCTCTGTCTCACAAGGAAATAATCTAGTGTCGATACTATTAAGTAAAGCAGCGCCCCTAAAAGTGGAAGAGCGATGAGAAAAAGAGTGATTCGCTTTAAAGCAATTTTGGGCTTCACATCCATAGCATCTAAGATACATTCTACGGACTAAAAACGGCCTTTTCAATCTGTTCGGTTCCCAATTGTTCAAGCTGATCGGGAAGACCCGCTTCAATTTGCGCCAAGCTTCGACAATTGCCCTGAAGTTTAAAAGACTCAATTCGCTTAGATTCAACAGTTGTCACACTGGCATCAAGCTGAATGTGAAGAGAGCTGTCCTCTTTCTCACTTACAGTATAATCATATTTATATTCCAGGCTTTGAGCCTCGCCTGATCGATTCTTGTGCGTTCTAGCAAAGCCAAATTGTGTTTGCTTGCCCAAAATGACACTAGGGAAATAGGAAGCATAGCTCTTTCCTATGAGTTGATCCAGCTCAAGTCGGTTTCTAAAAATATCGGCCACACTAAGCTCATTCAAAGTTGAGGCGATCTCGATCTTTTTCATAATAACATTGGACCTCAACCTCTTATAATAAAAAGAGAGAAACTCAGTATTTGATTCTTCAATGATGGGAGGATTGTGGGCCGGGTCCCCTCGATAGAACTCAGTGCGCTGACTGATGAGTCCGCTACAGCCCGAGGCCAAAAGATCAAGTACTGTCATCCCCAGACTCTCACCCGCCTCAAGATCAAGCTCTTCGATGGTGACTGGCATCGCCTTTCTTGGTTTGGACATAATCTCTTGCTCTTTGACCAGAGCAGGAGTCGTTTTAATGACTTTAATCTCGTGACAATGTTTTTCTAGACCTTGAAGGCGCTCTTCTACATCTTCATAAGAATGCCCCGATTTTCTAAGTAAATATTCCCCAAGCGAGTAGAATAATCCGCGCTCCTGGCCATGGGCCTTTGCAGGCGCAAAAAGAAAAATGAAGAAAGAAAGGGCGATCAATCTCAAAATAGCCTCAATGAAATAGCTCCCCTCTACTATCGTTTGTGAAGCAATAAACATTAGTTATTTTTTACTTAACTCGCCTTCTGCCCAACCCATCTTCCTAAAAACATAATTAATAGCCCCATGAGAGCAACGAGGGCAAAGGAAACTCTCAAACTAGAAAGCTCGGCCAGATGTCCAATGATTGGAGGCCCAATGAGAAAGCCCAAAAATCCTATCGTCGACACAATAGCAATGGAATCGCTGGGAGAGCTCTCAGGTACTTTGCCGGCCAGACTAAACACGAGGGGCACAACGGCAGAAGTCCCTGCACCGACTAAGAAAAAGCCCACAACACCACTCCAGAGACTAATGTGGGCCACCGATAGAATCAGTCCTAAAAAGATAATCAAACCACTCCACTTAAGAACAATTCGGCCACCAAAATTATTAATGTAGTGATCGGCAAAGAATCTTGCTAAGGCCATAGTAAACATAAAAGAGCTGTAGCCAAGCCCCACCAGTGAGGGATTTACTTTGATGACTTTCTTAAAGTACACACCACTCCAATCAAACATCGCCCCTTCGCAGATCATACAAGCAAAGGCAATCACTCCTAGTAGAAAGAGAGCGCGTGAGGGAAGCCTCAATTTAAACTTGCCCTGACTTTTTGCCCGCTCATCTTGAATTAGATTGCGCCGGACAAAAATGAAGATCAATAAGCTCAGAAAAGCGGTAACAAAAAAATGAGAGAGAGGAGTGACTTGAAGCCCGATCATAAGCGCACCAAAAGCGGCGCCAAAAAAACCGGCAAGACTCCACAGCCCATGAAGAGAAGACATCACCGTGCGACCAAGCACAGACTCAAGCGCGACGGCCTGGGTATTGACCGAGACGTTGACCAAATTACTAAAAAGGCCAAAGAGAATTAAGGCGGTCGATAACTGGGCAAGACTTCGCGCACTCCCAATTCCCAGTAAACAGAGTATATATAAGCAAATTGCAACGCTCAGAGTGGTCTTACTTCCTAGGCGCTTGGTTAAAAAAGTTGCCACCGGCATTGAGACCAGTGAGCCAATCGGAACGCTAAAGAGCACACTCCCAAGTTCGCCCTCACTTAGCCCAAGTTGAGATTGAATGGTCGGAATGCGAGAACCCCAACTAGAAAAACATGTGCCGTGAATAAAAAAGAGCGCCCCCACTGCAAGCTGTGTCTTATTGTGAAGAAAAGATTTGATCATTAGAAACTCACGAGTGAAGGAGACTTAAATACTATAATTCAAACTCGCAAATTTTGATGGCCTAAAAAAGAGAAGTGACCATGAGAACCATGGTCACTCGCGAAGATAAATCAGTTTACTCAAAGACAATATCTTCTATTTTATCAATGACGATCTGGGGATTGGCCTGACCGGGATCTACCATATTATAGCGCCCACTCACCTTGACAGTGATGGCATCATTGATGAGCTTATTGCGATACTCTCTCACACTATTAGGGTGAGCGGCCCAGGCAGCGGCGAATTTCTCTCTGGCCGCCTTAAAAAGATCCATATCAGTAAAGCTCAATACAGTGTGAGGAAGCTTTACACCATCTCCCAAGTCCACATCAATGGCGTAGACGTCAAAGCTTACCATGGGGCTCTTGCGAAAGAGCACGAGCTTGCCACTATAAGTAACCTCCTGCCCGTGAAGCGCCACCGTTGAGCGTAGAACCTTAAGAGGAGTCTCCATTGACTCATCCAGATTGAGGTGCGTAGGTTTTTTAGGCCACGCCTGAATCACATAGTTGATTTCAACCTTGTCACCGCGATAGAGGTCACGCGTGAGGGCCGTGAAAGGGGGTTTAACAAAAACGGGAACCACCAGGTCATTGTACTCAACCACCATGATCGCCCCTTGGGCATAAATGGCGTGGACCTTGCCAATAAAATGATCCATTTTTAGTAGGTCTTCAGGAATGGCATCATACTCATAGGTCTGAGTGTTGCCAGAGGACTTAATCACTTCGATCTGAGCGGCGCGAATATGCTTTTGCGGCGACTGAATTTCACTTTCATATTCACCTACCACACGAATGACATCGTGACGATTGAGAGTTTTGATGAGTTCCCTAGTTCGCTTGGTTGCCCCCAGCAAAGAGAGGTGAACGGTCTCGAAGAAATTTTTCGGATTGCGATAAGAAACGACAAACATCGAACTCATGGGAACAATACCATGAACCTCAAAGAGTACTCCCTCGCCTTGAAGGCAGCCCTCAAGTGTATCAAAATTCATCACCCCATTTTCAAAAGCACTGGGACAATTTTTAGAGTAATCCTGGGCCGTCGCGCAGCCAAGAAAGATGAGAAAAAAGGAACACAGAACGGTAAGTTTTTTCAAGAGATCCCCCAGGTTCGTTGTAATGGGAGCTTCATAGCATCATGGGCAGGGATTGCCAAAATACGTGCGCCAAACAGTGCCGCCAAGCAACATTTTCTTTACAATTTCTGCACCTAAGATGAGTTCTTAAATATCAATTTACAAATATATTAACCTCTTATTGATTTTGATAAAAAATGCTCGGGAAATTTTAGTGTCCCAAAAAATGTCCCGAAGAGTTGGGCATGAAACTACTATTTTTAAAAAAATCCGCCCCAAAAGATGAAACTCCCCTGCCCTCTGAGATGAGCATCAATCATCAAGAGAGTTTGAGCCATGAGACAGAGCAGTATCAAAGAGAAATCGAAAATCTTCGCATGAAGGTTAAAATTCTCAAACTAGAAAACTCACATCTCAAAGAAGGCCTGGCCACAATTCAAAAGAATCTCGCCGATTCAGTTGAGTCAAGCTCAAACGCCACGATGAAACTGGGCCATGTGGCCGAGGCATTTGATAAGATCCAGGCCGACTCCACCGGAATTAGTGCAAGTGTGCATCAGCTAGAAAAAAATGTGTCGGCCACCAATCAATCGGCCAACGACATTTATGAAGGCAGTCAGGCGATAATGGAGGCGATTAAAGGAATTACCGATATCGCCTTTCAAACAAAGCTACTCTCTTTTAATGCTTCAGTCGAGGCGGCCAGGGCCGGTGAGGCCGGCAAGGGCTTTGCGGTAGTGGCCACAGAGGTCCAAAGACTTGCCAACTCCACTTCAGAACTCTTAAAGAAAATCAAAGAACGCGCCGGCAATTTTGAAGCGATCTCAAGCGAGCTCAAGGAGTCGGCCAAAACATCACTTGAAGGCAGTAACTACATCAATCAGACCCTGACGGGGCTAAAAGAGATGATCACCAAAACGGTGGAATATAACCATAAAACAGTCCATGACGTCTCACACGTAAAAGACGAAATCTTTATGAGCCTTGCCAAACTCGACCACATCATTTGGAAGGTCAACACCTATATTTCTATTATTGAAGAGCGACCGAGCTTTCAATTCGTCGACCACCACAACTGTCGCCTAGGCAAATGGTACTACGAAGGTGAAGGTCAAAAGTGCTTTTTCTCATCTTACTTCCTACTCCTCCCTCGAAAGTGGTCACGCCAAGGTTCACAACGCGACAGGGAGTGTGTTTAACGTCCTTGAAAGTGCTGAGCAATCCCACGCCCAGCTTTGGAACAACGTTCAAGATATGGAGCGGGCCAGTGATGAGGTCTTTGAAAAGCTCGATCGCATCATGTCTGAAAAGAAGAATCAGCTAAGAAAGGCTGCATAGTCCTATCATTTCATGAAGTTAGAGCGTGCACAAAGTTTAAACGCCCTCTGAAGACTTTTCAAAAGAGAGGGCGTGGTTGCTGCTAGGCCTTATCCTAAACTCCTCAAATATGTGGAGTTGTGATGACAAAGAAGATCCTTATTCTCTTGGCGCTGCTATCAACTAGTGCTGTGGCCCAATTAGACTTTCGCTACGGCGAAGGTGAGTATTCTATTGAAAATATAATCGCTAGAGAACAAGCAGAAAAAGAGAGACAAAAAGAGTTTGCGTGGACCATGAATCCACTCTCCCTTTACATGTCACAACAAACCTATAATGAAGTGATTGTAGCGAGCGCCGAGCGTGAAGTTGATAAGCGCTATGGCAAAGGCCGAATCATCACCATTGATACTCGCGATGAAGATCGGTGTGAGTCTATCAAGAGCAATCTTCTAAGAAGTGCTGCGGGCAAGACCCATGAGCTCGATCATCTTTGTGATCAAGATGAAGACAATCCCTACTCCTCACTAGTTGTGGTTGAAAATAAGTCCCCACTCTCGCTAGATAACCTCTCCCCAGTGAATCGTGAACTCGTGCGCCAGACCAGAAATTTTGGAGCTCTAGGAGTCGCAACAATGGGCATTCTCTTCATGCTGCCAGAGTCAGTGACCAATTGGAGCTCTGAAGACCTAGAAAAACAAAGCCTCACTGATCGCTGGAAGGAAAAAGTCTCTGAAGGCCCAGTGGTTGATAAAGATGACTGGGTCATCAACTATATTGGCCACCCGCTCTCAGGGGCGGCCTACTACACTGTGGCCAGACACGCTGGTGCCGGAGTGATGAAATCATTTGGCTACAGCGTTCTAATGTCGACCTTCTTTTGGGAGTATGGACTCGAGGCCTTTGCTGAGACCCCCTCAATTCAGGACCTCATTATCACTCCCCTCATTGGCTCGCTTTTAGGAGAAGGGATGTACTACGTGGAAAATAAAATCAGAGAAAATGGTGGCGTGCTCTTTGGCTCAAAGCGAATGGGCGCCTTTGCGATGGGGCTAATGAACCCGGCCGGTGCTTTGCTTGATTTCGTCAATAAGCCTTTTGAAACAGAAGTCTTTAAGAGCTCTGAAATTAGCTTCACCATGATGCCGCCTAAGGGCCTAGTCGATAGTCAGGGGCAAAGTGAATTTGACTCCTATTACCTGGGCCTTGAGCTCGAATTTAAATTTTAAGGTCCACTAAAGACGGCATTTTCAAGCTTGAGTTTCTCTTTTTGCTCCTGCGCTTTGAGTGAATTGCTTTCGAGCTCTTCAAGAGACATGCACTGAGCGACAAAGGCAAAGGCCGTTTTAAGACCAGTATTATTGTGATTCCAAGCCTCGGCGGTCGTCCCCTCTAATTCAACTCGAAGTTTCTTATCCTCATTCTTGGTCACTTTATAGCGGTAGCTATACTCGCCTTTTTGGAGCGTCCCACCACTGTGCTGAAAATCGATATTGGTCTCCTCATCGAGGATGACATTTTGAAAATGTCTGGTATGTCCTAGGCGATCACCGAGCTTGATTTCAAGTTTATTTTGATATCGATCGTGGGGATTGAGCTCTTTTAAAAAGGGAGCATTGGAGCGCGCTTTCATAAAAACTAAATCCCTAAAAGTTTTGTCATAGGTACTTTCAAAGTCCGTCTTAACTTCCGTCTTATTGGGACTCACACCATTTTCTTCAATTCTAAATCGCTCGTGCACTAACTTTAAATTTCCGCGACAGCCAGAGGCGAGTAAATCTAGCAGCGTCATTCCAATACTTCTGCCATCAATAGCGGGGACGTCATCCACCTTGACTGGCTTTTCACTTGGCGAGAGTGAACTCGGCTTGGCCTGGACGATTTCAGAACAAGCGCCGGCCCGATTTTCAAAGCGCTGCTCTAATTCCATATACGAGTGGCCTGAGAGGCTTAAGAAAAATTCCCCCAGCGAGAACATTACTCCCCTGCTCCCTTCCTTCCCATGGGCGCACTGAAGACTCATCAAAATAAAAATGAAGGCAAAATTCTTCAAAACAAATTCCTTGAAAGTGAAAGATCTGAAGTGCCAGATCGACAGGATGGTCAAGAAATCTTAGTTATTTTTTGCTAAACCTAATGACGCAGCTATTCAAGAGTTCTAAGAAAACAGCTTCTTAGCGTAGCGCCAATCTAGTCGTTGCGCCAAAATCCTGCTATAAATAACTCCTTCAACACCACTTAAAAGAGAAAATTTATGGGAAGAAAGTCAGCCAAGATTGCCGCCAGAAAGGGCGCGTCCGACAAGGCCAAGGGCCAACTCTACACTCGAGCACTTAAAGATGTCTTTAAGGCCTCTAAAAGTGGCGGTCCTGACCCAGACACCAACTTCCTCCTGAAAGTCGCAGTTGAGCGCTGCAAGAAGTATAACGTACCCAAAGATAATATCGACCGCGCCATTAAAAAAGGCCAGGGTGGCGACGGGGCCGGCTATGAAGACGTCTCCTATGAAGGTTATGGGCCAGGTGGAGTCGCCATCTTTATTGAGGCCTCCACCAATAACACCACTCGCACCGCCGGTAATGTGCGCAGCTACTTTAGAAAGTGCAATGGCTCTCTTGGCGTCTCTGGCTCACTGGAGTTTATCTTTGAGCGCAAGGCCGTGTTTCAAATTCCCGCCGAGGGAATCGACGAGGATGAGTTCACCCTTGAGATGATTGATGCCGGCGCCGAGGACGTTGAGCTTGAAGAAGAAATGTTTGAAGTCAAAGGCCCAATGGAAGCTTTTGGCGCCATTCAAACTAAACTTCAAGAACTCTCCATCACGCCCGATGAAGCGGGCCTCATGCGCATTCCAATCACCACCAAGGAGGCCGATGAGGCAACCCTTGAGGAAGTGGAAAAGCTCATTGCCATGCTGGAAGAAGATGACGACGTGGTTACGGTCTACGACAACCTAGAATAGTGTCACCAGATAGAAAATTAAAAGAGTGATCGCAGCGATGAGGACCACTTGAAAGGTCCTCTTTGCTCTGAGCTCTTTTTTGGCCTTCATTTGCGCTAGCATATTCTCGCGCGCTCGCTCTCGGTAATAAGAATTAGCAAAGATATCAAACACATTTCTGAGCTCTCGGTGAAAGAACTTCAGAAATTCATCATGACTAGCATTTTCCTGAATGGGCGTGTGCTCTTCATGCCCTGGCACATAGTATTCAAGCTGACCATAGATATAGGTACCATGGTAGCCCACATCAAAGAAGACTCCATCATAGCCACTCACCACCCGCAAACACTGGCGTCTCTTTTGATCGACGACAAAGCCAAAATCAAATATATAACCTTCAGAATCTAAAATGCAGTAGTAGAAGGGAGCTGCAGGGGTTCGTACTCTCTCCTGCAACTCTTGCTCTGAGAGAATTTCATAGAGAACTTCAATTTCGCTCGGATGAAACTTCTCCATGGGCCAACCTTACTTAGGGGCGATAAAGCTCGTGAAAGAGAGGCTCGTGCTCCTTAACAAGTCTTTTCAATTGGCGTGCACGGTAGGTGTCGCGGTTTTCGCGGTCAAATTCTAAAACGCGCAGCTCAGACTTGTATTTCTTATGAAGCTTATAGTTTTTTAAATCGGCCTGTCTAAAAGTTTCTAAGATCTCGTACATCTCAATGGGAGTCATGGGCATCTTTCGTCCCGCCTGGGCCTTGGCCAAATGAGACTGGAGCGGCACCGCTACTTCATCAAGCACAAAGAAGAGCTTAAGTTGTGCGCTGGTCATATTCATAGGAAAGTCGTCTTTAAGTCCGTTATTAATAAGTGGCAATCTTCTCGCAAGCCACGCCGTGCGCGCCTTGAGGCCCATTCCAGCGGTGGGGCGAAAGCGATACGAATCATCTTCCATCCACTTAAAGAGCATCGTTAAAATCGCATCTTTTTGCCGATTGTCTTTCATGCGAGCAGGGTTGCGCCACTCGGCCACCATTTCAAAGTTAGAGTCAAATTGAATATCTCCTGGAGCGAAGGTCTCAAACTTAGAGACATTTGCTTCATTAATCTTGATACCCAAGGTTTGCAAAAATGGAATCATACCCTTAGTGAATTTTGTCTTAAAACGAGGAACATCGACCTTATTGTTACTCGCCATTTTAAAGCCCGCATGAACTACCTCACTACAAAAGAGTCTCTTGCTCTCTCCTAAGTCCATTGAGAAGTCATACTCAATATTTTTACCACTCGCCTGGGCCTTTTGAACGTGCTTATAAATGAGCTCACTCGCCTTGGCCGCGAGCTTTGGATCTTTATGGCGAAAGACAACTGAGCGCGCATTTTTCTGATCAATATGAACTTGAATGGGGGCCACAACGTTGCCAATTTCAATATGGGCTTCAGTAGTGTGTAATTTTCCCGCCTCATCCTCATAGACAAAACTCAAGTGACTAAATTGCATATCGCGCTCGCCGATTCGAGCAATCGCAGCACTTGAATAGGCATTGCCTCGGGAGAGAATGATGTCGCCGCTCTTTAGATCTTCAACACCGCGAAAGCTAAACTTTGGGTTCACTAAGAGATAGGGTGACTCACCTTTTAAGTTCACATACTCACGAGTTGAGAATTCACTATCTTCGCGAGTCACCAAGACTTCAACGAGATAATCTTCAGCATAGCGCAGGGCCCGCACAATATCTTGAACACTTCCTAAGCACTCTGAGTCCACCTTGTTTTTAATCTTTAGTGCACTGAGCTTGTCAGTAAGATCAATGCGCGTCTCAAAGGAATCTTCTATGACTTGTCTGAGATCGTCATTTGAATAGCTTTCAATATCAATTGAGTGTGAGCGAATATTAAAGAGCTGATCATAAAGAGATTTTAGCCCGTCCTTACACACACTGGCCGAATCGGTGCCGCCACTAACGTCGCTACGTATCCCAGCAAAGAGCTCTCTAATATCAAGACTTACACTCGAAGGCCCGCGCTTACTCAAACTAAAATCTGAGCAGCTTGAAAAAAGGATGAGCGAGCTCGCTAGCGCCAAAGATCTTAAAGGACGAAATTTCATGAAGGTGGCTCCTGAAGAGATATTATAACCGAGTACTTTATTCAGTTTAAGCAGCAAAAATGCTCTCAACAAAAATAAGTATAACTAACTCCAGAACCAAAACAAGAACAGGCAGCTTAGGACAGCTGCCTGTTTGAAGAAAGATTAAATCTCGTTGGCCTTGTCAAAGAAGCTCTCGTCTGGCAGGTCGCTAGACTTGGCTTCTTTAAGAGAGGCCTTTGTAAACTGGACTACATTATTTTGCGCTCTGCCCTTGGGAATATCGCGCGCTTTGGCCTTGCCGTAAACCAGGGATTCCATCTCCCCAACAATGACGCCAAGGTTATCAGACTCAAGCTTGAGTTCTTCAGCGCGTGAAGATGAATCACTGGCCACCTTTGAATTTTGCTGAGTGGCCGAGTTAATTTCCTGCACGGCCATTGAAATCTCATTCACACCGGCAGATTGTTCCTTGGCCGATGAAGCGATTTCTTTAACCGAGTTATTTACCATGTCAAAGCTCTTGAGCACTTCATTTAAAATCTCATCACATTCAAGAGATTTATTCATTCCCACATCTACATTTCGGTTGGCCTCATCAAGGACGCGGGCCATTTTTTCTTTTGAAGACTGCACAATGCTTTGAACTTTATGAGTGCTATTTTCTAAAAGTGTGCCAATTTCATTGGCCGCCTTCCCACTCATCGCAGCGAGGCTTCCCACCTCTTCGGCAACAACGGCAAAGCCTTTACCTTGCTCACCAGCGCGCGCAGCTTCAACTGAGGCGTTAAAAGAGAGGAGCTTCGTTTGAAACACAATATCGTTAATGACTTTCGTCTTTTCCGCAATTTCAACAATGATTTGATTGATTTCTTCAACCTGCTTACTATTTTCATCCGACTCGCGCACGACATCTTCATTACTCTTTTGAATCATCGTAATTGCCTGACGAACATCATTCACCGAAGACTTTCCACGATTGGCCATCTCCGCCGACTTTTGACTGAGTTCTGAGGCGTGATTGGCGGCCTCTGAGCTGCGAGCAATCATCGCGGTAATTTCGTCAACCGATGAAGAAGTCTCCTGCACACTAGCAGCGAGCTGATTGGTCGTGGCCGAAAGCTCAGTTGAGCCAGCGGCGATATTAGATGAGCTCGAAAGAACGCTTGAAGCGCCTTCTTTAAGTTTATTAGCAAGCGCGATCATTTTATTTGAAAGCGCCCCAGAGAGCATCACAGCAAAGACTGAGATCACTGCAATTGAAATCCCAACGATTGTAAGCATGATATTTCTGAGCGTATACACGCTTGAAAGCGCTTCGTGGGTATCCATCTCACTAATAAAGTACCAGTCAAGTCCTTCAATATTGAGCTTTTTAAAGGCCGTAAGCACAGTATTACCAAGAAAGTCCTGATGAACAAACACACTCGAAGCACCACTTTTAACGGCCTTAGTGGTAAACTCATCCTTCACACTCACCTTAAGCGCAGTGGTCTTTTGTTGATCCATATAATCGAGATCTTCTTTAGAGTAGTTGAGCTTAGAGAGCGTCTCAAGATACTTACTCTTATCAGTGTGAAGACCTCTCGCAATAGATCTCATTTTAAAGTCATTGCCCACAATATAGCTCTCACCAGTCTCGCCAAGACCTTGATCTTTCCAGCTAAACTCTCCAGTCAGGATGGCATTGTATTTATCAACCGGAATTTGATAAACGAGCGCTCCCACAACCCTGCCCTCAATAGTGATCGCCTGTGACACAAACTGCGCCGGAGCGTTGAGGCTTGGCCAATATTTTTCCATCTTGGTTATTTGGGGTGCTGTAGGGTTTTCAACGGCGTGATGAAAAGCGTAAGTCAGGGGTGTGTCTTTAAAGAGCTGTGACTCAAGATTTACACCTAAGTCCATTTCTTTATAGGTTGTATAGAGAACTCGCGCCGACTCTTTATCGATGATAAAGACATCGTAGTAGCCATAATTTTTTACATAATTAGCAAAATTACTGTGAAAATCATTATGGGCCTGAGAGTAAGTACTCTCATCGGCCTTGAAGTATTCAAGCTTATTTTCTTTGGGATTATTTTTAATATATCTGTACTGAAGAATCATCCCCTCTGGGCCCAGACTAGAGATGACATCTCTGCTACCAATATTAGAGGTATTCTGACTCTTAAATTTTTGAAAAAAACCTTGCTCGTAGTAAGCTGCGAGCTCGGCCTCAACTTTCTTGAGATCAATTCCAGCATTATCTTGTAAAAGCTGATCAAACCCTTTCTTAAAATTCAAGTAAGACGATTGAACCAGTTGGCTTCCGCCCAAATCTTTCACCTGAGTTTTCATTAAATCGACGAGCTGTTCAAGCTCAAAGGCCTTCGACTCTCTCACCGCAACAAGTTTAGACTCAGCTTCATAGCGAAGCGCCTGCGCCGACTCTTTGTAAGCAAATGCGCTGATGACAGCAGAAGGAATAACTCCCGCTAGTACTAAACTCATCACGAGTTTGGCCTTTAGAGATAAATCTTTCATCTTGAGATACTCCTATCTTTGATATTGAGGTTCTCTACTTAACGGCGAGACACTGACGTACTTAAATTAATGTTTCTGATGATTAGACAATAAAAAGCGTGGAAAAATGGGTCAGAGACAACAAAAAAACCTTAGACTCGATAACGAATCACAAAGGTAGGATTGAGTTGAAGGTTGCCCTTGCGATAGTTGATAAATTTATCACGCATCAGCGATTTTAGCGCGCGAGAGAACTCACGATCTTCCATGGCATATTCAGGAAACTGAATCCAAAGCCTTTTAAGCTCGGCCAGCAGCTCAGACTCTTTCTTTCTGAACTTAGAAATGGTGTTTAGGTGATAAAGCAGGAAGGCCTCCCCTTCATCTAACTCAAACTGAAGTGCATTGGTAATGGTGAGCAAAGTCTTTGCCCCCAAATCCGGCGCCTTGTCCTTGCCCTTTGTATTAGCAAAGTAGACCAGTCCCTCCAGGAGCTGCCCCAGCTTAAAAGAGAGCGAAACCATATCGGGGTTATCTTCCCCGCTAATCATGGCGCCCGAAATCGTCTTTTTAATTAAGACCTCAAACTTATCCATCGCCGTAAAATCAACATTTTGAAGTATTTCGCGGTAGATCTCTTCGAACACGGATAGGCCTTTAATACGGGGGTCTGTTCACGGTGCATCCTAACAAATAAATTCATTTAAGACAAAGGCAAAATCATTGTATCTGTGGAAGAGTTGGCCCGTCATGACTAGCTAGTAAACTGGTAAATTGCGAAAAGAATATTGATTCTCTCGCTCAAATGGATAAAAACCCAGTAATTTACCAGTACGTTTTTCGTTTACTTGAATTCCAGTTCTCTCTCCAATTAGATATAAGTACTTCTCATCAGTCGAAACAATGGGGTTGGAGCTATCAAAGTTTTCCTGAATTGGGTGTTCATTTGGACGGCTAAGTTTTGATAAGAAGGGTGACATCTCAATAATCTTAATATTCTTAAATGAGATCTTACCCTTAGCTAGAACTGGTTCTCCTATCGCAAATGAAAGCTTTTCTCTGATAGTTCGGCAATGGACTTCTGAACATTCCTCACGAAGAGGTTCAAAATGCTGATTTTGAACAAACTTCGAATCAATTTTAAGCAATAGTTTAGGGTTCACTCTGTCAATGATACTTAGAAAGAGAAAGTTAGAGCTATGAGAAGCACCAAAAGATTTCCTCTCAGCTTTAGGGTCATTGAGATTAATTTCATCAATCGTTATACCACTGCCCCCTCTATGTGCATACGATGCTAAAATCAACCAACGATCATCCTTAAACCACTGATCAACCAAGTGATGATTTACTCCCATAATATCAATTGTTAGCTCAGGAATTACTCTAGGGTTCTTTTTGTCTTTTACATCTACAACGAATACAAAAGTCGGCATAACTACATTATCAAGAGCGTATATACGATCCCCCTCAATTCGAATATTATGTGCAGCTTTTCGTACTGGGTTTTTAATAAAGGAGATGAGTTTGAAATTCTTATCGTAAATCTCTATTTTTGACGAGCGACTTAGATAGTAATATTCATCATGGTATCTGATATCTACCACTGCTTCTACATCATCATTTTTACAGTCTCCAGCAGAGTGACAATTGTTGATGACAGACTGAACATCTCCAAGTTGATTGACAGTATGCCAATCCAACCAATAAACGTGAGTATATCCATTACGGATTGCAATCTGACCTCCCTTTAATTGAGAGGCATGAGTCGATTCAGCAACCCGACTTCCGTGCGTTCTTAACAAGACGAGAGCTTTCTTGCGTTCATCCCAAAAAGTCACTTTAAAATCAGGTGCGTTAGCGATGAGATCTCCCTCCATTTTTTCTCGCCAAGAACTCCATCTATCTCTAGCGATTTCTTTAGAGTTAAAGTCTCTAACTTTAGATCGAATAAAACTGATTCTAGACTTCAGCGATGAAATTTTAAAATCATAGTTAATCCCATCATCGAAGCTGAGCGATTCTAATGCCTCCTCAATTCGGCCCAAATTAGAAGTAATAAGTTCTCTGGAGTTACCATCGGGTATTGACTTTTTAAGCATCTGAGTCACTCTAAAGATGTAGTCATCAAAAACAAACAATCGAAACGTAGAGATTTTTTCAACAGTAAGCTCTGAAGCGAAGTTGGTGCTAAATAACAATTCATCATTTGGCTTTAACTTGTACGCAGGGTAACATCCCAACTTATAAGCATACTCACTTATAGAATTTCCATTTGGGAGTTCAAATCCATCATCGATCATATCTTTTAGAAGGCTTTCCACCAAAAAATGGTTACATTTCTTAATTAATAACGCTAGAGGGCTTTCACCAAACTTATTCTTTTGTATAACTAGTTCAGGGTTCATTTGATATATTCTCACCAACTCAGAAATAGTCGAGCGAGCGCCCCCACTCTCTGCAAGATGATGTAAAAGATTACCACCAGACTCATTTGGCAAAGAATCTAATGAAAGCTGCTTATTAAGAATAAGATCGAGAATTTCTTTATAATTGATACATGCTAAAGCTTGTGCAATAAATTCGGATTGAGATAAAGACTGCTTATTCTTTCCGACTAATATATCAAGTCCATCTAATGGCCAATTACATATTAAATTCTGAGATAGAAGAGGGAAATTCAAAAATGGCCTTAACTTTTCTTTTAGCCCCTCATTCTTTGTCGTCAGATAGAATTCGGTCATAAGAAAAAGCTCTGTTCCTCTACGAGGTAAACCTGTTGCCTTCAAGACATCGATTTGACCAAGCTCGAGCATTTTCAAAGTAAAGGCAAGCCTTTGATTTAACTCAGGCGAAGTTTGCTTGATGAGTCTGTGAATATCACTCACAGTTTGAGAGCGAGATAATCCAATCTCAGGATAATCTACAACATTGGGAGCCACTGAATTATTATCCATTATCAGAACATTGGAGACCTTAGCCTTTGAAAGAATAAACTTTTCTCTTTCATTCTTTGTTAAAGGTTTTAAATAGACAAATCTTCCAGTGTGAATCCATTCAAGGTTTATGCTCTCAGGCAAGTTTTTATAAAGAACGATTAACTTCGACTCAAAGTTTTCATCTTTTAGAAGAGACTCTAAGCTTACTTCAAAGCAAGTGTATTCAAACTCGATTTTAGATAGTTTAGCCTTACAAATAGACTTGGCTTCGCTTCTAGCAAAAAATAACGAAATAAGTATGAAGAAAGTTTGAAAAATATTAATCATATGACTCACTCACATTAAGTTGCTAATACGAAACCATGAAACTCTCACCTTGATTAACTGCAGTGATTGTAAAAATTATCCACAATATAAGTAAAAACGATCGCCCGCACACAGAACTAAAATAATCTTTAAAATCGCAGCTAATCTAAAATAATTTTATCAAAAAGTTGAGAATTAGCCCTCATTCAAATACGGGTTAGCAAAAAATATCTATGCGATAAGCGATTTTGAGAGATGGTGATTGAGTTTTATGCAAGGAGTCCCAAAAGACATCTGGCACGAAGGGGGAAATAAAAAAGGGACCCCCTGCAAAGGCTTGGTTCCTTAGTTCTTTTAGCTAGCTAGAGCATGAATTCGGGGATTTGCCTTTCTTTAATTTCATCTTTTTCATGATAATCAATGATCTTTAGTCTCAAAGTGTGCCTGAGTGTGGCCGAGATGGACAATTATTTCAGCTATAATCTCTGAACGTGAAGCTTTCGAAACATAACGCTCAAGTATACTCAAGAAAACATTAACCCTACTTAAGAACTTGAATGCGTAAATTTTCTACAAAAAGAGAGGAAGGACTATCCTTTCATCCTACACTCGAAAAGAATATCTTCATTGTCGTAAGCGTACTTCGTTAGCACTCCATTCACTTCCTTAGCAATTCTTCTTCCCAATGGACCGTAGGATCACAAGTCGTTGAGATGGTGGTTAAACTATCTTTAGTGGACGCTAATCATTCTTTAAAGCAAGTAGGGTGATTTACCCTTTAAACTCACTCTTCGCTCTGCAACATTAATTCTAGACTTATATTCATTCCAACTATCCCTCTTAATACAGTTAGGAAGAGAATCATCTTCCAATAGAGACAAAATATAAGCACCATCAGCAGGAATAAGACCATTAACATGAAAAGTTAACAGTTCAATCACAATAAAAAGTGAAAAATAGTAAGGATCTTTCAAGTCTAATGAAGCTTGACTCAACCCGTGGTCATAAACTAATGAGTCACCAATATCCTCAATAGATTCAAGAAAATCATCTCCATCAATACTATTCGTCACCCACCTTCTCAATGCATTATCAATATCTATAAAAATCTTTTCTTTGTTGATCACTCAAACTTTACCTTTTCATAAAATCCATTTTTTAGATCGCTAATTTCGACTCGGGGAATTCCTGTAGTATTTTACAATTAGCTTACAAGCATCTTCAGCTCGTATTTTTTTTCTATCAAACACCAAGAATCGAACATCAAAAATTAGCTCACTTCCATCGTTTTTATGAATAATGCATGTGTATCGCCGATGATCATAATCGACCTTCCTAACATTCTTCCACAGAATATTAAATTCAGATTGACCATACCCAATCAAATCCCATTTCTTAACATAAATGTCGTCCTTATTTAGCGAAATGACAGACGTTCGTGGCATAAAATACATCAAAACAAGTAATGGTATAAATACTACAGTTGTTACCATGTAATCAACGAACTCTGATTCAAAATTAGTATCTAAGCCATACAACAACAGTAAAAAGAAAGTTATAAACATCGGAACAAACACAGGATAGTATAGCTTTGCTTTTAAAGTTATCATTTATATTTATCCCAAGTTGAGTGAATAAAGACAAGCGGAGAAGGCAATGTGTAATGACCCCCTAAAAAATCTACTATCTCTACTTTGCCGAATACTGGATCGATCTTTCAATAAATAGTCCATCTCACTATTAATTACGACCTCCCTTCGCTCTAAGTAACTTCGATTTCCACAGCTATCTGAATTCATAATTTTTCTAATCCTCTCTAGTTCGGTAGTTCTATTTACAAGCTCCATACCTCTAAGGAAGTCTAAATTTTTCATTCTCGTTTGGAACCAGTAGACTTGTCCCTAACCTTCGCTGAGCTTGCTAAATGAGCTTGCGAAAAAAAGGACGAAAGATCTGCTTCAGGTCCCCCTTAAAAAAAAAGAGGTTGAACTTTAATAACTTCTATAAAAAACTAGTACAGAAAAAACAACGAAACTTAAGTAAAATAAAAAATTGCCAAGATAAAAAAGAACCCAACGATAGCTAGCTCTTCTCAAAAATGGCAAGAAGAGAAAAAACTTAATTAAAGACCAACCTCCAACGAAAGGTATGATAGCTTTCCAGAAATATATATACTCATAAGAGAGTACTCTTGAATGAAAGTATTTAGAAAAAATAAACTCATCCACAAATGTCAAAAAAAGTGAATAAACAACGAATAAAATACGCCTCACTCCCTTAGCCTTACGTAATCCCAAGCAATAAAGAATGACCAGATTAAGAATTAAAAATTTCAGAAAATAAAACAAAGCGCTCAATATTCCCCAAAAACTAATATGAGGAAAGTTATCTATGGTTTCTGAAGAATATTTACGAGACATTTCTTCTTGGCTTTCGACACTCAAAAAATCGTCATTTTTTTCCCAAAAAACTCTAGCCTTAATTGACCCCATTGCTTTATCTAACATAATTGGAATCTCAATCTGTTGATCTGAAGGAATGCTAAAGTCAGCGGGCCATGTTTCAAGGTATTTTTGATGATCAATAACTCCTAGACCAACTCCAAAGAGATTCGATTCAAATCTATCGTATAAAATTATCTTTCGTTCGATATAGGGCTGTGGAAGCCTTGGAAAAAAGTTCACGACTCGATTATTGGAAAGTCCTTCTCGAGGAAAGTATTCTTTTGGAATACTTTGAAGTTGCAGATATTTTTCGTCATATTTAGTTGTAAATATAATGCTTTCATTATTGAGAACATCAAAATAATACCGAACTAAACCAACTTCATTATCCTTTCCCTTCTTAAGAACTAAAGATTCAATAGGATTCTTGGTGAAACTTATGTCAGTAATGACATAGTCTTTTTCTTTTACTCTTAAAACGATTTCTTTCAATTCACCATTGTGATAAACATTCAAGTCATAGATGCGGTAACCATCAGCTTCTTCCTTAAACTCATAAGGGAGTAGCATTCTCGTTTCTACTCCTAATCCCTTCTTTCTACTAATTAGAATTGAATAGAAATCTGAATCGGCCCACCCACCTTCATCAGGACGAAATTCCTGAAAAGAAGAAGTACTCAATCTATAAAGTGGAAGAACTCCAAGTTTTGAAATTTCCTTCCATTCAAACCCACTGTTTAAATGATAAAGAATAAAAAAATGTTTATCAGAACCATTAAAAAGATACCATTCAGAACGATACTTTGAGCCATATTCTTCATGCTCAATTTTCATGACCCTAATCTCACCATCGAATATAATGGGATCAATATCAATTCGCTGAACATAAATAGGATTGGGCATCGGTGAAAAAGGACGACTTGCAATCGCGCAAAATGGGAGCGTAGCAAAAATCACACACGCAAAGAAAGAAAGGTACTCTTTTTTCAATCTCAAACTAAACAATATAAACTCGTCTTTAGTATGTTTGCCTAAACACTGATTAATTACTACTCAACTATTAATCATCTAATCACTCGTAAGGAGTATTTGTATATTAGCAAGAATTAGAAAATTAACACTTGATCTATCTATGGGTTAGTAAAAAATATCTAGAATTTATCGGGAATTAGAAGGCGAGAATTGAATTAGATGCAGAGAGTCCCAAAAGTCATCTGGCACGAAGGGGGAAATAAAAAAGGGGCCCCCTGCAAAGGCCCCTTCTTTTCGGCATCCTGCCTACTACGTGATCAACATCCTGTCGTTCACAATTTCATTATAGACGATTCTGTGAGAGAAAAAAGCACAAAATATTATAGGTAAGTTTTTCCTTTGAAATGCGAGACAGAGAGTGCGTGCTTAAATGAAGGAGTGTCATTTTGCATCTAGTATGGGGAGCGGACTATGGCGTTCTGGAGCCGTCTTAAAGGGCTGATTACAAAGCGAAATAAAGGAAAAATTCACAGCTTTACTTACTTCATTCCGGCGCCACCTAAGCGTCAGAGTGGCTATCGCGAAAAGCAATTTGATAAGGTATTTTTTGAGTTTATTAATCGGGGATTTGAGATTCTTTCGGTCCACACCCAAGCACTCTCCGGTCACGATCAACCCGGCATGTGGGTCATGATCACGGTGCAAGAAGGCGCAAACTTTCAAGAGATGGGCGCAGAAGAGTTCGATTGGTCTTTTCAGGCCGGTGATGGTGCCGCTATACTTGAAGGCGATTTAGAACTGCAAGTGCCCCTACCAGAGTCGCCCGAGGATGATAGTGCCAACGATCTCTATTTTATTAAAAATCATAAAACCTAAATTTGTTGCGGGCGCGCTCGCTCTCTTTGTGCTGAGTGCCTGTCAAACGACCTTAAACCTGCTTGAAAAAGACTCCAAAGAGCACTACCTCACCATTCAAGAAGAATCCAATTACTGCCGTGAAGAGACGCCCGTTGAATTTAGCTCAGACCACTCCTACCTGGTGGAGTTTGCTCAAAGAGAGCTCGCTCCCCTTTATCAAGCTGGCAAACTTAGTTTTCTCGAGCTCGTTCAGGCCTATGCCATTGCCCACCTGATGGCCGCCCCCGATCGCCACGCCCCCTCTGCGCGCTTTCAGTACATGCTCTCAACTTCCATGAAAACCGATACCAAGTACCAAGACATCTTTGCCAAAGATCCTCTTAAGTCCCACGCTTCCTTACTCACAGGAATTAGAGACCTCTCCCCGCGCACTTTTAATAAGGCCTTAAGACTTGTTGAGAGACTACTTCCTAAGCGCATTCAGGTTGATGATCAGCTTGAAAATTTTCTCAATGACCACAAAGAAGCGCTGGTTGAATTAAAGGGCGTGCGCGCGCAGTTTTTTAAAGGCGAACTCCCCCTGCAAGAAGGCGAGAGCTTTGTTCGCACCTCTGCCGACTCTTTAAGTAGCGCTTTTACGCGCCTTGATTCCACTAAAAATTACTATCAGTCTGACTATCTTTTTGGCGCTAAAGACTGGAGTTGCAGCTTTGATATTGGCATCTACACCAATGCCATCTACCTAGTACGCGGTGAAGAAAAACTTCAAACCGGTCTCTTTGGCGTGCGCGCTGAGCGGGGCAAATGGTTTCTGGGTTCAACAGTCTTTAATCCCGCCGCTCTCACGAAAAATCCTCTCCTACCCAATACCTGGAGCACAGGCGAAAAAACTCCGCCGGCGGCATTTTGCGTCACTCACAAAGAAGACCGCACTATCGCCCTCGTGAGCACCAAAGACCGCGATCCCGGTCAGCACCTCTATCACCTACTGGAGCTTGGTGGGGAAAAGCTCACCTCGCTCAGGGCGCTTAGAGATTATCTTGATTTCACTCGCTACCTCATTCTCTTTTCCCCCGAGCGCATCGTGCTTGAGTCGCGCCGAGCAAGTAGCAATCAAATTGAAAACTACCTCAAACTTCCGGCCCCCATCTACCACGCCGAAAAGCTCGGCAAGATTTGGGGCTATGGCACTTTTAATGAGGGGCTTCCACGCCGAGGCTTTGTGGTCGATGGCCGCGAAGAAGGGCACCTTTCGTGCTCACTGTAAAAGTAGGCCACATCTGCGTCTTTGGCGAAGCCTCGGGCCGGGTTTTTAAAGAACTCCCCTACACTGATGAAGACTTGGGCCGCGATCTCATGGCCTACCTCAGAGGATTTGGCGTGCCCATCGCGAGCTCTTGCTTGGGTGAGGGTTTTTGCCGCCGCTGTCTGGTCTCAACGGACATTTTGTCGTGCCAAGTGAGCGTTCAAGATTTTCTGAAACTCACACCTGATCGCATCTGTCGGGTAAGCTATCTCTGAGGATTCCATTTGCACATAATCCCGAGATTGGTAGAATAGTTCCCAACAAAGGAAACTTATGAAATATCTCTCAATTGACCTTGAGGCCACCGGGCTTGCTGAAAACGATTACATTATTGAATTTGGTATGGTGCCCTTTGATACCGAAACGCGCACCCTCGAGCTCGGGCTTGCTCGCAATTACTTTGTTCACTGCCCAAGCTTTGACAAGCTCAGACCGCGCCTTGACCCCTGGGTGGTCGATCATAATAGGACTTTGATTGAGCGGGCCCATGCCGAGGGCCTAAAGATGGGCGCCTTTAAAGGCGAGCTTGAAGCCTACCTTGAGAGTGACCCCGTCAGAAAATACTTTGCCAATGAAAAGAAAGAAAAGATCATCCTCTTTGGGAAATCAATGAACGCCATCGACCTTCCCTTTATGAACCGCGATCTAGGTTGGGAATGGATGAGAAAACAATTTCACCACCGCGTGCTCGACCTCTCCTCCACTGCCAACACGCTTATTGATATGGGAATGCTGCCGCCTGCTTGTAGCTCAGGCTCAGGTCTGATGAATCATCTTGGAATGGGAGAGGTGGCCCACACCGCGCTTGAGGACGCTAAAAACACCGCCCTCATGTATCTTAAGATCATCGAAAAATACGGCACTATTTAAAGGCGTAAAACGACTTTGGGTTGATAGGCTTAGAGTCGTGACGGATTTCAAAGTGCAAGTGCGGCCCGGTTGAGCGGCCAGTTTGCCCGACCTGTGCAATCACTTGTCCGCGATGAACTCGCTCACCTTTTTTGGTGTAATTCTTTTTGGCGTGAGCATACACGGTGAAAAAGCCATCGCGGTGAGCGATCACCGTGATATTGCCATAGCCACCAATTTGACTGCCCGAATAGACCACGACCCCGTCTCCAGCGGCGACAATGGAAGTGCCCTCGCGAGCGGCGATATCAATGCCATCGTGATGACGTCCCCAGCGCGAGCCAAAGGGAGAAGAGACGCGCTTACTAGCGGGCACAGGCCAAGCAAATTCACCCGAACTCATAATCTCTTCAGTCTCATTTCCACTTAGGGCGCCATAATTAAAATTTTGCCCCATCACGCCCCGGCGCTGAGGCACAAAGACCCAGTCGCCACTAGCAGGTGCGCGTCCACCAAGATTCTTTTCATTGGCCGACTTGAGCGCCCACAAGGGTGTTTGATATTTCTTAGCGAGACTCTCCCACGTATCACTACCAGTCCAGCGCACATATTGTCCGCTGTGCATACTGGCGCACGAATAGAGCAAACAAGTAAAAACCAGTAGCCCCATACCGCGTGAAAGTAGACTCTTAAATAATTTTCCTAGCACAGTCCAGGAGAGCATTCTTCCTCCTCTCACAAGCTGATGCAACGGAACTTAATCTATCCCAATGCAAAAAGCTGATGCCATGTCTCTGACTTATCGGGGGGATTGCCCAAAAGATTAAGTAAAGACACGGAAATGTGACCTTGATCAACGCATGCACAATCAGAGAGCGAGAGCTCAGAGTTGAAGCCTTGATAGAGACCACCAATCCAGTAGTAATCGCGACCCCTAAAGTCTTCGCGCTTTTCAATGGTCTCGCTGTAGTGACGAAAACCAAGCGCCGTATCTTTGGCGGGTCTTAACTGATTAAGGGGAAGATCGGGAATATTGATATTGATTAAATGATTTTCAGGAATAGCCGAGTGCATCCCTCGGTCGACAAAATTCGCCACCACCTTGGCGGCGTCTTCGTAATAGTCTACTGGCGGGGCGTCTTTTAAAAAGTCGACCACCAAGCTCACGGCAATCGCCTTGGCGCCTCTAAAAGTCGCCTCTCTGGCCGCGGCCACTGTGCCTGAATAATAAACGTCCTGCCCGAGGTTTGCTCCGCGGTTAATGCCTGAGATCACCAAATCGGGCTTATTGTCTTTAAGTAGATGACCCATTCCTAACAGGGCGCAATCGGCGGGGTAGCCACTGCAGCCAAAAACTTGCGGGGCAATCTCCACAATGCGCAGTGGATGATCAAGTGTGAGCGTATGCCCAGTGGTGCTGCGCTCTTGCAGTGGGGCCAGCACATAGACTTCGTGATCATTTTTGAGCGTTTGGTAGAGGGCCTGAATTCCGGGGGCATGAACGCCGTCATCATTAGTGAGCAAAATACGCATGAATCATCCTTTTTAATTTAAAGTTCGGGATAGAGCTCGGTGAGTTTTGAAAACTCACTTTGAAAAAGTTCGCGCGAGAACTGACGATAGCCATTTTCCACTTTGCTATCAAGATCAATCACCACTTCGGCCACACTCATCAGCTCCCATAGTGAAGGGGCGAGATCATCACCAAAACTCAGGCGAACGCCAGTCTTAGAGGCAAGAGCTTGAATCTTTTTTAAGACACTGACAATATCATTATTCATTAATTTATAGTGAAGATATCTGTAGTTAAATATAACTGACTTTAATTCGGAGTGATGAAGTAGTTTTTCATCATCTAAGAGCCCTTCATTATCGCTGTCAATGAGCAGGGAAAAACTAAATTTTCTCTTTACGAGGAGCTCGCGCTCAGGGTTACCTGAAAAGAGATAATTCACATCCCCTCGAGGGCAATCATCTAAGAACTTCTCTATTAAGAGCACATTTTCATTTTGAAAGTGAACCTGAAAGCGAGTGCCAACACCCGCGCCCGCAATTAAATCATGGGCCTGATAATGGGGTAGAAATTGAAAGCTGCGCGGTCTCAGATCCAGTTCAAAGGAACTGTAACCAATCGACTCAAGCCACTGCAGGTTGGCGGGTCCGTAAATTCCGGCAAGCGTGAACTTAGTCTTCATCCTTCTTATTATACAAAAACTCACGCACCGGGCCAAAAAACGAGCTCGGGTAATTCGTGCCTACAGATTCTGGATGAAATTGATACGTTAAGTGTCTGGGCCACCTGGCGGCGAGTACTTCACCGTTTTGGTTTTTGGCGGTCTCAATCATTGGATGCTCACCAACTACAAAGAGCGAATTATAAAACTGCACCTGGGCTTCTTGGCCTTGAAACAAAGCCACCTTCAAGGCCTGGCCATGAATTGGCACCTTTGCCCGGCGCAACTCAAAGCCTGCTCTAGCAAGCAGCAGCTGATGACCGAGACAAATTCCCAGCACGAAAATATTTTCGCGCCCACTGGCAATGGCGAGCCACTCTTTGATTGCCTCTTGATATTCCTGTGGATGACCAGGTCCAGGACCTAAGACTAAAACCTGAGGGCGCGTCTGTGAGAGAAATTCACTGCGCATCTCCTTGTAAGAGATCACTTGAAGCGAAGTTGAAATTTCATAGAGCACTTCAGCGATATTGTAGGTAAAGCTATCCTCGAAATCGACTAGGATAATCTCCGTGTTCATCGCTATTTATTTAGGCCACGAAACTGGCCTTCGTTAAAGTTGATCAAAAAGTTAAAGGCGTAGCGGCGCTCAATTTGATTAATTTCATAATCAAAGCCCAGCATCCAACAATTGTTGGCCGGTGAATAGAGCACACCATAATTAGAGCGCTCACTCTTTTTGGTCTCCCAGTTGTAGTCGTAGCTGGCGTTGAACTTTAAAAGATCATTGAGCTGAAATCCACCGGCGAGAGTTCCGTACTTATTAATAGGCTTACTAAAAGCATCGTAGGTAAAGGAAGCGCTGAGGTCGAGTCGGCCAAAATCGTGAGTATAAGTAGTGCCAAAAACGTGCTCGTTAGTGGCGTAGTAATAGTACTCGTAGGCCGAGAGCGAACTACTCGCCAGTGAAATGCCCGTGCTCGCCGCCAGTCGCGTGAGCTTTTCGTCAAATGAGTTTCTCCCCGCCGAGACGTCAATGCCCTGAGAGAGATTAAAGTAGGCCACTTGCGAGTAATCAAAGTGATCGCGCAGATATTTGCCATCCATTAGCGGATCAAATATTTTGGGAGATTTTCTAATGAGCGAGTGATTCCACTGCAGCTCTATCGTATTAGCAAGTGGAAGTGAAGTTCGACTTGAGACGTGAGAGCCCTGATACTCAAGCGAGCGAATAGCGTCGCGCTCATCAAACCTGCCGGCATCTTGGCGAATTTGACTGGCAAATTTCGAGCTTCCTTGTTCGGCCTCGTTGCCCAGGTAATAGTGCTTAAGTTTAATAATCTGTGAGTGGCGATAAGAATTGCGAACAACGCTAATGGACTCAGTTGAAAGAGAAGATTCCGCCAAGGGAAGATCGCCCACCAAGTCGTCGCGCTTAATCTTCATGGCATCAAAGCGCTTTTGATTGCTCTTGATATATTCTTCCTGGGCAGTTTGTGGAAGATCCTCTAGTTCCATATCCACGTTGTAGCTCAGACCAAAAACTTTCTCGAGCTCAAAGCTCAGCTCCGACTCATAGAGGACGGCCCGTTTTTGATAAGACGTTTGCGTGGTCTCATAGGGAAAGTGATAGTTTTGCAGATCCAGGGTCGCGCTGGTTTGCAAGTTCACTGGCCCCAGATTTCCCAGGTTCCAATTCACATAGGGAGCGACATTAGCGCGATGGGCATTTCTAATATAGCTGCCCTCATTGACGTGATTTTGACGAAAGATTGTCAGATCAGTATCAAGCCCCACACTCAAAGCGCGCAGACCAAAAAGCTCGGAAGAAAAAAGCGTGAAAGGAACTGTCTCAAGTCTGAGCTTGGGAAGAATTTGAACATAGGAGTGGTCAAAGCCTTTGGGATCTTCATAGATGAGGTTGCGGTTAAAATGCCCCTGCGCACTTAAGAGCGAGAGCGAGGTTCTCCACTCGATGAAAGAGTTGACCCCAATCTCGCCCCCTTCCAAATAGCGATCGGTAAAGAACTCAAAATCGCGAAACATATCGAGGTCGTTGACCGCTGAGTAAGTGAGGTGGTGATTAAAGCTATTGCCAAAAGTGAAGTGATGCTCGTAATTGCCAAAGGGGCGGTACTCGGTAGTGCCACTTTTTTCATAGGTCTCTTTGCCAAGCTCATAGACGCGATCAAGTGAGTGCAAACTGCGCAGCTCAAACCACTTTTTTTCACCCAGCGAATGGCGATACTCCAGCTCACTGCCATAGCCGCGCTTGCCATAAACGGCGGGCGTAAGGGTCAGGTCATTTTGTTCACTAATGGCCCAAAACCAAGGCTGGCGGTAGCGAATGCCTTTATCGAGATCGAGGGAGATACTGGGAAAGAGCAGACCTGTTTCACGGTTCTTCTTAATCGGCAGCACAATGTAGGGAATGTACATCACCACAACACCGCGCACTTTGATGTAGGCGTGCTTAATGCGAATATACTCTCCCGGAGTGATGCGCACATCGCGCCCAAAAATACTCCACGACTCGGGACAATCGCGACAAGTGGTGTACTCGGCGTCTCTACCGGTAATGAGAGTCGGCGATTCACGCACAAACTCAGTTCCCTGAACCACATAGTTATCTGAAATAATTCGCGCGTTCTTAACTTCTAAGCGCCCAGTGCGAAAATTAAAGTGCAACTCGGAGCCGTACATAGTCATCGTGGGGCCAATGTAGCGCACATTACCGACCACTTCGGCCTGGCCCTCGAGCATATCGAGCTTGGCCTTCTCTCCATAGATAGCATTATCGGCTTGATTGATGATTACATTTCCAACGGCGTCGAAGGTCTGCTCGCGAGTTCTGCGAAAGCCTTTATCACTTAAGACTCTTACTTTCTCGCCGGCATCAAATTGAAAGTCTTCGCGCGCACTAAGACTCGGAGAACTTAAAACCGCGCTCCATAAGAGCGCGCTCCAAAGCACCCACAAAATAATAGGAGCCACACACCAGCGTGCACTCTCCGCTAGGAAGTTTTCCGGCTTCCAATAATTCTGTCGCGCTCTGCTCATATTGAACATGAATCCCTTTCGTAAACTTCTTTAGAGCAAGACTGAGTCCTGCTTTGCGCTCATCACTCATCTGTGAAAGCTTCCAACTCTTGGGGTGATCAAAGTCGGTCAAAATGACCTGCTCTAAACTCGGAGTCCCCGAGAGAAGAGTCTTCAAACACGCGTGAAGCTCACTGTCTTCGCGAGCGGAAAAGGCCACCCAAGCGGTGCGTGGCCTAAGCTCATCTTCGTGCGCCAAGGCACCGACAAGCTCGCGAAATCCATCTGTATTATGCGCTCCTATAAAGATAAAAGTGTGCCCACCATCTGTCATCTTTTCAAAGCGCCCTTTAAGGCCCCACCAATTCTTTTTTTCCTTCACTTGGCGCGTAGCACTCTCAAACGAGTACTCACCCTTAAGCACATAATCACGGGCCATCAGCGCTAGCAGGCGATTGACCTCACGGTATGACACGCGACGTGAGAGCTGCCCCTCTTGAAAGAGATCAAATCGCTGTTGGCCCTGGGCCAAAAATCGCTGTTGCCGCTCATAAACATAGCGACTCTTTAGCGCACTTAAGTGAGGTGCGCCGGGGCGTGTGACTCCCAATTTCTCTCTGAGAATTTGCTCATATCTGCGCCCTAAAATCGCCGTGTGATCGCGCGAAATTGAAGTGAGGAGCGTGAGATCAGCATCAAAGAGATTGACGGCGTCTAAGCGCCCACCAAGCCCCACCTCAAAAATCACCACTTCACTCTCACTGCCCAGCACCAGCGAGCAAAAAATATAAAAGAGAACTTCATAGTAAGTGAGTTTAAGACCCTGGCGCTTGATCTCGCGCAAGACCCCATGGATTTCAGCATGAGTGGCAAACTCATTTTCAATAATAAAGCGCTCTTTCACTGAGAGAATATGAGGCGAAGACCACACGCTCACTCGCTTACCCGCCTCAGCTAAGAGATGGGCCAGCGTGTAGCAAGTCTCACCCTTGCCATTGGTGCCAGCGACGGTGACCACTTTAAGGCCACGGACGTGAAACGCCTTGGTAAAGGGAGAAAAGATTTCTTTGAGATGATCTAGACCGAGATTGGGAATCTCAGTACCCGTATAACTTTCGAGCTCTCTCATGAGCGAGAGCTCGAGCGCACAGTCCTCTAAAGCGAGCACTGACTTAAAATCAAACATTACTAGCTCAGATGATTAATAAAGAATGAAAGCTCGGCCTTAAGTTCATGGCGATGAACAATACGATCCACCATTCCATGCTCGAGTAGAAACTCAGAACGCTGGAATCCCTCGGGAAGCGTCTGGCGAATACTTTGTTCAATCACGCGCGGACCAGCAAAGCCAATGAGCGCTTTGGGTTCAGCAATATTCACATCCCCTACCATCGCAAAACTTGCGGCCACACCACCCGTTGTTGGGTCGGTGAGAATACTAATATAGGGAATGCCATTTTCTTTGAGACGATTTCTCACGGCCGAGGTCTTCGCCATCTGCATAAGCGAGAGAATCCCCTCTTGCATGCGAGCGCCACCTGAGCAGCTCACCACAATACAGGGCACGCGCTTTTCTAGAGAATAATCCATGGCCAAGGCCACTTTCTCACCAGTCACAACCCCCATGGAGCCACCCATGAAATCAAAATTCATCACGGCCAGAGATACTTCCTTGCCGTTAATCGTTCCATGGCCAGCGAACGTTCCGTCAGTCAGGCCAGTTTTCTTATAGGCCTCTTCAAGTCTTTGGGCATAAGGTTTTTTGTCCGTAAACTTAAGTGGATCTTTAGTTCCAAGGTGCTCGCCAAAAATATGAAAAGAACCCTCATCTAAAATAAGCGCCACGCGCTCAAGGGCGCTGAGGCGAAAGTGATGATCGCAATAAGGACAAACTTGGGCATTTTCTTCGAGCTTAGAACTCTGAAGGATCTCGCCACAACTGGAGCATTTTCTCCATAAACCGGTGGGAGTATTGGTCGCCTGCTTTTTATAGGCCTTTAATTTTGGGCTTTTAACTGATTCAAACCATCCCATAGGAATCTCCGAAACATAACATTGTCGAGGGCCTTCATCATCTAACGCCCTCTTGAACATGGCAAGTCTAGAGTGCAAGGAAATGAATCATTTAAGGAAGTTTTGTAGCTTTTGCTCTAGATCATCGGCGGCAAGCCCTTCGAAAATAAAGGGGTTTTTGATAAAGGAATGAACGCTCTGGGCGCGCTCACCAAAGATGGCAAAGTGGCTGGCACGCGGATTCTCACTCACTGGCACATGCCCTTCAGGGGCGTAAACAAAAGAGTCCTGCCCCTTACTCACGAGAAAACTCATCTTGCCCAAGCTATCGCCTCGCATGGCGCCACAAGCTTGAATCTGATAACCATCCCACTCCAGGGTCTCACCCACATTGATCTCTCGCAAAACAATACTGGGATTGTCCTTTGAAGGAAGCGAACAAAAATCAGGCCACACGGAATTGTTAAAAAAATGCGTCTGCAGCGCTTTGACCACCACCGGATGGGCCCAAACTTCAAAAGGCGAAGTGCGCCGACCAAAACAAGTGTCGACCATAAAAGCAATATCGGTGATGTAATCGAGGTGTGGGTCAACTAGCAATATCTTATCGAGCTTTACCAGTTCGGCCAGATCAAGCGTTGCCGTAATGGCCCCACCGCCCAAGAGCACGTGCTCACCCACCAGCAATCCGGGTGTTTTTCTTGAAATGCTCCGACACAATTTGGGCACAATTAATCTGAGATCTTTCTTCTTAAAGGCCAACCCTGCTCTCCTATAAGATCATTTTAGACCTCTTTTGCTTTGAGCGCTAGAAGTTGTTTACGGGAAAAGAATGACGAATTGGGGCCTTCGCAAATTATTTAGTTAATAATTTGTAAATCTCTTTGGTGTCAATTCCGAGTATCTCACTCAGAAGCTTGGCCTGGGATTTGGCCGATGGGCGATCGAGCACACTTTGAGCTAGCTCTTGCAGTTTAGCTGAGCTGGCGCCACTAGACTTCTTCGCGTGAGCGCCCGCATTTGAGAGCACTAAAACAAACTCTCCCTTAATGGTCACACTCTCTTTAAGCTCTTGCCAATTCTGCGCCTGAAAGCGGTGAACCGACTGAAATTTTTTTGTGAGTTCGCGCGCGATCGCCACATTCACCATGGGCATGCGCTCAGCGATCTCTTCTAAGGTGCGCTCAATGCGATGGGGAGATTCAAAACAAACGAGAGTTCCAAGCTCGAGATAGCGCTCGATGAGTTCGAGTTTTTTCTCGCGCTCGCGCGGTAAAAATCCAGTGAAGCTAAACGGATGGGGTGGCAAACCAGAGAGCTCCAAAGCGACCACAACACTGGAGACTCCAGGTAGAGTTTCAATTTCAAGCCCCGCAGCGAGCACCGCTTGCACCAGCGGGTAGGCCGGATCGGAAAGCACCGGACTTCCGGCATCGGAGACAATGCCCACATCTTGCCCCGTCTGAAGCTCGGCCACCACCCGCGCGATGGACTCGCGGTTGTGGTCGTGAAAGCTAGAGATTTTCTTAGCACTCGCCTCAACCTCAATGAGGGATAAGAGCTTTAAAAGTGCTCTGGTATCTTCGGCGAGGATGACATTAAGGCGCGCCAGTTCCGCTTTAGCGCGAGGAGTGAGATCACCCAAATTGCCGATGGGGGTGCTTATGAGAATGAGTTTGCCTGCGTTCAAAATTGGCCCGTGATTGAAGTCTTATTGAAGTCACAAAGAAACCGACTATAAAACCCCAGTACCGCCCCGTCAGGCCAGTGGCCCCAGCGATTGAAAAAACTTCCCCCTAACGCAGAGAATCACTCGAATGCTAAAATCTTCTCACGGCTGTTCCGACCCGTTTATGAGAGCACATGTTCTCACTAAGCGTTTTATTACTGATGAGATTTTTTGAGAAAGGGAGTTAGGTATGTCATTAAAGGCCCGCGTTCGCACTGATGCACTAGGAAATATCACTGTTTTACTCGAAGGCGGACTCGACTATGAAAATTCACTTCCCCTGCGCCAGCAGCTCGGTGAACTCATGGAGACCAATCCCCTATCTGATATTACCCTCGATATGCACGGCCTTGATTTTGTCGGTAGCTCGGGTATCGGCATTTTTGTCGAAACGCTGCAGATCCTCAACAATCGCCGCGAGCAAATTAAGCTCTCAAATGTAAAAACAGAATTTATGAAGGTCTTTAAGCTCTACAACTTCGACGCCATGGAACTTCTCATGAGGGAGTTTGATGATGATGAGACGGAAGATCTCAATATTCGCTTCGGCGCTCGCCGCAAGACCTTCCAAAACTAGTCTAGAAACTCAAGCGCAGGAGCTCCATTGAAATTTCGGGGCTCCAAGCTCGCTCACCTTTATCAAAGTAACTCGATCCAAAATGCGCCTTCACCTGCGCCACATCCTCTAACCACAGCGGATTCCAGCGCTGACCTTCGCCGTAGTCATCCCCATAATCTCCCCCACTATTGTAGGGGCCGGTGTTTTGATAGGGAGCATTATATGGGGTGGGAGCATCGGGATAGTAATTGTCGCGAATTGGATTTTGAGGGGCATTCTTTCTCATCTGATGGGTCACGATGATGTAACTTCCAAACAAAATGCCGGTGTAGAGACCCAGTGAGGCCCCAACGGCCACTGAGCGCCCAGAAGTCCCAAAGGCCAGCGAAGCTGTTCCCAGGAGTGCGCCGCCAATTGTGCCATAGGCGGCCATCGTAGCGAGCGCCTTTACCTTGGGGTCCATGTCGGCGCGTGCCTGCTGCGTGGGAGCACTCAGAGCGACCACAGAAAAGAGAACTAATGCGATAATTTTAGTCTTGAATAATTTTAACATATTAAAATTCTAACCGGCGCTACGCCTAAAATGCAACATTCAATTGCTTGGTGAGCAGTCGACAACTGACCTCCATTTGTAAAAGAGCGGCGAGATAATTGGCGCTCAGATGTAGGCGCTTTTTCTGCGCGCCCGAGAGATGTCCGAGCCTCGCGCTCTTTAATTCATAGACTTCTAGGCGCAGGCCCATGATGCGGGCGAGATCCACTTGCCCCAGCTGCCGGCGTCGTAAAAAAGTGGGGTCAATTAAAAGTGGTGTGCCCCGGGCGTGAACCCAGCGTGAAGAGGAGCGCTCAAAGTGATTTCCCTTTTGTATGCGCGACATATTCCTTCACTCCTTTAAAACTTTGGCGATGCACTGGGCTTGGTCCGATGCTGCGAATCGCCTCACGGTGAATGGCAGTGGGATAGCCGGCGTGGGACTCAAGTCCATAGCCCGGGTAGAGCTCTCCAAGTTTTTGCATGAGCAGATCGCGATAAGACTTGGCGATAATTGAGGCCAGGGCAATACACAGCGATTTTTGATCTCCTTTGACGACGCAGGAGATCTCAAGGAAGTCCGTGGCCTGGGCCGGGGCCCTATTGCCATCGACCAGCCACATCACGCGCCCGCCTAGGGCGAGCTTTTGGCGCGACTGATCCATCGCCATCATCGAAGCTTTGAGAATATTGTGTTGATCAATTTCTTGGGGAGACAATTCACCCAGAGAATAAGAAAAAAGTTGATGGTGATAAATTTGATTCGCTCTCAAGCGCTCTAAATTAATTTCAAGCGCCGCCAAAATATGCGTCCGCTTTTTTTCCGAGAGCTTTTTAGAGTCAGTGATTCCAAGCGCACTGGCAAGCTCAGTGAAGGCGCCGATATTTTCTCTTTTAACGGCCACACTTGCGGCCACCACCGGTCCGGCCAGCGGGCCTCTGCCCACTTCATCGCTCCCCAGGAGATAATCGTGCTGCTCACCCAAGTGATCTTGGTCGAAGTGATTGAGATTCATAGTCAGTCCAAGGCAAAAAAAAAGGCCCTCTGCAGAGGGCCCTCTTTGGTAGAATTGTCTTTTATCAGACTACTCTTTGCGATCGTAGTCAATGGCGATACGAGCAGACTTACCACTTCTGTTGCGAAGGTAGTAAAGCTTGCTACGACGACTCTTACCACGCTGAACGATTTCAATCTTTTCAACGTTTGGTGAGTGCCATGGGAAAACTCTCTCTACACCGTAGCCGTTAGAAATCTTGCGAATTCTAAAGTGACCTGTGAGGCGACCTTTTTCCTTCATCGCTGTACATACGCCTTGGAAAACCTGGATACGAGACTTGTCACCCTCTTTAATGCGAGTGTGTACGGCAATCGTGTCACCAGTTCTGAAATCTGGATCTTCTTTCACGCGTGCATTCAAGTGATCGTTGTTTACCACGTCTAGCAAATTCATCTTCAACTCCTACTACTTCACCTGATCAAGTGAAGTTTTTAAGCCTTCCAGAGGACCGACACCATGTCGTTCTTAAAAAAGCCTGTTATCTCCGCTCTCTTATGAGCGAAGTCTGGACTCAGAGGCCCGCGCAAATCTATCGAGATAGATTGCAACTGCTGATCGAACCGAGAGATGGTTGTACCCATCGCTGGCCAGTCCCAAAATTGGGTCTAGCTTAAAATCGGACCTTTCAAGCAAAGTGGCATGTAATCCCCAGCCGGTACCAAATATCAAAAAAATAGGTCTTTTGTCAATGTGCATCCTATCGATGAGATCATCCATAGTGCCCGTAAACTCGCTAAAATTGGCGCCCGTGACCACCAAAAGCGGCCGGGCCCCCTCACGCGCCTCAATTTCGCTCATAGCGTCTTCAACGCTATCTATCACTTTGGCAATAGCGAGAGCGTCCTGGCGATCAGGGTTGTAGGCCCCATTTCGGTCCTCTTCCCAGTGGCCTAGGATGCGGTTGACTAGCCCGTGCTGAATCTGCAAGGGCGTCACAATATAGTAGCCCAGGGCCCCGAAGGTGCGCGCGCTGCGGGCGATGTCGTGCACATCGAGGTTAGTCACTGAAGTGGTCACCAATTCGCCATTTTTATTTCTGATGGGATGGTGAACGAGCCCTACATATAAATTCACTTCGTCGCTCCTTTTTTACTAGTACTGCCTAGGAGATCTGGACGGTGAGCATTTGTGAGCCTCACGCGCTCGCTTTGCCTATATTGCTCGATTTTCTTGTGGTGCCCAGACAATAGCACCTCTGGAACCTCGAGCCCTTCAAAAACGCGGGGCTTAGTATAATGGGGATATTCTAAGAGATCATCACTAAAGGACTCAAACTCGGCACTTTCTTTATTGCCCAGGGTGCCCGGAACAAAGCGCAGGGCACTGTCGAGTATGGTCATCACCGCCACCTCGCCTCCGGTGAGAATATAATCCCCCAGCGAAATTTGCTGGTCTACATAAAGCTCAATAAAGCGCTCATCAATGCCTTCATAGCGGCCACAGATAAAGACCACATCTTTTTGCGAATCCTCTGCCCACCACTGCTTGGCACTTTGGCGGCAAAGAGCGTCGCTCCACTTCTTACCCCGAGGCGAAGGGTAGATGATGTGCAGATGTTTTTTAATATCGGCCTCGTCAATTCCAAGCGGCTTAGCAATGCCATGAACCAGCGCATTCTTTAACACATCCGCCCTCATCACCATGCCAGCGCCACCGCCATAGGGAGTGTCGTCCACGCCTTTATAGTCGTTGGGACTAAAGTGGCGCAGGTTCACAGTGTGAAATTCAAACTCGCGCCCGCGCTCACCTTTGAGCGCACTGGCGGCCACGCCAAACTCAAGGAGTGGCCTAAAATATTCAGGAAAAAGAGTGAGAACCCATATTCTAATTTTATTCACAAATGTTACCTAGTATCTGCTCATTCTTATAACTGAAGCTCAGTGAACTTAAAAGTTTTAGAAGTGGGCAGTATTGCATTTACACAACATCATTCTTACATCGTAATATTAGATACTTATGGCATTAAAAACGGAAAAATAGTTATCTCGCTCTCTTGGAGTTAATAACTAGAATATAATGATTAAATGAAAGTTATCGCCCTACTTTTAATGCTCTCACAACTGGCCCTGGCCGACGAAAAAAGTTGCCAGCAAAAGGCCATTGCCGAGGGTTTCTCGGAGTCGCTACCTAACTCGAAAGTACTTAAATCAAATGACCAGAATCTGCCCCCTACGAGAGAC
The DNA here is from genome assembly GCA_048264885.1 of Bacteriovoracaceae bacterium. GTDB lineage: Bacteria > Bdellovibrionota > Bacteriovoracia > Bacteriovoracales > Bacteriovoracaceae > JBLWXV01. The sequence goes on from JBLXCO010000004.1 coordinate 89,459, forward strand.
CAGGACTCTATTGGTTATTGCTACGCTTTTGCTACCGCCGACATGTATGAGACTTGGCTAAAAAGTAAAAACTACATCGATAAACCGGAATCTATTTCAGCAGTGGCGCTAGGGCTTGCGGATCATAAGGAAAGCTGGGACAAGCGCACTCAAGAGTTCAATCTCATTAAACCCGCACCGACGGCTTCACTTGAGAGCAGGTATCAAGAATCTGCGGCGCTCTATGAGAAATTAAAACAAATCAAAGCTGAGCATTCAGCTGCGCAGTCAAAGCTTGTTCACGGAAAATACTCTCAAGAAGTGGCAGTCATAAAAGAGCTGTTAAGCTCAAACAGTGAAGCAGATAAAGAAAAGGCGATCACACTTCAAAATGAATTGAAAGCGAAGATAAATTCGGAAGAAGAAATTAAAGAAATCACGGCCCGCTTTGCAAGTGCCTCACAACAGCTAAGTCAAAGTGGCCCGCCACTAGCGATTTCATCTGTCTACGATATTAGAGAAGCCCATGTGGCCAACCCGGATAACAAGTATAGAGTTCAAGGCGGACAGTCGCAAAAACTACTAGAAAAGCTGTGGGATAGTTATTGTTTTGAAAGTGAAGTTAGCAGTAAGGATTTGCAAATCAAAAAGGTCTACACGGATTACCGCGATCTTCTTGACGATGCTAGCATCACTCCAGACTCAATTAATCGTGCTCTCGGCTACATCAATTCGGAAAATTTTGAAGAACGAAATACATGCGCCTCGCTCGCTATTACTCAATCCATCTTTCAAAACCTTCCCTTCTCCAGTCCAGAAGAGTTTAAGAAATTTATTGATAACTCTGATCCACAGAGGTCCCTCGTCCAACAGCTCCTAGAGAAGTCCTGTAACCCAAAGTCCCCTCCGATTAGGCCATCGATCAAATCGGTTGGTGTCCAAGAGGTCACCGTACCAGTACAAAATAATGAAGCCGTCTTAGCGGCCATAGACTCCGCTCTTGAGCTAGGACAAATTGCGAGTGTGGGCTATAACGTGAACATCCTTCTCACCCCAAATTCCACGGAGCTGGGAGCTCATGAAAGCACAATTATTGGAACGGCCAAGCTTTGTGGCGAAGACGCCTACATTTTAAGAAATACCTATGGTGCAGAGACCTGCAAAAACCTGCAGGGAAAGTACTTAAAAAAAGTGCAGGAAAACCTACCCATTAACATGGAATTTGCAACATGTATTATTGATTACCAAGAAGAATCGGCTAAGAAATACTCCAATTGCAGCGACAATAAGTGCCTTAGTGCCAAAGGAAATTTTGAAATAGAACAGCTAGAGGCCTGCTTGGCCATTAGAGACAAGTATCAAAGCGAAAATATAGAACTGCCTTACGCCTGTGACGCCAAAGGCAATTTTATCATCCCTAAGACTAAATTTAAGAAAGGTGTTTATCTTGCAAATTACATCGATAATTAGTCTTGTCTTTTTCGCGCTCTCGGCCCCAAGCTTTGCCTCAGTTGATTGCCGCTCAAATCGACCTGTGAATTTCATCAACAAAAATAGGCAAATTACTAAAAAATTAGAATTTTGTACCGACTATCCAATCTATAAAATTATCAGCACTGGGTGCTTGCGAAAAAATGGTTGTGAGGCACTTAAGAGATATCAATTCTCCTCAATGCCTCTCATCACTTCAAGCTTTGGAAATCCACTGCACCACAAGTGCACAATCCTGGGAGGAATTCCAACCCTTGTCTCATTGGAAATTAATAAGATAGATCGTGAAACCGCCCTGTGCTTTTTTCAAGATGGCTCATTTATCTCTGTCTTTAACGAACTCTAGCCTACTCAATCCACTCGGGAATATAAGCTAAAATCGTGCCCGTCTCGAGATTGACGTCTTTAATGAAGGCGTCCACAAAGGGGAGCTCAACTAGTTCAGTAGCGCCCTCTTTTTTTATACAAAGCACTGCCTGGGCCCCATTTTCATAGAAGCTCTGAACCTTGCCCACAAAGGCGGGATTATTTTCAGCTGATACTTTTAGGCCCACCAGATCGACGAGATAAAATTCTCCCTCATCAAGCTCTTCATCGGGAAGCCACTCGCGCTTAATATTAAACGTAAAGGGAATCATCGCCTCAGTCTGGTTGCGATCATTGACTCCTTTGAGAGTCGCGATCACTTTTGGCCCATAGCTAATCGATTCGATCTCGAATTCCTCTTCACCTTCAAGTGAGCTCGTTTCATTATAGGCCTTCAAAATAATCTTTGAGCCTTTGATAAGCGTGCGACTATCTGGATTGGCGAGGCTAAAGGTGAACGCACCCTTAATGCCATGAGGTTTAGTGCAGAGACCAAGTTCGATGAGTTTGCTATTTTCTTCCATAGCCTCGCAAGTACCATATTTTATAGACCTGTGCACCCTTTTCAAGCTCTCTAGAGGAATCTCAAGCGCTGGGGCCGACACATTTTTGAATCACTCCTAAAAACTCAGTCCATATGCTAAGCCCCTGTTTTTATGTCTAAAGTACCGAGCAAGTAAATTAAATTAGTCGCTATTCCGATAGTTATTTATAGTAATGAATACGAATTATTGATTCAGGCTTCACAAACTCTACTAGGAAAATCCGGTATGCAACTCAGTAAACACCTACTCATACTTGCACTTGGACTGCTAGCGACAAGTTTGGCCAACGCCCAAGACAACTCAACTGATTCACGCTTAGTGGGTAAGACTCTAAAAGAGTCTCTCTTTGAAGTAGACTCAGATGTCGTTAATTGTAAAAGACAAATGGTTGAAGCACTCGAGAGTGAGGACGCTGAAGTTCTAAGTAAGAACTTCGATAAATTGGCAAATACCAAGTATAAAGAAAAGATGGAGGGCAAGGATAAAGATGCTCTCGACGTCGTCACGGTCATGGCCAAATCATGTCAGTCACTAGAGTGCCGAAGTATTATTGCGGGCCTTGGTAAAGCAAAAGAATGTCGTAAGATTTTAAGAAAAGAATTAAAGGAGTCCGCTCCTGAACTCTCTTATAGTCATCTTGAAAAGTTGCTCACCGATAAATATGCAGACTGCCGCGAAAAAATCCAGTCGGCCTTAGAACTTAAGGAGCTAAAAGTTGGGTCCTATTTCTTCGAGGAAAAAGCATCCGACGATTCCCCAGGTCCTGGAAAAAAAGTTGTAGACGCCTGCGCTAGCTCCGAATGCGAGCTGAATGCCGACAAACTAAAAAACCCCAAGGCGTGTAAAGAGAAACTTGTGGCCGCAAGAGGCGGCGAGAGAGAGTTTAAAATCGACATCGGGGCCCCTGTTGAGTGCACAACAGAATATTTCTTTGAAGAATCTGGCGAGGTGACTATCAAAACAGACTCACCAGATATTTCGGATCAGTTCAAAGAGACCAAAAGCGTTGATGATGATGGGTATATTGCACTTGCAGCGCTCTTAAATACCATGCGTGACGCTAACGCTGACACCAATGGAGACGTCATTGTCCCTAATCAAGATATCGCTCTGATGAAGGCGGCGATTAAAAGATCAATTGACTACGCTAAAACCTATGAAGGCCAAACCAATGATCAAGAAATACTTTCTACCTTTAAGAGACAAGTGGCCTTTGGAGAAGACATGCTCAAATATATTGACGAGCGTCCTGATGGAAAATTCTCGCGTAAAAAAATCGATGAACTCGGAGCATTTCTAGAGCAGGATAAGGACTTTCACGGCTACACAATCAACAACTCTTCAGATCTCTTCGGTGTTTGTCAGGAGTATGGCGCAGTTCCGCGCTGTTGCGATGCCGGTGAGCCACAGTGGAATAATGTTTTAGCAAAAACTCTGTGCCAAAAAAATCTGGCCACAGGTGCCCCCAATAAAGATGTTTTTCGTTATGGGCAGACGATGTGTGCCTCAAACAAAATCGTGCTTAGCTCTCCAGCTGCACAGGGCGCCCCTGGTAGCAGTAGCGAACCAAGCACCGCCCCTAAATACTAAACATCAGGAATAGCGATATGATCAGTCTAAAAGCAATTCTTCTTATAATAGGGCTCGCTTTTTCTTCGCTTGCCCACACCAGCGCAATGATCAGACACAAGGGCGTTGTGAAAAGCTATGATGCCACCTATGTGCGCCTTCTCACCAAAAAAGGCGAAGTGCGAATTCCCAAGCGATACCTAGATTTCGAGACCAGAAGTTATCTGCACGAGTTTCTGGCCAAAGAAATTAGCGTCTCCTTTCCCCTTCAAGACCTAAAGCACATCAAATACGCTCGCAACTTTAAATAAGCTTCTTACCTGGGCCAATCACATAGTGTAATTAGTAAGCGGGGCATTCGATTTGAGTTTGAATCAAGATCTCTGCAGTGAAGTCGTCGCAACCTCCGTTTCCATAGGAAACTAACAAGAGCTCTTGGCAAATTCCTGTCCTTGGTTCTCTGGCGATAACAACATAAGCAAGGGTCGCTTCATCGTATCTCATTCTCTCAAGTTCGTAGTCCTTAAGCGAGGGCACTTCAGAGAGCTTATTCATCACCCCACTCACAAAAAGCCTTGATGCCGCCATTCTGGTGGTAACTTTACAGGCCCACACTTCACTTGAAAAAATCAATAAGAAGACTACGATTCCCAATAATTTCATCCTTAAAACCCTCTTTAGTTTTTTTCTACTCTAACATCGATTAGTGAAGGCAAGTTGAGTCTGACCAAATTGAAGTTCACAGAATGAAAACCTACTTAAAATATTCGCTGGAATAATAGGAAATTGAAAAAAACCTAGTTTCCTAGGAGGCTTTTAAAATTGGCTTCTCCAACGCGGCAAGTGCGCAGCACTTGAAGCGATGGGGCGGAGGCTTACCCGCATTGAGCGCGCCAGCGCTTGATGCGGAGTAAGTGTTGTTTTGAGCAAGCGCCAGCGCAGCCTCAAAACAACGGGCACAGACCCTCGCAGAATCCCTTCCCAGAGAAGCAACCCATACAAAACAATGTTTAAAGCTAATTCAGAAAAAAAGGCAAAAAAAAACCTCCTAGTTGCCTAGGAGGTTTTAAAAATTGGCGCCACTTGCTATTCTCACACAAAGTTTCCCTTGCACTACCTTCGCCGCGACAGGGCTTAACTGCCAAGTTCGGGATGGGGTTGGGTGTTTCCCCTGCGCTATCGAGACGCCAAAACTGAAAATCAATTGTTCTTTATCACAAGATCATTGCAACAAACAACAATCAATTCTCAGTTCATGTAAAAGAGCCACGCTCTTTAAAAATTTCAAAACAGAATAGAAAGAAGAACAAGAACCCATACACACTTCGTATCAAAGTAAAAAAGCAAAACGGCAATTTAGTATTGGTCAGCTCAACACATTGCTGTGCTTACACCTCCAACCTATCAACCTCGTAGTCTACAAGGTACCTTAATAGAAATCTTATCTTGAGAGGGGCTTCCCACTTAGATGCTTTCAGCGGTTATCCCTTCCGAACTTAGCTACTCGGCGCTGCAGCTGGCGCCACAACCGATACACCATAGGTTCGTCCATCCCGGTCCTCTCGTACTAAGGACAGCTTCTCTCAAATTTCTTACGCCCACGGAGGATAGAGACCGAACTGTCTCACGACGTTCTGAACCCAGCTCGCGTACCGCTTTAATTGACGAACAGTCAAACCCTTGGGACCTGCTCCAGCCCCAGGATGCGATGAGCCGACATCGAGGTGCCAAACCTCCCCGTCGATGTGAACTCTTGGGGGAGATCAGCCTGTTATCCCCGGAGTACCTTTTATCCGTTGAGCGATGGCCCTTCCACTCGGAACCACCGGATCACTAGCGCCTACTTTCGTATCTGCTCGGCTTGTTTGCCTTGCAGTTAAGCTCCCTTATGCGCTTACACTCTTCGACCGATTTCCGTACGGCCTGAGGGAACCTTCGCGCGCCTCCGTTACTCTTTAGGAGGCGACCGCCCCAGTCAAACTGCCCACCAGACATTGTCCCCCGGCCAGATTATGACCGTAGGTTAGGATTCCAATTAACAAAGGGTGGTATTTCAAGGATGACTCCCCGTACGCCGGAACGCACGGATCAAAATCTCCCACCTATCCTACGCATTGTTAATCGAAACCCAATGCCAAGCTACAGTAAAGGTTCACGGGGTCTTTTCGTCCTTCCGCGGGAAACCCGTATCTTCACGGGTACTCCAATTTCGCTGGGTCTCCAGTTGAGACAGTGGGGAAGTCGTTACGCCATTCGTGCAGGTCGGAACTTACCCGACTAGGAATTTCGCTACCTTAGGACCGTTATAGTTACGGCCGCCGTTTACTGGGGCTTCAATTCAAAGCTTCGCTTGCGCTAACCTCTCCTTTTAACCTTCCAGCACCGGGCAGGCGTCAGCCCCTATACATCCACTTGCGTGTTTGCAGAGACCTGTGTTTTTGATAAACAGTCGCTACCCCCTCTTCACTGCGACCCCCAACAGCTTCACCAGCAAGTGATGTTACCGTCAAGGGCGTGCCTTCTCCCGAAGTTACGGCACCAATTTGCAGAGTTCCTTAACTAGAGTTCTCCCAAGCGCCTGAGGATTCTCTCCTCATCCACCTGTGTCGGTTTACGGTACGGATTGATAATATTCTCCATGCGAAACTTTTCTGGGAAGCTGAGGATCACGCACTTCTCCCTAGGGGATCGTATTCGCGTCTCAGCGTTAACAGCAACCCGGATTTGCCTGGGTCACCCGCCTACTCGCTTAAACGGCCATCCAACAGACCGCTGCGCTACCTTTCTCCGTCATTCCTACATGTCAAACGAACATTACCAAGTACAGGAATATTAACCTGTTGTCCATCGATTACGCCTTTCGGCCTCACCTTAGGATCCGACTAACCCTGGGCGGAGTCACCTGGCCCAGGAACCCTTGGATTTACGGCGGGAGTGATTCTCACACTCCTTGTCGCTACTCATGTCGCCATCAGCTCTTGTGGGACCTCCAGCGCTCCTCACGGTACGCCTTCATCGGTAAACACAATGCTCTCCTACCGCCTAACTAAAAGTTAGGCCCGCAGCTTCGGTACGTATCTTAAGCCCCGTTACATTTTCGGCGCAGGGTCACTAGTCCAGTGAGCTATTACGCTTTCTTTAAAGGGTGGCTGCTTCTAAGCCAACCTCCTGGATGTCAGAGTAACCCCACAACCTTTCCCACTTAGACACGATTTAGGGACCTTAGCTGGCGATCTGGGCTCTTTCCCTCTCGACGACGGACCTTAGCATCCGCCGTCTCACTGCCTTGTTATACTTGCCGGTATTCTGAGTTTGATATGGTTTGGTAAGCTGGTAGGCCCCCTAGCCAATTCAGTGCTATACCCCCGGCAGTAACCACAAGACGCTGTACCTAAATACATTTCGGAGAGAACCAGCTATCACGGAATTTGATTGGCCTTTCACCCCTATCCACAAGTCATCCCAACAGTTTTCAACCTATATGGGTTCGGTCCTCCACGAGGTATTACCCCCGCTTCAACCTGCTCATGGATAGCTCATCCCGTTTCGGGTCTACAGCATGCGACTAAATTCGCCCTATTCAGACTCGGTTTCCCTACGGCTACACCTGCAACGGCTTAACCTTGCCACATGCCGTAACTCGGCGACTCATAATGCAAAAGGCACACGGTCAGGTTTTACAATAACCCTTCCGCTGATTGTAAGTACATGGTTTCAAGGTCTATTTCACTCCCCTTATCGGGGTTCTTTTCATCTTTCCCTCACGGTACTTGTCCACTATCGGTCAGTAAGGAGTATTTAGGCTTGGAAGGTGGTCCTCCCAGATTCAGACAGGGTTTCACGTGCCCCGTCCTACTCAGGATACTCGCCGGTTGGTTGAAATTTCGACTACGAGACTTTCACTCTCTTTGGTGTGCCTTCCCAAACACTTCGTCTATCCCAACGTCCCCTTATGCAAGTCCTACAACCCCAGTTAGCAAGCTAACTGGTTTGGCCTATTTCGCGTTCGCTCGCCGCTACTAGCAAAATCTCAATTGATTTCTCTTCCTCGAGGTACTTAGATGTTTCAGTTCCCTCGGTTCGCTCTAAACAGGCTACTTTACTCACCTGCTAGTCACTGGCGTCTCCACCAGCGGGGTTGCCCCATTCGGAAATCTCCGGATCAAAGCCTACTTGACGGCTCCCCGAAGCATATCGCTGTCTAATACACGTCCTTCATCGCCTCTTACTGCCAAGATATCCACCATGCACTCTTAGTAGCTTTCCTACCATTGACACAAAGTTTAATTTTAATCTTGTTAAATTACTTGGTATGGGTTCTCGTCTTCTTTCTTATCCTGTTATGAAATTTTCAAAGAGCAAAAAGTATTGGTGGGTCTGGCTGGACTCGAACCAGCGACCCCGTCCTTATCAGGGACGTACTCTAACCACCTGAGCTACAGACCCAACATTGCTCTAGAAATTCTGAAGATTTTTATTGAAAAAAAGAGAAGGTGAATTCTCGGTGTCCGAAATGTGCCTCCACCGCATACACGCGATATCATCGGCTTCATTCCTTAAAAGGAGGTGATCCAGCCGCAGGTTCCCCTACGGCTACCTTGTTACGACTTCACCCCAGTCATCATTCCGACCGTAGACGCTCCTCTCCTTGCGGTTAAGGTCACGGCTTCAGGTAAGAATAACTCCCATGGTGTGACGGGCGGTGTGTACAAGGCCCGGGAACGTATTCACCGCGGCGTGCTGATCCGCGATTACTAGCGATTCCAACTTCATGGAGTCGAGTTGCAGACTCCAATCCGGACTGAGACACACTTTTTGAGATTTGCTCCCCCTCGCGAGTTCGCTTCCCTTTGTATGTGCCATTGTATTACGTGTGTAGCCCTAGACATAAGGGCCATGAGGACTTGACGTCATCCCCACCTTCCTCCTGGTTAACCCAGGCAGTCTCCCTAGAGTGCCCAACTTAATGCTGGCAACTAAGGATAGGGGTTGCGCTCGTTGCGAGACTTAACCCAACATCTCACGACACGAGCTGACGACAGCCATGCAGCGCCTATCACCACATTCTCCGAAGAGCACCCCAGCTTTTGGGCCGGGTTCGTGGGACTTCAAGCCTAGGTAAGGTTCTGCGCGTTGCTTCGAATTAAACCACATAATCCACCGCTTGTGCGGGCCCCCGTCAATTCCTTTGAGTTTTAGTCTTGCGACCGTACTCCCCAGGCGGTGCACTTAATGCGTTAGCTTTGACGCGGAAATGGACACATCCCCACATCTAGTGCACATCGTTTACAGCGTGGACTACCAGGGTATCTAATCCTGTTTGATCCCCACGCTTTCGCGCCTCAGCGTCAATAATTGGCCAGGAATGCGCCTTCGCCTCTGGTGTTCCTTCTCATCTCTACGGATTTTACCCCTACATGAGAAATTCCCATTCCCTCTCCAATATTCTAGACAACCAGTTCCAGACGCAGTTCCAGGGTTGAGCCCTGGGATTTCACATCTGGCTTAACTGTCCGCCTGCGCGCGCTTTACGCCCAGTAAATCCGAGTAACGCTTGCACCCTTCGTATTACCGCGGCTGCTGGCACGAAGTTAGCCGGTGCTTCCTTTGATGGTACCGTCAAGTACATGGCCTATTAGACCAGTAGTTTTCTTCCCATCTGACAGAGCTTTACAACCCGAAGGCCTTCCTCACTCACGCGGCGTTGCTGCGTCAGACTTTCGTCCATTGCGCAATATTCCCCACTGCTGCCTCCCGTAGGAGTCTGGACCGTGTCTCAGTTCCAGTGTGACTGATCATCCTCTCAGACCAGTTAAGCATCGTTGCCATGGTAGGCCATTACCCCACCATCAAGCTAATGCTACGCAGGCCCATCTACCGACGAATGCCGAAGCATCCTTTCTACTTACGTACGTATGCGGTATTAGCCAGAATTTCTTCTGGTTATCCCCCATCGGTAGGCAGGTAACCTACGCGTTACTCACCCGTGCGCCACTCTACTCATTCCCGAAGGAACTTTCTCGTTCGACTTGCATGTGTTAAGCACGCCGCCAGCGTTCACTCTGAGCCAGGATCAAACTCTCCAAGCAAATATTTTAACTTGAAAATTGATATTTTCCTGTAGCTCTAGACTTACTCATTTTGATTTCGTTGACGAGTTGATGAACTGTTACATTCATCGACTTTGTTTAAACGTCCTCGAAAACTGAGCCCCCGACTTTACTGCTTATTCAACTTTCACATTCACTTATTCTACTTTCGTAGAGTCAGCTTCAACTTCAACTGCAGCGTCTAGTTACGTCGAGGATTGTTTTCGAGAACTCACCTTCTCATCTTCAGTTCTTAAAAAGTTTTACCTTTTTAAGACAACTTCTATTTAAATTTTAAAAGAGCCATATTGGTAACACAAAGTGTATTTCAGCTATTTGGTGGAGATGACAGGAATCGAACCTGCGACCCCTTGCGTGCAAAGCAAGTGCTCTCCCAACTGAGCTACACCCCCAAAATTTCAATGTTTTGTTTGAAAAAGAGGTGAGGCAGAATTTATGGGAGTAGCTTATTTCTGTCAACACGATTTTCAACTTTTCTTTAAAAAAAAATGCAAAACTACTATAATTTTTTTAGCAAAAGACCTTAATAATTAGAGGTATTTATATAAACCAGTAGCCCAACCTAATAACAAAGGAAAATTACGATGAAATCTATTTGTTTTTCAGCTCTCTTGGCCTCACTTTTACTTCTGCAAGGATGCTTTGATCGTGACAATCAGGAGAAAAGTTTAGAAAAAAATGGCGATTCGGCCGAAATTGTAAGAGCGAGTGACCTGGAAGTTGACTCAAAAGGGCTTTCACTGGCCTATGCGACTATTAAAACGGCCTATGGAAATATCGTTTTTCATTTCTATCCAAAGGAAGCACCCAATACGACAACCAGAATTATACAATTAATTAACCAAGGTTTTTATGATGGACTCACTTTCCATAGAGTAGTCCCTGGCTTTGTTATTCAAGGTGGAGACCCTAGTGGCAATGGCACTGGTGGTAGTGGCCAAAAGCTCAAGGCCGAATTCAATAAAACGCCACATATCAGAGGGACAGTTGCAATGGCCCGAGCTCAAGATCCTGACAGTGCTGACTCTCAATTTTATATTGCTCTCAACACTCTACCCAATCTCGATCAGAACTACACAGTATTTGGTCAAGTCACAGAAGGCTTAGACTTGTTAGAAAAAATTAAAAAAGATGACGTTATGATTAGTGTTGTCTTTACCAATCCAAAGAAAGAGAATTAGTTAATTAAAAAAAACCAAGGTTATAAAAAAAAGCCCCTCGCGAAGAGGGGCTTTTTTTTATTTTCCATGACGTTTTTTGTCTTTTATGTAGATAAAGGATTTCAAAAGGAAGAAGGCAATCACAAGAAGAACAATGATTCCCCAAGTAGGCATACTGAACTGCCCAGTGTTCGCCGTTGAAACGTTTGAGTCAACCAATGATGATTTTTCTGTATTATTGTCCATCTAGCCCTCTCCTCTTAGCGATACATTGATTCTAGGATTACAACAAGCGCATAAACCCCTGCCGAGATAGGAATTGCTGCAATGAATTTTAGCCAGCGAGTTTCTTCCTTAAGGTGCATATAAAACCAGGCAACCACAAATGCCTTAGCAATGGCCAATCCAGTAAGGGCCGTTCCTTTGACAAACTTTGAAACGTTTTCAAGTCCTGGGATAAAGAGCTCGATAACAGTGAGCACACCTAGAATAACGAAAACTGCAAAGTATTCTTTTTTATGGCTTACATGATGTTCGCTGGCTTGTGACATCAAAAACTCCTATAGACTATTTCGCTTCAGCTGAAGCGTAACTATTGTTAATAAGCAAACCGACATCAATCATCAAGCGATCAATATCTTCCTTTGTCGTTGAATAGTATCCGCGAATCTGCCCCTCGCGATCAACGAGCACAACTTTATTTGTATGGGCGATGTCAAACAAGGACACAGTCGCCCCATCCACAACCCCTTCGATTTGTTCAAACTCTCCCATTGGAACTTTGAAACCATCGATCAAAATTTCTTTTAATTCTTGCTTCTCTCCAGTGAGAAAGCTCCACACATGGGGATTGGCCTGCAGAGCTCTGGCATACCGATGAAGAACTTTTGGAGTGTCGTTTTCTGGATCAACTGTAAAAGAGACAATACCAAAATTCGTTCCCAAGCCTCTCACGCGCTTTTGAATCAATTGCATTTTCTCCATCAGTGCTGGGCACGTCGTAGGACAAGAGCTGAACATAAAATTTGCAATGTAGGGCTTTCCAGCGAGGTCGGCACTTCCAAAAGGTTTTCCAAACTCATTGGTCAAATTGAATTTTGGTGCATCGTATAGCACCGGTAGCGGCTCTGGAAGGACTCGGTTCATGGAGCGATAGATTGGATAAGAAAAGAATAGAACTACAAAAAAAAGCCAAAAGAATTTCTTAGAGACTATTTTCTCTAGAAAAGATTCATTACGAATGTAGCCCAGACTAGTTTGCATTATTATCTATTCGCTTCTTTAATTTTATCCATAAAAGCTTTTCTCACTTCGAACTGATCTTTCATATCCATAAGTGAGCGGACGTAGTAAGCCACGGCCCAAATTTGCTCGTCAGTAATGGTGTCCTTCCAAGAAGGCATCGTTGTCCCCCCAACCCCAGCGAGAAGTCTCATATAAATTTCTTCAACTGTTTGAGCGGAGCGGACAGTGTTCCATGTAAATTCAGGAGGCAAGGTTGCATAACCATATTCAGAATCTTGAACCTTAACAGTATAAAGCTCTGGATCGAAGTCTGTGATTGGACCGCTGCCAGCTTCAACGTTTAGCCTTGAGAGCTCTTCATGTGAAACATAAGCGCGGTGACAAGTCTGACAGCTGGCTTCTGTGTGATAAATTTTCTTACCAAGCTCAATTGCTGCTGACTTCCTAGCAAGTCCGAAGGGGTCGGTAGTTGGGATCAGTTTAACCCCGGGCATCTTATCCTTACCTTCCCAAGTCTTTGGAGCAAAGGTTTTAATATACTGGATAACAGCATCCATTTGATCGTGGCTCATATCCCAGGGAAGCATCGCTGTGCCGTGGAGACCTTTCTCAAGAATTTTCATGAAGTCTTCATCATTTGGAAGTTCGCCAGATACGACCATACCAAACTTGTAAATACCTTGTGTGAAATTACGTGGAGGTGGGTAAAGACCTTTAGAGGCCGGACCATTGCCCTCGCCATCTACTCCGTGACAGGCCATACAATATTCTTGATAAATAGCGCGTCCCTTATTGAGCTTCATAGCTGAAGCAACAACTCCACCTGCGAAGACCTTATCTTCATGAAAGTGCGACTCCTGTGCACACGAAACGAGCACTAGCACAACAGAAAGGGAGAGCAGCTTAGTCCAAGTGTCTTTCATCATCTTCCTCATCTAAACAAGAAATAGGGCCACAAAAATAATGCCCCAAACAATATCTAAAAAATGCCAAAATTTTCCAACATTACTCGCCATATTCACAAAGTACTCGCCTTTAAAAACAAAGTAGAGCATTGCAAGTAGCGAGAGAATACCAGCGACAATATGTGCCGCGTGAACCCAAGTGAAGGCGTAGATCAAAGAGGCAAAAATCCCCGTTTCAGCGAGATAGCCCATTTCCTTCATTTGCGCCCATAACTCAAACTGGCTTCCCATAAAACCGAGTCCAAGTGCGACAGTTGCAAGAAGGTATACCTTCGAAGCTTTTAAATCCTTTGACTTATAAGCTGTATCAAAAAGGCTGTAAGTCAAACTTGAGAGCACGATCATGGCCGTACTCACAAGGGGAAAAGTGATGGGCATAGGTTCCATGCCCATCGGTGGCCAAGACTCACTACCAATACGAAAAATGACATAACCAAGTAGCATCGATGCAAAAAGCATTGCCAGAGAAACCAGAATCACAGTCATGCCAATCGAGCTGGCAATTCTTGATGCTTCTGGGTTGCGGTAAATATCAGCTTTCGTCATCGTTCCCATCAATTAAGCCTGAACAAGTTCCTCAGTTTGGTACTGGAAGTCGCGACCAGTTGTTAAATTGGGGTTACCCAATTCGTGCGGTCCACACTTCACAACCGGAACAACCTTAAAGTTATAAACAGGTGCTGGAGAAGGAATAGTCCACTCGAGTGTCCCAACTTCCCATGGATTGTCGGCAGCTCGTTCTTTTCTAAAGAAGACTGCGTGTACAAAGTTAATTACGAAGACAATTTGTCCCAAGCCCATGAGTAAAGCCGACCATGTAATGAAGGTGTTAAGTGGAATCAGCTTTTCCATGAATTCGTAAACGAATGGATTGTAGAGACGTCTGTGCATACCGCCGTAACCAACAATCATCATTCCAAAGAACACTCCATTAAGACCCATCATCGTGATCCAGAAGTGAACCTTTGCCCAAGTTTCATTCATGAGAACACCAAACATTTTTGGCATCCAGAAGTAGATCGCAGCAAAACCACCCAAGAGCACAGAAGCGGCCATCGTGTAGTGGAAGTGTCCAACAACGAAGTAAGTGTCATGGAGATAAAGGTCTGTGGTCACAGTACCTAGGTAGAGACCCGTCAAGCCACCAAGACCAAAAACGAATACGACCCCAAGCGAGAAAAGCATCGGACTGTGAAGACGGATTGAACCCTTCCAAAGCGTCCCTAGCCAGTTGGCAAAGAAGATCGCTGAAGGAATTGAGATCGTCATCGTCAAGGTCATGAATGTTTGAGTAAGTAGTGGACTCATTTGAGTCGTATACATGTGGTGACCGTAAACGAGAGTCGAGAGAATTGTAATCGTCGTCATCGAAAGTGCTGTGGCCTTGGCTCCAAAGGCTGGCTTTCTCGCAAAGAAAGAAAGCAGGTCAGAGACGATGCCCCAAGCAGGAAGGATGAGAATGTAAACTTCAGGGTGGCCAAAAATCCAAAAGACGTGTTGGAAAAGTACTGGGTCACCTGTTCCACTCGTTGCAGCAGCACCGGCCAGGAAGAAGGTCGTTCCAAACATACGATCCATAATCAAAAGAAGTACGCCAGCACCAAGAACAGGAAGGAAAATGGCATTCAGAATTGCTGTTAGCCAAAGACCCCAAATTGTAAGAGGCATATCAAAATAGCCCATTCCAGGAGCGCGAAGAGTAATTACAGTCGTGATGTAGTTAACGGCGCCCATGATGGAGGAAATACCCAAAGTGAAAATGGCCAGCGACCACAGTGTTTGCCCATGTCCAGGGGAGCCAATTAAAGTTGAGAGAGTCGGATACGAAGTCCAACCACCAGCGGCTGCACCAAGCGGAGTAAAGAGGGAAACAAAGAGAATGACACCTGAGAGCAGGGCCACCCAAAACGAAAGCATATTTAGTAGTGGGAACGCCATATCTCGCGCTCCAATCATGAGCGGAATACAGAAGTTACCAAAAGCACCAATCAAAATCGGCGTAATTGCGTAGAAAATCATGATCGTACCGTGCATTGTAAAAAGCATCGCATACGTATCAGGAGGTACTACACCGCCAGAAGTAGGAAAAAGTAGGGGGCCAAGAATTGGAAACGGCTGGCCAGGAAATGCAAGCGTCCAACGGATGAGAAGCGCCATAATACCGCCTACACCGAGGAAGAAGATTCCGTACCAAAGAAACTGTTTACCAATTACTTTGTGATCGTAACTAAAGACGTACTTAGAAAGAAACGTCGTGGGTTCAGAGTGAATATGTTGTTCAAAAAAGGCCATCTGTTATCTCTCCTAAATAGTCTTAGTTAGCGGCCATCTGCCACTGCCATCCCCAGAATCTCTCTGGAAGGGCATCGCGGTTCTCTTCAAAAGCTTTTGTTTCAGCTTCGCTCATCCAATCTTGGAACATTTCAGGTGTATAAACCGTGAGCTTAGCTTGCATACGATAGTGATAGGTCCCGCACATCTCGGCACAGGCAATGTCATAATTCCCAGTGGTCTTAAGCTTGTACCACATGCGCGTGATACGCCCGGGAATGGCATCTACTTTTCTTCTTGCATTGGGGAAGTAAAGTGAGTGAATCACGTCTTTAGAAAGAATCTGGAAAACTACTTTCTTGCCTGTTGGAACGCGTAGGTCATTGAGCAATACAACGTCATCATCAGTATTGAAGACACCGTCTTTGCCGGCATAGCGGAAGTTCCAAGCCCATTGCTGAGCCAGTACTTGAACGCGTAGAACATCTTCTTCTTTCTCGTTAGGCCAGTTAATAAAAACTTTAATGAAGTCATTATTCGACATACGAGTAATGTTGAGGTCAATTGCAAAGAACACGAGTGTGCCAATGGCAGTGGCAATAAGGATATGCGCCTTTTTGTTACCATAGGTGTAGTACGCCTTGGCATGTCTCTTGTGATAATAGAAATAAGGGAATCCAAAAAGTCCCACACACACCAAAACAAAGAAGAAAATGTTTAAGTAAGTGGTGTATTGAAAGAGGAAGTCGATCAAGTGGCCATGCTCAGAGATGTCCACCGGTGGACGCATTCTCTCCCAAAGTGACATGCTCTTTGTGCTGGTTGCAGCTACCGTCAGAAAAGTCATAATTTCTACCTTCAACAAATTCGTGCAGCGGGCAATACACTTGTATTTACTCAACTGCTAAATTAAATTTTTGCCAAATATGGCCCTTATTCTACTTTTACTCTTGGGCTTTTTCTATAACGTTTCGAAAGTTTAGGAGAAAACTTTGTGAACGATCGCGTCACAATGGTTATCTCAGAAAAATCATAGCTCCCAGCAGCAGAGGAAGGTAAACAATCGAAGCGTAAAAATATTTCCTAGCCCACTGCTTCAATTGAAGCTCTTCAGACCTGCCAAAAATCAAAAGGCCCTGGGCCCCAAGCAGTAGAAAAGCCACGCTCAAGATGAGAGATGCCCAGCGATAAAGGGCTCCGGCGCCGGCGAGGAAGACGGGAGACAGCGCAGCAACAAGCATCAACAAGCTGTAAAAGGCGATCAACTTCGTGGCCACTCCCTCCCCTTTCGCAGTGGGATAAACATGAATCGAAGCCGCCCCATAATCATTTTGATGATAGATGCTAATGGCCAAGAAGTGGGGAAGTTGCCAAATAAAAAGTATCGCAAAAAGAGCGTAGGCCATGGGTCCTAATTCGCCAGTAATGGCGGTGTAGCCCATGACGGGTGGAATCGCTCCAGGAATTGCGCCTACAAAAAGAGCAAGCTCGCTTTTGAGTTTCAAAGGAGTATAGGCCAATAGGTAGAGTCCAAAAGAGAGTGCCCCTAAAAAGGCAGTCATGGGATTAACCCAGAGGTAGAGCGCTGGAACAGAGATAATAAAGAGAGTGAGTCCAAAAGCGAGCGCCGCACTGGGCGGGAGTCTGCCCGAAGGCAGCGAGCGATTCTTAGTGCGCTCCATTCTCGAATCGACGTCTCTTTCAAGGTAACAGTTAAGAGTCGTCGCACTCATCGCCACCAAAGTCATAAGCACTAAAGCAAAGAGTCCTTGAAAGAAATTGACGTGCCCTGGGGCCACAATCATGCCAACTAACATAGTAGCAATCACCAACAGTGATAGTTTGGGTTTAGTCAGTTCGATCAGATCTGACAGTAAGCTGTGTGCACCCTCTGGAAAGGCGAGCGTCTCTAGACTCTTGAGTGAGAGATTTACACGCCAAGTGAAGGCGAGCAAGAGAGCGGCAAAGCCAAGGTGTAAGGTTGTGGGGAGTACAGAGATGTTATAGGCGACAGTCAGTACTCCCAGAATCACCTGAATCACGACCACCAGTGGGAGGGATAAACTCATGCGCTTAAGACCCGTGAGAGAGGTCTTAGCGATCCTGCGATAAATAGCAATTGAGTAATAACAAATAAGAAGTGTAAC
Source organism: Bacteriovoracaceae bacterium (assembly GCA_048264885.1). Lineage (GTDB taxonomy): Bacteria > Bdellovibrionota > Bacteriovoracia > Bacteriovoracales > Bacteriovoracaceae > JBLWXV01. Next base: position 107,307 of record JBLXCO010000004.1, read on the forward strand.
CACGACCGCGAAATAGCGATGAGTCATGTGCAATTGAGCAGGATGCAGAGATGGCCAAAAAGTAAGCTTCCACGTCTCAACATTCATACATAAAAGCGAGCTCTTATGACCAAGGCCACAACTGGCACCCGCCCCAGAATGGCGCATAAATGCTCCCAGTAAGATCTGGAGGTACACAGCGACTCCACTCAGGAGTAGGCCATGTCTTAGTCCCGGCTTCCAATGAGTCTTAAAGAGCTCTAGGTCGCCTTTTTCAATCGGCTTGGCATCGATTTTTGCTTGCAGGTGGTAGAGATAGATGAGCGTACAAAAGTAGATCATCGACAAGCCGAGATGGGTGGTCGATACAATCGTTGGAAGGCGATAGATAACAGTTAGGCCACCAAGCCCGCCTTGGGCGAGCACCATAATCAGTGACAAGACCGCAATCCAATAGACTTGATCGTGGGCTGCAGATATTTTTCGAGTTTTGGCGCTCAGCCAAACGAGAATAATAGTGAGAAAGCCCACTAAAGAGGCTAGCAATCGGTGGCTGTGCTCAATCAGGACCCCGCCTTCCATGGTTGGAAAAACTTGGCCATAGCAAAGAGGCCAATCCGGGCAAGCAAGTGAACTCTGGGTATTGTGTACTACACCGCCGAGTATGAGCAGAAGAAACGTAATGAATATAGTTGCCAGAGCTACGTATTTTGTGCGCATCAACAATTAACTTTAGAGGACTGGAATTTGATTGGGTTATACACGGGGGTCACTTTCTACGCAACAAAAATGGACCTTATAAGTCGCTTGTGAAAATATCGTCTCGAATTTTTATTTTGACCAATGAGGAGTGTTCGTATGCATCGCAATCGAGGACCTGTGTACTATGGGGATTATCTCAAGCTCTCAAAGCTTTTAGATGCGCAAGAGCCACTTAGCAAAGTATATGGAAGTGAGTGTCATGACGAAACTCTCTTTATCATCGTCCACCAAGTCTACGAGCTTTGGTTCAAGCAGATTCTCAAAGAGCTCGACTCAATTAATGATATTTTTGCCCGCCCCCCCGTAGAAGATCGCGATCTTGGTTTATGCTTAGCGAGACTTCATCGCATTGAAAAGATTCAGTCACAGTTGCCTGGGCCATTTGAAATTTTGGAGACGATGACTCCAATGGACTTTCTTGAATTTCGCGACCTCCTCATTCCGGCCTCCGGCTTTCAATCAGTTCAGTTTAGAGAGATTGAGATCAAGATGGGTCTCTCCACAGTAAGCCGTGAGAAAATTGACCGCGAGTTCTTCCTGGGCAGGCTCAATGAAGGTGATCGTACGAAACTTGAGGCAATAGAAACTGGTCCTTCACTTTTCACCCACATTGAATCCTGGCTTGAGCGCATGCCATTTTCTAAAAATGATCACTTTGATTTTTGGGATTCCTACCAAAAATCAGTGCGCAAAATGCTCAGTGATGACGAAAAAATTATTAAGGACAATATGGCCACTCTGGGAGAAAAGGAGCTCAAAGCTCAGCTCTCAAGTATTGAAATCACCCGCAGTACATTCGACTCTCTCTTTGATCAACGCCTGTACACTGAAACACTCGAGAACGGACAACGAAGACTCTCCCAAAAGGCCATGCTGGGGGCACTGTTTATCCTTCTCTACCGCGATGAGCCCATTCTCCAGGGTCCCTTTGCGTTAATCACAAGTCTAATGAATATCGATGAGAATTTTTCAAGCTGGCGCTATCGCCATGCTCTACTTGCTCATCGTATGCTGGGAACTAAGATCGGCACAGGGGGATCCTCTGGCCATAAGTACTTAAAGCAAACGGCGGAAAAAAACCGCATATTTCTCGATCTGTTTAACCTCTCTTCATTTCTCATTCCACGCAGCCTCTTACCCGAGCTGCCAGAAGAGCTTAAGCAGAAGATGAGATTTCACCTCTCAAGTGATTTACAGAGCTAACGTTCTAAAATCACGCAATTTTCTCTTTTTCTGAGCGCTCTTTGTAAGAAGAGCCCCGCTTTCTTCACTCATAGTCAAACCCGGACAATGGAGGATTTATGAAAGGGAAAAATTCAGTCTTACTCACCGCCGCCATGAGTGGCCTTCTCATCGCTGCAGGCTGTTCTTCTAGCCAAGCAGGTTCAAACGACTCTGCCAAAACAAGTATGGGTAAATGTTACGGCGTCAATGCTTGTAAAGGTCACAGTGATTGCGCCACTAAGGTTGATGCTTGTAATGGCAAAGATGGTTGCCAATCAATGAGTTCGTGCGCAGGCCAGAATAGCTGTAAGGGAAAAGGCTTTAAGAAAATGAGCAAAGAGCAGTGTGATAAGAAGAATGGAAAATTTGAGGCCTAATCACATTCAAGTGGGTGTGGGCCTAAGACACGCCCACTTCCCCTACTTGGAAGACAACCCTGAACTACAAGTTGATTTCTTTGAAGGGATTTCAGAAAACTTCATGCACACCAAGGGGCGCCCCTTCACGATGCTTATGAAGGTCAGAGAGCAAAGGCCCGTTGCTCTTCATGGAGTCTCTCTCTCAATCGCTGGACCAGAAAGACCCTCTCAAAAGTATTTGCAAGCTCTCAGAGAGCTCTATGAAATTGTCGACCCTTTTATCACCAGTGATCACTTGTGTTGGACTGGAGGAAGTGCTCACAATCTGCACAACCTCCTGCCCTTTGCTTACACCAAGGAGTCTCTCAATTTCGTCGCTGAGAGAGTTAGCTTTGTTCAAGATTTTCTAGGACGAGAACTGACACTAGAAAATGTTTCGGCCTATTTCACTTTGCAATCTTCAACAATGACTGAGCCAGAGTTTCTAAATCAGCTCTGTGAGCGCACGGGCTGCAAGATCCTCTTCGACCTCAACAATATTTACGTCAATAGCGTCAATCAAAGATTTGATCCATTTAAGTACATTAAGATGACCAATCCCAAGCATATTTCACAAATTCACTTAGCTGGCTTTAGTGACATGGGCACCTATCTTTTTGATACTCATAGTAGAGAAGTCTCTCAAGAGGTTTGGAACCTGCTAAGACACACAAGAGATCAAGGCATAAGCGTTCCCACCCTTATCGAGTGGGACGAGCAGATTCCAGAATACCCTCGCGTGGAGGCCGAGGCATTAAAAGCTAAAAGCGTCCTATTGGAGCTAAGATGAAAACTCTTGATTTTCAGCAACAATTCTTAAGTGCTGTTAATCAGATTTTACCGTCAGAAGAACTCCTTGCGGAGATCATCCCCATTGGAGACCTGAGTATTCTAGAGACAATTAGAATTTACCGCACAGATTATGTTGCCAGACTGAGTGAGGTTCTTGGGGAGCTATTTGAGACTGTTTGGATGATTCTAGGTGACGAGGACTTCAAACAAGTTTGTGAAGAATACATTCAATCCCATCCCTCAAGCTTTCAAAACCTAGCTCATTATGGAGAGCAGTTTCCAAGTTTCCTTGGTGATCACGCTCTTTCACAGGACTTCCCTTTTCTTGCCGAAGTTGCACAATTTGAGAAGTGTTACTGGAGCATCTTTCACCAATCGAATTCTTACTCTGACAAAGCCTGGCCAGACGAACAAGACCTCACACCTGAACTAAAGCTTAAACTAGACCCCAACACGATACTTTTTAGCTCACCTTACAGTTGTCTTGACCTATTCTTTCATCGCAATCAAAGTGCACAAACATTTAAAGGTGAAATTAACAAGCCACAATTTGCTCTGCTCTTTAAAGTAGATGATCTCGTAAAAGTGCTAGAACTCACGAGGGTACAGTTTGAATTACTCGACTCTTTAAACGATCAGGCACTCCACGAAGCACTAAGCTCACTTGAGTTATTGGTTGATACGAATCACGACACTCTAAGCGAAATTCAGAACCTTTTTGTGAAGTTAAGAAACAGCTCTGTCCCACTGCTTATTGAGTAGAGCTTCCTACGAGTCAAAAAATTATGCTAAAATCAAACTCCATTCCAATAATTAACGAGCTAGGCATCAACGTGGACACAACATCATCACCGAGCGCCCAAGAAATTGTTCGAGAGCATACAACAATGCTCTATAAAGGGGCGAGGTCCATGGGCTTTAGCACCATAGATACTGAAGAACTAGTCCAAGAAGTTTGGGTCACCTACTTTTCCCGCCAGGATCATTTTGAAGGACGCTCAAAGCTCTCCACTTTTCTCTATGGCATTCTCGTTAATAAATGCAAGGAGAGGTGGCGGCACCAAGGAAAGACCATTACTGCTTCACCAGAGAGCTTTGACTCTCTTTTTGAAAGTCACTTTAATCAAAGAGGCCACTGGAACAAGCGCCCTTGTTCCCCGGAGAAGTTTTCTGAAGCAGTTTCTAATATTGAAGCACTTGAGAAGTGTCTTGAAAAAATTCCTCCCATGCAAAAGGCGGCCTACACACTTCGCGATGTGAGGGAATTTGAAGTGTCGCAAGTGATGGAGAGCCTAAAGATATCTAGCTCGAATGTTCACGTTCTACTCTTTCGCGCGCGCGCGGCTTTGAGAGAATGTCTCGAACGAGAGTTTATGGTAAAGGCGCAGGGACGATAATGTTCACTTGTAGAGAAGTCACAGAAATATGCGCATCCGACAAAGAGCTCTCAGGTTGGCCGAAAGTGAAGCTCAAAATGCATTTATTCATTTGTAAGGCTTGCTCAAATTATGCCAAGCAGATCGCTCTGCTTAAAGAGGCACTCAAGCATCGTGCTGAAAAAATCGCCGCCGAGGAAGATGAGCACATTAAGAGAATTGAAGAAATCACCCTTAAAAAAATAAAAAAGGGTGGTGAGGACTAATCCACACCACCCTTCTTTTTAATTCACGTCTAAATAGCTTAAATATTAGCGACGGTGTCCGCCACCACGTGGCCCACCACCGAAGCCGCCGCCACCTGATCTTGGTGGACGTGGACTTTCGTTTGCTTCATTTACTTTTAGCGCTCTTCCAGAAACCTCAGATCCATTGAGTTCAGCGATTGCAGCTTGAGCTTCTTCTGCTGTTTCCATCTCAATGAAACCGAATCCCTTACTTCTTCCAGTTTCTCTATCAGAGATAACTCTGGCAGATTTTACTGTACCGCAACCAGCGAAGAGTTCTTCGAGGTCAGTGTTTGTCATTGTGTAAGGTAGGTTCCCTACGTAAAGCTTGGCGTTCATACAAATCTCCTTAAAAACGCGGACAATGACCCGACAGGGTCAATTGAGTTAATTTTATTTAATTTAGGGGGAAGATGAGAAATCATGGTAGACGGCAAAATCCTTAAAAAATTATCCGGGGGTCGCGCGTCTCTTTGGAGGCATCAATTCCGGTATGCTGCCCTGGGGGCAAAGCATTTCTATAGAGGAAGATAGCACTGATTCAAAAATAAAACTAGCCCCCTTGAGGCCTATGTCTAAGGGGTGGAATTTACTAGAGCAGCGCTTCCAAAAGCCTTTGGGCACGGGAAGTTCCCTCCCACTCGACATAAATATGACATTGGACAGGCCCGTACCCAAAGCGCTCGCATTCCTGAGTTAAGTTCTTATTATCACATCCTTCAATCGATCTACCCCGCACGAGACCTTTAGTCTGGTAGTAATTTAGACACTGCTTAGATGGGATTCTCTTTGAAAAAGCACCAATTGGTTTGGCCACGCCGTCAACCAACACAACAACGTCGGTCTTTCTCCCACACTCTTTTTCATAGCGACTAGCGAGCTTGTATCCCAAGCCTGCGCCCCAGCTATTAATAACCAAAACGAGACCAAGATCCTGGCTGCCTTGCCTGCCACCCCTACACCTAAAGTTTTCTAAAACTTCATCCACTTCTTTTTTCTTAGAATAGTGTACTAACCTGTATGACTTTTCGACCGCACTCACTAGAGGAAGGTTTTCGTGGGCACCACTGGGCTGCCATGGTTTGTCTGGGCGGCGAGTTCCAAAGCCAGAGATTCCAACAACGATATAGGAATTTGGTTGCTGTTGGGAGAGAGCGACTCCCGGGCTTAGAAGCGTTGATAAAGCTAGCAGGAAGATTGCAATAAGTTTATTCATCCTCCCATACTAGCGTGCTGAAGGTTCTTACTGCGACCATGTTTGAAAGAGCTACCAGGCCGTCAGAAACTTTGACAATTAATGGTAGCGGGCCAAACTTAAGTGATGTTCGTTTAAATAGGGACTTAAGGCCGCTTCAATCTTTAAGGGAACACGAGGGTCTCTTAAATCCTCAATATTCTCATCTAAAATCCAAGAGATAATCTCTTTTTGGATTTTACCAATTTCTCGCGCGTGATGATAACCCACGAGAGTATAAGTAATGAGTCCATAGCGAGACTTATAAAGATTGGGAAAGATCTCCTCAATGTCATGCTCAATCCGCTTGCGTTTGAGAAACTCCTGATCTCCCACTTTACTCTTCATCTCTTCATAATTTTCAATCGCCATATCAGCTATCGCATCGGCATTTTTCTTTTGAACTCTTTGATAGACATCTAGAGCTTCGTGCCAATCATCCCCCACTCTCTCAAGCGCATTGTAGAGAATCGTACAATCTTCAAAACCAGAGTTCATTCCCTGCCCAAAGAAAGGCACAATCGCATGGGCGGCGTCCCCCATCAGAGCAACCGAGTCTTCATAGACCCATGGATAGCATCGAACAGTGCCCAGCTTCCCAAGTGGATTAGCTTCGTATTGATCAAGATAGTCGGGAATCAATTCACACGCATCATGATAGTACTCGTGAAAGTGAGCCTGAACTTTTGACCTGGTATCTAGGTGACTTGCCATAGACTCTGGAAGATAGATCGTCATGGTAAAGCTTCCCCCTTGATTGGGAAGCGCCATCAACATATGAGAGCCCCTAGGCCAGATATGCAGGGCCTTTTCATCCATAGGATAGTGGCCATTTCTGGCGGCTGGCATAAGGAGTTCTTTGTACTCAGCTCCCAACCACTCAACTTCATCTTTAAAGCCGGCGATGAATTTCGACATCGAATTTCTTACAACCGAGCCTGCCCCGTCACAACCAAAAAGGGTATCGTAGGTGAGAGTTTGATTATTCTTTAGACTCAGCTCTTTGGCCTTAAAATCAATTTTAGAAATTTCAGACTCAAACTGAATGCGAACACCTTCTCGCTCGGCCAAATCCATTAATTTTGAATTGAGTTCTGAGCGCGAAACGGAATAGTTACACTCACTACCTGTGCCGTAGGGTTGATAAGTAAGCTCTGCATCTAGAGAATGCATCATCCGCCCAAAGACCGGAACAGTGATCCTCTTTACTTCTTCCCATAGGTTTAGATCTCTCAGGGCCTTGATGCCTCTAGAGGTCACAATCAAGTTGATAGATCTTCCCCCATCAAGGGTGACCTTTCTCATGTCCGGGCGTTTTTCTAAAACAACAACATCGTGGCCCATGCGAGAGAGATAAATTGCCCATAATGAGCCCACTAATCCGGCACCGGCCACCACGCATTGCTTTTTCATTACACTGACTCCGCAATAACTTGACTAAGCTTATAAATATCTTCAAAAGAATTATAAAGGGGAACCGGTGTCATTCTTAAGATGTCCGGATATCTAAAGTCGACAATGGCACCCTTAGACTGAAGCGACTTTAAAACCGCCTGTGCATCACTACTAACTTTCACACACAGCATACTGCCTCGCTCTTTAGGAGTCATAATAGAAATTTTACCCTCGCAGTCGCGAAGAAGCAGACCTTCAAGACAGCTCGTAAGTCTATCACCACGCTCCCTCAAGTTCTCAATACCGGCTTCATCAAAAAGATCTAGTGAAGCTCGTAGTGCCGCCAATTGAAAAATGGGTGGATTTGATAGTTGCCAAGCCTCGGCCGTATTAATTGGCTCAAAATTAGGTCCCATTTTAAAGCGACGCTCTTTGTTGGTTCCCCACCAGCCTTCAAAACGCGGAATGTCTGATTTGCCCAAATGGCGCTCGTGAACAAAGGCACCGGCCATGCCTCCGGCTCCACTATTGAGATATTTATACGAACACCAAACAGCAAAATCAACGTCGTCATCATGAAGAGTAGGGGCCAAGTTACCGGCACCATGGGCCAAGTTAAATCCAGCGAACGCTCCCAACTCATGAGCAAGGGACGAGATTTTCTTCATATTAAATTTCTGCCCGGAGAGGTAGTTACAATTGCCCAGCATTACTAGCGCTAATGAGTCACCCAGCTCTCTTATTTGAGCCTCAATATCCTCATCGCGAACGGCGTACTCGCCTTGTCTTGGCCTTAATTCAACGATCGCTTCGCTTGGGTCAAAACCATGGAACCTTGCCTGGGAGTCGACAGCATATTTATCTGAAGGGAAGGTATTATTTTCAATAAGAATTTTAAAGCGCGACTTTGTTGGACGATAAAATGAAACCAACATTAAGTGTAGGTTTACCGTCAATGAATTCATCGCTACCACTTCACTGGACTTGGCCCCAACGAGTTTAGCAAACGACTCTGTCATAAGTTCGTGATAAGGTAGCCACGGTCTCTTAGCATGAAAATGCCCTTCAACCCCAAACTCCTCCCAAGCATCGAGCTCTTCGTTGAGGTAAGTACGCACTCGTTTAGGCATAAGTCCTAGAGAATGGCCGGCGAAATAAAGTGGCGTCTCTTTTGGAAAAGAAAATTCGGCGCGAAAGCGAGAGAGAGGATCTCTTTGGTCAAGGGTCTTGGCTTCTTCTAAACTCTTTGGCAATTGCATTACTAACTACTCCTGAACTGTCACGAAAACTGGTGGCAAACCATCTACTTCTAACGATACTTTCATTCCCGGCTCAAGTGCGACCGCAGCTGTAGCCGCACCTGCAAGGACGATAGATCCTTCAGGTAGGGTTCGTCCTCGCTGCTCAAGAAGATCTACTAACTGAACGACGGAGAGCACAGGATCTCCAGAGATGGCCGAACTCACACCCTCATGTGCCACGTTTCCATTTACGCTCATTCTCATTTTGAGATCTTTAAGATCGAGCTCTGAAAAAGAACTCAAAGTTTCTGAGCAAACAAAGTGGGAAGAGGAGGAATTATCTGCAATGACGTCTTCCATGGAGAAATATTTAAATTCATTGTAGCGAGAATCTAGAATCTCAAGACTCGCAAAAACGCCAGAACAAGCCTGAAGAACCTCTTCTCTCGTTACGTTGCCAGATAATTCTTTGGCGATCACAAAACCGACTTCTGGTTCAATTTTGGGGTGAATAGATCCGCTCATTTTAAAGACGCCATTATTGGGTATTTGCATCTTGTCCGTAAGCTCACCATAAAGGGGGGAATCGAGATTCATCTGCTTTCTTTTAGCCTCACTGGTGAGACCCATTTTAAGGCCAACGAGTTTTTCTCCGGCCTCAACTCTGGCCTCAATACCTAGCTCTTGAATTTGATAGGCTTCTGAGCGCGAAATCTTTTGCGTCTTTGATAACTGCTCGATGGGATTGGCGGTTAAACGTCCCTGAGTTAAACGCTCTGAAAGTTCATTGATATTCATACTCTCTCTCCACTCTTTTTATGCGATATCTGATCGCAATATTCTGCCAATGAAAAGGGCGCTTGGCCATTTAAGGCCCATCGCAACAAGGGCAGCCCCCGACTATCTTCGACTTCACAACGCGAGAGGTTAAAGTTTGTACTTTGTCGTCTGAGTGCTAAGATTTTAAATTCTAAAAATGGAGAGAGCGATGCTCATAGACATCAGTCCAACAATTAGCGAGGATATTGCCGTCTTCCCAGGTGATCAGACTTTCACTCACGCTGTGGCCATGAGTTTCGAGCAGGGTCACCACCTCACACTCTCTAGTATTAAAAGCACTGTTCACTTAGGGGCCCACACCGATGCCCCCAATCACTACAGTCCAGCAGGTTGTGATATGGCAAGCAGGGAGCTGGACTATTACCTCGGTCCTTGCCAAGTCATCACCACTACTAAAGGTGTAAACTCAATTACCATGAAGGATCTCTCACAACCTGTGGTCCAACCAAGAGTTCTTTTGAGAACACTCTCCTTTCCTGACCCAAATAAATGGAGAGATGACTTTGCCAGCGTGTCTCATCAGCTCATTGAGGAACTCGCCCAGCTAGGTGTCGTACTCATTGGAATTGACACTCCCTCAATTGATCCCGCAATTAGTAAGGGCCTTGATGCTCATAAATCTGTTGCCAAAAATAATATGGCCATTCTCGAAGGTATTGTTCTCGATCACGTTGAAGATGGCAGCTACGAGCTAATTGCTCTGCCGTTAAAAATTAAAAGCGCCGACGCTTCACCGGTGAGAGCAGTTCTCAGAAAAATTTAAGGATAAATAAATGGAAATTGAAAATGTAGAAATTAAGAACTTTATTAATGGAAAGTTTGTTTCAGCAATCTCAGGGACAACCCTGCCAAATATTTGTCCTTCGACAGGTAAAGAGTTTGGCAAGATTCCCGATTCAGACCACCGAGATGCCCAAGCCGCTATTCAAGCCGCCTATGAAGCCAGAAAATCTTGGGCCCAAACGCCTGTTGAAAAACGCGCTGAGCTTCTTTTTAAGGTCGCCGATTTAATTGATCAAAATCATGAAATTCTTGCCAAAGCTGAGGCGCTCGATAATGGCAAGCCCCTAAAGCTCACTCAGACAGTCGACATTCCTCGCAGCTCAGAGAACTTTCGCTTCTTTGCCAGATCAATTCTCACAAAATCAGAGCCCCTTTTTAGTAACCCTGATTCTTACAACCTGGTAAAACGCTCTCCTTTGGGAGTCGTTACTTGCATCAGCCCATGGAACCTTCCACTCTACCTACTCACATGGAAGTTAGGACCAGCTCTCGCCTGCGGAAATACTGTTGTTGCCAAGCCCAGCGAAGTCACACCTCTCACAAGCTTTATCCTGTGTAAAATTATGCAAGAGGCGGGAATGCCAAATGGTGTGGTTAATATCATCCATGGACTTGGCGCTAAGCTTGGAGACAAATTGGTAACTTCCCCAGAAGTTAAGGCCATTAGTTTTACTGGAAGTACAGCGACGGGAAAGCTCATTAATGAAATGGCCGCTCCTCACTTTAAAAAAGTTTCACTTGAGATGGGTGGAAAGAATCCCAATATTATCTTTGATGACTGTAATTTTGAAAAAGCTCTGAGAACGACAATTCACTCTAGTTTTGCCAATCAAGGACAAATTTGTCTCTGTGGATCACGTGTCTATGTTCAAGAGAGTATCTATGAAAAATTTCGCAATGAACTAGTCAAAAGGGCCGCTCAATTAAAAATTGGCATGTCTTTAGAGAGTGGAATCGATCAAGGGGCATTGGTTTCTGAAGCCCATATGAATAAAGTTCTTGGCGCAATTGAGCTTGCAAAGACTGAGGGAGGCAATGTGCTGATCGGAGGAAGTCGTGTAGAAAACCTTCCTGGTTTCTTTGTCGCTCCAACTATTATAGAGAACCTCAGTAACGAGTGTCGTACCAATCAAGAAGAAATTTTTGGTCCCGTCATTACTCTCAGTAAATTTAAAGATGAGAATGAAGCCATCGAACTTGCCAATCAGACGAGCTATGGACTTGCAAGCTCGCTATGGACAGATAATATTCACCGAGCGATGAGAGTCGCTGAGGCAATCGAATCGGGGATTGTTTGGGTTAACACTTGGATGCTGCGCGATCTAAGAACACCCTTTGGTGGGGTTAAAAGCTCTGGGGTTGGTCGCGAAGGTGGTGAGTGGGCGCTTAATTTCTATAGCGAGACAAAGAATATCTGCATGAAGTGGGAAAATTAAAATCAAGAGGAGATAAATATGAGCATTATTGAAAGTGGACGCGCCCCTGAGCCAGTTGGTGCCTACCCTCATGCCCGTCGGGTGGGGAATTTACTTTTTCTCTCGGGAGTAGGACCGCGCGAGCGAGGAAAAAAGGAAATTCCAGGAGTCACACTTGGCACCAATGGAGAAATTATCTCTTATGACATTGAAGCTCAATGTCACAGCGTTTTTAAAAATGTACGCGATATTTTAGAAGACAGCGGTTCAGGCTGGGATAAGCTCGTCGATGTGACGGTATTTCTAACCAATATGAAAGATGATTTCAAAATTTATAACGAAATATACAAGCAATACTTTAGTGAAAATCGGCCCTGTCGCACAACTGTTGAAATCAATAGTTTACCGACACCGATTGCAATTGAGCTTAAGTGTATTGCTACCATTGACTAGGAGATGAGGATGGGACTTTATAGTGCCTTTAATTTTCAAAAGTGGATTGACGAACATCGCCACCTCTTAAAGCCACCAGTAGGTAATAAGATGGTTTGGCCAGATCGTGAATTCATCGTCATGGTGGTAGGTGGACCAAACGAGCGGACCGACTTTCATGTGAATGAAGGTGAAGAGTTCTTCTATCAACTTGAAGGAAGCATGGTTCTCAAGGTCATTGATGACCAAGGTAAGATCAGAGATATTGCTCTAAATGCTGGAGATATCTATCTTCTTCCGGCCAAAACTCCTCACTCCCCTCAACGATTTGCCGGCTCTGTTGGATTAGTGGTTGAAAGGCAGCGCCGTGACGGCGAACTAGACGGGCTTCAATGGTATTGCAAGAACTGTCATCAAAAGCTCTATGAAGAGTACTTTCCACTTAAGAATATTGAAAAGGATTTCGGAGCGGTTTTTGAGCGCTACTACAATTCTGAACACACACTATGTAAAGCCTGTGGCACCCAAAATGGCAAAGACTGGAGTTAAATAATGGAATTAAATCTTAAAGGTAAAACCGCTCTCGTTATGGGCGCGAGCCAAGGTATAGGAAAAGCAATTGCTGAATCCCTAATTAAAGAAGGGGCCAGAGTCGCGATCTGTGCTCGCTCTCAAGATACGCTTGAGGCAACGGCCAAGCTCATTGGTGCAGAGTATTTTGAAACATGCGACCTGACACAAAAGGGAAGCTCTGAGACTGTGACAAGAAATGTGCTCAATCATTTCGGTCAACTCGACATTATTGTCACCAACACCGGAGGCCCTGCCAAAGGTGGTTTCTTAGATGTAACTTCCGAGCAGTGGACTCAAGACTTTCAATCTATTTGGATGAGCGTGGTCGAGTCTCTCCAAGTCGCTCTTCCTAAAATGAAGGAAAATCACTACGGACGCGTCTTGCTGGTCACTAGTATTGCGGCCAAAGAGCCACTACCAGGTCTTACGACATCTAATGGCCTTCGCGCTGGCCTGGCAGGACTCGTGCGCTCAATTTCAAACGAAGTCTCTGCATTTGGAATTACACTTAACCTGCTTCTTCCTGGATATACCAACACAGACCGCATCAAGCAGCTAAATCTTGCAGATGAAAAGATTAAAGAAATGGTCCCAGCAGGAAGGCTCGGCGACCCTAGTGAAATTGCAGATCTTGCAACCTTTCTGGCCAGTGAGAAGGGCTCTTATATCACTGCCCAAAGCATCGCTGTCGATGGTGGTGTTTTAAAGTGTACCTAACTCGAATTATCTTAATTGCTCTCATGGCCTGTGCCTGTCGGCATGGGTCCACTTTTAAGCCTGATGATTACCTAATACTAATAGGTTGTAAATTTTTAGAAGCAATGAACGCAGAGCGAGTCAAAACTCTTCCGGGTGATCTGTGCGAATTTGATCATAAGGGCAGTGCTTTTGCCTATGCAAACGAAGCTCTCTTTAAAATTGATTTGGAAACTGGAAATATCGTATGGAAAAGCCCCGCAAGAATTTACCATTCGATCAAATATAGCCCAATAGATGATTCTATCTATTACTTTAGTAGTGAGGTTTTCACTAAAGACGGTACTTCCTACTTGGGTCTCACACTTAATGCTCTCTCGGCCAAAGTAGGTAAAACCACATTCACCTGGAAGTCATCTGAGAATCTCGCAATTCTTGAAGAAAAATTTAATATTGTTCCCTTCCCTCTCTTAGATAAAGCACCCGAGCATGGATTGAAAGCTCACCACGCCCCTAAGGAAACAAGAGTTTTCCTAGATGCCAATCAAATTGAGGTCGTCACGAAGCCTCATCCTCTTTTAAAAGAAGGTAGCGACATAAAAGAGGGTGACCTCTTGCTAACCTTTATGGATTACTCCCTGATTACCGTATTTTCCCCAAAAGAAAACAAATTTCGTAAGTCGTTTAAAGTCCCTAGATCTTATGGCCAGCTCCATGGAGCACAATTTATAGCTCCAGGTCATCTATTGGTCTTTATCAATGAAGCCTCGCCAACTCAGAGAGCTTCACAAGTCGTTGAGCTCAAAGGTGATGGCTTTGATATCATTCATTGGGCCTGACCTCTACTTTATCGTGGACAATTCCCCAGGAAGAGAGGGGTATTACTATATCAAGTCCAACTTCGACATTGTGAATACTCTCGACTCCACGATCGAAGATGAGTCAACTCAAGCCAGAAGTAAAATCTACAAAGCGATTACGATAAAAAAGGATCAGCTCGACAAATTCCTTTACGGAAATCGAGTTACGAATAGAACTTTAGAAAAATAAAAACAAGCACACCAGTAACTGAAACATACAACCAAATTGGAAAAGTCACTTTGGCCACTTTCTTGTGAGCCATCCAATTCTTACGAAAGGCTAACCATAGGGTTGTCAAAATAAGTGGAACTTGAACCATTGAAAGAACTACGTGAGTAATCAGGATAAAAAAGTAAACAGGACGAATGAGTCCTTGACCCATGAACTTAGTGTCACCTTGATAGTGGTGATAGAGTAGATAGCTCACTAAAAAAAGAGCAGAGGTTCCAACTGCGGCAAGCATCGTTCGAGCATGGGCCACTCGCCTTCCCGCTTTAATGAGTCTAAAGCCCACTACTAAGAGCACACTGGTTATGGTGTTTAAGATCGCATTTACAAAGGGAAGAAAAATAAACCACTGACCGCTGGCCTGCGCCGGTGGCTTAAAATAGATAAGCCAAAAGAGAAAGACCAAAATAGGAAGGGCCACGATAGTGGCCCAGAAAAATGATTTCTTTATTTCAGCAAAGTTATTCGAGTTCATTTGTCTCTGGCATCGTCTTTGCGTTCAAGTGACGATTTTTGATCACCATCTTGTAGAGCAAAAAGAATGGGATATAAGTGAGAATAATAAAACCACTTAAGATGTGTACGAGATACTTGTCTGCTGGATTTAAATCAGAACCAGCACACATCGGGCAAGCCGATGCGTACTGAGCTGAAAATAGAATCATTAGAACAAGTAGTTTCTTCACTCTAAACCTTAAAGTAGATAGATAAAGGTGAAAACGAGAATCCAAACCAAGTCGACAAAGTGCCAAAATAAGCCCACAAGCTCTAGCTGGTTGTAGTCACCATTATCAAATTTACCTTTGTACGCTTGAGCATACATAAAGCAGAGGTAGAGTACACCTGAGAGGACGTGCAAACCGTGAAAACCGGTAATGGCAAAGAAGGTTGAGCTAAAAAGACCTTGGCCAACAGTCCCATCGGGGTAAGTATAAGTACTGAAGGTCATCCCCATGTCAGAGATGAGGTGAATATACTCATAGGCTTGAATCATGAGGAAGATTGTTCCACCTGCAATCGTGGCAAGTAGCCAGTTGAGCATGCCTTTTCTGTCGCGAGCCTTACAAGCATCAATGGAGAGAACCATTGAAACCGAAGAACAAATTAGAAGGAAGGTCATGAAGCCCGAAAGCTCCACACCACCTAAAGCCTCGACTGGATCTGGCCACGGCTTCGTCGCTCTCAAAATTCCATAGGCAATGAGAAGACCAGAAAAAGACATGGCGTCTGTTCCCAAGAACAACCACATGCCAATTTTACTAGGACTGGCGTGACCGAATTGCGGGTCATTTGGATATGTAATGGGACCTTCGTGGGCCTTAACGCTCATCTTGCGCTCCTCTTAATTTTTACGAGACATTGACGACACTTCGTCATGTCCGATTTCAATAATGTACTTAGTAAGGGCTTCAATCTGCTTCTTAGTATCACCACCGAAGTAATCAGGCTCAAGCGGCTCTCCACCTTCCCAGAAGTTAGGCATGAGCGTGTGAGGCATGATCGCCTGAGGATTTTCCAACCACTTGGCAATCCACGATGGACGTAGTCTCGTCTTTGACTTGTGAAGATCTGGTGCCTGCGGATCGTCATTATTAAAGCCGATCGTGTGACAAGTCGTACAAGCAAGGGCATCGAAAAGCTTTTTAGCTTCAGCTCTTTCACCCGGTTTCCAAACGACGATTCTATCTGGCTCAGTAAATGTCTGCATCTTCGCTTTGGCTTGGAATCCCTCAACAATAGTATTGCGCTCTTCAGGAGTAAGCTCGAAGCTTGGCATTCTCACATTCAGATAAGTTCTGATAGGCTTCACATCTTCAAGGAAGTGGTAGAACCAATCTGTTTGAACACGATGACCTTCATTAACTAGCCATGGTGGGGCCATGTTAAAGTCATCGTACATTCCGAGGATATCTCCACGCATTCCATCAACTTGGTGACAACCAGTACAGTTAAACTTATTAACCAGCTTGAAGCCTTCATTCCACTTAGTTTCGTAAGCGTCGTATCTCTTCACACCTGCGAGCGGAATATAATCGCTCACTTGGCCAAGAAGAGCGAGGGTAATTTTCTCGGCTTGGTTATCAGTCATGTAGAAGTTAGGCATGCGCGTCAAGTCTTTAAACGGTTTATTTTGACCACGGTCCCATCTTCTGGGGTTGATGAGGTGAGCGTGAATCCAACCATCTCTAGAATGCTCGATATCGTGCTCTAGGTTAAAACCAAATTGTGTGAGTGGTTTACTTCCTTCATTGGTGAGCTCTGGACCAATGGGAGCGCGACCTTCAAAGCCATCAATCGTGTGACATGAGTAACAACCGTACTTACCAACTGATCTATAGCCCAGCTCAAGTGTTCTTTCGCGATCACTCATTTTATTGAGCTTTGCTTGGGCAACTTCTTGAGTATCAAAGGCAGTGAAGTAATCCATCAAGATAGAATCACGCTCATTCTTATCCATCTCTTCAAACTTGAGTTTTTCAAACTCAGGATTTTTAAGACTGAGTAGATAGGTGGCAATGTCGTTTGCTTCACTATCAGTGAGTCTAAAAGAAGGCATGATAGTGTCTTCTTGATAGTGACTCGGTTTTTTAAGCCATGAAACGAGCCAATCAGGATCTTTAATTTTTGAGCCAAGCCCGGTGAGATAGGGGGCCATCATGGCATTTACTTTTTTAGATTCAGTCTCAAAGCCCTCAACGCCATGACACCCCATACAGCCAATGCTGCCAATGAGCTCTTTGCCCTTGTCGGCATTACCCGGACGGTACTTCATAAAAGGCTGGTAGTCTTTGGACTTATCAAAAACAAATTCAGCTATCGCGTTCACTTCAGCGATATTTTTAATCATGAATTCTGGCTCAGAGTTATTACTTTGAGCAAAGAACTGAGGCATGCGTGAGTGCTCGTTAAATGAGCGTGGTGACCAAACCCAGTTTTTAAAGAATTCTTTTGATACTTTATGTGAAATTTTCTCAAGTGAAGGACCTGGATTCTTTTTGTGCTCCCATCCTTCGATCTTGTGGCAAGCAT
This sequence comes from Bacteriovoracaceae bacterium, assembly GCA_048264885.1. Taxonomy (GTDB): domain Bacteria; phylum Bdellovibrionota; class Bacteriovoracia; order Bacteriovoracales; family Bacteriovoracaceae; genus JBLWXV01. The sequence continues at coordinate 124,853 of JBLXCO010000004.1, forward strand.
AGCAACCAAAGCCTTCCATCAGCTGACGGCCTTCATTGAGAACAGTCGCCTGAGGAATATAATCAACCCCAGAGTGACACTTCACACATGAAGCTTCAGTGTGCTGTAGCTTAAACATTGGCTGAGGAACTTTATGAGGCTCGTGCCAATTGTACTTAGCAATCCATTCTTGCTTTTGAGCTTCGTTCTGCGGAATGTGAGCAGCAGAGTTGAAATCATTTACCCTGTGACCTTCACCACCGTGACAGGAAGTACAGCCCGTTTGCTTGAGCGGGTGTGGAGAATCCTTACCCACCATGAGGTCTAAATTAGGGTGGGTCTTATGTGGATTGGGCTGATCCTCATATCCTGGCTGATCGATAAATGTGTGACAAGTAATACAGCGATCTACTTTGGGAACGTGCTGAAAGTAGCGGTCATCGGTGACATTTTTAAGAACTACCTGATGAATCTTAAGAGTTGGATCTAGGTAGTCAATAAAGGGTGAGTTTCTAATCGCAAAAAGTGGACTCATGTCAGTCTTAGACTTAGCACTTTTAAGAAGATCAACAGTAAGAGTCATGTCTTTAATACTCTTTTCTACAGAAGATTGCTCTTGTGAGAGAGTATCGAGTTTTGCTCTTAGCTCTTTTTCCTTACTTTGCAGTGTTTTAAGTCTCTCACGTGACTCAGCAAATCTAGTCCTCTTATCTTCTAGTTTTGCCAGGAGTTCTCCTGCATATGGAGCGTGATGATTAAGCGCTTCACCATATTCAAACTGAAGAGCTGAGGCTTGAGCGTTCAAAGTACCATTGATGATATTTTCATCAGTGATATTTTTAACCACAATAGCAAGCTCTGACTCAACGGCCGTAATCTCTTTTTTACGTGACGCTACGATCTCTTTGGCTTTCGAGAGCTCTTCTTCAAGCTTAGCTAGTTCAGCTTGATTGATTTCCTTTTCTTTAGCTTCGATTTGCTCAGAGAGCTTCTCGCGCTTTATCTTCATTGCCTCGATCTGAACGGCTTTCCAAGGACGCAAATAATCGTCTAGAAAGACCCAAACAACGGTCACAAGGAAAAGGACTGACAAGACCGCAAAGACCTTGTTCAGTTTTTTCATGTTATAGGCCATTCCCGGCTCGTTATGCTGACTCATTTAGCAAATCCTCTAAAACTACAGGTTAAGTTCAAGCTCAGGGAGAGCGACAATGTATTTAAGTGTGAACAACCAGCGGAGCACCATCTTGATTGGAAGACTGGCCATTGAGAGAACCAAGAAAATCAAGATGTAGTAGCGGATAGTTCCAATATTGGCTTCCATCTTCTGTCCCCACTTTGTCTTCTTAAGAATCACAACTGGAAGGACGAGAATGTAAGCGAGCGAGAGAATAATTCCCAAAATCTCTCTAACAAACATATTTGATGGCATTGGGACATTGAGTATCTTAATCCACAAAAATTCAGAGAGGTTGACGTTATATTCGGCTACCACTTTGTGGAAATCCCAATATTCAAACGGTCCATAGAACGTCCAGTTAGGTCCGCGAAGGAATGTCCCCACAATAATCAGGTAGAGCCAAAGCACAACCCAGCCATAGAGAAAGAGCGAAACGGCCATCTTTCTCTCTGCAAATGTGTAGTACCCGTTACCTTTAGGATTGGTGTCAATGTAGGGAATTGCAATGAGCCCAACAACGATAATACCTGGTAGCACAACACCGGCCATCCAAGGGTCAAAGTAGACGAGCATTTCTTGCAGACCAAGGAAGTACCATGGAGCTTTGGCCGGGTTTGGGGCCCAAGTCGGGTTAGCCGGCTCTTCTAGCGGAGCTTTAAAGATAATCGCCCAAACAACTAGGAAAATGGTCGTGGCGATAATGACGAAAAGTTCAGTGTAGACCAGGTTTGGCCAACACCAGACTTTCTCACGATTTTCAGGAGTGCCTTCAATTGGTCCAAGTCCCTGCTCCAAGCGCTTGTCGTTTTCAGCTGCTTTGTGCAGGGTGAGCCAGGTGAGAAAAGACACAAGCACGATAAGAATGTTAATTGGAATATTATCGGGCCAAAGAATAATGGCCAGGAAGTTGGGGTCTGCCGCTGCCCAAGCCACAACAGGAATCGAAATTGCCAGAGACCACAAGCCAAATTTCTTTGTTCCGATGATGCGATAATATTTAATCATCAGAAAGAAGAGCACCGTCACGATTGGAAACGAGCGAATCGGATCGGCCATCCAGTTAATCAGTTCTTTCATTTTATCAAATCCTCAATGAGAGACTAAGCTCAAAAACAAACCTGGCCACTCCTTAGAGTGGCGCAGAGATCCCACCATCTTTTCTCACTCGCCAAAAGTGAACTGCAATGAGAACACCGACAACAAGTGGAATAAAAACACAGTGAAGAATGTAAAAGCGCAAGAGGGCCGGCTCACCAACAAAACGCCCAGCCAGAAGTTGGAAACGCACGTCGTTCTTGTCAGACACTAGGACGAAGTCGCCAATCTGAGCCAGAGAGGCACCGGGACCACCGTGACCTAGAAACGGAGTCGCCTTGGCCATGTTTGAACCAACGGCGATGGCCCAAATAGCGAGCTGATCCCATGGCAGGAGATAACCGGTAAACGAGAGAAGTAGTGTCAGAACGAGGAGAATCACACCAACGCCCCAGTTGAATTCGCGTGGTGGCTTATAAGAACCCGTCATAAAGACGCGGAACATGTGAAGCCACACAGTGATCACCATGGCGTGGGCACCCCAACGATGAATCTCGCGCATAATACCTAGAGGCACGTGCTCACGAAGGGCAATAATGTCGTTGAATGCGTACTCTGCTGTTGGTCTGTAATAGAACATTAGGAGAACGCCAGTCACTGTGAGTGCTAGAAAGATGAAGAATGTAAGTCCACCCATACACCAAGTGTAGCCCAGCTGTACGCCTGACTTTTTCAGCTTGATTGGATGGAGGTGAAGAAACACGTTACCAGCAACGACAGCTGCACGGTTACGAGCATTATCAGGTGGACCGTGACGGAAGATTGACTTCCATACCTGGGTCTCACGAACTTTATCAGCTAAACCTTTTTCCGCCATATCATCTACCCTTTAAGGTTAATTATTTTATACTTCAATAAATGAGTTCGGGTTACTCCACTCACCTTTTTCGTAGCGGAATACCTTTGTTTTATCGACAACGATCTTGCCTTCGGCATTGAGACCAATCTTATAACGCTCTAGTGGACGTGGAGCTGGGCCTTCGAAGTTGATCCCACTCATGTAGTAACCAGAACCGTGGCAAGGGCACTTGAATTTAAGCTCGGCCGGAAGCCAGTTCGGAATACAACCCAAGTGAGTACAGATGTTTGAGAGGGCAACAAGCTTACCTTCTTGCCTAACCATCCACACACCAAAACCATTCTTCCAACGCTCATCAACGCCAGTTTCATAGTCGGCAACTCGTCCAGCAACGAATGACATTTCTGGTTCAAAGTTTACGTTTGGATAACTAAATCTAAACGCCAAGCTGGCAAGCCCAGCACACGCAGCTGTAAATGCTGCCCAACCTACCGTCAGGTAACTAAAGAATTCTCGACGGTTTAACTGTTTCCCTTCACTCATGTCTGCACACCTCTTGCAACTTCACTCTTCCAGCACCAGATAAACGAACGCCTATAACCAGGCGGTTAATCGTCATGGAGCATGGGGCAAAGTATTGAAATCCGACACTTGGATTATGCTCTTACCTTCTCAATTTTTCAACCGATTTAGAACGTCTAGCGCCTTTGATTGTATTCTTGAGCTGCTCTCATTTTTCGCGACTGCTTCAATCTCGGGTAACAACACATCCCAAGACTCCTGCTCTAACGCGTGGAGTATATTAAATTTCAAACCTTCAACTTCTCCGACATTAAATGAATTTTCTCGGGTCGGATCCACTTTCATGCTCAAGACTTCACGCAACACTGGAAGTGCTCTTTCATCTCGATACTTAATAAGAGCTGTTGCCGCCGCGTACTTAACGCCTACCAGATCAGAATTTATCAGTGCAGCAATTGGCTCCTGGGCGGATTCAACCTTGTGCGTAGCTAGAGCTAAGACGGCGGCTTGCTTTAGCGCATGATCTTCAGACTTGAGCTCTTTCTCTACGCGCGCCCAATCCAATGCAATTTCTTTAGGTAAATTTCCGATGGCGACAAGGGCATGGAATTTAACATTCTTATCTTCATCATCGAGGGCGGCCACTAAGTAAGGGCGTGTCGCCTCAGTGCGCAATGCCCCCATGGCCACAATCACGAAGTCACGAGTGCGTGGATCGACACCATTTTTGTACACATCGGCCAAGTTCTCTACCAGCCAAGGAATGTCTTCAGATGGAACTGACGAGGTGCTAATCACTTTAGAGAGTTCGTAAGCGGCGATCCAGCGATTGCCAAAGGTCTTGGATTGAAGCTCGCGCACGAGATCTTTATAGCCCCGATCGGTTGAAAGCATCTTAGTCACACCAAAGATGATCAATGCGCCTACAAGCACGATAGCAATAGGTACGACGAGACTACCCAGGATTGGGTTTTCAAGAAGCTTCTTCTCAGAAGGTGAGTTCGAACCGGCCATGGGCCCCGCCTTTTCAAATCTGTTGATGTGGTCTAATTAGGTTGTGTCGTTTGATAGCAAAAGTCGAACACACTGACAATAAAACTAGAAGGCTTCTGAGCCTACACTGTGAGAATTATGGCCTATCTACTCCGAACTCTGATTTTAATTATGATTTGTGCAATCACCCTTACAGCTTGCACAGCACTAGGATTTATTGACTTACCGCTTGGTCACATCCGCCTCGCTATCCCAGCTTTCCTCTACACTATCTTCACCCAAGCATTTGTCATGTTCTATTTTATTGGCGTGTCTAGATTATCTCAAAATGTGGCCAATATTCTTCACTCTCAAACCAATCTCAAAGAACTCTTTGACGATCCACCGCAGGACCTGACTCCTTATATAAAGAAAGTCGATAAATTTGTTTACGACTCAACCTTGGCCAAGCGCCAGACTATTCCATGGACCATGCTCATGCTCATTCTCGGGATGGCCGCTTTCCTACTGGGTGGAGCCCACGACACAGGTCTTGTCGACAAGACAGTGCACTCAGGAGTGGTCTATGGCTTTATGGTTGCGATGATGATTGGATTTGTTCGCCAGTGGATTCACCTAGGGCGAGCACACAAATTACTAAGAAAGCTCAAAGCTCTCTTCTTAATTCCCGACGGACAAATGTAATTAGTACTTCTTCACCCAGATAAAAACTTTATTTTTTCCTGGTGGGTTACTTCTCGCTCGTGTTTGAGATTCATAAAGAGTTGTCTCATCGACATCCGTCACCTGCGACAAGAACTCTTTTAGAAATTCACGTGGAACGTATAGGTTATAGTACATGCCTCCTGGCACATCGAGACCGGGCTTAACATTATCAACTTGGGTCACTTGATATTTTTCTAACAACTCATTAAGGCGCACACGCGTTTTCAGTGTATCAACTGATCTCATCATCACGCGGTAGACCTTGGTGTTACCGTAGCGGCTCTCGCGATAACCTCTTCTTAAAAGTTCCTCGTAACTCGAAGTCTCCAAATCGGCGACACTAAAGTCTCTAGGAAGCGAGTCCCAGGAAGTGAGAACGACTTCCGACTCCACATCGAAGCGTTCATCTTCATCAAAAACTTCAACGACTTTGGCACTCTCGACCTGCTCCAGGTCAGTTTCTTTAAGTTCGAAGTCAGCGAGCTCACTCGCCGGAGTTTCCTCTTTGAAGACCATGGTCTTATCGAGCCATTGAAACTGCGGCTCATAGACACTTATCTTTCCAAGCAGAGACTTAGCGTACTCAATATTAATGCGCTTCACGGCCCATACAGTGCCCACACTCAAGGCCAGTAATAAAATGACCTGTGCGATGAGCTTTGAATGATTTTGAAGTGAGGACATTCTCCTAATGCGCTTGATATCAAACCCGCGCGAGCCAATTTCTTTTTTAAATTTGCGTAAGAATTCGCGCCACTCCTCATAGAGAGTGACTTCCAAACTGATCATAATCTCATCTTCAAGGGAGCCCTTATCAAGTGGCTCAAAATGATAATTCTCAAACAGACCAGCGTAGGTAAGCTCCAGTCCAGGTGAGATTACACTTGAGACCTGAAACTCACTTGAGAGTTCAGCTTCAAGATGCGGGTAATGATCTACAAAAAAATTCCGCAGCAAATTGGCCGTCTGACCCACATTTTGCTCACACTCAACAGAGACTTCCTTGAGAGTGACGCCCTTCTCGATGAAGGTCCAACAAATGAGCTTTGACTTTAACCAAGAAAACCAGGCACTCAGTGGACCCACGGTGCCGCGGGAAATAGCGTAGTTAAATCGTCCAATAATTTGAGTCAGGGTCAAGCCTTCCTCAAAGAAGAGTGACCAGAACTCTTCAAAATCACTCAAGTATCGGCCTTGCCAGGTCACATCCTCAAGGCGCAAATCCACCCAGGAGCGAAATCCTTCAAAGTCATTTTTGGTAAACGTAATGCTCATACTTAATATTAAACAGATGGCCTGTCAGTTGGCCCAAAAAAAATCGGCCGTTTAAAGCGGTGCTTGCGACTAAGTCTCTTATTCGTACTTCCATCGCCCCCATAGGGGCACTCTGTAAGAATGCCTTGCCCCTACCGGATTTTTTTTCCCCTACCAGCAACACCCTAGTAGATCACGTAGAATAAGGGGCAGAGGGCAATTGCGCCCAAATCGAATCAGCCCTAGTGAGTTAACAATGGCCGACATTTCAGATCTTAAAATAGCCAAATGGAAAGAGTCTGAAAATCGCAGACACAGTTTTGAGATGAAGAAGCTCAGAGATGAGTTTGCCAAAGAGTATCAGACTCAAGTGGCCCACAATGAGCGACTTCTCGATCGTATGAAGCGCGAATATGAAGTGAAAACTCGCAATCTTGAAAATGAGCTCGACCTAAAGCTGGCCGAAATGCGTAATTCTCAAGAAAAAAGCCTACAAGAAGAAAATAAAAGACTCACTTCGGAAGTGAGTAATCTTAAGCAGGCCCACAATGACCAGGTGGGTGAAATTAAAATAAGTCAACAAAACGAAATCAATAATCTCGTTGATAGTCATCGCCGCACACTTGAAGAGGCGAGGCAAAGATACATCAAAGAGAAAATGAAATACGAAGTTAGCTAAATCCAAACGAGGAAGCACCCATGTCTGAGAACAAAACTGGCGAACAAATCTTTATCAATGGCAGAGGGCAAATTGTAGAAATGCTTAAGCTTATGCCTAGAGAAGAAAGAGAGCGCATTCTACGTGGTGTTGCCGCGAGAAATAAGCAACTTGCCATGGAGCTAGGACAAGAATGTCTCTCCTTTAATGATTTAGAAAGACTAGGAGATGAAGATCTTCTCTTTATAATCGAAAGAATCAAAGCGCCTATTCTCGGAATTGCTCTCAAGGGCGCTAATCAAGAGTTTCAACGTCGCGTGCTTAGACTTGCACGACGCGACTATGCTGAAGAAGCTTACGAAACAATGCTTGGTAAAGTGATGAATGGAAGTAAGGACATTCAACGCGCACAAAATAAAATCATGTCACTCCTACCCTCAATCCTTGCAGGCAAGAGCACAAGAAACTAAGAGCTCTTATGAGCTTTTATCATCTCAAATAGCTCACGATCGCGCTCAGCAGAGAGCTCGGGCACCCCATCAAGCGAAGGATCATCCATTCTATGATCCCTCATAAGTTCTCTAAGAGCGGTCACTCGCTCTCCAAGAGTCAACATGATGTTAGAGATCCACTCAGGGCACTCCGAGAGAACCTTCTTAATATCTTCAACATCAACAATAGCAATTTGCGAGTCTTCCTCGACAATTGCTGTAAACTGCTGAGGTTCATCTAGAAAGATAGCAACTTCTCCAACAAAGTCTCCCTGCCCCTTCATCAGCTGGGTAACCTGCCTGCCATTAATATCTTTGAGCAATCGGACATTTCCAGAGGCGACAATGTAGAGTTTTTCCGGAGTATCGCCTTCGTAAAAAAGAACTTCCCCAGCCTCAAAAGCTCTAATTTGCTGTCGATTACCTTCTAACTTTAAAGCGTTCATCAATCACCTCTACATCAATTGTACCATGGCGTAGGCCATAGGTAGAAACAATCAAATTCTCAACCCCAATCTTATTAAACAGATAATTTGCCGCTTTTGCCCCGGCCTTAATTGTCTGTGCTCTGGAGGCAGCGATGGGAAATTTTTTGGATATTTGCTCTTCATTTAGGCTTTGAATGCTCTCGTTGAATTGATCAAATTTACTTCGTTCGACTTTAAGACCCTCAAGCTTTTGAGCGTCAAAAAAGTTAAGTCCCGCAATCATGGCCGCAATGGTCGTCATACTACCGGCGACACAAACGAGGTTTTTACAAGAGTAGTCGCTCAAATCAAAACGTGAAAATACTTCTGACATCTTTTGTTCAAAGCAATTATCAATAAGCCATTGAGTTGATCTGGCAGCTCCTACGGGCAGGCTTACTGATTTTTCAATAATCTTCTCTTCGCGATTAAAATGAATAAACTCTGTCGAAGCTCCGCCCATATCCATAATGATGACATCTCGCCAATCTATCTTTGATGAATTAGCCACACCCATTGCAGTATAGTGAGCCTCGCCTTCACCAGTAAGAAGAGTAAGGGGTGCCCCGATGACCGACTCAATTTCCTTGATAAATTGAGGTGCATCTTTAGCGGCCCGCAACACTTCAGTACCTGTGACCACAATATGGGAAGTATCAATTGCATAAGTCTCTATTATTTTTCGGTAAGCGGTGAGCACCTCGAGGGTTTTCTCCTTACCACTCACACTAAGATTTCCTGTGCGATCGAGGTCGCGCCCCAAACTTGTAACATTGGCCTGCGAGACTAGCTCTCCCAAAATGCGCCCTTCAACCTCACACACGGAGAGAAGAACACTATTACTTCCGATGTCAATCGAGGCTTTTTTCACGACCTAACCACTCGCTCTAACTCTCCGGCCATACTTGGATCAATCAAACCCTTCTCACAGATGATGCCGGTTATATTTTTGTGATCAGTGACATCAAAAGAAGGGTTAAGGGCCTTCGATTCATAGGGTGCAACAGGCACTCCTTTAAAACTTAAAATCTCTTCTTCTGGTCGCATTTCAATTTCAATCTCGCTTCCAGACTTAAGGCCTAAATCAAATGAGCTGGTTGGGGCAACAACATAGAAGGGAATTCCGTAGTACTTAGCAATAATGGCCAGACTTGAGGTACCAACTTTATTGGCGGTGTCTCCATTGGCAGCAATTCTATCGGCCCCTACAAAAATGGCGTCCACTCGACCACTACCTAAAATAAATGAGGCGGCTCCCTCGACTACAATCTCATGGGAGATATTCTCACTTGCCAGCTCAAAAGCCGTGAGACGACTTCCCTGCATATAAGGCCTAGTCTCAGAGGCATAAACATGCTCGAGCACTCCCTTTTTATTGGCAGTAGAGATAACTCCCAACGCGGTACCTAAAGGACCACAGGCGAGAAATCCAGTATTACAAAGAGTCATAAAGCGATATTTATCTTTATGAACTCGCTTAGCAACATCGTCTAGGGCAGTCTGTGCCATTTGAAGATTGTCGCGTCCCAATTTATTAAATTCTGAAATTCCAAACTCGGCCAAGGATTGGGCCAATCCAGTCCCACTGCTTCTGCGCGCGAGAACGAGACAACGCTCAATCTCATATTCTAGATTGACGGCCGTGGGTCTTGCAGTTTTGAGGTAAGCTGCACCCTCTTCAAATTTTTTGAGATCTCCACCACATTTTGCTGCGTGAATGGCAAGGCCAAAGATGGCACTAAAACCAATGAGAGGTGCTCCGCGAACGACCATATCTTTGATGGCCGCGTGGCACTCTTGGACGTTGGTCACTTTAATATATTCTTTAGTGTGTGGAAGAAGTCTTTGGTCAATAAGAGTGAGAGCTTCACCATCCCATTGTAGAGCCTTTGATTCAATCTGCATTTTCATCCTCTTTTAGTTGTCTGACCCCGTCAGCAGAAATCTCAATCCTAATGGGAGAGATTCTTTTTTTCTTAAAAGTAAGAAGGCCATCAAGTTTAATATTTTGACCTGAAACACTGCCGACAGCATTTCCAACAAAACTAAAAAGCCTTCCGCCTAAGCGATCAAGGGTAATTTTATCGCCCTCAATACTCCCTCTAATATTCCACACTTGCTCAAGTGCTCCAACCATAGAAAGGGAGAGCAGAGTTTTTAACTCGGTTAATCCTGAGTCTGGTTCCCACTTGAGATTAAATGAGCCCTTTTCTGATTCGAGCAGATAGCTCAAGTCTCCACGACAAATGCCCCCTGGTGACTTTTTCTTTAAAATCAAAAAGATCACATCACAGGGAAAGCTCACCATCTTAAGAGTTAGTTTCTGATCTTTAAGATTTGCTGTGAAAGAAGACTTAGACTCAAGGATTTTGATTTGTAACTTTTTCTCACGATTCTCTTGAAAATACTCTCCCTCAACTTGAAATCGCCCAAGGAAAGAATTTTCAACACCCGCCTTTATAATCAGATCATTGACACTCCTCTGACCATGAAGAGCTTTGATTTTTTTTACCAAATCGTGCTCATCAAGTTTAGAGAGATCAAAGCCAGATAGCTTAGCAATCAGCTCCTTGAGCTCATTGTCACTAAAGATGAGTTCGAGCTTCCCTTCCTGATTGGGGTAGGCAAAGGTAATATCGTAGCGTTGCCCAGCCGCGCCAACTTTTCCCGTGACCACTGATTGATAGCTCGTATCACCGAGAGTTAATGGTAGACTAGAATCAAAAACTTCTAGTTGATCTGTCGCGTTTGCAAAAGACCCATGCAGGTTAAGCCCCAGGGATTTAGCCTCTGGTCCATAAAATGGCGACAAAGGAGTTTTATCGATGGGGAAAAAAAGCTTTGAAAGCTCTATTTCGGTTTGCTTCTCATTCCAAAGACCTTCAACTTCTACAAGATCCTCGGAGTTCCCTGAGACTTTAAGTCCTTCTTCAGTGCTGATGAGCTTAAGTTTTACATTGTGAGCATTATAGCCTTGAAAGGGAAAAGACAGGATATCGGTAGTCAGTGAAGCTTGAATGTTTTTCGTATCGAGATTAAATGAACCTATGAGTGAGTAAGGAACTTGGCGAGCCCCTTCCTTCAATTCGCCCAAGACTTCAATTGCCATCTCGTGATTGCGCCCAATATTGTTAACGACCAATCTATTTATTTCGGGGCGATAAAAGTTGAGAATCTCAATTGCGGGCTCGAATGTCGGGCGATAAAGCTTGGCGTTCACTTCCCCTTTGAGTCCTACAATTTCCGGTACCGACTTGAGAAGCTCAATGGTACGTAGCGCCCCAAATGCGGTGGTTCCACTTGAGCTCTTAACATTGGCGTGATCTATTCTGAGGTCAAACTTCCCTTGCCGAAAAATAAAATTTCCATACGGGATACTTAAGACCACATGCTTGGCCTTGATATCGAACTCCTCACCTTTTACGATGTTGAGTTCATCAAAATGAACTTGCAAAGTTCTCCTGAAATTTAAGTGAACAGCCTCGAGCTCTCCCGTGGCCCCGGGCAATTCCTTGGTGACAAAGTCAACGACCATCTTCTTCATCTGCTCTTCAGATAGGACTTGTTTCAATGAGACCAGTAAGCCTACCAGTGCAACAAAAATGAGAGTGATGAGAAAGATGAGCTTTTTATTCTTATTTTTCATAGCGTCTAGCTCACACTGACCAGTGGAGCAAATTTAACCATGAATTTTTTGCGGGCCCCATCATTAAACTGAACAGTGACCTTTTCATCCTGTCCGTGGCCTTCAGAGTCGAGAACTTTCCCCTGGCCATAAAGACTGTGAACGACCGCTTCTCCGGGCTTAAACTTACTTCGAAATTCGATCTTTGGCTTACTCTGAGTCGAAGTAACTCTTGCCGTTTGAATAACAGGTGAATCATCAAAATCTTGACTCTGATCAAAGAAATCATCAGCAGATGAGTCAGATTCTTGATAGCCTGAACGAGGTGTCGCCTTTCTCTCCCAACTGTAGAACTTGGGAGGAATCTCACTTAAAAAGCGGCTGGGCCCATTGAACCTGACTTGTCCAAAGAGCATTCTGCCCTGGGCAAAAACGAGGTAGAGGCGCTTCATTGCTCGAGTCATGGCGACGTAGAACAAGCGACGCTCTTCTTCAATCGACCCCTCTCCGTCTTCTAGGCTTTTAAAGCTGGGAAAAACATTTTCTTCATTGCCAGCGACAAAGACGTAGGGAAACTCCAGTCCCTTAGCACCGTGAACAGTCATAAGAGAAATTTCTCCACCAGTTGCCCCCTCTTCTTCAACAAACGAATCAAGAGTTACGGTTTCGAGAAAGTTCACTAGGTTTGGACTTCGCTCGGTGTCTTCAAATTGTTTTATAGCATTTCCAAGTTCATCTAAGTTTTCAATTCGGGCCATCGACTCATAGTCCTTGGCCGACTTTAAATTTTCATAATAGCCAGACTCATGAAGAATTTTTTCATAAATAATCGAAGGCAAAATCTCCTGATCCATCATGAGTTTAGATTCTTGCAGGAGAGAAACAAAAGCTTGAATAGAACTTTTTACCTTTGCACTGAGACGAATATGTTTAAACTCTTCACTAGACTCACAAATGCGGATCAAAATTTCGTAAAGACTACATCCTTTCTCAATGGCCTCCCCTTCTATTTTTCTCAAAGAGGTGGCCCCAATCCCACGGGCCGGAACATTAATAATGCGGCTAATAGCGAGATTATCTTTGGGATTCACGAGAAGGCGTAAATAAGCGAGCATATCCTTAATTTCTTTGCGCTCGTAGAATTTCACTCCGCCAATGACTCGGTAAGAAAGGCGTGCTCGGCGCAGATAATCTTCGATTACACGAGACTGGCCATTGGTTCGGTAAAAAACCGCGATGTCTTTCTCTTCCACATTCTGTGACTTGAGATTGAAAATTTCAGTCGCAATAAATTCGGCCTCTTTGCGATCATCGAGACATTCAATAATTTTAATCGCCTCACCATCTGGGTTGTCAGTCCACATGGTCTTACCCTTTCTCATCTCATTGCGTGCAATTAAGGCACTAGCTGCTTCGATAATTGTCTTACTCGATCTGTAATTTTGCTCGAGCTTAATGATTTTCGCTTCAGGGTAGTTTTTCTCAAAATCTAAAATATTTCTGATATCGGCACCACGCCAAGAGTAAATAGACTGGTCTTCATCTCCAACGACACAGAGATTTCTCTTAATTTCACTTAGAAGTCTGACTAGATCAAATTGCGCACGGTTGGTGTCTTGATACTCATCCACCAATACATAATCAAAGCGCTCTTGGTAGCGTTTTAGAACTTCAGGATTCTTTTCAAAGAGCTCAATTACGGCCGTGATGAGACTGCCAAAGTCGAGAGAGTTAGACTTATGAAGTTCAGCCTCGTACTCCTCATAGAATCCATAAAAAATATCACCCGTATCGACATGGAAGTCTGGATCCATATTTTTACGACCGCGATAGAAGCCGTGATTTTTAAGATCGTCGATATAGTAGAGAATCTCAAACGGGGAGATCTCTTTTAGACCAATTCCCCGACGTGCCAAAATACTCTTGGCAATACTTTTACTCTCAGAAGTATCGTAAATCGTAAAACTCTTTGAGAGACCCAGATAAGCCGCCTCACTTCTTAATACTCTCGAACAAAAGGAGTGAAAGGTAGTTACTTGAAGGGCCCCAACATCAAAGGGAACCTCACGACCGATACGATCCCTCATCTCTTTCGCGGCTTTATTTGAAAAAGTGAGTGCTAAAATTTTGTAGGGGCTGACTCTACGCTCTTCAATAAGATAGCAAATTCGTGAGACCAATGTGCGAGTTTTTCCCGAGCCGGCACCGGCGAGTACCATCACCGGGCCATCAACAGACTGAACAACATCTCTCTGGGTGGGGTTTAGCCCCGCAAGTAAGCTCATAATTCTCTCAATTATTCGACCGTAACCGACTTGGCCAAGTTTCTTGGCTTATCAATATCTGTGCCCTTAGCCTTGGCCATATAATAGGCAAGAAGTTGATTAGCAACGTTCGCGTAGATTGGTGCTAACTGACCTAGACCTGTGAGATCGAGTTCAATAAAGTAGTCGGCGAGGTTTCTTAGTTGAACATTGCCCTGCTGACCGATAACCACAATCTTACCGCGACGAGCTTTAATCTCTTGGATATTTGAAATTGTCTTATCAAAGAGCTCCTCTCCAACGAGAGCGATATTGACCATCTTGTCGTCAATTAAAGCAATAGGTCCATGCTTGAGCTCACCTGAGGCGTATCCCTCTGCGTGAACATAGGCGATTTCTTTTAGCTTTAAGGCACCCTCAAGAGCGGCAGGAAAGTAATTTCCACGCCCTGTAAAAAAGAAGCCATTATTTTGATAAATTTGAAGGGCAATCTCTTTAATTTTCTCACTCGCTCCCAGAAGCTTCTCGATTCTCTCAGCAAGCAAACTATATTTGGCAGCTAAAGCGACACGAGAAGATTCCTCAGACAGCGATCCTTCGAGAGCAAAGCTTAATAAAGAGCCAGTCAGAACCATTTGAGTAAAGGCTTTTGTCGAAGCTACGCCCACTTCAATGCCGGCCCTGATGAGCAGATTCTCATCACAGTCTCTAAATAGGGTTGAGCCCTCAACGTTGACAAGTGAAAGCGTCGTAATCCCCTGCTCTTTGCAATAGTTCTGTGCTGCTAATGTATCGGCAGTTTCACCCGATTGAGAAATAAAAAGCCCAACATCATTTTTACCGACAATTGGATTTCGATATCTAAATTCACTGGCGAGCTCACAAGAAACCGGTACGCGGTTATTGGCCTCGATCAAATCGCGAACCATAAGTCCGGCGTAGTAAGCTGTTCCACAGGCAGACATGAGAAAGCGCTCAGGCTTGAGTTTTGAGACTCGCGCGAGCACTTCGCTTCCCTCTCCTTGAAAATAATATTGAGTCAGAGAGCGAATGAGCTCTGGCTGCTCGTGAATTTCTTTGAGCATAAAGTGTTCAAAGTCGCCCTTATCTGTGACTTCGAGACTCATCTCCTGCTTTTTGGCCAAGTAGCGCTTGGTTTTTGTGCCATCGAGCTCATAGAAATTTAATAGGTCTTTATTGGCACTTGTAAGGCTACAAAGCACACCATCTTCCGGGAAAAAAAGTTTCTCCACAATCCCCACTAAAGCGTAGGGGTCAGAAGAGACGAGCACTTCGCTACTTACTTCATTGATACCACAGACAAGAGGGGCACCTTTTTTAATGGCGAGAATATGATTTTCTTCGGCGTTGAGAATAACAAAGGCACTGTTGCCATCGATCTTCTTAAATGAACTTGCCACGGCTTCGACAAACTTCTCACCCTTTTTCATCGCACTTGAAATTAAGTGCAAGAATACTTCTGAGTCAGTCTCGGATTGAAAGACGTGTCCCTCGGCAATAAGCTTTTCGCGCAGGACATCGGCATTTTCGATAATTCCGTTGTGAACGAGCGCAATTGACTCCGCCTGGTGCGGGTGAGAGTTAGAATCGTTCACTTCTCCATGGGTTGCCCAACGAGTGTGGCCGATGCAGCTGCGGGCAACATATTTTTGATCACCGAGCAGATTTTTTAAATTTTCGAGTTTTCCACTTTTCTTATAAACCTTCAGCTCGTCATGCTCGTCCACAAAGCACACGCCTGCAGAGTCATAGCCGCGATATTCTAGGCGTTTAAGGCCTTCAAGAACGAGCTCAACTGAATTTTGGGGACCGAGATGACCGACGATACCGCACATAAAGACCTCATGATTAACGCGAGTAGGTATAAGTTATCTAAAATAGCATTTTTTGGTTACTTTTTCAGGAAGCGCCCCGCCATTCCCTCTTTGGTGACTTGCTTGGCGCGCGCTATAGCAAATGAGCCGGCCGGCATATCTTGATTAATCGTTGAGCCGCTGGCCACATAGGAACCGTCGCCAATTGTTAGGGGCGCAACGATCTGAGTATCTGAGCCGATAAAACAGTTTTTCCCAATCTCGGTCTTGTGCTTATTCTTACCGTCGTAATTACAGGTGATAAAACCACAGCCAATATTGGTTTCATCGCCAATTTCTGCGTCACCGACATAACTTAAATGGGAAACCTTGACGCCCGTGTGAAGCTTGGCCTTCTTGATTTCGACAAAATTGCCAATTTTAGAAGCAGCGCCAATATCTGATCCCGGTCTCAGACGAGCATAAGGGCCAATTGCCGCTTTTTCGCCGACGAGAGCTTCTTCTAAGTAACTATAAGATTTAATTTGGGCCTTGGCCCTGATCTCACTATCTTGCACGATCACATGAGAGTCGAGCTCAGCGCCCGCAGCGATTTTTGTCTTACCACGCAGCTCAACATAAGGGCCGATCACAACCCCTGGCTCCACTTCAACAGTCGGGTCTACTAAAAGGCTTTGTGGATGAATCACGCGCACCCCTTGCGAAAGTAGAGCGGCCACCAGCTTCTCATTCACGAGGGATTCCATTTGGGCCAGTTGCTCTAGAGTATTAACTCCGCCAAAAACTTCACCGCGAGCAAAGCAATGAGCATGAACATTGGCACCCTCAGAAAAAACATCAGTAAGGTAGAACTCACCACTTTTGTTATTATTGGTGAGTCCGAAGACGCGTTCTTTGAGCAAACTTGTCTTGAAAATATAAAGACCAGAGTTCACTTCATGAATCATGGCCTCATCAGCAGTGGCATCCTTTTGTTCAACGATTGTAAAACCTTTTGAAGCGCGCTTGATGCGTCCATAGCCAAATGGATTTTCGGCGCGAAAGCTAGCGCAGACTGCATCGGCTTTGGCACTGCTGAGGCTTTCATATAGTGTGCTAAGCTCTTCGGCCCCAATCATGGGCGTGTCTGCACAAAGAACGAGGGTATATTCAGGCTCGGCCCCCCAAGAACATTTTGAAAAATAGGCCTTAATCGCATCACCTGTTCCGCGGCGAACTTCTTGAAAACAAAAACTCACCTCTGGACCGTGGCTTCTAATATGCGCCTCGACCTCTTCGTGGCGATGACCAGTGACAACTGCAATCTTGCTCTTGAGATTTTTTTGCTTAGAAAATTCAAGCGCAGAGCTCAACACGTAGTCTACTAAGACTTGATTTTTAAGAGGCGCCAGGGCCTTGGGCACGTCGAGTTTAAGGCGCGTTCCCTCTCCAGCGGCAAGTACAACAATTCCTAAATCCAAAGCCATATAGTCTACCTTTTCTGTCGGGTTATTTTACGATTTTTTTGACGCTTGTAGCGCGAGCAAAACAAAGAAAGTAAGTAACTCGGGTAATCGAAAACATCGATTATAACCTACTTTCAGAGCTTTTAAAGGGCGAGCTGCCCCATAGTGGGTAAGAAAAAATGCAATATTATGAAAATTTTTCATCAATTTTCGTAAAGGAAATCCAAAAAAACCCCGATTCGGTTTTAGTAAGCAAGACTTCTTGGCCACAAACGGCCACCCCTGCTGCTTTTTTGGGAGGATTTGCATGGTGACTAATTACGAGGGCGATAACATTGAGTTCAAAGAACGTCTCCCTCTCCTTCCTATTCGCGACATTGTAGTCTACCCCTTTATGATCCTTCCACTGTTTGTCGGAAGAGAATCATCGATTCAAGCGGTTGACCACGCTCTTGGTGAAACAGACAGACTTATCCTGCTCGCAAGTCAAAAAGACATCACAGCAGAGACGCCGTCGCCTTCTGAGATCTATGATCTTGGAACTGTTGCCATGATTATGCGAATGAGGAAATTACCTGATGGAAGAATTAAAATTCTCGTTCAAGGTCTCTTCAAAGCTCGCATCACTGACTTCGAGCAGAGCGAACCTTACTTTGTCACAAAAGTTGCCAAGGTAGAGGACACGTCTGTTGAAGAGGGCAATGTTGCGATCATGGCCTTAATGAGAAATATCCGCGAGCAACTTGAAAGAGTGATCACTCTTGGAAAAGTCCTCTCACCAGATATTCTGATGGTGCTTGAAGATATCCAAGATCCTGGTCGTCTTGCAGACTTAGTTGCCAGCAACCTAAATCTTCATGTGGCGGAAGCTCAAATGGTACTAGAAGTGCTAGACCCTGTTGAGAGACTCCATCGCATTAATGACATTCTCAGCCGCGAACTTGAAATTCTTGCTATGCAAGCCAAGATCAAGAGCAACGCCAAGGATGAAATCTCAAAAAATCAAAAAGAATACTTTCTTCGCGAACAGATTAAAGCGATTAAGAGTGAACTTGGCGATGAGCACGAACCGGCCGAAGATGAGTTTGGTGAGTTTAGAGAGAAGATCAAAGCAGCTGGCATGCCAGAAGATGCTGAGAAAGAATCTCTCAAGCAACTTGCTCGCCTAGAAAAAATGCACCCCGACTCATCAGAGTCGAGTATCATTCGTACCTACCTTGAATGGATGACCGATCTTCCTTGGTCGACGTCGACTGAGGATCATATTGACCTTGATAAGTCGCTCGATATTCTCAATGAAGATCACTTTGACCTCTATAAGATTAAAGAGCGCATCCTTGAGTATCTTGCCGTAAGACAACTTAAGGGCAAAGACATGAAAGGACCGATCCTTTGCTTTTCTGGGCCTCCAGGTGTTGGTAAGACCTCTCTTGGAAAGTCCATCGCGAGATCAATTGGTCGCGAATTCGTGAGAATCAGTCTCGGTGGCGTCAAAGACGAAGCAGAGATTCGCGGACACCGTAGAACTTATGTCGGCGCGATGCCTGGTCGCATTCTTCAAGCACTTAAGCAAGCAAAGACCAATAACCCCGTTATCCTTCTCGATGAGATCGATAAGCTCGGCGGTGATTACAAAGGTGACCCTGCTTCGGCCATGCTTGAAGTTCTAGATCCCGAACAAAACAAAGAATTCAGAGATCACTATCTAAACGTAAACTTCGACTTAAGCAACGTTATGTTCATTGCTACCTCAAACGTCCTTGAGCAAATTCCAGGACCACTTAGAGATAGAATGGAAGTGATTAATCTCTCTGGGTATACTCAGGAAGAAAAAGTTGCCATTAGTAAGAAATACCTAATTCCAAAGCAAATGCAAGAAAATGGTATTACCGCCGATCATGTAGAGTTCACTGATGAAGGCGTTGAAAGTGTGATCAAGCACTTTACGAGTGAAGCTGGTCTTCGTAACCTTGAGCGCAGAATTGGTGCCCTTTGTAGAAAGGTGGCCATGAAGATTGCCAAAGGCGAAGAGGCTAAAACTCACATCGTTTCTAAGACAGTGATCAAGCTTCTTGGGCCGCCAATTTTTACAAAAGAAGATGAGCGCGAGATTGACGAAGTTGGCGTGGCCAATGGTCTTGCTTGGACCTCACATGGTGGCGAAATTCTCTATATTGAAAGTACAATGATGAAAGGCCGAGGCCTCACTCTCACTGGCCAGCTAGGCGATGTGATGAAGGAGTCTGCAACCACGGCCATCGGTCTCATTAGAAGCAAAGCCTCAACCTTCGGAATCGATGAGAGTGTCTTTGAAAACAATGAGGTTCATATTCACCTGCCAGCTGGAGCTATCCCCAAGGATGGACCTTCGGCCGGGATCACACTTGCGACGGCAATGATCTCGCTCTTTACTGGTCTTCCAGTAAATAGAAAAGTGGCAATGACCGGTGAGATGACTCTAACAGGAAAAGTTCTTCCAATTGGTGGCCTCAAGGAAAAAGCTCTGGCCGCTATGAGAATGAATATCGACACGGTTATCATTCCTTGGAAAAACAAAAAGGATCTAATGGATATCCCTGAAGAATATCGCAAAAAGATCAATTTTATCCCAGTTAGAAATATAGAAGAAGTGCTCGAAGTGGCCATTGTTGGTTGGAGCGAATATCGCAAGACGCTCAAAAAAGATGTGGCTCCGACTAAGAAACCACTTCCCCCTCTAGCCGCTTAAAAATTCATTAAACTTTTTTGGTTGGGTGCCCAAATAGCACCCGACCAAAATGGTTCTCTTCTCTCTGCCTATTGCTGTTCAAACGATATCGAATACAATAGGGTCATGGAAAAAAATCAGCAAAGAACTACACGTCTAAAGATTTGCATCGTCGATGACTCTGATCACTCGCGCCTAAGTGCTGGAAAAATCCTTGAAAATGCCGGTTTCAATGTCGTGGGGCTTGCGAGCTCTGCTGAAGAGGCGATTCAAGTCACAGCGACATCTGATGTTAACCTCTACATCATCGATGTCGTTATGCCCGACGCTAGCGGAATTGAGCTTGCGAAGATTCTCAACGAGAAGAATTCAAAAGCCTCAATTATCATGATGTCCTCTCTCAAAATGGAGAATGTGATCCTTGAGTCCATCTCCAGTGGGGCGATTGACTTCCTCTCCAAGCCTTTTGATGCTGACGACCTGATTAAATCTGTGGAAAAAATCGAATACGAACACTCTAAGGATAGCTAATGTTCTTTATTATTAAGTTTTCGCTCTCATTTGTAGCCAGCTTCCTCATCCTCTCGATTCCCATTGGAGATAAGACACTTTTTCAAAGTCTAAGCACCATCACGGCACCTTATACTCAACAGGTTTTTCAAACGGTCAGTCAAAAATCGACTGAAGTCGTTGGTGTGACAAAAGAGGCTTCAAGAAAGATTTTCCATAACACCAAGCCTGAGTTGGTGGATCAAATCAAAGAACAATCAAGTAGTGTAAGTAAGAAAGCTCGACAGGAAATTCGAGAAATTCAAGAAGTCATGGCGGAAGAGTACACAATCGAAGAGCGACAAATGCTCGAGCAGATTTTAAAGAGCGGTGGCCACTAAGAACCACCGCCAGCAAATATCTTTAATTAGCCTTTATCTTCAACTCTGACTTCTGATGAAGGCTGTGCGCCTTGAGTTTGAACATCAGTATCAGCTTTAGCTGCTCTATTTGATTGATCCTGCTCGACACACTGAGAGTCTCTGCTCTCACCTAACTGTCCTTCGCCAGCCTGAGCAGAAAGAAGTGATGCGCTGATAATAAATGAAAGTAGTAATAGTTTTTTCATATGGTCCTCCCAAAACGTTTATCCCAATTCGTTTGTTTTTATAGATGCAGGGAGGGTGCCAAATATTTGGTTCTCATTTCAAACATTTAGCTCGCAATTGCAGTCTAAAGTTAAGACAGTGTCTAAAACCTCGACAGATAACGTAAAAACTTCACGGCAAGCCTCGAGAGCGCTCCATAGGGCGGAAAGCGTACCGGGAGATCAAACCAGTAAGAGCGCTCAAGCACGCTCATGGGGTGGGAAAAGGTCTCAAAGCTATGGCGGCCGTGGTAATTGCCCATGCCCGAAGGACCAACACCACCAAAGGGAAGTTCATCGCTAGTGAGTTGTAAAACACTGTCTCTCACACACATCCCCCCACTCGTCACTTCTTTAGTAAACCTCTCAACATAATCTTCTTCAGAGCTAAAGATATAGGCAGCTAGGGGGCGATCTCGTTTCTTAATAAAGCCAATGGCCTCTTCAAAGCTCGACACTTCAATGATGGGAAGTACCGGCCCAAAGATCTCATCCTTCATGGCCAGAGAGCTGGGATTACACCTCAAAACATGAAGGTCAAAACGCCTACTTACTCGGTTAACTTCACCTTTAATGAGAACTTCCGAGGAAGTATCTTCCACAAGTGCCTTGAGTCGATCAAAGTGGCGCTCACTCACTATCTTGCCAGAGCCTTCAAAGTTTTTGCCCTGGAGCTCTTTGAGTTCAGACTTCATGATTTCGACGATTTCTTTTCGTTGGGCGTGATTGACTATTACATAGTCTGGGGCAACGCAGGTCTGGGCACTATTGAGAAGTTTTCCCCAAAGAAGCCTCTTAACTGCTACTTTTAAATTATTTTCGCCCCAAATGAGTGCAGGACTCTTTCCCCCAAGCTCGAGAGTAACAGGAGTTAAATGCTTAGCGGCTGCTTCCATCACGATTTTTCCTACGTGCCCGTTTCCAGTGTAAAAAATATGATCAAAGGGCAGGGACAAAAGCTCTGTGGTCTCTGGGATGGCCCCCTCCACAACACTCACAGGGTGATTGTCAAAGTAGCGAGCAATAAGCCTGGCAATAAGATGGGAGGTCTCTGGAGTAAGCTCTGAGGGCTTTAAAATGGCATGGTTTCCGGCGGCCAGCGCTCCAACGAGGGGCGAGAGGAGCAGTTGAAGTGGATAATTCCAAGGAGCGATAATGAGAACGACACCCTTAGGGCGGTGGTGAATTTTCGCGCGAGCTGGAAAGTTCAAGATACCTGCACTTACGCGTTTAGGCTTCATCCAACGCTTCAGCGATCTTAGCGCGTGTGAAATCTCCTTTAAGACAATGTAGATCTCGGAGGTATAAGCCTCAAATCGGGGCTTTCCAAGGTCTTTAGCTAGCGCCTCTAGGATCTCGGCCTCATTTTCTTCTAAGAGATCTCTCAGGCGCATAAGGGCGCTCTTGCGCCACTGGTAATCGGGACACTCCTCGCGCGAACCAAGGTAGTGCATACGAAATAATTCAGTAATTTGACCGCTCAAAATAAAAAGCCCCCATTATAATATGGGGGCTGATCGGGATAATTTTGGAAAAACGTTACACGAGATTTATTTGTCTCCTGATTTAACAGCTTCTGGCTTGCCTTCTTGCTCTGAAGTTGCAGCGATAAATTCCTTAGCAGCTCTGGCCTTATCGGCCACAGTCACCACGCAGTCTTCTGGCTTCATACTCTCACCGAGTGTTGCTGCAAAAGAATTCATGCTAAAGGCGATAAAAAATAGTGTCATTAATACTTTCATAAAACCCTCCTCTCTTTTGCTATTTAGTAATGCATGAGGAGTGCCAAGTATTTAATGTGTGATTACAGGGTTTTAATGAGTGAGTGTGTATAGTCTTTACAGTGGCCGACTAATTTTTAGACAAAAAAAAACGGCGCCCCATGAAAGGCGCCGTCCAAAATTTAAATCTCTTTAAGGGTTTTTATTCTTTATCGCCGACGACAGACCCATTGTCTGAGCCTGGAGCCTGCTCAGCTCCTTCAGGTAATTCAACAGTGTTTTGCGAAATCGCACTACAGTCTGTTCCCCCCGGGCCAAGCTGCGCCAGAGTGCTAGCTGGAATTCCATCCGCTGCTGCATCTGCTTCAGTAGACCAAACATTGCTTGTAAAGCTGGCACTCAAAAGAGTTGCAAGGGTCAAAATTTTAAAAGTTGTTTTCATTTTTCTATCCTCATTTCTTTATCTAAATCTTAATCCCAAACTGTGTATTCACCAAATCTAGTAGCGATATCCACATTTGGGGCATTTAAGCTGCCCCAAATTGTAGGCAAATTACATATTGAGGTTCACACCCGCAGGCTTCACGATCGCAAGAAGTGATTGAAAGGCTTGAGTTACTTGAAGCGCCATCTTGTGGCCGGCCTTCGACTCAACACGCTTAATCTCACCATAGTTATCGTACTCAACATTAATTGTGCCTACATTCTCCATAGAGATCTTAATCGGCTTATTCTGAGCATTGTATTCAAAAGAGAGCTTGCGAGTCTTATTCGTTTTCTCGTCTCTATCGAGCATCGACATAATCTTGCCAGAGGCATCGTAGATCAAGAGAACAGACTTTCCTTCACTATTCTTGGCCTTCTTCAAGTTTCCACGTCCGTCGTATTCGAACATGGTGAATTGATTGTTGCCGTTAGAGACCTTAGTAATCTTATTAAACTGTGGATGATACTCAAGCTCTACGAGTTCGCCTTTTGATGAAGACTTCTTAGTGAGAAGACCTTTGGCGTTGTACTCAAAGTTAGTTGTATGGTTACCACGAGTAATCTTAAGTGGAAGTGAACAACACTCAGAGTAGATAGTTTCAGTCTTTACCCCATTAACCACAGTTAGAATTCTATACGTGTACTGTGAGCCATCTGGTTTAGTCTTGATTTCATACTCGTAACGATTCTCAATTGGTTTTTCGTTTGCAGCTTGTTTAGTCACTGTTGTCCAGTAGTGATTATCGGCGTTCTTAGGGTTTGAACCATAATCATACTTGGTGCTGGCACCATCTCTTTCAATTACTTCAGCGACGAACTGAGTTTGAGGAGTGTACTTCACAACCATCTTTGAGCCATCTTTATAGCCAACAGAAGTCATGTTGTGGTTAGTATCGTAGTCAAACTTAAAGGTGTTCCCGCCAATATCTGTCGACTCAACAAGATTTCCATTTTGATACTTATATGAGGCTTTTCTGTCTCCAGTAGAGCTGATGTACTTAATGTGACCATCAGAATACCACTCGAAATGAAGCTGCTTCGCAGAGCTATCTTTAATAGAGGCTACGCGACCGTCTTTGTCGTAGTTAAGATCGACTTTATAGCCGTTCTTATCTTGAACTCTAACGAGCTTACCATCGTTATTGAAAAATTCCTGTTTGCCATCATTATATGAGCGAACAAAGCCATCAGATGTTTTCTTGAGTTTCTGAATACCACGATTGTTAGAGAAGAGTTCTGTTCCAGCAGCTAGGTTGACGGCCACATCAAACTTTCTAGCATAGGCAGTTCTAAGTTCAGCGTTGTTGATGAACTTCGTTTTGAAGTCAGCAGCAACTCTATCACTCAGAGTTGATCTCTTTCTCATCGCTTCAATGATCTTGTCAGCAGCAGCTTCTACGTTTACTTCCTCTTTGGGAGTAAAGCGAGTCACTGAGCCAGCACCGTTCTCATAGATTGAGACAGAGCCATCAGCTGAAACTTTTAAAAATGTTTCAAACTCAGAGCCCCAACCAAAGCCAAACCAACCCTTCTCAGTTGATTTTGAGTTGTAGGTACGAACAATCGATAAATCCTGGCCACCGCCCGGAACGATGATGTCCGTGTACGAGATATAAAAATTCCCGTTCTTAAGATTCACGCCCCCCATGGCCAGGGTTGGCAAAAGCACTATGGCGATTAAAAAATTCCAGAACCTCATTCTACAATCCTTGGTTTTTGGCCTAAAATACCATTCTCTCTAGTTTCTTATCGGACAATTATAAAACAGCTTTAGTTTCTTAAATCTTTATTTTCACGATCTTTTTAATGATCATAAACCCAATAAAATCAAGACCTAAGGCTGCGATGGTGAGTACGATTCCCAGTGGATGGGTAAACATGGGAACCATACTTTTGGGGTCTGAAGCCGAATAAATGGCGCCAATAGCAAATGGCATACAAGCGATAGTGATTCCCTGAAACATACCCTGGGCCGTATAGGTATCAATTTTTTGTTGTAGACGAATGCGCTCGCGAATGACCCCTACAATCGTATCGAAAACCTCGGCCAGATTACCACCGGTCTCCCTTAGAATGTTTACACTCGAGACAAACATTTCGTTGTCTTCAATAGGAACTCTCTTCACTAGATTTTCAAAGCATTCCTCTAATGTCACACCAATTCTATTTTGCTGAAGAATGAGATTAAATTCTTGTGAGATGGGCGCTGGCATTTCATCTACCACCATTCCGAGCGCTTGAGGAACGGAAAGACCCGCTCTCAAGCCGTTTGCAAGTAGTGTAAGACCGTCGACAAGTTGACCTTGATACTGCTTAATTCGTCTCTCAACCATAAAGTCAACAACAGGCTTTGGAATGCGAAAACCTAAAATCATGAGGATGCCACCAAGAAATACCCCGGTGATCCAAAAGCCTAAATACCCAAGAAGTAAAACACAAGTAAGCCCAGAGCCAACCGAGAGAAAGAGCAAGGCGTAAGTGAGCTTATCCTCGTCGACTTCGATGAAGCACAGCTCGAGCTTTTCCATGATGTAAGTGCGCGTCCCGTAGGTTTGGTTCTCAATCCACTGAAAGATTGAGCCTGCGTAATGGTGGACGAAAAGGAAAATACAAAGGCCGATTGCCCCGAGCATTCCCTTATAGCCAAGCAAAGACACCATTGTTTCAAACATCTTACTTCACCTTCTTATTCACCGGCTTTTGTTGTGTCTTAGCCGCTGGATTGGGTGCAGGTTTTGGCGCCTCGGCCGGAGCCGAAGGTTTAGGCGCATTACTAAAGAGTCCACGAGGAACGTTGTAACCTTTGCGCTCTAAGTTTTCGATAAACTTGGGAATGAAACCTGTCGCTTGAAACTCTCCGACAATTTTACCTTGCTTATCAATATCCTTCTGAGCAAAGAGAAAAATATCTTGAAGCGTGACCACATCCCCCTGCATACCAGCAACTTCAGTAATGTTCATCACTCGCCGTGAACCATCATCAAGGCGAGATTGCTGAATGATCATGTGTACGGCATTGGCAATCATTTCTCTAATCGCCTTAGCCGTAAGCCCAGCTCCAGCATACTGAACGAGAGTTTCGAGACGCCCTATGCATTCACGAGGATTATTGGAGTGAACAGTGGTCATCGAGCCATCGTGACCAGTACCCATTGCCTGTAACATATCCAGAGTTTCACCACCGCGACACTCCCCAACCACAATCCGATCAGGTCTCATACGTAGTGTTTGCTTTACAAGACAGCGAATATCGATTTCACCATCACCTTCCAAAGTTGGAGGTCTAGTCTCTAGCCTAACCACGTGATCTTGTGGAAAATCGAGTTCGGCCGAGTCTTCACAGGTAATAATACGCTCATTGGTCGGAATGAATCCGCCAAGGATATTGATGAGAGTCGTTTTACCAGAGCCGGTACCTCCACTCACCACAATATTTCTTTTGCCCTCTACTGCAATTCTCAAAAAATCGGCCATATTCTGAGTGACTGAACCAAATTTGACGAGATCTTTATAAGTCAGACGATTCTCAGGAAACTTACGAATAGTAATTGTTCCCCCATCAAGAGCACAGGGAGGAATAATGGCGTGAACACGCGAGCCATCGGCCAGACGAGCATCCACGTAGGGCGTTTTCTCATCAATTCTTCTGCCGATAGGTGCCACAATACGCTCAATGACATTAAGGACCTGACGATTATTGGTAAATGTCACCGTCGAGAGTCTAATTTTTCCACCCTTTTCGTAATAAATCTTCTCCGGACCAACAACCATGATTTCAGAACATTCTTTATCTGAGAGCAGATCTTCCAAAGGACCAAGCCCTAGGGCCTCATCCAGAATTTCCTTAACAATTTGATTCATATCCTCACGGCTAGTGAGAACAGACTTTGTGTCTTCTTTATTAAGAAGCTCAACCACCATTTTCTTAGTCTGCTCACGCAGAATAACCTGGGCCTTAGGATCGCTATCATCTGTCTTCTTCAGGTCCATTTCTTCAACGAGACCACGGTGAATTCTAGCTTTCAACTCAACCCAAGGACTCTTGATTCCCCGCTGAGGTTTCTCTGCCTCTGCGGCTCCACCAGCACCGGGCTTTTTGGCCCCAACGTCTGATGGCTTATTAAGTCTCGAGAGCGTTTTTAAGACGTTCTTTTGAATCAACTTGCGAGCAAAGTCAGTCACACCTTTTGCAAATGCGCTATTTTTTGCCACCGCCATAATGAGCTTCTTCTCATTGAGGGCCTTCACACAAGTTTGCTCATCCTTAGGAATATTCACAAAAACAGGCTTACCAATGGTCTTACCCACAAGATCAGGTGATACAGGGTGTCCCTTTACGGCCTGATTGAGCACGATTTGAATCATATCTTTTGGAAAGAGCATGGTCACCAAATCACTATAGAGCCTTTTTGTTTGGTTAAGTGCCAAAATGTCCGGTGTAACCACCAAAAAAATTGCGGTTGAGAACTCGAGCGCTTTTATCGCTAGGTCATTGAGCTCACTTCCGCAGTCGATAACAGTCACAGGAAAAATATTGGTGATGGCCTTAAGAGACTTTCCAAGTCCTTCGACATTTATATTGGCCGCTGCCGTAGGATCATTAGGCATGCCGATGTAGCTCATCCCACTTGTATGAGTAACAATGAATTGCTGAACGGACTTAGGGTCAAGGGCTCCGTTAAACTCAGAGAGATCTTTGACTGTTTTCTTTGACTTAAGACCAGTGATGAAATTCTGGTCCCCACTTGCTCTTTGATCAAAATCCAGCAGTAGCGTCTTCGCTCGTGACTCAGCAGCATAAGCCATGGCCAAGTTAGCCGCAACCTGCGACTTACCCTGTCCACCTTTTCCACCCATAATGGCAATAATAAAGCCGCTCACTTAACGTCTCCTCTGGCGAAACTTTCGCTTCACTTCTTCCGTCCCATCTGCGGCGTTATCAATAATTTCAGGAGTCACAAAAACAACAAACTGACTGCGATTGGTGACATAAGACTTAGATCTTAAGAAAGAAAAGAGAAAGCTTCCACTTTCAAGCTGTCCATCTGTACTTTCAAAAGGCGCATTTTTGTCATAGTCGGTAGAGCTTCTATTGATCACAATCCCACCAACGACAGCACTATCTTTAGACTTCACAATCATCTCTGTCGAGACAGAGTTTGAAAGGGTCTCCGGCGGATCACCCACCGAAGCGCTGACGCTCACTCCGATATTTAAGTTTACCTTCTCTTCTTGAAGCACGGTCGGCTTAACGGTTAGATTAAATCCACTTGTCGCGGTATCAGCTTTAGTAAATTCACCGGTACCAACAGAGAAAGGTTTCGAGCTCGTCTTACTAATCTGCCCCTGAAGCCCATCTTTAATCACGACCATCCCAGATTGAATCACTCTTGCATGCCCCGCGCTCTTAGCGCTTGCGAGTTTGGGAAAGAGATTGGAGATTGTCGCTGATAAAGTATCATCAGAAGTACTTGTAGAAACACCGCCGCTTCCAGTTTTACCAATGCGAATACTGCCACCATCACCACCCAGAGTTGGTGACCACTTAAAGCCAAAAATTTTATTATAATCACGTGTAAGTTCAACAAACTGAGCCGTGATTTTAACCAGTTTGGGAATAGGAGCAGGTTCACTCTTTTGGTTAACTGCAATGAAATTTTGAATAATCGAGTTCGCCCCACCGCCAGTGGCCACGGCCACACTATTAGTTCTCAGAGCTAGGGGCAAAACCATATTGGGAAGATAAGCATTTGCGATTCGCTCAGCCAGCGCTCTTTGATCATTTGAAGTCACAACACCTTCAAGCCAAAAGCGGTCATTCACAAGTCTCACCGTCACGTTGGTGAGCTTGTTTTGCTGAATCTCATCTTGCATTTTTTTAGCAATCAGAATTTTGGTTTGATCAGACATCTCAACCATATTTACGACATCGGGATACTTCTCTAAGATCAGATTCACCCTTCCCATATCATTGGGAACAATAATCTCTCCTCCGATAAAGACCAGATCACCCTTTACGCCAATTTCTAAACCTTCAATGTCACCTAAAAACTGACGCAACTCCTGAACAACTTTTGACTGATCACTGGCCGTCACGGTTACCAGATAGCGGGCCTTTATATCACCAACAGCGTTACGGATAATGATAGATGTCTTACCTGGCTTGATGCCCTTAAAAGTGATCTCACGTTTTTGCGGAATGAGCTGATAATTAAGAATGGTGTCGTTACCAATTTGCACTTTAGTTGAGGGCGCAAAATCGAGCTTTTCAATTTTATCGATACCTAAAATAACTTCAACTTCCTTCTCTTGAGTATCTTCATCTTGAGCATGAACACCGAAGGTCACAAGAACCAACAATGTCAAAAAAATATTACAGAGCTTGAAGTATTTAACCATTATTTCTTCTTATACTTTTCCTGTAGATAGGCTTTGGCCTCATCAACCTCTTCATTGAGAATGCTAAAAATTCTAGTCGAGTTAATGCGCTCAATTTTTGTATCTTGGTTATTACGTAGTGATAAAAACAGTGGGCGCGGACTAAAGCTTAAGAGATAAACTAATTTTTGAACTTGGAAAGGATCGAGCTCGAGTGTTACCGTGTTGTAATTACTGTAAGTCGAAAGGTTCATCTTCTTAATCACTCGAGGTGTCTTAACCCCGATGATCGGAATACTATTGGTCATGCTCTGACCGGTTGAGAGGATGAGAACGTCTTGCAAGATGGTCTTTGTCGACTGCAGGTCTTTTCTCGTACCATCTGAGATATCAATACTGGTGAGAATATCGACACGGTCACCAGGTTTAATCAGTCGGGCCACAGCGTGTTTTTCACTCACGTTGATCGCAAGCGCTCGCTTACCAAGAGAGACCTGTCTGGCAAGACCAGTTTTCGCCCCAGGGTAAGTGACCCTTGGTTTTGTGATCTGTTCCCCAGCTAGAATCGGAACGGTCGCAATTGTATTTTCAATTTCCTTGATGGTTTTAAAGTGGCCTGGGGCCAAGAAGTTGTTGGGCATAGATTTAATAACAACTTTTGAATCATCGATGAGTTCAAGTTCGTTAATATCTACTTTGGCAACAACAACCGTTCCTTGGATGCCATACCTTTTAACAATTTCGCTTTGCTTGTCATCGATATAAGTCTTCACCATCATGATGGCGAAGACAGCAATGATAACCGCAAAGGTAAACGCGCGGGATTTCATGAGAAGCACTCCCCTTCGGACGAGTTCTTAAGCCTTTAGAGTATCTTAACAAGGAGTGCTAACTTCTATTAAGTGAGCAAAAATGACCAACCCTAGCGAACGACGCAAGAACCGGCAGAGACAGAGCCATGAGACCGACCATAAAAGTCAAGACTTCCGGCACTCCAGCTCTCACCACACACACCATAGGCAGTGTAGAGCCTGATAAAACGAGTCGTGGTTTCACCGTCTGCCGGTTCCTCACAAGTTTCATTTTCACCATCAGCCCCAATATAGCGTTGAACGCCAACGCAACCAGCGATTGCATTCTCGCCGTCGGAGCGATCGCGATATCCGACGATCGCCATACCGACGACATCAATCCCCTGACCGCTAAGTTGCTCAAGGTCTCGCTTAATTGGTGGGTAACTATAGCCCGCAAGGTCGCGGTAGAAGAAGCCGCGAATTACTTTATTTTGATTAATGGAGGCGTTGAGAGAATTGCCAAAGGACATGAGCACCGTTAGCAAATAAAGATAGAATGGCACAAAGACAATAAATTCAAATATTGCCTGACCTTCAGAGTTTAGTATCTTATTTTTTTTAGCAGCCATTATCAGCAAATGTTACATGACTGGTGCAGTCTGCACCAAGGTCCATAAATGCTCGGCAAATTCTTTCAATACACTCTGCGCGCGTAGGTTCTTTCCCAAGAAAAGATTCCGAGCGAAGTTTTAGTTCGCGATCGCCACCAAACAAAGTTGATCCCGATAAGTTGGTGGTGTACTCAACCCACACGCCGACCATCGCCGGTGAGCCCACCGAGCCAGGCATATTGGCCTGTAAGCTGCCGTCAAAATCGGTGATGAATGTATCAACTTTATAGCGATCAAAAACGGTCTTGGCCCTGTTAAAAGACTCTGAGTCTGAGCCCTCAGGAGTGTTTGAGTTTCGATCAACAACCAAAAAGGATCGAGAGGCCATATAGGTTGCGTAGTGAACAAGATAGCCAGTGGTGTAATTGAGCGAGAGTTTGAGGAAAACCAACACGAGCCCAAACACGAAAGCAAAGCTTAGTAGAAATTCGATAAGCGACTGCCCAGACTCCCCTTTATTATGCCTCTTCAATCGCCATACCCCTCTAGCGGAAGAAAGAAGCGGGTATTGCTGTCTTCCTGACTATAGTACGAATGGTGACCAGTCCCATCACCATAGTTAAAAGAATCTTCCTTTTCGCCCTCGAGACCATGTCGATACGTGAATTGAATTCTATTTTGCATGATCGCAAAAAAAGATGAATCGTTTCCAAAGATATTTCTGAAGGCCGCTGAATTGAAGACCGTCGCCGCCAAAGAGGCGACCACAACCAAGAGGAGTAGATACTCAATGGTTGATTGACCTTTGCTATTTAATAGAGGTGATCCCATTTAAAACTCGCCAAGATAATCCAACTTAGTAAAACCACTGGTGCATAGGAAAATCGAGAACCATACACTTGTCTTATCAGCATAACATTTTTGGTTTTTACTGCCTTATCAAGAATATCAATATTTTTGTACGTGTTGTAGATGAGTAGGCTAACCCCGATTAAAACAGTCGAGATTGCGAGGTAGAGAAAACAATCTTCCTGAAGACTTTCGGGAATGAGTAAAAAGAGAGAGAAGAGAAATTTCGAATCACCCGCTCCCATAATATTGAGGCGAAAAAGAATAAAGCCCACAAAGAGAAAGGACATTGAGACGATTAAGCTCTGCCAGGTGGCGACGTACACACCAGGAAAGACCTGCAAAACGACAATAAAGAGGAGAATATTAAGAATAGACCAAAAGTTTGAGATCTTCTTATACTTCCAATCGATATACGAAACCGCTATCAGCTCAGCAAAGAGAAATAGAAAAACCGAAATCGGCATCATTCTTAGAACATCCTGTTCTTATAGGCCCTGGTCCAGCAAAGTCGCTCACACACCCCACTGGAGAGCTCCTGAGTGAGTTCAAAGGCAATCCCACCGGTGGCGTCCCCAATATAGGTAGCGAGACTCTTCATCATGGTCACTGAGATAATGCCCAAAAAAGCAAAAATAACCAGATACTCTATCGTCGCCTGGCCTAGAGCATTTTTAGTCTTTTTCATGAATGTGATTATAGACGATTTTAAAAATAGAGGGGTAAAGCGGCACTAAGGGCCACTTCAGCAGATTTGAAGCGCGAATCAAACATCGGTTGTCAGGTCCGTGCCTGAACGTGTCAGGCATCAGATCTAACTTATTGAATTTGCTCGAGAATACCTGAGGCTTTCCCAAACACATCACCTGTGAGCTGGGTGAGCTTTTCAGTGGCAATCTCTTTAAACTTGAAAACAATCAAGGCCACAACTGCAACGAGTAGGATGTACTCAGTTGAAGTCTGACCACTCTCGTCTTTCAAGTAGGCCATAATATTCTTTTTCATTCTCAACTCTCCTAAAAGCGAAGATCGTGCTGACTCAGGTCTCTTCGGCTGCTGCGCCCACGAACTTAACCTAAAAGTGAATCATTTCTGTCTCTATCTTACTGCATGGCGGCAAAAAACACAATTTTCCATCTTGAAATGAGGTAAGTGTCTGTTTTCACGGGAGACATCTAGTTTATAGGGACGCCTCAAAAAGAAGTTGGTATAATGAATTTGGGTCTTGTAAGGCGAATGTTGTTTCGCCCTACAATTTTTTCCACGGCAGCGGTCACTGATCATGGTGAGCAAGCCCACCCCTAAAAAGGGATAGTGGGAAGCCTAAAGTGGTTAACTACTGCGGCCACCTGTCAAATGACGGGCGGAACATACCGGCAGTCTTACAGGGCCCTTTTTCTATCTCTTTTTCAAGCAAGTTGTATTTGACGATAAAGCTCTAGGCCATCATCATTGTAAGTATGAATACAACTGACCAATTTAATGAATCTTCTCTTGCCTGGATCGAGCACTTAGCGCTCGAGGAACTCAATATGAATGAGTCTGGAGTCATCAGCATAGATGATCATCTCAATCCAGCAGCCCTACTAGAAGACTCAAGTATTCGCTTCATGGACACGCTCAGAGATAAGTTTGATTTTTATGTGGCCAAATTTAACGAGTATCGTGGAGGCCACAACGCTGGTTCTCAAATAAAGACCTTTAAAATTTCTAATACTGTTAACGACTTTATGCTCTTTAGAAACGCTCTGAGGTTAGTCGTTGCCCGCAGGTCTCACGACCTCATCACAATTGGTTTTGTCACCAGTGGAAAAGAATTTTACGGAGCGAGACTTTCTCTCGATGAAGGTCTTGGCCATCAGGCCATTCACGAAATTCGTGCTCACATAGGGGCTTTTAATAAAATTACGTGGCGCTTTGCTGGAGAAGAAGTAGATCCAGAGAGCCTCGTTCGCCACTATCTCTCAGAGTTTATCAAACATTCAGTTAGATAAAGGTCACGCCTTCGCTCTTGCGCGATCCACCTTTATGTTCAGTGTCCCCACCGAGGCGCTGAAAGGTAAACTGCAAAGACTCCTGCACTGTAGGCAGTTCAATATTGAGGAAACCTTCAATATTTGTAATATCCATCTTATAGATGAGTTGATCCGCGACCTGATTCATCGCCTGAGAAGTGACCGCTGGAAATGGCCACTTGGTCTTTGAGAGCAGATCCGAATTCTCACCAAAGATATCGCAATATGTTTTCGCAAATTCATAGTAGCTCATCTGATCAGAGGTACTGATTTGAAAAAGGCGATTTGTCACTCCACGCTCAATAGCAATCTTCACGACCATGGCAAGGTAGTAAACGTCGAGGAAGCCGACTCTAACGTAGTCATCACAGGAGAACTTCTCCCTGGAAGATATCTTCTTTTGGAGCGTATAAAACCAGTTCATCTTTAAAGGATCAATTCCTCTGCCATAGATGCGACAACATCTAAAGACTAAATAATTTAACGAAGTCTTTTGAATGAAAAACTCAGAAGATGCCTGGGTTTTTCCCAGTGCTGTATTGGCGTCAGGAATGTCCATTTCCATGTAGTTCTTAGTTTCACCCGAGAAGACAAAGTTACTCGAGAAGTAGATCACTTGTGAGCGATAACGACCACAGCTCTCGGCAACATTAAAAAGACCAGAAGCATTGAGAGCATCGGCAAGCTCTTCTGACTTACTACAGGCATAAACTGAAGGAACACCCGCACAATAAAGAGTGATATCGGGCTTAAAAGCATAGACCATCAGTTGCACTTGATCTTTATCGAGAACGTCGCAAGGAAGTGTTAAAACCCCAGGGATAACAACTTTAGTCTTATAATAGGTTCCGACGACTCGGTAATCTTTCTTTAAAAATTCGGTCAGAGATGAGCCAAGCAGCGAAGACACGCCAAAAATGAGAATGGTCTTCTTTTCGGGCAAGATGAGATTTTTATCTTTATTCATGTTTTTTAGTATAGCGGGACTGTCTTAAATATCTAGTAGCTTAGTCGCCACCCGCGCGGTCGGAAAAACTGTCAATTTTAGTACAGTTGAAAAAATAAAAGAGAGGTGCCCAATACTACATTCATAGTATTGGGCACCGGTAGAATTTTATTAGCCTAATAGCTTAAGAGCTATGTTGGGAGCCTGATTAGCTTGAGAGAGAACTGAAACACCCGACTGAACAAGAATGTTATTGCGGGTCATATCAGCAGTCTCGGCGGCTACATCGACATCCCTAATCCTTGAGTTGGCAGCGCTGAGGTTTTCATCACTGATACCAAGGTTGTTAATCGTCGAGCTGAGTCGGTTCTGTAGAGCACCGAGGTCAGCGCGAGTCCCGTTAATCTGCACCAGAGCATCATCAAGCTTTTTGAGCGTTTGCTGTGCTCCCATTTTTGTACCGACACTTTCAGCGGAAAGTCCAAGTGCTGCCAGCGTAGCATTTGCACTGGAACCATCATAGCGCAAGCGATCGAGCATAGGATCATTGCGGGTGCCGACTTGAAATTCGAGCAATCCACCTGTTCCGTCGAGGACTTTGATTCCGTTGAACTCTGCGGCCTTAGAGATACGATCAATCTCGTCTTTAAGGTTTTGAAATTCAACATCAGTAAATCCACGCTCTGTATCCCCGATAGTATCTGAAGCGGCTTGTACGGCGAGTTCTCTAAGTCTGATAACGATGTTAGAAATCTCACTGAGCCCTCCCTCAGATGTTTGTATCAACGAAATCGCATCATTTGCATTTCGCTTTGCTTGTCTAATACCTCTAATTTGTGCCTTTAGGTTTTCACTAATCGCCAATCCGGCCGCGTCGTCCCCCGCTCGGGTAATCCTCTCCCCTGACGACAATTTTCTAAGGTTGTCGTTTAGTCTAAGAGTGGTTGATCCTAGTGATCTTTGCGCTGCCAACGATGATACGTTAGTGTTAATTCTCATTCCCATGGCTAATCTCCTGTATACATACCAAACCTCCTGTTAAATACTTGGACTTCCTTGTCCAAAAAAGTTGTTATTTTTCGTTTACTTTTTTACAAAGCTAATAATTCTACTTTTTCTCTTGTTTTTGTTTTTTTTAAAACCATCTAAGCTTGCAGGCAGTTGACGGTTTTTAATCTTTTATCCAGTCATCGCTTTCATTCTCATTCTCCTTTTACTCTTAACCGTTAGATACAGCTTGAATTAGGCTCAAGGCGTTCTTGGTGCTTGAGTTGGCCTGTGCAAGTACTGAAGTACCGGCAGTCATGAGAATATTCTGTTTAGTAAGCTCTGCTGTCTCAGCGGCTACGTCAGTGTCGCGAACACGAGAGTTGGCGGCAGAGAGGTTTTCAACTGAAACTTGGATATTGTTAATCGTCGACTGTAGTCTGTTTTGGAGGGCACCAAAGTCCGCTCTAATACCAGATACAGAGATAATCGCTTGGTCAATGGCCGCAAGTGAGTTCTGAGAAGAGATCTTATCAGCAACTGAGGCAAGGTTTAGGCCAAGGGCCGCCACGTTGACGTCAGCACTTGAAGCATCAAAGGTCAAACGGTCTGAAATAGGGTCGTTTCTCGTTCCAATCTGAATATCAAACACAGCTCCAGTACCGTTAAGGAGTGGAACGCGGTTAAATTCAGTAGAATTCGCAATACGATCGATTTCTGAAGTCAGCTGTTCGAATTCAACGTTGAGAAATTTTCTCTCCGTTGGCCCAATAGTGTCTGAAGCGGCTTGCACTGCAAGTTCGCGCAGACGAATTAAGATGTTTGAAGTTTCTGACAGAGCACCTTCAGCAATCTGAACAAGTGAGATACCGTCTTCAGCATTTCTTTCGGCTTGCTTAAGACCTCTTACCTGAGCTTTAAGGTTTTCTGAAATCGCGAGTCCGGCAGCATCGTCACCAGCGCGATTAATTCTTTGACCTGACGACAACTTCTCGAGTGATTTGTTCATCGAGATGCGCGTCCCGTGTAGGTTCCTCTGTGCGTTGAGGGACGCTACGTTAGTGTTAATTCGAAGTCCCATTTTAATCCTCCTTGATTATGGGTTTCTGTCAAAGCTCCTCTCTGACAGAACCTTCCTTCACACCGAAGAAAGGCTTCGATACCCTTTCGACTTAAAAAAAGACCCACTAAAAAAATGTTTTTAAAAGATTTATCACTGGCAAATATTTCCCCTAAGAGCGCTAAAAGCCGTTAAAATGGCCATATGAAGCCTATTACGACCACTCTTGAGCAAGCCCCACACCTAAAAAATAAAGTTCTCTTGTTGATAGAAGAGGCATTTGGCTATCAAAAACCACATCATTTTGAATCCGACTTCCTTCCACTCATGAAAGAAGACAATTGGAGCAATATTTATGTCCATTTAAGTCAGTCCGAAGATTTGATCGGCTGCGGAGGCTTTAGGAAACTCTCCCTTACTTATAAAGATGAGACCTACAAGACCGCCTTTATTGGGGCCATTGCCACCGCGAGTGCCTATCGGGGACGGGGAATTGGAACGCTCACGATGAACGCGCTCTTAGATAAACTCACAGATCAAGAGTTAGTCGTCCTTTGGAGTGATCAAACCAAGTTTTATGAAAAATTCAATTTTCACAATGTGGGCTCGCTCTCTGAAAATATAGGGGCCGACTGGTGTGCTCACAATCAAACCCGCGCCCTCAATGAGCTCACCTCTAATGAACGGCAGCAGATCAAAGAGTATTATGATTGCTTTCAGCACGGCCACAACGCCTACCCCATTCGCACTGAAAGTGACTGGAAAACAATTTTTCAAATGAAAAGTGTAAGGTGCACACTTTTTCCCTGGGGCTATGTTTTTGCAAATAAAGGCATGGACCTCTCCCCCCTTATCCATGAAGCTGGTTGCAGGCTTGAAAACATCGCCAAACTCAAAGAGAAGCTCGCTCTCTATAACTATTGGCTCAAGCACCCAGATTTCATTACTAATCGCGAGCGCTTTGCAGGGCTCTGTCGCGTGCAAAGTAAGAGAATCACTTCAGAAGTTCTTGCTCACCTCTTTGTCCCAGGCGTTGACTCTATTTAAAAACTGCTTAATTTTTTTACACTCTGAAGAGATTTCCCAGTCCACTCGCTCCGGGCACAAAGCTCCACTAGGATGAATCAATCTAATTTTTTTTACAGCCACGGAGCCCTAGTAATGAAAAAGCTATTTACACTCTTTCTCTTGCTCGCAACCAGCCTATCGGCCAGTGCACTCACGATAACCGAAGATAAGGTTTCAAGACCGCTCACATTGAAATTTGAAAAAGACGAAATCAGCGTCAATTACGGATTTTATATTTTTAAACAAAAAGGTGAAGCTTCGCGAAGTATCGAGGCTATGTTTGACAATAATGGAATCACCCTATTCTATTACAACTCAAATGGAGACTTTATTTTTGATGAGGTTGTATCAGGCAACACCCTAAAGCGCATTTTTCGCAAAGCCAACCTAGATGAAAACTGCCCAATCACTTTCAAGATACTTCCAGAGGAAAAAAAGTTTGATAATATTCATCTCGGCTGCGACTCATACGCCTCAATTGAAGAAGATAGAACTTTTATCTAGGCTAAGACCTGGTCTTATAGAAAACCCTGAGCCCTTGGAGTAGTGCTGCAAGGGCCAGCATCCAAAAAAGCCAACAAATCACCGGAACAGACTGATAGTGAATAATATTCTCTTGTCCCACCAGGAGCACACCGCTCACAGTAAACACACCAGTTAAGAAAAAGTAGCCAATCCCCTGAATCGCGTAGGTAATTTGCGAGGCCATCTTTTCATGACCTGTATGAATGATCTCAATTGCATAAGAGCGTTTGCCCCACTCTCTAAAAAACCATTTTAAGTGGCGTGGAAGAATTCTCATCGAGGTGAGAAAGTCTCTGCCAGTCCAGATCGCCTCCTCCATGAGATCGTCTTTTGAAAGAGTTTTTTCGATAATGTCACCGATATCACGCTCGAGCACACTGTAGACATCAAGATCAAGACCTAGTGAGCGTCCAGTTCCATCTACTGTCATCAGAGCGCGAAACACAACAAACCAATCACTTGGAAGATAGAGGTCGTGCTTGCGAAGTGTTTTAAGAACAATCTGTAGGACTTCTGAGAAGTCTGTTTGCTGAGCTGTGAGTCCGACATATGGCCCAAGCCCAGACTTCACGTCCTGAATAAGCGCGTCCACATCAGGAATATTTCCATAATCTGCGACATCGAGAAATTCATAAATCAGATTTTCAAAATTGTAAGAAATAAGCGCGTAAATAATGGCGACAAAGTTTTGTCTACTTCTCTTGCCAAGCGTTCCCATTAATCCAAAATCGAGCAAGCCTATTTTTCCATTTTCAAGCAAGAGAAAATTGCCACCGTGCAAGTCTGCGTGAAAAAAACCATCTTGCAAAAAAGTTTTTAAAAAGAGTCCCATCCCTGCTTCGAGCTTGGGGTGAACGACGTTCATTTTATCTTTTAACTTATCGGCTTCACTAAAGGGAATACCATCGAGATACTCCATCACCAGCAAGTCTTCTTTGGTGTATTCTTTATAGATGTGTGGAATATAAAAAACACCCTCGCTATCGTGCTTTTCAAGATTCTCTTTGAGGCGCTGACAATTGAGAGCTTCAATATTAAAGTTGAGCTCCGTCCTAAGGGTGGAAGAAAAGTCTGTGATAATTCGCGCCAAGCCAATTGCCTTGAGATCCTCGGACATTCGCTCCGCCTGACCCGCCAAAAAAGAGAGTAATTGAAAATCCGTTTCCAAGAGAGACTTAATTCTTGGTCTTCTGACCTTCAAAACAACATCTTTGCCATTTTTCAACTGAGCTTTATAAACAAGCCCGATCGAAGCAGTGCCTATTGGTTTTTCTTCAATGTGACTAAAGACAGTATCGATTTTCTTTCCGAGTGAGAGCTCGATCGCCTCTTTCACCTCAGCAAAGGGAACACTCTTCACATTGCGCTTTAAAAGCGCCATCTCTTCAATAAAAGCATCTGGAAAAAGATCTTCGCGAGAACTCAACAGCTGCCCAAACTTTACAAAGGCCGGCCCAAGCTCTTCAAAACATTTACGCAACCTGGTGCCCAGAACACGCGACCAATCGCGCTCGACACTTTCAGCAATCTCTTCATCTAATTGATCTTTTATCTTTTTAGCTGATGAGCTCGACGGCAACCCAGGAACAAGCGCCAACACACCAGAGGAAAAGAACTCGGCAAAACCGTGCTTGGCAAACACTGTGACGATCTCGCGCAAGCGCGACACATTCTTAATGGTCTGTCTGATCCCCATTCCGGTTCTGATTAAATCCACTTGGCTCCTCCTTGGGCACTTTAAAATGTTACGCTAATTGTCGGGAGAAAGACAAAGTGTTAAGCTCTTTGCTTATGACACTTTGCCGCCTTGCCCTCATATTGATGCTCTCAAGTCTTCTTCTCGTCAGAGCTTCACTGGCGGCGGACACCTGTAGCCGCGTGGCCATCATCAACTACCAAGAAGTTTTAGTAGATACCAGCTCGACTCAAAAGGGGGAGGGCTTGCGCTTTCATTTAGAAAAAGATGAACTCGCCAAGCAATTTCTCAATGAGTACCAAAAAGGTACTGAAATGCGCTGGCAAAATGCGCTGCTGGGAACATTGGGAACCGGCCTCATCATCACTGGCCTCTTTACTAATTCTTCGTCCAATAATCGCAAAGCGTTCTTCATTTCTGGCGGTGCTTTTATTGCAATCAACTTCTTTGTGGCCCGCACTCTCGAAGCCGCCAATGAGAAAAATCTAGTGCGCGCCATTGAAGAGTACAATAAGCGCAACCTTCCACGTATTTACTTCTCACCCGACCAAGACGGAGAAGTCTTCATTGAGAAAAGTTGGTCGTTTTAGAAGGAGCTCCCCATGAGTCAACAACTTAGCTGTCATAGTTGCCACAAGGTCCTCGATCTAGAACCTGGGACCAAAATTCACCGCTCAGAGGAATGTCCCCACTGCAGTGCAGATCTACGCTGCTGCAAGATGTGTCAATTCTATGATCCTAAAGCATATAACGAATGTCGCGAGCCTAGTGCCGAGCGGATTGTCGAAAAAGAAAAAGCCAATTACTGTGACTACTTTGTGCTCGCTACTCCTGGCTCCGCGCAGCATGCGAAGGATGACGCTCTCGCTGCAGCGATGGCCCTTTTTAAAAAGGACTAGCGTTTTATTTTTTGGAGAAAGACATGGCCGATGAAATGCCAATTACAAAAGATGGTTACCAAGTTGTCCAAGAGGAGCTCGACCATCTTATAAAAGTTGAACGTGAAGATCTCAAAAAGGTCATCCAAGAGGCCAGAGAACTTGGCGACTTAAAAGAAAATGCCGAGTATCACGCGGCCAAAGAAAAGCAAGGCATTGTTGAAGGCCGCATTATGCTGCTTCAAGGAATTGTGGCCAAGGCGAAAATTGTCGACCCTAAAACAGTAAAGTCGGAAAAGATTGTCTTTGGTGCCACCGTCCACCTCACCGATGTCGAGAAAGGTACTTCGCTCACCTATCAAATCGTTGGCGAGACAGAGTCTAATAGCAAAAAGGGAAAAATCTCTTATACAAGTCCACTCGGGCGCGCGCTCATTGGTAAAGAAGAAGGTGACACTGTCATCGTTAGAGCACCAAAAGGTGATATTGAGTATGAGGTCGAATCCTTCGAATTCATCTAATTCACTCACTCTGCAAAGTCCCCTCGTCTCTTTGAGCCGAGGGTCTAAGCCCTCTAAGACTGTAGAGGCGCTCAATAAAGCGGGTGTGGCCACCATCTTAGATCTGATGTGGCTCTTTCCGCTGAAAGTTCAAAAACTCCCAACACTAACTAGCTTTGAGCACATGAGAATTGGCGAACTCTTTAAAGGGCTCGGTAAAGTCATCAGTGTTCAGCAACGCCCTAGCTTTAGAGGTCGCGGCAAAGGTGGGGCAAGACTATTTGATCTCACTGTTGTGATCAAGGATGTCTATAGCAACCACACCCTCAATCTCAAGTGGTTCAATACCTATTTTTCGCTGGTCAAAAAAATTCAGTCGAGTCCATACCTGCTGGTCATGGGAGAGATGGGCAGTTTTAGTGGCTCCTTTCAGATGACTTCTCCAGAGAATCTCTCGCTCACTGAAGATGAGCTTCCAGCTCTTGAACCCGGACATTCAGCTGATAAAGAAGAATTTAAAGTTCAATACCCAACAATAAACAAAATACCATCTGCTCAAATCAAAAAACTCATCGACAAAATCCCGCGCTCGCTCTGGGAAGATATTGCGGATCTCACCCCAGAGAGCGCTCTTTTAAAGCGTGGTTTAATGCCCCTTAAAGATGCACTCAAGCACATGCACGCAATCGACGGATACAATCCCGATAATCACAAGGCGGCCATTAACCGACTGGTCTACCAAGAGTTTTTTGAAGAACAGCTCAAGCTTATGATGAGAAGAGAAGGTGCTGTTAAGAAAAAGGCCCCTCTTATAAAAACCGGGCAGGCACAGCTAGAGCCGCTCATCAAACTATTCCCTTATGAGTTCACCGATGGACAGCTCAGTGCTTGTCAAGAGATTGCCAGTGACCTTGCAAGTGGTACGCCCATGATGAGACTGATCCAGGGAGATGTAGGCTGTGGCAAAACTACCGTGGCCATTATCACTTGTTTACTTGCGATTCAATCAGGCTTTCAATCGGCTTTTATGTGTCCGACAGAGTCACTGGCCACGCAGCACTTTAAGACGCTAAAGAGAATTCTTCCTCAAGAAGTGAGTTGTGAGCTACTCACGGGCTCGACTCCTAGCAAGGTTAAAAAAGAGATTGCAGAAAAGCTCTCAAAGGGAGAAATCGATTTTATTATCGGCACTCACGCTTTGATTCAAGACACAATCACTTTCAAAAAGCTCGCCGTGGTCATTATAGATGAGCAACATAAGTTTGGCGTCGACCAGAGGTTAAAGCTGGTCTCTAAAGGAGAGGGTGTTCACTGCCTCATCATGACTGCAACTCCAATCCCGAGGTCATTGAGCCTCACCCAATATGGTGACTTAGATATCACAACTATCCGCTCAGCGCCTAAAGGTCAGCGCGGCCATAAATCTCGCATCGTAACCGAGTCTACTTTTGAAAAGTTTCTCACCTTCATTAACACTCGTATCGAGCTTGGCGAGCAAGTCTATATTGTTGTTCCGGCCATACAAGATAATCCAGAAACAGACATTGTCAGTGTCATGCAAATGGAAAAGAAGATCGAGCACTGGCTACCCCACCGCAAACTCCTCACTCTTCACGGCGCTCTTAAGGCAGAAGAAAAGGAAAAGGCCCTCAGCGCCTTTAATAATCATGAAGCTGATATCCTCTTGTCCACAAGTGTAATCGAAGTGGGAATCGATATTCACAATGCGACAGTCATGGCCGTCTTTGGACCTGAGCGCTTTGGACTCTCCTCGCTTCACCAATTGCGCGGTCGTGTGGGAAGAGGAGACAAACCAGGCTTTTTCTTTATGGTGACAGAGAACAAACTCTCCAGAGAGGCCATCCACCGTCTTAGCATTCTCGAAGAGACAACCGACGGCTTTAAAATTGCCGAAGAAGACCTCAAAATTCGCGGAGAGGGTGACTTATTTGGTAAAGAACAGTCTGGCTCAATGGTCAAAAGGAAAATCTCAAATATACTCCTCCACGGCGAGCTACTCGGACAGGCTCGAGAGGATGCGATATCCCTTTTTCAGACCCCAACAGAGTCCCTGCAAAGCCTACAACAAGAACTGGCCAAAGATGACCGTGTCTTTACGACAGTCTAATTTCTAATAGAATAGATCTATGATTCATCTAAAGTTTCTAAGTTCTCCAGATGAAAATGTTCTGGGTGACTATCACATTGCCTACACCACCCTCGTGATTTCCAATCGCTCTGGAAGTGATCTCCTTATCAATGACCAAAAACTCACAGCCTCAGTTGTTTTCAAAGCAGTAAATGAAGGTCTAAAAGTAACTTACGACGATCATTTCTATGTTAACGGTAAGAAGCTCTCGGGTAGCAAGGTCTTAAAAAGCGGGGACCGCCTACGCTTGGGTGAGAGTGAAATTAATATTGTCGGAAGTTTACCGGCACCAGCAGAGCATCAAAAAAATAT
This sequence comes from Bacteriovoracaceae bacterium, assembly GCA_048264885.1. Lineage (GTDB taxonomy): Bacteria > Bdellovibrionota > Bacteriovoracia > Bacteriovoracales > Bacteriovoracaceae > JBLWXV01. Next base: position 168,982 of record JBLXCO010000004.1, read on the forward strand.
TATCGATGCCCTAGAAGAGCGAGTACGTAGTGAGCCTGAGATCTCTGAGCTCGTCATCGAGCTAGAAAAAGAACTCATTCGTATCGAACAAGAAAAACACAATAAGAATAAATAGGTAAAACATGCAGGGCATTCTCTCCCCCGATCAGTACCAAGGGCGATACATCCAAAATCCAGATGGACTTAAGCTCTATGTGATCACCAATAAGGGGTATGACGACACAAAACCTTGGATCGTTTTCAATTATGGTCTCGTTTGTAACCCAAAACACTTTGGGCCACAGATCTCACACTTTCACAATCTTGGTCACCCCATGCTCGTGCATGACTACCGGGCCCACTTTAACTCGGAAGCTCCAGAAGATATCGCAGAGGTGACCTTTGAAAATATGGCCCGTGATCTCTGTCACATCATGGGTGAAATAGGCATTAAGCGCGCACTCACAATTGGTCACTCTATGGGCGTGAATGTTTCACTTGAATTTGCCAAGAACTACCCCGCTCTCAATATTGGCCAAGTCCTAATCTCTGGAACGGTCCTGCCACCTCAAGATATTATGTTCGACACTAATCTAGTCGATATTTTGGGGCCAGTTATTGAAAATATTTTTAAGCGTTATCCACATTTTTCTAAACTTATCTGGAAAACTTCTCATTACAATCCAGTGCTAAGTAAAGTAGTGCATGCCGGAGGTTTCAACACCAAGAGAGTGCCTGAGGATTTCGTTCGCTATTACATTAAAAAGATTGGTGAGTTAGCGCCGGAGCTTTTCTTTCATCTGCTCAACGAAATGAGAAACCATCGCATACTTTCAGACCTACCCAAAATCTTAACTCCCTCACTCGTGATGGGAGGAGATAAAGATAAAGTGATTCCCAACTATCTTCAGCACATTTTAATTAGAAACCTACCCCACAGTGATTTCTATTTGATCAAAGATGGCAGTCATGTTCCGCAGGTAGATTTCTCAGAAACTGTAAATGAGAGGATTGAGCTGTTTATTGAAACGAGTCTAAAAGAAAATGCTATTTGATTTCGAGTTGAATATTCTTATCCCCGACATTTATTAAATGCCCTTCTTCACTCTGTCCCTTCGCAAATATAGTCTTACTACTCCATAGCCTCCCTTCTGCGGGGGCCAACTTGCCATAAACTTTAAATGGACCTTTAAAATGCATACCCGGAACTAAGGCGTCTTTAGCAGAGAGTTCAAATTGAACTGGGAACTGGGGGTTTTCATAGCGCTTTAGAGCAACTGGTTTATTACTCTTTTCATGGTAGTAGCGAACGTAAACAAAAAGCGTCCCCTTGCTCTCACCAGAGAAGCTTACAGTTCCCGAAATTGATTGGGCATGAAGACATAGAGGAGCGATTAACAGAGTGAGGGCAATAAAAAGTGAGCGCTTCATCATTTCCTCATCGAACGATAAATTCTGAGGGCGTGTGCCCTAAGTTAATTGTAACCCTTTATATTCAATGAGTGGCTTAAAAACGCGCTTCATCGCACTAATAATTTGGGATTTCTTGTATTCCTGGTGAGATGCCTCACCCTCGGTGTTATTCTTGTGAGATTCGGCGTCTACAATCTGAACTTCGTAGGGATAGAAAAACCTTACATCCCTGGCAATCAAGCTCATATCCATTGCCAAGACTTTCTTGCCCAACTCATCCGTATCACCTTTTTCTTTGGCCATTTTTCTCAATGATTTAAATTCCGAAAGAAAGGGATTTTTATATTTGATCAGCTGACGACAGGTAAACTGAATCGACTGATACTTTGCAAGTGAATGCTGGTTGCGATCACTCCCTTCTTTATAGGGAATGCACTTGCGCACTTCTTCATCCATGGCCTTAAGAAAGTCTTGCTCAGTCATTTTATTTCTAAGGGCCATGCGCAGAACGCTTTGATGCTTCTCTTTAAACTGAGTTAAGTCGATAATGGTGTTCACAGATCGACTGGGTTTGACGTTATGAGGAACAACCACATTTGTTTCAATAAGAAACTTAATCACTCTCAAAGTATCAAAGCGATTCTGAGTGACAATTCTCACACCCACTCGATCAAAAAGTTCTTCGGCCACGTTTTCAGCTTTATGAAGCAGCTTAATAATCACACTCTCGCGGGTCTTCTTACTCTTTGTGACGAAGTCCACCAGGGGGATGTCCCTACTATCTTCAGTGCGCTTTCCAAGGAAAAGTCCCCCCTCTTCATCGCGATAGACGAACTTATAGAAGCGGTCAAAAATCTGCGTTTGAATAATATTGAAGTAATTTGAACGAAGATCTTTGTCGACATGCAAAATCGTATGCATCACTTTGAGAATCACTTCCGCCCAAAGGCGCTCTTCGCGCGAATAGCGCCCTGAACCACCAGTGGCCATTAAAAAGAGATCTCCTATGTCGGTGATCATATACACGGAGTTTGGAACCTTAAGGTCTAGTCCGTCTTTACTACCTTCAAGCAAAAAGTAGCGCTTAATAAATTGCAGTGCTTCCTGAAAGTTGCCAAAGAGTTCGGCACGCGTAACGGGATCATTGGGGTCAAGCCCATAGCCTTTGAGAAAGCCATTCACCTGCTCAACATTGGTCAGTGGACCAATGAAGAACTTTGAATCGAGAGACGACTTGCCGCTGACGACAACGTCAAAAAACTCCCAATCAAATAAATATTTAGACAAATAACTTGGTCTTTCCATGATTCTTACTTAATCTCGGTAAGATAGCCCCAAATAAGGAATTATCCGTGAGAGATGACTCTACACCATCACTTAAAGAACCTGAAATTCTTTTTACCAGTTGCCTTGGTCTGGGATTTTTACCCTTAATTCCGGGGACTTGGGCGAGCTTGGCGACAGTTCCCTTTCTGTGGCTCTTAGGTCACTTCGAGCCCCCCTTCTTTCTCTTCATTCCCTTCCTACTCATCCTCACGCTGGCCGCAGTGGTAATCACCGAGCTCACCCAGCAAAAGCATCACGTGCACGATCCCTCGTGGATCGTCATTGATGAAGTCCTCGGTATGTTCGTGGCATGGCTCTTCATTAGAACCAATCACCTAGGTGATCTCGCCCTCATCTTTGTTACCTTTCGCTTTTTTGACATCATTAAGTTTTGGCCCGCCAATTACTTTGACCTCAAGGTTAAACACGGTGCCGGGACAATTATTGACGACATCGTGAGTGGAGTTTACGCAGGCGGTCTCACCTGGCTCATTCTCTATTTGATCCAAAATCTTTTTTAAGTTTTTTACGCTTGACTTACGCACAACATACGCACAAACTAAGAAAAGTTACGCAAATGAGTGCGCACCATTCTAATGGGCCCATTTTTTTTCACAAACAGACCTAATATTAAAGAGTTAGGTTTTTGCGGGCGTAATTGTGGCCGCAAGTGGTTAGTCGAAAACAACTGGACGTGCTAGTGTCTGACGAAACAGCACAGAATTATAGGGAGACAAGACTATGGCATTACAACCGACCAAAGGTGCCCAAAACGAGAACAAAGCAAAGGCCCTCGACCTCGCGCTAGCAAGCATTGAAAAGCAATTTGGCAAGGGCGCTATCATGAAGCTCGACGGAGCTGAGCCCACTCAAAATGTTCCGGCCATTAGCACTGGCTGTCTCGGACTTGACCTCGCACTCGGCATTGGTGGTATTCCCAAGGGACGTATCATTGAAATCTACGGACCTGAGTCTTCTGGTAAAACAACTCTTACTCTTCATATCGCCTCTGAATGTCAAAAAGCTGGTGGCACCGTCGCTTTCGTCGATGCTGAACATGCTCTTGATACGCAATACGCCTCAAAGCTTGGAGTAGATATTCCAAACACACTTATCTCTCAGCCAGATAGTGGTGAGCAGGCGCTTGAAATCGCCGATATGCTCGTGCGCTCGGGAGCTGTTGATCTCCTTATTGTTGACTCTGTTGCTGCCCTCACTCCAAGAGCTGAACTTGAAGGCGATATGGGTGACTCACACATGGGTCTACAGGCCAGACTTATGTCACAGGCCCTGCGTAAGCTCACTGGTTCAATTTCTCGCTCAAATTGTACTGTTGTCTTTATTAACCAGCTTCGTATGAAGATTGGTGTCATGTTTGGAAACCCTGAGACGACAACAGGTGGGAATGCTCTTAAATTCTATGCATCTGTTCGTATGGATATTCGTCGTACTGCGGCCATTAAAGATGGTGAGAACTTCATTGGTAACCGCACGAAAGTGAAGGTTGTTAAGAATAAAGTAGCCCCTCCCTTTAAGTCTGTTGAATTCGACATCATGTACGGAGAAGGCATCTCTAAAACTGGTGATGTTCTAGACCTCGCCGTCGAAAATAAGATCGTTGATAAAGCTGGCGCTTGGTTTAGCTACGACAACAATAAAATTGGCCAAGGCCGTGAGAATGCAAAGCAATTTCTTAAGGATAACCCAGAACTTCTTAATGAAATTAAGCAGAAAGTTCTGGCCCTTCACGGTCTCTCAAGTGGCCCAGCCCCTAAAGTAAACACCACCACCGGTGAAATTCTTGATGACGCTGACATGGAGATGGAAGCGACAACAGAAAAGAAGACCACCAGAAAAAAGAAAAGTATCCAGTAATTTAGACCACAGAGGGGATCACTCTTGAATAAGAGTCGTCCCCTCGAAAGTCCCTGCCATGAGCTCAAACTCCGCCTACACATACGCCCTCAGACTCCTCACCAAACGTGATTACTCACGCGCCAAACTTCGTGACAAACTCCTGCAACGAGACTTTGAGCCTCAAGAAGTTGAAGAGACGCTGGATGAGCTCATTCTAAAGAATTACCTCCGTGAAGACTACTATGCCGAAGCCAGGGTTAAGGGCTTTATGCACAAGGGTTACTCTCCTTCGATGATTCAGTATCGCCTGAGCGAAGAGGGTTGCGCAGTCACCAGTGAGTTCATCGATCATATCTACGGCGAGTATAAGCTCACTAGTGATGACCAGATCGCAGAGTTAATTGATAAGAAAATACGAAGACTCCCAAATACCGACAACCTCTCCTATGAAGCAAAGCAAAAAATTGTCGCTTCCGTAGCGAGAAAGGGACATTCCCCCGGGGCCATTTTCCGCGTCCTAGACGATGTTTTAAGTCAGTCTAACCCCTAAGATTTCTATAAATTTTCGACCTTCTGTGCTAAACCATTAGGGAGAAAATTTATCACTCAATTTGAGTAAGGAACCGTTTATGAAGGGTAGTGAAATCCGTCGCAAATTTTCAGAGTTTTTTGAGCGCAAGGCCCATGAGAAAATTGCTAGCTCAAGCCTTATTCCTCACAATGATAAAACCCTACTCTTTGCCAACGCCGGGATGAACCAGTTTAAGGACTACTTTACTGGAAAAGAGCGACCCAAAATTCCACGGGCAGTTACGATTCAAAAATGTGTACGCGCAGGTGGTAAGCACAACGACCTCGAAAATGTTGGTTTGACGGCCAGACACCACACATTTTTTGAAATGCTAGGAAACTTCTCTTTCGGTGATTATTTTAAAGAAGAAGCTATTGCTTTTGCTTGGGAATTTCTCACCAAAGAACTTGGGATCTCCAAGGACAAACTTCTCGTGACCGTTCACCACTCAGATGATGAGGCACTTGAGATTTGGAATAAGCAAATTGGCGTTCCTCTTGATCGCATTTTCAAAAAGGGCGACAAGGACAATTTTTGGGAAATGGGTGAATTTGGCCCATGTGGCCCATGTAGCGAAATCTTCTATGATCACGGCGAAAAATACACAGTTCCAGGATTCAAAATTCCTGAGGGTGGCGACGTTCTCGACGATGAAGGTCGATATGTTGAAATCTGGAACCTCGTTTTCATGCAATATGAAAAAACCCCTGAAGGCACTCACACTCTTCCTAAACCATCAATTGATACTGGGTCTGGGCTTGAGCGCGTAACTGCCGCCATGCAAGGGGTTTATTGGAACTATGACACCGACCTTTTTATGCCCATTATTAAAAAGCTCGAGGAGCTCTCTGGCAAAAAGTACAGTGATGAAAAGTATCAATCAAACTTTAGAGTAGTCGCCGATCATATTCGCTCAAGTACCATGCTCATTACTGATGGGGTCATGCCTTCCAATGAAGGACGCGGCTATGTTCTTAGAAGGATTATCAGAAGGGCCATTCGCCACTTAAAGGAACTCGGAGCTCCAGCGTTGAGTCTTCATAAAATTGTTCCTGTTGTTTTTGAGATACTTGGAGAAGAGTACCCGCAGAATAAAAACAATATGGCCTTGGCAGAGAAGTTTCTTCACCTTGAAGAAAAGAAATTTCTTGAAACACTCGATCAAGGACTTAAGTTTCTTGAGGACGCCATCTCAACGAATGTTCAAAACGGAGTTCTCGCCGGCGAAGGCGTTTTTAAACTCTATGATACTTATGGATTCCCAGTCGACCTCACAGAAGTCATTCTCAGTGAGAAGGGTCTTAAGGCTGATGTGAAGAGCTTTGAAAAGCTCATGGAACAGAGAAGAAGAGAGAGTCGCAAGACCTGGAAAGGTGGAGCGAACCTTGATGATAAAGTATTCTTTCAGGCCAAGGAAGAATGTGGGCCAACAGAGTTCTTGGGTTATAAGCAGCTAAGTGCCGAGGCAAAGTTACTTAAGATTATCCCCATGGGTGATGAGGCTGCTGGACTCGTATTTGATAAGACTCCCTTTTATGGTGAGTCTGGTGGTCAGATGGGTGATGCTGGAGAGATTCTCATCGGCGATCAAGTCATTGCCGAAATCGAGGATACTCAAAAGCCTGTTGATGGTCTTTGGGTACACACCGTTCAGAATTATGATCTTTTTGAAGAGGGTGCCAGCTATAAACTGAGAGTCGATGCTCACCGCAGACGTCTCACAATGAGAAATCACTCTGCGACTCACCTTCTCCAGTCGGCGCTCATCAGCGTTTTAGGTGATCACGTAAAGCAAGCTGGTTCAAGCGTATCTTTTGATCGCTTACGCTTTGACTTTACACACCATCAAGCGGTGAGCAAGGAAGAACTTGCGAAAGTCGAAGAACTTGTTAACAAACAAATTCAACTCTCCCTAGAGGTAAGTGCAGAAGAAATGAGTATGGATCAAGCTATTTCAAAAGGGGCTCTTGCTCTTTTTGGAGAGAAGTATGGTGACAGTGTCCGCGTGCTTACCATGGGTGAATTTTCCACAGAGCTTTGTGGTGGAACACACGTCTCAAACACTGGCGAGATCGGACTTTTCAAAATTTTGCTTGAGACAAGTCTTAGCGCTGGTGTCCGCCGTATTGAAGCCACGACAAGTGAAACCGCCATCGCCTATCTCAATGAGAGATCGGATAATCTCAGAGAAATTGAAACCCTTACTAATGTCAAAGGACATAAAGCTGTTGAGAGAGTAGAGAGCCTCTACCAAGAGCTGAAAGATAATGCACGTGAGCTTGCTGGTCTTAAGGACAAAATACAAGCGCTACAAAGTAAGGACCTCTTTAACGACAAAGAGACCATCGGTGAACTAACTCTTGTTGATGCCAAGGCACCCGAAGGCGCAGACTTTAAAAAGCTAGCTGATCTTTTTGGTGAAAAGGCGCAAAAGTCGATCTTGGTTCTTCATGGGGCAAAGGGCGATAAGCTACAGCTTCTCGTCAAAGCTACTTCAGACTTAAAAGACATCGATTGTAATAAGCTACTCAAAGCTGGCCTTGCCGTGGTCAATGGACGCGGTGGCGGCCGAAAAGATATGGCCCAAGGAAGTGGCGACCTCGGCGACATGGGCCAGGTGCTAGCGGCCATTAAAAACGAACTTAAATAGGATTTAATACTATGCTTAGTTTTCTTAGAAAGCCTCTTTCCCTCATTCTCCTACTGTCTCTACTAGCGATGACCTCTGCTTGTAAAAAAGATGACAACTTTAGTGAGAGTGAAAATATTTTACTTGAGGCACTCTCTGGAGAGATCTCGACCCTCGACCCAGCGAGCTCTTACGACACAATCTCTGCCAGCATTGTCTATCAGGTCTATGAGCCGCTTTATGAGTACCACTACCTCAAGCGTCCCTATACTCTGCAGCCACTGCTGGCCGAAGACATGCCCAAGGTAGAAGACAACGGTAAGAAGTACACAATTAAAATTAAGAAAGACATTGCCTATCACCCTGATCCTGTCTTTGGTAATCAGACTCGTACTGTGAAGGCACAGGACTTTATCACGCAAATTAAAAGGCTTGCTTTTCTTCCCACCAAAAGTAACGGTTGGTGGCTTTTTGATGGACGTATCAAGGGGATTAATGAGTGGAGACAGCAAGTTGGCTCTGACTTTGAAAAGTTTAAATCCACAGACATTCCAGGCTTAAGTGCTCCTGATGACCACACGCTTGTCATCGAGCTCACAGAGCCCTACCCGCAAATGCTCTACAGCTTGGCCATGAGCTTTACTGCCCCAATGCCGCTAGAAGCTGTTGAGCGCTATGAGAATATTTTTGCAGACCGAATGATTGGCACCGGTCCCTTCAAGCTCACCAGCTACACTCCACTTTCTGAAGTAAAGCTTGAGAAGTTCGAAGGTTATCATGAAGCCCTCTATCCCGATCAAGGTGATCGCTTGGCCAATAGCCTGGGACTTTTGGCCGATGCCGGCAAGAAGCTTCCTTTTCTCGATGGAGTGCATTTTAAAATTATTCGCGAGTCGCAAACTCGCTGGTTAAACTTTCGTTCAAAGAAGCTCGATCTTCTCGTTATTCCAAAAGATAACTTCTCAACTGCCATTGACCCCAGTGGGAACCTTTCTGACGAACTTAAAAAGGACAATATTAAGTTACAAATTTTTCCAACTCTCACCTACTGGTGGAATTCCTTTAATATGCAAGACCCCGTTGTTGGTGGAGACAATATCAATCTTCGCAAGGCCGTCGCCCATGCAATTGATATCGACAAGTTTATTCAGCTCCTCACGAATAATACTGGGCAAAAAGCTAACTCAATCTATCCCCCGGGAATTTCAGGTTACGATCCCTCTAAAAGTCTTCCCTATGAGTACAATATAGAGAAGGCACGCGAGTATCTGAAGCTAGCCGGTTACCCAGAAGGAAAAGGTCTTCCAGAGATCACCTATGATGTGCGCGGGACCAGCGCCACAAACCGTCAGCAGGGTGAGTTTATTAAAGGTGAGCTCGCCAAGGTTGGCATTAACATAAAGGTGATTACCAATACCTTTCCGGCCTTCCTCAAAAAGTCTCGCCAGGGTCAACTTCAGATGTGGCTTGATGGCTGGGCGCTTGATTATCCCGATGCCGAGAATATTCTGCAATTGCTCGTCACCAAAAACCATGCTCCGGGCCCGAATGCGACCTATTATTCAAATAAGAAGTTTGATGAGTACTTTGATCAATTAAAGCTTATGAACGACGGCCCCGAGAAAAAAGAGCTCATGGTTAAAATGGAAAACTTAGTCAATGAAGACCTACCCTGGGTTATGCATTACTACGCTCGAAGCTATATCGTTTTCCATAACCGACTAAAGAACTACAGACACTCTGATCTCATTTACAATAATATGAAATACTTACGAAAAAGCGGGGAATAGCCCTTCGGCAAAGATTTCCTCTCCACCCCAAAGCCCCTAGTGGGGCCTTGGGCCAGCTTCTGAGAAGGTCGATAAGCGGTTAAGAGCAATATAAGGCTGCTCTTAGTTAACCTGCATCAAGGCCTTCAAATGTTTGATCGTAAAAACCTACTTAGAATTTTATTCATCGCCTCGCTCTTCACGACGAGTATGTCCTTTGCCAGGGACTATATTATTTTTAGCATTGTCCAAGAATTCCCGATGGGTGCTCCCGGTGAGCAACTCAAAAAAAATTACTATGTGAATTTGGGCAAAGTTCAAGGTGTTGAAGAGGGAACGACTTTAAATGTCTATCGCCAGATTTCTCGCAATGATCCTTTTGAAACCAAGAAACGCTATAGCTATAATGTGAAGATTGGAGAACTTAAAGTACTTCACGCGGAACAAAACGCGGCGATCGCTTCACTTAAAGACGTTAAACTTACTGACCTCGATCCACTATTTGAAATTAAGAATTTTATGATTGGCGACAAAGTAAGTGTGACAGTATCCAATTAGTCGATTTCTACTGAAATGTTATGGAGCACTTCGCGGCGCTCTCGAACCATGTGAATCATACGCTCTAGCGCCCCTATTGTCTTTTGCATGCGCTCAATTTCTTTTTCAGTAACCGGCTCTCCAGACTCAAGCGCCCGTGAGACAAAACTTCCCATTCCTTGAGCGACGACGAGTTGATTGCTCAGTTCATGTAAAAAATTTCTCTCACTCATAAGCTGATCTTTTATATCCATGGGAATTCCTTAAAGTTCTCCCTTCACTATAACCTAAGTTTATTGATTATTCGATGAAGTTAATATTTACCAGTCTCGTTTCAAGGACGCTGCCTGGGCAACATAAGACATCCAAATGTAGAATCATCTCCACTCCCACTCGCACCCTCTCTTCTAACCTAGTCGTGTAGACGCGCACAACTCGAATCTCCTGTCCAAGATAGTGGCCTCGAAAGCGAATATCAAAACCATTGGGCAAAACTCGAATACACGAACCAATTACTAGCACTTGTTTAAGACTTTTCATCTGACAACCCCGGACGCATTTGCTTGTTCACATTCACTTCCTAGACTTTTACGCTATAGTTAACGTACTGATTTCCCAAACAAGGTCCCGTTAATGAACGCCCCCGCGACTATTCCAGAACTCTTTTTACACAAGTTTCAAGAACCCATTACAGAGTGTTTGGGTAAAATTACGGGGGATCAGTGTAAGTGGCTCTCAAGTGGGGAATTGTGTCAGGAGCTCCTGCTTCGCATTGAGCAGCTCAACGCACTCCCAAAAAATCATCAAACCGTGGCCATCCTTGGTGAGACATCACTCTCTTGGCACCTTTGCGATCTCTCACTTTTAATGAGTGGCCGCATTGTGACTCCCATCTACCCTACTCTGAGCCCCGAAGAGATCAATTTCATCATCTCTGACTCTGAAGCAAGTCTATTGCTCGTGGCCGATGAGAAGCTCTATCAAAAAGTACGCTCTCACCTTCCCGGTGGAGTTGAAGTGATGAGTTTCGAGTCCATTGTCGATGGCATTGAAGCTTTTGGTCTTAGCAGTGAGAAGTTAAGTGGTAATCACAATGAAGCTTACGAAGCCTTAAAGGCCATCTGCCAGGGAGTTAAGCCTCAAGATCTCGCCTCCATTGTCTACACCTCTGGCACTACGGGGCGCCCTAAGGGAGTGATGATTAATCACGAGGGCATCACGACAATGCTCTCAAATGTTCAGGTAACCTTTAAAGGTCGACTAACCGAAGAAGATCTCAATTTGGTTTTTCTTCCCCTTTCACATGTTCTCGGACGCTGCGATTCACTCCTTCATCTCGTCTTTCCCATGAAAACGGTGTACTCCAGAGGTTTTAATTTTCTCACTAAGGATCTCTTGATCGCGAGACCCACACTTATGATTTCGGTGCCAAGAGTGTTTGAGAAAATACATGAGGGAGTATTTCTTAAACTCAAGTCGATGAGCATGGTCAAAAAGACCGCATTTAATTTTGCTGAGAAAATTTCTAAGCGCTATTTCAAACAACAGCGAGCAGATAAAATTCCCGACCTAAGCCTCACTCTTTTTCGAGAAGCCGCCTATAAAGCGGTCTATAAAAATATTTATGAGCAAATGGGAGGGCGTATTCGCTTCTTCGTAAGCGGAGGGGCCCCACTTAGTACGGAAGTTTATCGCTTCTTTGAAAGAGCAGGTATCACTATCCTAGAAGGCTATGGGCTCACTGAAACGATTGCACCTTGTTGTTTAAACCCTATTAGAAAACCGATTGAGTCCACTGTGGGAGTTCCCCTAGGGGATGTTGAGATTAAGCTCTCAAGTGAACAAGAAATTATGATTAGATCCAAAGCGCTTTTTACTGGCTATTGGAAGCTCCCTGAAGAAACCAAGCACGTCTTTGTCGACGGATGGTTTTATACTGGTGACATTGGAACCTGGACGGTTGAAGGCCATCTTAAAATCACAGATCGAAAAAAAGATATCATCATCACCAGTGGTGGTAAGAACGTTGCACCTCAAAAGATTGAAAACCTTCTCCTTGGAAATCCCTATCTCTCGCAGGCACTCGTTGTCGGGGACCGCCGAAAGTATATAAGCGCCTTGATCGTTCCCAATTATGACGCAATCAGAAAGGAGGCGGAGCGATTAGGTCTGCCCCCTGGTCTAAGCGCCGCTGAATTGATCAAACGCTCCGAAGTGGTCTCACTCATTGATAAATTTGTCGATGAGGCCAATAAAGAACTTTCTCACTTTGAGACAGTTAAGAGATTCCAATTACTTAGCACTGAATTCACGGTTGAGAATGGACAGCTCACTCCCTCGCTCAAGGCCAAACGAAAAGTTATTGAGAAGGTCTACAGCGCAGAGATAGACGCAATGTACAGCAAAGACGACTAGGCCCAAAAGCCAACTTTGACTTTTAGCCCAATTAAACCTATACATTAGTGTTTAGGGAATTATCAGGAGTGACATACAAATGGCCAGAATTACCATTGAAGACTGTCTTGAGAAAGTTGAAAATAGATACGAGCTTGTTCACTTGGCCACTAAAAGAGTGAAGCAACTAAGAGATGGATCGGCTTCTCTTGTTCGTAGTAAGAACAAAGAAGTAGTTACGGCCCTCAGAGAAATTGCTGCTGGTAAAGTTAAGCACGCTCCGATGAGCGAGTACGACTCAGACGAGTTCTAATTATTTATTTTAAATTTTAGAAAATAAAAAAGCCCGCTTTCGCGGGCTTTTTTTATTTGGTCATTGCGATCTTAAGAACATCATCAAAGTGGGAGACAGGATAAAATTTAAGTCCCTTGCGATGGCGCTCGGGAACCTCTTTGAGATCCTTCTCATTTTCCTTTGGCAAGATCACCGTCTTAATACCAGCTCTTTTTGCCGCCAAGACTTTTTCCTTGATCCCACCTACCGGAAGGACTTTACCATTAAGAGAAAGTTCTCCCGTCATGGCAATGCCTGACTTCACTTTCTTATTTGTAGCAAGTGAGTAAAGAGCAAGGGCCATCGTAATACCGGCCGATGGGCCATCTTTAGGGGTAGCACCAGCAGGCAAGTGTAAGTGGACTTCATGGCTTGCAAGGAAGTCTCTTGGAGTCTCCTCTTCCCCTTCCTCAGAATCTTTATCAACTTTCTTCTTCACTTTGGCAGAAGGTCTTTTCTTACGTGGAACATTCTCAAGCTCGGTTTGAAGAATTTTCTTCACGTAACTATAAGCAATAGAGGCCGATTCACCCATGACATCACCCAATTGACCAGTGAGCTTAAAGCCCCCTTGACCTTGGAGCGGCAAAGTTTCAATGAGAAGAATGTCACCGCCATAACCAGTCCATGCAAGACCGATAACGTTTCCAGGGCGCAAGCTCTTCTCGGCCATCTCGGTGACATAGCGAGGACTTCCAAGTAATGCTTCGAGCTCGGTTGGCTTTGGATTAAACTTCTTAGCTCTGGTGCTTGATACTTTCTGCAAGGCTGCACGACGACAAAGCTTAGCGATATATTGCTCCATAATACGCACCCCGGGCTCACGGGCATAATCGCTAATCAATTTCTTAAGGACAACCGCGGAGAGAGTGAAGTCTTTTTTATCAAGACCGTGTTTTTCAAGTTGCTTGGGAATGACCCATTTTGTAGCAATTGAAACCTTTTCTTCAATTGTATAACCACTGAGCTCAATCACTTCCATACGGTCTAAAAGTGGCTCAGGAATGTCATTGATATAGTTGGCCGTGGCCACGAACATGACCTTTGAAAGATCGAAGGGAACATCTAAGTAGTGATCAATGAAATTATGGTTTTGCTCTGGATCGAGTACTTCTAGAAGCGCAGAAGCAGGATCTCCTTGAAAGCTTTGTCCAAGCTTATCGATTTCATCAAGCATGATGACTGGGTTATTTACTTCAACACGCTTAAGGGCCTGAATCAATCGGCCTGGCATGGCCCCAACATAGGTACGACGATGTCCTTTAATTTCGGCCTCATCTCTCATCCCACCTAAACTAAAGCGATAAAACTTGCGTCCAAGTGACTCGGCAATAGATCTACCAAGCGAGGTCTTGCCCACACCTGGAGGACCAGCAAGACAGAGAATCGTCCCATCATACTGCGGCTTGAGCTTGCGCACGGCCAAAAATTCAAGAATGCGCTCTTTTGCTTTTTCAAGACCGTAATGATCTTTTTCAAGAATCTTTTTGGCCTTAGTCATATCAACAGACTCTTCAGTTCCCTTACTCCAGGGAAGATCGAGCATCCAATTGAGATAGGTTCTGGCCACATTGTATTCAGGACTGCTATCTGGAATAACTTCTAGGCGCTCAAGCTCTTCTTCTGCAGACTCTCTGGCCGCATCTGGAAGGCCCGCTTCATCAAGCTTTTCGCGAAGTTTTTTAATATCTCTAGCTTTATCATCTTCATCAAGACCCAGCTCACTTCTGATCACTTTGAGCTGTTCTCTTAGAAAATATTCGCGCTGATACTTATTAACTTTATCATTGACCTCATCAGAGATTTTCTTCTGAATATCGGCAACGTCCTTTTCGCGCTTCAAATATACCAAAAGCTTTGCAAATCTCTTCTTTACAACCAGAGTTTCGAGAAAGTCTTGGGCTTCAGGGATATCAAGAGAAAGGGCAAACGCAACCAAGTCGGCCAAGGCACCTGGACTTGGTGAATTTAACATAGCGAGTTTCATCTCTTCATTAAAATAGGGATTAATCTCGCTTAGCTTCTTTACTTGGTTGATCACACTTCTGGTGTAGGCATCGAGCTCTTCATCTGTCTCAAGAATATCTTCAAATGTTTCTTGGTCAGCTTCAATAATTGGCGTCGACTTGGTGATACTCGAAGCTCGGTACCTCTTTATACCATGAACGAGGACGTTCACTGAGCCATCCGGTAGCTTTAGCTTCTTTACTACCTTACATAGGACACCGACTTTATAGATGTCATGAGGAGAAATATCTCTATTGTCGAGATCGACCTCTTCTTCGGGAATGATATTTCCGTCTTCATCTTTGAGTTCAGTCTTAACAAGATTTAGGGCCACATAGCCCGTCTTCATTAGGTTCTGATCAAGCTCAGGTGTAAACTTATCTTCCGTTAAAATAATAGGCGCAATCATTCCCGGGAAAATTGGACTATTCATAATAGGAATAATGACAACTCTTTTGGGAAAATTTTGATCAACCTCTCCAGAGGCGTCCAAGCTTACTTGGTAGTCGTTATCAACGTCACTCACTCATTAACTCCAGTGGTTGAATTACATTTTTAGATCAATAACAAGGCGGCCAGGATTTTCTAGCCAAAAAATATCGGCGCTAAGCTTGTCTTTTAAAACTAGCTCAACAGAAAGAGAGTCCTTGCTCAAAGGAAAGATATTCACACTCTCGACATACTTACTGCTACCAAAGCTATTAAGTTCACTTCCGATCGTTGTATCAAAAAAATCGAGATAGATTTTCTTATCTTCTGAACTAATATGTCCGTACACTTTGGGAAGCTTTGGCGTTTTAAAGTCAAAAACCAATCTCTCATATCCATTTTTGGCCGAATAATTATGTCTGATGGCCCTTAATTCCGAATCAACTTTCGGTCCACCGCCAGTGTGAAAAATACCACTCGTAAGATAAATTGCCGTCTTTGAGCCTTGTAGTTTTCTGATGCGTTGGTTTTGCAAATCTTGTGCTTGGAGTGTGCCCAGGCACAGCAACAGGGAAAGGGTCATAAAAGTTGTAAACCGCGAGAACATATCAGCTCCATTGATGGTGTCTCTTAATCTACCATTATGGACTTAAGGGCGTGAATGTCCAAGAGATTTGGATAAAATGATTGTTTTACAACGCTTCGCGAAGGCGTGTTGAAGCGGCGATGGCAAGTCCCATAAGAATAAGCATTCCAAGCGGTGGGTTTCCACCAGCTCCCCCACTTCCCCCATCAAAGTCTACTGAGCCACAAGTGATGGGAGTGTTTTGGTTATTCTTTTTAGAAGTTGAGGCACTGGACCTCGAAGTCTGAGTAACTGAACCAGAAACGCTATAAGTTCGGCTGGCATCTGGGCATGAGTAGTTATCGTAAATGCTCTTACTGCTGGGAAGGGCAACAGGCAGAAAGCTTCCATCTATCTGGCGCTCTTTTAATGACGCAATTGCCAAATAAAAGTAGAGACCATCACTAAAGCCCTGGTCATAGGCGGGAAAGAAATCTTCTTGTGAGGGAATGTAGGGATAAGACCCTGAGTGAGCAAGCGTGCTAGTGAGAAAATCACTCATCAACTTTGGAGAGAGTGTAATCTCGTGTGTGGTTGCTCCTGTGGCCGAGAGCAAAGGAAATTGTAAACTCGTATCGAGATAGGGAACATCAAATTCATCAAAACGTGTGACATCATCACTGGGAAGTGAAAGAGGTAATGTGTCTCCGGCAGCATCAACGTTGTACTGGAACATTGAATAGAAATCCTGAGAGACAAATTTAACATCGAGAAAGATATCTTTACCTTGTAGCTCTGGGTAGGATTGAATATCTGGTAGATTAATCTCAATTACATCACTTTGATTACTTTCAATCATCGACTTACTAAAAAAACCAACAAATGCCTTCGTTGCTTCAAGTGGCCCACTCTGATCGCTATCAATTGAAAAGTCGAAAGTGCTCCCCTTACTTGCGAGATAAGAGGGAGAGGCATCAAGAGTACATCTTACAGTCACTTGGCCTACATCATGGCTCGATCCATTCATTTGAATGAGTTGAGGGTGACCCTGGGAGCGAGAGAAACATGACTGAAAGAAACTGCCACGATAGGTAGTTCCAGAATCACAAAAATTGCTTTTAACGTCTTTATAGTAATCAGGCAATGACGACAAGTTGTTGGCCGGCTCGACATAAAGGTAGTAGCTGTCACTTGAATCGAGACCGTAAATGACAAAGCTCCCATCTTGTTCACTTAGTGCACTTGCAGCGACTTCACCATTTTTTAAACTGATCGCGCTCACATGTGCACCAAAAACGCGAACTCTAGTCGCTCCACCGATAATAGTTCCGCTAATCGATTGCCCTTTATTGGTCGTATTAATTGCAGCTGCTGCAGATTGATCATCAAGACTAAGGGTATGCTGGCCTCTTCTGAGGCGATAGAACATCGTCGCACGAGAGAGCTCAGAGTGCGATATCCCTAGGAAATGCCCCATCTCGTGAGTCACTACATTTCCAAGATAAAACTCATCAGTTTTATCACTCGAAAATGTGTAGCTGTCGTTTAAAATAATATCGCCTTCAACAATTTTCCCACTGGTATCATCATAGGAAACGAGCGTCACCCCAACAACACCAGAGCTTCCCCCAAACCATAAAGGGTCATTGGAAAATACAATGTCGTTCGATCCATTTTGCAATCCACCGCCTGCACCAAGACTTATTTGTCGCTCTGAAACTGCATTCCAAGCCGCTGTTGATTCTGAAAGAACCTGTGAAACTTGAAAGCTAGATAGACCTGATGAGTTTGAAGAATCAACTCTGAGAGAGAGGTTTGTCGCACTTGAGGGCCATACGAGCTTATCGCCACTTGCCCCTAGATTAATGACATAAGCCTCTAGGCGCAGTGACAAAAGTACGCTGCAAAGAATGATAAATTTACTTAAGCCCATTTTCATTTTTTAGATATCTTTTTTCTTTATAAAAAACACCGGATAAAGTCCCATCACCGCAAAGAGCATCACAAGCCAAAAAGCACTCATCCCCTCTGTAGAGGCCTGGTACTTATCGCCTGTCGTTGCTGCTGGAGCACGTCCCTTATTTCTCGCTCGCGCTGCTTCGAGCTTGGCCCCCTTTGAAGTTGATGCTGGCATCCGAACATTTGAAGCCAGAGTTAAGCTGAAAGCACGGTCAATGCCGAGGCTTGATAGTTTTTTTCCGAATCGATCATCAAGCTCCATATTGAATTGCTCTAATGGAATAAAACCAAGCTTGGGGTGGTTGGGAAAAACGCTTGAGGAAACTCCGACCTCACCATCTTTTTTCACAATGTTGTACTTGCCAAGGGAGAGACCATTAAGAATGAATCCATGTCGTGATTTGTTGAGAAAGAGAACTGTGCTCTCGCCTTTTTGAAATTTGGGAGACCCATCGATGGTGTAGACCATTTTATTCCACTTGCCTCCTGGAAAAATGACCTTAAAGTCTTGCTTGTTAAGAATTTCGTTCTCTTTTAGGCCGACATAATCTTCAACTTTAAAAGACGCCACTGTCACAATTTCACCAGACGAAGTTTTCTTGTAAGTTGCGCCCTGGTATTCACCTTTAATCACCGCCTTTGATTCATCGAGCTGTTTGTGAATGGGAAGCGGATAATAAGTAGTGGCCATTGCCGGTAATCCCCAAAGCAATGTTAAAAGCGCAAGACACTTCGACCAGAGATAGAGCATTGATAAAATCCTTGATTCAATTTCCTACTGAACCTATCGGATATAAGGAGAAAAACTTTACTGATTTTATCAGGTTTTCAATGCTTTAACTTAACCTATGGAAATCTCGTTGAATCCAAGACCTCTTAGTCGTAAATTCTGGTCAATAGTGACCACAATATGACCGCTTTCATTAAGAGCGTAGATCATTTCAAGAACACCTGGAAGCTCGTGCTCAGAGAGTCCGACACTGACATTTTTGAGCACTAGAAAACTTGGCTTCTGATTAGAGAGCAGCCCCTGAAGCAGGCGAATTCGCTGTTTCTCTCCACCAGAGAGACTCTCAAGACTGCGATCAACATTGAGATATTCAAGCCTCAGCTTAGCGACTAGGTCGCGAATCTTTCTGAGCTTTGGAGTCAGCTTCATATGAGAAAGGAGCTCATCGAGAGGCAAGTTCACAGCTTCATTGTAGCTATAAACACCATCACTAATGGTTGCAATGAAGGGCCTGAGCTTCATTCCTTGGCATTCGTCACAGGTCATTTCAATGCTTTCGAGAAAGCTCATATCAATACTAATTTTACCTTTTCCATCACAGCGCGGGCATTTTCCAAGCTCGCTATTGGCCGAGAAATGGCCATCGCTTAAGCCCAGATCTTTTGAAACTTTCAAAGAGCTGTAGTGCTTTCGAAGATAAGGAGTAATACCAAGATAGGTGCCCACACTTGAACGAGAGGTAAAGCGCTGAAATGCTGGCGCATAAATATCAACTCCATCAATTTGTGGCGGGACATTTAACGAAGAAACTTCTGGACCCGGTCCAGTCAACCACTCACCGGTAATTTTCTTTTTTAAATGATTGGCAACACCCTCTATAAAGTAGCTAGACTTGCCCCCTCCACTGGGACCGTAGACCAGATTGGGAATATTTTGTGCAATCTTCAAGTCGGTCACAGGTAGCTCGCGCACGCGAATGCCTCGTGCCGTAAAAAATTTGGGCTTTTGCCTAGTTGAAAATTGAGGCAACTCACCTGAGCGTAGAGACTCATGAGTTTTTAAATAATCTTGATACTTTCCTTGAAAAACGATTTCCCCTCCGCGCTCTCCTGCGGCTGGACCCATCTCGACATAAAAGTCGACTTTCTCTTTCATATGAGCGGAGTGATCGACAATGACGATGGTATTACCTTGCTCTCGTAGCTTTAAAATTCCCTTCCAAAGCGCATTCATCTCTTCTGGACCTAGACCAACCGTCGGCTCATCAAAGACAAAAAGTGAGCCAGATCCCTCATAGGAGAGATACTTCGTTAGCAGTAGCCTCTGATACTCTCCCGGAGAGACTGTTTTTACTTTCCGCAGAAGACTAAGGTGACCAAGTCCAATATTTACGCCCCACTCGCAGAGAGAATTTACTGAGCGCACCAACTCAAAATCCTGTGGAAAGCTTGAATCCCTCATGAGCTTTGCAAGCTGGTCAAGAGCGAGACGTTGGAAGTCTCCAATGTGAAGATACTCATCCTCAAGCTTAATCGCCATCGATTTCGCCCGCTCTGAGCTTCTATCTCCTTCGCATTTTGGACAACGCACTTCATGTTGAAGTCCTCTTAAAAAAATGCGCACATTTGCTTTATAGCGTTTTGACTCTAGGTAAGAAAAAAGCTCATTAAAACCAGGGTACTTACCAGATCCTTCATAAAGAAAATTCCAGACAGAAGGATCGAGGGCTTCAAAGGGCCTGTTAATATCAAATCCTTCTTTTGCGGCTTCCTTTAAAAGTGGTGCATAGAGATGTTCAAATCGCTTATACTTTATAAAGCTAACCGCCCCTTCTTTGAGAGAGAGGCTTTCATTCTTAACTAGTTTTGCGCGATCATACTCAAGGATCATGCCGTGACCTTCGCAGGCAGGGCAGGCACCAGAGGCATTGAGAGCAGAGAGCTGGTAGCTACTGAGAACTCCCACACGTTGATGAAAATCCCCTCGAGGGCAGCTCCACTCTTTTGAGCGCGTGATCACCGTCAGATCTTTAGTACTTGAATGGTACAAGTAGGCATTACCAGAAAATGTACTAGGAATTCTCTCATCGAGCTTTGAGCGCTCGAAGTTTTTAGTGCGATAAACTTCCCAGTAAAGATCATCAGGAACGAACTCGTGAATATCTCCAGTTGTATCGGCAAGGGATCTCGCTGGAAAAGAACTCTCCCCAAACAGCTCCTTATAATCATCGGCAAGTAAAAAAACATGAAAGACCCCCTCACCCAGACTCTTAAGCCGTGAATCCTCATAGTCATAGCTCAGGGGGACTTTGTGGTGAGGGCATATTGGAGTGCCCATTTCAAAGATGAGCTTCTCTATTTTCTCGGAAAGCCCCACCAAATCGGCCACAGTCTGTCTCGAACCAACAACCGGGTTACTCTGCGGCAAAACCCAAACCGGCAACACTGGAGAGAGCTCATCCACATCAACAGTTCCCGGAATATCCCAGAAAAATTTTATGTCATTAGGCAGTGAATTGAGAAAGCGTCTTCTCGATTCCGTCATTAATGTGTGGAAGGCAAGGCTCGACTTGCCTGAGCCAGAGGGGCCACCGATACAGGTAATTTTCTGAAGTGGGATATCTAGATCAATATTTTTGAGATTATGAGTGCGCACGCCTCGCATGCGAATCGCTTTATCTTTAATCATAGAGTGAATCTAAAACGGGCGGGCCAAAGTAGAAATAAAAAAGCCCACTCGAAAGTGGGCTTATTTTTAAGACATTTGATAGATGGCGAATTAACGCTTAGAGAACTGGAATCTAGCGCGAGCGCCACGAAGACCAGCTTTCTTTCTTTCAACTTTACGTGGGTCACGTGTAAGGAACCCAGCAGCTTTAAGCTCAGGACGAAGAGTTGGGTCGAGCTTGATAAGAGCGCGAGCAATACCAAGTCTGATCGCACCAGCTTGACCAGTAGTCCCGCCACCAGCAACGTTGATTTTAATATCGTATTTATCAGCAACTTTAAGAAGATTAAGTGGCTGGTTAACTACGTAACGGTTTGTACCTTTTGGGAAGTAGTCTTTAAGTTCTCTTTTGTTAACGACGATTTTGCCGTTACCGCCAGAAACGTAAACGCGGGCTACAGAAGTTTTTCTTCTGCCAACTGAATGTGTATCGTATGTTTTTCCTTTAACAGCCATTTCAACTTCCTCTTAATTAGAACGTGTAAACTTCAGGGTTTTGAGCTTGGTGAGTGTGCTCTGATCCAGTAAATACCTTAAGCTTTGTGAGTTGCGCGCGACCAAGAGAGTTCTTGGGGAGCATACCTTTTACAGCTTCCATAAGGATAAGTTCTGGGTGTCTCTCAAGTTGAACTTTTGCAGTTCTTTCCTTGATCCCACCAACGTAACCAGTGTGCCAGTAGTATTTTTTATCATCCCACTTTGAACCAGTAAATTTAACTTTATCAGCGTTGATTACAACAACAAAGTCACCTGAATCAGTGTGTGGAGTATATTGGGGATTTCTCTTTCCGCGAAGGAGGTCAGCAACCTCAGTAGCAAGACGGCCCACGATTTTGTCTTGGGCATCGATCACGTACCACTTCTTTTGTGCTTCAGCTGGCTTTAAAACGAACGATTTTTGAGTGTACATACTATGATTCCTTCTTCAACTACAATATATCAAGGTCAGGCCCTGATACTATTTCTCACGGCAGCAAAAACCTTATTGGCAAAGTGCCGTTCTTTATAAGGCCTAATTGGGCCCTTCGTCAAGACGTCGTTTAGAAAAAGCCGATGGTCAAATGAAAGCGGCCAAATGTTTCTCGTTTATCTTGATCGTAGGTCTTGCGCTGTAGTTTAACGCCATAGTCAAAATCGAGCGAGCCGACGGGCGTCACGAGCTTTAAGCTGGTTCCCATGGAGGTACGCAGCGAAAGCGGGGAAAAGTGCTTGCGATAGACTCGGCCAGCGTCAAAGAAGATGCCGAGGACGACATTTTCGTCCAGCTGGTAGCGAGGTTCGAGCTTGATATTGGCAAAATAGGCGGTCTCATCAATGATCACATCGCCTATATCCACGTCTTCATCTTCTAAGCGGTTGATTTCATTATCCGCAAAGCCTCTAACCATATCGATGCCGTCGAGTCTGAAGACCTTTAATGAGGGGATGTAGCCTCTGCGCTCTGGGCGTCCATTGCTGTCTCTTATAATGTTGCCGTTTGCATCTCGCTTAAATTCGTCCGCATAATTTTTCTGATAGCCCCAGGAAATCGAGCTCGCAATGTACCACTTCTCGTTAATGGGTATGTAAAATCTATTGCGTTGAACGAGCTTAGAAAAATTAATCGTAATGTCTTCATTAGACATGGAACCAAATGCGGGATTTGCAAATTCCCAACTCAGACTAAATAAAGCACCACTTCTGGGGTTGGTAGGATTGTCCCTGAGGTCGTAAGAGATAGATGGAGTCAGGCCACCAATGGTGAAATTGTCATCGTCCTTGGCCTCAGTAGCATCAAATTGATCAATGTGTTCAAATTGGTAACGAATACCTGCACTCCAGCGCTTGTTAAAGGCGTAGTTGAGCTGGGGGGCCACGCGAGAGATGTAGGCATCAAAGCCGTAGAAGCGTTTGAGTTGAAAGGATGTTGAGACATCAAAGGTCAGGCCATTGCTAAAAACATCTTCCCACACATAGGGAATGCGATAATTCAGCTTTGCTTCATATTCAAGTAGCTCTTTATCCTCTTGCCTTCTTCTCTCATCAAAAGAGCTATTATTCAGGCGATAGTTTGCCTCTGCTCTGGCCGTCAGTGAGTGGTCACGACCAAAAATATTATTCTTTGTTATGCCAGCTCCTAATTTAAGACCTAGATCAGTTCGATAGCCTGGAGCGATTTCAAGAATGCCATAGTCGCGCTCTTTGACCTGAATTAGGAGGTTGGCAATATAGCGTCCGTCCCGCTTAGCACGGGCACGATTGAGAACGTAAGTCTGAACCTTCACTTCTGAGAAGAGTCCAAGAACACTTAGTCGCTCGCGCATGGCCTGAAGGGAGCTAGGAGTAATAATCTCTCCGCTTTTAATCCTTGTCTCACGCAAAATCACATTGGCTTTAGTGGTACGATTTCCAGTGACCAAAATAGAGTCGAGATAGACTTTCTCTTCGGTCACAAAGGGAATATTAAGAGTCGCTTCTGTAAAATTTGAAGAGTAACTCAATAACTCCCTCTCATTTTTCACATCAACCCTTGCAAATAGATAACCTTGATCGCGCACAGTTGTGAGAGCGTTATTTAAATCGCGATCCATTGCGATGATATCAAGGGCCTGACCGGCCTTATTTGAAAGTCCAGACAGTACCTTCTGGGTCAACTCTTCATCTAATCCTTTAATTTCTACGGCGGTCAAAATAACTTGCTGCTTTTCATTTACCCGCACTTCGATGTCATACCTTTCAGTTTTATTGTTATAAATTGCTTCAATTGAAGGAATGTCGATAAAGAGAAAGCCCTGCGCCAGATATTTTTCTTTCACCTTTTCCTTAAAAGTATCGAAGTAAGCTCTATCTAAGAAATTACTTTTAATGAGGTTTGTTCCTTCATCAAAAAAGAGTTCTTTCAATTCTTCATCGCTAAAGAGGTCATTGCCGGTAAAATTTATCACCCCAATTTCGGCCTTCTTTCCCTCATCAATATCTACATAGAAATTTATATAGGGCACTCCACTTTTTGTGACTCCACTAACTTTTCTTATATCGATTTTGGCGTTGGGAAATGCCTTAGAAGCATAGAGATTTTTAAAAACTGTAAGATAGGCCGATTCATCTTGAGGATTAAAACCTTGCTTGGCCGAGCTCTGAATGGCCTGCCGAAACTCTAAGCGACGAATACTTTCATTTCCATGAAATGAAAATCGGCGTGAAAGCCCTGTCTCCATCTTAAAACCTAAGTGAACCTCTCGCTCTGAAATTTCTTCGACTTTGGCAATTTCAACCTTGCTATCAAAGTAGCCGTTTTCCAAAAACTCTTGATTGAGCTCATCAATAAGTAGTCTTGCTTGGACGCGATCCCAAATTGTCCCCTCAAGTGAGCGCAGTCGCTTAAGACGCTCCTCGCCCAAAGCATCCAACTCTCCTACCGCGTAGACCCGTTCAATTATTTGGGTCGCCCCGACCTTGACTCTAAAGATGTAGTTGATAAGGCCGCTCTTAGTTTTAGTCCGTTCACAGCTAACTTCACTAGAACTATACCCTCTATTTTCAAGGTTCTCTTGAATCGTTCTTCTTCCCGCCTCACAGTTGCCAAGATTATCAAAATCTCCTGCCAAAAAAGGAAGGGTACGCTCTAGCTGTAGATCCTTAACTTCAGCACTGGCATAAATAAAGACCTCGCCTATCGTTTGTTTGAGTCCGATAGTGGCATCGATTTTTTGAACAATTCCATTTTCCTCTTCAAGCTTATACTCTAAGTACTGCAAGCGATCGTCTTGGAGTAAGAATCGAAAGGATTCTTGAATGGAGTGAACACTAGGGTCGCGATCGAGTGAATCGGTGATAATTCTTGCGTAAACAGAGCAATCATCACCGAGACATTCTAGATTGAGGACTGACTCATTACCTTTTGAGCTAGTAGACACCTTTGCCTCTTGCGCAAAAAGCCCAAGGGAAAAAATTGTGAATAAAAGGTAGAGAGTAAATACTTTCACTTAAACGTCTTTCTAAATTTTAAGTCAAAACCAAAAGAGTTCTCTGTTTGAGTGGTGTCCTCAACAGTAGACTTAATCTCATAGACTCCTTCGAGCGACCAATTGTTATCGAGACTATAATTAATATTCATTTCTTGCTTTTCATCGAGGTTACCACCAACGGTAGAAGATAGCGAGATATCAACCTTATCGCTAACCTTCTTTTCAATTTTAACCTTCGTAGCACTCTTAACCTGAGAAGTTGCCCCAGAGCTCACCGCTGCCTTTCCACTGAGAAGGTTCTCACTATCCTGACTAAACTCAGGAGTCACACTTAGGCGCACCCCCAAACTGTTTTTGAGCTCTTCATTGATACGAAACTGATCGACAAGAAAACTTCCCACTCCATAGATAGTCGTCGACTGTCTGTCCTTTTCAGAAAGACCCTCACTGACATCAGAGGTCACCCCCACTGTCAGCAGCGAGATAATATCCTCTGGCGAGAGGGAGGGTTCGGAGCTAAATGAGACATTGAGATTATTCGTACTTCCTATCAATTCCATTCGGATGCGATAATCTTTAACTGTCGTATTTGCAATAAACCTCAGATCTGGTGGCTGACGTGAATCACCGTCAATTCTGACGACACCTTCCTCCACGATAAACTCCTGACCTTTAAAGAGGATCTTACTTTGCCCAGGAAGCACACGGATCACTCCCTGCACCGTTGGACTTGTCAGGGCCCCAGTCAGGTTTGCACCACCCGTTAAATAAATGTCACTTAAGTTGTTTCTCACTGCTACGTAGCGAACCACATCAACTCTTACATCTTGTTGGATCAATCGATCGGCACTCAATTCGACTTTTAGCGGCAGGTATTTTCCATAACTACTTTCGCGCTTAAACATCGAAATGATCTCAGCAAGTGTTTCGGCAAACTCCCCGTACTCGATACGCACTCTAGAGCGAAGAAGGTAGGGGGGCTCTTGCCCAGAGAGCGAGCCTTCAGCATCAGCTATGACATAGCTATTTTTTAAAAATCCTACGCGCGTGTTCTTAATATCGTAGTTGATATTTACAAGAGGATAGGGCACAGCAAAAATAATCGACCCGTCCGCCTTCACTGTTCCTTCGCCATAATTAGCCGTGAGCCTATTTATTGTAAGCCTGTCACTATCGATAGAAATATCGGCATTGCCTTGAGAAAGTGTTCCGGGAACACCTTCTAGAGAAAAGCCTAGATTCTCAGTATAAAGTTTTCCAAAAAAATCAAGTTTTCCACTTCTGCCACGTCGAAGAACGCCCGATGATTTTATTTTGCCGACTGGTCGTAAAATTTTTGGAGTCAGTAAGCCCAAGGCTTCAGCACTGAGCTCTCCACGATGGCGAATAAAAAGGCGCTCATTAATTTTACCGCGGCCACTCAGAAGAGCCTGGGCCAAGCTACCGGTAAGCTCAAGCTTTTGCTCTGACACTTCACCTTTATTGATAGAAAATTGGTTGCGTTCTTGAACGATTTTGGATTCTTTGCCACCGATGCGAACATCAAACTTATTTATTTTGGCCAACAAGTTAAATGATTCAGGCGAATTGATATTAAAATCTCCCACCAATGTCGCTTCAATAGCGCCCCTTAGCTCAGAGCTATTAAGATTGTGTTCAGAGAGAAGTGCAAAGGCACGGCGGACATCCTGGTCATTAACTTTGATATCAAACTTTGCGTCGCCCGACTTGTAGTTATAAAGACCCTCTCCAACTAAGGTACTACCTAAAAACTTAGTGCTCACCTTTGCAGTATTACCTCTTGTCAGCACAGACAGTGATGAGTTTGATATCGGACGATTTCCAATCTTTGATGACTTAAGCTCTATTGTATTTATGGAATCGAAGTCTCTCAAAAGTCCAGATCCAAAAAAGCTTCCTTCAACAAGAGCGTCGAGGGTCATCTTTGACATTCGATAAAATCTAAAATCAGATAATCTAAAGCCGCCCATCTTAAAGTCGTATTCCAGATATCCTGTTTTTAAGTTTTGAGTGTAGAGACCTGTAACCTTCCCTCTGCCCTTACTCACGGCAAGATCTTCAATTGAAATCTTTTCACTTCCAATCTCAAAGCGTCCTACCGCTCGACCAAACTCTTCGCCATAATAAGCTAAGTCGCTTGCTGAAACTTCGCCTGTTACCCGAACCTCTTCGTTGTCATCTAAATCAACTCGAACGCGGGTAGAGAAAGTAGCATCAAAATCTTCTGGATCTGGAAAATCACTCATGAGATCCCCCATCACTTTCCTTAGATCAAGATAATTTCCTTTTTCAACATTCACGCGCAAATCAAGCCTAGATTGTTCGGCAAATGAGAATGTTCCTCGCCCTTGATATTTGGTATCCCCCACTTGCCCTGTGCCGGATCGAATATGAAGCTTTTCATTACCTAGATCGAGGCGAAGCTGTGTCTTTAATTCTCCCAGTAAAAGACCAAATGCCTTTTGCTTTTCAAAATCACTTTTTACGTCGAAGTAAACGTCTTTACCGCTGCCATAAATCTCTATGTTAATCTTCCCCACACCTTCAATCTGTTGACCGACGATTGGCCCAATATCTAAGAGGTTGAGATCCTTACTTTCCGCTTTAAAGCGAATATCTGAACCCAAGATCTCACCACTGGCCGAAATCAGACTTCCTCTTTCACCAAGGAGATTCGCCTTGATTAATACGCTCGTGCCAATAATATCTACGCTTAAATCTTTAGCGGTGATCGGAGGCGTTTGTAGAATGTAGGTATTCCCATCAACCAAATTAACGCCTTGAACTTTAACGCCAGAAAGAGCCTTTATTCGAATATTCTCTTCACGATCAAGAGACACTGAAGCCTCTCCTGTTATCCTCGCCTTTAAAATATCCAGGTCCTCTCTAAGAAAGTAGAGAATATCATTCGTATGCATCTCTTTTAGGCGAATTCGCGCTTCCTTAAAAAATACTCCCTCGTCTATTTCAATTTTTAGTGGCTCAACGAGTTCTACCTCACCACCATTCTGTTTCGCACTTACACTTTCAACCTCAATTGCACTTCCGTCATAGTGACCTGATAATGTAAGCTCGTCGATGTGAACATAAGGGCTTTCTAGATTGCCGATTAGTCCGTTCACCTGAATAAAGGGCGTTCCCGACTTATCCACAGCTCGGAAAGCAAAATCAGCATAACCTCTAATCTCTGGGATCTTTTCTTTCTCCGGATGAAATGATTTGATGAGCTCGAGGTCTCCTCTAAACTTACCCTCTAGATCATAATCCCAACCTGAATCTTGCTGTGTAATGGTTCCAGCAACTCGGTAGGCATTGAGACTTTGCATAACATCTAGATAGGCAATATCAATTTCGCTCCCCTTCCAAGTGGCATTAATAGAAAGAGAGTCCACGCTACCGATGTCGACGAGTAAATCGGCCTGATCAAAGGTAAAACCTGAAACACTGGCATTGAGAGTGACGCTCTCTTTTTGCGGGTTGAGCTCTAAGCGATTTACCATGGCCTCATAGTTATTGACTTGAACATAAACACTCTCCGCACCAACTGAGCCAATACGTCTTTCCAGCTCCAGTCCAACTGGTAGATATTTCTCTTCAAACAATTGCTTTAAATTAATTTGATCGTCTTTTCCATCTTCACTTATTTTCTCTTCAAAGTTGGCGTTTACGATTACTTCTCCCTGAGAAAGAAGAATTTGCTTCACTTTGCCTCGAGTTATTAAGTCGAGACTAAAACCAAATCTAGCCTCCACTTTCCCCAGTGTAATGGTGACATTATTTTGAAAGTCTTTTGCCGTTAAGTCGTTCATCGAAATAACGGGTGGAAAAAAACCTAGCTGCAACTCCTCAAATTCAACATTTAAGCCGAGCTCATTGGCAATTTGATTATTTATTTGCTTAGAAATGTAATCTGAAACAAAGCTAGACTCTACAATTACCTTCCCAATGTAAAAAAACATTGTGAGTAATCCTAGAAAAACAAGAATGAATTTATTCCAGCTATTCAAACTCTTGTAACCTTATTTTGGCCAGGCGATAGTTAGCGTCTCTATAAACCACTTCACGGTAGAGATCTATCGCCTTTGCGCGCTTACCCATCAAACGGTAACACTCAGCTCGCTTATATAAGATTTCAATTTCCTCATCGAAATCTAAGTCAAACTTGTTCCAGACTGCAAGCGTCTCGTCTAGGCAGTAGTGATATTGGGTATTGAGTAAGTAAATGTCACAGCGAAGGAACCTCGCCTCTCGCTCTAGTTCTGATGATTTCTCAATGACTCTTTCGATTAACCAAAGAGCGATTTCATAGAACTCAAGCATAATAAAACAAGAAATGAGATCTCTAAAGTTGTCTAGTAAATATGTATCGTCTTGCAGTGATAAATATGACCTAATTGAACGCTGATCGAGATCAACTTTACTCACGGGTTCCTGGATTGCACTTGAACGATTTATTTTTCTAACAAGCTTTTCCATTACTCGATCTATACTGATTCCCTTTGATCGTGCAACAGTTCCTGCTGTATTTTCTAGAAGCTCTTTGAATTCATTTCTTAATTTATTGCTGGGATTTGACTCCAGAAAGCTTTTTAACATCACTCTAGCCTGCTCAGGCTGCCCGAGATTTATGAGGGCACTCACTTTTCCGCGCACCAACGCTTCATCTTCTCCCTTGCCATCAAACAAGTCCTGAGCACTGTCAATTTCCCCAAAATCTACATCGGCCTCTGGTGCCGTTTCAGGAAAGAGAGGTTCTAGCTCTGAGTTCCACTTAGAGAGTTCATGGCCCAGATTGATGCATTTAAATCTAATTGCGTATTCACTAAGTAATGAAATTATTTCTTTTGTTAAGCCATTGAGTGCTAAGTACTCGAGAGCATGCTTAATAAATAGCTCTCTACTGCCTTCTTTGAGCTCTCCTCTTAGTTCAACTGCAAAAATTTTTTCTTGGTGCTTAAAATAATTTCTGTGCCTATTAAAAGTTTCATAAAAGCGTTCATCGAGACATTTTGTTATGACCTCAATATCAACTTCAAGCCCTGCTCTAAGGCTATAGTAATAGCGACTGGTGAGCTTAACTTCATCAAGAATGTGCGCTGAATCTTCTAAATCAATGATCGTTTTTAAGATTTGAACATATCCTAATCGATAGCACTTCTCGCTTAGCTTGCTAAACTCTTCAAAGCTCTTATGAAGACTTCCTACTTTATATAAACAAAGTGCGTACTTGAAATGCTTAGTACAAGATTGCAGATCTTCAGGCTGCACAGTTGAAAGAAATATTTGATGGCGCTCAAGTTCAGCCGCGAGTGATAGAATTTTCTCACGCGTCTGCTTGTCCTTCGTCACTTTCAAACGCAGACAGAGCAAATCTAATCTTTCATCTGAACTGTGAGCGCGCAAAAGCAGCTCATCTATCTGATGAACTGCTTGCCCGAACTTTTGTTCTTTGATCAGTTTTTTTACTTCATCGAGCATCGCGCCCCACCCCCCAATCCTAGAGAGGCTAACCTTCTGATTTTCCTTAAATTTTACTTCATTTTAAGGGCCAGAAAATTGGTCGCGTAATTATTGCCCACGAAGTCTTCGTCGGCGAGAACTCGCATATGAAGATCTCGATTGGTCTTAATACCCTCAATAATGGTCTCTGAGAGAGCGCGCTTCATGCGCTCAATACACTTAGTGCGATCTGGCGCGTGAGCAATGATCTTGGCCACCATAGAGTCATAGTAAGGAGGTACAGTATAGCCGCTGTAGATGAAGTCATCGACGCGAATACCAATCCCAGCAGGGCGATAGTAATGCGTGATTTTTCCAGGACTTGGCATATTAGTGCGCGGATCTTCAGCGTTGAGGCGACACTCCATAGAATGTCCGACAAAGCTAATATCCTTTTGGGTCATAGTGAGTTTGGCACCTGAAGCCACAGCAATTTGCTCAGCAATTAAGTCCAAACCTGTTCTCACTTCTGTGACCGGATGCTCAACTTGGATACGAGTATTCATTTCCATGAAGTAAAACTTCTGAGCATCTTGGTCGTATAAGAACTCAACAGTGCCAACTGAATCGTAGCTCACGTGGCGGGCCAGATCCACTGCCGCCTGGCAAACCTCCTGACGCTTGGCCTCGGTGAGGACGGGACAGGGTGACTCTTCAATAATCTTTTGAAAACGACGTTGAATTGTGCAATCGCGCTCACCTAGGTGAACAACGTTACCATGTCTATCTGCAAGAATCTGAACTTCAACGTGTCTTGGGTTTGTGATGTACTTTTCAATAAAAAGAGTATCGTCGCCAAAACCGGCCTTCGCTTCAGTCTTCAATCTCTCAATACTTGGAAAGAGATCCTTCATGTTGGAGATCATCTGCATGCCGCGGCCACCACCACCAGCAGAAGCTTTAATGAGAACGGGCAGACCCATCTCCTCAACCTGAGCAGAAATTTGATCTTTAGTTAGCTCGTTAACCTTGATTGATTTGAGAACAGGAACGCCTGCTTTTTCAGCAATTTCCTTAGAGAGAATTTTACTTCCCATTTTCTCAATGGCATCAACGTTTGGGCCGATAAACTCGATGTCCCATTTTTTACAAAGATTCGCAAACTCGCGATTCTCACTAAGAAAACCAAAGCCTGGGTGAATCGCTTCCGCTCCTGTAATTTCAGCAGCAGAGAGAATCGAAGGTATATTGAGATAACTCAAAGGACTCTTTGCAGGTCCAATACAGACTGATTCATCAGCAAGCTTAACGTGAAGAGACTCCTCATCGGCAGTACTGTGAACACTCACAGTTTGAATTCCTAGCTCTCTACAAGTTCTAAGAATGCGAACGGCAATCTCACCACGGTTGGCGATAAGGATCTTATTAAATGGCTTTGCCATCGGAACTCTCCTTACGGGCGTACTCTATAGAGTACCTGTCCGAATTCAACGTAAGTTTCGTTGTCGACGCAAATTTCTACAATCTCACCTGCGAATTCTGACTCGATTTCGTTCATGATTTTCATCGCTTCAACAATACAGAGAACTTGGCCCTTAGAAACCTTGTCCCCAATCTTGGCATATGGCTCAGCATCTGGTGAGGGAGAAGCATAGAATGTTCCAACAAATGGAGAAGTAATCTCTTTAAGATCACTTTTCTTTGCTGCTGGAGCACTCGGTGTGCCCACGCTCATTTGAGCTGGCGCCGAAGCATAAGTCATGGCCATTGGAGCTGCGTGAGCAACAGGAAATCCGATTTCAAATTTCTTGTCACCGTCTTCATATTTAAGTTCAGCAACACCGGCTTCTTTAGCAATAGAGATAAATTCTTTTAGATTTTTAAAATCCATTTCTGACCTCGTTATTTAGTCTTATCTATTCACACGCTCAACATAGTCACCGGTTCGGGTGTCAATTTTGAGAATCTCACCTTCTTTAATAAAGAGAGGTACGTTTACTTGAAGGCCTGTTTCCATAATGGCTTTTTTAAGACCACCCTGGGCCGTATCACCCTTGAGTCCTGGATCAGTTTCTTTTACAGCAAGCTCTACGAATGTGGGAAGGTCAACGTTGATTGGCTTTCCATTAAAGTAGAGTAGCTGTAGGCGGATTCCCTCTTGGAAATAACCAGCAAGATCACCAATAGCCTCACGGTTTACGTGGATTGACTCATAATTTGATTGATCCATGAAGTTATAACCTTCTGGATCTTCATACATATATTCAACTTCTCTCTCAAGCAGATCGGGAACAGTGGCACCTGTACTTACGCCTGACTTGAAAGTTCTCTCGATCACCTGACCAGTTTCAAGGTTCTTAATTCTACATTTTGTAAAAGCTGAGCCCTTTCCAGGGTTAGTAAAGTCAGCTTTAAGAATGACGTAGACTTTACCTTCAATTTCAAGCTTAGCGCCTTTCTTAAGATCGGTTGTTTGAATTTCCATTTAGTTCACTCCACGGTGGAAAAGCACATAAAGAGCTGTGTGATAAGCATGAATTCCAAGACCCTCCATTATTATAGTGGAGGCTTTTGCCGTCAACTTTACCTGTCTGAAGCTCTCTCTGTGATGAGTATTCGATAGGTGCACTTCAACCACTTCACCTGAGTAGGACTTGAGCGCGTCGAGAAGCGCTACAGAGGTGTGTGAATAAGCACCAGGATTGATAATGATAGCATCGACTTTTTGATCGTGAGCTTCATGAACCTTGGTCACGAGCTCGCCTTCACTTGCAGATTGAAACCAACTCACATTGAGGCCCAGCGAAGAAGACTTCTCCATGGTGAGCTTTTCAATTTGCGCCAATGTGTGCTTGCCATAAATTTCAGGCTCGCGCACTCCCAAGCGATTGAGGTTGGGGCCGTTTAATATCCAAACGGTCTTCATGAAGACTCCTAAATTGTCGACGCGTCAAATTATCAATTGGCCAGGGTGATGTAAAGAAGAAGGATGTTAGGAGCGTGTCGAAGAATCTTGACGCTCACTGGCGCGTGCCTTGATTCTCTTGAGAAAATTATTGAGACCGCGAACTTTGCCCTCTGAGTCACTCTTTTTTGCAACTCTCGTATCAAATACTTCCATCAACCGCTCGCGACCATCTTGCTCGTCGGCCTCTTCTTTGGCGGTTTCGACCTGCTCGGCACTTGGCAGTTCTTCTTCTGTGGATTCGGAACTTTCAGCTTCCTGAGTGGCCTCACCTAAGCCGGCCTCACGCAAAAGAAGGCGAACTGTTTGAAGCTTTTCCAGGGTTGCTGTGTCGCTTGGGTTGAGGGCGAGCATTTTAAGCAGAATCTCCTCAGCGCGCTCAAAATGACCTTGATTGCAATAGAGATCCACCAGCGTGTGAGTGATAAGCGGAACGGAATCACTCTGAGGCGCTTTCTGGTCTTCCTGAGCGAGTTTTGAGTCCTCAGCAGAGCCGGCAACCTGAGTTTCTTCTGAGGTGAAGTTACTCGAGTCAAGAATGTACTCTCTTTCGGATTCTGAGTCGGCTTGCGATGAAGCCTGAGTCTCACTTGGCGGCTCTCGGGCGTCGCCCTCAGACTCAGGACCAGGTCCCGATACCATCTTCCAACTGTCTTGCTCATCAACTTGAGATTTTTCTTCAGGAGCACTTTTATGAAAATTTACTTCTACCCAGGACACATCCTCAAGCTCTTCGTTTGCACTCAAGTCTTCTACTGGAAAAAGCTCGCCCTTTGATGAGGGTGAGACATCAGCAAGTGACTCACTTTTAGACTCTAGCTCTGCCACCTTTTTAGCGGCTTCACTGTCTTTTGGATTTAAAAAGAGGAGAAATTTATAAGTTTCCAAGGCTTCGTAGTCGTGGCCGACTTTTTCACAGGCCTCAGCAAAGAGTCGCTGCAATCGAAGGTTATCCCTAGAGTTCGGAACAAAAGGTTTAAGAGTGGCGTAACAAAGTTGATATTGGCCAAGATCTGAGTAGCAAGCGGCAAGACCCAGATACCCGACAACATAGTTGGGGTGATAGCGCATCCCATCTTTTAGAATTTCGATGGCGCGATCGACCATTCCCAATCGGCGATAGCTCTCGGCAAGAGGAGCAAACACACGCGAGCGCGGGTTCTCCTCTAAAGCCTTGAGATATTTTTCAATGAGTGGTCCCTCTACCATGGTCTAAATCTTCTCAGAGATTCCCGCCTCTTCCTGGTTGATGATTCGAGGAGTAATGAAAATAATCATCTCATTCTTTCTCGTCGCAGGATTGTAAGGCGTTCTAAACAGCCAACCTACCAAGGGAATGTCTTTAAGAAAAGGCACACCAGAGTGGTTTTCAAGCTTTTCATAGTTATAGATACCACCGAGAGCGATTGTTGAACCGTTATCAACGAGAACATTGGTTTCAATTCCTCTCATCGCCTTATTTGGTGGGGCGCCAGGGGCGGGAACATCACCAAATTGCTCTTTATTGAGAAGGATTTCTAAAGAAATCGAGCCCTCGTTAGTGACCTGAGGAGTCACCTCAAGTGAGAGCACAGCATCGATATTCTCAAAGGTCACCTCAGTTGTTCCCTCTCTGACCACTGACTTACTAAATGAGGTTGTATCCTTAGTCTGTAGCTTTGCTTTGGTTTTGTTCTGGGTAATAACCTTGGGACTGGCCACAATCTTCCCCTTAGACTCCGTCTCCATTAACTGGAGTGAGAAGTTTAGGTTAGTGAGCCTTCCAAAGCGAGTGATATTAAGTCCAAAGAGCGAGCGTCCGCCTTCACCGCTTGTCGGGGCCGAGCTAAAACTAAAGCCGGGGCCGGCGTCTGTGCCCGGCTCGACATTGTCACCCACGATTGAAGGCGCCAAGGCCCCAATTTGGCCCACGGGATCGTAGCCAAAATTAAAACCTTGATCGAGGCCAATCTCTTTACTATAGGATTCTGTGACTTCAATAATCTTGGCTTCGATGAGAACCTGTGGCGTTTGCGTGTCGAGGACCTCTACGATCTTTCTCATTTTTTCAATCGTATCGACGGTATCCTTCACAATCAGGGAGTTCGTCCGCTCATCAATGGAAATCTTTCCGCGATTAAGCGTAGAGTACTCGGTCAAGATTTTAGAAAGATCTGTCGTTTTAGCATAACTAATGGGAAAGACTTTCGTCACGAGCGGCTCTTCTTCTTTGGCGAGCTTCTTGGCCTCTGATTCAATTTTCAAATCCTCGGTCGCCTTTTCAAGCGTTGAAACCATTAGAATTTCACCATTTTTCTTTGCGACCAGTCGATTAATACCCAAAATTGTATCGAGTGCTTGGTCCCAAGGAACGTTGGTCATTCTAAGAATCATCGGCTTAAGAAGATCAATCTCATTATCTAGAATGAGGTTAAAACCTGAAACTTGAGAGATGAAACGCAAGATATCACTCACCTTAACGTTCTTCACATCGATGGTGATTTTCTTGCCAATATACTTTTTGCGACCTGAGAGCGTCAGGTTATCGAGAATATCGGAGATGCTATCAGACTTTGGAATGAGAATCTTCGAAGTGTCCTCATCACTCTTTTGAACTTGGGCCACTTTCTCTTTGAAAGATTGCTCTGTCTTAAAAGAGTTCTCAGTGAAAACCCCGAAGCGATTCTCCACTTCTAACACCAAGCGGTTGGGAAGTCTTTTAAGGTAGCTTCGAACGTTGTCTCTGAGCTGTACCGCCACTCGCAAATCGTTTTGAGAACCGGGCTTCTTGTATGCGGAGACAAAGACCACAGCGCCAGAAAACTCAGAAGTATCAAAGGCCCTCATCACACGCTCTGTCGCGCTGACATCAGAGATATCAATGATCACTTGCTTATCTTCAGGCACCTGATACTTCTCTGAGACCACATCGTTGTTGTCAAAGACAAGCTCTAATTCGCTGATTTCACCCTTCTGTTGAAAGTTTATCGATACGAGCTCGGAGCTCGCAAAGACAAGCGAAGAGTACAGGAAACTGAGTAGAAAAATTCCTTTTTTCATAGTCCTCATCCATAAGGTCTATTAGTAACTTTAAAAGTATATCACCTTTAGAGAAAATAAAAAAATAAAAGCTATCTACTCGGATATTGGGATGATTGTTTCGAGATATTCATCTTGATCATAGACGTTGCGAATCTTCTCAACGACCACAATGCCGCCCGGTAGAATGGCCCTGACTTGGCCGCCATTGAGCCCTAGCTCCATGCCCTCTTTGACCGTAATCACAGGACTCGATTCTTCTTCTTCACTTAGCCCACCTGAGTCTTGGCCAGAATCTTTGGATATTCTGGCAAGGGCACTGCGCTCTTTTCCGAGAATAACACCTACAATTCTAATGCGATCGAGAGGAACTCCCTCAAGGCTAAAGACATTTGTGTAGCTCGTACTTCCAAAACGATCTTTTTTAAGAATTCTCTGCTTCTTTGGCAGCTCTCTTTTAAATGGATCGCGAATTTGTAAGCGCTCCCGAGTGAGAAAGCTTGGAGGAGAGCTTCCACCATTTTCGGGCTGGGGCGCCTCTTGAGCATTGAGGCTGCCAGCAAGACCAATCAAAAGGGCAAGTGCCAATAGGCTAAAAGATGCTTTTATCACTGCGCTACTCCTGCCTTCTTCTTGCGACGACCCTTTGGCGCGGGAGCGGCATTACTGCCAAATGCTCCCTCAATTTTTTCAATGCCCCGCTCTTCTTTGTAGCGAGGGTTATATTTATAGGCGCCAATTCTTACTGTCGCATCGATAAGTTGAAAGCGACCCCTTCTCTCTTCCTTAACTTTTAGAAGCTCAAACTCTGTAATATTGAGAAGGCGCTCGTTCTCAGCAATTTTTTCAAAGAAAATGAGAAATTGTAGAAATGTCCCTGTTCCCTTGAAGTTATAGTGTTTAATCAAATAGAATCCCTTATCTTCCTCTTCCCCCGGGGCCAGAATCACATTCTTAATGTTCATCTGCTCGGCGATCCCTTTAATTAGTCCAAGGTTCTCTGGGTCAGAGACGTCTGCAGGTAACTGTCTTTGTAATTTTTCAACTTCAGCAGCAACCGTTTCAATGCGAGTCTTTGCTTCGTCGACGTCCTTTAAAAATTCTTTGGTTCTAGACTTCTTAGTTTGCTCGCGACTTATATTGTTCTGAATTCCTGGCAGTC
Organism: Bacteriovoracaceae bacterium; assembly: GCA_048264885.1. Lineage (GTDB taxonomy): Bacteria > Bdellovibrionota > Bacteriovoracia > Bacteriovoracales > Bacteriovoracaceae > JBLWXV01. Next base: position 206,760 of record JBLXCO010000004.1, read on the forward strand.
TCTCTTTTAGGAGATTCAACTCATTGGATTGTTCCAAATAAATCTCATACCCCTGCCAGACTACGTAGAGAAAGAAAAAAATGTGGAGTTTGCTTAAAATTTTATCCATGCTTACATCTTAAACGGATCAAAGCTGACCACCTTGCCATCAATGACAAAGGATTCAACCATGACAACGCCTCCTTCTGGCGTCTTCTCTTCTATAGTATTGGAAGACGTGAGATTGAGAGAGTCTTTAAAATACAAGCTTGAGTTTGATGCCGACAAAAAGGCACCGATACTCTTGTAGGATATAGATCCTCCTTCGATTCGAATTGTATTATCTGGATTAATTTTAATAATGTTGAACCACATATCTCTTGGAGTTTCTTTAGAGAGAAATTCCAAAAGCTTTTTAGGGTTTGTTTTAGACTTAACAATCTTCTCAACTTGATTACTCTTATTCTTAAGTTCCTCAACTCTTCGATTAAAAGCTTCAAGTTGCTTGTCGATATCCTTGTACTGAGAGTTTTCTTTTCTTAGTTTATTAAGCTCAGCTGTCTTAGCATCAATTTGAGCCTGCACATCGCTTTTTTGACTTTCAAAGGTCGGCTTTAAAAACCAATCAGGAGCAAAGGAAAGAAGAAAAACAACACCCACTGCCTTCCAATTAATCGCATTAAGATCCATTCCCAGAATAATGGGAACCTTAAATGGCTCTTTCTGCTTAATCAGATTAACTTCAATCATTTCTTCTTGGCCTTAGTAGTCCTCATGGCACAGCCAATGGCCGCAAGACCACGATAGACTATCGTATCCACGTCTTCCTTTACTTTTTTAGTATCACACTTGATCACGTCAAAAGGATTCAAAAGAGTGACTTCTAGGCCAAGAAGGTCAGACAACCCCTCAATGAGTCCAGGAATTGATGCGCCTCCGCCAGTTATATAACAACCGATGAGGGATTCATCCGAAGTCGACGAGACATAGAAGTCGATAGTTTTCTTAATCTCGGCAAAGAAACTCTCAACTACGTCATCAATAATCTCTAGTATTTCCTCGGGTAGGTTTCCACTTTCATCGCCATTGATCTTGAGGTCTTCAGCCTCGTAGTAGTTCACACCCATTTGACGTTGAATTTCTTCAGTAATCATCACGCCACCAATATTCATTTCTTTGGTAAACATGACCATCTTATTTTTATAAATAATAAATTGCGTAAACTGTGCACCGATATCGATGATTAACCACGAGTCGAGTGTATCTTCCAACTCTTTGCCCATCACCATTTCAAAAACGTTTGTAATGGCCAGTATCCCAAGGTCGATGACCTTGGTCTTCATCGGAGGTTCAATCAACCCCTTAAAGTTATTGATCACGTCATTTCTAGCAGCAGCGACGATAATATCCATACCGCCACCTTCGTTTTTCCCCACAATATGAAAGGCAACAGTACTTTCTTCAATATTAAAGGGAAGGTACTGCTCGGCCTCCCACGTCACTTGGTCTTCAATCTCTTCTTTGGTTCCACCTGGCAGCTGAAGTTTCTTGGCAACTGTATTTGGGCCGGAGAGACTTAGGCATGCGTTCTTATTAATGATCTTGGCTTTTTTGAGGGCAGATTCTAATGCCTTTTGAATCTCTTCGGGCTTTTGCACTTCATCTTCAATCAATGCCCCTTCAGGAAGTGGCTCGATAGCAAATGCAGAGAGAGTCATCGACTTTCCGGTACCACTTATCTCAGCAACCTTTACGGCAGATAGGCCGATATCGATTCCCACGAGATTCGACGGATTCATGCCGAGCGAGTCTTTGGCCTGCTCCACAAAATTATCAATCAATGATTTTAGGTCTACTGAGGCCATCCATGTCTCTTGATTTCTAACGGCAAACCGTCTGTTGTACTCGGTTTTACTTTTATTATACCGTCATCTGTCTTTTTATTTCAAGAAGATAACTCACAGCGAGGGCAAGAGAAGCCCCTGGATAAGCTTGAAGTATTTAGGCAAGTAGATCTGAACGGCCGCCACCAGGACGATAAATGGCCCAAAGGGAATGGGCGTCCGTCTATTCATCAGCTTGAGCATGAGAAGAATGGCCCCAACGAGAGCACCGAGAAAGCAGCTAAAAAAAATGTTCTCCATCACTCCCATTGGACCAAGAATTATTCCAAGCGCCCCATAGAGCTTGATGTCACCGCCACCCAGTCCGATCTGCCCCTTAATTTTATAAAAGAGCAGGGTTACGATAAAGGGCACACCAAAACCGACGAGACCCCCTATCAGCCAGTGCTTCCAGCTAAATTGCAAGACGGCGATCATTAAAAACACCAGGGCCAAGTAGATATTCAGTACGTTTGGTATCAAGTGGTGCTTAAGATCTATGGCGATGATGGCCATAAACACAAGCAAAATACTCAAGTTAAGAAAAAACATCGCCCCCGCCATTGGTGTGAGGATATTGGGGGCCAACCACCAACCGAGCAGACCCGCCAATAGCTCAACGATAAAGTAGCGTGGAGAAATAGCGGTGTGACACCAAGCGCACCGAGCGCGCAAGACAATAAAGCTAATCAAGGGAATATTCATATACCAAGGAATGAGATGCTTGCAGTGGGGACAATGAGAGCGCGTAAAAACAACATCTTCACCACTAGGGAGACGATGGATAATCACATTGAGAAAACTTCCAAGACAAGCGCCTAACAAGAAGGCGAAAATTTTAATGATTAATGATTCCACTATTCAAACTGCTTTTTAGAGAAGAGATAACAACAAAGAAAGCCAAACGCGACAACATAAAATGAAGCTGATGCAGCGGCCATTCCTAAATTATTAATAGAAACAACCTTTTCGTAAAGGACGTACGGTCTTAGGTTCAAAGAACTGAGATCGGGCATGATAAATTTTAAAATTTTTAATAGCTTTAAAAGTGCTGGATTATCTTTTACAAAGTAGAGATCCGAAATATTACTAAGTGCGTGTGAGACCACAGCAAAGCCCAGGCCATAGAGAGAAGTGAGAATCGGATTTGTCAGCAGTGAGAAGAAAATCACCACCACCAGCACGATGATACTCTCTATAATCGTAAAGAGGATCGCCCATAGGATCATCGAGCTCCACAACCCTCCCTGCAAAAAATAACAAGAAAGAGTAAAGAAGCTTAAAATAATGACGTTTAAGATGATCACGGCCAATAAGCCTAGAATCTTGCCAACGATAAAGGTCGAGCGCGAGGTAGGTTTGGTCAAAACGATATAAACCGTTCTATTTTCAATTTCTTTATAAATAAGTGTCGCACCTAAGAAGATCGATACACCTAGACTCGATAGACTCATTAGACCAAGCCCAAAGTCGAGCGATACTTTCTGAGGTACACCATAAGTAAATTCGGAGGCGACATAAGCAATAATCCAGATCAGCACACCGATACCAAAAATGGCATAAATGAGCTTGCTCTTAGAAACTTCTAAAAATGTGTAGCGAGCGATCCAAAAGAGCTTCTCTAAATTTCTCATCATCGGCTTCTATCCTGAATCTGATAAATCACCTCTTCAAGCCTAGGATGGGAGTGACTCACAGATTTGATTTGGGCCCCACACTTAATAAGCTCGGCCAGCTGCTGATTTACTTCACTCGGAGCGACATCAACTCGAGTGAGCTTTCCGTCCTTGATATAACTTAGAGTCACACTCGTCTCTGAATTGGCTTCAATCATTTCGTGAATTGGGCCATTAAAAAGACACTGCCCCTCTTTTAAAACGACAACGCTGTCACAGAGCTCCTCGACGTCCGAGACAATATGGGTAGAAAAGAAAACGGTGACTCCTTTCTTCTTTAATTTTTCAATTGCTTCTTTAATTTCTCTTCGCCCCAATGGATCGAGACCACTCATGGGCTCATCAAGAAATACTAATTTAGGCGATTGCAGAAGGGCCGCGATAAGACCAATTCTCTGAAGCATTCCCTTGGAGTAACCAGAGAGCTTTCTATCTAGGGAGTGACTCATTGAAAATTCACTCGCTAGATGATCAAGACTCTTTTTAAACTCCTCGGCGCTGAGGTTTTCTAATTTTGAGACAAAGTGGCAGTATTGGCGTCCGGTTAAGTGAGGGTAGAAGTAAGGGCGCTCTGGGAGATATCCAATATTGGCAATCATCTCTTCGCGATTTTGCCCTAAGGACTCACTAAAAAAAATTTCGCCTTCATCTTCTCTAATGAGGCCAAGAATAATTTTTAAGGTTGTCGTCTTACCGGCCCCATTAGCGCCAAGAAAGCCCACCGCCTCGCCACGGTAAACTTCAAAACTCACATCTTTTAATACATTTACTTTGGGCTTCCAAAAGTCCGAGTAAAATGATTTTTTTAAATGTGAAACTTTAAGAATCACTTCCTTTGTCACAAGAACATCCTCTCTCTTTCCTCGCGGTCTTTCCTAAGGCGAGCACTGGAAGTTTTTAATAGTTCCAATATATAATGAAGACCGTGACAACTACAAAAAAAATTACCTATCTCAGTATAATCATATTTTCATTTTTGATCAGTTTTAAAATAAAAACTCTTATCAACTATCCGCGTATTATTCCTGACAAGCAGCAACTCAAGGTAAGTTTTTCATCATCGTTTTTACGCGTTATAGGTCTCGGTCAAGAGCGTCTCCTATCTTCACTCCTCTGGATTGATACACTCATCGATGCTGATAATGAGCACTACCGGGGACAAGACTTTGGTTCATGGATGTATCTGCGCTTCAAATCGATTGCCGACTTAGACCCGTATTTTTATGAAAATTATCTCTATGGTGGTCTTTATCTCTCCGTCATTAAAGATGACATATTAGGAGCAAAGGATATCTACGATCGTGGACTCGCTCATTACTCCCATGACATGGAACTTTTAAAAAACGCTGCCTTTCACTATCGATTTGAACTTCACGACTACGCCAAGGCCCTCGATCTCTATGAAAAGGCCAGCAAGCTTCCCGATTTCCCTCCCTACCTCAAAGGTGTACTGGCGCGGCTCAAGAGCCATCAAAACGATCCTGAAGGAGCACTCGAAATTGTGAAGGCCATGTATCTTGAAGCCCAGGAGGGCACAATCCTAAGGAATCGTCTCTACGAGTACTACTACTCACTTCGCACAGAGATTGATCTTGCTTGCTTAAATCAAGGTACGAGTGATGAGTGCCGAACTCAAGACCTGGAGGGAGTGCCCTATCAAAGGGATCGTGAAGGTCGCTACCAGGCAAACAAGGAAATTAAAGAATATAAGCTTTATGAAGGGCCAAAAAAAAGGGGAGATTAAAAATCTCCCCTTTAGTTTTTTGAATCGCTCTCGCTAATTAATAACCACGAACAGTCTGGCTCAAGTTCTTATCCTGGTTCATAGTCCAAGTATCAACTGTACCAGAGTCTGAAATTACCCCAACTGCGGCCACTTCGAAAGTGTTACCCTCTGCTGGAACCTTAGATGTAGCAGGGATATCAGAAGTCTTTGAGGTCGTGTTGTTCACTTTTACGTGAGTAGTTGTTGGTGAGAGCGTGTGAGCACTCGCACAAAGCCCACCGTTGGATACGATGTTGGCATTAGCTGTCGAAGCTGCTGTAAAGCCAATGATGTAGTAACCACGGGCCGGTGAGAGGTAACCCATATCAGCAAGACATGTTCCAAAAGAGTCCCAGTCTGACTGCAGGGCAGTCTCAGCAGAGTATACGGCAGCAAGCTGAAGCTTGGCTTCCGACGTCTTTGCCTTGGCCTGATACTGTTTAAAGTTTGGGATCGCAACCGCTGAGAGAATACCGATAATGGCAACAACCACCATCAGCTCCACCAGGGTAAACCCCTCCGTGTTCTTTTGACGAATCAGTTTCGTCGCGTTCATAACAAGCTCCTTTGCTTAGTTAAGGACAAATTAAGATTGGCCTTCCAAGCTTTTTTTGATTACCTCTGTGAAAATTAAGATTTCACAGAACCATTCAAACCTTCGGCACTTATCCTGGGGTTTCAATATAAAGAATTGAGAGCCTTTGAGATAAATACCGTTAATTTCATATTAACACGTGCCTAGAAATGCACTAGGCTAAAAATCACGCTTTTTGTTTAGGAAATGTAAATCCAAAAAAACCTCTTATTTTCAATACCTTACTAGTCTCCACCACCGGCTGCCATAAAGATAGGTAGGTACATTGCGACCAGGATGACAGCGACGATGGAGCCCAAAACGACAATAATAATTGGCTCAATCATCTTGGTCATGCCGGCCACGGCCTCATTCACCTCGTCTTCAAACACATCGGAAACTTTCTCGAGCATTTGATCGATCCCACCAGTTTGCTCACCGACCTTGAGCATTTGAGAGACCATTGCCGGAAAGTAGGTGATCTTCTCAAGCGGTTCAGTAACGGTTTTTCCCTCCGTCACCCTAAGCCTTACTTCCTTCAAGTCGTTGGCAATTACAATATTGTCGATGGTGTCGATTACAATTTCCAAACTATCAATGAGTGATACACCCGAACTAAGCATCGTTGCTAGAGTTCGAGAAAAGGAGGCCAGGTTTCCTTTAATGATGATGGTCCCAAAGATCGGCATCCTCATCATAATGTTGTCAAAGACTAATTTACCAGCAGGTGTCTTAATCCAGCTGGCCAAGAGCACAGCTGCAACAAAGACGGCGGGGATAATATAGATCGTATAGTTCCCAATGAACTCCGAGGCATCCATTACGAACTGAGTGATCGCCGGTGGCTCTTGCCCTGTCTCTTTAAGCATCCCGACAAATTGTGGAACAACAAAGACGAGCATCCCCCAGATCACACCAATACCAACAAGGACCACAATCATCGGATAGGTCATGGCCGATTTAATTTGGCTCTTGATCTTGAGCTGCTTTTCCATATGCTCATTGAGCTTATTTAGAATTGTATCGAGAATACCGCCGGCCTCACCGGCCTTAACGAGGTTGCAATAGAGCTTATCAAAGCCTTTATTTTTCTCCATCGCCTCAGCAATGGTCTGCCCCTCACCTACATCTTTAGCAATATTTTTAATGGCCTTCTTAAGTGACGGGTTCTTCTCTGCTTTATAGAGAATCTCAAGCGCCGCAATGATCGGAACACCGGCATTAATCATGATTGCAAGCTGCTTAGTAAAGCTTGCAAGCTCTTTATATCCAAAGGGCTGTGCCAAACCCTTTTCAACCATCCAGTCACCAATATCAAACTCTAGAATTGATGGAGGAATGATTTTCTTTGGTCTTAGGCCCTGCGCTCTAAGAATTCGTCTTACTTCTTTATCACTAGTTCCATCTACCGAGCCTGAGACTCGCTTGCCATTTTTATCTAGTGCTTCGTATTTCCAATTGGCCATATCTTAGTCCCTACTTCTGTTTAATTCCAAGCTGCGGGGCCAATTCTTCTGGCGCAGTCGAATAGCTCATTGCCGTTTCAGCATCAATAAGGCCAGCATCAAAGTGCTTGCGTAGAGACTGGTTCATAGTAGTCATACCAGTTTTGTCCTGGCCGATTTGCATCTGTGAATAAATCTGGTGAATTTTGTCTTCACGAATCAGGTTTCTAATACCGGGTGTGGGCACCAAGATTTCCATCGACATACAACGTCCAGGCTCGAAGGACTTAGGAATGAGTTGTTGCGAAACTACTCCCTGAAGAACGAATGAAAGCAGAGTTCGAATTTGTCCTTGCTGGTGAGATGGGAAAACGTTGATAACCCTATTAATTGTCTGAACTGTTGAGTTGGTGTGAAGAGTTCCAAAGACCAAGTGCCCCGTCTCTGCAATCGTGAGAGCGGCTTCAATTGTTTCTGGATCGCGAAGCTCTCCCACCAGAACAATATCGGGGTCCTGACGTAGTAGAGATTTTAGAGCGTGTTTAAATGAGAGTGAGTCACTGCCAATTTCTCGCTGATTCACGATACATTGCTTATGTGGGTGAACAAATTCGACTGGGTCTTCCAGTGTTACAATGTGACCACTCTCATTTTCATTTAAGCGGTCAATAAGAGCAGCTAGCGTTGTTGACTTACCTGAGCCCGTAGGCCCCGTGACCAAGATCAAGCCGTTACTCACATCCGTCATTTCAAGTAAGACGTTTGGAAGGTTAAGCGCCTTAAAGTCGGGAATGATACTTGGAATGAGACGAAAGACAGCGGCGACTCCACCTTTTGAATAGAAGACGTTGGCACGAAATCTCGCCAACCCCTTGATCCCGAAAGAAAAGTCTAGTTCGAGGTTTTTTTCAAACTCATTTTTTTGTTCTTCACTTAGAACCTGATAGATGAGTCTCTTTGAATCAGCGGCTGTTAAGGAGGGAATTTTAACTCGAACGACCTCGCCATTTACCCGCAGGCCTGGAGGAGTTCCCACTGTTAAGTGCAAGTCTGAAGCTCCACTTTCAACCATGAGTTTAAAGAGCTGTTGAATCTTAACATTCTCTCCAACCCCAGCTTGTTTGGTACGGGTGACTGTATTATCTCCAGACATAACAACCTTCCTTAAAACTTATCCGAGCTCGAGTTTGTCACAGCTTCATCAAGCGTAGACAGTCCTTGAGCAACTTTTGTTAGGGCAGACATTCTCAATGTTTTCATCCCATCTTTAATGGCCTGCTTTTTTAATTCATCTGCTGATGCTTCTTTTAAGATTAACTCCTTAACTGCCGGAGTCATATCCATAACTTCATAAATGGCCACACGCCCTTTGTAGCCTGTATTGTTGCAGTACTCGCAGCCCTTGCCCTTAAATATTTTTATCTTCTGGGCAGAAGTTGGTGCAAAGCCTGCGGCCACAAGCATATCAGGCGGGACGTCCTCTACTTCCTTGCATTCAGTACAAATGCGACGTAGAAGTCTTTGCGCCACGACCACGTTGAGTGAGCCAGTTACGAGAAAGGGCTCAATTCCCATATTGAGAAGACGTGTCACAGTGGATGGAGCATCATTGGTGTGAAGAGTAGAAAGAACAAGGTGACCTGTAAGGGCCGCTTCAACGGCGATCTCGCCTACTTCCAAGTCTCGAATCTCCCCCACCATAATGATGTTGGGATCTTGTCTTAGAAAGGCTTTAAGAGCTGCCGCAAAGGTAAGCCCAATCTCCTTTCGAACGTTAACTTGGTTAATACCCTCAAGGTTAAATTCCACTGGGTCTTCAGCAGTCGAGATATTTGTCGTTGTTTTATTGAGCTCAGCGATTGCCGAGTAGAGTGTTGTCGTCTTACCAGAGCCCGTTGGCCCCGTCACTAGAACCATCCCATAGGGCTGGCGAATGCCGTTTAGAAATACTCCTAACTGCTTTTCTTCAAAGCCAAGCTTGGTCATATCAAGTTGCAAGTTTGATTGATCAAGAAGTCGCAAAACAACCTTCTCACCAAAGAGAGTGGGAAGTGAGGAAACCCTGTAGTCAATGGGCTTGCCGCCAATAGAGAGCTTAATACGCCCGTCTTGAGGCTTTCTCTTCTCGGCAATATCTAACTGCGCAAGAATTTTGAGACGCGAGATAATGGGAAGCATTAAGCTTCTGGGAGGCTTGGCCACTTCAACGAGTGATCCATCGAGACGAAAGCGAATTCTAAAGTTAGTCTCATAAGGCTCAATGTGAATATCTGAAGCCTTACGTAAAAAGGCATCGGCAAGAATTCTATTAACGTACTTGATAACATCATCGCCGATATCTTCTTCTTTAACGACCTCTTCATTATTAACATCAGACTTAACCTCTCTTACTGTATCGAGAAGTTCTTCAATGGTTTCAGTCACCCGAGAGTAGATTTTGTCCCAGGCTTTAATATTGGTCAGAATAAATTCAACAGGGTGCTGAAAAAGTGATTGTAGCTCTGCTCTTTTATCAACAATACTTGGATCGTAAATGGCCAAACTCACCGCCTTTCCAGTTTTTTGCACTGGAAGAGCGCGGTATTTAATGACATCGCTTTTCTTAATAAGCTTGATCGTCTGATCTTTAATTTTGGCTCGAGATAAATCAATAAATGTAAGCTTATGATTGGCCGCGAGTTGCTTTGCGAATTTTACATCATCAAAGAAATCAAACTTCAGTAACTCTAATTCAGAAACTTTATTGGGGTCTTTATCCAACAATAGTGGACGAAGGTCCTTAATCGGAACCATCCCCGTTTTTCCAATAATGTCTGCAAACTCTTTGCGAAACATCTGACCTTCCTTAGATTATGCCAACTTATCGGAATCTCGTTTCAAATCGTTAACGAACAAGATATTTTTTTTATTTTGGGAGGAAAAAAGTTAAGGCTTTTTGAGTTTCCACATTTGAAGGGCGTGCTTGGCCTGAAGAAAAAGGAGCTCTTCTCCATCGTGATAAGTAAGACCGAGTGTCTCAATCAACTTTTTTTCATTTGGCCTAGAATAATTAAGATCCCAGTAATGAGAACCACTGGGGGCACTTCCGTTAAATTCAAACTCACGAGCACAGCAATTGATAATAAAGCACTTTGTTTTAAAGCTCACTTTTAGATCGAGTTTGGAGAGGTCACTAGTAGTTGACCTTGAGTATTGGTCATAGGGGATTTGATTTTCTTCCAGAGCGAGTCTCGTGACCCGCGACATGGCCCCACTTCCGAGAATGATCACCCGCCAATCTTTCCCCGCGAGGTCTCTCTGAATAATTTCTCTCATAGCGGTGAGATCAGTATTTGTGCCGTAAATATCACCAGACTCTTTATAGAGACAGTTAATCGCTCCGAGTGACTGGACTTCCGGTGCCACCTTAACCTGACTCAGAAAGTGATCCTTGTAGGGGGCCGTAATGCTTATCCCCTGAAAGTTAGTCATTAATTCTTTAGCCGTAGGAATTTCGTCTCTTGAATTATAGTCGAGCAATAAATAGTCGAGTTTATCACCTAGAAAACCGCGGTAGATTTGAGGAGACTTAGAATGAGAGATATTCTTACCGATGAGAGCGAGCTTAATCATCTAACTGCTCACGGCCTTTTACATCAGCTGAAATTTGGGCCACAAGTTCAGTTGCCGAAGAAAATTTTTTCTCATCTCTGATTTTTTGAATTAATTCAACCTTCAAAGTCTCTCCGTAGAGGTCATCATTAAAGTTGAAAATAAAAGTCTCAACCTGCTTGATCTTTTGCTCAGTAAAAGTCGGATTAAAACCAATATTAGTAATCGACTTAATTCGCTGCCCCGCTCTTGTGACATAGCTCGCGTAAACGCCATTTTTCGGGATAAGTCTATTTTTCTCGACCTCTAAATTGGCCGTGGGAAATCCGATCAAGCGCCCTCTTCCGGCCCCCTTAACAACTCTACCGCTTAAGTAGAATGGGCGACCAAGTAGTTCGTTTGCTTTTTGTATTTCACCATTTATGAGGAGATTTCTAATGAGTGTAGAGCTTGGTGGATTGAGTTCATGGCTAGGTTCGAGCATATGAACTTCAATTCCCTTGCACTCAAGATATTTCTTTGCAAAATCAAAATTTCCGGCTTTATTTGCGCCAAATGAAAAGTCATAACCAAGAAAAAGTTTCTTTACCTTTGGTGAGCTCAACACAAAACGATCGAGAAATTCTTCTGGCTTAAGTGTGCTAAAATCGCGGCTAAATTTAACTTCAAGGAGAAAATCAACTCCCTTTCCCTCAAAGAGCTCGCGGCGATCGCTATAGCTATTGAGCAAAAAACTATCGAGCGGGCCCAAAATTTCCAGTGGGTGCGGAACGAATGTCATCACGGCCAGGTCTTCACTCGAACCAATTTTGCTTCGTATTGACGCAATTAAATACTGGTGACCGAGATGAACTCCATCAAAATTTCCAATCGTCAACGCGACAGGTTTTTCAAACTCTTCGAAACCTTTATAATTCGCTACAACCTTCATACTTGGACACTTTTAATCACTTTCGACATCAGACCCACGAGCCTTTTATTAGAAGAACTATCATTCTTCTTTGATTTTTTGTCACGATTACCGTAGTCATTACCCTCTGCCTTTACAATACAGCTATTGATGAATTTCTTCTCTTCCTCGCTCAAAACCTCTATCTCATCAATCACTTCACCAAGACGACTTCCAGGACTGACTTCTGGGTATACCCTTCTAATAAGGTTATTGAGGGTGCGGTAAGTTGCCCCATTCTTTTCCATTTCACGCAGGAGATCCTTAATCTCATCGCGTGGGTTCAAGAGTGTATGCACGGCGAGACCAACTTTTATGAGAACAATTAAAAGACAAAGGGCGAGAACGAAAAAGAGAATCCTGGGCCAATTCCCCCAGCTTAATGCCCCGGAAGGCTCAAAGCTCGGAGCGACATAGCCCAGCTTTATTTGCTTCTGCTCTACTCTTGGTGCTGAAGTTAGCGAAGTTCGATCATTATTAGCCTCGCTGACAACTGCTGGTGAGCTTCTAGTGGAGGACGTTGCTGCTCCCCCGACCTCAATTCCCGGAAGCTCAATTTTATGGGCCACAAACGTATTTGAGACGGGATCAAAGGTAGAGAGTTCAAGTGTACTTGGGGGCAGATTCATTTGCGCACGTGGAAGCAAAGTATAGTCAAATTGCTTACGGGCCTTCGATTGGTCCACCTCCACAACTTCACTGCGTGTATCAAATGGCTCTAGGTCAGGGTTTGAGTAGATGGTAGGTGCATCGAGTTTCTCTAGTGCGCCTTCCCCCTCTACAATAAGTCTATATTCTAGAGCTTCATTGACTAAGAACTTTGTTTTATTTTGCGTAAATTCAAAACGATGATCACCAACGAGACCAGTAAAGTTGGCAGGAGCATTCTCTGCAGGAATTGGGATCACCTTTATCGAGATTGTTTTTGAGCTTAATGTACGCGCTTTATAACCACGCATTTGTAGTCCAAAGGTTCCAAATGGTGAAGCATGAGTGAAATCTGAATATTGAATATTCATTCTCAATGGATCAATCTTGGCCTCACCAATTTTTTCGGGATAAAGTCTGGCGGAATAGACCAGAGTTCTACGATAGAGAACGCCATCAACTTCAACTCTTTCAGTATTATTAACCTCTTTATGAAATCTTTTAATAAAACCATTTAGCTTGGGAAATTCCTTAATCTCTTGAGAGACAATATTATTGCGGTAATAAATGTAATATTTTAGATCTATTCCCTCTCCGACATAGTATTCATCTTTAGATGTTTCTGCTCTAAGAAACATCGACTGTGGCTCCTTTGCTTCCTTTAGGACATTGAGTCTGATGTTTTTAAGATTCTTGACCTCGCCACCAGCCTCAACACTGATGTCTCTAAGATAGAGATAACCCACTTTCTTTGAAATCAACTGATAGGCAATAGTAACTCTGCGAACTGTTGAAATTTGTCCATTAACGACAGTGGTGTTTATACTCACCCCGCGATTACTCTTTCCAAGAACTTCAGCGTGTCCAGGGTTAAAGCGAATCATGGGGTCTTCACGCCCATCAGTTTCAATAATAAAATTGACGTCAAAGGTCTCATCTACAATAGGACTCACCGGGCGAACTTCTACCTCAACGTCCAGTGAGAGGGCACTAAATATTGGAAGTAAGAATAATATTAAGTAAGCAATGACTTTTCTCATTACCAGTCCTTTGGCTTTGTTGTATCTTCGGGCGTATCAGTCGAGGTATCAATATATTGCTCTTGAAGTTTACGATCATCTTCAAGCACCTGCTTAACTAGAGCAGGCACCTTCTTCATCGCTCGCTCTCTCTTTTGCTTTTCTTGACGTTCTTTGAGCTTTTGCTGATTACTTTTAGATTTATTTTGCTGATCCTTTCCCTGCTGATCTTGTTTGTTTTGTTCGTTTTTATTTTGTTGATCTTGCTGTTCTTTCTGATCTTTTTGTTTTTCGCCATCCTGACTGTCTTTAGGCTGATCCTGCTGCCCTTGACCGTTATCCTTTTGATCTTTTTGATCCTTATTTTCTTGCTCCTGCTTTTGCTGTTCTTGTTGCTGTTTAATTGCGTTAAGAACATTTGAGCGAACAATCATTTTTTCTTCTTCACTTAGATCACTTTGACTCGTATTTGCGAGCACTTCTAACCCTCTAGCGACTTCCCCGCCAGCAAGTAGAGAAGTTCCATAATTTAACGAGGCACGTGGAGAAACATCACCAGAATCCAAGCTTTCATTGTAAAGAGTGGCCGACTCTTGGTAGCTTTCTGCTTCCATTAACTTTTTAGCGAGCTCTAGCTTTTCTCCCTGGCTTATATTTCCTTCATGGAGCTTTTCCATGAGCTCGCTAGAAGACTGGGCCCTCAGTGCCGAAGGTCTATTAATTCCAAGAATGAGTAACATTGCAGCTGTGGCCCTGAAGGTCTTTCCACGTGTCAACAATACGGCGATGACATAGCAGATGATGGCCAAGATAATAAGCCTGTGGCCAATAACTGGTCTCACCCGTTGAGTGCTCTTAGAGAGCTTCTCTAAGTAAGAGCGGTTAAAAAAAGATAGTATCTCTTCAGTGGGGAGGTTATACGCCTGTACGATCCAGTAGCGGTAATGCTCAATATTTTTGCCTAAGTCTTTTAGCAGATCCTCATTCAGTGAGGAAGTGACAAAGTCTCCTTGAAATTTTTTATAGCCTTTAAAGGCCTTATTTTTATCGCGAATGGGGATCTTAGCCCCTCGCGCAGTCCCAACTCCAACAACCGCCACATTAATCCCATCCGGAACTTTAAGTTCGAACGTTTCATCATGAGCTTCAGCGTCAGAAAAAAGAAGAATATTACCTACCGGATCTTCCCCTCCATCGGCCACAAAGTAGCGAATGGACTCACGAATAGTCTGATAAAGATTACTTCCTCCCGTTAATTCTTTTTGCTCAACCAGTCCACCTAGGCGAGCGTCTAAAAGGTCAATATCATCGGTAAAAGGAATGAGCATCTTTTGAATATCAGAAAAAACCACGATTCCAACCTGATGCCCATAGGCGCCTCTCACAAAGTGCTTGGCCAACATAATTGCTTTTTCAAAGCGGTTTGGTCTCACGTCTTCGGCCAACATACTAGCACTTGAGTCTATAACAATTAGCGTCTTCTGATCACCAATCGTTCCCTCGATCGTTTCTTCTGGCCCTCGTAAATCCATAGCGGCAACGAGGAGAAGAATAATAAAGGAGAGATAAAACAGATGAGATATGTTGTAGCGAATCTTCGGTCTAAGATCCCAATAAGTTCGAAGGGCAGCTTTAAAGGTGCGTGCGGCCCTAAAGTAGAGAAATACAAAGATGACTAGTACAATTATGAGTAGAGGGAGGTAATTTAAGTACATAAACGTCATACTACCTCCCTTAAAAGATTAAAGCGTGCGACTTCAACTCCAAAGAGAAGAAGAATCCCAATGAGTAGATGCTTAAAGTAGAGTTCCTTAAAAAGAGCTCTCTTATTTACATCAATTTCTGTTTTTTCAAGTGCATTCACTTCAGAGAGCACTTCACGAAGCGCTTCTTCATTTTTAGCACTATAAGACTTTCCGCCCGTAATTTTTGAGATCTCTTCTAGGCCACCTTCATCAACACTCCCACCTGGAATCATTTGATATCTCTGACGACCAAAGACAGGCTGCCCTAGTGGTATTTGAGCATCATCATCCCCACCAACGGCAACGGTATAAACCTTTACACCCTTTTCCTTTGCCATCTGTGCTGCTTGCAACGGGTTAATAACTCCCACATTACTCACACCATCGGTGAGCAAGAGGACAATCTTATTTTTAGCAAGAGACTGACTCAACCTTCCAACTGCGAGCGCAAGTGCGTCTCCTATATTTGTACCGCTCCCTAAAAAGCCGATTTGAATATCTTTAATACTTCTTTCAATCAGTTTTAAGTCTGTACTTAAAGGCAAAAGAGTAAAGGCGCGTTCACTAAACATAATAATCCCGATCCTATCAGTGGGACGCAGCTTAACAAACTCATGGATCTTCTCTTTCGTCACTTCCATGCGATTAGGCTGAAAGTCTTCCGCTAGCATTGAACGGCTTACATCAACGACGAGGTAAACATCGTTCACTTCAATTTTATTTTTAGCAAATCCAATTTGTTCCCGCTCGCGCATCAAGGCCAGGCTGATATAAACCCACCCTGCTGTTCCAATACAAAAGAGAAGTATTCTAAGACCTTTAGTAAAAAGGTCACCCTTCACTCTGGGAACGATCAGTTGCCCTTTACGAATGAGGTGAAAGTAAGAAATACACCAAAAGATAAAGCCCAATATTCCCCAAAGGACGTTGTACGGTTCATGATAACTGATCACCGACTCGCTCCTTTACTTTAGAGAGGGCCTGAACCACTTGATCTTCGATTTCAGGTGACCATTCCTTCTTATATTGGTGTCTATACATAAGCTCAAAAAACTCAATGACTTCTCTTTCCTTTGGAACGACCACTCCGGCCCATTTCTCGCGAGAAGCATATAGCCGCTCCATATCTTTGCGGCCCCCAGCATTTTTTATTCTCTCACTCCAATCAATTGATTCTTTTGCTTCGAGCTCACGCTTTGCTTTCTTTCTTCTTTTCCAATACATGTATCCAAGAGCCGCCAAAGCGATAATGATCAGAACGCCTGTGAGTTGTGACCAAGGAATCTGACCTGGCAGTTTGATCTTCTGATCTAGCGCCAGAAATTTTTCAGAAACAGGCTTCACCTCTTCCACTTTTGCCGCATTAATCGTTAAGGCATAAAATTCTTCGCCAAACTTAATCACGCCAGCATCAGTATTATCCTGCGCAGCGACTGGTACCAATATCATATCAGCGACGAGCGCTTGTTCATTATTCTCTGATTCGCGGGCGCGATTAACTTTTCCCACAAACCACTTGCCCCCGGGCAAAATATTGCCTGCGAGACCCCGCACTTGATCAACCGTCACATCGCCCTTAGGCCAAAATATAAACTCAGCATGATACAAGTCACCCATAACATATGGAGCAGGATCAGTGATTTTGATCGCTGCTTTTTGCTGAGCAAAAGAATTGAAAGACAAAATAAAAAGGAGGCTTATCCACACAAGCTTCATCATTGAGTCATCACCCGAATGAAGTTATCTAAATACTGCTCAGAGACCCAAAGATCCTTAACATGAAGTCCCTCAAGCCCAAGCTCATTTTCCTTTACTGTATTAACGCTGATTGGGGAGGAATGCTTAAAAGCATCAATGAAGAACTTTATCTTATCTCCCTTATCTAAGTCACACAGAAGGCGAAAGGCATGTACATTTCGTTGGTGAAGAATTCGCCTTAAATCGTCTCCCTTAGGAAAGCGGTAGTAGTCAGAGAGAATGATCACTTCACGACTTCTTTTAAGGTGAAGGAGTATTTCACGCGTACTAATTTCTTTGAGCTTTGGGTGATCAATTGGATAGAGGCGGTTCACCTTCCCCTTAGAATCAAGGATTCCTTTATCTTCTAAAAACTTGAAAAGCTGAATAATTCCTCTATCTCCATTGGCAAAAGGTATGTCCCAAATCTCTTCACCGAGAATAATCACCCTAACGCGGTCACTGGTTTCTTTTGAAAGTAGATAGAGCAAACAAATAATTTCAAGGGAAGCTTGCAGTTTAGTCACGCCATTATGACCAATGAACATTGTTTCTGAGAGATCGAGTAAAACGTTAATTTCAACATTTCGCTCCTCTTCAAATGTTTTCACAAAGGTCATATTGGTCTTGGCCGTTAGCTTCCAGTCGATAAAACGAACATCGTCACCATGGGCGTAGACCTGATGTTCTTTAAACTGCAGACCACTCCCGCGAAAGCTCGACTTTAGCGCACCGATAGCAAAGGAATTGGAGCGCTTAAAAAGCATCCCCTTCATTTTGCCAACCTGCTTATGAACTTCTTTTAAATCCATTTCTAAACCATTCTCTCCCCAAGATCCGAGACGATCTTGCGAATGTTTAAATTATCAATTTGCGCTTCGTAACTTAGGATAACTCGGTGACCAAGCACCTGTGGCACTACTTTCTGAATATGATCTGGACTTACATAATCAGAGCCATCTAAGAATGCGATAAACTTTCCAATTCGGTAGAGCCAGATAGAAGCGCGTGGGCTTGCTCCAGCGAGAATCGCTCCTTCATACTTTTTCTGGAAATATTCATTACCCGGTCTAGTTGAGTGTACAAGTCTGACGATATAATCCTTAATTTTCTCATCCACGTAGACTTTCTCTACCGCCTCTTGAAGCTCAATAATATCGTCAGTCGAAAGAATGGCCTGGAGATCGCTCAAGGGGTTGCGTTTGAGATCAAGAATACTTTTTTCTGAAGCAGAGTCAGGGTAGTCCACATAGATTTTCATCATGAAGCGATCAAGCTGAGCTTCTGGTAGCTGGTAAGTCCCTTCTTGTTCGATAGGGTTTTGGGTGGCCAACACGACAAAGGGAGAACTTAGCCGATGGGTCGCCTCGCCAATGGTCACCTGCTTTTCGGCCATGGCCTCAAGAAGCGCCGACTGAACCTTGGCCGGACTACGATTAATTTCATCGGCCAAAAGCAGCTGCGTAAAAATAGGTCCAAACTTAGTTGTAAATTCTTCTCTTTGCTGGCTATAGACCATCGTACCAATTAAGTCTGAAGGCAATAGGTCTGGAGTGAATTGTACTCTTTTAAAGTTAAGGTCACATAATTTACTCATCGTAGAAACACTCATCGTTTTACCAAGGCCCGGCATCCCTTCAATGAGTAAGTGCCCCTCACACACAAGCGCACACATAATAGAGTCAAGTAGTTCATCTTGACCAAAGATAAAGGACTTGGCCTTATTTAAAATAGAGTTAATTTTCTCTCTCAACACATCACTCACTACTTACTCCTTACAAATATAGAGAAGATACTTAATATACATGCTTTTATCGCCTAACCCAGTCATGGGATGGTCAATATCTTGTAAACCTATGTCCACCAATTGAAGGCGTCTCGAATTCTTTGAAGCGATCTTATTGACCACCTGATCAAGATCTTTATGGTCAATACCGTGGGTACAAGAAGAGAAGGCAAAGACGGCCCCGGGCCTTAAGCGTGGGACGATTCTCTTTACGAGACCTTCATAGCCTAGAAGGGCTTCTTTCTTTTTATCCTGTCCTTTTTTAAATGCTGGAGGATCACAAATAATAAGATCATAGTCAGTGCACTGATCAAGTCCATCTAAATACTTTGTTACATTTGACCTAATAAACTCCGAGCGACTCTCATTTCCATAGCGCTCAAAAAGGTTATCAAACTCTTGAGACAAATCCGCTTGATCAACACAGTGGACAGTTGACTTTAGATAGCAATGAAATGGAATTGACCAACTTCCGAGATAGGAAAATAGGTCGAGAACAAGTCTGGGGGCAATTCCTTTCTTCTTAAAGAATTCAAACAGCTTGATTCGATTGGCCCTGTGGTCGTAGTAAAAACCGGTCTTTTGGAATCGCTCTTTAGAAATTGTATACTCGATTTCTTGCTCTTTTATGACGATTTGTTCAGGGTACTGAGGATCAATTGCAATCAGATCCTCACCTGGCTCAGGCTTTGCGTTTTCACAGATGACCAGCTCTGGAAAGGCTTTGGTAATCGAATTTTTTATCACCTCACCCATCTTTTGGGCCCCCAGCAAGTGATACTGAACGATTATGACGTTCTCAAATTTATCAATCACCAACCCTGGCACCCCATCGGATGATCCAAAAAAAAGTCTTCCTCCCTGATTCGGAAGATATCTCTGGCGTAGATCTATTGCATTTTTAATACATAATTCGACATAGGACTCAGGTGTCAGGCCTGGTCTAAGCTCGCCCACTAAGCGAGCGACCTTTCCATCTGTTCGGAAGGGGTTTAAGAAGCTGAGATATTCAGTTCCTGTGCGTGAGTTCTTAAGCACACACCACTCACCTGGAGTCGAACTCTTAATTGAGCCCGCTATCGATTTTTCAAATACAATATCTCCAGATTGACTGGCATTCTGATCAAAGTTGTAATTCTTCACAACGTACCAACTACTGTTTGTTGTTCATGATATATGAAGCGGCTTTGCCGGTATTGACTTCATATTTTGTGAAATTAATAGAGTACTCAGTTTCTTGAGGCTTGGGCTGTTCCTTAACCTCATCGGGAAGAATGAGACTCTGTTTCATTTTAATTTTAATTTCAGACGGAAGACCAATACCAGCGATCGACTCATATTCAAAATCCATCGTTGTCGTTAGATTCACATTACCAGCAGTTGATTGACTCTCCATCGATGAGAGAACCCACTTATTCTGGCTCCAGCGTTTTGTTTCGAAATCAAAAGTGGTCTGCGTACTACCCGCTGGACTGAAAGTATGAAATTTCTTTAAAAGATTGCGTTTATCAAAATCTAATTGAACGCGGTTGATGGCCCTTGTATGGGTCTTATCCTCACCTAAGAGCTTCACTCCATTTGAGTCCGTTTCTTTTTTAAAGCTATAAGCGCGAAATCGGCTTGAGAAGTCCTCAGGAATAACGAAGTCGAGGCGGGTCAAGAGCAGGCCAATGAGTTCTGCTTTTAATTCTTTAAAACCTTTGGGTAGCCCTTCAATGTCGACACGATATTCGCCCGGAAAGATCCAATGAACTTTGTAATAGACGTCGATGAGTTCACCAAATATTTTCTTCTCTTCAAGAATTTCTTTGAGATTTGATATACGCGCCTCAAAGACCAAATCCTTAAGATTGAATTTTTTTGGGTTGTAGAGGCGCAGGTCAAATTCCTCAATCTCACTTGATTGGGCCCAAGCTCCACTCGCCGCAATTACAGCCATGACACATATAAGTAATCTTAATAATTTCATATAGTCATATATTATCTTAAAGTTGGAAAAAATAGGCTAGCTAATCAAAGTTTTCCAGTCCTCTCGATAGTTGACTTTAACGTATTTAATATTTGAGTAAATCACTTTGCCAGCGGCACCCTTAAGGGCCTTCACATTTTTTAAAAGTGTGTAGATTAGATGAACTTCTCTAAGCGTTTCCCCCATCGAATCGCGAATCATTGAGCCAATGACCTCTAAATCCTCAAGACTTAAATCTGCGAAGTTGTCGGTGGCTACAATCACGTGTCCAGATGAGCCACTTTCTGAGTGAAACCAGAGTGCTTTCTTTTTGTTAAACTCTTTTCTAAGAGCATCATTACCCTGGGCACTCTTGCCCAGCCCTGCTTTGTGACCGGCAATTTTAAAGAGCTCATAGCCTCCAGGCCCTACCTGCGCCGTGCTCTGATCATTGAGCGCCGCCTTCATCGCCTTGGCGCCTTTAAACTCCCATTGGTACGGACTGGTCAGGAGCTCAGGACTTAAATCCTTTTCTTGCCCTTTTACTTTTTCAAGCCTCGCCCGTGAAATTTCAATTCCCTTTTTAGCACCTTTGATTTTATTAAAGAGATAGTCTCGCTTAGCATAGTGACTCTTACCCACTGGCAATTTTATTTTTTCTTTATTAACTTCTATTTTCTCTAGCCCCTCTAGAGTGATGGCATTTTCAATGAGCCCTTCTTCTATTGAAATAAGCGCTTCATTCTTTCTCAGGTCACTTTCAATTTTTCCCTGCTTACGAACGAGACTTTTCTTGAGTCTTCTCATGACCTTCGCAGGACTTGCTACCACAGAGGCAATGTCGTCATAGGTGAAGTCCTTATCAACTCCACTTCCCCCATAAAATCGAACTTCGTCCTTATCAGCGAAAAGCTCTTTAATCTGATCAACTGAGAACTCACCTTTTATCGCAGGGGCCCAGGAACGCCAGAGCTTTTTCTCGCTTTGGTCATAGTGCATATGAGCAACATCTTCCAGGGTGTAGAAGATACTGAGAAAGTCTTCTCCTCCTGGATGATCGAGTACTAAAGTGAAAATCCTCGCTTCGTTCACATACTCAATCCTCTTCAACCTTCTCCCTGAGAGCTTTGAGCGCAACCAATCCTGCGTCTTATCTTTCGCTCGCCAGTCACCTGGTGCTTTTTCCTTGGCGAGGAAAATCGCAAAGAATTTTGGGGACTTACTTAAGTTGAGTATTTGTGATTGACCAACAAATCTGATCGACAGGGATACCAAAGCGAGTGAGCTCCAGACCTTTTGGATCTGCGGATAAGGGGCGCCAGCACCAGTGCTTTGACTGGACTCAATTAACTCATTAATATGTTCAAAAACCCTACAGGCCCTTTCCCAACGCTGAATCATGGAACCTAGTTTATTCTATAATGATCATTTTCACCAACTCATTGACTGGAGCGATCTCTCTAGTCTTGTCGGCAATTACTTTCTGCTAGAGGGAAGTTTTGAGACTCTCGTTAGACAAGACTCAGAACACGTCTCAAAAGAGAAGGTGACAAGGGCCTACGATCAAACTCACTGGTTTCAATCCCTCGCACCAGAGACGGCGCTCGATATCTTTCAAACTCTCGAGCGACTGCGCTCTCATTTCAAGAGCGAGATTCTAGGATACTTAGATAAGGGTAGGGTGCTAGATCTTGATGGGCTTCGCCACTGTTTTGTTATCTTCTCAAGCTTGCGCACACTTCATCGCTCGATCGGAGAGAATACTCCTGTTTCCAATCAAGAGCTCGATCCTTTTATTGTTGAACTCTACAAGGGCTTTTTAAAGCGAATTGAAAATTATCTCAGCGATGGTGGCTGGGATTTTTCAACTCATCCGCAGATGGGTCCAATCATTACTAAATTGGCGAGTACCTCAAATCGACTTAGATCTGAGACACAATCTTTGATGAAGACTGACCTCTATTCAAGTGCTCTTCAATTTGACACTCACGATGTCATCAATGGCCGCTTTGTCATTCCTATTCAGAGTGATCACTTCAAAGGCGAAATGGGCAATATCATTGCTCACAGTTCTTCAGGGAGAACGCTCTACGTAGAGCCTTTTCAGATCATGAAACTGGCCACCGAGAGACTCGAACTTGAGAGCTTACTGGAAGCTCTTCAATATAAATTTTCCAGTGAAGTCTGTCAGTGGTTTATAGGTAAGGGTAGGGAGATCACTCTCGCTCAGAACTACCTAATTACTGTTGACCAGACTCAAGCTCGTGCCAACTTTGCAAGAGACCACGATCTAACAAGGCCTAAATTTACTGCTCAAGGTGTACACATTGAGGGATTCTTCCACCCGCTGATCACACGCCCAATTCGCAATGATTTAAATCTCCCAAGCGACTTTCAATCCCTCATCATTAGTGGACCCAACACCGGTGGGAAGACTGTTTTACTGAAGGCCCTGGCCATTTGTTTTTACTTCTCACATCTTGGCTTTTATGTGCCTGCGAGAAGGGCGAACTTTCCCTTTTATAAGAAGATATTCTTCTTTAGTAATGATCATCAAAACTTAATGCAAGGGTTGAGTTCATTTGCCTCTGAAGCGGGCCAATACCTTAGCATTGTCGACGAAATTGATGATGATACCTGTGTTTTTATAGATGAGATCTTCAATAGTACGGGTAGTGAGGAAGCCTCTGCGCTTGCGATGGGTTTCTTCAAAAGATTCTTCACCTTCTCTAAACGCTGTTTAATTTTTGTATCGACTCATCATCAGCTCTTAAAAACTCTCACTCATAATAAGCCTCCCTATCTTTCGGGTCACATGGGTTTTAACACCGAGACAAACGCCCCAACCTATCGCCTCTATACTGGCCTGCCAGGAAGTTCGATGGCCTTTGAAATCTTTCAAGGCCTGAAAAACGAAATTTACAAAGAAGACATTCTCGAAGAAGCAAAGCTCATTCTAGGTCAAAAGAAAGTTACTTACGAGGGACTCCTCACCGAGCTCTCTGGGAAGAAGGCGCAGATCGATAGTGAGCTCATTCAAGTCTCTTCTCTTAAAAATGAGCTCAAAAATCAAAAGCAAGCTTCTGAAGGAGTCCTCTTTCTCGAGCGTCAAAAAGCGCTCGACGATTATCGTCGTGAGATCGATAGTAAAATGCGCGAGCTTGATAAGATTGTAGCTGAGGCAAGAAGGGCAGAGCCCAAGGATTTAAAGAAACTGGGTAAAATTGCCGCTGACATTTCCCATGACATTACTCCCAAGCAGTCACCCTTTAGTCCAAAGACCCATTTTGAATCAAACCCCAGGCCTCCCTTAAAGATTGAGGTTGGGGGAAAATACAGGAGTCTTCTTTTTAACTGCAACGTTGAAGTCCTAGCGATTAACGAGCGCAAAAAAGAAGCTCAAGTTAGCATTAAAGGTAAAAATGTTTGGACGAGTCTCTCAAGCCTTTCAAGTCTTTCAAAAGGCGAGGTCGCTCCCAAAAAGGTGAGTGTACACATTAGTCGCCAAAGTCGCACCAGCCTTGAAGTGGACGGTAGGGGACAAAGGCTGGAAGAGTTTGAACGTGAAGTTCTGGGTGCACTCGAAGCCCTGGTAGCCGGGGATATTCCCTATCTAACTGTGATACATGGTCATGGGGAAGGTGTGCTTAAGAGATGGCTTAGAGGATATCTCTCTAAGCAAACTGATTTTCACTGGGAGCCAACCGATGGTAACGATGGCTCCACACTGATTAAGACTAGTTAATAGGTGTTCCGATTCTCCACGGACGAAATTTAAAATTGTCTTCGCCAAAGGGGAAAATCATTGAGAACCATACAAATAGGGCCTTGCCTCTAATATTTTCCATAGGCACAAAGCCCCAGAATCTTGAGTCATAGCTAAAGTCGCGGTTATCACCCATCACAAAGAATTTCCCCTCAGGAATTTCAGTCTTTTCGAGGTCTACCTTATAGTAATTATCTTCATCTTGCTGAATGATGTGACTATGCTCACCTGTTTTAGCTTCAAAGAACTTCAGGTTATATTTTTTAAATTTATCATCCATGTCTTCCATGATTTCCTTGCCGTCGATTTCTTTAGTCGTGATTTCTTCATCATTGATGTAGACGACCTTCTTTCTAATTTCGACAGTGTCACCGGGAAGCCCAACTACTCTTTTAATATAGTTCGTGCTGGGATCTTCGGGGTATTTAAAAACGACCACATCGCCGCGCTTAGGCTGAGACTTACCAAAAAGATAAATGGGATCCCAGTTGATATCAATCAAATCACCCATGTGAATGGCCATGTCACTAAATGGCACCTTAAGCCCATAGGAAAATTTATTAACGAGAATAAAGTCGCCAATCATAAGGGTGGGAATCATTGAACCGGAAGGAATGCGAAAGGGTTCAAAAAGGACTGATCGAAAAATAAGAACTGCGAGCAGCATTATCGAGAAAGATTTGGTTTCCTTGATAAGCTTTTTTTTGCGAGCGTTAGTCTCTACAGGTACTTCCTGCTCGGTCGATGTTTCATTGGTTGGTTCAATCTCGCTCATTCTCGCTCCTGGGGCTTACGCTCCATCAATTGCCCGGAGGTTTGTCTTCTCCTCAGAGAGTTTCAAGCCAGAGGGATCTATATTTTTGAAGTAGTACTCTATCACCTTACGGGCGAGAAATGTAGATTTCACATACCACTTCTTCTGGTTCACATTCATGACGCTTACTGATATTCCACTACTCATTCCGCTCTTGGGAACGGCAAAAGAAGTGAACCAGTCGCGTTTACCAAAGGGGACGCCACCAGTGATCGAGCCGGTCTTTCCACCAATGATCAGACGCTCGCGCAATGAGCGACTTAAACCACGAAAGCCGCCTCTGGCGGTACCTCTTCTTACTGTCATTTGCATCATTTCCGAGATTTCAGCCGCTGTCTTACTAGAAATGACGTCACCGACAATGAGGTCTGGCGACCAATAATCTTCGCCCTCTGCAGACACAACCGATTTAACGAGGGTTGGGTAGAGCAATTTGCCGCCGTTGGCAACGATGCTACTAAGAACGGCTGCATGCACTGGACTCATTTGTGTTTTTTTATTGAAGCCCGAAGCAAACTCGGCCAAATTATAATTATCTTCTGGCAACAGAAAAGTACTTTTACCCAATTGAAGATCGGACATAATATTTTTATTGAAGCCAAAATCAACGGCCATCTTAAAAATGCCCGTCTCATCCGTATTGCCAATCGCCGCTTTGGCAAAAACGACATTGTTTGAATAAGCAAATGCTTTAGAGAAGCTCACGGAACGAGTCCAACGATTCTTCTTATCTGTTAGCTGATATTTATAAAGGGTGGTTCCGCGCCCTCTGTAATTAAAAACGTCCGAAGGTTCAACTTGGCCATTTTCAATAAGTTCAGCACTCGTGACGATCTTAAAGAGCGATGCCCCAGGGTGAGTGGTTGAGAAAGCTAGAGAGTTTTTAAAGCTATTACTTGAGCGCTCGTAGCCAACAGCACTTAAAATCTTTCCAGTGGCATTATCAATGACCACGATGGCCGAATAGTCTGAACGATAGCGCTTAAGGAGCTTTCTAATATAGTCCGTGAGTTCTTCATTTTGAGTGTACTCAACTTTAAAACTCTCTTCATCTGCAGTGATTTCTTCGGGCCAGTTCTCTGAGGTGAAAAATTGTTTTTCGAGCTGACTTTTGAGCGACTCGATGGTTCCCTGGCGATGAAGTTCGGCCAAGGCAACGGCCTCTGTTTTCAGCTTATCCATCCACATGTTCACCGCCAAAACGGCAAACAAGACAACAGTGATGAGCGCGAGGGATCTTTTTATATTTTTATGCATAAACACTATTATGCCCTATAACCCTTTCCGATTACAAAGAATTCCTTACTCACAGAACGAGTTGATTTGGGCTTTAGAAACTGAAAACTTTCAAAGCTCGACTTTTTTTGTTTTAAGTAAACCTGCGCTCCATGAGAGTCAAATACCTTAACGACCATATTGCCACCCGGTTTGAGGGCCACGGCCGCAAAATCGATGACCTTTTCTACCAAGAGCAGGCTGCGGTCTTGATCGACTGATTTAATGCCTGTGGTATTCGGGGCCATATCACTCAAGAGAACATCAACCTTGCGAGGGATATCAAGATCACTAATATCTTCTAAAGTAAAAGCGTCCTTTTTAAAGAGAGTGAGGTTTTTGTAGCCCATCAAAGACTTGGTAATTTCTTTAATGTCGATGCCGTAGACGTGGCCTTCAGCTCCCACTTTTTCCACGGTGTACTGGGCCCAGGATCCCGGGGCATAGCCCAGATCGAGAACCAGGTCGCCTTTCTCAATAATTTTAAAGCGTTGATCAATTTCTTCCAGCTTATATATGCTGCGCGCCAAGTAGTTTTCCTTCTTGGCCTTATTGAAATAATAGTCTTTGACTTTAAAGGTCATGAGCACGCCTTTAGCAACTTAACATTCTGATTTCTATATTTTTCAGCCTTCATATCATATCTTCGGAGCTTTGCAAGAAGAGTGGTTTTATTAATACCTAGACTCCTTGAGATTTGATTGATTCGCCCCGAGTATTCTTCCAAGGCGCGCTTAAAGTACTGGCGCTCAAAGCTAGCGAGTCCTTCGTGGTAAGACACGAGAGCTCCCTTGATGGGCTCCTCCTGCTGTTGCACGTGAAGCTCACAATTGGCCATCGTTTGCTTCATGACAACGCTGGTGAGCCTCATTTGGCCCGGGCCAAGTAATTCAATCCCCGCTTGTAGAGAAGTTTTGAGTTGCCTTAGATTTCCTGGCCAGGAGCGCGTATTGAGCCAATCCAAACATCCTTCATCAATCACCACTCGCCGCAATCCCTGTTCACACAAGCTTTCATAGAATTCCTCAATAAATTTGGGATTTTTCCCCACCAACGAGCGCAGGTTTTCCACTTCATAGCAATGTCCACAAATGCGATAATAAAGATCTGCGCGAAACTCTCCTCGACGAACGAGCTCTAGGAGATTTTGATTAGTGGCGAAGATGAGCTTGCAATCGTAGGGCAGAGTCACTTCACCGCCCACGCGCTTAAACGATTTCTCTTCGAGAACGAGCAGTAATTTCTTTTGCAGCTCAAGACTTATCTCACCGATTTCATCGAGAAAGAGAGTCCCCCCTCGCGCCTGTTCAAAGAGTCCTCGCCGCATTCGATGAGCTCCAGTAAAGGCGCCCGCTTCATGTCCAAATAACTCTGATTCAATCAATTCGCGAGAGGTTGCACTTAAGTTGGCACTGACAAAAGCTCCCTGACGGGCACTGAGCTGGTGAAGCTCTCTGGCCAGGTGAGATTTCCCACTTCCGGTTTCACCCAGCAGTAGAACGGGTAGGGTTGAGTTCGCTAGTATCTTGATCATCATATTCTCCACTTCGCAACCGATCCAAGTTATTGAGATGGTGGAGATATGACACACTAAATGACAAAAAACGAAACCTTCGCTTTCTATTTTTGCACTTTATTCATATTTGAATTCGCGCTTGATCTGATCCAAATGCTCACTTCGGCACCAAATGAGCGGTGGATTGAGTCTTGCTGGACTCAACCTCGTGACGAGCTTTAGTTCTTCATAGAATTTATATCCCAGACGATCGAGCAAAATAACTCCCGCAGCTATATCCCAGAGGCTCTTGGGCTTTTTTGAAATCACAAAGTCGCAGGCCCCTGATGCGAGCACGCCAAGCTTATAAGCGATTGAGCCAAGCGGTGAGAGTTTCACTCCCTCTAGTTGATCGTGACTAAATTCTCCGGCCTGCCATTCCGAGCGCGAGACGAGCCCAAGCTTTAAGTCATGCTGGGATTTTGTCTCTCGCAGATCATTTGTGGTCATCTCAAAGCCGGTGAGTGGATTGAGAATCCAAGCTTCATTTTTCTTATCGCTGATATCGTCACTATTGAGATAAGCAATTGAGATAACAAACTCCGCCCGGCCATCGACAAACTCACGGGTGCCATCGATGGGGTCGACAACATAAGTTGGAAAGGTAAATACCCCCCGCTTTTCTTCGGAGTAGTAACCCACCGCCCCATCGGAGTGAACCTCTTTGATCTTACTTTCTAAAAGATGACAAATCTCTTTATCTAACGAGGTCAAAGGAGAGCCATCTTCTTTAATCTCAAGGCCGACATCCCCCGTCTGGGAGCGCCTTTCCCAAATTATTTGCACAGCAGTAAGGAGTTCCTGTTTGAGCTTATTTCTTACATCTAAATTTGAAATTATTGTCACGCTATACCTCTAATAAAAGTATCCATAGTCCACTCACACAATCCTAATAAATGATAAAAATAATTGTTGATTGCACTTGACTCACACTTTTTATTCACATTATCCACAAAGTTATCCACATTTCATGTGAATTGCCCGATCAAAATGTAATGTTAATTAGACATTTAGGTTTACTTTATTTTCGATCATTTAGCAGGTGATTTTCGCAGCTTGGTAAAGCCGTATTACTTTTCTTAATGCGAGCTAACCGGCTCTTTCACAGTTATTCACATAAGCGCCAAAAAATTGGCATCCTTTGTAGAAGACTTGTTACACCTCAATAAAAAGCCCTCTAGAGCCAGTTTGTCACCTAGGAACTTAGTGGGCTTGCTCTCAAGCTGTCAGTTTTCAAAGAGGCGTAAGAATATCTTCACTCGTCCTTCAAAGTGGGAGTCTAGGAGGCACACTAAAATGTAGGCGAGGTAGATCATATTGCGCTTCGAGCGCAGCCTGGTGAGAGTCTGAAAGAGCATTTCGATCGGGAATAAGGAGAGCCATGCCAACGGCCACAGCAGACTCATTTCCTTAAAGAGTGCGTTGTCTCCAAAGACCGAAGCCAACGCTAAAACGGACAATGCACTCAAAGCATAAAGGAGGCGTTTTTCTTGAACCGCCAGACTATCTAAGACTGGCCACTTAAACTTAAAGGTCTTCATGAGCACTAGCACTAGGCCCAGAAAAGAAAGTGTGAAAAAGGCTTTACGGTCAATATAGCCAAGGGCTTGCATCCAAAAGCTCTGATTGATTTGCCCACCAAAGAGATGAGATTTTCCCTCGAGAAAGAGGGTTAAAAAGGAGAGCAAAACTCCCAGAGAAAAGTAGCGCAAAAATTGTTTACGGTACCAAGTAGTGTGCTCACCAAGAAAATAGAAGTATAGGCCCGCTCCCATTACTAACGTCATCACAAATTGCGACTGATTGAGAAGAGTGCCGTAAAAGCCCATAAGGCCCACGAGCAATCCTGAGCGGTAGGTAGAACTCTTTATCGCCCATAGCCCGCACCAGACCCATAAAAGAGAATAAGTCGTCTCAATAGATGAACCAAAATTACTGGCCAGAATCTTACTCACTGACCACGAGCTCATAAGAGCAAAAACACCTAGGAGAGCAAGCCTTCTGGCGACGAAGTAGCGCAAGAAGGCGTAGAAGACTAAAAGAAAAAGGCCCAGTCCTACAATATAAAAGTGCAGTGACCATCCCAAGCGAAAGAGCTCGGGGTACTTCTTAAAGGGAAAAAAGTTAACTGTGAGAAAGTTCCAAAAAACACTGCTGCTCTTTTCAAACGGATCAAAGAAGAGCATCAAGGCTTCGCGGTTAAGCAGGCTAGGAAGTTCTGGAAAACTAAAAACAAAGAGCGAGAGAATCAGCACGACCAACGTTTTCTCAAATCGATCGAGATAGCGAAACTCACTAAAGTTAGAAGAGACAGACTCTTGAATAATTTTTCCACGTGTGGGCCAGGAATAAAAAAGTCCCAGACAAGACCACACCACCCAAAAAGTGTTATTGGTCCACTTCTCCGGTAACAGGGCCAGGAGATTAAACAGCAGAATAATCGCCACCATTCCCGAAATAATCCGGTAAACCACTCGGTCTAATGATGAGTTGGCGCGAAAGTAGATCTTGAGACGATGGTCAATCTCTTTGCCCATTAAATACCACTGGGCCACCATAAAGAGGATGTAGAGAGACATTGCCAGGGTTTGGATTCCCACCGGAGTCACCGGACTCTTTTGGACCCAGACCGGGATAAGAAGAAAAGTGAAGTAGCTAACTAGTCGATATAAAAAGAATTTCGACTTTAGTAACCAGATTCCCGACGAATTCGCTAAAGTTTTTGCCATAATTACCCGATCAATTAAGTACAGTTCAAAGCAAACCATATCTCGAGCAAACCCCGAGAAATCCAAGAGAGGCCGTCCCCCAAAGACGGCCTTTCTGCTTTTTGGGGGTCCCCAAGCCACGGTAAGAAATGCCCGGCTTAAGTCACATCGCACCAAAATGATACTCTAGAGGTAGCGACAAAGGCCATGAGGGCCTTTGAGATGGGAGCAACTCTTGAGTATCTCTTTCGGTTCGATTGCAACCGGTCTTCCAAAAGATATCGTACAGCAAATTATGGCCGCTGAACGCGTACCTTTGCAAAAAATGGAAGAGAGAAAAGGAAAAATCGGCGACAAAAAAGGTCTGGTAGGCGAACTCATCGAGCTCGCTGAGAAAATGCGTGGCACTATTCTCAAAAATGGCAACGAACGCTCTCTACGCGAACTCAAAGTAGAAACCAATGAAGATATTGTAGGTGTCACCACCGACAAAAATATTGCCGAGCCAGCGAGCTATCAATTTGAAGTTGTTTCGCTGGCCCAAAAGTCCTCTGCCATGACTTCTGGTTTTGCCGATCCAGAGGAGAGCTACGTAGGAGTGGGCTTTATTCAGTACACCCTGCCTGATGGCAGCGAAAAATCAATCTATGTTGATTCTGACAACGCCAGTCTTAAGAAAATTTCCAAGCTCATTAATAGCGATAAAGAAAATGGCCTGCGCGCAAGCGTGGTCAACGATGGCACCGGCTCAGACACTCCGTGGAGATTGATTCTTAGCCTAGATAAAACCGGTGACGCCAACATGGCCCACTTCCCATACTTCTACTTTGTCGATGGTGAGCAAGATCTCTACCTAGAGTTTGAGCGTGAAGCTCAAGACGCCGTCGTTAAGCTCGATGGCTTTCAAATCGAGCTTGAAGGCAACAAGGCAGAAAACCTGATTCCCGGCGTGACGATTGATCTTAAAAAGGCCAAGCCCGGCGAGGAATTCACCATCCAGATTGGTGAAGACACTGCCGCAATCAGCGAGAAGATCAATGAGTTTGTTCAAAGTATTAATGGCGTCCTCCAATTTATTAAGACGCAAAATACGATGGATGAAAATACCGACACCAGCCGCACCCTCGGTGGCGATATCATGCTCCAAAGCCTTGAGGGAAGACTGCGCTCGGCCATTTTTAAAGATGTAAAAACAGATTGGGGTCCAAAAAAGCTCAGTGATCTCGGTATTAAGTTTGAGCGCTCGGGCCTTCTGGGATTTGATCAAAAAGTTTTTGATAACACTCTATCGAGTAACTTTCAGATGACGGCTCAAATTCTCACCGGGACATATAAAGATGGCGTAAAGACCGATGGGGTAATCGATAACCTCAAGGATGTCGCCAACATGATTCTGCGCAATCCTGATGGTCTTTTGCAATCAAGAAAGAATAGTTTGCAAAGTAATATCGATCAAATTGATCGTCGCATCTCCGATAAGGAGCGCCATCTCGAACAAAAAGAGAAGAATCTCAAAGAACGATTTGCCCGTCTCGAGGAGACGGTTTCAAGAATTAAAAGCCAAGGGGCCGGTCTCGCTGCACTAGGTGCTCAAGCAGCCGCGATCCCTCAATTGGGTTAGGAGGATAGTTAAATGAGTTATGGATTAGGTGCGTACAAAAAGACATCTATTCACACCGCAAGTAAAGAGCAAATTCTTTTGATGCTCTATCAAGCGGCAATTAAAAATTGCAAGAAGGCCATCGAGTCAATTGACGAGAAGAACCTGGCAAAAAAAGGCGAGCACATTGGTAAGCTTCAAGACATTGTCATTGAACTTAACAACAGTCTCGACTTTGAAGTTGGTGGGAAGATCGCAGGCGAGCTCAGCTCCCTATACGATTACCTACTCTTTGCGAGCACTCAGGCCAATATCAAAATTGATAAGGAGCCACTGCTGGGCTGTTTAAATGTTCTCACGACACTCTACGATGGGTGGTCAGAGGCCATTAAAACTCTCAAGGCAAATGCAGCAGCACCTGGAAAACCGGCAGAGAATAAGGCCGGCTAATGAACCAAGCTCTGGCGATCGAAATACAAAGACACCTAACCCATCTTGATTACATCAAGAAAATGAGTCTTTATATCTTAGATTTGGTTCAGAGTGAAAAACTAGAAGACTTAGATAGCGCAGTTGAAAACCGACTGCGCCTCATAAACCTCACCTCTGAAATGCAAGCGAGGATTGAAGAGTATCTCCAGGCGCTCAAGCCGCAGGAGCTTCAAAATGAAAAAGCGCTCTTAAGTCTATGGGTCAGCGATCTGCAGCAAATAATCTCAGAGGTGGATCATATTGATCGGCTAATTCAATTGAGTCTCGAAGAGTATAAAAGTCAGACAACCAAGCAAATTTCTCATCTATTTCGCACACGCGAGTCCTTTAAAGGCTACAATCTCTCGACCACCAAGCGTTAGTGTGAAGTTTTTTTAGAGTGATCCGGCTTCGAGTTTGACAACGAAGCGGCCTCAGAGAGACAATACATCTACGTGTGACCTCTAAGGATTGAGATCACCCCAAATCAGTCTTCGGACACTAGACCTTAAGGAAGAGGTGATAAGTGGTTCTAGGTAAGCTCTACCCTTTCAATTTATCATTAACTTCAATCATTTAAGAGGATCAGAATGAATCTCCCAGAAGTTTATTCACTCGAAATAAAAAAGGCCAAAACGGGAACACCTGTCCCCGTGATCAACGGCGTACATCTTCACTCGGCCTATAATCCGCAAAAAGAAGCCGACTCGTTGATTGAAAAATACGACGAACTATTAAAGTCGACTCCCAGGGCATTAGTTCTAGGACTTGGGATGGGCTATCACATTATGGCCTTGCAAAATAAGCTAAGTGCCTACCATCCTGGCAACTGGAATATCTACGTGATTGATCCCTAC
Organism: Bacteriovoracaceae bacterium; assembly: GCA_048264885.1. Taxonomy (GTDB): domain Bacteria; phylum Bdellovibrionota; class Bacteriovoracia; order Bacteriovoracales; family Bacteriovoracaceae; genus JBLWXV01. Next base: position 240,551 of record JBLXCO010000004.1, read on the forward strand.
CAAGAGCTTTATGAGAAAGCACTTGAAGAAAACGAGATCAACACTGAACGGGTCAAAGTACTGGTAGGAAAGTCTATTGAAGAACTTTACCACGATCTCTCTTTTGTTAAATTCTTAGTCTCAAAGCCCGCGGTGATCTCACATGCGGCTTCGTTCAATCTTTATGAAAAGTACTTTAGAGAGTTTCTCACTCATAAAGAGGGAACCACGCTAGAGGAAATTTCATCTGTGATCAGCTCTCCAACTCTAAGAGACTACCTCACCTCACAAGATGAAAAACAAAACTTTGATACTTTTTTAAATAGCAGGGCCCAAGCGACAAATATTGAAGAATTTGATCATCTGGCCCTCGCTCTACATGAAATGAGCAAGCATTAGTTAGGGAGTTAATAAAATGTCGCAAGTACTACTCGTAAATCTCAGGCGCTTTGGGGACATCTTTGGTCTGGGGCATGTTATTGCTGGGCTCAATGCAGCTAGACCGGGAGTTAAAATCTCTCTCATGGTCTATAAAGAATCACTTGCAGCCGCCAAGGTACTAAGCGGTATTCAGAATATCTACACTATTGATCGCAAAGAGATTGTGACATTAAAGAAGAACCCCATTTTCAATGATGGATTCGCCTTAGAGAAGATCTTCCAAGACCTTAAAGAGATTAAGGCCACTCGCTGGAGTGATATCATAAACACATCTAACGATACGGTAGCCGCTCATCTGTGTGGCTATCTTCGTGGCTCGACTTCTAAGGTGACAGGGATGAGCTACAACTCAAGCGGTGTGGTCATTCCCTCAAGCGACTGGGATGAAGTCTATAATAGCCTCTTGCCAACACTTGCAGGCTCGCCGATTCACATGACTGATTGCCTTCATCAAATGACTGCGACTCCAGTGGAATTTGATGCAGAGAAGGTGTCTCTAAACACTAAGCATAACGAAACGGCTTTTAAGAATATTAATCACATCAGAAATCAAAAAGGCCCGTACGCAAAAGTGATCGGCGTGCAGCTCTTTGCAAGCTCTACTGACAAAGAGCTCTCTTATGACGCTTCTGAAGCTCTCATTTCAGCACTACTAGGCTCAGATGATTATGTTCCCCTCGTTTTACATGCCCCAGACTCGGTTGAAAGAGAGCGCATTAAAAACCTCAATCAGCGTTTTTCAAATCGTTTAGTAACGGTAGAGGCAGATTTTAATGCCCTTTCAAGTGTGCTTTTAAACCTAGACCTACTGGTTACTGTTGACACCTCTGTTATGCATCTAGCCGATCTTAATAACACTCCAGTTATTGAGCTCTCGCTAGGGCCATCGCCTTTTTTAAAGCAAGGGCCAAGATGTGCAGATTCACTCGTTCTCTCGCCTCGTCTTACGACGAGAGTATTTGAGAGAGCAGCTTATTTAAATAATTCAGAACTTGCGAGAACGAATCATTCCCTTGGAGCAGGAAGCATCATTGGGGCCATCGACTACTTCTTTAAAGTTCAAGAAAAACCAATACTCGATCCGAATATCACTATGTATAAAGTCGTTCACGACGGACTCGGCGTGCGCTATCAAGCGATTGGTGGAAGTATTGACAGCCGCTCTGAAATTCAAAGACTCATGTCTCGCACGGTCTTGCTCTCACTCTTTGATAGAGAAGCTGACGAGAGCATTTTAGAAGAGCTTAGAAGTTTTGACTCATCAACCATCAATGCTTGGTGTGAAAGAGAAAAATTTCAAATCACTGCGATCACTAGAGATCTTCTAGGAACGCTTCGATCACTGCTGAAGTGTCTTGAGTCTAAACGTGCCTATAATGATTTTGTCACTTCACTAGACAAACTTCTCAATCATGCGGATTCAGACGCCATTGGTGCGATTCCAACGGTTCTCTTTAGGTCGCGCATTGAGGCCATTAACCCCAACCTCGCCTTCAATGACAAGGTAAAGGTTATTGAGTCATTTTTATACGAGCTTAAAAGTGATCTTCAGCTCGTGTTTAGAACCCTTAAATCGACCGAAGCCAGCCTCCCCAAGGGTGTTCCAACCAGGACCCCCACGCGCGAGGTTACAGCTTAGTCGTTAATTTTTTGGAGGACCCATGGAGAATTTCAAGGAAGAAATTCTGGGACAGATCGAAAGGATCAAACAAAAAGTAGCAGCAGGAAGCGAGCTCGAAGGTAGTGACTTTGACGTGCTCTTCCTAGCATCGCTCTTGGAGGATGCAGGCCGTGGAAGCAACTAAACCCAGTTCCCCAGCGACTCCCAAAGATCCAGCAAAAAAGCATATTGCTTTTATTCAGCTCAATCGCCTGGGCGATCTCATTCAAACTGCGATTGCTGCCGATGCTCTTAAGCGCTCACGCCCGGAGATTCGCCTCTCTATCATTGGACGAGCTTCATTTGTGAGACCTCTGCGCTTTTTGCTAGAGTCGGTCTTTGATCAAGTTTTTGAAATCAATCTCCCTCAGCTCGTCGGCGGCGCAAAAGATGGACTAGCGCCTGTGCTCTCAGAAGTGCGCTCTTTCATGACAAAAATAGAAGAGCACCCAATCAATGTTCTGATTAACCTCTCACTTTGTAAGTCGAGTAATTATCTAAGCTCGGCGCTCAAGTCTAAGTACCGACTGGGAAGCTACTACGACTCTATGGGAGACGTGACATGTAAGGATCATTGGGGGCAGTACATGATGTCAACAGTCATGAGCTCTGACCTTAACCCCTTTAACCTTGTTGATATCTACCGCTCTTTGATTGGAACTAAAGACATCGATGTCTACATCGCCAAGAGAAAGGCACCAGCAAGTACTCAGATGATTTTTGTTCATCCCTTTGCTTCCAATGAGCGCAAGAGATGGAAACCGGCCAAGTGGTCAGAGGTTCTCTATAAGGTTTTAAAAGAAAATCCCAAAATAAAAATTTCACTTGTGGGAGCGGCGAGCGAAAAAGAGACTGCGGAGCAAATCCTCTCCACACCCACATTGGCGCAATTTAGTGACCGCACTCACAATCTGGCCGGAGCTCTCTCCCTAAAAGATCTCGCCGCCAAGATGAGCCGAGAAGCGACACTTTTTATGGGCCATGATTCGGCCATTGGTCATCTCGCTTCATTCTATGCCATTCCAACACTCACTATTAGTCTTGGAAACTCGCGCCCACACGAAATCGTTCCCTACGGCGACAAAAATTTAATCTTAGCCCCCAATACAAAGTGCTTTCCATGCTTTCCAGACGAAAGTTGCCCTGGATTAGAGTGCCACTCGAGCATTTCCTTCCACGCTGTACCAGCAGTCATTCGCTACATTTTAAATGGCCACGATAAAGCTCAGCTCTCAACCAGAGAAACGGCATTGGCCTTAACTGGGGCCAGGCTCTATCAAAGCTCTTTTAATAAAGACTTTCAGCTTGAATTGCGAAGCCTCACTGATGAGACGGTAGACATTAAGGGCTCCTACCTCAAATTCTACCAGATTGCTTGGAGCTTTTTTTATAACTCTATCGAACTACAAATGGGATACCCAAAAGTATCAGACCAGACAGTCGCAGTTCTCGAGCGAGATATGCAAGCGCTTCAAAGTGTCTACGAACTCTGTACTTTTGGTATGAAGTATTGTGGCTATATTTTAAAGGAAATTGCTTCGGACAATCCTTCGATCAAGGAGCTTAAGTCAATTTCCGTAAAGATAGATGAGATTGATCAATTGGTGGCCACCGTAGGGCGAACCTATCCAAATCTCACACCGGTTTGCAACACGCTTAAAATTCAAAAGAGTAATCTCGATGGATCAAATCTCGTAGAGATGACGGAGAGCTCTTACAAGGTTTACCAAAAGGTCTCACAGCTTAGCTCCATTCTCTACGAGCTAGTTAACAAGACCATTGAAAATCAAAAAATATCAAGCAAGAAGCTTGCTGGGACTAACCGTCCCAAAACCGTATAGGAGTTAGGATGACTGACATTATCGTAAACAATAGTCGCTATGAGTTTAATCAAGACAATGAAAATAGTCGCGTAGCCGATCTCCTCGACTCAATACTCGCCGATAACAAGTTTCACGATCAGGTGATTTCTAAGATTGCCGTTAATGGCAAGGTTCTCACCGAAGCTGAGGAAAATGCGATTAACGACTCCACACTAACAAAAGTCGGAAGTATTCACATCACACTTCAAAGTAGTGTTGATCTAGCTTTTGAGGCGCTCGATAGCTGCAATGTTTATATTGAAAACCTCAACGAGCAAATTAAAGCGCTGGTTGCCGCTTATCAAGAAGGCAAAAGCGATGATGCCAATGCCATGTTTGGCGAGCTCGTTGATTTTATCGACCTCTTTATCCAGCTTGTAACCAGAATTCACCGCACTCTGAAGGCGAACCTCGGTGAGAATTACCGCAAGTCTAAGACCGTTCAAAACCTTGAAATCCACCTCCTATCGGTTCTCAAGGCCATTATTCCGGCCAAAGAGCGCGAGGACGTCATCATGCTTTGTGACTTGCTTGAATATGAGCTGATGGATAACCTAACGCAGTGGAAAATAAGAGCTATCCCCGAGTTAAAAAACCTCAAAAACGCGACTCAGACACCAAAGTCAGAGTAACTGGCGCACGCGCGCAGGAGGCCCTGCAGATATTAAACAATCTGCCTGGTCTCCATTTTATTGAAGACGAATGTGACGACTGCCTGTTTGAAATAGAGACCGATGAGCATACTCTTAGACTCATCAATAAAAACTCGGCCCTGCAGCAGTCGCCGCCCAAATTGAAATTCAACCTCACCAATGTTTTATCGCTTTCAAACCTGCTCTCATTTACCCCAGAAGCTTCAAGCAAAGATCATATCACCAACACGCAAAAGCTGCTTACCAAGTTTGAAAAGAGGTATAGTAAGGATGTACAGGCTAGGGCCAATCTCTCTGAGCTCAAAAGACTGCTTGAATCTGTAAATGGGCTAGGGGATCTCCCTAAACACTTCCTAGAAATACCCTATTTTGAACATTTCCAAGTGTGCCAAATACTAATTCTTGAAAAAGGTATGCCCAACTGCTTGAGTCTCACTTTTGACCGGGCCAGTGGGATGAAAAACGAGAAGGTTCCCACCCAAAAATTCAACCAACTCATCACTCAAGTTAAAAAAAGTAAGAACAAAATATTCTCTCTCACTGGCAAAGAAAGTGAACTTAATGTGATTGGAAGCTACTTGGGTAGGGAATTTGAATCAGGCTCTCATAGCGTAGTCCTCGTAGTTTCTAGAAATGACTTTCTTCCAACCACTGAAGATGAGAGATCTCACTTTGAAGAGATCTCCAATAGCCTTTTTCTCGTCCTAGACAATATTCTTTTTTCAGAGCGCTTCATTCAAAAAGAAAATCAAATGATGTCAGCGATCAATCGACATCCACTTCCGATTGTCGTTTTTGATTCAAGTGGAGAAATGCTCTTTGAAAATGAGGCTGCTAAGGCTCTTGAGAGTAAAGACTACACGCGCGCTGTCAGCTATAAAATAAAGAAGAAAACACTCTTTATCTTCCAGCGTCCTGAAGATGAATTCGGGCGAGACTTTCTTCACCTGGAGAGAATTAGCCTTCTAGGTGAACTTCTCAACACTCTTAAACACGAAGTGAGTAACCCGCTTTTTGGAATTGAACTTGGCGCTCACGTGCTCGCTGAGGACATTCCCGAAGAGGCGAGTACCTTTGATGAGATTAGGGCAAGTGTCGCTCGCTGTCGCGATATTATTAATAATTTCCACTCACTCTACCAGTCTCCTCACAAGCGGACGGAAACTGATATTCTTAAACTAGTAGAGGAAATTCTGGTTCTCACTAAGAGTGAAACCAGACAAATTAAAAAATCCCTGCTTGTTAACAATACACCAAGAAGTGAGATTTCCGACCAGACCCAAGACAAAATCATCATTAAGACTCATCCCACATGGCTTGGGCAGATTATTTTTAATTTAATTATTAATGCCTCTCAATCTCTTAAGTTAAATGAGCAAAGTAGAGAGAAGCTCATTGAAATTGCTATTTCCCATAGTGCTAGTGGGGTCAAAATCGATGTCTCTGACAATGGACCGGGAATTGAGCCAGAAAAAATTCCTTTTGTCTTTAAGCCATTTTTTACCACTAAATCCCAAGGAACTGGCCTGGGGCTGGCCATCTGTACCAATCTCGTAAAGAAGCTCTCAGGCTCTATTGAAGCGCACTCTGATCAAACAAGGCCTTGGACTACTTTTTCAATCGAGTTTCCCTATGAATAAAAAGCTGCTGATTGTTGAAGACGAAATCTTAATTTTAAGATCACTTCAATCTCTTCTAACCAAAAGAGGGGCCGAAGTAGATGGGGTAAAAAATGGGGTCGAGGCTATTAAACTCATTAGAGAGGGAAGTTACGACCGCATTATCTGCGACCTGATGCTAAAGGATATTACGGGATTTGAAGTCATTGAAGAGACCAAAAATCACCTCGGCGGAAAAAGTGTCAGTGAGACCTTTATCATTATCACCGCTTACAGTTCAGAACAAATCCTAGAGCGTGCAAGTAAGTATGGCTGCCCTGTTTTAAGCAAGCCCTTTGAGGACATGAGCGCTGCACTAAAGCTATTTCTAGGTGACGAATCATAGCAATAATTGAGAATATAGCGAGATGAAGAAGAAGAATCTTAAACGCATCTCCATTGTCTTAAAACCTAAACTTTCGGCCGATTTCAGTAGTGTCGTCCCCAATCTTTGCACGTGGCTTATTCGTAGAAAAATTACGCCCGAATTAAGAGAATCGGAAGAGGCGAGAGTTTCTAAATTTTTTGGCAAAGAAGTTCTAGGTAAGATTGCCTTTGTTTCTGAAAAAGATTTTGCTAGCGACTCTGACCTCATTATCACCCTGGGTGGTGATGGCACTTTTATAGGTGTGGCCAGACACTCTCACCGAGGAACACCACCACTCTATGGAGTGAATATGGGCCGCCTTGGTTTCATTACCCAATTTTCTAAAAGTGAAATGATTGAAGGCCTAGAGATGTTTGCTTCAGGAGTCTTGGAAGAGGATAAGACTCCTCTCTACAAGGTAGAAGTCTTTAACAAGCAAGAATGCGTGGAAACTAGTTACTTTGTAAATGACGTCGTTCTAAACAAAAACGATATCTCGCGCATGATGTCCCTCTCAGTTGAAGTCAACGATAGCCACGCTTATAATATTTCTGGCGATGGCCTAATTGTGAGCTCTCCAATTGGTTCAACGGCCTATAGCCTCGCTGCTGGTGGGCCTTTGATTCATCCCAAACTCTCTGGGATTGTTCTAACACCCATCTGCCCTCACAGTCTAAATCATCGCCCCCTTGTCATTCCCGATAATTTTAACATCACGATCAAGGCTAGCATTCAAAATGAAAATTTGATGATTACCCTAGATGGTCAACAGGCCATCAAATTCCCGACGGGCGGATATCTCAAGGTCACCAAGTCAAAAACGAGATACACCAAGATTGTCTGTAATCCAGAGCGCGATTATTTCCTCACTCTCAAAGATAAATTTACCCATGGTCGTCGAGGCTTTTAATGAGTACAAGAAATTTTTATCTCCAAAGACTCTCTCTTAATAATTTTGCTACCTTTGAAAATCAAAGCATTGAATTTGACAACGATTTTAATGCCATTGTCGGTGAGACGGGCTCTGGAAAAAGCTTGATCCTCGATGCCCTCGCGCTCATCTTTGGCTCGCGCTCAGATAAGAAGCTCATTCGTAAAGGTTCTGACCAGGCCATTATCGAAGCCGTCTTCAACTGTGAAGATGAGCGTATAAAGAACTACTTTGATACTATCGGACACCCCATTATCGATAACGAAGTAGTTGTGAAGAGAATTATCTACTCAAATGGGAAATCAAAAGCCTTTATGAACTTCGGTGCCTGCCAAGTTCAAATGCTCGGAGAGATTGCCAAGCGCTTTATTGACGTCGTAGGTCAGTTTGAGAATCAGAAGCTGCTCTCAACGGACTATCAATTGGTTCTTCTTGATCAGTTCTGTCAGCACCAGCCCAAGGTTGAACAGTACGCCCAAAAGTACAAATCTCTTCTCGAATTTAAAGCGCAGCAAGAAAAGCTTGAGGCCAAGCACCGCGAGATTGCGCTCACTAAAGATTATCTAGAGTATCAAATTAATGAGTTAGAAAAGCTCTCTCCCACTGTGGAAGAAGAAGAGCTTCTCATTAAGAGAAAAGACTTTCTCATGAACAGAGAAAAATTTCTCGGGCTGAAAGACTCATTTCTCAATATCCTTAGCGAGGACGAAGACTCGGCCCTGACGAAATTGCACTACCTAACAAATGTCGCCAATAAAAATGGAAACCTCTTTAGCGTGCAATTCACCAATAAGCTCTCTGAGGCTATTTCTCTTCTTGAAGATCTCTCATTTGAACTCTCAAGCGAAAATGGTGATATCGCCGACGAAGAAGAAAACCTTGAAGAAATTATCGACAAGCTAGATTCTTATTCAAAGCTTAAGAGGAAATTTAATCTTTCAACTCAAGAACTCTCTGAGCACCTTGATAAGCTTAAGCTTGAACTTGGTACCTACAACGATCTTGATCTCGACTTGGCCAAAGTTAAAAAGCAGATTGATATCCTCTCAAGAGAACTTCGTTTACTTGCCAATGAACTTCATACTGAAAGAGCGAAGAAAGCCAAGACTCTCGAGCAAAAACTCACAAAAATGGTTCAAGGTCTTAATATGCAAGGGGCAACGATTCGCCTAGAAGTGACCATGACAAACGATATCGGTCCCAAGGGGATTACCGCCCTGGATTTCATGGCCCAGACAAACCCTGGAGAAGGATTTTATCGTGTTAAAGAGATTGCCTCAGGTGGAGAACTTTCTCGCATTCTTCTTTCGCTTAGACAGGTGGTTTCTTCTCAAGACTCAATTTCAGTTTTTCTCTTTGATGAGATTGACACTGGAATTGGTGGGGCCACTGCTCTTAAGATTGGAAAGGCCCTACAAAATGTTTCAGAATTCAGTCAGGTCGTGGCCATTACCCACCTGCCCCAAATTGCCATTCATGCCAAGTCATTAATCGAAGTGAAAAAAGAAACCATTGGAAAAGGTGGAAAAGAGAGAACTGTCTCTCTGGCCCAAGAAATTCTTGCCAATCAAAGGGAAGATTTTATCAAATCGATGATGCCGCTACACTAGGCTTATTTGAAACACGTCACCGGTCGAAGGAATGTAGTTAAAAACGCCTTCGATCGGACCATATCCATTATTGATATAGACCAGCTTTTCTTCTTGATAAATGTCTCTCACATGAGAGTGACCCCAAACTATGGTACCTACACCTAAGCGTGCCGAACACTCCTGGGCGAGCAAGCGAAACTTATCTCTTACACTCTCATTACTATGCTCGCTATATCTTTTTGTATTACGTGAGCGTGAAAGTCTTGAGGCATAATTGCCTATACGGATGATATTGTACTCACCAACGAGACCCAGGATAATTTTGGCCAGCTTTTTTGAGCCAATGATTCTGCGATAGCGATAATAAAAGCGGTCTTGATCATCAAACCAATCCCCATGTGAAAGGAGGACATCGCGCCCTCTGAGTCCGATGAGGATATAATCGCGAATATACTGTATACCAGGAACTCGCCTTTCCAGGTTTCTCAAGTGAAGATCGTGATTACCTTCAAAGTAGTAGATGGTCTTGCCTTCTTTAGAAAGTAAAGCTAGATCATCAAAGACATCTTTAAAATCCTCGTATTTGTGAGATATATCTCCAACCCATAGGTCAAAAATATCTCCGAGTAGAGCGATATGATCACTCGAGCGCACCTGTGGATGTGCTAGAAATTTTTTCAAAAGAATGTGGCCCCGGTCGCCGGGTACCTTAATGTGGAGATCTGAAATAGTAGAAAGGCCCATGCCTTATCTTAACTCAGATCATCTAGTAAAGCTTGATGCCCTAGGATAATTTTTTGGATCATGTGGCGTGTAAGTTCGTTTTCACCATTAAAGGAAAAGCCTAGCAGATGACCCGCATAGGGACTCTCGGCGATTTGAAAGGGCTTGAGCTTTTTCACTCTAGCGACCTTGAGTTCCACCTGCATTCTCGATTTACCATGAATAAGAATAGCACTCGAGACTATATCTCCCTCATGAAGCCCTTTGAGCTCTCCTTTCATAGCAAGAAGTCCAAGTCCATCCTCACTAATATCAAAACACTCTCTTCTAAGAGTTTTATTTCCCACATGAATTTCAAGCTCCAGATCAATGAGAGGCTTAAAACGCTCTGATTTCCTACGATCATATTTTACGAGGTTTGTAGGAAAAGCGAGGATCATATCATTTCCATCAATTTTTAGAACCTCACTGGAAAAGATAATCGATTCAGAGGGAGCCATAAAGTTGATGCGAAAATCTCCTCCCATTACTTTTGGTAGAAGATGTTCTTGGTGATCGTGTAGGGTGAGATGAATTTGAGAGCGATCAGACTTGATGGTTCGAATGCTTGCATGAATTCTCGTCAGATTGCCTAAACGAAGCGACCAGACCACTACAGTCTCTCCCTCCATCATTACATTGATTAAGTCCTTTTTTAAATTTTCAATGCTTTTGACAATCACGGCCGTTTCCTTTTTGTTGCCCATTGCTTTTTAAAAGGGCCCCTTCCCAAACAGCTAAGAAGGGGCCATGGGCATTAAGACTAATTAGGTATGGGCTTATTACCCAATCAACCTTAAAGTCGAGTTTGGAAGATTATTCGTTTGTGAGAGAGTCGCGATACCAGCGGCCTTAATCACACTTGCTGAAGCAAGTTCGGCTGAGGCTGCGGCGACATCGGCGTCTTCAATCACTGATCGAGCGTTCTCTTGGTTGAGGGCCTGAGTTTCTAGGTTTGATACCGTCGAGTTGAGTCGACTTTGTACCGCACCTAAATTTGCTCGATAACTTGATACTGTATTGATGGCCTCATCGATTGAATCAATAGCATCGAGAGCACCATCTTTATCTGAAATTCCAGTTCCATCTACACCGAGAGTTGAAGCTCTGGCGTCAGTAGCGGAACTTTCATAGCTAATTTGATTACTATCATCACTTTGAATACCCACCTGGAAGTCCATCTCATCTGGACCAGAGCCATTGAGAAGACCTTGCTTACCAAAGGTTGTCGATTCTGCAATACGATCTACTTCTTGTAAGAGGTTTTGGTATTCTTTATCCAGAAATCCGCGTTCTTGCTCACCTACGGTGTCAGAAGCAGACTGGACTGTTAGTTCACGAAGTCTGACAAGAATGTTGCCCACTTCATTGAGACCACCTTCAGCAACTTGCACCATAGCGGCACCGTCGTTGGCGTTTCTCACGGCCTGTCTCAAGCCTTTAGTTTGTGCGTTCAAGTTTGTGGCAATGGCCAGTCCGGCAGCATCATCTGATGCTTTGGTGATGCGCTTACCACTAGAGAGTTTTTGTAGAGCAGAATCTGCTTTTTGAGAGACTGCCTTTAGGTTGGTTTGAACTGCTTCTGAAGCAATGTTCGTTTTAATTCTTAAGCCCATTTTATACTCCAAGTTAAAGTCGTGTGGCTGTTAACACACACAGGCGTTGTTGTTGCCTGCAAATAACCTATCGGAGCACTCGGCTTTTTCCTTTAGCTTTCTGGTCAAGTATTTTATAAAAAAAATATCTCTTTTGATTAATTTCAGTCACTTAAAAACAAAAAGGCCTCCCATTCGGGAGGCCTCTTTTGTTGTCAAGTTGCGTTTGTACGTTTCTTCTTAGCCAATAAGCTTAAGAGCTTGGTTTCCAGAAGAGTTCGCCTGGGCCAGTACTGACGAGCTAGCAGCAGTTAAGATGTTAGCGCGTGCGAGCTTAGCTGATTCAGAAGCTACATCTGTGTCTCTGATTCTTGAGTTCGCAGCTGAGAGGTTCTCAGTTTTGATGCTCAAGTTATTCATCGTCGACTGTAGTCTGTTCTGCATGGCCCCTAGTCCAGCTCTTCCTTCGTTGATCTTGTTGATTGCAGAGTCGATTTTTGCAAGGTTTTCTTGAGCATCGACTTTTGTGAGAACATTTGTTCCCTCTACTTCAAGTTGATCAGCGCGAGCTGCAATATCACCTGGGTTGAAGGCAATTCTATCAACTTCGGCATTATTGTTAGTACCAACTTGCCACTCGAGTTTCTCACCTTCACCGTTGAGAAGACTCTTACCGTTGAATTCTGTTGATTCAGCGATACGAGATACTTCTGATACAAGGTTTTGGTATTCCTTGTCAGTGAAACTTCTCTCGACTTCTCCGACTGTGTCTGAAGCGGCTTGTACAGAAAGCTCGCGCAGACGAGTCATGATATTCGAAATCTCAGTGAGACCGCCTTCAGCGACTTGAATCATACTGACACCGTCGTTGGCGTTTCTCTCAGCTTGTTGAGTACCACGGATTTCTGCTTTAAGACGCTCAGAGATCGCAAGTCCAGCAGCATCGTCTGCAGCCTTGTTAATGCGTGTTCCTGATGACATCTTTGCAAGTGAATCCTCTTGCTCTCTAGTTACTTTTCCTAAACTTTGTTGTGCACGTAATGATTGAACGTTAGTGTTAATTCGCAAACCCATAATTAATCTCCTCGAGCCAAAGTAACCTCCTTGTGATTGTGTTGTTTAGGTGTAAACGACCATGTCTGCACCCTCATTTTTGTCAGTCCCCAAAACCGACAAAAACCATTTCGGAGTCCCAATGGGCTTCTTGAGGAAATTTTTTCCTTTTTTCAATAATTTAGACCAAGATAAACGGTCGGGTATTAGTTATGAGCGTTAACTTTTTTGATAATTCCAGTAGTTGAATAGCCGTCCTCAAAACGAAGACTTTTAACCTCTCCACCGGCAGCGAGAACAATATCTGACCCAACAATTTGGTCAGGTTTCCAGTCTCCACCCTTGACTAGGATCTGCGGCTGGATGCGGTTAATTAAATTGTACGGGGTGTCCTCTTCAAAAATCTCAACGAAATCAACGCTCTTAAGATTTTCAAGGACAAACTTGCGATCGAGTTCCGCGTTGACGGGGCGGCTGTCACCTTTAAGGCGCTTAACACTTTGATCACTGTTTAGCCCAACTATTAAAAGGTCACCTAGCGATCTCGCTTCATTGAGATAGGCCACATGACCACGGTGAAGAATATCAAAGCAGCCATTTGTAAAAACGATCTTTGCTTCTTTATTTTTGGTCAAAAACTCTTCGAGCTTACTCACTTACAACTTCCGTATCAGAAAGCTTTCCTTGAAAGTCCACAATGTGAGGTAGTCCAAAGGCACCTAATGAGAGGAGGCTAACAATAGAGCGAAGAAGGGTTTTGAAAAAACTGATTTTTTCCCCGGGAACTCTTGAAACAACCTTAAGGCCCATAAGAGTTTTGCCAACTCCTCCGACCAGGTCGAGAATTCCAAAGTAAAGAATGTAGTAAATGGCAAAGAGACTAATGGGAACGATGTAGTTTCTATCGAGTAGAAGAACTTCTTTCCAAGAAGAAAACTCAATACCAAGCATGAAAAAGAGTGCCGACATAGTGGCGACCACAAAGAATGAGATCACAACAATATCTACAATCCAGGCACTCAATTGGATAATGCGAGGAGCACTCTTAACTTCCTCACTTAGAATCGGGGTTTTGGTAGAGACTTTTACCTCTTGAACCTGAGCACTCCCAACTGAAGGCAATGCCGGCATTGATGTTGGCTCGGCGGGAGTTTCATAAAAAGCTTTAAGTTCTTGCGGCAGTGAGTTTGGCGTGGCCAGCTTTTGAGTGGGAGTAGACTTAAGACTTGGATTAGTCGGGATGCTTTTTCTCGCGCCAGCGGCCGAGATAGAACGATTCATCACTCCAGTATTAGTGCGTACCTGGGTTTGTTTTTTTTCAGTGTGATGAAAGCCAAGACCTTTGGTGAGTGGCTTAAACTCAAAATCATCTTGGTCATCAAAGGACAAGACAATAGAATTTTTTTTGCTCTTTTGCTCATTCGTTGAAATGTCTTTCATTACAAGCCCCTAGGCAGTGGTCCTATAGGTTCTAGGATGGCATATTTTAAGCAAAGCAGCAATCAATTATCGTTGACGGCGAGGGCATAACCCATCGCAACAGAAAGCGCATGCTCAGCGCGCAAAATGGGAGTTGCCAAGCGCAGCGGCGAAATATTTGGAACACTCCCAATAATTTCGCACTCACTTGCCGACCAGCCCGCCTCGGGACCAATACAAATCATGTCGATTTTAGAGTTCTTCTTATTAGGGTCTTTCTCTTTAAAAGTTTCGGGATAGGGATGCAGCCAAAGTCCGTGATCATAGTGCGCCAGAGTGGCGCTTAGCTCTTCCTTTGAACACCAAGAAATTTCCGGGGCCCAAAGGTTATTGGATTGGATCAAGGCACTTTCAATAATTTTTTCAAAGCGAGGGTGGGGTGTGTACTTCCATGTTGAAAATTCAGACTCATAGAAAATGATTCTTCGCAGTCCCAACTCGACTCCACGGCGAATAATTTCTTCTACGGCATCTTTTTTAGGACAACCAATAAATGCGTCCACACAGTGAGGATTCTCCAATGATTCACGCTCTGAGATCTCAAGTGTTCCCTCGCGCTTGTGAATAGAACAAATCAATCCCTGAGCACGCTGGCCACGGCCGTCGAGCAGAAGTACTTGATCGCCAACTTTCATTCGACAGACCTGGATGAGGTGGCGAAAGCGCTCTCCCTCAACCACTAATTCCTGCTGATTCAATTCACTTGGAGTAACGAGAATGGCCCTCATTGCTTCTCAAAAAGAATGGCCAGCCAATCTCCTTTTACATGGGTCTTCACATGCTTGAGCGACTGGTAATGAGTTAAAATATTAGCTTCCTGATCGCGCAAAATCCCAGAGACAATGAGGCGAGAGCCACTTCTGAGGGTTGAGAGTAAAAGCTCTTTTTCTGAAATCAGGACGTGCTCTAAAATATTTGCAAAAACGAGATCATATGTTTGCGTGGCTTCAAAACGATCGCGCAAAACAAGGGCAGAACCATTGAGATCTCTTCCGTTCAAATTGAGTTCAATATTGCGTAAGCAATTATCAAGGGCATTTTTATCAATGTCGACAAAATCGCAGCGCTCACCACCGTAGAGTAGATGAGCGATTCCCAAAATCCCGGAGCCACAGCCAAAATCTAAACTTTCTTTAAAATCTAATCCCGCTGCCTCAAGTTCACTGAGATGCTTGAGACATAGAAAAGTTGTTTCATGCTCACCCGTTCCAAAGCCACGACCTGGGTCAATATAGATTTCTCGCTTAGCTTCGCGTTCACCATCTTTCATCCAAGCGGGCACGACCCTTAGGTCATCCGTCACCTCAATGGGTGCGTAGTGCTTGCGCCATTCGGCATCCCAATCTTGAGAGACTTGAGTTTTGGCCTCATATTTTATTTCGTGAGCCTCTAAATACTGCTGAAACTGAGCTGATCGCTCCTGTGCTTCTTCTTCAAAGAATACATATGTTTTGCCACCGAGGTGGCCGACTCGATCTTCGATTCTTTTTGCTAAGTCCTCGGGAAGATCACCGCCACAAAAGGCATCCTTACCTAAAATCTCATCAACTTGAGCTTCATCGAGACTAAAGTCGCTTACGCCATCACAAGAAAATGTTTCAAAGGCCACGCGATCAATTTCTTCAAATGAATCGTCTTGATCTTGATTGATAAATACTGTGACTTGATAAAAATTAGCTTCACTTATGCTCATAGCAACCACTAGTTTGAATATCTAAAAGAGGCATGAAATTGCCATTGGGGTAGGGTGATACCCCTTTTAAGCAGCTTCTGGCAATCCATATAATATCCGGGTGCCACAGGCTCAAATAGGCGCGATCCCTTACGGCTATAGCGGTAGCTTCGCGGTAATTCTGAAGGCGTTTCTCTGGGAGCATCGGCCCTTCTGCGGCTTCTAGCAGCTTATCGAGTTGCTCATCCGAAAAGTAACCTCGATTGGCACCCGCCGGTGGAAAGGACTTACTCGAAAAAACATAGGAGAGCATACCTGGTCCAGTAAACCCAACCCACTGACTCATCACTAAATCAAATTGTCCCGTCTTCATGGAGCGCATGAACGTCCCCCACTCTTGAATCGTTTTTGTAACAGTTATTCCGGCCTTACTAAACTCATCGATGATGGCGTCGACAATCTCTTCAGTCGCCTTATTATTAGATATTTTCCAATCGAGTTTAACCGGCACACCGTTATATGTGAGCACGCCCTCTTCATATTTATAGCCATTTTCAAGTAGTATTTTCTTAGCCGCTTCGGGATCGTAGCCAGTTGGATTTAGCTGTGATTGAAATAGATTTGTGAAGGATGGAGAAAAGAGCGAGTTTGCAAGTGTGGCCGTCTCTTTCATTTTATATTTAACTAGCTTTGTCCTCGGAATAAGTAGATCAAGAGCTTCTCTAAAGATTGGTTTTGAGAGATGTGAATTCTTGTGATTTAAACCGACATAAATGTAATTGGTGCCCTTCTCGCTTACGATATCTAAGTGTTTCACATTATTTTCGATCCAATTTACTTTTCTTGGAGAAAGTTGAGCAACAGAGAGGTCAATCTCATTATTCATCATCTTAAGCGCAAGAGTAGTCTCATCTTTTACGACTTTGAAATTGAGAGTATCTCTTGCAGAGTCAAAGCTTGGAATCAAAGTCACACCGAGTGAACTTGAATTCCCGATTCGATAAGGGCCTGAGCCAATAATGTCTTCTAAATTCTTTGGGTCTCCCCCTTCTTTGATTTTTAAAATCTTAAGTAGGGCCAAGTCGGACAGATTATCAGCCGAGTAGCTAGGATAGATTAATTCTAGCTCATATTCATTTAAGATCTTAACATCTTCGATTTTGGCAAAAGCAAAACGAAAGATTGATTTGGGGCTCTCTTCGTTGGTAAATATTTTCCAAACCTTGCGGATTGTCTCGGCGTTGATCTTCTCGCCATCCCAAAAGGTTAAGTCCTTACGAAGCTTGAAGTGGAGAATATGTTTTCCGTTTTCAAATTTCTCTTCAAAGCTCTCGCAGGCTCGACAGCTAAAGTTCATGTCCTTACTAAAGTCTGTAAGAGTCAGATATAAGAGTCTTCCGATATTTTGAGAATTAGCGTCTGTTGCAAAAAAAGGACTTAGATTACTCGGGGCCGAGGAAAGACCAATCACCAACTCTCGAGCCTGGGTCCCAAGCGTAACAGATGAAAAGATCAACAAGATTGCTAAGGTATTTAAAATATGTTTTTTCATAGCTTCTAGTGTACCAAAAGGGCCCTTCAAGTGAGAAAGTTTTTGTGCTAGTTTGCCTCAAACAATCAATGGGAGTTCACAATGGTCTTTCTGGTCGGCATTGCTGGCGGATCGGGCTCAGGTAAGACGACTTTTGCCGAG
Source organism: Bacteriovoracaceae bacterium (assembly GCA_048264885.1). Taxonomy (GTDB): domain Bacteria; phylum Bdellovibrionota; class Bacteriovoracia; order Bacteriovoracales; family Bacteriovoracaceae; genus JBLWXV01. Next base: position 257,948 of record JBLXCO010000004.1, read on the forward strand.
AAGGTGGTCGCGCGCTTGAAGCATCAAGAGATAACCGTTCTTCATATGGACAGTTACTATTTAAAAGACCAACTTCCTGACAACTACACCAAGCGCGGACACCCCAATTTCGACCATCCCAAAGCCTTTGACTGGACCTTACTGCGAGACCACCTCCAGTCACTCAAGAAAGGCACAACCATTGATTCTCCTATCTACGACTTCAAAACCAGCTCTCGCACCGATAAAACTCTTCTCGTTGAGCCTGCGAAAGTAATCCTCTTTGAGGGGATTTTCACTCTCTATGACCCCGCCATTCGCGATCTCCTCGACATTATGTGCTTTCTGCATGTTGAAGCTGACATTCGTTTCACTCGCCGCCTCCACCGAGACGTTCAGGAACGCGGTCGCTCCCTTGAGAGTGTGATTGACCAGTACTACGAGACAGTTCGCCCGATGTATCAAAAATACCTTGATCCACAAAAGCAGTACGCAGATTTTATTGTGGGTGAGGAAACTGATATTGCGGCCAGCATTTTAGCTGCTAAAATTAAGGAGATGTGTGATTCAGCAGATCCATGCAAGGAGTCTCTTGGTTTGAAGCGCAATTATATGACTAGCAATATTCGGGATTCGGCCCTCTGAAGTCCCTAGCGAAAATTACTCCCATTGGTGGCTCGGGACAGATTGGAAGTAATCTCATTCATATTTCTAATGGTAAAAGTTCATTTGTCATTGATTGTGGACTGCTCTTTCCCTACGAAGATTTTTTTGACATCAATTATCTCATACCAGACTTCTATGATCTTGACCCTGCCCCCACTCACTTGATCATCACCCACGGCCATGAAGATCATATTGGCGCCATTGTTGAGTTTGTTCGCGCCTATCCTGAAATTGAAATCTGGACCTCTGCCTTTACTAGAGAGCTGATCAACCGAAAGCTTGGCTATGCGAGCACAGGGGCAAAAATTAAAATTTATCGCGCCCCAGAAGATAATATAGAGGTTGGCGACTTTGTTATTCGTCCCTTAGAAGTTAATCACTCAATCCCTGAGACTCATGGCCTCTTTATATACCAAAAGTCGCAGGACTATTGTTTCTTTTACATTTCTGATTTTAAAGTTGACCCACTTGCCATTAACGAAAGACCCTTTGACCTAGAAACTCTTTCAAAATGGGCGGGCCCTTTTAAAAGACGCCTACTTGCAGCTGACAGTACCAATATCCTCTCTTCTAACCACAAGACAATTTCTGAAAGCGAAGTCAAAGAAGCTTTGAAGCATGTTATCTCTAAGGCACAAGGTCGCGTCTTTATCACCCTCTTTAGTAGTAACGTTCATCGAATTCAAAATATTACTCAGATCTGTCGCGAACTTGGCAAGAAACTCATGAGCGTAGGTCGCTCGGTTGAAAACTACATGAATGCCGGTATGGCCACCGGACATTTGGATGATGTAAGCGATCTCTTGCGAACCCCAGAGAGCTACGACGTGAACAGTCCCAACTTAGTTGTGATCACTTCTGGCTGCCAAGGTGAGTTTCGCTCGGGACTTAAACGCATTTCTCTGGGGAATGATTCCAACTTTAAACCGCTTCCAAGCGACACTTTTATTTTTAGCAGTAAGGCCATTCCTGGAAATGAGAAGAAAGTCTCCTTGATGCTCAACGACTTAACGGCTTTTGGCTCGCAGATTGTACTTGATTCATCTCAGTGTCATGTCCATGCCAGCGGTCACGCCGGGGTGGACGACCTAGGAATGCTCTACGATGCCTATCGCCCCACGACCTTTCTTCCGACCCATGGAGAGACTTTTTTTCTCGAACGCCATCAAGAGCACTTTGAAGAGCTCCATAAAAACTGTCAGGTTCTTCGCCCGCTAAACTTTGACTCCATCTCAATTGAGAAGGCCAAGATCACGCTAGAAAAGGGTGAACCCAAGCAGCCCATTTTGATTCACGGCGACCACCATGTCATTGAGCGCGAAGCTATATCCGAGCGCCGCAAACTCGCTTGTCAGGGGCTCATTTGCCTGAGTGTCGTCTTTAAGAAAAATTCCATTCATGATCTACAAGTGAACCTCCAAGGGCTGCCCAGAACGGTTGACCCAGTGGCGGTTGAAGAAAAAGTCAGAGAGCTTTATTCAGGTAATTCTGGTGGCGCCGCTGAAGACCTAAGAGTCGGCCTGCGGCGCTTTTACGGGGAATTTTTAGGCTACCGCCCGCAAGTCATTGTTCAGGTTTTCTCGCTCTAGAACCGAAAGGTAAGTGTGGAAAATTACTTATTTTATATTCTCATTCTATTGAGTCTATTGATTTCGATCTTAGTGGTCGCCGTGCTCGTTCTTATTTTTTTCTATCTAAGAGATCGCTCTAAGCAGGCGCAAGTAAGTAACCAAAGAGATCACAATCTCAATCCCACAACTGCAATACAAACCTCAGCAGCGCAAGTTTATCGGCCCCCTAGGGCCGAGGGCTATTGCATAAATCACAGCAGCGAGAAGGCCGTCGCCCTTTGCGCCGTTTGTTCAAAAACGCTTTGTGAAGAGTGTGCCTCAGAGGCCGAAAACCTCTATTTTTGCTCTGAGCATTTTCAAACATATCTTGAGAGTGAGTGGATCTCACTGACAAATATCAAAACGACTCCAGATAATCCATCTGAGGGAGTCGCCCTCTATGAATTCAAGGATAATCTGTGGGCCAAGGAACAAGTGCCTACCTTTATCGTAACCCACTATAGAATTAATATTGAAAACGACTTCATTGAGTCTTATGTGCAGCTTCATGTACGAAAAGATGATGAGGAAGTTTTGAAGGAAAAAATAAAAGGGCACCTTTAAGGTGCCCTTTTTCTCAAGCATTTGGGGGAAAATGCTTAAAGATCAAGAGGGCGGCTTTCGCTTCTCTCTTGTGGCTGGTCTTTGTTGTCTTCACGACGAAGATAAGTTGGGGTATCAAACTCATCCTCTTCAAAGTTAATAAAGCCAAGTTTCTCAGCAATGCTGCGAGTACGAGAAGAAGCTTCTGTTCTCTCTTCTTTTCTAGCAGGAGTGTGAGCTTCGCTCGTTTGCTTATTCATCTCGTAGCGTGAAGCTGCTGAGCGAATTGAGTCGGCAAGAGTCGATGTTCTCTGCTCTGTCTGCTGCTCAGTTGTTGTTCTGGCCTGAACAGGAGTAGGCTCATGCTTTTCAACAGGGGCAGACTCTTGGGCCCAAGTATCTCTTGATGGTGCTTGAGTAGGAGCTGTTTGCCCAGCAACAGGGGCTTCTCTTTCAAAGCTTGCTGCAGGAGTCGGCTCTCGCTTAGCTTCCATCATAGGAGTCGTTGTCTCAGTCTGTGTATTTGTCGTCATTGTAGATGGCTTACTTACCACTCTTTCTAGTCCACCAAGACCAGTCGCGATAACAGTAACCTTAATGTCGTCTTCCATATTTTCATCAATCACTGAGCCGAAGATGATTTCAGCATCGTCATCAGCAGCTTCTGTAATCAACGTCACAGCTTCACTCACTTCGTGCATTGTCATCGAGACGTTGCCAGTGATGTTGATAATGAGGCCTGTCGCTCCATCAATAGAGATGTCTTCAAGAAGTGGAGAGCTGATGGCCTCAGTTGCAGCTTTAATAGCGCGATCTGGACCAGTCGCAAAGCCAGTTCCCATAAGAGCTTGACCCTTATTGAGCATGACTGCTTTCACGTCTGCAAAGTCGGCGTTCACATGGCCAGTTGTATTGATGAGGTCCGAAATACCGCGAACAGCATTGAGAAGAACTTCATCAGCACGCTTGAATGTGTCTACAAGCGAGAGGCTCTCACCGGCGATATAGAGAAGTCTCTGGTTAGGGATAGTAATGAGTGAGTCAACATTCTCTTCAAGAACACTCATGCCGGCTTCAGCTTGTCTAAAGCGCTTCTTACCTTCAAAAAGGAAGGGCTTAGTGACAACACCCACTGTAAGAGCGCCAAGTTCTTTGGCCAGCTTAGCAATCACAGGTGCCGCGCCAGTTCCAGTACCACCGCCCATGCCGGCAGTGACGAATACCATGTCGGCGCCTTCGAGCACTTCAGAGAGTTTTTCATATTCATCAAGAGCGGCTTTGCGGCCAATCTCTGGATTAGCTCCAGCTCCAAGACCTTTAGTGATCTCTGAGCCGAGTTGAATCTTTGTTGGGGCCATATTGGCAGCGAGGGCCTGAGAGTCAGTGTTGGCGACAATAAACTCAACGCCAGTCAGTCCTTCGCGAATCATCGTGTTTACGGCATTACAGCCACCACCACCAACGCCAATCACACGAATTTTGGCGCCATGTTGTACCTTACGGTCTTCAGAAATTTCAAACATACTTTTATCCCCCTGTTCTAAAAAATTTCCTTAAGAACACTTTTTAATGAATCACTTAATCTTCCAATGAGATCAACTGATCCGCTAGTAATTTCGGTCTGGACAGGGCTGTGCACACGAAGCTTTGAAGACTCGAGGAGCAGACCTAAGACCGTTGAATATTTTGGATTTTGCATAAGGTTGGTCATCCCGCCAAATGGCTGAGGATAGCCAACCTTTGTTGGTTTCATCAGGATGTATTCACCAAGCTCTGGCATTCCTTTAATAAGAGCGCCACCACCAGTGAGCACGATCCCACCTGAAACTTCATTATCAATTTCTTTTTCTTTAATAATTTCGCTAATTAAATCAAAGAGCTCTTCAGCTCGTGCACCCAGGACTTCGGCAACAACACTGAGCTTAACCTCACGCGGCTTAGTTCCAGAGAGCCCTTGAACGGTGATATGCGCTGACTGATTGAGCTTTTCTGAAAGAACTGAGCCGTGATTGATTTTAATTCTCTCAGCCTCAGCGTGAGGAACTTTCAGGGCCACCGCCAAGTCATTAGTAAAATGATTCCCACCCACTGGGATAATTTGGCTGTGAACCAAACTACCTTCTTTCCAGATAGCGATGTCGGTTGTGCCGCCACCAATGTCGACAAGAACAACGCCAAGCTCTTTTTCTTCACTAGAGAGCACTGCCTCTGAAGAGGCGATCGGTTGCAAAGTAATGTGTTCGGCACGAATGCCGGTTTGCTCAACACACTTCACAAGGTTTTGAATGAGTGAAATAGAGCCCGTCACAATGTGAACATGAGCTTCTAGTCTCACCCCACACATTCCAACTGGATTCTTAATTCCTCTAGTATTGTCGACTCTAAATTCTTGTGGAATCACGTGAATGATTTCGCGGTCACTTGGAATCACCACCGCCTTCGCTGCTTCAAGCACACGCTCGACATCGGCTTCGGTGATTTCATGACCCTTAATGGCCACGACTCCGGAAGAATTAAAGCTATAGATGTGATTGCCAGCTATTCCAATGGTGGCCCTGGAGATATTAACTCCGGCCATGAGCTTGGCCTCTTCGAGAGAACACTGGATCGAGCGAACGGTCTTGTCGATATTAACGACAGAGCCTTTCTTTAGCCCGTAACTAGGATGAGTTCCGATCCCAATGATCTCTAAATCAGATTGTGAATTCTGGATTCCAACGATGGTACAAACCTTAGTAGTACCAACATCTAATCCTACAAGGATGTTTTTGTCGTTCATGAGAGTCCTTTCTCAGATACGGCAAGATTCATTCTGCCAACTGCCGGAAAATATTTCCCCGGCACTTAATTTTAAATTTTAGAGAGCGTCAGAGAACTTGACAACCACTTTTTTTGAATTTGTAAGGTTTATAATGGACGGGATGCGCTTCTTGGCTTCCATATAGCCGACTATCTTTTCAAGTTTGTGCATCTTATCTGTCCAAGATTCGGCCCCTAAAAAGACCGAGGACGGGCGTCCACTAATGGAGAGAATAACCGTAAGTTCACCTTTGTCATCGAGGATAACCTCGCTAATTTTCTTGCGAACAGCACCATCTACGTCAAGCATAAGAGAGGTGATTTTTTCTTGAGTATTCTGGTCCATTTCTCCCACTGGCAGCGCCAGGTAGGGGAGTTCGTGAGAGAGTTTCTTCTCTGTTCGCAGGAGAACTTCATAGGTGGGGTCAAAAAGTTTTCCGTTCTCAACTAAAATGGCCTCATAGCCCTCGAGCCCATTTTCTTTATAAATCTGAACCTTCATCAAAGGTTTTGGACAATCAAAGCGCAGATCGAGCTGCTTATTCATGGGGTCGTATGAAATCTTATAATCGGTGATGAAATGCTTTTGATCGAGCTTCTCATTAATGATTTCGCTCTTTACGGCGCGCAGGGATTTTCTCTCTTCAAAAGTCTTAATGAGCTTTAGCGACATACTGCCCGCACTTCTCGTTGGACAGTCGCCAAAGTGGGTGCGGTACTTGAGCTCTGACTCAGTAGGTACAGCGGCCCACAATGATAGAGGGAGGATGGCGAGAATAAATGAGCGAGCAAATAATTTCAAAACTTTTCAACCTCAGTTTCAAAGTCGATTCCTAGGGACATTTTCATCTCTCGTTGAAGCAAAGAGATAAGTTCCTCGACTTGAGTTCGGGTCGCCTCAGCACGATTGACCATGAAGTTGGCGTGCTTTGGACTCACTTCAACACCACCAAGACGAGTTCCCTTAAGTCCCATTATATCTATATGATGGCCGGCACGACAACTGCGGCCAAAACCGTGTGCATTTTTAAAGATGCAGCCACAAGTAAATTCCTTCAGTGGTTGGGTGCGATTGCGAAGGGCGAGGTACTCTCTGATCTTTGTACTAACCTCTGGGTCGAGACCAAGATGCTTCAAATCGGCGGCATAAATGACATCGCCATTACTTAAGAAGTTGTTTTTACGGTAGCTATAATCACCTTCAGTTATTACCTTAGTAATTAGCTCGCCTTTTGCCGTGGCGATATAAACCTTTTCAACCACATCTTTAATTTCACCCAAGTTAGTCCCAGCATTCATAAAAAGTGCGCCACCAAGACTTGCCGGAATTCCCGTAAAGACCTCCCAGCCCTTGAGACCGAATTTAACCGCATGACTTGAGAGAACACTCAAAGAAACGGAAGCCGGTAAATGATAGGACTCGCGTGGAGACTCGAGGTATCCCTTATCAAAATCAAAGGCGAGCTTTAAGTAGATCGCCTCATTTTCTTCGGGTAAAAGTGCATTGGCACCCCACCCAAGAACACGGTAAGGAAGCCCACTAGCGTTGAGCTTCTTCAGGGTCTCTTGTAAGGCTTGGATTGAATTAATTTTAATCAAGTCACCATGTGAGGTGAGCCTCATGGTCGACATACGTTTGAGATCCGCTTGGCGCTCTAATTCAGCTCCTGCTATATTGAATGAATCGAGAAACTCATCTCTTTTAGAGAGCATTCACGGCCTCACGGGCGAGTCTACCAATCGAACCAGCGCCACAACAAAGCACAATTGCATTTTGCTGGGCATAGCTCTGAATGAGAGCCGAGAGATTTTCGCGCTCAAGTTCAGCGGCAAACTTCGGGTGAGCTCGGTTGATATCTGAGGCCAGGATTTGCGAGGAAATGCCTGGAATTTCCTTCTCGCTCGCTGGATAAATGGGCATCAGATGAAGCTCATCGGCGAGGTTAAAGCAATGAATAAACTGCCCCCAGCAATCTCTAGTTCTACTGTAGCGATGGGGCTCAAAAACCACGACAAGCTTCTTGTCGGGAAAGTGTTCACGAGCCGCTTTGATTGTAACTGCCACTTCAGTTGGGTGATGACCATAATCATCGACGACCATGAAGTCTCCCTTTGAGTGCAGCATTTGAAAGCGTCTTCCAACCCCTGCAAACTTGCCAATCGCTCCAGCGATTCGATCAAAAGGAACGCTCAAGTGTAGGGCAATCCCGATTGCGCCAAGACAGTTAAGAATATTATGTTCACCAATAAGAGGAAGCTTCACAAGGCCTAACTCGTTAGCTCCTTCATAAACTTTAAATTCACAAGGACCTACGATCTCAGCAGTGTAATCCCAGGCTTCTTCTGGAATCGGTGAGGATTTGCCCTTTATCCCAAAGAATGAATAGGGCTTTCTCATCACTTCTACTAAAGCAGCGACCCTTTCATCGTGGGCATTCAAAAAGCAACGTCCATAAAAGGGAATGTTATTGGCAAACGTTGCAAACGCATCGAGCAGGTTTTTCTCACTTCCATAGTGATTGAGGTGATCATTATCAATATTGGTAATTAATGAGACGATAGAATTTAGTAGCAGAAACGACCCATCAGACTCATCGGCTTCAGCTACCAGTAACTGGCCTGCGCCCACTTTTGCGTGTCCTCTTAGGTTCTCAACAATTCCCCCGATAATATAGGTTGGTTCAAAGCGAGATTCTTCAAGAATAGTTGCCAGTAGGCTCGTGGTCGTGGTTTTTCCATGTGTCCCCGCAATGGCCACACCATGCTTTAGGCGCATGAGTTCGGCTAACATTTCTGCCCGGCGCATTTGCGGAACACCTTGCTCACGGGCCATCATCATTTCAGGATTATCATTTGAAATGGCAGAGCTATAAACAATGACATCGGCGGCACCAACATTATCTGCTTTGTGACCAATAAAGATTGTGGCCCCTAGTGATTCTAATTTTTTGGTGTTGGCCGACTCAGCAGCATCACTTCCCTGGACAGCAAAACCAAGAGAGAGCAACACTTCGGCAATCCCGCTCATCCCGATTCCGCCAATACCAATAAAATGAACACAAACGTCACTACCTAACAGGGCCATAAATCCTCTTTGTGGTTACCAGGAAAAATTACTATTTTGTTTGGGAGGCGAATCAAAATGACTCGGACCAGAGTAAGAATTTTGATCATGATTGATGTCTTGAGACTTCTTCATATAAGTTCGAATCACTGAGTAGAGAATGCCCAAACCAAAGAAGTTTGAAAGTAGCGACGACCCCCCCGAGCTAATAAAGGGCAGGTTCAAGCCTTTTGTAGGCAGTAATCCAAGCACGACAGACATATTTAAGACGGCATTGATAACGATAGTAAAAACAATACTTGAGACTACCAACTGACTCATCCGCTCTTTTAAATTTAGGGCTATTCTAAACCCAAAAAGTAGAAAGCCCATATAAAGGAGGGCCAAGGCCATAACACCTATAAAGCCAAGCTCTTCTCCAATCACACTAAAAATAAAATCATTATGGGCTTCAGGAAGATAAAAAAGTTTTTCATTACTATTGCCCAGCCCCAATCCGAGCAAGCCGCCATTGGCAAAACCCAGATAGGATTGAATAATTTGAAATCCACTGCCAAGCGGGTTTTTCCAAGGATCGAGAAAGGTGAGTAATCGCTTTACCCGGTAGGGTTGGGAAAACAGGGCCAGGGCCCCAAGAATAACACCCACCGCAAGACCACTATAAAAATACTTTCGTGGAAAGCGACTCATAAAACATGTAAAGGCCAAGACGATAAAGGCAATACTAAAAGATCCAAAGTCAGGTTGATTAAGGAGCAGCACTAAGGGCAAGAGCGCGAGTCCGGCACTTTTAAGACGGGCCTTGAGATCGAGAGCATCCCAATTTTCAAACAATGCAATTCCATGCAAGACACTGGTAAATTTCACCAATTCTCCAGGCTGAAAGGACGCTGGTCCCAGGTTGATCCATCGGTGTGCGCCTTTTACCTCAACTCCAAGCCCAGGAATAAACGTCATCACCAATGCAATTGATACCATTGCACTCAGAAATGAGCTGTACTTAATCCAAAAAGTCGCCTTTGTACGAGAGACGCCTAGGCCAAGTAAAACTGAGAGCACAAGATAGATGAGCTGTTTGATGAGGTAATAGGTCGACTCGCCATGGGTTTCTTTCGAGTAAATGTAGCTCGCGGAAAAAACCATGGTGATCCCAAAGACCACCAATATGGCGATGATAGCAAAAAAGAAGCGGGTAGAGGTTTCGAGGTTGTAATCTTCTTCTGTCATTACTCTAGTCTACCACCCGTCTGGATGGAGCACTAGAGCTGATAGACTAGCTTTTTATAATAGTTGCCTCTTTCCTCGAAATCTCTAAAGAAGTCAGTGGCCGGAGCACCGGGAGAAAGTAAAATCGTATCTCCTGTGCGCGACTTTTGATAGGCGAGCAGAATGGATTCTTCAAACGAACCCACAATATAAGTTTTGCCATCCGCACCAAAAGCACGGTTCATGCGCTCTTTAGACTCGCCCACCAGAACCATCAGCCTCACGTTGGGAAGCAGCTCCTCGGTGTAGCGCTCATACTCGAGCTCTTCAATATCCTTTCCACCGGCAATCAAGATCACTGGCTTTTTAAAAGCGCGAATACTACGCACCAAGGTTTCCATCGTCTCTGACTTAGAGTCGTTGTAAAAACTGACGCCATTTTTTTCCATCAGGAACTCAAGGCGATGTGGAATACCAGGAAATTTTTCAATACAAGCCTGAATGGCCTTATCAGAAACCTCGAGGGCCTTACAGGCAGTAATCGAGGCGAGAAGATTTTCGCGGTTGATTTGTCCGACGATTCTCATCTTCGTTACTTTGAATTCTGAGTGATAGTAGATATTGGAGTGAATACGCTTGTCGTGAAAATGCGTCCCCTGAATTTCGTTCATTACGCCCATATTCACGAAGCTTCTTCTTGAGTACCAGTATGTCTGACAGTTGGCATTTCTAAAGAAAGTGTTGTTGGCCAAGCGATCAAAGTTCACAACGAGAGTATCATCTGGTGAGAGCGCTTTAATAATAGAGAGCTTAGTTTCAATATACTCTCCAGCAGACTGGAAGTGTTTGTCAGAATAAGTCTCACTAATATTAGTGAAAACCACGAGTCTTGGATGAAAGTTCGTTAAGCGTCTGAGCTGAACGGCGGAGACTTCGACCACGACGTAGTCAATCTCATCAGCATTGGGAAGCATCGCAAATTCGATAAATGGGCTGTCAGATGTGCCCCCCACAAATACGTTCTTGCCGTCTTGCTTAAGAGTGAAGCCAATCATATGAGAGACGGTTGTCCGCCCTTCACTGCCACAAACAGCGATAATTGGCTTGCGACAAAGAATGTTAGCAAGTCCAAACTCAGAGTAAACTTCTTTGCCATTATTGCGAGCAAGCTCGAGCTGGGGAAGATTTGGATTTACTGAGCTTGAATAAACGACCACGTCAGCTTCTAGGAAGTCATCATCTCGATGCTCGCCAAAAGTCATGAGCGGTGGAGGGTTTAGGCGCTTTAATTTTTTAACGGCCTTATTAAGGTCGAAGATGGGCTTGATATCAGTGACTTTTATTTCACATTCAAGGCGATTGAAAAAGTTGATGAGCGTAAAGCCCGTTCTACCAACACCAACAATCAGAATTTTCTTACCGCGAAATCTTTCCATGAATGGACTACCTCATTTTCAATGTCGCCACCCCAATGATGGCCAGAAAAATACTTATGATCCAAAAGCGAACGATCACTTTTGGTTCCGGCCAACCCAACAACTCAAAATGATGATGAATGGGGGCCATTTTAAAAATTCTCTTCTTGCGCAGCTTATATGAGCCCACCTGTAGGATTACTGAAACTGCTTCGGCCACGAAAATGCCACCAATCAAAACGAAGAGAAACTCATTTTTGGTTATGACTGCTATCGTTCCAAGCGCCCCACCCAAGGATAGGGAACCCACATCACCCATAAAAATCTGCGCTGGGTAGGAGTTGTACCACAAAAAGCCCACGCCAGCACCGACGATTGCAGCAGAGATTGGCAGAAGCTCACCACTTTCTCTGACATAGGGGATAAAAAGGTAGTTGGCGATTTCAATGTGGCCCGATGCGTAGGCAATCAAGCCAAGACTCGCTGCAGAAGTAATGATTGGTCCAATTGCGAGTCCATCGAGTCCGTCGGTAAGATTAACTGCGTTAGAGCTCCCTACGATCACCAAAGTGACAAAGGCGATAAAGAGCGGCTCAGAGAGATTAGTGAGCAGCGGCCCCTTCATAAAGGGGAAATAGATCGAAGTATCGATAGTTCCGGTGTAGACCAAGATATACCCAGCCGCCACGCCAGTGATGATTTGCCACAGAAGTTTCCCTTTGGCCGAAACACCATCCGTGTTTTTGCGCAGCACCTTAAAGTAATCGTCAAGAAAGCCCAATAAGAAATAGCTGGCCGTCACCATAAGCGTGACCAGGAAGGGCACGCTGGCAAAATTGCCGCAAATAAAGAGAGTTAGCAGCACACTTCCCAGAATAAAAAAGCCCCCCATGGTCGGAGTGCCCGCCTTCTTAAGATGACTTTGAGGGCCATCATCACGAACCACTTGGCCAAATTGCTTACGCTTCATAAAGTTAATGAAGCGCTTGCCCCAAAAGATTGAGATCGCCGTGGCAATGACAAAGGCCACCATGGATCTAAAGGTGATGTAGCGAAAGATGTTAAAGGCACCATATTCCTGATGCAGAGGAAAAAGGAGGTGGTATAGCATAGTGGGCCTGTTTAAGAGTGCAAGTTAATTTATATCGAGCAATGACTCAAGTTGTAAAGAGCGCGAGCCCTTTATAAAAGTTGCGCGGTAATTTTTAAACTCGCGAGCAAGCTCACTCTTGGCCGCGGCGGTTGTCGCAAATGAGCGCGACTGTCCGTCGAAGTCTTCCAGGTAAAAATGGGCAAAGCGACCTATTGCCACCAAGTGTCTAAAACCCAACCTAGTAGCAAGCTTCGCGATTGTTCGATGGTGAAGTTCGGACTCATCACCAATTTCATTCATATCTCCGAGAATGAGGAGAATATTCTCAGCGCTAAGCCCAAGCTCATCTGTGCGCTCTTTAAAACTCTCAAGTGAAGCACGCATTGATGAGGGGTTGGCATTATAGGCGTCGAGATAAATAAGCGAGTTATCCACAGTGAAGAGCTGCGAGCGATTATTTTTGGGCAATTCAAAAGACTTGGCCGCCTTAATAAGTTCGCCCTCTCGCCCTGGAAAAGCGCTTCTCACTAAACTAAATGCAAGCATCATATTAGAGCGATTGTGGCGCTCAAAGACATGGGGTGCCTCTAGTTCATATCTTTCGCTGTCGCATTCAAAGACAAAATAATTTTTGAAGATTTCCACCAGGTGACAGCGATGAATAAAGTCTTCGTTTGGAACCTTTGAGAGCATCTGGTCATCGTCGTTAATCACGAAGCTCTTCTTATTTGTTTTGAGTTCTTTAATTGATCTCAAAAGAGCTGTTTTTTCATTAAAAACGCCTTCAAGACCGCCCAGAAATTCCACATGAGCATAGCCAATATTAGTAATCACCCCATACTGAGGGGCCGCAATTTCGCATAGTCTGCCTATCTCACCTCGGTGGTTAGTTCCCATTTCAACAATCGCAATTTTGTGATGGTCCTCTAAACGCAAAAGCGTCAGCGGAACCCCAATGTGATTATTGAGATTTCCATGGGTGGCCAAGGTCTCACCGGGAAATAGCGCCTGGAGAAAATGAGTGATTATTTCCTTGGTCGTCGTTTTACCGTTTGAGCCAGTGAGAGAGAAAACTAACCCACCAGCCGCTTGCCATTCGGAGCGCCTCAAGCTTGCAAGCTCTTGAAGTGCGGCCAGTGAATCTTTCACGGCGATAAATTCTTTGCTGGGGTACTGCTCACTTAATTGAGAGGCCGTTTCTTTTCTTCCGGGAGCGTCTTCAAAAATAATTGCTTCAACGCCATCAAGCGCAGAGATTTTTTCAATGTAATCAAACGCATCAAAGCGCTCACCCTTTAAACAAAGAAATAAATTTTCATCACTTATTTTTCGATTGTCAGTTGAGAGCTTATAGTTTGTCGCCTCAGATTTTCCTAGTTTCCACTCACAATGAATTTTGCCAACGAGCTTAGCTGAAATCACACTTCTATCCTTTGCCTATCCATGTAATCCAAGGCCACTTGTTTGTCGTCAAATGGATGCTTCACACCTTTAACTTCTTGATAGGTTTCATGGCCTTTGCCCGCAATGACAATAATGTCTTGGGCGCGAGAGCTCTCTAGCGTTTTCTCAATAGCTCTTCTTCGATCAGGATCACTAAAGAGAAGTTTATCTTTAAGTAAAACTCCTTTTAATACCTGATCCACTATGGTCTGAGGCTCTTCACTGCGTGGATTATCGCTAGTGACGACCACTAGGTCTGCGTGCTCACTGGCAAGCTTGCCCATAATAGGGCGCTTTGTCGGGTCGCGGTCTCCGCCTGCTCCAAAGACGCAGATGAGGCGCCGGCCCGGAAAGCTCTCTTTCGTAGAGGCTAAGATTTTCGCCAAAGCATCAGGAGTGTGGGCATAGTCAATCACAATGAGGCGCTCTTTCCACTCCAGAGTCTCAAAACGACCGCGCGGCGGATGAAGAGACTTCCAATCCACCTGCAATTCACGGCCTATCGTCTCACAGGCAAGGGCCTTGGCCAGAATAAGGTTTTCCCAATTGTGAGCCAGCTTAAAAAATGCCGGACACTCACTAGGAACTTTTTCGATCTCAAGCTTTTCATAAGGAGCGCCAAGTTCATTTAGAACTCCCGTCACTTCATCGTGATTGGCAAGAACGAAGAGTTTTTTTGAAATATTGGCAAGTTTCGCCTTTGCCTTTCCATAGGAGACAAAGTCTTTGTGATAATCCAGGTGATCCTGAGTTAGGTTAGTCCAAGCTGCAGCAGTAAAGTTCATGCCAAAAAAGCGTTCTTGATCAAGAGCGTGAGAGCTCACCTCAAAGACAAAGACGTCAAATTCTTCACCATAACGAGAAAGTATTCTTCTGATATCTAGATACGACGGAGTGGTAATCGACAGATCTTCAATCACGTGCCCGTCTCGCCCTTGAAGTCCAATGGTCCCAACACTACAAGCGCGGACTCCCTTAGACCAGAGCAAGTCTCTGGTGAGGTTCACGGAAGTTGTTTTCCCGTTTGTACCGGTTATCCCCAAGAGCTTCACTTTACTACTCACTGGATAGAAAACTTCACTCAAATCTTTTTGCAATTCTATCCATGACTGTTCCGGGCAATAGTAGAGGGCCCCTTTATACTCTGGTGGAATCAACTCAGACTTATTAATGACAAGCACCGCTGCATTTGTATTTTTTGCGCGTTCAAGAAATTTCTGGGCGGCATCACTAGACTCTGTAATACGATAGAAGACCAATGAGTGCGTGCGCTCACCCTGAATTTGTATGGCCAGATCCCTAAGAGTTTCGCTGGGAAGTTCGCCTTTGAGTGGTTTGACTTGATAGCGTGAGAATATGTCTAAAATTTTTTCATTCATAACTTGGTGGCGAAAAGATTAATTTTAATACTGTGTCGCCGCCAAGAGATTCACCTGGGGCCGGCTTTTGCTCGCTTACAACGCCGATACCTTGCGAATCAGTTTTAATATCGAGCTTCTCTGCCAAGGCCCGGCTTGATCTTTTATCAAGTCCAATAAAATTTGGGGCAACGCCATCTCCAAGCACTCGCGCAGAAGAATGTTTAACCTGAATGCTGTCGACATTATTTTTAATTTCGACATCACTCGTAGCAATGGCCTCTAAGTCTTTTGACTTATAAAGCATGTACTGGGCGACTTTCTTAAACACGGGTGCAGCAACTGCATTACCGTAATAATTCCTTCCTTTTGGTTTATCAACATAGACATAAATGACAAACCTTTTACTAACATTGACAGGGTAGCCGATGAAGCCTGGAACATAGCCACTATAGCCACCATTTCTATCGGGGCGTTGCGCAGTAGAAGTTTTTCCCGCAATCACGTAGTAAGGGATCTTCGCCTTGGTGCCGGTTCCATCTTCGACTGCATCGATGAGCATTTTCTCTAGCTGAGAAACCGTCTCCTCTGAAAGGATACGCTCTCTTTTTTCATCGGCACGAGCATTCTTAATTAAGCTGGGATAGACGAAGTAGCCACCATTAGCAATTGCTGAATAGGCAGAGAGCATTTGAATTCCAGTCGTAGCAACTCCCTGTCCAAAACTTATATTACTCAAGTGAAGAGGCGACACATTTTTTTCATCGGTAAAGATCCCTCTCGACTCCGAAGGAAGCTGAATACCAGTTTTTTGACCGATATGAAATTTGGTAAGTGTTTCCTTGAGCTTTGGAAAAGTTAAGTCAAATGCGATTTTGGTCGTTCCAATATTGCTACTATACTTCAAGATATCTGAGACAGTTAACCACTCATATTTATGATTTGAGTCTGACTCAGTAATCACGTGATCCTCGACTTGAAGTCTACCGAGCTCGCAGTAGTAGTTCGTCTCAAGACGGGCAATTTTATTTTCAAGGGCAGAAGCAATCGTAAAGCTCTTAAAGGTTGAGCCGGGCTCAAAGGGATCGCTCACAAAGGCAAGTCGGCGGTGAGAGACTTCAGACTTTTCAACTTCATTGGGATCATAAGTGGGGTAGTTGGCCATGGCGAGGATCTCACCCGTCTCACTATCCATAATTCCGATACCACCCATATTTGCTTCGTATTCTACGACGGCGTCTTTTATCGCCTTCTCTGCAATGGCCTGCAATTCTTTATCGATTGTCAGCGTGATATCTTTGGCCGAATTTTCAGTTTCAGTACTCTCAAACTTAATCGGCCGGCCCTTATTGTCGATGATATAACGAAGAATTTTAGGCTTACCCTTTAATTCCTCGTCAAAGAGATATTCAATTCCACTCAGTCCCTTATTATCTACACCGACAAATCCTAGTGTTTGCGCTGCAAGTTCGTGATTGGGATAAAGCCTCTTGGGAACAGACTCGAGGTAGACGCCTTTAAGGGCTTTTAATTTTTCGACTTGATCATCTTCGAGTTGAATTTTACGGGCAATCCACGTGAACTTATTTCTTCGCCGAATGTCGCGAAGTAAGGTCGTGCTGTCGAGCTCTGGAATAATCTTTTTAATTTGCGAGACTTCTTTGTAGCCCTCAGACATATTCTTAGGTATCGCAAAGATTGAGTAAGTCTGAATATTGATGGCCAGTGGATTGCCATTGCGGTCGTAAATATTGCCACGCTTGGGATAGACTTTATTTTCGCGAAAAAACTGTGAATGAGCGCGGGCCAGAAGATCAGCGCGATCAATGACCTGAATCTTTAAGGCCTTGCCAATCACGACACTAAACGCGATCGCGAAGAGGCAGAAGACAAAAATAATTTTCGATTTTATGGCCTTATTTTCGTTCATTATGGAATCACAAGAATCTGCTGCTCCTTAGGCTGTGCAAAATTATACTTCGAGGCCATGGCACGTAGATTCTTAACTGATAAAAGTCTCGCCTTTCTGGCCTTAAGTTCTTTATTTTCCATACTTACTTGTTGAATGTCTTTATCTAATGCAGAGATTTTATAATCAATCTCAATGCCTTTCATGCGAAAGAGCACAAATAGTATCGCCAGTGTGGCAAATGAGAGAAAGAGGGGAAAACCATTAGAACTAAAAACTGCGCTGCGGATTTTTTGAACAATTTCTCCACCAACACTTCCTTGGGTGGATTTTCTTGCTTTCTTGGCCACAAATCACTCCTTGATTTGTACTTTACTAAATTGAGCGTATTTATTCTTTTGTCGCTTCGACGTCACTTTCTTTAATATTCTAAGTTTAGCACTTCTTGACTTAGAATTCTCTTTTATTTCGCGCTCAGAGGGAACAATGGGCTTTTTTGACAAAGTTTCAAAAGGAACTTCTCCGCTCATGGCCTCTTTAAAACAATTTTTAACGATTCTATCTTCCAAGCTATGAAAGGAAATCACCATTAACAAACCATTTTCCTCAAGCATCGAAATAGCTTCGTTCACCGTATTTTCGAGCACTTCAAGTTCCCGGTTAACCGCAATTCGAAGCGCCTGGAATACCTTAGTTGAAGGATTAGTTTTTCCAAAGCGCAGCTTCATCGGGTAGCAATCCACCACCAGGTCGCGTAGAGCAAAAGTGGTTGTGATGGGCGTGCGATCTCTCACTTCCACGATTCGGGCCGCAATCTTCTTGGCAAATTTTTCTTCTCCGTACTCTCGAAAGATTCGCTCGAGCTCATGAACGGGGGATTTGGCCAAAAGCTCGGCCGCCGTCGAAATCGTCGTATTGGTGGCATCCATTCTCATATCGAGAGGAAAGTCCTTTAAAAATGAAAAACCTCGCTCTCCACTTTCAAAGTGATGAGAGGACACGCCCACATCCATCAAAATAAAGTCAAACTTCGAGTCCTGGTTTTCACTTGCCCACTTGGGAAAGTTTTCAAAGTTACTCTTCACAAGAGTCAAACGGTCTTGGAAGCCAAACTTTTTGATATTGGCAATTCCGTTATCAATCGCTTGCTGATCTTGATCAAAGGAGACCATCTTTAAGTCTGGGTGCTCACCAAGTAGGGCAAAAGTGTGACCTCCACCTCCAAAAGTGAGATCTGCTCCCAAGCTAGGATTAATATCGGCAATGGCCTCGAGTACTTCTCTTTTAAGGACCGAGTAGTGTGAAGTATATTCCATTAGCGAAGCAAGACCTCAAGAATCTCGCGCGCTCTCGCGTCCCAGTTTTCTTTTGGAGTCATAATCCCAATGGCATTTTCTTTTTGAAACTTTGGTGGATTCTTACAAATTTCTGGGATGACTTCTTTAAGGACACTCTGAACGTTTTGATTATTTGTCTTCATCACTCTCATGATTTCATCCACCGTACAGTGCTCTTCTTTCCAACAATCATAATCAGTCACCATTGCAATAGTGGCATAGGCCATGCCCGCTTCTTTGGCGAGATAGGACTCTGGTACGTTTGTCATGCCGATGACGTCTGCTCCAAATGAGCGATAGATATTTGATTCCGCCTTGGTACTAAACTGTGGACCTTCAATACAAAGATAAGTCCCACCCACGTGATAATTGAGACCTTTGCCTTCAAAGCCCTTGGCCACAATACTCTGAAGAGACTTTTCAATTGGATGGGCCACAGAAACATGGGCCACAATCCCCTCACCAAAGAAGCTGCGGCGTCTTCCGCCTTTGGTCCAATCAATAAATTGATCCGGCAGTACAAAGTTTGTTGGCGCATGCTCTTCTTTGAGTGAGCCCACGGCCGAAACACTAATGAGGTAATCCGCTCCCAACATTTTAAGAGCGTACACATTGGCGCAGTAATTTACTTCGTGAGGAAGAACCGTGTGACCCTTGCCATGGCGAGGGATAAATAAAAACTGCTGCCCAGCGAGCTCCATCAACATAACCGGGCTAGATGGTTTTCCATAGGGAGTAGTGACATCAATCTCTTCAATAATATTAATACCTTCGAGTTGATAAACACCGCTTCCACCAATCACGCCTAGAATTACTTTGTGAGTCATAAAATTATCCTTTGCTGGAGTCGCACAATGTTTGAAATAATACCTAGAATGACATTGCTAAACGTATTTTCAAAGCATTTTTCGTTTGAAGAACAGATTGAGACTTATCTAGAGCGCACTCAAAAGAGTCGCAGCTTTATCAAACTGGCCGCATCGACTTCGCGCGAAGAAATTCATAGCAGCGCACTCTATCTCAAAAAGCGCCCCTCACTGCTAAACACGCTCATCTTTGCCAGAAGTCTACTCAATAGCAGCACCTGGCTTGCGAACTCTGCTTCACGCTTGGTGGCCGATCACGTAGGTGCCATTCGCTACCAAGATCTCAAGGGCCGCGACGAGCGCATTGCTCAGTTCACTGAAAATATTCTTGCAGGGCAAAGTACGCGCATACCACCGTCATTTCTGCCAGAGACGCTGGAGTTGCTCTTTGAGACGCTTGAGCGAAAGAAGATAGCACCGATTGAGAATTTTATCCGAGAAGACGTTTGCTTGGTTCTTATCCCAGGCGTTTTTAATGAAATTTTCTCGACCACCGCCTTTGAGCGTGGTGCAAAGTATTTGGGAAGCCGCTACAGGCTCTCCTATATTTGTCCGAGAATTTCTGGTCGTAAAAGCTCTCACGCCAATGCCAAGTCTCTTTATCAAAGCCTAAAAGCTTATACCGAAATTAATCCTGATAAAAAACTCTGGCTCCTTGGCTTTTCCAAGGGTGGCATTGATGCCCTCCACTTAATGGCAGAAAATCCGCAATGGGCCGACAAGCATATTATCGGTCTCTCAACGATCGCCTCTCCCATTCAAGGAACACAAACTCTCAATGAGAAAACAAAGAAACTCATTGATCGTCTAAACAACCTCACAGACAAGGTCTTTAGAAGAGAGATCCTGCTCTTTCTCAGTGAGTTTCAAGCCTCCCTGGCCAAAGAG
Organism: Bacteriovoracaceae bacterium; assembly: GCA_048264885.1. Lineage (GTDB taxonomy): Bacteria > Bdellovibrionota > Bacteriovoracia > Bacteriovoracales > Bacteriovoracaceae > JBLWXV01. The sequence continues at coordinate 278,124 of JBLXCO010000004.1, forward strand.
CAACGCGATGGATGGTTTGAAGACAATCAGGAAAAGCTTCCACAAAGTCCTTTCTATAGCTCACTTGGACTATTTTCTGAGTGGTATGAAAGTCATGTATGGATGATGATGGCCAAGCTGCTGCTTAAAATCGACGGTCAAAATGATGGTGTCGTTGAACTTGATCACTCACGCTTTCCCAATGGCTTTAAAGCACTCAACTTTGGCGCTATTAAGGGCCATCACTTAATTGGCAACCGCTCCAGCTACTACGCTCAAGAAGCCCTGCTCGAATCGATCTATCTCGCCCTCTGCTCGAGTGGCAAGCTCTAGATCTCTCCACCTTTAAGGTTCATCAAAACGAGTTTAGAGATCATCTTAAGCGTTTCAAAAACGCCCTCACCCGTAATGGCAGAAGCCTCAAATGAAGGGACATCCCCTGGATTAAACTGTCTTTCTAGGTCTGAGACGGGAGCCACATTGGGAAGGTCGCGTTTATTCCACTGCATGACCATTGGAATTTTTGAAAAGTCATAGCCCTGTTCTGTGAGATTCTTTTTAAGGCCTTCAAGTGATTCTCTATTTTCATCCATGCGCTCAAGTTGAGAGTCGGCGACAAAAATAATGCCATCCACGCCTCTTAGAATGAGTTTGCGACTTGCTTCATAGAAGACTTGACCGGGAACAGTGTAGAGATGAAAGCGAGTTTTAAAGCCTCGAATTTCGCCGAGCTCTAAGGGAAGAAAGTCAAAAAAGAGTGTTCTTTCATTTTCCGTATTAAGAGTAATCATATTACCCTTCGTATCCCCGGCGGTTTTCTTATAGACGTGCTGGATATTGGTCGTCTTTCCACCCATACCAGGCCCGTAGTAGACGATTTTGCAGTTAATTTCTTTAGTATGATAATTTACAAAAGACATCGGTTTTCCTTAGAAGTTGAAGAGCTGATCAACTTCAGCGTCCGTCAGATCATTAAATAAGTAGTTTTCTTTTTCGATGGTGCTTGCCAACTTGGGGGCCACCGCAATCGGCTTACTCTCAAGATAGTGCTGAAGTCTAGCCTGCAGATCTCTTAAATAATTCTTTAGTGCACCTGGATTGACGACTTGGTTAAAAACAACTCCAACACAATAGAGTTCGCTTCCATGAGTAATTGGAAGCACATAAACACCATTTGAACTCGTATCGTAGCTCAATCGATAATTTGAAGGCCCTTCATTATTAGAAATGATCGAGCTCAGTGCTTGACTCGCTTGCCAGAGACCAGCAATTAGCGCACCGATTGATGTATCCGTCTTATGAGAACTTGGCGTTTTCTTAAAGATGATATGACCATCTGGGCGGGTGATAAAAACGTTCAAGGGACCGAATTTGTCCTCAACGCCATTTTTATTAAAAAATTCAGAAATACTTCCCGGAGCGCTCACCATTGCACCTACATTCTCTTTCTGTTTTCAAGGGCCTTAGAGATGGTCTGGGCATCGAGGAATTCTAGCGTTCCTCCCATAGGTATGCCAAAACCAATACGATCTGTCTCAACTTCACTTGGGAGCAAGTCCTTAATGTAAGAGCAGGTCGCATCTCCTTCAACCGAAGGGTTTAAGGCCAGGATCACAGTTTTCTTGTGATAGTTTTTCACAAGTTCAATCAACTTGGGAATTTTTAGTTCTTCTGGGCCGACACCGAGAAGTGGGTTTAGAACTCCACCAAGAATAAAGTAGGAACCTCTAAATTGGTTACTCCTCTCGATCGCCAAGCAATCTGACAGTGTCTCTACCACACATAAGATCTCGCTTTGAAGTCGACTCTCATTGAGACATATCTCACAGACCTCATGATCGCTCATCATGTTACAGTGCTCACACTCTTTGAGGAAAGCAAGATTCTTAATAGCACTTGAGAGCTCACTAAGTTGTGAGGTCTCCCAAGAAAGTAAGCCTAGCACATGACGAGTTGCTGTTCTCTCCCCAATTCCAGGAATCTTTGAGAGTTGCGCGATGGCCGATTGTATTGACTTTGGAAGTTCCAAGTGAGTTTCCTTAAATTAGAAAAGGCCCGGGATACTAAGTCCACCCGTTACTTTTGACATGGCCTTAGAGACCATATCTTGGGACTCTTTCACGGCTTGGTTCACGGCCGTCTTAACTAGTTCCTCGAGCATTTCAACATCATTAGGGTCGACACACTCTTTATTAATTGAAACAGCGAGGATCTCTTGCTTGCCATTGATCTTAATTTTGATCATGCCACCGCCAGAAGAAGTTTCAAGCTCTCTTGACTCGAGTTCTTTTTGCAGCGTGCTCATTTTCTGTTGCATCTGCTGCGCTTGCTTCATTAACTGTCCCATACCTTTAGACATATCTACCTCACTTTTCTTCGTTTAAAACGACTTTATCTACTTTTGTATTAAAGATACTCTCTGCTTCTTTGATGAGCGGATTTTGCAAAATGCTCTCACGCTTTTGCTCATCGGCGAGGGCCTTTTCTTTGGCCTGTTCATCGGCCATGGATGAGAAGCTCTCCTCTTGCTCGATGAGTTCAATGGAGAGCTCTATTTCATCGCGAGAAACTTCAAAATAATTTTCAATCGCCGCAATAAGATTCTTCTTTGACTCTTGATCATTGAGATGGTCAAAGAAGAGCTCACTTTGTTTGGCGTAGCCCAAGTGCATGACGACCGAGTTTTCTTTGTAAACAAATGGACTAATGAGATTGCCTTGCTCAAGATTCGAAGCCATCGCCAATTGAGTGGACTTTAAAAAGGAGAGAAAACCTTCAAAGGTCATCGCTTTTTTGGCCACAACTGTAGCTTCTTTTTCAGTAGGCGCTGGCTCAGGAGCTGCCTCTGGTTCTGGCACTGGCTCGGCTTCAATAGAGACTTGTTGCGAAATAGGCTCTTCTATTGGAGCTTGGACTTCTGCTTTGGGAGCGCTTACTTGGGGTTCAGTCTTTTTTTTTTCTGCTGTCGCCGTGAAAAAATCTCTGCGCTTAGTAACCTTTAAAACGGCAACGGCTAAGGCTTTATCAGCAAAACCAAGATCCAAGATAAAGCTTAAATCTTTTGCCAATGTCTCATACATCCAGATCAGCTCTTGAGCACCCAAGTCATTGGAGGCGCTCTTTAATTCTGCACCGATATTATCTTGAGTAGTATCCAGTGACTGCACCACTTCAAAGAGTCTATCCATTAGGGTTGAAGCGAGTGACTCGGCCGAGACGTTGAGAGAATAAATCTCATCCATCACGGTCATTGCGGCTTTTGACTGCCCAGAAAATATAAGAGTGAGTAGATGATCGACAACTTTTTGGTTGGCCGTTCCCAGCGCCAAGGCGGTGGTTTCGGCCGTGATCATCTCTCCGGCCGACAAGCTCACCACTTGATCTAAAAGGGAAAGGGTGTCTCTAATGGACCCTTGGCCCGCATTGCATATCTGGGCCACTAAATCTGGCGATTCAAACTTTATCCCTTCTGTTGCTGCAATTTTCTCAACGTGTTTTTGAAGAGATTTCAAACTGGCATTTCTAAAATCAAAACGCTGACAGCGAGAGAGAACAGTTCCCAAGAGCTTCTTAGGCTCGGTGGTCGCAAGCAGAAAAACGACGTGCGCTGGTGGTTCCTCAAGTGTTTTTAAAAGCGCATTAAAGGCGCTTGTTGAAAGCATGTGAACTTCGTCAATAATATAGACTTTGTATTGACCAGATGTGGGCAGAAAGCGCACGTTCTCAATCAATTCACGAACATCTTCAACTTTGTTATTTGAGGCGCCATCGATTTCAATAATATTTAAAGAAGAGTCATCTTCGCTATCAAGACAGCTCGAACATTGCCCACAGGGGTTTTGATCGGGCAAGCGAGCTTCACAGCGCAGTGACTTGGCAAAGAGTCTTGCCATTGAAGTTTTTCCGATCCCACGCGTGCCCGAAAACAGATAGGCATGGCCCACCTGTCCAGTTTCAAGGGCGTGCTTGAGCGAAGCCACAATATGCTCTTGGCCTACGACATCTTCAAATTTTTTAGGTCTCCACTTTCGTGCGAGAACTACATAACTCATGAACACCTGCAGCGCTGGAAGGTAGCGATCAGTATAAACCGAATGAGACGATAATAAAAAGGGGATGAGAAGCTTTTGACGGCAGCCGAGCGAGAAACACATCGCGCCAAAAGTTACCGTTGCTTCGTTCCCGACCTGGCGGAGTTCACCCTGAACACGATTGCTTTCGCCCGACTACCTGGCTGCATCATAATGAAAAGAGTGGTCGGATGTCAAAGCTAAGCGAATTGAGTTTACTCAAAGTCTTTTTTCACCAAGTTAATCCCTTGATGGACCAGGCGGCGCACGTGTTTTTGCTTTATGGGTGAGTGCACAAATCGGTTAAGACTCGCCAGCAATACCTGACTCTCATTCGCTGAGAGGTGGACGACTTCACTTAAAACCGCCACGCTCGTCTTCAAGATGTGGGCGCTAAAAATGGGAAGTCCATTGCCATGGTCACTCACTAATTCCCTAAGCTCCTGCTTAAAGGCGCTCTCATCTGCAACCGTCCACTGTGAGAGCAGTTTAGAGACGTCGCTTGTGCGATAGGCTTTATTGCGCCCTAGAAAGCTCGCCATTTGCAAAAGTCCTTGCGGCCACAAAGAAGGATACTTCAGGCACTGAGTTCGAACTGCGTTTGAGAATGTCAGCGCATGGGTGAAGTCAAGCCAGCTCACATTTTGGCTCACGGGATTTTGCGTACTCTCACCATAAGAGGTTTCAAAGCCAAGCATGCTAGCGGCATTGGCCACAAGTAGCTCGCTATAAATTTTTTCAGTCCCCAAGCCACTTGAGATTTTTTGCACACACCAATCATAGAGCTCGTTGGTATTCATCGCTAAGAGCTCTGACTTGACGTTCTCATTTGTAGGGTGGGTGCCAACGGCCTCTAGGGCACTTGCATAGTTTTTAAACTCAGGAAGCAGATCTTCTCTGGTTGCATAGGCTAGACTGCGAATGAGTGCTAGAGCAAGGGCACACTCAAGCTCCACACAATCAAAGTGTGAGACCACCTCCACACTTTTTTGCACGTAAATCAAGCTATGCCCAAAATCATTGTAGTGGGCCAGAGCAATCTGAGTGAACACTTCTTCGAGGTCTCTAAAGCGCAACCCTTGGTCAAATGCGCCCGCGACCATACTCTCGGCAAGACTTACGTGTTCCTTTTCAACCGCCTCTATGAGCTCGATGGCATTGAACTCTCTCTCCATCGCCCGAGCATAGGGATAAATTTGATGGCGTAGTCCATCAAAGGCAATGTGATCAATGGCTTCGGTGAGTGCGATGATTTTGTCTTCAAGCTCTGTGGCTTCATCAAAAAATGCTAACCAGTCTGCCAGAGCTGCGTAGGCATGAGTTGTCCCGAACTCGAATCTCTCAAATGACCACAGTACACTCATTCTTAGAGCATCTTTGGGGTCGAGTCCATTGTAGTGAAGGCGAGCAAGCTCCCGAGCAAGCCTGCCATACTGGCGTTTATCAAAGGCGACTTTTAAGCCTTCCATAATTTCAGTCTGAACCTCTTCTGGAGATTTATCACTGGCATCAACTGTTAAAAAATCCTTTCCAACAGTTATAGGGTAGGTTCTAATATTGTCGCCACCGAGAAGACACTTTCCAGATTTCAAGTCGAATTTCCAGTTGTGCCAGTTGCAGGTGAGCACACAGCTTTTATTGTCAGTGCTTCCCTGAGAGAGAGGGTAGCCCTCATGTGGACAACGATTGTCTAAAGCAAAATATTTACCCTCAACTTCGAGGAGCAAAATCTGTTTATGGCCCAGCTTAAAGACCATATTGCCACCTTTGGAATTCAATTCTTCATAGCTTATCTCTTTTCTTAACTCCATGTGGGCCCCCTCGTTGATCTAATCTCATTTTTCCCCATCATAAAATAAATTGAGGCATTGGCAAAATAGACTGGTCCTATGGGGGCGCTACTTGAATAATGACCCTATATAGGTCTATGTTCTGCCTATCTATAACAAGTTGCACTCTTCATGGCCCAAGACTCTATCACCAAGTCACTGCTCAAGCTCTCCATCCCCATCGTTATGGCCAACACTCTTCATTCGGCCTACCAGCTAACTGATACTTTTTGGGTTGGACGCTTGGGAGCAGAGGCCGTAGCAGCTGTGTCCGTTTGCTATCCAGTTATCTTCGTGCTGCTCTCACTTGGAATGGGTTTTTCAGTTGCAGGTACAGTTCTCGTTTCACAGTATTCTGGCAAGGGTGATCAGAAGATGATCGACTTTGTGACCGGGCAAACATTTTTTGTCATGACCATCATCTCCCTCACTTTCTCGGCTATTGGATATTATTTCAGTGATGTTGTCGTTCATGCCATGGGGGTGAGTGGTGAGGTCGCAACTCAGGCCATCAGCTACATGGAGATTTCCTTCATTGGACTTTTTTTCATGTACGCCTATCTCACCTTTCAAAATATTTTAAGAGGCGTGGGCAATGTGAAAACTCCTTTTTACATTGTACTCATTACCGTTCTACTCAATTTTATTGCCGACCCACTTTTTATTATGGGCTATGGCCCCATCCCCGCGATGGGTGTGGCCGGAGCCGCCGTTGCCACAATCGCCACTCAAGCAATAGCTGCGATTATCGGCACTTATTTTCTCATTAATGGAAAACATGGCATCCGGTTGCGCCTTAATAATCTAGTCCCCAACTTCAATCAAATTAAGAAGATTATTCTCTTGGGCTCACCCGCTGGAGCCGAGCAATCGAGTCGTGGACTTAGCATGACTTTAATGACCTTTCTGGTAACTGGCTTTGGCACTCAAGCGACTGCAGTATTTGGAATTGGGATTCGCATTTTAAGTTTCGTGATCATTCCCGCCCTGGGGTTTTCGCAAGCCACTTCTACTCTTGTTGGTCAGAGCATTGGAGCGGGCAACAAAGCTGAGGCGATAGCTATTGGTAAGCGCTCTATCACTCTCATTGCTTTTTTTCTCACTCTGGCCGGAGTCATTATGTTTATGACTTCTGTTCCCATCATAAAAATATTTGTGCCCGACTCCCCAGAGGTGATTAGTGAAGGAAGTGAGTTCGTGCGAATCATTGCTCTCACTTTTGGCTTTATTGGCATCCAACAAGTCATCAGTGGCGCTCTTAGGGGAGGAGGCAACACCACTCTTGCGATGCTACTTGCGATTGTTTCGTTGTGGGTTTTTCGTTTTCCCATTGCTTATATACTGGCCTATCACACCAAGCTTCAAATGGATGGAATTTGGTGGGCATTTGCCTCGAGCAATATTATCGCTGGAGCGCTCTCGATTATTGTTTTTTCAAGAAGCAACTGGATTAAGAACTTGGTCGATGATGAAGAAAAGATTGAAAACAAAGTGATCGATGAGATTATGACGGAAGAACTCTAAAAAAAGATCGCCTTATCGACTTCACGAGGAGTCCAATTAATATTTGTCAGACTCGTCATCACATGCTCTCGCCATGATCCATGAATGTAGAGGTAATCGGCCGAGCGGCCGTCGATCACGAAGCCCAAGCGCTTAAGTAGCTGCCCACTCCTGTGATTGTCGGGAAGATAATTGGCCATGATTCGGTGGAGATGCTTCTCATTAAACATATACTCAATCGCTGCCTCTAGGGCCTCACGCATATAGCCGCGACCTTCATAATCCTTATCAATAGAGTATCCCAGGTAACATGCCTGAAAAGGCCCACGAACGATTTGGCCAAAGTTAATTGAACCCACGATCAACTCTTCAGTCGCCCTTTCACGAATAAAAAGGCGAACTGAGCAATCTGCTTCAAACTCTCGTTGATTGGCCGCTAGTCTTTGCGACCAAAAATCCTCTTCATAGAAATTCTTTGGTAAGGGAGGATTGGTTGGATGTAGGTGTTCTTTATTCCTGCGATAGAAATCGACGACAGAACATGCCTCAGCACTACTAGGCATGTCTATTTTCAGTCTGTGAGTCGCGAGGATTGGTGTCATCGATACCTCTCCAATTTACTAAAGAGGGTTTAAATGGCGGAGACCGTAGTTAAAAAGGCCACCGGGCTTTTTAGCGAAGGCCAGAGGCTCGCCACGCATATATTATAGTACTCTCTAAATAGGCTTAAATGGCGGAGAACATGAGATTCGAACTCACGATACCTTTCGGTATACACGCTTTCCAAGCGTGCGCCTTCGACCACTCGGCCAATTCTCCGTAAGGGCAGTTTTACCCGATATTACGCTTCTCGTCCAGAAACTTAGCTATTTGAATGTTTATAGGCCTTTCGCTTTTCTCGGAAAAATTGAGAAAGCAATTTTGCCGACTCATAGTGGCGAACCCCACCCATGACACTGAAGCTGTGATTGAGACGCTTATCTTTATAGAGATTATATCCCAGGCTCAAGCTGCCTCCCTTAGGATCGTAGGCGCCAAAAACAAGCGAGCTGATGCGTGCCTGAACCATAGCCGCCAAGCACATGGGGCAAGGCTCAAGTGTCACAACTAAAGTGGCCCCTGAGAGTCGCCATGAACCGAGCTCGGCGCTCGCCTTTCTGATGGCAGAAACTTCGGCGTGATCACAAGGATCATTGGTATGTTCTTTCATATTGTGTGCTCGCGCCAGCACTTGCCCGTCGGCAGCGACGATCACAGCACCCACGGGCACTTCATCAGCGCGAAAGGCAGCTTCGGCCTCTTCGAGCGCTAAAGTCATATTCCACTGGGCATCGACAATATTCACAGATCCCTCTTCATCTTGCGCTTTTCAAGTTTATCTAAGCGCCATTCCTGACAAAAAAGTTCGTAGGCATGAGAGTTATCACTCGTGAGAATAAAGCGCACACCATAGATCGTCGGGCGTCCCAGACTTGGCCGGCGCTTGCTCATCACCTCAACATCAAAGCTTCTCTCATGAGGGAGCATGAGAGTGAATTGCTCACCTACATTCAACTCTTCAAAAGACTGCAAGCAAGCGGCTTTTCGCCTGAGGTCTGAGAGCCTTCCTTCAAAGGAATCAGGACCCTTGAGAATTTGCGCCTTCACTTCATCGCGAAAGCGAAAGTCATACTCCCACCAGCTGACAATCGGGTAATAAACGGGAGTGAACATCATGTAAGCAAAGGCCCCCTCCATAATCAAAGCGAGCGTGGCAAAGAAAGTTGGTCCGATAAAGCCTTCGGCATCAATTGGAAAGTAGAGGAAAACATTTAGCAGTGCCACCACCGCTAAGAGAGTCCACATAGTGTAGTAGAGTCGCTGAAAGGAGATGTAGAGAAATCGAATCAACCATACCCACAAGAGAGTCGACAACAAAATCATGAGCAGAGACATGGAGCGCAGCGCACTCAACTGGGCCATGCCAGTAAAGAAAACCATAAGCCAGAAAAAGACCTCTAATCGGTCAACTTCTGCTCTTAGCTTCCAATTGAGTAACCCTTTGATCATGGAGACCCCTTCATTCCTACCTTCTTTTAGGTTATTGTATCATTTTACAGCTTGAACTCATAAGCCTTTAGGGGCAGCGAGTCACTAACAAAGCGAATCAGAGTATTGGATCCACATAACGAGCATCTTACCAAAGTTCATAAAAAACTCGATGAAATTTCACCCTCTCTTTGTTTGGCGAAATGGACTCAAGTCACGATTCACTTGGGAACCGGGCTCACGCATAGTTGTCACCACCCCATTCCCCATAAAATTCCGCTAGAAGAAATTAAGCAAAATCCTTCGGCCCTTCATAACACGCGCTTTAAAAAGAAAGTGCGCAAGATGATGCTAGAAGGAAGAAGACATCATGAGTGCCATTATTGCTGGGATGTTGAAGATGCCGAGGGTGAGCACTTTAGTGATCGCATTAATAAATCTGCTCCCGAATGGTCACTGAGCCGCTATGAAGAAGTAACAGAAAGTAGTTGGGAGAGCGATATTAACCCCAGCTATCTTGAAATTAGTTTTGGGTTTGAATGCAATTTCTCATGTAGTTACTGCTATCCACAGATTAGTAGTAGTATCTGGGCCGACCTCGTTAAAAATGGGCCCTACTGGCCGCATGGAAACGACGCTGCCAAGTATGAAAAAAAAGGACTTAAGCCTTATGGCATTAATGAGCCCAACCCTTACGTTGAGGCTTTTTGGAAATGGTGGCCATCTCTTTCAAAAGATCTGCGCGTTTTTCGCATCACTGGTGGAGAGCCGCTACTCAACCCCAATACGTTTAAAACGCTAGACTATATCGATCAAAATCCACTGCCCGAGCTTGAGCTCTCTATTAACACCAATATGGGTGTGCCAGATAAAAATTTTAATCGCTTTATTACGACGGTTAAGAGACTGCTTGAAGAAAAGAAAATTAAAAGTTTTATTGGCTTTTGTTCCGTCGACACTCACGGCAAACAAGCCGAATATATTCGCGGTGGTCTCAATTACGAAAAGTTTTGGAAGAACGTCGATATCTTCATGCGTGAACTACCTGGTACCAGCCTAAATATCATGGTGACCTATAATGCTCTGGCTGTTCCACGCTTTGTGAAGATGCTTGAAGATGTGCTGGCCATGAGACGCAAACACTATGGTGATGAGTGGGATGAGAGTAAACGCGCTAAGCTTGCCATCGACATCGCCTATCTTCGCTGGCCCGAATATATGTGCGTAAGACTTCTTCCCGATGACTTGAAGTTTCAAGTGAAAAAAGCACTCGACTTCATGGAAGAAAATCGTATGCGCGCTGAAGATTTGTGCGGTTTTAACGAGTGGGAAATTAATAAGATGAAGGCCCTCTGGCACTGGCTCAAAGCAAGTCCTCTTCCGGAGCGAAATCTCATCGCCCACCGCGCCCAACTCTACGAGTTTTTTAAAGAGTACGATCGTCGCAAAGGATTCAACTTTGTGGAAACATATCCTGAATTAGAAACTTTTTTCGAGGAATGTCGAAAGTGCTCAGAGGACCTCTCCCAAAGTCTCTAACGAGCAAACAAAAACTCGCCAAGTTTCTCAATTCCCCAATTTTTAGTTGGTTTAGTTCCCTTTGTTATCAAGTGGGTTGCTCACTTGTGTGCTCCATGAGTAAAAGTGGAAAATCAAAGATTTGGACCCGAAATTCCTATGCAACTGGGCACCTTATCTATGGTCTTAGTGACATTGACTTCACCTTGATTCTCTTTGATCAAGATAACTCTTGTGATGAGGGTCCCTACCTGCGTCGCTATGAGAAGTATAAAAGGCTCTTACCCTTTCTTGGTGAGATTAATATCTATAAGCAGTCTCAACTCGGTCTGCTTTCGAGTCTCATGAATCGATATGAGCTAGAGCGCGACCCCATATTAAAGGCCAGCTCACTTCTGGCCCCCCCTGTTGTTCTTAGCGAAGACGCCGAAAAATTCACTTACCTTTTTCGCATGTTTCTCTCAGATCGAGAGAATCTAGAGCGCATGCCCTCAGCAAGAGTGGCAAAGTGGAAGCGCCACCTCAATGCCGGGGGGATTGTTATTGATGACCTTGATCCTGAGCACCTCTATCAAAACCTGCTGCAAATAATTATTAGTCTCAGTGGAGCTGGCTTTCAGGAGGCGTTTGAAGATTATCTCGCCCTGCCATTGGCCATTAATAATCGACTTCTTACTTCAAAGCTCATTATCTATGCCCCTCAACTGTGGCATTCTTGCTTTCGTGGAATTGATAACCTACCAGAGATCACGGACCAGATATCTGAGGCATCGTTTAGTGAGCAGTGCTATTTTTTCTCTCAGCTCAAGTGGGAACTCTTTGGGCTAGTGACTCAGCTACCGATGATTGAAGATAAATTTTTTCAATATCACTATCACATTCCGTTTCTTTTACATCTACTTGAGAATCTCACGTGCTCACATCTTCACGATAATATTCGCTCAACGCTACTCGCTGGGTTTCAAGAGGTGAGGCGCTTACTCGAAAAAGACTTTTCTGAGTTTAGTCGTCCTAGAGAATATGTGCCGATTGTATTTTCATCCACCGAGCTGTGAGATAGGCACTAAAGAGGACCTTTGATTCAAGTGGAGAGAGAGTCTCACTCTGATTTAAGAGGGCGACAACTTCATTTCTTTTACAAAAGCGTTCAATTACCTCAGATGTTTTCATTGCCTTTTGAATTTCTTCATGCATCAGCGCCTTAACTGTCGCATTAAAATAATCTTTGGGACTTAGAAGAAAGGGAGTCTTTGGTGTCTTCCAAACATTGAATTCATTATACTTTTTATAATGGGCGTATCGTAGGGGAGACTTGTCTCCCAGGGGGCCATCTAAAAAAGAACCAGAGCAAGAAAAGACATGCTCAATGAGGCGGTAATCTAGGTAAGGAACGCGCGCTTCAACTCCATGAGAGGCGCTCAACGAGTCAAGCCGTCTCAATGTGTATTGAGGTAGCCAGTGCTTTAGGTCATAAAGCTGGCCGTGTCTCACTTGAAAGTCGACTGGTCCCTCTTTAATCAGACACTCCTGAGCTCCCCCGATTGAAATGAGAATTTCATAGGCACGAGTTGGATTTGATTCTTTTAAGAACCTTTGCAGTTTTATTCTCTCTTTTATTCCAAAGCGACCGGGGTAGGGTGAAACGGCCTTTAAGACCTTCCAAAGCGGAGCAATCGCCAGAGATGCTAATTGGGATGGAAACTTGCCCATCTCTTTAAGCCAATGAAGCTTTCGAAGTAGGGCAAAGTGAACGTATCCCGCAAGAAGTTCATCGGCCCCTTCACCCGAGAGGGCCACTGAGTATTTTTTAGCAATATTTTCAAATAATAAGTGAGTCGGACCAATGATGGTGTCGACCACTGGCACCTCTAGACGTACAAGCGCCTGATCCCAAAGCTCTGGCCAAAAATTTTCATCTTGAGTGCGTGCAGAGATGATATTTGAGTGAATACCGGCACCTTGTGCAATCGATCCCGCCCCAACAACATCAGTGCGATTATCTTCCAGTTCAAGAGTGTAGCTTTCGTTAATTTTTCCCAGTTCAGATGCCCTGAGAGTAAGATAGCTACTATCAAGACCACTTGAGAGGAGACTAGTTATAGGGCGCTTAGAGCGCGTTCGTAGAAAAATACTCTCATCGAGTAAGTGCAGGAACTTCTCATTGGCCTCGTCTCTCTTAATACCTTTGGCGTCATAAGAGATGCTCCAATAAGACTGAATTCTAAGCTGTGCACCAGGCTTCCACTTGGCAAAGCTTCCCGGCGCAAGTGAGAAAATACTTTCCCATGATGTATTAGTATCTAATTCATACCTAAAGTTTAAAACCTCACTTAGGACACCTTCATTGAATTTGGCCTCTTGAACATTGGCCACAAGTGCTGCATTTGTGGAAGCGATTAAGTCCTTCTCACAGCTATAATAAAGTGGCTTGATACCAAGACGATCGCGACACAGAAGAGTCTCTCGCGTCTCGAGGTCTAGAAAGACAAAAGAGAACATACCATTGAGCTTACTGATGAACGCTTCACCCTCAAGGGCCAGTCCTCTGGCCAAAACTTCAGTATCTCCATCGGCTAAAAAGGAGACTCCCCGCTTTTTTAAATCTGCTCTTAGCTCCACATAATTATAAATTTCTCCGTTATAAACAAGTAAGTAGCGCTTATCCACAAGATAAGGCTGCTGATCGTGCTCAATACTTTCTTGAATCGCTAGACGAGAGTGAAAGGCCTCAATACCTCTTGCGCTGTACTCTGTATAATCATCGGGCCCGCGCATGAGCAGACGCTCTTTAATTAAGGCGCGCTTATTTGCTGGAATCCTCTCTCTTTCAAGACTTATGAGATATCCACACATCTCACACTCTTTTCTTAAAGGGCAGAAATTTTATCTTCTGCGAGCTATGATATTTACTTTGCGGAACATAGCGATTTTCTAAAAAGCCATTGGTATAAATTGACTCGCTCCCACTCTTACCAACAAGCTCATCGCTAATAGCGCTTATTTCATTTTCATGAAAGTTGATTTTGCGCTTTAAAAGGTAATGGGACTTTCTATTTTTAGTAGTCAGAAGCCTTCTAACTATATGCTTGATAAAATAGGCACCCCGTGCACTCTGCCCAAAAGTCAGCATGATGAGTCTAAAGAGTAAGTTCTTTGCCACCGTAAATGTTTGTGCGGGAATATGGGCGAGCTGGGCCTCAAGAGAAATCCCCCTTTCGCTTAGCTCAAGTACCGAAGTGTGGCCGCATACAAAACTTGAAGCAAGCTCCTGAGCATTTTTTACCATTACGCCATAGTTCACCAGTGAGAGCTCACAGTCCTTTTTAGAAAACTCAATGAGAGCGCCACCTTTTTCTAAATTGACTACCGCATACTTCTGAGCAGAGCCAACAATTAAAAAACCTGCCTTCTCAATACTCTTCACCCCTTCAAAATTAAGAGAGTAAGGGGCCTGCGCCTGCTCTGGACATTTAAAGCTTACGCAATCAGAGAGTTCAAGCATGCGATAGATAAAGTAGTGATCATCTAGCGACTCTTCATCAAGTCCACATTTTCTCTCAGACAATGCTAGTGCTAATGTCCGGGCGGTCTCATTTGTGGAGCTCCAATAATGGGCGCCAAAATCAAAGACGCAATTGGTTTCTCTTGCTCCAATACCTAATCCATATGAACCATCGGGGTAGTGGAAGTATTTTATAAACTCGAGTGATTCTAGACACAGATCTTTATAAAGCTTTTTGGGTGTAATTTGATGAGCTTTTGCTAGAAAGCTCAAGGTTGCCGTCTGATAGCCCGGATCCGCAAATCCATACTCCTTGCCCCAACCTTCACCTCGTACAAAATGGTTCTCTAACCAATCGGAGGCGCGAGAGAGTTCGCGATTACCAATAAAGCTCGAATCAATTTTATGGACAGCTTCAAGCGCTAAAACACTTAAAGCAACATGATTAAAAAGCACGTCCTTTTCCCAGTGCTCTACAGTGAAGTGGCCAGCCTTCTTTATCACCTTTATCAAACTCTCGCGCACATGGGATGGAAGCTTATCCTCAAATTCAAGGTAGGTTCTTGCCGCAAAGTCGAGCACGTAACTCGTGGGCCCGCCCCATCCGCGCTCATTTGGATACCACTCATCAAAGCTTCCATCATCATGTTGTATTTTCTCGAGATATTGCAAAGAGGCGTGGAGAAAATCTCTAACTTGTTCATTCTGTGCAAATTCAGAGCGCAGTAGAGGCAATACCGCCATTTGCGCACTACTAGAAGCAAAGTCTCTTTGTCTTAGATGCCAATAGAGTCGATCAAACGAGCCATAATGCTCGCCTTTTATATCGAGACATCCAAGATTCAACAGGCGCAGAGCGCCCTTATCGATCCTTTGCTGATACGACATCTTTTCTATCTCCAATAATTCCAAGCGTACGACAAAAAATGGAAATCAAAAGTGCGAGAGCACCTATTGCCAAAAGAGTAGTTGATTTCAAATAGTTTCCGTACACGAGAAAGATAAAACCAACTGGAAGTAATATCTTTAGATCATAGGCTGCCCGGTAGAGCATATAAGGAAGAGTTCTTCGGATATATTTGGGTATATTGGCCACCACTCTAGAGCCGCCACTTTTGCGAATGAGCCAGACGCTCGCAATCTCTTTAATCACGAGTCCCCGTCTGGCCGCACCAATAATTGTCTCTTGAACATAGGTGTGGTTTCCTGCCACTTGAACTTGGTCGATAAATCTTCGGCTCATTATGCGAAGTCCGCCGTGACTATCTGTTATCCGTTGACCTGTCGCGATTGTTAAGAAGCTAGATAGAAGGATGACCCCAACTCGATTGATAAAGGGATATTTATACTCAATATGATCGCCATTCATAAAGCGACTACCCAAAAGTAGATCGATCTTCTCTTGATTGAAAAACTCCAAAAAGCTCTTCACTTCACTCATATCAAGTTGGCCATCAGAGTCTAAGCTTATCACAATATCCGGATCATAAATTCGAGATCTACGAAGTCCTCTTATCATCGCTCGACCAAGGGCCCCACCCCCGTCAATAATTTCAACTAGATGAAAATTTGCAGCAATACTGCGAGTCTCGTCAGTACTGTCATCGGTGAGAATAATTTTTACTAGGCTGACCTCCGAGATTCCTTCAAGCGTTTCTATGAGTCTCTTTAGGACTTGCTCGATGGTTTCGGCTTCATTTCTTGAAGGAAGGACGCAGACCAGCTTCTTTGTCATGCACGCGTTCCACGGTGAATTTTCTCATAGCCCAGGTCTAGGATTTGACACCCAAGCCTCTCGGCCCCTTTTCGCTGGTCACTTGTGAGCTCAATACTGCCACAAATAATCAGATCACCCCGTTTCAGATTTGCTGGCAGTGTCTTTACAATACTTGCGTCAACATCAGGAAAGCGCTCTCTAACAAGAGCAAGCAGCTTAAGTGGCGCCGAGTTTCTCTCATCTTCTGTTCCTGGTCTAAAGCCTGCTCCCAAAAGAATAACTCGCTCCAAGCCTTCTCCAACGACCAGCCCCGCCAATTCTCTGATGCGATAATCATTGGAGGTATCGATACTACCAACAATAGGAGCTTCAATATTTTTGTTCTTTGCCAGAAAGCTAGTGGCCAAAACTTCTTTCTGTAAACACGGACCGCCGTAAGGAGGGCCTGGTCTTAAGTAGCGCGGACCCAAGTTGAGCTTGGTATCACTTAAAAAAATATCAAAGACTTCTTTTTCATTAACGTTATAAGCTTGGCCAATGACGGCCATCTCATTAACAAATGCCACTTTGAGCGCGTGCCAGCAGTTATTAACGTACTTTACGTACTCACAGGCCGAAAAGCTCAATTCATTTGCGCTTTCAAACTTTGGAAAACTCTTAACAACTTCAAGGCTTGCTGAATCTGTGCGCGCATAAATAAAGAGAGACGGATCAAGATGATCCTCCCATGACTGTCCAGTGCGAATAAACTCTGGAAAGAAAATCAGATCAAAGTTTTTTCCATGTGCTTCTTTAAGCATTCCCATGAGGGAATCGCAAGTTCCCGGTGGAACTGTTGACCTAATAATGTAATGAGCACAGGCTTCTTTAGGATGATTTCTCTGAATCTCCTCAAGACAATGTTTTATCTGAGTGAGATCAACTTCGCCACTCGGGAGCGGGGGGGTTCCGACACAGATAATGTAGGTTATCTGATCAAGTCTTAGTGGTCGTGAATCCAGGAAGTTCTCGCGAACCCTCGCCTCACTCACAAGTTCCTGGAGCTCTCTTTCATGTTGAATGAGTTTGGCTTGAATGATCGCATCAACTTTTTGCGAGTCCTTATCTAGCCCTCTCACCTTAAACCCAGCTTGAGCAAGATGAAGCAGACTGAGCGTCCCTATGTGACCTAGACCATAGACCTCAATGTACATTGTCTTTTAACTCGCTAAAATACTGCAAATAATCTTTGTGCTGTTGGGGTTCAAGCTTTTTCACTCCGAGTTTTTTATTCTCTGTTTGTGCGCCTAAAAGCTTCCAAAGCCGAGTCTCAACCTCACTTACCATTTGCTGATCATTAATAGATGCATAATACACTAGCATGGTCTCAAGCAGTGAGAAAGTCCAAGGTTGCCCCGCATAAGTCCAGGCGAGAGACTGGATAAAGTTCACTGCCTCCTGCTCTCCCTGCGCTCCATACCAATAGCGAAAACCCTCTTTGTCATTAAATTCTCCGAATTCGAACGCCTCAACCACCCTGGGGTCGAGATCATCTTGAGACCAAATTTTTGGCATCGCGAGAATTAAGGGGCGCTCAAACATCTCCTTTTTAAGTCTAAGCACATTGCGTGCGCGGCTATTACTGGGCTCAATCTCAAAAACCTTGATCTGTTCATCTCCAGGAAAGTAGATCTTATGACCGTAGATACTAAAAATGGGTGGCATAATTTGATCAAGTAAAGAAAGAGGAGCAATGCCCACCGGCTTCTTCAGCTCAACCGCCCTTGAGAAACTGCGCCAATTTTCACGCTCAAAAGGTGAAAAATCCGAACGAATCATGAAGTTAGTAAGAAAGAAGTAAACTGCCGTCACCGCGCAGAGGGCATAGGGCAAGGAAGGTGATTTCACTTTAGCTTCGAGCTTGCCAACGACTTCTCCGAGAGTCTTCATCGCGAAGATGATTAGAAGAATATTGGTGAGCAGTGAGAACTTTTCAAAATAGGGCCAATTGATAATATAGGTAAAACTCGCGGCGCTCAAAATTGTAACACCGCTAATAATCACAAGCTCTAGCACAGAGGTTTTTAAGCGACGAAATACAAGAGAAGCCAAAAGCGCAAGCAATGACAGCACGACAAGTGAGTAATGATAGAAATCACTGTAACCTCCGCCACTGGCCCCCACCCACACAGCTTTTAATATACTTAAGAAACTCTTACCAGTGGAGATATCGCTCAGGCCCACTTTTTCAATGTGCAGAGAATCGATCACAATTGGCCAGTAGATGAGTGTTACTGCAAACAGAATATAAGCGCCCATTAAATAGAAGGTTTTTGAACGACGACAGACTTTTTGAGCGAAAAAAAGTGTCACAATTGAACTAAAGATTATGAGTGGGGGTTGAAATCCGATCGCACTAAGAAGAACTCCCGCACTAAGAGCAAAACCAACAGAGTCGCTGTTACTCAATTCATTCTTTTCTATTAAGCTGTAGAGATATCGCAAAAAAATGGTCAGAACAAATACCGCCAGGATATAGGGTCTCCCCTCAAGGGAAAAATATTGAATATTGGGATGGGAGAGAAAAAGCGAGACTCCAAGTAAACTAAATCCGATTGAGTGTGTTCTACATTTTATCAGATCCCAAACTTGAGTTACTGCCAGTACAAAAAAGAGTCCTGGAAAGAATCGAATCACGGCTTCACCCTCGCCAAATATTTTCTGGGCGAGCAATTGAAAGTACATATCGAGAGTGGGTTGCTGTTGAGTGGCCGCTGAAGTTGAAAAAGACAGTTGATAAGCTGCTAGATCAACAAAGAAAAATTGGCTAAGTTCATCAAGCCACAGACTGCTGGCCAGATGTCTCCAGATAATCACCAAGGCCAGCATTGAAAGTATGATGGCAGTGCTAATAACTCCCTTGCTCGAGATTTTTAACTTCTCTCTCTCAAGTGATGCTTGTGAAAATAGAAAAAGACTTAAGGCAATTGCCTGCAGGGTCGTAAAGGCATCTGCTGCAGCATAGTAGCGTCCCCAATCATAAAGCGAGGTCAAAGTGGCGATAAAAAGTAAAATCGCGAAGACGAGTCGCGAATAAGCTGCGACCATTTATTCAAAGACCTTTTCGCCATGATCGGCAATGTCGAGTGTCTCAAGCTCAGCCTTCAAGTCAATCTTAAGCGCTACAGAGATACTTCGTAGAATGATCCAAGTCATCAGCATCGAGTATACGATGACAAAAGCAGTAGAGATCAAGTTTGCCTTAAGGGCCTCATCCCCGGATAGGGTCCCAGTCATAATGGCCCCCACAACACCAGAGAGCCCATGGCTGATAAAGACGTCCATGGCATCATCAATTTTAAAAACGTGATGAAAAATTCTTAGGCTATAAAAAACAAATGGTCCACTCAGGAGACCCACCAGCATGGCCCCTTCAGAGCTGATCACACCCGCGGCCGGAGTGATAATCACAAGTGCACTGATCAGTGAAAGGGCAAGATGACTTAAGCTAATGCGATGGGGTGTGTGGAGAAACTCAACCAAGCCCCCTGAAAAGACCGCACAAATTCCCGCAATCCATGTGACCTGAGTGGCCTGCATCGCGACAGCTGACCATTCATAAGCTGATCCACCATTAAAGCCAAGCCAACCAATAAAGATGAGGGCCATACCAAGAAAGATCATTCGCTGATCAAGCCTTGGTCTAAAGTTAAAATAATCCTTCCTTCTGCCACACATAATGGCGAGCACCAGTGCAGAAAGACCTGAGGAGATATGAACCACAATCCCTCCTGCAAAATCTACCGCGCCAATTCGAGCAAAGACCCCCTGTGGATTCCATATCCAGTGAGCAATCGGTAGATAAACAAGTGTCGGCCAAAGAATCGCAATGAAAAGGGCCGACTTTAATCTCAGTCGCTCCATGGCCGAGCCAATAAAAATATAAGTTGCGATGGCACAGAAGAATGCCTGAAAGAGCGAGAATATTTGAGGAGAGAGGGTGCTTGCATGATAAATACTTCCCTGTCCAGGAAGTCCGATCAAGCCACGATAGCTCGGTCCCAAAACAAGTTGCTCACCCACTAGTAACCACACCACGTAAGTACAGGAGAGGATGACCCAACCTTGCACTAATGGAGAGAGAGCGTAGGGCTTTCTAATTGTGCCCGTATATAAGAAAGATAGTCCAAAAAAGAGGGCAATGAGCAACAGAAAGCACAACAGAATAAATAAGTTATTAAGCATTTGGTCTTCCTAACACTATGTGATTTTGAGAATGGTCTCAATAACACTATAATGATACCTCAACTGGTAGATTTCAACGAATAGGCTTCTTAATATGCATGGATTTTACTCTTATGAGCCAAACTCATCAGGGCCAAAAGCAGAGCGTCCATGGGACTTTGAAGACTCCCACTTGCGGGTGAATTTTGCTGGGCTGGCCAGCTTTAAGAGTGATGACTATCTCATCATCCAAATGGGCTCTCATATTCAGGAGCTGACCTCACTCCAGAGCGTGACCAATAATCAAAAAATCATGCAAAATGTGGCCCATTTGGTTGAGACACAAGGTGTGAATGCCTTGAGAAGTCTCGATGGGGACTTTCTCTTTCTCATTTATAAGCGCAAATCCTTCCAACTCACTCTGATCAACAACCGCTCCCAGGCCCACAAGCTTTATTACGCCACACAACAAGATGGATTATTTCTTGGTTCACATATTTCTCACTTTCGCTCAATGGGTCAACAACCGCAAATAGAACTTGGAAGCGTGCTCGGCTTTGTCAGTAACGGCTTTACGATGTCTGACCAAACTCAACTACGAGGGATAAAAAAACTCTTACCGGCCTTCTCTCTTAGGGCCAGTCCTTCCGGTCATGAGCTCTCAGAATATTGGAGTGAGGACTTTCAATTTGAAAAACAGTCAGTGGGTAACCTAGACCAGGCCATTGATCACTACGAAGCAATCTATCAAAAGGGAATTGAGTCCTTTACCCAAAGCTACCAATCGAGGGAGCTTGGCACCCTGTTGAGTGGGGGGCACGATACTGCTTTTTGTCTCATTGAGGCTTCACAAGTTTTTAATCGTCCTCTTCATGCTTTTACCTGCACCTTTCCAAACTGGGCGTTCAACGAAGAGTCCTATGCCAGACATTTATCTGAGCGCTTTGGCGCAACCTTTCACCCCATCCCTTTTCACGCCCATCACTTAGATCAAGTCATCGGGCTGATCAATGATTGCCAAGAACCAGTTGTCGGCAGCTGCCTGCCACTCTATATCCTTGGCAAGGAGGCGATCAATCACGTGGATACTCTTTTGGGGGGAGACGGTGGCGATACGCTTTGGGGAGAATATTATCCCGTTCAAGAATATCACCGTTGGGTTAAGCATCTTCCTCTAGGAGCGAGAAAACTCATTCATGGCCTCACTCGTTCTTTGCGTGACATTACCGACTGGGAGCGGTTTTGGGAGTTAGAGCACGTGAGTTCTCTCTTTACCAGCGAAGACTATTACGATGGCTTTATGAGAAAGCTCTGTACCTATCGGCACTTTCCAGATGAACTTCAAGCGCGACTCTTTACTCCCGAGACTCTTACTCACTCAATTCCAAGAAGCTCGCTTGAGATTCCCTTTAACAAGGATACTTTTGCGAGATCACTTATAGAAGGCAAGCTCTATAATGCTTTCTTTACCTATCAAAGCTTTAGTCAGTACCGAACGCTTGAGGCTTCTGGGCTTCACGTTTTTTTCCCAACTCTCTCAAAGCCGGTCATCGACTTCATTTGTTCGCTGCCTTGGAAGTGGATTAATGGAGGTACTACTTTTCATCGACTCACAAATAATAAGGTCATCAATCGTCGCTTTCACAAAGTGGCCCTCTCTCGGCATCTTTATCGCGATGAAATTTATAATCGAAGTTTCGATATGCCTTGGCATAGTATTCTTGGCCCTAGAAAGCATGTGCTCGACAAATTACTTACTGCACTTAAAAAGCGCGGCTGGTTTCAGTCGGCCGAATTAAAAAATCTCTTTGATGAATTTAAATCACAGCAAGTGAAGGACTATGAACTCTTAGAGCTCAAGCATCACGGTTATCGAATCTATACGCTGCTCGTATTGGAAGTTTGGACTCGTCTTTATGTGGACGGCCTACGCGGTTTTGATAGCAAAACTTCTTTGGAAGATTTTCTCGGCTAAGATCAATGGAGTGGGGGGAAGAAAAGTGGCGCAACCGGCAGGATTCGAACCTGCGACCACTTGATTCGTAGTCAAGTACTCTATCCAACTGAGCTACGGCTGCATGAACTTTTCAAGTTCTGGTTTTTTAAGCCCTGCGGCCTAGAATGTCAATCTCTCACGAAAGTTTTCTCTACCTGAGCGCGGTCAGGTGGTCCATAAACCCCTAAAAACACAAAGTTTTTCTAAATTGAAAGCGCTCTGTGCTAGAATGGGCCCATTATGATTCTCTAAAGCCCACCTCAATTAATTTTTTCCCTTATCCACATTTCTACTCCAAGGAGTTGCAATCATGAACACAGCAAGCTGGGTGTGCTTTTTCTTAAATATTTCTCGTTTTCCTAACGGAGCTTG
Source organism: Bacteriovoracaceae bacterium (assembly GCA_048264885.1). Taxonomy (GTDB): domain Bacteria; phylum Bdellovibrionota; class Bacteriovoracia; order Bacteriovoracales; family Bacteriovoracaceae; genus JBLWXV01. Next base: position 300,841 of record JBLXCO010000004.1, read on the forward strand.
CTGTGAAATTCGCTTACTTACTAACAATTCTCCTCTCTTGGAGTCTCTATACAAACGAGCGCCATAGCCTCAAGCGCTCAACTTCTCACATTCGCTCGGAGCGAACCTGGCTTGATCCGCGAAAAAAAGAGCGACGTCTGCAAATTAAGCGCAAACGTCCCAAATATCGCCCAAAACCCAAATATCGTACACCGAGACCAAAGTACGTTGAATCAAGGCCAAAATCCCACAGGCACTTAGATCAACGCTCTCTGCGACGGATGTATCGCAATGGATGACAAGACGTCGCGGGCCCTCTAAGATGGCCATGACCTTACAGTGAAGCCGGTGAAATTCCGGCACTGTCGCGCAACGGTGATGCTCAAAAGAGTTTAGTCCGATCCTGTAACGTCCAAGCCCCATTCCCGCGTCAAGGAGACCGATATGAATCATGAAGCGCAAAAGCGCGCCCAAGCTCGAACCGTTATTGTTAAAGCCGTTTTTCCCGGAACAACGAATCACTACCAAACTCTCTTTGGTGGAACGACTCTGCAGTGGATGGACGAAGTGGCCTTTATTACTGCCACTCGTTACGGGCGAAAAAAATTTGTCACCGTTTCAAGCGATCGCATCGACTTTAAAGAACCCATACCCGCCGGTCACATCGTTGAGCTCGTAGGTGAAGTCGTGAAAGTTGGAAGATCAAGCTTGGTGGTCGAGGTGAGCATTCACGTCGAAGAGATGTACTCAACTGAGAGAAAGCTTGCTGTGAGCGGCAACTTTACGTTGGTCGCTGTCGGTGAAGATCGCAAGCCGATATCAATTAACGATCCCTTGTAAGAGCGTTGATTCAGCGAAAGTGCTAAACGAGCTATTTTCGCTGAATCAAATTTTGGGCCTTTCTGATTTTATCTAAGGAGAGAACCATGATTCGCGCAGCTTCCTGAGGGGCATGAAAGCCACCAGAGTTTTCAGCCTCGACATAGTCAATAATAAACTGCGCCTCACGATGCAACTGTTGCGCTTGCGCTAAAGACTTTTCACTAAGACCATTTTTGCGGGCCTGCTCCAGATCATTGATTAATTCAACTAAAGCATCCATGACCTTATCTCTCATCTCTAAATGTCGCGATTGAATAAGGTGAACACGCTCTAACATTTCATCCTCGCTCACCTGGTGACAGGTGAGACAAGCATTTTTCACATTCAGAAGCGGGCTTCTCACATGATGATTTGTCACCTTCATCGCCCCCTTGCGCTCATAGGGCATATGACAATCCACACACGAGACGCCGGCCTTCGCATGCGCGCCCTGGGTCCACATTTCAAACTCCGGATGTTGCGCCTTTAGGGCCTTCGTTCCCGTTTTCTCATGGACCCAATCTGTGTGGGGATTCTTTTCATAGTAGGCAAGCATATCATCGGCGCGAATTCCCTCTGACCATGGGTAGACCAATCGCTTCTCTTTACCCTTAAAGTAATATTCAACATGGCATTGAGCACAGACAAAAGTTCTCATCTCCTGGCGAGTGGCATCGGTTTGAACATCATATCTAGTGACGCCCTGACTTTTTTTATACTCTCTTATTCCCTCAATGAAGGCCGGTCTAGTTATTCTAAGGGCCATCGTTTGAGTGTCGTGACAATCAATACAGGATACTGGATGGCTCACCATCTTGCTGACTTTCTCATAGGGGGACTGATTCATGACCTCAAACCCCTTAAAGAGATCTCCGTCACCCAGCTTCATCATAGTGACATAGGTTGAAGCATGACAGTTTAAACAAGTCCCAGGCTGAGCGGTGACCTTAACCCTCTCTGTATGAATTTGATCTAAGAGCATGTAGGCATGTCCTCTTTTTTTCCGATTATCAATTGCGAATGGATATCCCGCCCAAATGGTCTTTAACCTTTCATCTTCAAGCTTTGATTTTGCAACATAACTTCTCGGGTCCGCTTCGCTTGGAACTTGAGGCACGGCCTCAGAACCTCCATGACGAGTTCTCACCATATCGACAGTCTTTAAGTAGCTTTCATATTGAAAAGGATAATTACGACCCCAAATAGCGGGGTCTTCAGTGAGTGGGCCAATCTCGACGACATTAAAAAAGGGGTGCTTCTCTTCTGCTTTTTTCTCGGCAATGTCTGTTGCTAGATATCCAATAGCGACACCGATAATGACAAAAATAACAAACAACCAAGTCATTTTAAATTTATTCATAACTCATACCTTAGTTAGTGGTCGTGCCCAACATTTTGATGGCAGCTCACACAAGATCTTCCTTCGATCTCTGCATGTTTTCCGGGGTCTTGAAAAAGTTCCCCATGACAGCTTAAGCACGCCTTCATAGTAATTTTAAAATTGTGCTCTCGAATCTGAATGGGCTCAGTGTACAATCCCGTAGTAAACTTCCAGCTATGATTAAAGCCATTTTCCGCTTTGACAAAATACTTTAAATAAATTTCTTCTGGTGCATGACAGGAGTTACAAGTGGTCACGCGCCCATGAGGATTTTTAACCCAGCTCTCATAATGATCTCTCATCACATGACAGTTCACACACGCTCTTGGGTCATCACTAAAATAGGAATAGCCCTCGCCATAAACGAACGTGTAAGTGCCGGTGCCAAAGACAAGTCCCGCCACGGCCACCAAAAGTCCAACAGTAATAGATATTGTAAATTTGCCTTTTATTTTCACCACCACCAAACATAAACCTGCCCTCGTCATATTTAAACCGAGCTAGCAGCTTTTAGTTAAACATCAATTTACTTAGAATTCGACACTCATATTGTGTCGGTTACACTTTAGTAGACGACATCCCTTTGACGAGTGGCCCTTCTAAAAACCAAGAATGTTGCCACAACTTCAGATCTATTTTCTATAAAGTGCTTCTTCCCAGAGTTAGCCTTAAAGCAAACTGAATCTCCCGCAACCAACTCAACCTCTTCATCACCTTCAATTGCGTAGAGCTCACCAGATATCACAGTAATAATTTCATCAATCGCTCTATGAAAGTGAGGAGCAGAGGCCCTCTTTCCCGGCTCAAGCCTTTCGCTATAGAGAAACAGCTGCTTAGTATGAAAAACTTTTGCGGAAGCCGAGTAGGGATATTCAACCCCATTCTTGGGTTCAGGTTTCAAATGAATCCGCTCTTTTTCTCTACTTATTTTCATACTTCATTTTGAACTAGATTTGATCGGAGTTCAAAAAGGCCACAGGGCTTTTTGGACGACGCTTACTGTGAATCAACGGGGGTTTTTAGGGAAAGGAAGTTTTTGAAGTAGATACAAGTGGCGGAGAAGGCGAGATTTGAACTCGCGGTACCCAGAGGGTACGACACCTTAGCAAGGTGCTGGATTCGGCCACTCTCCCACTTCTCCGCTGACCTTGTAAAAATGGCGGAGGACACAGGATTCGAACCTGCGGACCCGTGAAGGTCAACGGTTTTCAAAACCGCCGCTTTCGACCACTCAGCCAATCCTCCGCGAAGGTCTAATATAGGGCCTTGGAGAGAAAAAGACAATTGGGAAATTACATTTACTTTATGCGTTGAATGAGCGCTTCAATCTGTGCAATGTCTGGCGCACCAGGTAAAAGCTTGAGATAGGTTTGGCATGACTCAACGGCGAGACCGTTCTGACCAATATCTCTATAGATAAAACACAGTTCCTTGTGAATCTCTGGGTTGTCTAGCTCCACCTTGAGCGCTCGCAGATAGAGTTCGCGCGCAGGCTCATAAAGTCTTTGATTGCGCTTGATCCAGCCCAGACTCATCAGGGCCTCAACGTAGCGACCATTAATGGAGATGGCCTTTTCGAGCGAGGATTCAGCGCCGCCAATATCTCCAGAGAGGCGTTTTACTTCACCCACAATATAGTGACCAAACTCAAGTCCTGGATTCAGCTCAACTTCTTTGTTTGCGAAGCTTAGCGCCTTTTTATAGTCCTTCTGCTTCACCATTACCTTGGCCAGGAAGTAATTCACCTTGGGAAAAGAAGCGAGGCGATCTTTGATATCAATAAATGTTGCATAGGCATCGGCGTAGCGATTGTTATTGAGCAGATAAGTCCCAAGTAGCATGCGCGCTTCCATGTCTCCAGGCGCCACATTTAAAAGTTCTTTCGAGTACTCAATAACTTTATCGACCTTGCCTTCAAGCTTGGCACTGTTGACTAGGAAGCGGTAGAAGCTCTCATCCTTTCCGGCCAACTTGGCCACTTTTTCTTTGTAAGCTTCAAACTGCTTGAGCTGCCCATTGCGATAGTAGTAGGTAGCAATATCACCCAGTAATCTTGGGTTATCGGGAAACTTTTCAAGTGAATCGCGAAGATAGCCAATGGCCGCATCCGCACTATCGAGCTCGTAGAGGATTTTGGCGTAAGTCGCTGCATAGTCGACATTCAAAGGATCTAATTCAATGGCCCGAGTTATCATCTGCTTAGCGTTTTCATATTTCTTATAGAGCAAATAAATTTTTCCCAGCCTAAAAAGATCATCGTCTCTTAGTGGATCGCGTCTAAGCGCCATGGTGTAATTCTTAATGGCCAAATTTACGTTACCGATTTCGTAGTAATACTGACCCAAATAGGAATTATACTCTGGCAAATCCTTGAGAGTCGTTTGCCCAATGAGAATAATCTGATCTTGGGCCAGGATAAATTTTCGCGCCTTAATTAATCCCTCGAGATACTTAAAGCTCACATTGGCGTTAAGTGGATAGTTCTTCTTCAATTCTAAAAGAGTTTTAAGTGCATCCTCAAAGTAGCCGCGCTTGAGTTGAATATCGGCCAGCAAGAGCTGGGAGGGAATATAAGATTCAAGAGTGTCCACAGCATTAATAGCGTGAGTGAAGGCCAACTCCCAGTTCGCATGACGAATTTCCTGCTCGGCCTTTTTCATAAGCTGATTCACTCTGGACTCTAAAATAAGTTTTTCAGCAGCATTTCCTCCACCCAGCTGGAGTGCTGCCAGCTTAGAGCGAAGCTCATCTGACTCCCTAAGGGCGAGGGCAGTATTAAAGAGCTTAACCGCGGTATCAATCTCTTTTACATAAGCACTCAAGATACCCATTCGCTCAAGGTACATTGCCGTGTAGATTGGAGACTGCTCTGCCTGCAGTAATTGAACGTTTTCTAATACGGTCTTAAATTTGGCGGTGTCACCCTCTCTGACTAAGTAGTCTGAATAGACTAGTAGGAGTTCAACTGACTCCGGATAGAACTTACCACCTGTTTCGAGTGTCTTCTTAGCCTCCGGAAACTTTTCTTCGAGCTCTAGGTAGCGGGCCATTGCCAGGTAGGCGCTCAAAGGTTTCTTTTCAATGGGCTCAATGCGCTCGTAAACTTTCAGCGCTTGAACCAAGTCTCCAGCATCCATCAAAATACTCAGATAGGCGGCGAGAATATCGAGAGTTGGGTTACCAAGCCTTAAGTAGTTCTCGAGTGTTCTTCTAGCGGTGTGAATTTTCCCGGTCTTCTGATAAAACAAAGCAGTTCCAAGCGCCGCATTGGGGTCTGTTAGAACTTTGGCGCGAGCAATTTGTGTGAGTTTAAAAATAACCTGTCTTGTCTTAAGTGGGTCTTGAGCGTTCTCCATCACTTCAGCGTAAATTCGCAGGAGCCAGGGAAGGGCTTCAGACCCGTCAAATTTGTTGGCCAGACTGCTCTTTAAAAGCTTAATCGCCTTGAGTTTATCAACATACTTATAAGAGTAGGTGGCTAAAGCCTCATTGAGGTCTTGATCGGCCTTAAGTTCATTTGGTTTAACGTCTCCAATAGGAAATTCAACCACAACATTTATGGGCTTAAGCTCTGGGGGCTTCTTTTCTTCATCCATCATCAAATAAGCAATGAGAAGTAAGATAATAACCAAAATAAGCGGACGTGCACCCTTGCGCGGTTTTTCTTCCTCTTCCTCGTCTTCTTCATCACCTTCCAGCATCTGAGTTGCTGTGAGCTCAGTGAGCTTTGATTCCTCCTCTTCGAGCTTTTGATCAATCTCCTGCTGAGTTACCTTCGCCTCACTTTTAATACTTCTCATGACCTCAGAGAGGACAACCATTTGCGTTGCCTCATCTGTGTCAACGGGTATCTCTTCTGGAACAATTTCTTTTTTAGTCTTCTCGTACGTCTCTTCTTCTTCCTCAACCACTGGGGCCAAGGCTTTCGGATTCACGATTACCGTTTTATCAACATTCTGTTGTCTTACTGCTGGCCGCTGAAGAATGACTGTTTTATTAATCCCCTCATCTTCTTCACCCTCATCGTCATCATCATCTTTATGATTCGATGAGCTCTCTTGAGTTGCAGGCGAAGAAGCCACTTCTGGATTTTCACTCTTATACTTCTCTTCGAGAGCCTTATAATCGATGGCAGATTCATCATCTTTGTTAAATACAAACTCAACAAAGTTATTCTTAGTCCCATCAGAGGATTCGGGTGTGGTGGTTTCTGTTGTCGCCTCTTGCTTTTGCGCTTCAGCGGCTGCCTTCTGCTTAGCCTCTTGAGCTTCTTTTGCTTTTTTAGCAGCTGCTTCTTTGGCCAGACTCATTCTGGCAACAGTGTGCGAAGTTTTAGTGTGAGCGCTTGATTTTTTCTCTTCCTTAGGGACTACTTCTTCAGTGAGAAAGCTTATGAGTTCTTTATGAGCAGATAGGGGTTCCCATTCTCCGATGGGGAAGACTTGAGCTTGCTCTTGGCCATTGATATGGCCTTTATCAAAAAGCTCTCTCACTTGGTTTTTTGAAAAAGGGCCGACGACCCTCCCACCGGTGAGCCTCAGCCGGTATTTAGCTGCCATTGTCTCATAATATCGTAGTCTTAGCTTTTACCCAAAGGGCAAATGCTACCTTGATATTTGAGCTACTTTAGGCCCTCGTAATTCTCTATTGAGGCCAATCAGAATGTTGAATGTGGCCACTAAAATGGCCACGACAAACACAATCGGTCCGACTTTCCAGATGAGATCAGTATGTTTTTGTTCGTAGTTAGATATTTCGGCCAAAACGAGAGCGCCCAAACTGCCTGGTAAAAAGAGAAATTGATAGAGAAAGCCCAAAATAACAACTCTCGCTCCCACCTCGCTCTTATCGCGCAAGGAACTGGCCACCAAAGTGAGAATAAGCTGACCGATTATCTCAACAAAAAGAAGTGTGAGTAAGTACAAGCGAACATCAAATTGCTCACCAGACCACATGGGTATGAGAACTAGCGAGCGCATGAGTGCGCAGACCAAAGAGACGAGCTCCCGGCGTTGATCTCTCAACAAACTCCATAGTGTGAACAACAGCGCCATGATGACAAAGGCCCACAAACCAAAGTTAAGCATCGTTGGATTCACATAGGTTGTCGCCTGACCCATAACTTCAGAGAGCTTCAGTGGCAGCAGGTAAGCGACAATACTTAGTTGAAAGAGTGTTCGTCCTTCAATAAGTTGGTTTTGCTTATACTCTTGGTCAATCAGGTAGAGGTGGTGCCATAAGCTCATCATCATTAGTGGACACGCCAAGCTGATAATTGAAGACCTCTCTATTAGGTTAAACTGCGCTGTTATCAGAGTCGCAATAAAGCCAAGCGGAAGAATCATATCTAAAGACTTTCGATTGGGTCCAGGTCGCGCCAGTGTGAGGGCCAAGTAATAACTTAGCAGCTCTAATTCAAGTGGCATCTTAGCGAGTGCCCAGATTGAAATAAAGCAAATCATAAAGGGAACTTGGGTGCGCTCTCTGGTCATTAAGCAAAGACTGGCCACTAAAAGAAAAGGAATAAGAGCATAATCCTTTGCGGCATAAAAAATCAGAGGGGCGAGTGCCACTAGCATTGAAAATACTTCAAGCTTCTTAACTCGCATTAAGACGTAAGAGCAAAATGAAAAGATTACTATTAGGAGTGATGTTTCGTAAGCCATGCTTGAACTCGACTCCTGCTAAGGGTTTTAATAATCACAATCACAAAATAGAAGAGGGCAATTTGAGGGTAGGCCCCCGCAATACTTAAAATTCCAATGGCCGGCAATAACTCGCTCTTTGAATTGAAATTAAATGAATCCAATACTGTGATGACAAATGCAATTGCAAAGAGATAATAGTCGCCAGTCGTCAAGGCGAGGAAAAAAATCAGAACACAGAGGCTTTTAAAAATTCCCAATCGGACTAAGCAAAGAAGTGAGAGAGATAAGGCTAGCCACAGAGTTGAGTCAGCATAACTTCTAAAATCAATGACTCCACTCACCATTAAAATCAATATAGATAGAAGTACGGTTTTGTCTCTTCCCATAAAAAGCAGGGCCAGCAGTACGATGAGAGAGTTCACATACATTAAAATAGTCGGAGTGCTTGAAAGGGCCAGCTCAAGCCCTAGAGAAATGGCCATTGTTTGAAAGATTGCACTCAAAAGAAGCAAGCCCACAAGAAATAGATGGTGCGTCCTTTCCAATAGGAATTTAACAAAGATAATGGCGGCAAGGGCAAGAAAGACATTTGCACCTGAAGCAATCATTGCACTCAAATAGGCCATTGCAAAAATAATTTTCTCGTTGCGATCTTGAATGACGTGAGAAATTGCCAATGAGCTTATAGTTATAATTGTCGCAACATCAATTGCTACAGTTTCCTGAAAAAGCTCTTTCCAACTCAATCTTAAACTGACGTATATTGCGACGGCAAAAATGAGAGCGATATTTGATAAAACCCATGCCTTTAGGTTTTCAAGGTTCTTTATCATACGCCTAACTCCTTTAAGAGGAGTACTATCGACGAAATAATGACTAGAAAGAGAAATATCATATAAGAAAAGTAGCTCTTTCGTGCGAGCCTAATGACCGGAGTGAAACTTAGCTGGATCATCTCTTTTTGAAAGTTTGTCTCAGTCTCTTCAGTGCTACTTATAAAGGCGCAGACTTGTCCTCTTTTTAGCATTTCATTGTATTTAAGAGTGGGCACTGAAATTTTATTTGTATCTTTCAACCACAACTTAAGAGAACCATAGATTATTCCAACTACACCGAGGCATATTCCAATTGTCGCAAATGACTGAGCAATATTTAAAGCAGGAGACGACAAATTAAGAAGAACGAAACTAAGAGAGCCAAATATTAAAACAATCACGTGACTCAGAATAAAAGGGTTCCCTACTTGTTCACTCCTTCTCTCAATCTCAGTTGTGTTTTCTAGTCCTAGTACAAAGTAGAGGTTTAAGGCCCAAACAAGGGCAACCAATGCGATGGCCAAAGAGATAATGAATCTTGGATAAATAGTTATCAGGCCACTCACTAGAAGAATTGGTCCAAGCAAGATCCCCACTATTGCGAGAAAAAAGTGCTGTGGATTGTGGTAGAAAAGACTTTTAAGATTATCCGAGCAAGGAAGAGTGCTTCCAAAGAAGAGCAGATACATGGCCAGTGCCTGAAAACAAATCAAGGTGCTCAAGTCTTGTGTTGAGGTAGCGCTCAACAATGCGATCATCGCGAGTGAGGAACCGACTAACTTCAAGACCGATTCAAGAGAATTGGCCCAAAATATAAGTCTTAGACTATAGAGGATGGCCACATACTCCCCAACGACATTCAATCCCTGGCCTCCCAATATTGGTTTTGTAAAATAAAGAAAGGTCACCGTTAACATAAAGTTGCTGTGTCCAGACTCGAGTGGCTCTGCGAGATATTCTTCGAGGGCCAAGATCGTAAGAAGCAAGTACGCAAAAGGCTTTATCCCAGGTGGAAGCAGCATAATGGCCGTAAGACCTAATAGATAGAGAGGCTTCATTCTATTTGAGAGAATTAATGCCGCGATTATTAGGATGAGTCCATGAGAAATAGGTGTGATAAAGCTTCCAGTTACCATGAGACCAAGTAATGCGAAAGGCCTCATTTCCCTTAACTTTATGATCGGAGCTAAAAATAGCAGTGCCACTAAAACATATTGGACAACTGTAAATGTACTTAGTGCTCCCAAGCTACTCATCATGATGACCAAAGTCCTTTAGGTGAATCACAATATAAGCAACCAGCCATATGACATAGATAAAAATCACTTCATAGCCACTAATACTTGCCCCAGGGCGGTAAAAGTAAGTGCGAATGAGCAAAAAAATTGAAGACAGACAAAGGGCAATCGCCATCACGCGATTTTGAAGATCATTGGATTTAAACCATTTCACGGTGGCAATTAATGTGGCACCCAACAAGATGAAGCTACTCATTTGCGCCTCAACTTTGGCAATATTCCCAAGATCGCCCCTAGAAGTATGACTGCTATTAGCCATAGATCATCACTAGTAGCCTTCTGTTTACTCATGCTAACAATTGGCTTTAGCTCTGAGGTCGAATTGATAACGTAGAACCCAGACACAATTAGAATCAGAGACGTATAAAGAATAAAGTCAGTAGAGCGAGCACTCGGCAATTTTACAACTCCCTTCTTCTTAGTTGCCAGAACTATTATGGAAGGAATAATCGTAAAGGCTACAATATAGAGCAAGTTCAAATCTAGACCTAGTAGACTCGGCCAAAGACACAAGATTTGGATAAGCATCATAATCAGTAATGCCTGACCTGGTTTTTCGATAGCGATAAACATCGATCCAAGAATAGTGAGTAGGGCCAACTCAATCAAAACCTACCTCCCGTCACGACAAAGACTCCCATTGAGAGCAGAGAGAATATAATTGAGATTGGCACAAATCGTGTCCAAATTGATTGCTCTATAACTTCTTCACTTAAAGGAAAGAAGACTTGTGTGAGAAACGACATCAATCTTCTCATGAGATAGAGATAGATTAAGATGATAGCAACCGCACCTATCGATTGAATAAGATCATTATAGATAGGAACGATATTAAAAACTCCGATTCCCGGTATGCCTCCGAAAAAGAAGAAAAAACCAAGTAATAGTGAGGAATTCAAATGAAACTCAGAGCTAAGCTGATAGGGTAGCTGCCCACTCATATGTTTTTTGAGTTGAATATTTTTAAATTTAATAAAACACAACCAATAGAACAAAATTGCATTTACCGGGTCATAGACAAATCCAACTTGCGGTATACCCAAGCTAGAGAGGTTTGATTGCTTTGATGCAATAATCGCCATGTTAAAAGTTCCATAGCGAACCATGGCCGACAAGAGGGTCAAGGGAAGCACGATGTCCAACACCAAATTCACTCGACTCTTCTCAAGCAGTTGAGAAATCATGCTTTGCAAAAAGAAAAAAGTGAGAATGAGTAAAAGACTGCCACTCTCTACGTAGTCACCACTCACAACATCGATATAACCAAAGGGTAGAGAGCTCATAAAAAGAAACAGAAGTAAAAAACTCAGCACGATGAGAATACTTCTACTTCGCTCTAACTCTCTGGCCCAATAGAAACACATTCCACTAACGGCAAGAGATTTAAAGATGAAAGGTAAATACGCTATCACGATTTACCGCCATTATTGGTCTCTAAAATGTGAGAGATGAGCAAGATGACACTGGGTGAGAGCAAAAGAAATACCGGAAGAATGCTCTCCATCGTTGGAGTTCGTTCATTTCTAAATAGCAGAAATAAGACAAAAAGAAGCAGTAAGAGAAAAACAGACATTGAAAGCAGGAGACGAGTGGGAACACTTCTACCATAGGAGCGTATAAAGTCCGTCATCTTAACATTGCTTTTGGTGTTTCTTGATAGATAAAGATAAATCAAAGAAGAGAGGGCACCTATAAGAAGATAGGTGCCCCATTCTATAAAGAACAATTTATTGGATAAAGAGAGAGGCTCCACTGGCGGCGACCATGAGCTTTTGCCAGAATATACCTAGCACAATTACAGGAACAGTCATCGCAAGAATGATTGACTGATTTCTAAAACCAAATCCTTCGATTTTCTCCTCTGATTCAGTTTGCTTAAATACCATTAAGCGAACGATCTTGAGATAGTAGTAGGCTGAAATCACAGAGTTAAGAACTGCAATGATGGCCAGAGCAAAGTATTTTTGCTCAACGAGTGCGTAGAGAATATTAAATTTCGCCACAAATCCTGCAAGTGGAGGAATTCCAGTGAGCGAGAACATCACCACGATCATCATAATCGCCATCATTGGATAACGAGTTGAGAGACCGTTGAATCTTTCAAAGTGATCATTGCCGTATTTATCTTGTACAAAAGATACAATATAGAATGCGACAAGAGTCATAAAGAGATATGTCACGCCATAAAAAACGACCGCACGAACGCCAATGGCGTTAAGGACAACTACACCCATCATCATCATCCCAGCATGAGAGATCGAAGAGAAGGCGAGCATTCTCTTAACAGAGCGCTGTCCAAGAGCAGAGACGTTACCTACAGTCATTGTCATGGCACCAGCGATACTGAGTAGACCAATCCAGCTATCTTGTAGGGCCCCTTCTTGACCAAAGAGAACCATTGAAACGCGAACAAGAGCTGCCATCCCGGCCATCTTTGGAACAATACTAAAGAAAGCTGTAACTGGAAGTGGACTTCCTTCATACACATCTGGAGACCACATATGAAAGGGAACACAAGCAATCTTATAGCCTAGACCGACAAAGAATAGGATAAAAGAAGGAATCAGGATCGCCACTTGAGCTGTGCTCACTGAAGCAATAACAGAAACCATGTCAGAGAAATTGATCGTTCCCAAAATTCCAAAGAGATGGCTCATTCCAAAGAGCATGAAAGCAGATGAAACCCCGCCGTAAAGTACATACTTTAGGCCAGCTTCACTAGAGCGGTCATCGTTCTTCTTCATACTGGCCAAGACATAAGAGAGAATTGAGAGCGTCTCAATTCCAATGTAGAGCATGAGTAGGTTATTGGCCGAGGCTAAAATCATTCCGCCAATCAAAACGCCAACGGCGATAATGGCGAATTCACCTTTTACTGAACCCTGAATGTCTTCAGACACACTGGCCAAGTAAACGGCACCGGCCGTGCCAAGAACCATGATGATCTTGATCATTGCTGAGAAAGGATCAATCACCATACTTCTAGTGAAGATCAGCTCTGGTGCATGGCTAAACGATGAAACCAAGGCACTCAAACTAAAGATCAAACCAATGAATGCGGTAGTGTAGAGCAAAGGCTTTTTCTTCTCGCCTTCGTCGTAGGTAACCTCCACTAAAATGAGGCCCATCATGGTCATACACATGATGAGCTCCGGGATGTATCTACCAATATTCGCTAAATAATTCAGTCCCATTGTTCTACCTATTTCTTCTTATTGATACTGGGCAAGCATTGAAACGAGGTTACCGACAGATGCCTTCATCATATTAAGTAGTGGAGAGGGGTAGATCCCAAAGAGGATTACCGCAATACACAGAGGAATCATGTAAGCAATCTCTCTGGCGTTCATGTCGGTGTACGACTTACATTCTTCGTTAACATCTCCAAAGAACATTCTCTTGAACATCCAAAGAAGGTAAGCGGCACCAAGTAGAAGGCCAATAAGAGCAAGTACAGTAATTGTAGTAAAGCGCTCATAGATCCCGAGGAAAATTAAGGCTTCAGAGATAAAGCCTGAAAGTCCTGGAAGACCCATTGAAGCGAACATTGCGATGATAAAGACAATTGAGTAGCGCGGTAGCTGAGTATAGAGACCGCCAAAGCCACGAGTTCCATCCGGACGAACAATCCATCTGTGGTGTGAACGCTCGTAGAGAATACCAATCATGAGGAACATCATCGCTGTTGAAGTTCCGTGGTTAAACATCTGCAGAACTGCACCGTTCATACCCTGAACTGTCATTGAAGCAAGTCCAAGCATCACAAAGCCCATGTGAGAAACAGATGAGTAAGCTACTAGGCGCTTTACGTCTGTTTGGGCCATGGCGCAGAAAGCACCGTAAATCACGTTGATGAGACCCAACCACGCGATACAGTCTGAGAAGTAAACTGAAGCTTGTGGAAAGATTGGAAAAGCGATTCTTAGAAAACCGTAAGTCCCCATCTTAAGAAGAACGCCGGCGAGGATAACAGACACGGCCGTTGGTGCTTGAACGTGCGCGTGTGGAAGCCAGGTGTGGAATGGGAATACTGGTACTTTAATGGCAAAACCAATAAAGAGGAAAATAAAGAAGAACTTATCAAACGGAAGACTCATTCCGAAAATCTCAAGGTTAGGAACCTGAGAGAAGTTCATCTTCGCTAGCGCAAGTAGATCAAATGACTCTGCTCCTTGGTTGGTTGCATAGTAGAGAGCGACCATACCCACGAGCATCAGTACTGAGCCAAAGAACGTATAAAGGAAGAACTTAACAGCAGCATATTCCTTGTTCTCTCCACCCCAGATCCCGACGAGGAAGAACATTGGAATCAGCATAACTTCCCAAAATACGTAGAAAAGGAAGAAATCGAGTGCGAAGAAGACCCCAAAGACTGAAGTCTGAAGCATGAGAAGAAGAGCAAAGTAAGCCTTTACCTTCTTTTCAATGGTCCAAGAGCTCAGAATACAGATGAAGAAAATCAACGCCGTAAGAAGGATCATGGGAAGACTGATACCATCCACACCTAGTGTGTAGTTGATATTAAAAGTCGAAATCCATGGAACTTTGACATTAAATGTTGGCTGCATTCCAGGGATGGTTTGGTCGAACTTCATATAAAGTATCGCCGACAACACGAGGGTAATCGTCGTTGTTACGAGCGACGCCCATCTAATGATGTTCGCTTTCGCATTTGGTATAAGCGCCACGACCAGAAATCCGATCATAGGCATCCACAGAATCCAGTTTAACAAATTTGATGAGCCGTGCACCGGTCAACTCCTTCTCAAATAGACTTAACTTTTGAATCAATAACCAATATTTTTTCTTATATACTTAATTTCCAAACATATCCTACGAGCACCACGATGAGCACGAAAAAGTAGAATTGAACCTTTCCACTTTGAACCGTGCGCAAGATGACGTTGAAGAGGCGAACTGAAGCCCCAGCACCGTCAACGGCAACCGTATCCACCCACAAGCGATCAAACCAGTTGGCAAATCTAAACAGGACTCTGTTTACTTTTTCCCAACCGTCGACGAAGTAGCGGTCATAAACTCCCAAGTCAAACCATGCACTCGCACGGTTGGCCGGGAGAAGAATCTTTCCAATCAGACCTTTAATATAAAGATCATCAAAGTAATAGCGATTTTGCAGTGCTTTGTACCAGCGGTGGAAAGTAGAGACCCACCAGCCTGGGTTGAGCGCGCCACTGATATACATCAAAAACGCAATCGTGACTCCAAGGGAGGCGATGATGATGGAAACCACCGCGCCAATATGGTGAACATGGTGAACAAAGTGAGCTTCATCTTCATTCATGCCGTGGTCTGGATCATAATGAGCGCGCTCAAGAGTTGTCTTTGCCGCGTTGTCTTCAAAGCCAAAATTAGACCTTGTGTACTCACCAAACTTCTCAAGGTTGGCTGGCTTCTCAATTAGAGTCGCAAACCACTCTTTTTTCTCGCCAAAGACGGTCACAATTTTTTGACCAGTAAGTGAACCTGAAAACCAAATTCCAAGTGTGAACACGGAAAGGATAAGCAAAGGAATATTTTGATTCCAGCTCAAGTGCTCTTTGTGAGCGTGGTCATAAAGTTCTTTATCGCGTGGCTCACCAAAGAAAGTTAGGAACATCATTCTAAACATATAGAAAGCTGTGAGGAAGGCACCGGCAAAACCAAGAATTGTTGGAATCCACCAAAATCCACCTTGGCCCATTGCTAGGACCAGGGCGTCGCCAAGAATTCTATCTTTAGAAACGAAGCCAGAGAAGAACGGGATACCTGCGATTGCGAGCGTACAGCAAAGCATTGCAAAGTAGGTAAATGGTAGCTTGTGACGAAGACCACCCATTCGTGGCATTTCTTGCACGTGAGTGTGAGTGTGGTGATCGTGTAGTGAGTGAATCACTGAGCCGGCCGCAAGGAAGAGACAAGCTTTAAAGACAGCGTGGGTAATTAGGTGCATGAAGCTAGCGTTGTAAGCTCCAACGCCAATTCCCAAGACCATGTAGCCAAGCTGAGAAATTGTTGAGTAAGCAAGAACGGCCTTAAGATCTGTCTGAACCAGCGCGATAGTGGCAGCACCAAAAGCCGTTATACCACCGATAACAGCAATCATCGGAAGAATTCCTGCAGCTTCCATAAGAGGGAAACATCTAAGTGAGAGGTAAACACCGGCGGCAACCATCGTGGCAGCGTGGATGAGGGCCGAACAAGGTGTTGGGCCCTGCATCGCATCTGGAAGCCAAACTTGCAGTGGGAACTGAGCTGACTTACCGATAGTGCCCATAAAGATTGAGATAGCGGCTACTGTAATAAGCGGGTAGCCAACTGCATAGAGACCATCAAATGATCCAGCACCTAGTGCTTTATAAATATCGACAAAAGTGACGTTACCAACCACTGACCAGATGGCCACAATACCGAGGAGGAAGAAGACGTCCCCTACACGAGTGGTCATGAAGGCCTTAATTGAAGCGTTCCCGGCCGATTCTTTCTCGTAGTAAAAGCCGATGAGCGAGTAAGAACAAAAGCCCATGAGCTCCCAGAAGATAAATACAGAGAGGAGATTGTCTGAGAGAACCAGACCAAGCATCGCCGAGGTAAAGAGCGACATATAGACAAAGAAGCGTCCGTAGCGGGCGTCATCGTGCATGTAAAATGTTGAGAAGATATGAATCAACGTGGCAACACCTGTTACCATGAGAAGCATAACTGCCGTCATATTATCAATGTAGATACCCATATCTACGGCGAAGTTTTGGCCGCCAGCAGTCAGGTCAAACCACGTGAAGGTTTTGTGAATGTGGTAGTCAGTGGCGTACTTCCCAAAGACGAAATCACCAAAGATTCTCGCCGCCCACAAGAATGAGGCGAAAATAGAAGCACAACTGATCGTTACGGCCAGGTTTGTGAACTTTTTCACGATAAACGAGTTGATTACAAACGCGAAAAACGGAAAAAGAACAATCGGGGCTACGCTAAGAATTGTATAATCCATCGTCTATACTTCCTTACCTCTGAAGCTGAGTAGCATCATCAATGTGGATACTATCTCTAATTTGGAAAAATCTAATCGCAATCGCGAGTCCAACTGCAGCTTCAGCTGCAGCGATAACAATAATGAAGAGAGTCATCAAGTGACCATCAAGATTGCTATTCACGTAGCGAGTGTATGTCACAAAGTTAAGTCCGGCGGCATTCATAATGAGCTCAACACCCAAAAGGATGGCGATGATGTTCTTACGAAGCATCATCACGGCAATGCCCGCAACAAACAGTACAAAAGAAATAAAGAGATAAGTAAAAATCGTTGTCATGTCTCTTAATCCTTACGCGGTCTTGAAATTACAGCCGCGCCCACTAAAGCTCCTAGAAGTAAAATAGAGCTAATTTCAAAAGCGAGAACGTGGTCAGTAATTAATAGGGTTCCGATTTTTTCAACAGTAGTTGTAAAGGGTGGCAACTCACCTTGGGTATAACCTTTGAGGTAACCTGCAACAATCTTCAAAAGAACAAAGGAAATAACAAGAGCGGTAAAGATACCAAAGACATAAGTCTTGGTGCTACCCATTCCAGGAACCTTTTCAATTCCAAAGCGGTTTGACTTATTTTCGGCACCACCCGTGAGCATGATGGCAAAGAGCATGAGAATCACAACACCACCGGCATAAACAACCAATTGCGCCGCTGCCAGAAAGTCAGCTCCGAGAGTGGCGTAAAGACCAGCAACACCGAAGAGACATCCCAGAAGATACACACAGGCGTGCATGAGATGCTTAGAAAAAACGACTCCTACTGCGCCACACACGGTGATCGTAGCAGAGAGAAAAAATAGCGTGTTATCAAATAGCACCTTGAGTCTCCTCTATCCTAGTGTCCACCGCCGCTACCGGCAGCAAGACTTCCAATGATTTGCCAAACTGATTCTCCGTGGAAAGCCCACATCCAAAAGGCACACCCAACGATATTAAAGAGGGCAATTGGTGTGAGGTACTTCCAACAAACAGTCATGAGGTGGTCAACGCGAAGACGTGGTAGCGTCCAGCGAACCCAAATCACGATATAGTAGAGAACCAAAGTCTTAGAAACAAATGATCCAATTTCAAGTAGATTGCCAATTTTGCGTGAAAGCTCTGGATCAAGCCCTAGCTTTTCAACAAAGAATACGCCTGAGCCAAGCTCAAAGGGTACTTGATAGCCGCCAAGGAAAAGAGCAACGGCAACACCACAAACAACGAAAACCTCCATGTACTCGGCAAGAGCAAAGAAGGCAAAGCGCATACCGGTAAATTCCGTGTGATAACCAGAAACAAGTTCTGATTCCGCTTCTGGAAGGTCAAAAGGCGCACGGTTCGTTTCGGCCAGGGCCCCAACGAAGAAAATAAAGAAGGCAATAAAGGTAAAGGGGTTGTGGAGAACATACCACTGATGGGGGAGTCCACCTTGGGCGTCAACGATTGTTCCAAAAGAAAGACCGCCACCCATAATAACCATGGCAATTACTGAGAGAGTCACGGGAACTTCGTAAGAAACAATCTGAGCCGCTCCTCTCATCCCACCAAGCATTGACCACTTTGAGTTGGATGAGTAACCACCAAGAAAAATGCCTACGCCAACGAGAGAAGAAACACCAATAAGGTAGAACACACCCACGTTGAGATCAGTGAGGGTAAAACCTGAAGAGAAGGGAATTACTGCAAATGAAGCGAGTACACCCACAAGACACATTAGAGGAGCAATGGTGTAGAGAAATTTATCCACGTGAGCTGGGACAATATCCTCTTTCATGAGCATCTTCACGCCGTCAGCTAGGAATTGAAGAAGACCAAAGGGACCAACGCGGTTTGGCCCTTGTCTCATTTGAAGGTCGGCTGAAATCTTACGTTCAGCATAGGTACCCAAACCACCAACGGTAGCGAGTGCTCCAAAGACAACAGCACAGCCCAAAAAGAAAACGAGGAAGGCCATCAAGCCGGCGGCATCAAAGCCAAGAGCTTGAGTTAGGACTTCAACTGCTTTTTGATAAATCGTAAATTGTGAAACGTATGAAACTATTGTCTCGTTCATGCCGCATCCTTCTTGTCATTGGCGCCATAACCTTTGTTGGCCAAGTGATAAGATTTAACCCAGTCAAGGTCGCCTTTCTTCCAGCAGTAAACCACACCAAGGAGGAGCACCAACATAAAGATAAGGAGTGAACCAAGAACAATGCCACCTGCACCGATGTCGTTAAACTTCTTAAAGATAGCTGCCACTGGAATCATGAGGGCGCCTTCCACATCAAAGATGATGAAGATCAAGGCGACAACATAAAAGCGCACGTGAAAATTAGACCAAGCTTGGCCAATAGGTTCTTCACCACACTCATAAGGCTGCTCTTTGAGCTTGTTAGGGTTGTGAGGACGAATTAATTTACCCATTAATAGGGCACCAGCGAATACAATTACCCCTAGGCCCATGAGAATGAGCACGGGCATGTATACGTCTAAACTATGCGACGACATGCATGTCTCCGGTTGCAAAGCAAGGTTGAAAGCTCTAAAAGACTACACGATAACTAACATATTGGAAACATTTTGGCTCGGCTTTTTCATGACTAGGCGATCGGACGTGCGGACACAATCTACTCGTGGCATCATTGGAAGAGTTTATTTAATTGCGGTGTGACATGGAAGCATTTCAAAGTTTAGGGCAACGAATCACTCATTGGCAGTCGGGGGCAGAAGGGCCGCTCACTATTACTGGAACGGCTCTCGAAGAGTGGAGTTTCATTTTGCGCGGCTTGCTACATGGAGAGGCAGCGCTAGCTAAGAAAAACATTCTTATTGTGACGGGCGACGTCGAAGAAGCTGA
This sequence comes from Bacteriovoracaceae bacterium, assembly GCA_048264885.1. GTDB lineage: Bacteria > Bdellovibrionota > Bacteriovoracia > Bacteriovoracales > Bacteriovoracaceae > JBLWXV01. Next base: position 320,663 of record JBLXCO010000004.1, read on the forward strand.
GCGCTGTTACGCGGCCCTCAAGGGCTCCATTCTCTCTCATGAACTTTTGTTTTACCCAGGCCTGGAGCAATCTCCTTATAGTTCAATTGTAAGTAGTGAGAGTGCACTCCTTTATCGCTTTGCAGCTCTGGCCAGTCTCATCTCGGCCGATCGCCCCATAGTTCTCGTCACCAGTATTGAGGCTTACTTACTAAAGATGCCAACTCCTTCTTTTTTTATTGAGAGCAGGTTGGATCTCATTGAAGAGGACATCATTTCTCCGCTGGAGCTGGCGCGTAAGTTAGTAGAGTTGGGTTACGAGTCAGCACCTTCCGTGGAAGAGCCTGGAACATTTTGCTCTAAAGGGGAGATCTTTGACATCTATCCGTTAACCGGCGGACCAATACGCCTGCATTATTTTGACGATCTTATCGAAAAAATGCATCCGATTGACTTGGCCACGGGTAAGACCAGAAAAGAGATTACCTTAAAAGATATTCGCATCTATCCCACGCCTCGAATCTTTCGCCGCTCTGAGTTTCAACACAATCTTAGAGAAAATATCCCGATGCCCCCTCCGGGTCAGAAAGTTAAGTTTGAAAAGAGACGGCAAGTTTTTGAAAAACTAAGTCATGGGCAGCTCTTTGAAGAATACCCTGCCTATTGCCCTCTTTTTTTAGAAAAGTCCGTCTCACTTGAGAGCTACTTTCCCTTGGATAAGTCACTCACTATCTTTTTTAATCCCATTAAGGTTTCTGCTGAAGGCCTTGGTTGGATTGATGGCATCATCCATGATTTTGAAATGGAAAGTAAAAATCAAGACGGTGATGTGCTTTTGCCGGCCCCAGATTTCCTCTACCAGACTCATGTGGAAGAGATTCTCAAGCACAATAAAGCGCTTCATGTGAGTGAGGTTGATATTGGAGCTGACTTTGAGGGTGACCTGGCCCACAAGGTGACCATCAGACTTGAACCTGCCAAGTCATATCTATCTTCAAGTGGTCAATCGAAAGCTGAGTTTATTAAAGAGGCAATGGAAAATTGTAAGAAGCGCTTCAAGCGCTCTGGCCACATCCTCTTTTGTTACTCAAATGATAGCGCTAAAAATGAGTTTAACCATCTTTTAGATGTTTTTGATTTCCCTCAAGACTTAAAGTCACGCATTCATTATATACCCTTTAAACTCACTCGCGGTTTTTACTACGAAAATGAAGACCTCTTAATTCTCTCAGACGGAGATCTCTTTTCAGTTAAGACGCAAAAAATTAAGAGTCGCCCGCAAAAGGATCTCGATCTCTTTGCTGAACAACTTGCCTCGCTTAAAGAGGGTGACTATGTCATTCACTCTGACCATGGGGTAGGGAAGTACCTAGGACTTGAAAAGATACAAGTTGGCGAGACTAGTACTGACTTTCTGATTCTTGAATATTCGGGCAAAGATAAGGTCTACGTCCCCATTTATAAGTTGAATCTCATTCAAAAGCACGCCGATGCAGCCGCAGAGCTTAGACCTGATTCACTCAGGACAAATAAGTTCAAGACGATTAAAGCTCGTGCTAAGACTTCTGCAAAAAAACTCGCCTTTGATCTCATCAAACTACAAGCAGAGCGCGAGAGCACACCGGCCTATTCTTTCTCGCCACCTGATGATGATTTTCGAGAGTTTGAACTCTCATTTCCCTTTCAAGAGACCCCAGACCAGCTGGCCGCCATTCGCGATGTTGTTGAACACATGCAAAAGCCGCGACCTATGGACTACCTGGTCTGTGGAGACGTGGGCTTTGGAAAAACGGAAGTCGCTATCCGCGCCGCTTTTAAGGCCGTGCTCGATCACAAGCAAGTGGCCGTACTAGTTCCCACGACAGTGCTTGCTCTTCAGCACTTTAATAGCTTCGAGCGACGCCTAAAGGGCTTCCCGGTGCGAGTGGAATTTCTCTCTCGATTCAAATCGCCAAGTGAGAGCAAAAAAATTAAAGAAGATCTTGAGGCGGGAAAAATTGACATCGTCATTGGAACCCACAAGCTTCTTTCTGACTCTATTAAGTATAAAGATCTGGGACTTGTTATTGTCGATGAGGAACAACGCTTTGGAGTTGGTCATAAAGAAAAACTTAAGCTCCTAAAGGTATCTGTTGATTTCCTCACTCTCACCGCCACACCAATTCCACGAACGCTGCAACTAGCATTCCTCGGACTTCGTGATCTCTCTCTCATTCGCACTGCACCTCCGAAGCGACAGTCGATTAAAACCTATGTCATCAAAGAAGACGACGCCACCTTGCAAGCAGCAATTAGAAAGGAGCTCTCTAGAGGAGGGCAGGTCTTTATTGTTCACAATAAAGTTCAGGATATTGAAGATTACACCGCCTATATCCGCGAGCTCGTTCCCGATGCCTCGATTGTCTACGCCCACGGGCAACTTCCTGAGCGCGAACTTGAAAAGCGAATGAAGGATTTTTACGACGGAAAGTATCAGATCCTGATTTCTACCACGATCATTGAAAGTGGGATTGATATTCCTAATGCCAACACCATGATTATTGATCGTGCCGACACTTTTGGTCTTTCGCAGCTGCACCAGTTGCGCGGACGCATTGGGCGCTCAGATAAGAAAGCCTATGCATTTTTTATCATTCCCAACACGCGCATGCTCTCTACTGTGGCCGAAAAGAGGCTCAAGGCGCTTCAGACTTATGCTGAGATGGGCAGTGGTTTTAATATCGCCAGTGCGGATCTCGAAATTCGCGGCGCTGGTGATATTCTCGGGGGCCAGCAAAGTGGCCACATTGAAGCTGTGGGCCTAGAGCTCTATATGGAGCTTCTCAAAGAGGCGATTGGAGAAATTCGTGGTGAACGCAAAGTCATGCGCCGTGATATTGAGTTTAATACTCCCTTTGCCGCTTACATTCCCAATAATTATATTAGCGATTCCTCCGAGCGACTTAAGAGCTACAAGCGCCTCTCTAACTGCTTTGACGCCGCGGCCCTGCAACAGATTAAAGAGGAATTCGAGGATGTCTACGGCGTTCTTCCAAGTGAGCTTATCAACCTCTTTAGCATCTTAGAGGCAAGACTTGCGCTTCAATATTGTGGTGTTAAATCCCTACAGTGCAGCGATCACAACATCAATCTTCGCTTTGATAAAGAAATGCTTGAGTCAAATGATAAGTTAAGAAATAAAATCGTGGATTATTTTGTGGCCTACCCCAAGCAATACTCACTCACGCCCGACTATCAGGTTCTTTACCGCTCAAAGTTTGCGGTTACACCAACTGTTCTGGTCGAGTTTTGTCGGCACGTGGCCGAGCAAATAGTTCCAAAAGAGTGATTTTATTAGCGTGTGTGCTAAAATTTGATAAACTATTTGGTAATGACAAAATGCTAAGGAAGGCATGAGGTACCTATCATGAAAAAAGCTCTTTTAATCGGCGCTGCCGTTTTCCCTCTAATGATCTTTGCCACAGAGAAAGAACCTGTTGTCGCCAATGTTAATGGCGCTGAGATTAGCCTCTCTGAACTCGAGCAAACTTATAAGCAAAATCTTATGCTTGTTACTGACAAGACTGTCACGAAAGAAAAAGTTCTCAATGATCTCATCAATCGTGAACTTGGCATTCAACGGGCCAAAGCTGAAAAGCTTCAGAATGAGCCGATCGTAAAAAAGAAAATGGAAGACGTTCTCTTTCACGCAAAAATCTCTAAAGATCTTGAGCCTAGACTTAAGAAGATTGTGGTCACTGATAAAGATGTATCTGACTATTATAAGTCTCACCCTGAGTATCGTACGGCCCATATTCTTTTTAGAATTTCTGCCGATCCCCAGGAAGCCGAGTGGCAAGAAGCTCAGAAAGCGGCTCGCCAGGTCTATGCTGAGCTCCAAAAGAGCCCTGAGAAATGGGCCGAGCTTGCCAATAAATTCTCTCAAAGTTCAAGCGCTCCAAATGGTGGTGATCTAGGTTTTCAACCTGCCATTCGTCTTGCTCCTGAATACTTTGCAGCAATTAACGGCAAGCCCGTTGGTTCGATCATTCCTCCTGTGCGCACTCAATTTGGCTATCACATCATTAAGATCTTAGCTAAGCGCGAAGAAAAGGATATCAACCAACAGCTTTATAAGAAGATTGTCTACGATCAAAAGCGCGACAAGATCCTCGAGGACTACTATCAAGAGGTGCGTAGCAGCGCTAACATCAGAATCAATAAAGAATTCCTAAAATAGGCCTTGAATACTGGTGAGGCGCTTACATAATGCGCCTTGCCAGTTCCTCTTTTTTATCCCCTAATCTAAGCTACTTCAAATCTCTATTCATAGGTATTTATGAAGCAGCTATTCGTTCTTGCCCTTTTTTCAACTCTCTTCCAAGCTAGCGCTTTTGGTGCTCCCAAATTGCTCGATAAGATTGTCGCTATTATCAATAATAAGGTGGTGACTCTCTCGGAGATCAAGCGCATTCAAAGTGGCATGGAGGCCAGAGCAAATATTTCACCGATGCTCTATCGCGATAAATCGACCAAGACTAACGACCTAGTTCGCATGACGATCAATCGCTACCTCATTCGCGCAAAACTCGAAGAGCTTGGCTACGTTGTCACCGACGATCAAGTTGAGAGCCAAATTAAGTCGACCGAAGATCGACTGCGCTTAACTCGCGCGGCCCTTTTGAGCTTTCTCCAAAGTAACAACCTCACTTTTGATGAGTACTTTGAAATTATTAGAGAGAGTATTGAATTTAATATTTTCTTTTCACGCGTCATCCAACCCTTGGTCACTGTAACTGATCAAGAAGTAAAGAATGAATACTTTAAACGTAACGTTGATAATAAAACACTTAGCTTTAAGCTTGATATCGTCGACTTTACGATGCCGCGATCACAGATGACGAAGGCCATGGTTAATGAGTTCCCCAAGGTTCTTGAAGGACTTCAAACCACCGGCAATGTGCCCGAGCGCTTTAAAGAAATTTCGACCAATCCCCTTGGCCAAATTTCTGAAGAGGGTCTCAATAAAGAACTCAGAACTCTCTTAGTCAAAACAGAAGAGGGTGGCTTTAGTAAGCCCATTCTCATTGGTGAAGACTATCACGTCTTCTTCGTAAAAAAGAAGGACCTGGTTGAGTCGGAACAGTACCTAAACGTCAAAGAGCGCATTCGTGCTGAACTGAGCGAGAACGTCAGTAAAGAAATTCTCGCCCTATGGTTTCAACGCGAACAAAATAAGCATTTCGTAAAAACCTTTATTTAAAATGCTACATGTAAGTGCTGGACATGAAAGAGGAGTTGGACTTGAAGTTTTTCTCAAGTCCTTTCTCTGTCTGGCCAAACGTGACCAAGAACGTATTGTTCTCCACTGCAGAGCCGATGTCCTAGCTCAGACGGCCAAGCAATTGGGTCTCAGATTGCCAAGCGAGCTCAATCTGAGCGCACTCCCAACATCCAAAGACACCTTGACCTTGCAGTCTCTACATAGTGCCCTCAATGCTCTCAAAGAGGGGGATCGCCTCTTTACCCTTCCCACCTCTAAAGATCAGCTTAAAGAGGGCGACACCTTTCATCTTGGCTATACTGAATATCTGCGCCATCGCTTTAAGAACCGCGACCTCATCATGTCCTTTAAGGCCCCAGGGGCACAGATTGCACTGATGACCGATCATATTCCCTTGAAAGACTTTGTGGCCCAGGCCGCAAGTGCTCCATGGGAATCAAAACTTGAAGCTATCTTAAAGTCTTGCCAGTCTTTCTATGGGGTGAGCGAATTCTATATAGCGGGCGTGAATCCTCATGCTGGGGAAGGTGGGCTACTGGGTAGTGAAGATGAAGTTTTGGCAGACTTGATTCAAAGAATGGCCAAGAAGTATCCCTCATTGAGTCTACATGGGCCCATTCCCGGCGATACGATGCACTTAAAAAGTAGCGCTCAAAACCTTTTAGTTTACCTTTATCACGATCAGGGGCTCACTTGGTTTAAAGGGGTTCACGGGCTAATAGGTGCAAATATCACGTTGGGTCTGCCTTTTATTCGTCTAAGTGTCGACCACGGGACTGCCTTTGATCTCTATGGTAAAAATAAGGCCGACTACCGCGGGTGTCTCTATTGTTTGCGGGTTGGTCTAGATCACTAATTGATTTGAGTCGTTATGAGCATTAATGAAATTATTATTAGTAAGGCGCGCGTTCACAATCTGAAAGATGTGAGCCTTTCTATTCCCAAGAATTCCCTCACTGTCATTACGGGTCCTTCTGGTTCGGGAAAGAGTAGCTTGGCCTTTGATACTATTTATGTAGAGGGTCAGCGCCGCTATATAGAGTCTTTGAGCTCTTACGCGCGACAATTTCTAGGGCAGTTCCAGCCACCAGATGTCGAGAGCATTTCAGGGCTCTCTCCCGCAATCGCCATCGATCAAAAGACTAGTTCTAAAAATCCGCGCTCAACAGTTGGAACAATCACCGAAGTTTACGATTACCTGCGAATTCTTTTTGCTAGAGCTGGCACTCTCTTTAGCCCAATTAACGGCGCCGAAGTAAAGCAGTACACTCCTCATCAGATTCTTCTCACACTCTTAACTTATCCCGAAAAGACCAAGCTTCACATTATGTCACCCTTTAGTGCTGACAGTGCTGCGAGTTTTACCAAGCAGCTCACCAAATTTACCGCCATGGGCTTTAGTCGCATCTATATCGACGGCGAGGTCAAGGGTATTGAAGAGTGTAGTAAAGCTAAGGGCAAGGGCCCATTTAATGCTCACGTTGTTGTCGATCGCGTGCTGATTAAAAATGAAATTGAAAAGCGCCTGACCGACTCTATTGAATATGCCCTCAAGGTTTCAAATGGTTTTGTAAGTGTCTTAATAGGCGAGGGCGACTCAGAGGAGTTTGTCACATTTAGTGAACACAATATGGCCCCGGGTGATGACACAGTTTATCCCAATTTAGAGCCGCGTCTTTTTTCTTTTAATTCCCCCGTAGGCGCTTGCCCCAAGTGTAATGGTTTAGGTGAATCCAAGAGTTTTGATGAAGCCCTAATGGTCACTGATACCTCTCTATCGATTGAAGACGGAGCCATCGGCCCAATTGCTAAAAGAAATAGATTTCTCTACAACATGGTTGTCTGTGTCGCAGAGGCTGAGGGCATTGATATAAATGCTCCGCTTAAAAAACTTTCCAAAAAGAATATCGATCTTCTTTTTCATGGCTCAGGTGACGTCTACACCTTTAGTTTCACCTCTGAGAATTCTCACTTTGAATTCACTAAGGAATTCCCTGGAATCGTGAACTGGCTGGATAAGAAATATCACGAAACCGGCAGTGAAAAGGTGAGAGCAGAGCTTGAGAACTTCATGCACATCACCAAGTGCTCAGCTTGCCAAGGGCAACGCTTAAACCCCATCGCTCTTTCAACAAAGATCGGGAATCGCAATATTATTGAACTCGCTGAACTTAGTATTGAAGAGGCCTATGACTGGTTTTCAAAACTGAGTCTTGAAGGTGAAAGAAAGATTATCAGCGAGAAGATTCTTAAAGAAATTAATTCTCGTCTCAAGTTTCTCTTAGACGTCGGTCTTGATTATCTCACACTCAACCGCTCTGCCATGTCCCTCTCAGGGGGTGAGAGCCAGCGCATTCGCTTGGCCACTCAAATTGGCTCGGCCCTCTCGGGTGTCCTCTACGTCCTCGACGAGCCCAGCATTGGACTGCACCAAAGAGATAACGATCGCCTAATTGAAACTCTTAAGTCACTAAGGGATCTAGGCAACACTGTACTTGTGGTTGAGCATGATGAAGACACCATGCGCGCCAGTGATTATATTATCGACATGGGCCCCGGTGCTGGTATTCACGGTGGAACCATAGTCGCCAAGGGCACTCCTGCTGAAATTGAAAAGAAGCAAGGGTCTCTCACCGCCGCCTACTTAAAAGGTGAGTCAGCAATTGATGTTCCTAAACAGCGAAGAGAAGCTCAAGGTAAAATTAAGCTCTCAGGGGCCAGTGAAAACAATCTTAAAAAACTCACGACTGAGTTTCCCTTAGGTGTTCTCACCTGTGTCACCGGGGTTTCAGGCTCAGGTAAATCAACTCTTATTCACCGAGTGCTCGTTCCCGCGGTTAAAGAGAAGCTCTCGCGCAAGGGCGACACTTTTGGGCCAAAGAATTATAATAGCCTCACGGGAACGGATGCGCTTAAAAGTCTTATTGAACTTGATCAATCTCCAATAGGTAGAACTCCTCATAGTAATCCAGCAACCTACACGGGTCTCTTTGATGAGATTCGCACTCTCTATAGTAAAACTCCTGAGTCCCAAATTCGTGGTTATAAGCCAGGACGTTTTAGTTTCAACGTTAAGGGTGGACGTTGCGAAGAGTGTGAGGGAAATGGCGTTAAAAAAATTGAAATGCACTTTCTCCCCGATGTATTCATCACTTGTCAGTCTTGCTATGGAAAGCGCTATAACCCCGATACTCTTAGCGTACTCTACAAAGGAAAAAATATTGCTGACGTACTCGATATGAGTATTGAGGAAGCTTACGAGTTTTTTAAAAACCACACCAAGGCTGCGCGCGTTCTTAAAACGATGCTCGATGTGGGACTTGGTTATATTAAACTTGGCCAGCCAGCAACAACACTCTCTGGTGGCGAAGCTCAACGCCTAAAGCTCTCTCGCGAACTCTCTAAAAGCACTCGTGGTCATTGTCTCTATGTTCTTGATGAGCCAACTACTGGTCTTCACTTTGAAGACATTAGAATTCTTCTCAAGGCCATTAATGATCTGGTCGATCAAGGCAATAGCGTAATTGTGATTGAGCACAATCTAGATGTTATTAAAACTGCCGACCACGTTATCGACTTAGGTCCCGAAGGAGGATCACGCGGAGGCACTGTGCTCGTGGCCGGAAGTCCTGAAGATGTGGCCAAGGAAAGTAAGAGTTACACCGGTAAATATTTGAAGAAGTACTTAAAGTGAATTTAATCGAAGTTAATGACCCTGGAAGTGAGATTTTAGCTCCTTTTGGAAATCTAAAAAATAAAAAGCATGAAAATCACATTGTGATTGATGGTTCACAAACTCTTGAAAACCTACTCCTTCAAGGCGCTACCCCACGCTACGTTGTGGCGACAGATCACTTCTATCAAAATATTAAGACAATACCTCAGTGTCCACTTTACGTTGCACCCAGAGAGCTGCTTGAGAGTCTAATAGGTTTTCGCCTGCATCAGGGCGTGCTTGCTCTTTTTGATAAGCCCGCCAATGTGGCCCTCACGCAACTTGAAGATAGAGTCTTGTGCCTGAACGGACTTACTGGTCCTGAAAATGTTGGCACAATCATTCGCTCACTGGTTGCCTTTGGAATGAACTCTCTACTAGTGGACTCCAAGACCGTCTCTCCTTACTCAAGACGTGTGGCCCGCGTTTCAATGGGAACTTATAATAGAATAAAGCTTTGTGAATATGGCAATGTCACTCACGCTCTAGAGTCATTAAAGAAAGCTGGATACACGATTATTGGAACCAGAAATGCTCCTGGATCTCAATCTATTTCCACATTTAAATTTCCGCAGAAATTTGTCTTGGTCATTGGAAGTGAGGGTAGGGGAATGGATTTGGAAGTCGAGGCCCTATGTGATGTGATGATAAAAATCTCCATAGAGCCAGGAGTAGATAGCCTCAATGCGGCCCAAGCCGCATCGATTATTCTTCATCGCGTGCGTGAAGCTTAGAGCGATTCAATAGACTTTAAAAGCGCCGCCATTTCAATAGCAGACATCGCAGCATCCCAGCCTTTATTTCCAGCTTTTGTGCCGGCTCGCTCAATGGCCTGCTCGAGAGTATCAGTTGTAATCACACCAAAAATCACAGGCTTTTTAGTATCCAGACTCACTCGCGAGATCCCCTTTGCAACTTCACTACTTACATAATCAAAGTGTGGAGTTGAACCACGAATTACTGCTCCCAGACAGATTACAGCATCATAGTTTCCACTTGTCGCAAGTGTTTGCGCAGCTAATGGAATTTCATAGGCTCCTGGAACCCAGGCGACATGAACATGATCCATATTGGCCGCATGTCTCTTAAGACAATCAAGAGAGCCTTCTAGAAGTTTCCCACAAATAAATTCATTAAATCTTGAAACGACGATGGCAAATTTCTTACCCTCGGCACTTAGATTCCCTTCAAGGATTTTAGTCATTTCAAACTCCAATTAATGCAAATGATCACCAAGAAAGTGATTCATCTTAGTCTTCTTAGTATAGAGATATTTTTTATTGTAGTCGTTAGGCTCAAAGCTCAGCGCCACTCTCTCGACAACTTCAATACCATGCTTTTCAAGTTCGCTAATCTTTGCCGGATTATTTGTCAGCAAGCGCACGCGCGTGATGCCGAGCTCTTTTAACATTTGAGCGGCAATATCATAACGGCGCAGATCGGCTTCGAAACCCAATTGATGATTGGCCTCGACCGTGTCAAGGCCTTGGTCTTGTAGAGCATAGGCTTTGATCTTATTGGGCAGCCCAATTCCTCTACCTTCTTGGCGTAAGTAGAGAATAACGCCGCCTTCAGCATTAATGCGCTCAAGAGCACCGTGAAGCTGTTCTCCACAATCACAGCGAGAGCTTCCAAAGATATCCCCCGTAAAACACTCCGAGTGCATTCGCACTAGTGGGACTCCTTCAAACTCTTTTGAAATTGCTACGTGGTGCTCTAACCCTTTTTCAAAGAGGTGCAAATCAAATTCTCCAAACTTAGTGGGAAGTTTAATTTGCTCTGTCTTCAATTTTTCTGAGGTCTTTTTCTTGCGGTAATTCACCAGCGATTCAATGGTAATTTTTTTAAGATTAAAGGTGCGACAAAACTCATCAAGTCCATCGCCTCTAAGCATTGATCCATCTTCGGCCATAATCTCACAGATCACTCCCACTGGAGCTAGCCCTGCTAGTCTACAAAGATCAACACTTGCTTCTGTGTGCCCGGTGCGCTCAAGCACACCACCATCTCTGGCAATTAAAGGAAAGATATGACCCGGTCTTAAGAGATCACTTGGCTTAGTCTTAGGGTCGACCAATTCTTGCAAAGTGAGGGCGCGATCTGAAGCTGAAATTCCAGTGCCCCCTTTAGCGGCGTCAATTGAAACAGTAAATGCTGTGTGATGAACAGAATCATTTTCACGCACCATCAGATTAAGATCCAATTCCTTGGCCCTCGTCTTGGTGAGTGGAGCGCAGACTAGTCCACGGGCATATTTCACCATGAAATTAATGGCTTCAGGAGTAACTTTCTCTGCGGCCATAATAAGGTCGCCTTCATTTTCACGATCTTCATCATCCACCACGACCACCATTTTTCCGGCCTTGATGTCTTCAATCGCTTCTTCAATGAGTGCAAATTCTTTCATTCTAAAATCCCATCTCTCTTATCCAATCCATACTCAAGTTCTTCTTCGAGGCCTGATTTTGTGATTGATAAAAAAGTAAGTTCTCAACATATTTCGCAATAATATCCACTTCGAGATTTACTAGCGCTCCAGAACTTCTATGTCTAAGAGCTGTCTGTTCCCAGGTGTGCGGAATAATCGAGAGCATTAGTTGATGCTCTTCTCTTTTTAAATCGGCTACGGTCAGACTAATGCCATCTACGGTAATTGAACCCTCTTTTACAATATAGGGAGCGCAATGGGGAGGATAAGAGAGCCAGACATCGTAGTTATTACCTTTTTTAAGTACGTTAACGATCCTTCCCATGCCATTTACGTGACCTTGAACGAGATGTCCCCCAAGCCTGGTTTTAAGCTGCAGTGCGAGCTCTAGATTAACGTCCTCTCCAATCGAGAGCTTTCCAAGTGTCGTCTTCTCTAGCGTCGTGTGGACAGCTTGTACGCGAAAGTAGTCACCACCAAGGGCCGTAACTGTTTGACAGGCCCCATTGATTGAAACCGAGTCATCAATTTCTAAATCATCAATAAGTGCAGGAGCATAGACCTCTAGTGAGAGGCCAGAACTATTGGGCGTGAGTGATTTTACTTTGCCAATTTCTTTAACGATACCCGTAAACACTAGGGCCTCCCAGTCATGAGAACTTGGCTTCCCACAGTGTGAATTTGCACATCTTTCATAATTATTGCTTCAGACATTTTTAAATTAAGATCATTGCTAAAAAATGCAGGTCCATTACCTAGAAATTTAGGAGCAATGAAGACACTTAATCGATCTACGAGCCCTGCATTTAAAAAGGAGCTACTAAGTTTTGGACCAGCTTCAACTAGTATGGATGTGATACCACTTGCACCAAGCTCTCTTACGAGAGTAGGGAGGTCTTCACCACTCATAAATATAGTCTGCGCGCTAAATTCATCACTCAGTAGATTTAGATCGTGATTAAATTCCCTCTGAGCGCCCGTCACCACAATTCTTTTAGGACAAGGCTTATTAACAAGCCAAGCATCTCTTGGCGTGAGCGAGGGATTATCTGCTCTTAATGTCCCAGCGCCAATCAAGACAGCATCGTAGTCATTGCGCCATTGATGAACAATACTTCTCGCCTTCTCATCAGTGATCCACTGACTTGAACCAGTTGCCGAACTCATGCGCCCATCTAAAGTTTGAGCGATCTTTAAATGAATAAATGGCTTTTGTGTTGTGATGTATTTAAAGAAACTCTCATTTAATTCAGCGCCCTCTTTCTCAAGTACGCCAGTATCAACCTTTATGCCGGCGTTGCGAAGAATAGCGACACCCTTACCGGACACTTCAGGATTTGGATCTAGATTGGCGATCACAACTCTCGCCGGCCTCTTATCGAGTAGAAGATTGGTGCACGCAGGAGTGCGCTTATTCGTATGACAACATGGCTCTAAATTACAGTAGAGGGTGGAACCAGCGACTTCAATTGCACTTAAGTTCTTTAGCGCGTCGGGCTCAGCATGCATTTGACCTGGGCCACGGTGATAACCCTCACCAATAACCTTGCCGTCTTTGACAACAACGCAACCAACGAGAGGATTGGGTGAAACCATACCTCTGGCCCTCAAGGCTAATTCAAAGGTTTGGCGAATATAGTTTTTATCAGTCTCGGTCATGACCATTTTTTTGCAGAGCTTAAAAATTGGCCATTTTTATCATAAATTGACCCCTTGGGCCAATAAAAAAGGGGGCTCGCTGAGCCCCCTATATCTTATCTAAGTATTTAAGATTATTTGTGAATGTTAGTGATCTTCCTGTGCAGCCGTTCACTAACGTTCACTGGTCCCTGGCGGGGCCGTAAAAGCTGCGCTTTTACTAAACAAGGAATACAGAAATAAGTGTGAAGATCACAAGTGATTCCATAAGGGCAAGACCAAGAATCATTGGAGTTTGGATCTTGTCAGCAGCAGCTGGGTTACGAGCGATACCTTCAAGAGCAGAAGAAGCAGCGTTTGACTGAGCAGCTGTACCACCGAAAACGGCAATGGCCATTGTGAAGAAGTAAGCGATGTACTTAACAGCTTGATCAGAGAAACCAGCGCCTGATCCGTCTTGAGCGAAAACGCTACCAGAAGCAAGAAGAAGAACAGGAAGAACTACAGCGAAAACGAGGATGATTTTACGGAAATCCATGAATAACTCCTAAAAAAAATTGTGGTTACACTAAACTAGTGGTGATCATCATGATCGTGATGAGCAGTCGCTAGACTAATGTAGACCATTGTTAACATTGTAAAAACATAAGCTTGAATAAAGCACACCAACAGACCGAGCAGATAGAATGGAATCGGCACGATATAGGCGGCAAGGGTCGAAAATGTCTCAAGAACTTTGTGGTCACCCATCATGTTACCTTGCAAACGAAGAGCAAGTGAAACTGGGCGAATGAAGTTAGAGAGAATCTCAATTGGAAAAATAAGAATCGCCATGTACCAAAGTGGGCCGGCGAAGTGCTTTAGATAGTTAATTGTGCCCAGTTCTTTACAGCCTTTGATGTTGTAGTAAACGAAGGCAAAAGCCCCAAGAGCGAGTGTCGTTGAGATATACTCAGTTGGTGGAAGAAATCCTGGGATCAAACCAATAAAGTTAGAAAGGAAAATCAGAATGAAAATAGTGGCGATGAAATTGAAGTATTTTGGAGCTTCTTTTTCGCCGATAACAGCATTGAGTTGCGAGTAGATAAACTTGCCATAGAGCTCAACGATATTTCTAAAAGTAATTCCCTCATCAGGAATCACAACATTGGATACGTTTGAAATTTTCGCGCGGTAAATAAGTCCAACAGTTACCAGGAAAAGCCCGACGAATACGAGAGTGAGGATGTGACCAGGCACATGAGTGGCATGTTCAAGAGATCCTAGCCAAGTGAAACCACCAGCGGCCATGGCTGTAGAAGATGCTAAAAGAGAAAGAAGTAAAACTAGTTTCTTCATTAAGTATCCGTACGTTGTGGCTTTAAACTTAAAACCAGGATAAAAATAAGCGCTACGTAATTTAATAGCGCTATAATTATCTTTTTTTGCATGAAAAATCCACCTAATATCATCGAAATAACGAGAATTAGATGTTTAGTGAGTGCAGGAACAATAATATCGCTTTTTTTGCGCTTAGCTAATACTCCACTCGATACGGCCCCTAGAACCATCTCAAAGACCATTTCGCGCAGCATATACAAACTCGTCAATGTTCCAAGTGTGGCAATTGCGTAGCCAATGTATTCAAACGTTGACTCGAGTAAAAAGCCACCGGCCGCTATCAGTGGGAGGGCCAAGATCACAAAGAGCTTGAGATTTATTTTTGGTTTAACCGGCATAGTGCCATTGAATAGACCAGTTCATCTGGCTGCGGCAAGTAAAAAGGCCATAGCGCGAGACAATCTCTATAAATTTCGTGTCTAACTCAACACTTCGCTTTTTTTGGCGGACAGTAGGCTATTCAAAGCGAGGAGAAGCTATGAACCGCCTAATCACTCTGTCATTAATTTTACTTAGCACTCAAATTCTTGCGAGCGCGGATCTCATCAAGATCGATGGCGAAAAGGCACGCAACTTGATTCAGGCAATGTATCGCAGTGGAATTGCCCTAAAATCCACCTCGGTGGGTTTTGAGACGCAAACAGTGGGGCGTATTCTCTGTGAAGGCAGACGTGAATATCAATTCAGTGAAGGGGTTCTCTCTGATCTTGATTGCACGCGCGATCCCCATCAAGCAAGCACACCTTTAAAAGATCCAACTTCGCTAGAGGCTGCACTGTCCTCAGCAGGAGCGGTGGTAGATGCCGCCATGGGTAAGTGGTGGGTCTACGCATCGGATATTAAGTGTAGTGTAGATTTTGAGGACTTAATCCGCTATCGCTGTCAGTTTATTGCAGACGTAGGCCTCTAGTCGCGCTCAGAATTATTTTTCTTTTGATTTACTTTAAGGGCGAACCAAACCATCAGTGTGAGGGACTGAACGACCACGAGAATAAAGACGCCCCAGCCAAGTCCGCGCGAAACGATGCCTTCTTCTATTAGCTTCATCACAACGAGTGCTAAGGCAAAAATAGTTGAAGGAAGACCCATGGCAATTCCCACCACACGTATCCATTTTGGATCTATCTTCACCTTCGCCTCGCAACGCGACGATTATAAATAGCATTCAGTCGATTTTGAATGACTTGAGTATTGGGGTATTCGCCTAAGAGTGAATAATAGAGATTATAAGCTTCTTTGAGTTGCTCCATTGTTTCATAGGCGTTGGCAACCAAGAACTTTGCTTTGATAATTCCGTCCTTTCTCTTCTCTCTGCGAATATATTCATTGAGAAAGCCAACGGCTCTTTTCCAATCTTTTTGCTGGAATGCTGCTAGGCCAGCTTCAAAGAAGGAGTCGATAAAATATTTATGAGACTCATCTCTTTGAATGCGAACAAAAACTTCTTCGGCCTTGGGAAAGTCACCAAGTCGCAAATAGCTCTGCCCAAGTCTGTACTCATAAAAATCGTAATTTGCTAATCGTGGCTGGAAAGACGAGAGTAGGAGGTAGCTCTCAATAGCGGCTTTATAATTTTTGATAAAGTTATAGTTGATATCACCAATTCTCTCTTCGACTTTCACCAGCCAAATAGGTTCTTCAGTAACTTCTTTAACTTTACGATAGTACTCAACTCCCCGAGGGTTGTTATTTAAGTTGATGCTATAGACCTCTCCCAGTTGATAGTAGATTTTCACCTTCATATCATTTGGAGGATTACTCTCTAGGATTCTTTCGTAGAGTTCAATCGCTTCAGGATAGCGCTGTTCGATGAGATAGTTTTGAGCTTCAAAAACACGCTTGTAGAGCGGGGGAGTGAAGTCACATCCCGATAGTAGAAATGACCCTCCGAAGAGGGCCATTATGAATAGAAACCTATTGATTTTCACCACTTTCTTCGCTGCTCACTTCATCTTCAATGATGCTTGCAACAGCGACCACTTTCTCACCTTCTTTAAGTCTAATGATGCGTACCCCTTGAGTGGCACGGCCAAGAAGTGAGATACCAGAAATCTTAGTTCGAATAACTTGTCCTTTATCAGTAATGATCATGAGATCATCCGTGTCAACGACAGGTTTAATTTGAACGATCTCTCCAGTTTTGTCGGTGAGTCTCATGGCGAGAATACCTTTACCACCACGAGATTGCTTACGATACTGAGAAGACTCAGTACGCTTGCCATAGCCAAGCTCTGTTACAGAGAGAATCTCAACGCTGTCATCGATAATTTCCATACCGATAATTTTCTCAGCATCGTCAATTGAGATCCCTTTCACCCCTTGTGAAACACGACCCATTGGACGGCAATCTTCTTCAGAGAAGCGAATGATTTTTCCTGAAGAGGCACAGAGGAGTACGTCTTTTGATCCATCCGTCATGCGCACATTGAGAAGTGAATCCCCGTCGAGAATCTTGATCGCGCGAAGTCCACTTTGTCTGATATTTTGATAGTCCTCTAGCGAAGATTTTTTCACAAGACCGCGCTCAGTTGCAAACATGAGGTACTTGCCTTCGAGTTCTTCATCTTTAGGGATACAAATAATCTCTTTAATTTTCTCACTCGGTGGAAGTTGAATGAGGTTGGCAATATTGCGACCTTTTGAGGTTCTTGAGGCTTCAGGAATATTGTAAACCTTAGTTGAGAAGACAGTTCCACGGTTGGTAAAGAAGAGTAGGGTCGAATGGGTGTTGGCCATGAAGATATCTGTATAGAAATCGTCCTCACCTTCGTTGATCGAACCTTTGACACCAGTACCCCCACGTTTTTGTGTTTTATAGGTATCTGTGAGCATTCTCTTCACGTAACCTTTATGCGTAATGGTCACGATGACATCTTCTTCTTTAACAAGATCTTCAATTTGAATTTCATCTGCCATTGGAACGATTTCAGTTCTTCTCTTATCACCGAAAGATTCAATGATCTCAGCAAATTCATCTTTAATGATTCCACGAATGAGCTCTTCACTCTCGAGAATGCTCTCAAGACGAGCAATCTCTTTCATGATTTCTTCGTAATCTCTAATAATCTTATCGCGCTCTAGACCAGTAAGTCTTTGTAGACGCATATCTAGAATGGCCTGGGCCTGGATAACTGAAAGCGAATAGTTCGCCATCAATTTATCCTTTGCTTCCTGTGGACCTTCTGACTTTTTGATTAATTCAACAATCTCATCGATATTTTCAACTGCAACTTTCAAGCCCTCAAGAATGTGGGCTCTTTCGCGTGCTTTCTTAAGTTCGTAAACGGTACGACGAATGACCACTTCTCTACGGTGATCAATAAAGCTGACAAGTTGCTCTTTAAGATTCATTACCTTTGGAGAGCCATTGGCAATAGAGAGGAAGATAATACCAAAGCTTACTTGCAGCTGAGTGGCTTTAAAGAGTCTATTGATAATAACGTTAGCGATTTCGCCTTTCTTTAGATCAATAGCGATTCTGATACCTAGACGGTTAGATTCATCTCTAATATCTGAAATCCCTTGAAGTTCTTTCGCATTAACAAGCTCAGCAATTTTTTCAATTAACTTGGCCTTGTTCACTTGATAGGGAATTTCTGTTATCACGATTCTTTCGCGATCAGCATTTTTCCCCATTGGTTCGACTTCAACTTTGGCTCTAATTTGAATCACACCTTTACCTGTGTGATAGGCCGAACGAATACCTTCTGTTCCGTGAATATATCCCGATGTAGGGAAATCAGGTCCAGGAATGTACGTCATGAGCTGATCAATACTCATCGAGCGATCATCAGTGAGGGCTATGAGCGCCGTCATCACTTCAGTCAGATTGTGTGGTGGAATATTTGTGGCCATCCCCACAGCGATACCTGCTGAGCCGTTAACTAGAAGATTTGGAATTTTGGCCGGAAGAACAGTGGGCTCTTTGAGTGAGCCATCATAGTTAGGTTGCCAGTCAACTGTTTCCTTTTCAAGATCCTGAAGCATTTCTTCAGTGAGCTTGGCCATACGAATTTCGGTGTACCTCATGGCGGCAGCATTATCGCCATCAATTGAACCAAAGTTTCCTTGTCCACTTACAAGTGGGTATCTCATTGAGAAATCTTGAGCGAGACGTACAATAGCACCATAAACCGCTGAGTCGCCGTGGGGGTGATACTTACCGATCACATCACCGACCACACGAGCAGACTTTAAAAAGGGCTTGTTATGGTGGTTGCCAAGTGAATCCATGGCATAGAGTACACGGCGGTGAACAGGCTTTAAGCCATCGCGAACATCTGGCAGAGCGCGCCCTACAATTACTGACATAGCGTAATCGAGGTAACAATTTCTCATTTCGTCTTGAATGACGACTTCTTGAATGTTGCCGTGATTAATATTTTGATTGTTGTTATTTTCGTCCGACATATTTCTTCCTTAAAAATTAAATATCGAGGTTACGAACATTGAGAGCATTGTCTTCCACAAATTGACGACGTGGCTCTACCTGATCACCCATGAGTACAGAGAACACCTGATCGGCTTCAATCGTATCTTCAATTTTGACCTGAAGAAGTGTGCGATTGGACGGATCCATTGTGGTCTCCCAAAGTTGCTCTGGGTTCATTTCTCCAAGACCTTTATAACGCTGAATGTATGCACCTTGTTTACCGTCTTCGATAATGAAAGTTGCGAACTCATCCAAGTTATCAAACTCTTTAACACCTGATTTATCTTTCTCGACTTTGAATTTGACACCAATGTATTTCTTAATGCCATCGTAACCATTCACAAGATCGGCATACTCAGGGGAGTTCAAAAAGTAGTGGTTGATCTTAAATTGTTTTGTACGGGCACTCGTAGCAACTGTCCACTTCACTAAGAATGCAGAGTGGTCAACATCATCTACGATTTCATAGCTATAATCTTTGAGCTTACTCACTTTTAGTTTTTTAAGCTCGGCCATAATCTTTTCGAGTTCGCCTTCTAGGGCAGTGCGATCTTTGAGATGAGCTGCTGAAATTGAAGATTTCTCAATCATGGCCCTGAGCAGATCTGTGTCGAGGTGCATATCATATGAATCTAGGTTCTTCTGATAGCCTGTGAATTTATTAATCAGAAAGCGCGATTCCTCCGGCTTCATCTCTTCACCGTTGACCACTACCTTTGCTCCCTCAATTGAGTTGGCCACCAGGAAAGTCTCAAGTGCGCGTTCATCTTTGATATAGCTTTCAGTTTTACCCTTTTTATATTTAAAGAGTGGTGGCTGAGCAATGTAGACGTAACCTTGCTCAATAAGCTCTGGAAACTGGCGATAGAGCAGGGTGAGGATCAAGGTTCTAATGTGAGAGCCGTCGACGTCGGCATCGGTCATGATCACAATTTTATGATAGCGAAGTTTTGCAATGTCAAAATGATCTTTGCCGATACTTGTCCCCAGCGCTTGAACGAACATTTTAATTTCGTTGTTAGCGAGCATTTTGTCATAACGAGCTTTTTCAACGTTAAGAATTTTCCCGCGAAGTGGAAGTACGGCTTGAGTTTTACGATCACGTCCTTGCTTGGCCGAACCACCGGCCGAGTCACCTTCCACAATGTAGAGTTCGCACATGGCGGGATCTTTTTCTTGGCAATCGGCCATCTTGCCTGGCAGACCACCCATTTCAAGCGCGGTCTTTCTTCTGGTAAGTTCGCGAGCTTTACGAGCTGCTTCTCTTGCAGCTGCGGCATCGGCCGATTTCTTAATGATTGTTTTAGCGACGTTTGGATTTTCTTCAAAGTAAGCTTTGAGACCTTCACCCACAAGTGAGTTCACAATCCCCTCTACTTCGGAGTTACCAAGCTTTGATTTCGTCTGTCCTTCAAATTGAAGCTCAGGGAGTTTAACAGAAATAATCGCCGTTAAACCTTCTCGCATATCATCGCCAGTTAGGTTCGTTTTAATGCCTTTAAGAAGATTATTTTCTTTTGTGTACTGGTTAAGTACGCGAGTGAGTGCCGTTTTAAAGCCAGAGACGTGAGTCCCACCTTCTGGTGTACAAATAGCATTTGCATACCCTGAAAGGACTTCACTATATGAGTCTGTCCACTGCATCGAAATTTCAACTTCATAGTCTTCTCTAGACTGGGTAATATAAATAGGCTTTTTATGAATAGGGGACTTTGCACGGTTGAGCCATTCCACAAATTCAATCAATCCACCTTCATAACAGAATGAATCTTTTTTCTCACTGCGCTCATCTTTTATAGAGATTCTTAAACCTTTATTAAGAAAGGCCATCTCGCGAAAACGATTTGTGAGAGTTTCGTAGTTAAATTCGACAACCTCAAAAATTTCATTATCTGGCTTAAAGGTTACAGAAGTTCCAGTGACATTAGGATCTTCAAGCTTGCCCGTTACTTTAAGAGGATATTTAGAAACACCTTTTTCAAATTCAACTTCGTGAATTTCACCTTCTTTTTTAATTTCAAGCTTAACCCACTTTGAAAGAGCATTCACAACTGATGCACCTACACCATGGAGACCACCTGAAACTTTATAGGCGCCACCTTCTTCGTTAAACTTTCCACCCGCATGCAGTTTTGTATACACCAGCTCAGCGGCAGAAATTTTTTCTGTTGGATGCATATCTACTGGAAGACCGCGGCCGTTATCAATTACCGTTACAGAGTTATCCACATGAATGATAACTTTAATTTCAGTACAATATCCTGCGAGTGCTTCATCGACAGCGTTATCTACAATTTCGTAGACACAGTGATGGAGGCCGCGAAATGAAGTATCGCCAATGTACATACCTGGACGTTTACGAACGGCTTCTAACCCTTCGAGAACTTTAATTTGATCCGCGGTATACTTCGAACCAACTTTAGAGATTGATGCACTTTGATTTTCCAAGGGGGCTCCTCTATTCCTTTTGAGGGAGTGGTTGATTAGACGATCGCGCCTCCAGCTACAGTGAACTTCATTGCGCCTTCGATCTTATCCAATTCTTCCTTAAACTTCTCGTTTGCTGTTGTTATGAGTACTTGAAATTGTCTCTTTTCCAAGTAGGCGACGAGGCGTTCCCAGCGGTGGCCGTCAAGCTCTCCAGAAACGTCGTCGATCAGCACTATAGGAAAAGAGTTATATTTATACTTAAACTGCTCTATATAGGCAAATATGAGGCTGAGATAGCTCATTTTTTGTTGCCCTAAAGAGCAGAATTCCAGGCTATTAAATCCGTCAAAAAGAAGCGTGTAGTCATCTTTGTGTACAGCGTACTTGGTGTGGCCCAAGATTTCATCTTTTTCGAGCCCCTGACTTAGAGCAATAACGATCTGCTCCTCAGTGAGTCCTGGCCACTTTGAATCGAGTTCAACAACCAGTTCATGCTCTGCTGAGAAGATCTCGCGAAAGCTCTGAGAAACCAATGGAACTAATTCCCTCAGAAAGTGTTGGCGATAGTTGATCAGCTGCACTGAGGACTTGGCCAGCTCACGGTCAATTGAAGGTATTTGTTCGCGAAACTTGTAGGGTTTCTTTGAGAGGAGAGCATTTCTAAATTTGAGCGCCGACTGAAAATTTGAAAGAGCTTTCTTGTACCCTTTATCAAGCATGCAAAAGTGGTCATCAAACCAGGATCTGCGAAAAGTCGTATTGGTATGAAATGAATACGAATCAAAAGGATTGATAAAAACACACGAATGAAGCTCTCGCTTTTTTGACACGTGCCCATCTACGGCCCAAGTATTTCCCGACTGCTCCATCTTCACACTAAGAGCTTTTTTATTATTATCTTCATCCAAAAAAACCGAAGACAAATAAATTTCAGGACTATCCCCATCAACTCCCAAAAATTGTGGAAAACCTGCATTTTTACGAAAAGATTTTCTGGTACAGAGAAAATGAACAGCTTCTAGAATATTGGTTTTGCCGTTGCCATTTTCGCCTAAAATACAATTAATTTTAGGCGAAAAGTCGATGATGTCTGGGTAAAGATTCCGAAAGTTTCTTACTTGGAGCTTAGATATTTTAAAACTCATTAAGTCCTAGAGTTTAAGCGGCATAATAATACCAAGGTAACTCGACAGAGAAAGACTCTTCACAATCACAGGACTCAATTCATTATTGAGTTCAAGGACGACTTCGCCGTTCTCAAGGGTTGAGAGAGTTTCAAGAATGTATTTGGCATTAAAGCCAATTTCCATTTCTTTGCCTTCATATGAAATTGGTACTTGTTCAACAGCATCACCAAGCGAAGGATTGTTGGCGGTGATAATCATTTCATTGTTGGTCATCTTGATTCTAATGCCATTAGATTTCTCATTAGACATAATGCGAATTCTTTTTACTGCATTAAAAAAGAGATCTTTATCCACTGTGAGCGTGTAAGTCGTCTTAGAAGGAATCACTGCTTGATACTTGGGATACTCTCTAGCAATCAATCGAATAGAGAGGAAGTATTCACCAGAGACATGGGCATGAAGAAAAGATTCATCAACTGATAATCCAATTGATTTATCTGGATAACTCTCGGCCATTTTCTTTAATTCAAAGACGCCTTTCTTTGGAATAATTACGCCATTTAATAACGTTTCATGATTCTCATTTGTGAGTTCAGTTTCAATAAGTGAAAGGCGATGTCCATCAGTGGCCACTGCTCTAAGCTTGCCATCCATCTCTTGCAAGAAAATACCATTGAGGTAGAGTCTTGTTTCATCGTTTGAGATAGCATGTGAAGTCTTAGCAATAATATTAATAATATCTTCTGAAGATAATTCGAATTCTTTTCCACTTCCTTTGAACACTAATTGTGGAAAATCATCATTCTTAAAAATTAAAAGTGTGTAGTGAATATTTCCACAATCTAATTTTAAGGATTGTCCACTTTGATCGACTTCAAGTCTAACGGTCTCATCTGGAAGTTCTCTTAGAATATCAAATAAGTTCTTAGAGTTTACACAGAAGATTCCGGGTTCACTGACATCAGCAGTAACACTGATCTTAGCTGAGACCTCTAGATCAGTAGCAGATAATTCTAGTATTCCGTTTCTAGCTTCTAGTAGCGAGTACTGAAGTATAGGACGTGAACTCTTCTTATCAACGACAGTTAGAATTTTATTTAAAGCCGATCTTAGGGCTTCAACTGAGACATGAGCTTGCATGATGTAATCCTCTTATTAGATTAGTTTTACCCATGGCCATGAAGATAGGCAAGGAATTGAGAATCAATGGTTTTAGAGTCTACTCTCTTATTTATATTAATTGTTGTTGTTGAAGTGTGGATAAGTGGAGTTCCTATCTAAGACCTTGAATTGATTCATGTTAGTACTTTCTTATTGGTGTATTGAGGGTGGGCTTTTGTGGTGCTTCTTTTTGGATTAATTCGCAGATTAGTTGTTTGGGCTTGATAAATTCCTACTTACTGACTTTTTACTCACATGGTTTTCCACATTGATTCGCATATTATTTTGGCCGGGTGTCAAATGCTTCCTGAATACTCATTTATCCACAAAATTATCCCCAATGTGGATAACTGGGCCTGTGGATAAGGCCACGTGTTAATTGTTTTTTTCCACAATCCACGGCCTTTGTGAGTAATTGACTTAATTACCTGAAATTAAAGAGTTTACTTTTCGTATTTACGTCTCTTGGGCCGTGGAAAGGCCGTGGATAACGTTGTGGGTTGTAAGGTGTGGTTAGTTTTGCCAGAAGTTATTCACAGGCCTATGTGGATGCGGGGCCCAATGGCTAAAAAAAAGGCCCTCGCATTGGAGGGCCTGTGGGTAATTATCTTTTAAATGTGGATTTATTTAACAAAGTTCACTTTCGATTTGGAAGATCTCTTGGGTGAGGGCAGGTTCACTTTTGAGTCTTTCAGTGATGGTTCTAATGGCGTGAATCACACTGCTATGATCTCTGCCTCCAAAGAAGCGACCAATGTCTTGTTGCTTGGCCTTAATCATTTTACGGCAGAGGAACATGGCCACAAATCTAGCGTTGGCCACATCCTTGCCGCGGCTCTTAGAGCGCAGATCGGCCAAGGCAATATTATAAAACTTGGCAGTCGCTTTGGTGATGCTCTCAATCGTGACCTCATTCTTTTCCTCTTCAAATGAATCAAGGTTGAGAATTTGCTTCACGTGCTCAGTATCAAGCTCATTGTTAATGAGGTCAGCGTAGGCCTTGAGCTTAACTAGGTTCCCTTCTAGCTCTCTGATATTGGTTTTAATCGCTTGAGCGATAGTTGTGATGATCTCGTCACTTAAAAAGAGATCAATCTCGATAGCTTTCTTTTTAAGAATAGCAATTCTTGTCTCAAGATCTGGACGTTGAATATCGGTCACGAGGCCCCACTGGAGGCGAGTCTTAAGACGCTCTTCAATGCCGTCAATTTCCTTGGGAGTTTTATCCGAAGTAAAGATGAGCTGTTTGCCCTTATTGTGGAGTTCGTTAAAGACGTGGAAGAATTCATTTTGAGTCTGCTCTTTATGGCTAAGCTCGTGAATATCATCGATCATTAAGACATCGACTTGTTCGATGTATTTGCGTCTGAATTCATTTGTTTTAGAGCTTTGAATGGCCGAAACAAGTTCAGTCATAAAGATTTTAGCGGAGGTGAAGCAGATAATGAGTTCTGGAAATTCCTCTCTAATTCTATTGGCAATGGCGTGCAGGAGGTGAGTCTTACCTAGTCCTGAATTGCTGTGAATATAAAGAGAGGGATATTTGCCACCTTTGCCGGGCTTATTGGCCACAGCAATGGCGGTAGAGAAAGCCATATTATTGGATGGGCCCACAATGAAATTATCAAAAGTCTTGGTGTGATCAATTTGGATGCCCCCTTGCTGGGTGGGGCGAACATGATCGATGTATTTTGACTCTACTTCGTGGATGAGATCATCATTAGTAGGGTTGGCTTCAATAGTAAATTTGGCATCTCTGGCCGTTCTTGGCTTAACCCCTTGATTTTGTTCGGGGTTAAAGCTGTTAAAGCTCTGGGAACTGATCTCTAAGTTACTGTTATTACATAGTTCTGCTTCCCAGCTAGCGCCAAGTGTGCGCTGAACGGCCATCTCTAGCAGTCCTTTATAGGAACTCTCGAGTAGGCGGTTTAGGGTAGCGGTAGAGGCGCTAAAAACAACTTTTTTCTCTTTAATATCAGATACTTGTAGAGCACCCTCAAAGAGGGTGTTGTACTTTACAGCTGGAATTTCGGCCCTGATCTGAGTCAAGAGGTCGCTTTGGATGAGAGCGATCTCCTCGGCACTAAAGAGATCTTCTTCACTTTCGGCTTGAGCACCGAAGCTTGGGAGCGGGGCTGATTGCTTGTAAGTGTCTGTATTTAAAGCTGTTTTTTCCTTTTCTGTCGCTTGCGGGGCAGAGAGAAAGTGCTCAAAAGGAAAATCCTGGCTCATTCTAACCTCATTGAGTTTTGGTGGTCCTGTTTAAAAAAATGAGAGCGAAAGGTGTAACATGGCCCCCAACCTGAGACAACACGCATTTCCTTACCTTTGGGCCGCAAGGTTTGGTTTCATTTTCGGACTTCTCATTATTGACCTTTTGCCTCTAACTAGGTACATCATAGCCCTTTAAGATTTGTTCTTTGTTGAAGAGGATATTGCGATGAGTAAAAGAACGTGGCAACCAAAGAAAAGTAAAAGACTTCGCGTACATGGCTTTCTAAAGCGCATGGCAACCGCCAATGGCCGCAAAGTTATCAACGCTAGACGTGCTAAAGGAAGAAAGTCACTTACAGTTTCTTCTTCTACAAAATAATTTAGCGTTTTAGATCATGTCTAAGTTTGAATTTGGCGAAGGCTTTCCTAAAAGTCTTCGCCTTCTTACGTCTAGAGATTTTGATCGTCTTAAATCTGATTCCTCAGTATTTCAAAATTCTTTAATTCGCGTCTACTCAAAGCGCAGAGAGGAACCTGCTGAGCATGCTCGGTTTGGCTTTGCTATCTCTAAGAAAGTGGGTAAGGCCCATGACCGCAATCGCTTGAAGCGGCTCATGCGCGAATTTGTGCGCAAACATGAACTGCGCTTTTTGAAGTGGGACTTTCTTTTTGTGGTTTCACCCAGAACTCTTCGGGTTGGGGTGCGGGCTGAAAGTGAGCGCATTTTTCTAGAATCTCTAGAGCATGTTGCCAAGAAGATACTTGGGCATAATGCTCGCAAAAGTTAACATTCGCAAAGAGCTGTGATACCTAAAGCTATCATTTTTTCGGAGATTTCATGTCAGAGCAAAAACGGATTTTTTTAGCAGTTGCTTTATCTGGTTTAGTCCTCTTTGGATGGCAAGCCTATTTTATGCCCAAGCAGGATGAGGCCAACCAGGCGGCACCAGCGGCTCAAACTCAAGAACTAAAAGAGCGCATGAGTGAGAGTGAAGTTACTGTTCCAGCGACCGAGACCAGTGCTGCCCCTATAGAACCAGGAGTGGTTGAAGCTGAATCGCTCACACTGGCTCAGAGTGGAAATGTTTATAATTTTCAAAATGATCTGAGTGTTCAAAATATCGTCGATCCCAAGGCCGTATTTGATTTTCAGGCCATTACTGATAAGGCCAATCCCTTCCAGATTAAGGTTTTGATTAACGATGCTCCTCGCAATTTAAATTTCGTTATCACGGAAAAGTCTGATACCTCAGTAAAGGGCAGAGATGAGAGTTTGGGGATTGATCTTCATGCTCAAATTCTTGATAACGGTCGCTTTGATTTAAAACTTCTCTCAGAAAATGCTTACACTTATCGCTTTGTTTTCCGCTCTACTGCCAAGGAACTTGAAAATCATCAAGTAAGTCAGTTTGTTTTTTACTCTAAAGATATTGAACGCCACAATGTCGGTTCAGAGTCTTCTGGTGATGGTAGCGCTAAGTGGTTTGGTCTCGATTTTAACTTCCACCTTTTTGCCTTTATTTTTAAAGATAAGATTCCATCGCGCTTTCACACTGATAAAGCCGGTCGCTTTATCGTTGATACTGTGGACCCTATTAAAGAGTTCTCAGGTGATCTAGTATTCACTAAGAAAAACTATGATGAACTCGTGGCCATTGGTGACAATCTCAATCTTTCAGTGGATTTTGGCTTCTTTGGCGTCTTGGCGGTGCCGATTCTGCGTGGCTTGCAGATGTTTTATGATTGGATTCCCAACTATGGAATTGCCGTAATTCTACTAACCCTTGTTGTGCGCACAATTCTCTTTCCGCTCCAGTTTAAGAGCTTTAAGAGTATGAAGAAAATGCAAAAGCTCCAACCAGAGCTTGCGAAGCTTAAGGAGAAGTTTTCTGATGATCCTCAACGTATGCAGCGTGAGACAATGGAACTTTTTAAGAAGGCCGGTGCCAATCCGTTAGGTGGATGTTTGCCGCTTCTTCTTCAGATGCCGATTTTCTTTGCCTTTTACAAGGTTCTTTATAATGCCGTTGAGCTCGTAGGCGCGCCTTTCTATGGTTGGATCACTGACCTCAGTGTGAAAGACCCTTACTATGTTCTTCCGGTTCTTATGGGACTTGCGATGCTCGG
Organism: Bacteriovoracaceae bacterium; assembly: GCA_048264885.1. GTDB lineage: Bacteria > Bdellovibrionota > Bacteriovoracia > Bacteriovoracales > Bacteriovoracaceae > JBLWXV01. Next base: position 348,557 of record JBLXCO010000004.1, read on the forward strand.
TCAGCAAAAGCTCACCCCTAGCGCAAGTATGGATGCCACTCAGAAGAAAATTATGATGATTATGCCGATTGTGTTTACTTTCATTATGAAGGATCTTCCGGCCGGTCTTAATCTCTATATCTTCGTTTCAACTCTCTTTGGGATCATTCAACAACTTCTCGTTTATCGAATGATTGACTAGGTTTAATTGTGAGCGGTGACTATCAAGACTTATCTCCAATAGTTGCCGCTAGCACTTCACTTTCTAGTGCCGCTGGAATCGGCATTGTTCGAATCAGCGGTTTTGCCTCTCTAGCACCTCTTCAAAAACTCTTTTCTCGCGAGCTTGGTTCTATAGGACCAGGCCGGTTCTATAGGACCAAAATTTATGATCGCGAGCAGGTCCAAATAGACGATGGGGGAGTTGTCTACTTTAAGGCCCCTCATTCCTATAATGCTGAGAACATTCTTGAAGTTCATATGCATGGAAATCCCGTACTGATTCGTCACTTTATTGAATCAGTGGTTTCTTTGGGACTTGCTAGGCATGCCCTTCCTGGTGAGTTTAGTTATCGGGCCTTTTTAAATTCAAAACTCACGCTCTCTCAAGTTGAGGGTCTTGATCTCGTTCTATCTTCGAGATCAATTAAGGGTATTAGACAGGGAATTAGTTCATTAGATGGAGAACTTCATCAGTCTTTTGAAGAACTCTATCAGCGCTACTTAAGATTTAAGTCGGCCATCGAACTTAATATCGATTTTCTTGAGGATATTGGTGAAGAAGGGGGAGCTCAGGAGTTGCTCACTGCTTATGAAGAACTCCATTCTCAAATTTCTTCCCTGGCCGCTCGAACGGTCACTGACGCTACTGCTATCTTGAGTCCTAAGGTTGTGCTTCTTGGTAAGACTAACGCCGGTAAGAGTACTCTCTTTAATCATCTCCTAGCGACCAACCGTAGTATTGTTTCTGAAGAAGAGGGGACAACACGCGATTATGTTAGTGAAAATTTCTATGTTGGAAGTGATCACTACACCTTAGTTGATACGGCCGGTGTTCGTGCTGGTGCTGGGAAGATTGAAGAGGAGGGAATTAGAAGAGCTGCGGAAATTTTCTCTCGCGCCTTCTTTAAAATCTTGGTCATCAATCCTGTCTTAGCTTTTGATCTTGAATCAGTTCTCGAGCTGCGAGAATTGGATCTTATTGTCTTTACTCATGCTGATGATCCTGAATTTCAGACACATTTAAATAAGTTTTCAGAGTTCTTTGCCCATGTGAAGCGGGTTTCATTTGATGGCAAAAGTGGTTCTATAGAACCACTTGCTATACCTGGTCCTATAGAACCAGGTTCAACGCTCAAGTCTGGTTCTATAGGGGCAGATGAGATTGGTCCTATAGGACCAAAAGTAAGGCCAGTAAGTGGTCCTATAGAACCAGCAAATGTGAAGAGTGGTTCTATAGGACCAGCCGATTCCATGGGTCCAATTAGGGGTGAAATTGCCTCTAAGTACTCAACTTTATTGGCCAATGATCCCTTGTTAATTGATCGCCAGTGCCAGATCTTACGTGAACTCGTAAGTGAGAGTAGGGGAATTAGGGGCCTGCTTGATGGGGATGTTGCCATTCTCTCCGCGGAGGTCAATCGTCTGGGACAAAAGTTGAGTGAATTGATCGGGATTGTGTCTCCCGATGATGTTCTACATAATATTTTCAATAACTTCTGCATTGGTAAATAAAAAACAACTACTGTATTTCTTTCTAAGATACTGATAATTCGTAGATTTTTCTTATTTTTTGCGATATGAGACGGTCGTCACGCATTTTTGTCATGTTCCACGTGGAACATTTTGAGGAAATATGAATTACGATGTTGTCGTTTTGGGCGGCGGTCATGCTGGAGTTGAGGCCGCTTGGGCTGCAGTTCAGTATGGGTTGAAGGTTGCCATTGTCACTATACCTGGAGTCGGTTTAGCCAGCGCTCCCTGTAACCCTGCTGTTGGTGGTGTTGGTAAGGGTCAAGTCGTTCGTGAGCTTGATGCCTTGGGTGGCTTGATGGGTCGACTTGCTGACTTGGCCGGAATTCAATACCGAATCCTTAATGAGTCCAAGGGATTTGCTGTCCAGTCTACCAGGGTCCAGGTGGACAAGGAGAAGTACTCGCAATGGGCGGAGAGGCTCATTGGTGAATCGGCGATCGAAGTGATTCGTGATCGAGTGATGAGGGTGATCGATCGAAAGTCTGGTTTTGAACTTGTTACTGAGTCTGGACTTGAGGTTGTGGCCAAGAAGCTAATTGTGACCACAGGAACTTTTCTTGGAGGAAGGTTACACACTGGAGAGGAGCAGACTGAGGGAGGACGAGTCGGAGTTGTGAATTCTAATGGGCTGGGGGATCTCTTTTCCCAAGTGAAGACCCTGGGAATTCGCTTTAAGACTGGTACCCCACCAAGGCTTAGAAGTTCGACCCTTGATTATAGTCAATTCATCCCGCAAGAGAGCGATCCACGCGCTTTGAACTTTCACTTTGACCACAGCCCTAATGTGCGCATTGAAAAGCAAGTCTGTTGCTACTTAACTCATACAAATGAGGAAACTCTCTCAATTATTCGTTCCAATAAAGAGCGATCTCCGATATTTAACGGGCAAATTAAGGGAATTGGTCCCAGATATTGCCCAAGCATAGAGGACAAAGCATTTCGCTACCCAGATAGACATAAGCACCATGTCTTTATTGAGCCAGAGGGACTCGATTTGGAGACAATTTACCCAAATGGCGTCTCCACAAGCCTTCCAAGAGAGGTTCAAGAGCAGTTTCTGCGAAAAATTCCTGGACTTGAGAACTGTGAAATAGCTGTTGCCGGCTACGCTGTTGAGTACGATGTCGTAAATACAACTGAGCTTTCAAGAACCTTGGAGTATAAGAGTCTTCCTGGATTATTCTTCGCTGGTCAGGTGAATGGAACATCTGGGTATGAAGAAGCGGCCGGGCAGGGGTTAATTGCAGGTCATAATGCAGCTTTATCGCTGATTTCACCCGAAAAAAAGCTGATTTTATCCAGAAATGACACATATATTGGTGTGATGGTGGAGGATTTGGTCACAAATCTGCGTGACGAGCCCTATCGTCTCTTTACCGCGCGCTCAGAAAATAGGCTTTATATACGAGAGGATAATACTATTGAGCGAGTGGCGCCTTACCGACTATCTCTCAATTTAAATGAAAAGATAGATGCTCATCTTTTAGAATACCTAGAACTGTTGGAAAAGCTGGTCTTTACGGTTGAGCGAACGATTTTTTCTCCCAAGAGTGATAAAGAGCTCTTTAAAGAACTCAATTTGGGTGAAATAAAGGAAAATGTCACGCTTCGAGAAGTGCTGAGGAGATCACAGCTTGATCCCGTGCAAGCCCTAGAGCAGATTTTGACTTATTTTGGATTAAGTTACCCAATTAACATCATTAGAAATGTGGCAATCAATACCAAGTATGAGGGCTACATCCAAAGAGCCCAAGAGGGGAACGATCGAATACTAAAATTGGGTCGCCGAACCATTGATTGGCAAAAGCTCTGTACTTTGCCTCAGATTTCAAATGAATGTCGCCAACGCATTCAAAAAACACAGCCGGCCACTTTCGCTGATCTGAGATTGATTGAAGGTATTAGACCCGCTACCTTGGCCTTTGTTGCTGGGAGCTTGATGTGAATTTCTGTGAGCAGTATTTAGAAATTGTGGGCACTGTTTATGCCGGACTGAATTTAACTCGAATACTAGACCCTGATGAATTTAGAATTAAGCAATACGAAGATTCGCTCTTGCCACTGAGAATGTCGGAGCACTTTAAGTCTTTGGTGGCCGAGCGAGATATTATCGTCGATGTTGGCTTCGGGGGAGGATTTCCGCTCCTGCCACTGGCCAGCGAAATTGGTCCCAAGGTCTTTACCGGATTTGAAGCTCGTGGCAAGAAATCAAAGGCGGTAAATGACATTGCCAAGCGCATGGGTCTCGACTATGTCCGCACTCACCATTACCGCGTCGAAGAAATTCTCTTTGATCAAAGTTGCTTGATCACCTTCAAGGCCGTGGGGAGAATAGGGGACTTCTTGGCCCGCATTAATTGTACAGAAGCTGCCGATGTGGTCGTCGTCTTCTATAAGGGTCCAGAGTTGCTCCCGGATGAACTCAAGGGATTTCCCGCAGGCTGGGAGATCTATCATCAGGAGAAGTTCATGCTCGAGGCTACCGAGGGCCGCACCTTTGTCTATGCAAAAAAGAAAAATGTTCCACGTGGAACAAAGAATTCTTTAAGCAAATACCTTGTCAAACTATCCCTGCTTGTTTAAATCTATTCATAGAGATTTCTTTGTCGAGAGAGGGCCTAAATGGCTAAAATTATTGCTTTAATGAATCAGAAGGGCGGTGTTGGTAAAACAACTACAGCTGTCAATCTTGCGGCGTGTCTAAGTGTGGCCGAAAAGCGCGTCCTATTAGTTGACCTAGATCCTCAGGGAAATGGAAGTATCTCGGTTGGTCTCAATAAAGATAATTTTGCTGAGGCGAATATCTATCACGCTTTGATTGGCGAGAAGGACATTCGCGACTGCATTTATAAGACAGAACTCCCTTTCTTGGATGTTTGTCCCTCTGAAAACAACCTCTCAGGCGCTGAAATTGAGCTTGTGAGTGAGTTTGCCCGCGAGGCTAAGCTCAAGGCTGCCTTTTCAACAGTGCAAAGCCTCTATGATTATATTTTAATTGATTGTCCGCCATCGCTGGGTCTTCTCACTGTGAATGCACTCAATGTGGCCAATTCTTATATTGTTCCCATGCAGACAGAGTACCTTTCAATGGAGGGACTCGCCCAGCTCATGAGAACAGTGACTCTTATTAAGAATTCTCTCAATCCTTCACTTGAAATGGACGGCATCGTACTCACCATGTTTGATTCGCGTGCATCGCTCAATAAGCAAGTTGTTGAAGAAATTAAAAATCATTTCGGTGCCAAGGTATTCGAATCAATTATTCCAAGAAACGTAAAACTTGCTGAGTGTCCATCATTTGGTAAGCCCATTATTCTCTACGATATTGAATCAAAAGGCAGTGAAGCCTACTTGAACTTGGCCAAGGAAGTGCTTTTGAAAGAACGTCAAAAGCAAGCCGGAGTACAACAAGATCTTGGGATCTCTCCACAAGCTCACTAAGGAATAATTTATGGCCAAGAAAATAGCACTAGGTAAGGGTATTGCGTCTTTGATTCAAGAGACACCCAATGAGATTCTCAAGCAAAGCTTAAAAACTGCTGAAGAAGAGGCTGCGGCGGCAAAAGCGCAGTCTAAAGAAGTGGTGGCCACAGGTCCCCTGATGATTCCAGTCTCAAAGATTAAAGCGAATCCAGGTCAGCCAAGAAAAATCTTTAAAGAAAAGGAATTAGAAGAACTCTCTCAATCGATTAAAGAAAACGGAATTATTCAGCCGCTCGTGGTGGTTGAGCTCGCTGATGGTGGCTTTGAACTAGTCGCGGGTGAGCGCCGTATGCGTGCGGCTAAAAGAGCAGGCATTGAGCACGTTCCAGTAGTCGTAAAAAAAGCTACTGATAAAGAAAAGATGGTCATGGCCATCATTGAAAACGTTCAACGAAGTGATCTCAACTGTGTGGAAGAAGCTCTGGCCTACTATCAATTGATGGAAGACTTTCAACTCACTCAAGAGGAAGTTGCTAAGAAGCTCGGCAAAGAGCGCTCGAGCATTGCCAACTATCTGCGCATCTTAAAACTTCCCAGGGAAGTGATCGAGAAATTGCAAAAAGAAGAACTTTCATTTGGACATGCTAAGGTTCTTGCCGCTCTAAGAGAGCGTGAGCAAATCATCCGCCTGGCCAATGAATGCGTGGCCAGCGAACTCTCAGTGCGCGAGCTTGAAGCTCTAGCTAAAAAGAGTAATAAGCCCAAGATGGCAAAAGAAACCAATCCTTTCTATGATGAGAAGCTAGAAGATTGCCGTGAAAAACTTGAACGCTCTACCGGCTTTCATTTTCAGATTAAATCTAAGAAAACTGGTCAAGGGCAGATCGTTCTAAAATTTAGTAATGAGGCAGAATTCAATGATATTTATGAATACCTCCTCAAGCGCAGCAACTAGGAAGCTATGAAAAAAGATTCAGAAATTAGTGCCATTATTGAGGAGGGGTGTAAATTTGAAGGCAACCTTTCTTTTAATGGGGTGGCGCGCATCGCCGGCATCGTCAACGGAAGTATCTTTTCAAATGACACGGTGATTATTTCTGAAGGTGCGGTGATCAATGCCGACATCAATGCCAATATCATTCTCATCTCTGGTGCGGTGAAAGGTAATATCAAAGCTTCAAGTAGGGTAGAGATAATAAAGCCCGCACGCTTTGAAGGGACAATTACCGCCCCAAGTCTAATCGTGGAAGAGGGCGTTATCTTCCACGGAACGACCAAAATGAAGGATAAATCCTAATAATCTAAGTCGCCGTATTTAGCGCATTCTCCTTGACGATTTTGGTCCCGACGATTATTTATTAGGGGCTATTGGCCAGATACTTTTTTCGATCCTAGGGAACTAGGAATCGTCTTTTACAATTTAGGGGAAGTCTAAGCATGCAAACGATCCTTAACATCTTCATATCTCTTGGTGTTGATCAGACAGTCTTTATTCAATTCGCCCTCGTTGTTGTGATCTATTTTATCCTCAAATTCACTTTCTTTTCTAAGCTACAAGAAGTGCTCGATACACGTGAGAATAAGACAACAAAGATGGAGTCGGGTGCTAATAAAAAATTTACTGAAGCAGAAGCTCTTGCGGCTAAGTATCGCGCTGAAATTGAGAAGACTGACTCAGAGGCATTGAATATCATCACGACAAAAAAGAATGATGTTCTTGCTGCTCAGAAGGCTCAAGTAAAGAGCACTGAAAAAGCGCTTAACAGTGAATATGAAACAAAGAGAAAAGAGCTCGAAGCTGAATACAATAGCAAGAAGACTGCTATTCTTTCACAAGCTGATTCTCTTTCTAACGACCTCGTACAAAAAATTCTACAATAATAAGGATGCACTAGAATGTTTGTTAAAACACTCGTAATCATCTCAACTGTCCTTGCTTCTAACGCTGTTTTGGCAGCTGGTGGCGCACACAGTGGTGGCAATGTTCTCGACCTACTTCCAAAGATCGTTAACTTCGGTCTCGTCTTTGGTTTCATGATCTGGAAAATTAAAAAACCAGTTTCAGACATGTTCACTAAAAACTCAAAAGATGTAGCTTCACTCTTTCAAGTAGCTGAGCAAAAAGACAAAGAAGCTCAAATCAAGCTTGAAACCTATGAAAAGAAGCTTTCAAATCTTGCTTCAGAAAAGACAAAGATCATTGAAAATGCGCAAGCTGAAGCAAGTGCCTTTGAAAAGAAAGTGGCAAGCGAAACTGCAGCGACACTCGAAAAAATGAAAAAGGATACTGCCGCAAAAGTTCAAGCTGAACAGAATGCTCTTACATCGAAGTTAGGTGCGGAACTTATTGAAGAAGTGATTGCTAAAACGAAGAACACTGTTAAGTCGAACAAAAGCAATCAAGACAAAGCAACTAATAAATTGATGGCCCAACTGTCATAGGAGTTAATGCTCATGCGCGAACAGATTATTGCTAAAGCCTATGCCCAATCAATTCTCGAGCTCTCTAAAGAGCAGGGAACTGACGTGGCAACAGAGATGACAAAATTTAATGAAGTCATCAATAAGAATAACGACCTTGAAAATGTATTCTTCCTCGATGTGTTCACACCAGAAGAAAAAATGGCCGTGGCGGGAGACATTATTGCAAAGCTTGGACTCTCTAAGCTCTTCAATAACTTCTTTATGTTTCTTATTCAGGAAAAAAGACTTCCCATCTTCCCACTTATCTTTAAGGAAGTGATTGTGATCGATGATCACAACAAAGGATTCCTAAGAGGAACGATTGAAGGAGCTGGTTCAGAAGTCTCAGCTGAATTCAAAGAGAAGATGAAAGCTTATCTCGAGAAAAAGCTCGGACAAAAGTGTGATCTCGATTACAAGCAAAACGATAAAATTACGGCCGGTTATAGAGTGACAGTTGAAGACCTTCAGTTAGATGCTTCACTAGATAATCAACTAGATAAACTTAAGAACTCAATCATCAACGCTTAATCAGAGCGAAACGACTTATAAGAGGTACATCATGTCCATGAACCCCGAAGAAATTACCAGCATCATTAAGGAGAGAATTTCAAATTTTGAAACTCGCCTTCAAGTAGACGAAGTAGGAACTGTACTGACAATCGGTGACGGCGTTGCCCGCGTTTTTGGTCTAAAAAACGTTATGTCAGGTGAGCTCGTTGAGTTCGAAACCGGCACTAAAGGCATGGTTTTGAACCTTGAGACTAATAACGTCGGTGTGGCCGTTCTCGGTGAAGACACTGGTATTAAAGAAGGTTCAACAGTTAAGAGAACTGGTAACATCGTTGAAGTTCCAGTTGGTGACGCTCTTCTTGGTCGCGTAGTAAATGCTATCGGACAGCCTATTGACGGCGCCGGTGAGATTGCTTCAAAAGACTTCCGTCGTGTTGAAACAAAAGCTCCAGGTATTATTCCTCGTAAATCGGTTCACGAGCCGCTTCAAACTGGTATCAAAGCTATCGACGCCATGATTCCAATTGGTCGTGGTCAGCGTGAACTTATCATTGGCGATAGAAAAACTGGTAAAACAGCTGTTGCCATCGACACCATCATCAACCAAAAAGGTAAGAACGTTGTTTGTATTTATGTGGCCGTAGGTCAAAAGCAATCAACAGTTCGTCAGGTTCAGCAAAAGCTTATTGAAGCTGGCGCAATGGATTACACCATTATCGTTTCTGCTACAGCTTCTGAAACGGCTCCACTTCAGTACCTTGCCCCGTACACCGGCTGTACAATGGGTGAGTACTACAGAGACAGTGGACGCCACGCTCTTATCGTTTATGACGATTTGACTAAGCAAGCTCAAGCCTACAGACAGATGTCACTTCTACTTCGTCGTCCGCCAGGCCGCGAAGCCTTCCCAGGGGACGTTTTCTATCTACACTCACGCCTCCTAGAGCGTGCTTGTAAACTTAACGATGACCTCGGCGCTGGTTCAATGACTGCACTTCCAGTAATTGAAACACAAGAAGGTGACGTTTCTGCTTACATTCCGACCAACGTAATTTCGATTACAGATGGTCAGATCTATCTTGAATCAGATCTTTTCAACTCTGGTATCCGTCCAGCCGTTAACGTTGGTCTTTCGGTATCAAGGGTAGGTGGTTCTGCTCAGATCAAAGCTATGAAGAAAGTGGCCGGTACACTTCGTCTCGATCTTGCTCAGTACCGTGAACTTGCAGCCTTCGCTGCTTTCGGTTCTGACCTCGATGCTGCGACTAAGAGACAGCTTGACCGTGGTGAGAGACTAGTTGAGCTCTTGAAGCAAGGTCAGTACGCTCCACTAGAAGTTATCGATCAAGTTCTCGTGATCTTTGCTGCTACTAAGGGTCTTTTTGATAAGGTTCCTACAGACAAGATTCAAGAAGCTTCAAAAGAGCTCGTTGATCACTTAAGAACTAAGCAAGCTGGTCTTGTAACTGAAATCTCTGAGCAAAAAGCAATCAACGACGCTAACGAAGCCAAATTGATTGAAGCAATCAAAGATTTCGTAGCTTCAAGAAAATACTAATTACGAATTAGGAAAGTCGAAATGGCGAATATAAAGGACCTAAAAAAGAAAATTAAGAGTACCAAGAGTACTCTTAAGATTACGACAGCGATGAAGCTTGTTTCAGCTGCAAAGATGAACAAAGCTCAGCACGCTATTTTGAGCGCTCGTCCTTACGCCGCTGAACTAGAGAAGACTATTCGTACAGTGTCGGCCTTGGTTAAGGACTACTCTCACAATTATCTTGAAGAGAAAAAAGATAATAAGAGAGCGGTCCTTTTGGTCGTCTCTTCGAATAAAGGTCTCTGTGGTTCATACAACTCACAGATCATCAAAAAAGTTTCAAAGTTTCTCAAGGAAACTGATCTCGACTGCAAAGTTTATTTCATTGGCAAGAAGGCAAGAGACATTCTTAAAAATGAAGTAAATGAAGGTAAGCACTATCAATTTGATAAAGCAGAACCTTCGTTTGTTGAAATGAGTGAAGTGGCCAAGGAACTTGGAGCTCTTTTTGAGACAGGTGAAGTTGGACGCGTAATGATTGCCTACAACGTGTTTCACTCGGCAATCAGCACCGAGCCTACTATTAAACAAGTTCTTCCATTCTCTCTCTCACGTGAAGAGAAGGCCGAGCTACAAGAGAAGTTTCCTTTTGACTTCAAGTATGAGCCAGAACCAAAAGAGATTTTGGACACCCTCATTCCTGATGTCTACGTGAGTGCCGTTTGGACAGCAATGCTCGATGCCTTTGCTGCTGAACATGGTTCACGTATGTCGGCGATGGATAATGCCACCGGCAACTGTAAGGATGCGATTAGAACTCTAACACTTAAAATGAATAAGCTGAGACAAGCTGCCATTACTACTGAACTCATCGAAGTTGTATCTGGTGCCGAATCTCTAAACGCTTAAGGAGCGAACAATGTCTGGAAATATGGGTAAAATTCTACAAGTTCTTGGTCCGGTTGTGGACGTTGAGTTTCCATCAGGAAACATTCCAAAAATCTACAACGCTCTTACTGTAACAAACGCTGTAATTAGCGATAAAGCTGACAACCTCGTTCTGGAAGTTGCTCAGCACCTTGGTGACAACGTTGTTCGTACCATCGCCATGGACGCAACCGAAGGTCTTCGTCGTGGTCTAGATGTGACTGATACTGGCAGACCAATTCAAGCACCAGTTGGTCGTGAAGTTCTTGGCCGAATCATCAACGTTATTGGTGAGCCAATTGACGAAGCTGGACCAGTGGGAACAGCAAAAACTTACGACATTCACAGAAAGGCCCCTTCATTTGAAGCTCAGTCTACAAAGCTCGAGCCTTTCTACACAGGTATTAAGGTTATTGACCTTCTTGCTCCCTACCTCAAGGGTGGAAAGATTGGTCTCTTCGGTGGTGCCGGTGTAGGTAAGACCGTTCTTATTATGGAGCTCATTAACAACATCGCCACTCAGCACGGTGGTTTCTCGGTATTTGCCGGTGTAGGTGAGCGTACTCGTGAAGGAAACGACCTTTACCACGAAATGAAAGACTCAGGCGTTATTGAGAAAACAGCTCTGGTATATGGACAGATGAACGAGCCGCCAGGCGCTCGTGCCCGTGTTGCTCTAACAGGTCTTTCAGTTGCTGAATATTTCCGCGATGAAGAAAAGCAAGACGTTCTTTTCTTCGTAGATAATATCTTCCGCTTTACTCAAGCTGGTTCAGAAGTTTCGGCCCTTCTTGGTCGTATTCCATCTGCCGTGGGTTATCAGCCAACTCTTGGTACTGAAATGGGTGCCATGCAAGAGCGTATTACTTCAACAAAAGACGGATCAATTACATCAATTCAAGCCGTTTACGTTCCTGCCGACGACTACACCGATCCGGCCCCAGCGACTACGTTTGCCCACTTGGATGCGACCACAGAACTTTCGCGTCCAATTGCCGAACTTGGTATTTATCCTGCGGTGGATCCGCTCACTTCATCTTCAACGATTCTTACTCCAGATATCGTTGGTGATGAACACTATAAGATTGCTCGTGGTGTTCAGGAAATTCTTCAGCGCTATAAAGAACTTCAAGACATCATCGCCATTCTTGGTATGGATGAGCTCTCTGAAGAAGATAAGATCGTTGTGGCCCGTGCTCGTAAGGTTCAGAAGTTCCTTTCTCAACCATTCTTCGTTGCCGAGCAGTTCACCGGTATCCCTGGTCAATTCGTGAAAATCGAAGACACCATCGCTGCCTTTAAATCAATTCTTGCTGGTGAAGTAGACGACCTACCAGAACAAGCTTTCTACCTCGTTGGTGGGCTTGATATGGTTCGTGAAAAAGCTGAGAAAATTAAGCAAGGTTAAGGATTAAATTAGATGAACCACTATACAGTCGACATTCTAACTCCAAATAAAGTTGTCGCCAGAGATGTTCCCGCTGAGTCCCTGCTCGTTCAAACGAGCAAGGGCCAGATCAATATCCTCGGTGATCACACTCACATCGTGACTAAGCTCATGACTGGGCCTTTGACGGTTTTTGGAGCTGGCGAAGATCCGGATCGCTTCTTCACCGCCACAACGGGAATCTGTAAGGTTTTGGCCGGAAAAGTTGTGATCCTTGCCGACGCTGCTGAAGAGTGCAAAGACATCGATCTTGAGCGTGCAAAAGCCGCCGTGGCCAATGCTCAGGAAATGTTGAATGAACAAGAAGGTCTTTCCGATCGCGAAATTGATCAGTACCGAGCTAAGCTCGAACGTGCTCAACTTCGCGTGCAAATGGCCGAATATGTTCGCTCGCGCAACATCTAGTCCAATTTGACTATCCAATCTGCCCCTATAGGACCACTTTAGGGGCAGTCTTTCTCTGCCTAATCAAGAAACTTCACCAGACTACTCAGACGGCCGGCCATAAAATGGCGGCACATTTGTCCAATTCCTTGAAATGAGGAATGTGCATGCGAGAATAAATCTCAGCATGCTACAAAGACGTAACTTATCACTTATTCTTTTTATCCTGATGGGAATGGCCACATTCGTCGGCGCCACGGGCATTCTTACGTCTAAGAAACACCTCTCACACGATCATTTCACAACATTTATGGCCCCTAAGGCTGAGCGCTCATTAGAGCGTTTATTTGTGGCTTCTGAGCAAGTTCTCACAAGCTCTGATACTCAGGCTGCGATTGAAGGAAAGCCCGTTATTAAGAGGGCTCAGGCACCCATAATTAAAAAAGCAAAGCAGGCCCAGAAAAAGCTCGTGACTAAGGTTCAAAAGAAAGTTGAAGTCGCAAAAAACAGTGACGTTCAAGTAAAGAGTGAACGTCAGATGCTCGAGATTAAATCTGCGCTCAATCATGAAATCGCAAGTGAGAATGAATTTAAGCAATATGGTTTTGAGTCAACTAGCGAAGCCGCACTTGCCACGAATTGGTCGCAATTCTTTGAATCAGCAAATGTGGCGGCTAAACTTGATCAGCTCTCAGCAGAAGAGTCTTCAAGAATGGTTGCTAGTAATGAAGATAGTGATGATGTGATTGAACAGACGGTAACTGAGACAGCGGCTGCCGTAACTGATACTGAATTTAAAAATGATGAAGAGGCAAACGCCTTGAATATCCTTCTTAAGAATAATGAGTCGGTCGGACAAGATGATGACCTGGTCTTGATTGACTACTCAAAAAATTCTGAGCTAGGAGATTCAACTTCAACCGAGATTAACCAAGAGATACCTGAGCTCACAGAGAGCGTGGCCCAGCAAATGATTGCTCAGCCCGAGAGCTCTGAGTATTCAGCCCCAGCTGAAAGCGCCATGTCTGAGACAGTCCTCCAAGCGATTGCGCGTAATCAAACTGAGCTTCTCGCTCAGGTTGATCCCTCTCTACTAAGAGGAGCTGCCGCTCAAAAAGTGACTACTCAAAAGACCACTTATGATTTTGATGGTGAGATCGAGGCCAATCAAGATGGCCAGTCAGAGATGAGTGGCCAGAATTCCTTTCTATCCAACTCGGATGAACAAGGTGATCACCGTTTGGTTATCCAGGCGCTGGTTGGCCGTGGAGGTGAGGAGCTGACTCAAAAAGCTTATAATTATGAGTTCATCCCATCCTTTAATTCAACACTTTCGCTCTATGATAATGCCGATGGCGAAATTGTCGTGAACGGTGAACTCCACGGTGAAACAGCACTTTTAAGCGGCTCAATAGTGAAGGCCGGCTATGTTCGCACCAGAGTCGAAATTCCAGTTGAAAGAGGATACGTCGCCCAGCCCATCGCTCTTTTAGAGCAAGAAACTCTACTCTCATTCATTGAGAAAAAAGGTCTAAGAGGAGCTGGTGGCCATCTCTTTGTTCACTTGAGTGAGCAAATTGATGATGTCGAAATCGATGCCGGACATGAAGCGAAGATCTTTATCAACGATAAAATGGAGCTGGTCGAGGATATCCTAAGTGCAAGCTACATTCTTTTTGTAGGAGTTGACCCAGGTAATGTGACCATCACTTACTTTCACGGCGCTAAAAATGCGGCCAAAGTGGTTGGCATCTATGAGGATGAACTCTTTGTGGATACTCCCGTTATCATCAACTCAGCTCCGGCCGAGTTGAAATTAGTCGAGCGAAACCTGATGGGCAAAAATGCAACCGATTTACTCATCGATGGCGACAAAATGAAGAGCTTTCAGTCAGGTAAGAATGCTATTCCATTGGCCTATAATAACTATGAAGTTGATCACGGGGTGAGACCAATTGGCATGAGAAATTATGTTGAGTTTTCGCACACGGGAGCAGTTGTGCTGGGTGGCCACAGTGGACACACCAACGTAGAAGTTCCCAGTCGCGACTACATGGAAAATATTCTCAGAGTCTTTAATGTCACTGACCTGCGTTCAAGCTGTATGGTCCAAATCAACTTTAGCTCAAATGTGGCCAGTGTTGAATTCGCCGCAGAAGGAGCAAGGGGTGGAATTGACTATGACTCGCTCTATCTTGATCGCGATGGTGTTTTTAATAAAGATGCTAGCGAACTTGCAAGTAAGCTCTTTATCAGCGGCTATGAGCAAGGCATTTTCTATCTCAATGTGAACTACCAAGATGGAAGCAAAGATATCTTCAAGTCTTACTGCTCAATAGGTACTTATCTCTTTGAACAACTTTGATTCTTTAGAAAACGCGTCCAATTCTTAGGATAGTTGCGTCTCATCTCCTTAAAATCAACCTCATAGTAGCGACTTTTGGTGAGCTTACGATCACTAAAGAGAATAAGGCCTGGCCTAAAAGTTGTCTTGCGGCCACGCTTGAGAATATGAGAATTGATGCGATCAATGTGAGGAGCCGTCTTTTCCATGATGGAATAGAATTTAGAGGGTTTTAAAGGGCACAGTGTGACATAGGCCTTGATATTCTTGGCCACAATGGTGGTGTCTGGATTGTATTCAGAGATTTTTGAATTAAAGTAAATTTCACTTTTGTAGGCCAGCGCATGAACTAGCGCCAGAAATTCGCTAAAGAAATTCTTAGAAGCAAAGCCGACATGAGGGTGATCGTAGCCAGTGAGCATATCTTGCAGGCTCATGTCGCTCTTTTTAAGCTGTCTGCGCGCTCGCAGGATGTGGCGAGTTCCGGAGTTGTAAGCGGGAACGGCCAGGTCCCAGCGATCGAGGATCTTATAATTTTGCGCTAATAGATGAAGGGCAGAGATGGTGGAAAGTAACGGGTTAAGGCGACCATCTTGATAGTTGTTAATATCCATAAAGGAGCGGCCTGTCCTACCCATAAATTGCCAGACTCCAGTCGCACCGACGCGACTTTTAGCCTTGGTGTTAAACGAAGACTCTAAAAAGGCAATGGCAATAAGTTCGTGAGGAAGTTCAAAGTTTTGAAAAACTTGCTCGATAAAGTCTTCATAGAGCAGGTAATTTTTTATACCCTGCTTGATATTGTCATACTGGCCGGTTTGAGCGCGAAAATTACTGGATAATTCATTGAAAAACTTTGTGCGCGATTTCTTTGATTTGGGAACCTTGATATCTGAGCGAGTCAGAGCGCTCAAAATCTTCTGTTCGATTAGGCCATTCTCATTCTTTCCAAGTGCTAAATTCTTAAAAGCCTGACGGTAGCCCTTAACCTTATCATTAACAAATTTAGACTGAAGAGCAGTTCTTACAAAAGGGCTTATATCTGCGGCAGCGAGGCTGTCAAAAGAGAGAGATTCATAAACAATGGCGAGATTTTCTTTGTCATGTAAAACACTGTCAGTGACTTTGTAACGGGTGTAGATATTGAACCAAAAGCGAACAGAATCACTGAAATAGGGTGGGATCTTAAACTCACTTGAAATCTTAGAGCTGGGATCTAAGAGAAACTTCTCATAGGTCTTGAGATTTGATTGTGAGTGATCGGCCCCCGCTTTAAGAAGAAAAGACTCAATCTTTAAAACATCATTTTGCAGAATATTTTCAGGTGAGAGGGCAAAGGCATTGAGACTAGCGCCCAAAGCTATGGGGAGAATAAGTTTGGGCAATAACATCACTGCAAATTCCTAAATACTTCCATGGTCTTTTTATAGCCCATCGAAACAACCATGCTCATCTTATCAGGACCTAGGCTAAACGAATTTTGGAAAAAGAGGGAATAGTTTTCGTGGTCCGGGTGAATATCAATAAACTTAACCTTGGGATCAAAATTCAATTTTCTCTCTAAAATGGAGAGCAAATTCTTTCGGTGCTTTTCATCAAAACGGTGGGACTTCATGTAGTCGTTGACCGTATTGATAATATCTTCAGAGGCAAGTCTGCGTGCTCGACTAGCGACAATCTTTTTCTGAATCATCAGATAAATCGCCTGAGTACAAATGGCCGGAAGGCCATAGTAGTTCAAACTGCCGATTTCATCATGATAGTGGTACGGAGTATGAGTCCAAGAACTAATAATGAGGTCACATCCGTTATCGACGCCTACGTGAGTTGAGAGCGTCTCGCGAATCTCGCCATCGATATAATATTCGAGCTGGCCCGTTTGAAGATTTTTGATAGGAAAAGGAGCGTAGAACGGTGGGACGGCCGTTGAAGCGGCAACGGCGTCTGCTATGCCAATACCAGTGTAATAATTTGCCGTCACATCGTGGTGAGGGTTGGGGTACTTGTACTTACTAAAAATTACCTTGCGGCTATTGTCGAGTTGAGTTCCGATAACAAAAAAGTCGGACTTATAGTCATCAAATTTATTCGAGGAGAGAACGTGACTTAAAAGATAGTCATGAATTCCCTGGGTCGTGAATAGGCCGTTAATACTGAGAAAAGGGGCTAATAGCTTTTTGAGAAAAGTGGGAAAGCCATCAAAGGGGTCATAGGCTGAGGTTCGGTGAGAGCTTCCCCCAACGGGCTTTTTTAAAGAAAGCATATCTTTATAGCCCAGCGCGCGAAGCCTCGCTTCAGGCTTTTTTAAAGAGGCCTCAATCACATCAATGGGTCTAAAACCCGAAGCAAAATAGGTGTTAATGAGTGCCCCAGCACTGCTTCCAACATAGGTTCCAATCAAGTAAGGGGAGTCCTCAGGCGTGTCGTTATTCTTGAGTGTAAAGCCCAACTCATCGAGGGCCAGGGCAACACCCAAATGCCACGCTGCAGCTTTAACGACACCTCCAGAGAGGATTAAAGCAATCTTAGAAGATTTATACGGACTCAGATCAAAACTCGTCATATTTTAATTATACCAGCAGAAAGGCACCCTTTGCACACTTAGCGGTTCTCTTTTAAAATTATACTACCAAACTCTAAGGAGGCGAGGTTTTACATGGATGAGAACGGCGCCTGGATTACTCTCAGTGAGTACGCAGGAATTCGCGGCATTTCGATGTCTACAGCTAGACGTTACGTTAAGTCGGGCAGATTAAAGACAAAGCTTGAACAAGGTAAATATTTTATCTTTGTGACCAAGGAGCGTCTGCAAAAGGCAGAGTCACCCGAAAAGAAGATATTGGAGCTTCAACTTGAGCTAGAACTGCTCAAGCAAAAGAACCAACGTCTCACCGAAGAAAATAACGATTTGAAAATGCTGGTGCAGCTTTATGAATCAGGCCAAATGGGTGTGATGACAAGAGCGCAGCTTCCAGATCTTCCCACAGTCTAGGTGAACGAGTGAAAAAGACGATGCTAGCAATTTTAATGGCCACAATCTTTTGGTCATTAGGTGCTCATGCCAACAATAGCATGAGAAAATGTATGATGCTTCCCGTGCACGACTCAGTTGGTGGGGCGACGGGATATCAAGTTTTTCAAGATGTTGAGCGCTATCTGCGTGAGAGTGAGTGGTGCTACTATCGACCCAACTCTGAGATCATCAACATCTTAGGTAATTATAAAAATAAGCTAGAAGAGCACTTAAGAAATCCTGACGTACTTAGAGTCGTGGCCGAAAAAACTCAAGCGGGCTCTCTTATTAAAGTTGATATCGCTCACATGTTAAAAGGCACCGAGGTAACCTTGGCCATTTATGGCAGCAATGGTTCCGATGTTTTCTATAAAGACACTTATAAGCTCGATACAACTGATGTCACGCTCATTTCTCAAGCCGTCAGAAATGGACTTGAGGCTTATTCAAAGCGTATTCCTTATGATGGACGCGTGCTTGGCGTCTTGGGAGATCAGTTCACCATCGACTTAGGTAAAAACTACGGCGTGGTCAGCGGAGCTAAAGTCTCAGTTCTGCGTCCTCTTAAAAAGCGCAGACACCCGCTTCTCAAAGAAATCGTTGAATGGGACTCTGAAAAGCTGGCCGATGCCACTGTCTTTCACGTCACTGAATCACAGTCACAGGCCAAGGTGAACGCCTATGAAAGCAATAAGCGCATCGAGATGGGTGACTGGGTGATATTGGGAGATAGAGGCGGATCAAGACCCTTGGTTGATCAGACGCCTTTTGAAGCCAAGATGAATGACTTTAGCTTTGGAAAACTCGGTCAACTCTCATTGGCACCAACCTACGGAAGTGTGTCATCGACGATCACATCTGGTGGAACAAGCCGCAAAATCGGCGGCAATTTATTTGGGATCGATCTCATTGCCGAACTCTGGGCCACGAGAAATTGGTGGGCCTCACTTGATCTCTCTAAGAAATTTGGCTCACTCGAGCCAGAAGAGGGAAGTTTTTCAAGGTCAGAGTTCGATATCGATACCACTCGCATCAAAGTAAAAGGCGGCTACAAGTATCTACCGCTGGGCTTTTTCTATGGCCCACAAGTAGACATGTATTTGGGCTACGCTCGCTATAGCTATTCATTTGATACTGTAGTGGCCGACCAGGTGGTTGAGACTACATTTTCTGGAATTTTGATTGGCGCAAAAGGATCGATGCCCGTCATCAAAGATCTAAGAATTCACCTCTTGCTCGATTTCATTTTTAATCCGGGCTATGAAGAGGCAGTGACTGTGCGTGGCGAAGATGAAAGTACATCAAATTTCAACCTGGAGTTTGGTGGAACATATCAGTGGTCGCCCAGTATGTCGGTATATGGGGCTTTTGAATTCGTGACGAATAAGGCAAAATTCTCGGGCAACAGTGAAGTAAAAATGAGTGAAAGTGGGCTTAAAGTAGGTGCCACTTTTATGTTCTAGCCCGGAAGCTCTATGAATCGCGAGAAAGAACTCGAAGCGCTTATCCTCAAGCATAAGGCCCTCTATTATGAGGGCATCCCCACCATCACAGATAGTGAATACGATAAATTTGAAGACGAGCTACGAGAGATTAACCCCAATAATCCAGTTCTTAGCTTAGTGGGTAGTGTTGTCAGTGCCTCGGACAAGGTCAAGCACGACTCGAAAATGCTCTCACTTGAAAAAACATATTCGGTCACTGAATTAGCGGATTGGGTTGATAATCACACCGTTTTAAGTATGTATAAGTTGGATGGTGTCTCGTGCTCAGCGATTTATGAACAGGGCAATCTCGTACTAGTGAAGACGCGAGGAGATGGCACCTTTGGCGAAAATATCACTGAGCGGGCAAAGTGGTCGAGCACACTTCCAAAATCAATTAACAGGAAAGATCGAGTCGAAATTCGCGGCGAGCTCTACTGCCGCGAAGATCAATTTATCCACTTGTGTGAAAAGATGGAAAAGCTTGGGCTCGATCGCCCGAGTAACCAAAGAAATATTGTCGCGGGCTTGATTGGCAGAAAGGATCACATCACTTTATGTGAGTATATCGATTTTAAGGCCTTCGATTTTCTCAGTGAGGATCGTCTGAAACGAGAAGAAGAAAAGCTTAAAATTATGAATAAGCTTGGCTTTGATGTCTGTGACTACGAAGTTCACAAAGGTGATTCAAAACTCGATCGTGTTGTTAAAGATGCGGCAGAGTTTATGAGTGAGGGTGAGTATCAAATTGATGGACTGGTTTTTGTCTATGATGATCTCGCTCTACACGAAGAGCTAGGAGCGACCTCACACCATCCGCGCTATAAGCTGGCCTTTAAATTTCAAGGTGAAGCTAAGCAAACGAAACTGAACGATATTGAATGGAATGTCTCACGCAATGGCTTTCTTACACCGGTGGGCATTGTAGAGCCCGTTGAGCTCTCGGGCGCCATGATTTCAAGAGTGACTCTTCATAACTATGGAATTGTGAAGCAATTTAATATTAAAAAAGGTGATGAAATTGAAATCATTCGCTCAGGCGAAGTGATTCCTAAATTTCTCGCAGTCACAAAAGATGGGGGAGGGGATTTTCAGGTGCCCACGAAGTGCCCATCATGTGAGAGTGAAATAGAGGTAAGAGATATTCGCTTGGTATGCAATAACGACAGCTGTCCGGCCAAGCAAAGAGAGATCATTCTCAATTACATTCAAAAAATTGGAATTGAAGACATTAGTGCTAAGCGCTTAGATGAAATGATGAAGGCCAGCCTGGTGAACGAAATTCCCGATCTCTATGAAAGAAGCGCCAATGATTTTCTCGCACTTGATAAAGTAAAAGAGAAATTGGCCCAAAAGTTTTATCAAAGTATTCAGGAATCTAAACACACAACTTTGCCCCAATTCCTATCGGCGCTTGGAATTAGTGGCGGCGCAATTAATAAATGTGAAAAGATTGTGGAATATGGATTTGATACTCCAGAGAAAGTCTTAGATCTCAATATTGAGCAACTCACATCAGTTGAGGGTTTTGCCGAGAAATCGAGCGAGGAGTTTCTACGCAGTTTGAAAGAAAAAAAGCCTTTAATAAAAAAGCTACTTAGCTTTGGCTTTGAGTTTGAAAAGCGAGAAGTGAAGGAAACAGAAGTCTCGGGTAAAAAGATTTGCATCACTGGCGCCCTTTCAGAAAAACGCTCAACCGTTGAAGAATGGATTAAAAATGGAGGCGCAATTCCCGTCGGTTCCGTCTCAAAAAATACTGATATTCTTCTCACCAATGAGACTGAACTTAAAAGTTCAAAGGCCAAGAAAGCACTCGAGCTTAAAATACCAATCATCACGGAGCAAAAGCTTAAAGAAATGCTCGGAATTGATTAGGATAAAGTCACTTACGTAGACACGACTTTCTGCGCCCTTGCTCTAGTAGGGGCATGGCAAAAAATAAGCAATTAAAATTTAAATGTCTCGAATGTCACTATCAGGCCACCCAGTGGTTGGGGAGATGCCCGGAATGTGGCGCCTGGAACTCACTTGAAGAGGTTAGCGAAAATGAACAACGCGGATCTCTAGTTGGTGCGGGTATCGCTCCAGTAACGACACGCTTAAGTGAGCTAGGTCATCATAGTTATAAGCGCCATCAGACAGGCATTGAGGAGTTTGACCGCGTGCTGGGTGGAGGGCTCGTCCCAGGAACGTTATGTCTTGTGGGCGGTGAGCCTGGCGTGGGTAAGTCGACGCTTCTTATGTCTTTAATAGGCAAAATTTCAGAAGCCAAAGTATTTGAATCCATTCTCTACGCAAGTGGAGAAGAGTCTGTAGAACAAATTGGATCTAGGGCCAAGAGGCTTGGAATTAAAAGTGAGAGGATTCATCTCATCAATGAAACAAAGCTTGAAGACATAACGGCATGCATAGACAAATTATCACCAGGACTTGTGATCATTGATTCAATCCAAACAACATACTCACAAGAAGTTGGGGCCAACCTTGGAAGCCCTACGCAGGTAAAAGAAGTCACCTATCAATTGATGAACTTGGCCAAAAAAAGTGAGATCTCAGTTATCGTCATAGGTCACATCACAAAAGAGGGTGTCGTGGCCGGACCAAAAATGCTTGAGCACATGGTTGATGTGGTTCTCTATCTGGAAGGAAGTTCACATGAGTCTAAGAGAATACTACGTGCTCAGAAAAATCGTTTTGGAGACACTCAAGAAATTGGCCTATTTGAGATGAATTCAGCGGGCATAGTTGAGTGCAATCAAGATGAAGTGATCTCAAAAGAAGCTAAAGTTGGCAGCGCACTCACAATGATCACAGAAGGATCAAGAGACTTTATAGTAGAGGTACAAGCGCTAGTCGTGGAGACGGGAAATCTTGGGGGAAGACGAGTTTGTAGTGGGTATGATCTCAATCGCCTAAATCTTTTACTGGCCATTCTGGAGAAAAACCTGGGCAAGAAAATGGTGAACTATGATGTTTATCTCAGCGTTGTCGGAGGTCTTAAGATATCTCATCATGAAGCGGATCTAGCGATCATCGCGGCACTTCGAAGTTCGCTTCATGAGCGGCCCAATCAAAGGCTAGCACTCTACCTTGGTGAAGTACTGCTCTCTGGAGAGATAAGGTCGGTGAGAGATCTTGGACGCAAAATTAGGCGCGCCGAAATCCTCGGCATGAATGAGCTTATTATAGGACAGAAAAGTTCTTTGGATGAAAAAAGTCAAAAAGCGGGAAAAATAAAAATACAGACTGTGGATAACTTAAAAAATTATTTCAAAACTAGATGAATTCAATTTCTACTGTTTTAACATAGGTCTCAAAATTTTTAAGAAGCTCTTCTAACTTCTTATCATCATGAGCGCGAGCTGCAAACTCAAGCGAGCGAGCGATATCAGCGAGGTCGAGAAAGCCATAGTTTCCCGCAGTCCCAGAAACTCTGTGTCCAACCTTTTGAATCTCATCATATTTATGCCCAGAAATATAATCATTAAGGAGCTTGATATCTTCTTGGCGTTTATTAAAAAAGAGTGGGATCAATCCCTCAATGCTCTTGTCGATAACTGCTTTCATCAATTCCTCCCAATTGATCTTTAATCGTCGTAAATAGAGTATTCTTTAAAATGGGCTTTGTTAAATGTGCATCACATCCAGCATCTGTACTTTTTTGATACTCCTTCTCTGGGTCGAGGGCATTGGCCGTGA
Source organism: Bacteriovoracaceae bacterium (assembly GCA_048264885.1). Classification (GTDB taxonomy): domain Bacteria; phylum Bdellovibrionota; class Bacteriovoracia; order Bacteriovoracales; family Bacteriovoracaceae; genus JBLWXV01. The sequence goes on from JBLXCO010000004.1 coordinate 371,528, forward strand.
GAGCGACGATAGGAGTATGATTTAGATTATTTTCATGTTCATATTCTCGAATGATACGTGTTGCCTGATAACCATCTAAAACGGGCATTTGAATGTCCATGAATATAAGATCATAGGGGTCACGTTTTACCATACGTACGGCCACTTCCCCATTTTCAGCAAAGTCAACTTTATAGGGTTGAGACTTTAAGTGAGCAAGCATGAGCTCGCGATTTTCCTCAGAGTCATCAACAATAAGAATGCGAGATTTTGGTGCCAGGTTGGTAGAGATATTTGATTTGTCTGGCTTGGCACCACTGACACCAAAGAGTGCTTGATTAATGGTGGCAGCGAGCTCTGCATGAGTGAAGGGTTTGCGCAAAACGGGGACTGAGGGATCTAGATCAGGGTTTTGTGCCAGATCAAAACCGGTGATAAAAATGAAATGAGGCTTGCTCTTTAGTCTTTTTACTCGCTCGTAGATTTCCATGCCGCTTAGAAGCGGCATTTTATAATCACACAAGATGAGGTCAAAGGATTTCGACTCGGCCAGTGTGAGAGCGTCAATAGGGTCGGAGGCAGTAGAGATTTCAACCCCAAGATCCATGGCCCCGGCCTTGATGGACTCGAGCACATCACAATCATCATCGATGATGAGAAGAGATTTTCTGCGAGAGACATCGTCTTCTGAGGAAGTTGAAAGACTATTAATTGTGGGTACCAGCTCGGCCATACGATAAGGGCGCGAGACAAAGTTTGCAATTCCGAGCGCTGTTGCTTTGGCACGAGAATAATTATAATTGTCGATATTAAGGGCGCAGACAATTCTCTGGGGAGAGAGTCCAAAGTTTATCACGTTGTCGAGTATCTTCAGCTTTCGGTCAGGCTGGTGAGCGATACTAAAAATAAAAATATCCTCATCGCGAAAAGTCTTAGATCGAATCATCGAAGTGAGCTCTACATCATTAACAAATAAAGGCTCAACACCTATTTCTTTTAAGTAACGCTGAAGGAGCTTGTTAGAAGTGGCGTTATCCTCATTAATAATGAGCTTGCCAGTTCTTGGGAGTTGAATCTTATTGAGCGCCAGTTTGCTTGAACTGATACGCTCAATTTTACAAGTGAATTTAAAAATACTGCCCTTATTTTCTTGCGAGCTGACATTGATTTCTCCGCCCATTAATTTGACAAGCTTTCTTGAAATAGAGAGTCCAAGACCTGTGCCACCAAATTTTCTTGTCACAGAGCTATCTAGTTGATTGAAGTCTTCAAAAATTTGCTTGATCTTATCCTGCCCAATTCCAATTCCAGTGTCTTCGACTGAGAATTCTATAGGGGCGCCGGAATTATGAGAGTCCTTAACCCAAACGTTTACTTCTCCTTTTTGCGTAAACTTGATGGCATTATTGATTAAATTAATGAGAACTTGCTTAATACGTCCGGGATCACCGAGATAAACACCTCGGATACTTTGATCGAGATGAAAGTTAAGGTCGATTCCTTTTTCATGGGCTTTAATCGTTAAGAGCTCGACGACTTCTTGAGTGAGATCCTGAAGATCGAATTCAATATTTTCTAATTTTAATTGATTGGCCTCAATTTTTGAGAGATCGAGAATGTCGTTGATGATGCTCAGTAAATTGCGACCTGACTTCATTAAGATACTGACGTAGTGCTCCTGATCTTTGGTGAGAGTGGTCTCACTCATGACTTCGGCCATTCCGATGACACTATTAAGTGGTGTGCGCAGCTCGTGACTCATATTTGCTAAAAAGCGACTCTTTGCCTTAGTGGCAAGTGTCGCTTGCGCGAGCGCTTCATTAAGTTTTTTCTCATAGGCCTTATGTTCGGAAATATCTCTAATCATGCCCGAGAAATAGCGGTTTCCATCAATACAAATCTCGGCCACCGTCAGCTCTGCGGGAAAAGTTGTTTTGTCACTTCGCTGGCAAGTCACTTCTCTGCCAACTCCGATCACATTGGGCTTGCCTGTATGGAGGTAGGACTGAATATATTCGTCATGTTTTTCCGCATGATAGGGTGGCATGAGGATGCTGACATTGGAGCCCACTGCTTCACTCGCGGGAATGAGAAAAAGCCGTTCGGCCGATTTATTAAAAGAGAGAATTTTTCCTGACTCATCAATCGTGATAAAGGCATCAATTGTAGTTGCAAGAACTTCGTTAAGAATTTTGTCATGCTTTTCATTGAGGGTCAGCAGCTCCTTAATGGTGGGATAAGCAAGCGCTTCGGGCATGTACTTCCAAGTAAAGTAGGCAATGGCGAGGGCCACGAGGGCCAGAGAACTTTTGATGCCCACTACCGCGCCATACATGGGCGTGGCCATGGCCTGAATTGAAATGAAGTAATAGAGGGCACTTAAGAGCAGGAAACAGCCAAAAAGAGCATAAAAATTCTTGAAAGTGAGTTCGCGCTTTCTTTTAATGTAGAAAAAGAAGGCAATCGCGATGGCGATATAGGCCACCATGATAAAGAAGTCGCAAGCCAGCAGGGGCCACAAAGCCATTTTGTGTTGTGACCAATAAGCCGAGTAGGGAATGAGATTGCTCTGAGAAAAAAAGGTCATGGCCCCTCAAGTATAGACAGAGGGGCAATATGACACGAAAGGTGAAAAAATTTTAGTTAGATATAAGTTATCCTCTCAGAAAGTTTCCTACAGATATAAACGCTTAATGGCCGCACTCCACTGCTTGCGCTTGAGCTGGTAGTAGTCAGAGGAATTTTGATTGGGATAAAAAACTCTATCTTGCTTCCATAATTTATCAATATCACTAAGAGAAATTTCGCCACGACCAATTAATGCAGCTAGGCCAGCGCCATAGGCCGTCGTCTCAATAATTTGGGGTCTTACGATTTCAAGCTCGCTAATGGTGGCCTGGATTTCCATGAGAAAATCATTGGCCACTGCACCGCCATCAACATTCAGAGACTTGATGGGAAGCTTCGTGTCACCACACATGGCAACAACGAGATCATTTATCGAAAGCGCCATCCCTTCTAGGCAAGCGCGCGCCACATGATGGCGGCCGGTATCGCGAGTGAGACCGATGAGAGCGCCTCGGGCCTCACTCACCCAATAAGGCGAACCGATGCCGGTGAAAAAGGGCAGAAAGAGAATATTTTCCATCTCATCTAGGCGATCAGCTCGTCTGGCCAACTCTTCGACATCGGGACTCTTTTGAATGAAGTTGAGATTATCTCTAAGCCATTGCACGGCTGCGCCGGCAATATAACAACTTCCCTCAAGGGCATAGATCAACTTATCGTCATGGCGATAGGCCACTGTCGTGAGTAGACCATTGCTCGATTCAACAATTTCATTTCCAGTGTTTAAAAGCATAAAGGCGCCAGTGCCGTAGGTGCACTTCATACTTCCTTTAGCGTGGCCAGCCTGCCCAAAAAGAGCGGCCTGCTGATCGCCTAAGATGCCAGAGATAGCAATGCCATCTGGTAAAAAGGAGAGCCCTTTCGTTGTGCCAAAGGAGTGAAAGCTAGGGCAAATTTCTGGCAGAGATTTTTTAGGAACAGCAAAATATTCACACAACTTATTCGACCATGATCCTGTTGAAAGATCCATGAGCAGTGTTCGTGAGGCGTTACTCGCTTCTGTCTTAAAACTTTGTCCACCACTGAGCTTATAGAGCAGATAAGTATCGATGGTTCCAAAGAGCAGATCATCGTGATCAGCAGCAAGCTTGATGCTCTCATTATTTTCTAAGAGCCACTGCATTTTGGTGCCAGAGAAATAGGGATCGACCGGCAGCCCGGTGAGCTTTCTAATCCACTCGCCATCACCTTTTTCTCGAACTTGCCGGCAGCGATCTTGAGTTCTACGGTCTTGCCAGACAATGGCATTGGCCAGGGGAGTGCCATCTCTTCTAAAGGCACAGGTCGTCTCACGCTGATTGGTGATTCCAATGGCGACTATTTCACTGGCCTTAATTTTATGGCGTGCAAGAATGACCTCGATGGTTTTTCTCACCGAATTCCAAATATCATCGAGGTTATGCTCAACCCAACCTGGGCGTGGGTAGATTTGCGGAAACTCTTGATTTTCTTTGTCGATGAACTTGAGTGATTTTGCATCGAGTAATACAGCGGTCGAACCAGTGGTGCCCTGGTCGATAGAGATAACGTAGCTCATGAGTCTTCCTTGATGATTTTTATCTCAATTCTATTGAGGCGGGAGGGTTCTGGTCAACGACCTGTTGGACAATTCCCTGCCAGTAGATGGCGATACCGGAATTGAATCCGCGCAACATGACAAAACCAATGATGACGAGGGTTGTCAGCAAGAAGATAAACTCTATAAATGATTGACCTCTAGAGTCGAGGACGTTAGATAGTTGAGCATCTTGCTCGGGGGCTGTTGGCATTTCCTTCACCCTGTAAGAATCCAGTTGATTCCATTATACTTAAGCCTTGGAAGGAGCCAAGTTCGAGTGAAATTGAAGAAATACTTTCCACTTTTTGCGTTTGTTGTTGTCCTCTCTGGCTATCTCTTTGGCCAGATTCTCTTCAATGGCAACGAAACTATTGCGACGCAGACTGAAGTCTCTGCGGCCGAACGCAAACACTATGAAACCATCTTCCAAACCCTTGAAGTCACAACAACTGAAAATAAGAAAATTAAGTTTACGCAAATTGAGGCCCCCATCGTTATCGTTAATTTCTGGGCCAGTTGGTGCAAGCCATGCCTGCAAGAATTCCCTTCGCTTGTTGCTCTTGGCGATAAATTTAAAGACTCAGAATTAAAAGTTATTGGGATTAATACAGACTACGAAGAGCAAAGTAAGAATATTAAAAAGACCGTCAATGAGTATAAGCTGAACTTTGAAAATGTCGCCGATGAGAATAACAAAATACTCGACGCCTTTATGATCTCGGCCATCCCCGTCTCTGTTATTTATTACAAAGGTAAAGTAGTAGATATCTCAAAAGGAGAGCGGGATTTTACATCCGAAGAAAATCTCAGCAGTCTACGCTCTCTGCTGGCCAAGAACTAAACATCATTTTCAGTGCAAGCACCCTGGTGGAGAAAGGTCGCATTTTGCTCGATGCGAACGCAATCATTTTCATATTCTTTGGGAGCACGATCGTCTGCACTTGGACAGTATTCGCCCACTTCGCAATCTTGATTTGGTCGACCGCAAACGATGCCCGACTTAGAACAGTCGTTAGTCACGCAAGCGCCCATTACAAAGTTGACGCCGGCGCAATTGGCAAAGCAGGAATTGGTATAAGAAACTCCGTTTGCGCCGCACACGGGGTTGAGGTGATTGGTGCAGGGACAAGCCGTGGCATTAGTTTGTGCAGCACTGGAACTCGCCCGCGAGTCGGAGAGCTTGCTATTAAAGTTTTGCTGCCCACACGAAGCAAGGGTGAGTGCGATGCCTAAGAGGATCACTTGATATCTCATAGCGATCTTATCGGGTAATGAGAGCAAAAACTTTAAGGCAGTAAGGTCGCGAAATTGCGTCCCCAATTATAAGTAATGTGGGAGAGACTAGGGCACTTAAAGAGTGAAAAGCGCGGTTTCATCCCAGGGCTTAAAACTCCCTGAGAGGTCAGTCCGAGGGCGTGAGCAGAATTATGAGTAAGGGCGCACCAGAGTTCTGCACTGTTAAGTCCCAAGGTCTTGGCGCTGATTGAGGCGATCAAAAGCAGATTGTCGCAGTGGCAAGAGCCAGGGTTGTAGTCCGAGGCCAGGGCGAGCTTGGCGCCAGCGTTCAAGAGATCACGGGCACGCGCCTGAGATTTCCCAAGGAAAAATCCGGTGCCTGGTAGAAGAGTGGCCACAGTATTTGAAGCAGCGAGATCTTTAATTCCTTGCTCGCCACTTCCAAGTAGATGGTCGGCACTAAGAGCGCCAAACTCTGCGGCCACTGATGCCCCGGAGTTATCTCCAAATTCATCGGCATGGATTTTTCTTGCCACACCTAGTTCCTGGCACTTCTTAAAGAGGACTTTAACATCATCTAAACTAAAGTAGCCGACTTCGTGAAAGATATCACAGGCGTCGATAAGTTCTTGCTCGGCAAACTCGCTCAGTAGCGGCAAGACCACTTCGTCTAAGTATTGACGAGAGCTGGAATAATTTTTGGGAACAGCATGGGCAGCCATATAAGTTCTAAAAATTTGAACCTTAGGAGCGTAGAGCTTTTTAAGGCGATCAATGACTCGAGTGAGTTTGCGTTCACTCTCGAGCGTGAGACCGTAGCCACTTTTAATTTCGATGGTTCCAATGCCGTAGCTATGAAGGCGCTCAACACGCTCGCGGCCCTTAAGAAAAAGCTCTTCTTCAGAGCTTTCAATTGTTGCCTTCATCGTAGAGAGAATTCCCCCTCCGCTCTGGGCAATTGCTTGGTAATCAGCGCCATCAAGTCTAAGGCTATACTCAAAAGCGCGGTCGCCGCCAAAAACCAAGTGGGTGTGAGAGTCGACGAGCTCAGGGGTGAGAACGTGTCCGGAGAGGTCTACGCTTGGGAGCTTTTTTAAGTCTTCAGGCAGCTCATCATCGCGCCCCACCCAATGAATCATATCTTCATCAAAGACGATCGCCCCATCATTGATGAGTGAGAGATCACTAGGAATAAGGTTGCGCCCATCTTTTTGATGGGCACTCTCTAAGGTCAAAATCTGAGTGAGGTGCCGATAAACTTTCATTACTTTAATGAGGGAAATTTAATATTGGTTTGCGAAGTCATGGCCAAGGCTTCTGGGTAACCTGCGTCGGCGTGGCGGACAACCCCCATGCCTGGATCGACATTGAGAGTGCGCTTAATTCGAGCGTCCATCGCCTCGGTTCCATCGCAACAAATGACCATGCCCGAGTGCTGAGAGTAACCCATCCCAACTCCGCCACCGTGATGAAAGCTTGTCCAGCTTGCACCGTTGGTCGTGTTGAGCATGAGGTTTAGAAGGGCCCAATCGCTTACGGCGTCGGTGCCATCTCTCATGCCTTCGGTTTCACGATTGGGAGAAGCAACTGAGCCGCAGTCAAGATGATCGCGACCAATCACAATGGGCGCGCTGACTTTGCCTTCGCGAACGAGCTTGTTAAAGAGAAGACCAGCCTTCTCACGCTCTCCATATTTAAGCCAACAAATGCGTGAAGGAAGTCCTTGGAACTCAATCATGCTTGAAGCTTTCTCAAGCCAGTTGTGTAGTTTTTTGTCTTCAGGGAAAAGTTTTTTAAGCTCTTCGTCGGTGGTTCTAATATCTTCAGGGTTGCCAGAAAGTGCTACCCATCTAAAGGGGCCATAGCCCTGACAAAATAGGGGGCGAATGTAAGCGGGAACAAAGCCAGGGAAGTCAAAGGCATTGGCCACGCCAGAAATCTTTGCGCCTTCTCTGAGATTGTTTCCGTAATCAAAAACGAATGAACCCTTCTTCATAAAAGCCAGCATCGCCTGCACATGGACACCCATGGTTTGATAGCTAAGCTCAGTATATTTTTTGGGATCTTCCGCACGTAGCTTATCTGCTTGCTCTTCAGTGTACCCATTAGGAATATAACCATTGAGCGGATCATGGGCAGAGGTCTGGTCGGTCACGAGATCGGGAAGAAGATCGGAGTTGAGAACGAAGTTAAAAAAGTCAGCAGCATTTCCAACGACAGCAATAGAAGTGGCGATGCCCTCTGCCTTAGCCTTCTTTGCAAGCGAGAGAGCTTCTTCGTAAGAGTTCGCAAGAATATCTACGTACTTAGTCTTTAAACGCTTTTCAATTCTCCACTTGCAAGTGTCACAGCCGATAAAAACACCACCGGCCATCTTTACAGCAAGGGGTTGCGCCCCACCCATGCCACCGATACCGGCCGTGAGCACAACTCTACCTTTGAGATCTTTTCCTTCACCGTAGTGCTTCGCGGCTGCGGCCATAAAAGTTTCATAAGTACCTTGCAGGATTCCTTGAGAACCAATGTAGATCCAAGAGCCCGCGGTCATCTGACCATACATCATCAGACCCTCGGCTTTGAGCTTATTGAAGTGGTCCCAAGTGGCCCAGTGAGGCACCAGGTTTGAGTTGGCGATAAGTACGCGCGGACCATTTTCGTGGGAGGGGAAGACTGCGACGGGCTTGCCACTTTGAATGAGGAGCGTTTCGTCGTTTTCTAGATTTTTAAGAGCGTCGATAATGTTAAAGAGCGCCTCGTGATTTCTCGCCGCCTGGCCATTGCCGCCGTAGACGATAAGGTTGTCGCGATCTTCAGCAACGTCGGGATGAAGGTTATTGAGCAAGCAACGAAGAGCAGCCTCTTGGTGCCAGCCTTTACAAGTCAGAGTATTGCCCGTGGGCGGGAGTGGGATTTGTACTGTCATTTAAGACCTCCAAGAGTTTTTTCGACGCTCGCAAGAATTTCGTCGCGGCAAATGAGGTTGTAGATATTTTTAATGTCCTTATGAAAGAAGCGATCCTCGGTGATGTGAGGAACGTGCTTTCTAATTAAAGTGTAGACACCTTCTAGCGCAGGTGAAGTTTTAAGCGGGCGTTGAAAGTCGAGCGCTTGGGTGTTGCACAGAAATTCAATGGCGAGCACATTCTTCACGTTCTCAATCACTTCAAGGAGCTTGCGTCCAGAAGTAACGCCCATTGAAACGTGATCTTCTTTGTCGGTAGATGTGGGTACGCTATCCACACTGGCCGGGTGACAGAGAACTTTATTTTCAGAAACGAGAGCCGCGGCGGTTACGTGAGCAATCATCAAGCCGCTATTAAGTCCACTATCACTAGTGAGGAAAGCGGGAAGTTCAGAAAAAGTAGGGTTCATCATCTTTTCAATACGACGCTCGCTGATATTAGCGATTTCAGAAATACCCATAGCAAGATAATCCATCACTAGTGCGAGGGCCTCGCCATGAAAATTTCCACCTGAGACCACAAGGTCTTCATCGGGAAAGACCAGTGGGTTATCAGTCACGCTATTGAGCTCGGTTGAGAGAACTTCTTGAGAGTGTTTCAGTGTTTGTCTGCAAGCTCCGTGTACTTGAGGCACACAGCGAAGCGAGTAGGGGTCTTGAACTTTGCCACAGTTTTCGTGACTGCTAAGAATCTCAGAATCGGCCAGTAGGGAATTGAGGTTGGCACACACATCAATTTGACCAGGGTGCGGCTTAAGAGCAGTGATACTTGGGTGGTAAGCTTTAATACTGCCCTTGACTCCATCGAGAGTGAGAGCGGCAGCAATGTCGGCAAGTCGCAACACCTTGTGGGCATCACTCGCGGCAAGCGCGCCCAAGGCATTCATCACAGCAGTCCCATTAATGAGGGCCAGGCCATCCTTTGGTCCCAGCTTTATGGGCTTTTTACCAATAAAGTCGATGGCAAAAGATGAATTAACATGCTTGCCGTCAAAGATAACTTCACCTTCTCCAATGAGACAGTGAGCGATGTGAGAGAGCGGGGCGAGGTCGCCACTGGCGCCGACTGAACCCTTTTCTGGAATGACGGGAAGAATATCGTGATTAATGAAATCGATTAGGAGTGAAACGGCCTCAGGGTTTACGCCGGAGTGTCCGCTTGCAAGACAGTTGGCGCGAATGAGCATAATGGCGCGAGTGACATCTCTAGCAAAAGGTTTGCCGACACCCGTGCAGTGCGAGCGAATGAGGTTGACTTGTAGATCGGCGAGGCGGTCTTTAGAAATGTGACGACTCGCGAGCGCGCCAAAGCCAGTGTTGATGCCGTAAACAGGGTCACCTTTTTCGACAATTTTTAAAACGTAGTCGCGGCTTTTTTGCATGAGCTCTTTTGAAGAGTCGGCAATGCGAAGAGTGACCTCTCCTTTCTTTGCTCGCGCAATATAGGCAACATCCTCAATGGTGAGGTTTTTGCCAGTAATTTCAAATCTCTGATGTGTCATAAAAAATCTCTTAAACGTTCAATACGTGGTTGATATTGACTGGGCCCTTCTTTAAAAACGTAAGAGCCAGCAACAAGGTTATTTGCACCATGCTCATAAAGCTTTTTAGCATTTTGATCACTCACTCCACCGTCGACTTGGACTATAAAGTTGAGACCCAACTGCTTTTTGAGAGTGCTGATTTTATTTAATTTGTCATAAGTGGCTTCAATGAAGGATTGTCCGCCAAAGCCGGGCTCCACACTCATCACCAAGAGCAGATCAAGTTCACGCAAGAGCGCGTGATCAACGGACTCAATATCCGTGCCTGGCTTGATACTCATACCTGCACAAGGAAAATGCTTTTTAATCTCGCGAATGAAAGCGAGTGGATTATCACAAGCTTCAAGGTGAAAGGTGAAGTTGTGGAGGGGAATGTCCTTCCAAAAATCGAGGTAGAACTCAGCATTGGTCACCATAAAGTGAGCATCGAGCTTAACCTTAGAAATCTTTGCAATTTGCTTAATAATTGGCGTGCCGAAAGTGAGGTTGGGTACGAAGTGTCCGTCCATCACGTCAAGGTGAAGCCAAAGATTCTCAATTGGATTCAAGGCATTGATTTCATCTTCAAGCCTAAGAAAATTACAGGCGAGTAAACTTGGTGCTACGGTAATCATATTTTTCCCCAAAAAAAGCCATGACTACGAAAGGTGGTATTCGCTGATATTCTGACTTTTTAACCCATTGATGAATTGTCTGTCATCACAGGGGCGCTTGCCCTCTGGTTGAATATAACGCAGACGTAGAGAACCTTGCTTCGTCCCGACGATGAGATAGGCCCTGGATGTATCAACCTGCGCAGGACTCAGCTTATCGTCGGCAAGCTCAACTTCAAGAACTTTGAGACGTTTATTGTTAAAGAATAAAAATGTGCCCGGCCAGGGCGCAAGTGCGCGAACGCGACGCTCAATTTGAAGCGCAGTTTGTTCGTGAAAATTGAGATGACCATCCTCTTTTTTAAGAGGTGGGGCAAAGGAGACCTGAGCTTCATCTTGTTCGCGCTCACTCACTTTCCCATCGATTAAAACCGACAGAAAGTTATTGAGGGTGAGGGCACTAGCATATTTCAGGCGCGTATAGAGTTGGCCTCCATTTTCAAACTCACCAATTTCAAGCGGCATTTCGGCGACAATATTGCCAGCGTCCATTTTCTTTACCATGCGCTGGATAGAGACACCGGTTGAGGGATCGCCGTTTAGTAGAGCATGTTGGATGGGAGCAGCCCCGCGATACTTAGGTAGTAGTGATGTGTGAATATTAAAGCAACCAAGCTTGGGAAGGCCGAGAAGCTTACCTCCTAAAAATTGTGCAAAGGCGAGTACAACAAAAGCGTCCGCTTTTATTGTTTCCATTTGGGCGATCCACTCCGGCTCATTATTTATATTTTCAGTTTGTATTAGCGGCAGTGAATGAAGCTTGGCAAATTCTGCAACTGGGGGAGATTGGAGCTTTTGGCCTCTTCCTGCGGGGCGATCAGGCATCGAGACTATGCCCACAAGTTCAACTTGCGGGTGGTTGTGGAGCATTTCAAGGCTTGGAACTGAGAAATCTGGAGTCCCAAAATAGACAACTTTTATCTTGCGCAAATTACATCCTCTTCTTTGACTTGAGATACTTTTTGGTGAGCAACTGCTTTTTAAGTAAGCTGATGCGATCGAAGAAGACGATTCCATCGAGGTGATCGTTCTCGTGCTGCAGGCAAACGGCCAGCAGCTCATTGGCCGAAAGCGTGTGCTTGTTGCCATTTACATCGAGATACTCAACATCGAGTTCGAGGGCGCGCTTTACATCTACATAAACACCGGGAACGCTTAAACAGCCTTCCTCACAAATTTGCTCGCCCTTTTTATTTTTAAAAACAGGGTTAATAAAAACGCGAGGGTTAAAATTGGAGAGGCGATAGTCGGTGCTCCCATCAGCAAGGGTGACTTCCTCGCGGTCAAAGTCGATATCAATGACAAAGATGCGCTTACTAATGCCAACTTGTGGAGCGGCCAGACCAATTCCGGGTGCCTTATACATGGTGTAGAGCATATTGCGGATAAGCACTTTGAGTTCGTCATCAAAGTGGGTCACGGGCTCAGCAACCTTCTTTAGGACCGGGGCGGGATAGGTGAAAATCGGCAGTAATTCGCCTTCAAGTGTATAGTTTTCCATAGCCAAGAGCTATCATGGACGCGGGGCGATGTAAAGGACCAACGAGCTATGTGAGCTTGCGATTTTGGTAGAAAACGACGCTGATGAAGATCCCAAAAATGAGGGGAACGAGAAAGCAAGCGAGCCACGGATTTATCTTTGCGGTGCTCCCAAGTTCAATCAAGTATGTATAGATCAACCAATAAAGTAGAGTAAAAACAAAGATAAAAGCGAGGTTCTTCCCCAGTGTGTTTTGGCGTCGATTGGGGTTGAAAATACCGATCGCGGCCATCAGCCCAAAGACGAGGCAGATCAGTGAGGAAGAGAATTTGTCTAAGAGCATAACCATGTACTCGCTCGTTGAAAGACCTGCCTTGCCAATGCGCTGGACATAATTCCATAGCGAACCGACACCCAGTGTGGTGATGTCTGATTCAATCTGACGAAAGTCGTCTGGGCTCTCTTCAAGAGTGAAATTGCGCGACTCAAACTTAACCACATCGGGAAAGCCTTCACTTTCAAGCGAGTTAGTGAACTGGCCATCGTAGAGTACCCATTGGCCATCGCCAGTATAGGTTAATTCGCGCGCTTTAATTTTTTCGATGATTTTATAATTTTGATCAAACAGGTAGATATCAACATTTTTAAGGGAGTTATTTGCTTTATCAAAAGCATTGAAGCTAAAGAAGTAGCCCTCGCTTTTAAACCATATCTTTCCACTTCCAATCGTGGCCGCCTTTAGACCCTTGGAGCTTAGATTTTTAAATTTATTGGCGCTGTCTTCAAGCAGCACACTCTTATACTTGCGCACAAAGGGATCGACGTAGCCAGCAATACCAAATTGAACTACTCCCACCACACTCGAGACCAAGGCGATGAGGGTGAGAAAGTTTCTGGTCGAAAAGCCGCTGGCAAAAATGGCGACCAACTCATTTCTATTTTTAAGCTTATTCACTGAAAAGATCGAGGCAATGAGACAACTAATGGGGAAAATCTTATTAAAGTTGCTCGGCAGCTCAATGAGATAGTTGATCAAAACTTCACTAGTAGAGACGTTTCCGCGCAGAAAGCCACTAATGAGGTTTGCAATCGTGAGAATCAGGAATAAGACAAAGACGGAGCCAGCAAAAAAGCGCAACCACTCCCTGAGAATGAGCGCTTTAAGACCGGTCATAGCGAGAACCTAATAAACGCACTAAAAGCGCGATCAGAGGAGCAAGAAATATTTTTAAACTGAAATTCATGAAGGGATTATTAAGCGCGAGATCAACAAGTAAAGGCGAGTAGCGCTCATAAAGCGAGATAAAGGCGCGTCCAGCACGGTGGTGCTGCAAAACATGATCTCTATAATTTCTTAGCCTCATGGTCTTAAAGTCATCTGCTCCATAGAGGCAGCTTGCAACATAACAGCCCTTGCCTTCAACGCGAATTTTTTCATAAGTCGACTCAAAGGCTTTTATATTGTGAGGCAGGCGCCCTCGAATATATTTTTTAAGCATTTGAGCATTCACATACTGGTACTTAAATCCCTGGGTGAATTTGGCAAATTGATTGAGACAGCGAACGGATTCAAGAGCAAGCTTGGGGCTGCGATCATAGGCCTTGGCCAAGTCCCAATACACCTGAGAAATGAGAAGTAGCTCAGTAATATCTCGGTCTTGATTAAAAAGATTAGGGTTTAGCTCTTCCTCTTTGACGTCAAAAAATCTCGCCAAGGAATTGAGGTAGAGATTGTATTGCTGGACGGCTTTTGGGATGTCGTCAGCGCGCGAAAACTCTTGCGCCTTACGCAGTACGGTCAGTCGCTTGCGATAAGCTTCGACAACGGCATCAGAGCGAACGGGTTTAGACTCATCGTCCTTTTTTTTTCCGCTCACAACCTACCAATGGTAAGAAAGGGCAAACGAGGTCTCTTTAATTTCTTGACCGGCGCGCTGCTTGACGAGGTCTTCATTAATCGTTGTGTTCTTGAGGGCAGCCTCGAAGACGAGCTTGGGTCCAACCCAACCTAAACCAACGCCATTACCTTTTTCGCCTAGACCTTTATCGTTAAAGGTTCCCACACGCAAGAAGAAGTCATTGTAGACTTTGAGCTGGAGGGCCGCGCGGTAGAGAAGTGTGTCGCTAAGATTGTTATTTTGATCAGCACCCAAGTCGGCCATCACAGAGACCATATCTCTAAAGACGTACTGAGCACCAATGAGAGTGCGTCGCTCCTGTTCAACCTCACCAAGGGGGTCAATGGCCACGAGCCCAAGAGTGAAAGAAGGAGAGAGCGCGTGGGCAATACCCATATTAAATTGCTTGCGACTTTCCTTAGTGATGTTTACACCATCATCAGAGAGTTCATCTTTGGTGAATTTAGTACTAAAACCAATTGAGCTCGACTTTCCAGCAGCCTTGGCAATAGCGGCGACAAATTGATTGCGCTTAGAATAACCAGAGCTCGTTTTGAGATAGCCAAGACTCCCGCTTACGTCTCCCTTGGTGTCAGTGGCGATCACGGCTAGATCATCAGGTTGCTCACCAGAGAAAGTCTCTCCGGGGGCGGTTTGAGTGACGTCGGCCGAACCCTTTTGCAGATAGATCGATGAGACTTTAAAAAAGGCCATCGGCGCAGGATTCAACACTGTGGCTTCATTGACAAGAGCACTTGCTACACCGGCTCCGCCAGTGGATTTAAGACGAGTGGTCTCAAAGGAGAGCGCTTTTGAATGCACAGGGTTGCAAATAAGAGCTGCGCCAAACAAAGTTAGGCCAAGTGCGAGCTTTATTTTGAGTGATATTGAGGCATAATAGGGAGAATTAAATGGAACCATTATCACCAAATCCTTTTGATAATAAAAAAGTAGCTATCTTGGAAGTATAATGAAGATTGAAACGGCCGTCATCCCCGTTGCTGGAAAAGGAACACGCTTTTTACCGGCAACCAAAGAAATTCCCAAAGAAATGATCCCACTGGTGAATCGTCCAATGATCGACTACGCCGTGGAAGAAGCAGTTTTGTCGGGTATTAAGCAAGTCATATTTGTCACGTCATCGGGCAAAACAGCGATTGAAAATTATTTCGACCGTAACCTGGAATTAGAAGAGTTTTTGGCCCGCAATGGAAAGACTCAAGAACTCAACCTAATTAAGGATATTGGCACAAAGATCGAAGTCGTCACTGTGAGACAAAAAGAACAGCTTGGACTCGGTCACGCCATCAATTGCGCCAGACCGCTGGTTGGCAGTGATAACTTTGCCGTTATACTTGGCGATGACCTGGTGCTCTCAAAAAAGCCAGTGACCGCTCAGCTCGCCGCTGCCTGTGAAAGGCATGGTGCCCACTCGGCAATTGGCGTGATGAATGTGGCACGCGAAGAGACGTATCGCTACGGAATAGTCGCGGGCAATCCCATTGCGAGTGACGAAAAGACTATCGTGATGACCGACATGGTGGAAAAGCCTAAGCCCGAGCTGGCGCCCACGACTTTGGCCACCCCTGGGCGCTATATTCTCTCAAAAGGGATTTGGGACTGCCTGGCAGAGATCCCACGAGGCGTGGGAGGAGAATATCAACTCACTGATGCCATTAAGCTGCTGGCGGCAAAAGAAAAAGTGCTGGCCCATACCTTTGAAGGCGATAGATTTGATACTGGAAATATTGAGGGATATCTCGGTGCCACGGTTGAGTTCGCATTGAGAAATCCGGCTACGGCCGAGATGATGAAGAAAATAATTTTGGAAAAGGCAAAAGGGTTATGAATAAAACTCTGAAAATCATAGTACTAGCAATTCTTGCGACCTTCACT
Organism: Bacteriovoracaceae bacterium; assembly: GCA_048264885.1. Classification (GTDB taxonomy): domain Bacteria; phylum Bdellovibrionota; class Bacteriovoracia; order Bacteriovoracales; family Bacteriovoracaceae; genus JBLWXV01. The sequence goes on from JBLXCO010000004.1 coordinate 387,362, forward strand.
CAAGTTTCTATAGGGGCTATCCCTACTGCTGAGGGGCTCTTTAGAAACGGAAGTAACCAAGATCTCGATGGCAATATTGCGCTCATCGATTTGGTAATTACAGAAGTTGAGAATAAGAAATTTATGGAGTCGACCCCCGTGGTGAATTCACTGCTTGGAAGTGAAGCCACTGAAGCAGTCATCGAGCGCAATCTCATGGGGCCACGCTACTTGCGCTTTATTTTCGATTCAAACGATAAAGGTTTTAAGCTTCTTCAGCTTGACTACAACTCTTCTAATCACACCGACTCAAATGTCTCGGGTGCTTATGCCAGTACTTCTCTGCGTGGAAAACTCAATGATGAGGGCTATGTAGAGCGCCAGCTGTTCTACTCTATTCTCAGCATGTATGCCCTCAACCGCAGTGAGGAAATGGCGGACTTTTTAAAGAAGTACTGTCCAGAATTCAAGCGCAACTCAGAGATCATCAACCGCGAAAAGAAAGAGCTCTATGATCGCTATAAGAGATATCTAAGTGCAGTGGGAAGTGATCCATCACTGGCCGAAAAGCTTGAAAATCCCTTAAAGCCTAAAAATGAAGACGAGCAAAAACGAGTGGCGGAACTCCTTTCGTCACAAATGTACATGAGTGGAGATGAGGTTGGACTGGTAAAGCGTGGGGATGGATTTCAGTGGAAGGTAGAGTTTAAAAATTTTCTCGCCTATTTTTCTAATCATGAGCATCGGCTTAGAAGTCTTAACTTTGATATCCCCGGAGCGTCGGTAAGTGTGAATGCCGATAACTATGTTCTCTTTAATGGAGTTCACTCGCTACCAAAAATCTTTATGCTCAAGCAAAGAGATGGAAGACTCTTTAGAGTTCAAATCACGGACTATAAAAACTTCTCTTCACCTGAGTACTACTCAAAAAAGCTGAGCGAACACAAAGATAAGATTAAAAGCGCACAGGTGGGAGAAGCGATGCCTCCTGCAATGTTTCTTTATTAATGACCCAGCAATTTGGAAACTTCGCTGTTAAGACTCCCTTTAGCGATGGAGTACTTACTTATGAGCTAAGTCCAGAAGTGACTTACGAGCTCGGTCGTATCTATCAGTTGCCCTTTCGAAAAAAAACGGCAAACGGGCTATTCTTAGGGTTGGCCCCAGCGCCAGTGGACCCAAAGTTTAAAATTCATCAAGCCGGTGAACTTGCCACGGAAATGATGGCCACACCCAATCAGATTGATCTGTGGCGCTGGATGGCCGGATATTATCATTACCCCCTTGGGCAGCTTGTTTGGGACGCGATTCCTAAAATCTTAAAGCGTCCTCGCACCCTGGAAGTTTTAGAAGGCTTGGGAAAAGAATTGGCCTTTGAGTTTAATGATGATCAAAAACAGGTCATTCGAGAAATTGAAGACCAGGTTGCAAAGGGACAATTAAGGCATCTTATTCACGGAGTGACTGGAAGTGGGAAAACGGGGATTTATCTAAAGTTTATTAAAGAGACCCTTGCAAGGGGGCGCTCGGCCCTCTTTCTTTTGCCAGAGATTAACCTTACCCCACAATTCTTAGAAACTTTTAGAGAGCATGTGAGTGCGCCGATTTTTACTTATCACTCTGAAGTATCGGCTTCGGATAAATTTAATCTTTGGAGTCATCTCAATAAAACGCAAACGCCATCGCTTGTGATTGGTGTGAGAAGCAGCATTTTTCTACCACTTAAGAATTTAGGAATTATTGTGGTCGACGAAGAGCACGATCAATCATTTAAGCAAGATGATCGTTGCCCTTATAATGCCAGAGATATTGCGATCAAAAGAGCGCAGCTAGAAAACATTCCAGTTATTCTGGGCAGTGCTACCCCAATGCTTGAGAGCTATTATTCTCATCAGAATTCAGGAACGTACCATCAACTTCCACAGCGCGCGGGCAGTGGCTCACTGCCCGAAGTCACTCTTATAGATGAAAGGGCTGGAGTTGAGCCTAGTCGCTACCCAATTACAGATGAGGCCATTGGTAAGATAAAAGAGCGAATTGCTATGGGCGAGCAGGTACTCGTCTTTGTTAATCGCCTTGGCTTTTCCAATTATCTCCAGTGTCGCTCCTGTGGCCACCGCTTTGAATGCCCCAATTGCTCTTCCAATTTGCGCTACTTTAAAAACAGAGCTGAAGTGCTTTGTCATATCTGTGGTTATAAAGGTCATGCACCCGAATCCTGTCCCGAATGCCAAAATATGCAATTACTCCCTAAGGGGTATGGAACAGAGAGAATTGAAGAGATTTTGCGAAGCGAGATGCCAAGCGCAAGAATCGATCGCTTTGATCGTGATGAGATTAAAACTTTCACTAAGTTAAAAGAGACGCTTGATCGCTTCCATAATCATGAAACAGATATCTTGGTAGGCACGCAAATGCTCTCGAAAGGTCACAACTTTAAGAAGGTAAATTTAGTTGTGATTCTTGGAACTGATTCTCAGTTAAATTTTCCGGACTTTAGGGCCAATGAGCGCGTCTATCAATTGCTCACTCAGATCACCGGTCGCTCTGGCCGATTTGGGCCAAATTCAGAAGTCGTGATTCAAAGTTTAAATCCCGAGTCAGATATCTATGAACTGGTGAAGGTACATTCTTTTGATGGTTTCTATCAAAGTGAAATTCATTACCGCGAAATATGTTCTTCACCTCCTTTTAATCGATTGGCGGCGATCTATCTTTCATCAAAATCTCAAAGTGAAATCTCTACTGCCGCTGACGTTATTGCCGAGTTTGCTCACGGTCTAGTTTCAGAACACTTTAAAGAAGTTCAGGTCCTCGGACCTAGACCTGCGTTGGTGGAAAAGCGGGTGAACCGCTTTAACTGGACGCTACTGTTGAAGTCGCCCAATATTAATCAAATTCATAATACCTGCCTCTCGCTAGAGCGATTTGTCGCGCAAAAATTGCCAAAAATTGATTACAAAGTAGATATCGACCCCTACGTTGTTACGTAAAATCAGCCCCTTAGGGGGTGTCCCTGAATAAGTCCTCAAGTCTCAAACGAGTTTAGTCGATAATAGACAGTAGAGTGTGAATAGGCACAGATGTGTCTGGACGAAATATTGGGGAAACCTATGAAGAAGTGTTCTCGAAGTAAAAGAATTACTCTGGCCTCATGGCTTACCGTTTCGTTGGTGGCAAGTGTCACTCCGAGTGTGCAGGCCGTGATCGTGAGTCGAGGGGTGAATCAATCGCCAGGGCGAGATTCGGCTGCCTCTAGACCAGTAGTCGTTCAGAGTAGGGCAACACCTGTCGTGACCTCGACGCAAACGGAGACTCGCTCTTGTAGTGATGGCAATAAGTTTCCACTCAAGGCGCTGCAAATGCTCACTGAAAGTGGGGAAGGTATTGCAGTGTCAGGATTCAACCACGCTGATGGACAAAAGAAGATAACTCTTTCAATTCCAGAGTACATTAAAGCCTGTAGTGAGTTTAAGTTTGAAGTGATTCAAAACCCTTCAAATGGAAATGTTGGCGTCTCAGTCGTGAATGATTTTAATTTTGAAGAATACTATTCGCAGAAGAATTGGGAGATTCCATCAAGCTTTTCTAGAATGAGTACTTATGAGCGCTACGAAGATTGCTTAAAGCGCGAGGGAATTCTAGTTAATGGACCAAATGGTCTAGAAATCCAGCGTCCAGAATATAAAGAAAGAAATTATGGAACAACAGTTTCGGCACCCATTGATCTCGACTACTTTGATGAAACTAAGCCCCTAAGTGTTTACTTTGGTTCACCAAAGTTTCTAGGTAGAGAGTATGGACCGGCCTATAAGCTCAGAGATGCCGAAGTCTTGGGCGATAGCTGTCTGAGAGTTGAAGATATTGATGAAGAGGGAGGCGTTCTCTACTCAAGTCAAGAGGCCGAGCGTGCGCGCTTGATTAATATTTGTAGTAGCGGCAATTACGATGCCATTAGAGCTGCCCTTAATTCTCTTGGGAATGCTCATGAATTGAGATCAACACTTGAGTCGGCGCTTGGAAAAGCAGCTAGTGATAGAGCGAGTGAAATCTATGAGCGCCTTAGTGAGATTGAAGATCTCTTTAAGCCCTCAAGAGAGGATATGGCCGATGGTCGTAGTGTCGGTGTGAGTGAAAGACAGGCTAAGGCCCTTGGTAGGGAATATGGAAACCTCCTCTCAGAGTTAAATGACATTGTCTACACTCCTAGTATGAGAAAGCTCAATGAGCTTATTCAAAGAAGAGAGATGGAAACAAATGATGACAAGATAGATGAGATTGACGAAGAAATTAAAAATCTCAATGAGCTTGTGGGAGCATTTAATAAAGACCACAACAAAGAGTCGAGACTTGGTAACGTTTACAATGGTCTAAAAGAATATAATCTTCAAAACGAAGCCGAGAAAATTGAAGGCTTTAGGCTTAAGAGTGAGTATGGCGGAAGGGTTTATGAAGGACGCAATGACAGTAGACGCGGTAAGGCCCTCACTATTCAAGATGCTGATGAGCAAATCAAAAAGAAAATTGAATACTTTAAAGAAACAGTGATGAAGGATTGGGACGACATCTATCTGGCCAAAGAAGGTAACGCGTCTCCCGTACGTGCTGCCCAGCGAAGAATGAACTCGCAAGTGGCAAGGCTTAGCACTGATTTTCAAAAGTACCAAAAGAGTGAGTATGAAAACTATCAAAGATATTGTGGTCGCACTTGGTACGGTACGGTGAAGAACCCTTCACGTTGTAATTACTTTGTCAGAGGTCAGGCTTCGCGTCAGCAAAGATACCTTAGACTTAGAGAGAGACAACTAAATGCCATTAAATCGACAAACACTAGGCTGACTGCTCTTGATGGTTACTATTCACAGGCGCAGAGAGCTATTGCGGCCAGAGAAGAGCAAACGGCCGTTGAGTCTGATCCGCTAGGTATTTACAGTGGCGCTTACTTCTCGGGTGACTTCAGTGATCAAAGTGACTTTTCAAACCTTGGCGGGATGGATCCGATGATGTCTCTCTATGGTATGGGGCCTCAGTATCAAATGCCCATGATGAATCAGCAAATGATGATCCCCAATCAAGGGGCGCAGATGCCGATGAATAATCCTGGAGCACAAATGATTTCAAATCCGCTTTCAGCGTATTAATAAAAAAAAAGGGAGGCTAAGCCTCCCTTTTTTTATTCGTTTATTTAATTCTTAAAAAGTAATCGACGCTCTTAAGTTAACGGCCCAAGAGTCCTTGGTTTCATTTTCTGTTGCCGTATTAGTATAGCCGTAATAGTCACCGGTGAAGAGGTAGGCAAGTGAGCCTCCAAGGTGCACTTCATTATTCCACTTATAGTTAAAGCCCACATCCACTTCCATTCCAAGGTCATCACTTTGATTGGCAACGGCATCAAAGAGTTTGTTGCTTTCATGATTGAAAGCTTTGCCTCCGGCGGTAGCCGTTTCGCGGGCCTTGGCGTATACGAGCGCCATATCCCAAAGCCATTTTTCAGTTTCGTACTCTGCAAAGAACTTGGCGTAGAGAGCGTTAGTAATATAAGAGTCGTAGACGCTCTCGTTATTTGGATTGCTCACTGCTCTTAGGTTGTAGCGAAAGAGAAGGTTAGCAATCTGATAGTTGGGGTTTAAGTAGAGAGCGCCAAAGTCAGATTGACTTCCAGCGTGGCCATCGACCATACCGGCGTTAAGTCCGAGCTTCCAACGATTGTTCACGCGATAAGTACTCTCAGTAATCACAGCTTTGGCCTTATACTTGGCCTTGCCACCGCCTGAATAAACAGTGCCAATCTCTCCGCCCATGATGGGAACTTCAACAGAGAAATTAAAGTCGCCAAATCCCTTTCTGAAATAGAGATCGGTAACTTTGGCATCTGTTTCACCAAGGGCCTGAGAAGCCCCTTCGATTGTGGTGGTGTCGGTGATGTTATTTTTATTGGCTTGCTTCTTAGAAAAGAGAATACCGAAGGCGAGCTCGCGCTCAGTATTATCATACATGAGGCTGATACCGTATTCTTTGGCGTAAGTTGCGCGAGTGAGACTGTTGCCGGCGGCGACCTTTGACCAAAAGGGAGAGATTTTAAAATTGCCAAGGTTCAAATCAACCGTCACACCATCTCTGGTGAAGAGGTGGCGATCCCAGGTTTGATCTCCACCGTTGTAAATGGCGCCAAGGCCCCAGTGAGAGGAGTGACGACCAATTTTGTAGGTTGCTGTATCTGAGTAGAGCTCCATGTAGAGCTTGTTAAGCACGAGAGTGTCTTCACCAGTTGCTGCTGAATTGTAGTAGTAGAGTGCATTGCCCATGCCGGCCTTCTTAGCATTGCCACTGTTGTCACCCAGTCTTCCACCGCGCGGATAGCCGCTAGTGATTTCGGCTTTAATCGTGGCGGCATCATTAACGATGAGGTCGGGATTAAGTCTAAAAATATAACTTTGCCATGAAGCATTGGCGTGTGAGCCTGGTGCCAGGGGAACTTCTTGTGAGCCATTATTGCTGATAGATTGTTGTGGTTTATCAATGCGGCGGAATGAATCAATCAGAGTTGTGTCGACACCAAAGACGCCATGCCAATCAATTGGAAGAGCGTGTACGTTGTGAGAAATCACAAGAGCAGATAGAATGGAGAAAAAAGTGAGTTTTCTCTGAAGCTTTGGCTTAAGCACAATGAACTCCTAAATAGTGTTTTAAATCAGTTAACTATAAGAAATGCCCCTACCGAAGTCAAAAGAACAAGGAATGAATCCAGTAAATAAACGACGTCTCAAACTTGCTCTTCGCGCCATAGGCCTATTAGGACTCTTTGGTCTCTTTGTCGCGTTTGTCTTTGTGCTCAAAGTCTTGGGAGAAGTGCCCCTGGAGCGTCTGGAAAAGGTGGCAAATGAGATGGATGCTGCCAGGGGACAAAATGAAATTTATCTCGCTGGGCAAAGTGTGGTCGAGGGGGGCAGCGTTGCCCTGCGCTCTGACTTGGGGCTCTACGCTCTCTTTAGTCGTGAAGACGCAGAGTTAAGGCAGAAAATAGACGAAAGTTCGGCCACCGAATTTGGTCCTGATGAGGACTTGGAGCTTCCTCCTTTTTATCGCAATAATTGTTTAAGCATATATTGCTATCAAAAAAGAATTCCCTTCGAACTTATCCCCAGCCCCTTTTGGAAGGGATTAATCGGAATTGAAGACGCCCGCTTTCTCGATCACGCTGGGGTAGACCTGCGCTCAATTGCCCGGGCCCTAGTTAAGGATCTAATTGAAATGAGATTTGTTCAGGGTGGAAGTACCGTCACCCAACAGCTCGTGAAGAATTTATTCTTAAGCAATGAAAAGACAATCGTGCGAAAGATCAAAGAGGTTATTGTCGCTCTCTACGTTGAATATAAATATCCCAAGGAAAATATTCTTGAGGCCTATTTTAACGAGTTTGAATGGGGCGCATTGCAAGGGATAAAAATCAAAGGTCTCTACTCAGCGTCGCTCTTTTACTTTGGCAAAAGGCCATGGGAGATCACCCCCTACGAAGCGTCGATTCTGATTGGACTCCTCAAGGGCCCCTACTATTATCGCCCCTTGGGGAGATTAGAGCGCTTAATGTCGCGCACCGAGGTGGTCACCAAAAAACTTATTGAATTAGGCCTCTACACTGAAAGTGAGCTTGCACCTTGGACGCAGAAGCAGTGGGAAGACTTTCAAAAAAGACTGCAACATAACGAAGTTGAGCGGCCCTATTTTTCGGCCTGGTGGCTCTCGAGAACCAGTGGGAGCGATTCACTATCGCCTTTTGAAAAGCTCGTGCTTCACCGCCAGGTCTATAAAGTTTTAAAGACCTATGATCAAAAAGAAGCTGACCTCGCTGCTAAAGTGGTCATCGGCCCCACTCCCTCTGAAGAGGGCGAAGAATTTGTTTACTACTCTAAGTTTGAGCGCAGTCAGCACGATGCGATCTATAGTGAGCGCCACCAAGTGGGTAGCACGCTCAAACCCATCGCTTATGGGATCTATCTCGCTCAAGGAAGTAAGATCACTGATGAAGTTGAGACGGGGCCCATCACACTGAAATTAAAATCCGGCAGCTGGTCACCACGCGAGTCCCACCAGAATATTCCCGCGACAATGACGATTGCTGAAGCCTTGCGCGACTCGCTTAATCGCCCAGTGATCAAGCTCGCTAGCCAATATGGTTTTGACGTTATTGAAGCAGAAATGAAAGCCTATTTTAGCAACCTGCAAACACCGCTGGGAGAATATCCCGCGCAGTTGCTCGGTGCTATTGAAAGTACTCCATCAGAACTATTTAGGGCTTATCAAAAATTTATCGCTCGCGCATGCTCCAGTGAGCAGGCGCCTGAGCGCTCAATTTTGCTCGATGTCCTCTCTGATCCCGAGACCACAACTGTGCGTCGAAGAGTCTCACGTCGCATGGGAGAGATGCGCTTTTTTGGCAAAACCGGCACCAGCAATAATGGTCAAGACAATTGGTTTGTCGGATACGACGGAGCTAAGCTTGCCGTGATTTGGGTGGGCAATGAGGGCCCGCGCGGACAGGGCGATCTCAAGCTCTATGGGTCTTCGACAGCATTTGAAATCTACCAAAGTTGGCTTGAATATCGAGGTCGGCGCATCAACGAACTTCAGTGCGCGATGGAACAAATCGGGCCCGGGAAGTAAATTCTCTAGCTTGCAAAATCGCCTTGTCGCATGTATAAATTTTCAAATCATTTCATAAGACACAGGGGTGTCGACAAGTGGTTAAGTCAGCAGATTTTGATTCTGCCATGCGTAGGTTCGAATCCTACCACCCCTGCCACTTACATCGGGAGTGAGGATGAAGCGAATCGTACTGGTCTCCGGCACGTCCAATCCATCACTCAGCCGGGAAATATCCGACTTTTTGGATGTAGCCTTGGTTGATCCTCAAATCGTCCGTTTTGCCAACGGTGAGATTTACTGCGAAATCGAAAAGAACGTTCGAGGTGCCGACGTCTTTGTTTTGCAGTCGACATGCACTCCCGTCAATGACAATTTGATGGAGCTGTTGGTCTGTATTGATGCCTTGAAGCGAGCCTCAGCATCTTCGATTACGGCCGTGATCCCACACTTTGGCTACGCCAGACAAGATCGCAAAGCTTCACCAAGAACCCCTATCTCAGCCAAGCTCGTCGCCGACCTCTTAACTGTTGCTGGCGCCACTCGGGTGATCACCATGGATCTTCACGCGGGTCAGATTCAGGGTTTCTTTAATATTCCTTTCGACAATATTTTTGCCAGTCCTGTGTTGCTTGATTATATCAGAAGAGAGCTCCACGGACCCAAGTCAATCTTTGTCTCCCCAGACGCTGGCGGGGTAGAGCGCGTGCGCCACTACGCTAAAAAGCTTGAGGGTGATATTGCCATGATCGACAAGCGCCGTACTGGTCGCAACGTTGCTAAGGCAATGAATATTATCGGTGATGTGGAAGGCAAGGAATGTATTATCATCGACGACATGATCGATACGGCCGGTACGTTGATTGAAGCGTGTAAAGCCCTTAAAGATCATGGCGCCACTAAGGTCTATGCCTGTGCCACTCACCCTGTTTTCTCCGGTCCTGCCATTGAGCGTATTGCTGGCTCAGAAGACCTCGATCGGGTGATTGTCACCAACACTATTCCTCTCTCAGGTGCTGCTCGAGAAGTTGATAAAATTAAATGTCTCAGTGTGGCCGAGCTTCTTGCCAAGGCCATTCACCGCACATTTAACAACGACTCTGTGAGCTCGCTCTTTATTTAGGCCATCTTTTGGATTCACTAGTTGTCGGACTCGGCAATCCCGGTCGAGAGTACGAAAATACAAAACATAATATTGGCTGGCTTGCCCTGGAGAAGCTCTCGTTTGCTCGCGAGCTCTCGTGGCGCGATAAATTTAAAGGTCTCTATGCCCAGCGCTCGCTGGCAAACGGGGATAAAGCGGTCTTCTTAAAGCCTCAGACCTATATGAATCTAAGTGGCGAGAGTGCCAGGCCCTGCTCGGACTTCTTTAAAATTCCGGCCACACAAATGCTTGTGATTCAAGATGAGTTGGACCTTCCTTTTGGCACCCTCGCCTTTAAAAAGGGAGGAGGTCTGGCCGGTCACAATGGGCTTAAGTCTTTGGCCAAGCACTTTGGAACTCAAGATTTTGTGCGTTTGCGTTTAGGCATTGGCAGGCCCCCTCACGGTGATGTATCTAATTGGGTCTTGTCGGGGTTTCAAACGGACGATGCAGCAAGGCTTGATGAGTTTCTCGCCCTCGCGGCCCAGGCAATTGAGCTCTATATTGATAAAGGATTTGATGCGGCTGCAAGAAAGTTTAGCCGCGCAAGTATACTATGAGGAACTACTATGGCCCTTAACTGCGGAATCGTTGGCCTTCCCAACGTTGGAAAATCGACTCTCTTTCAAGCAATCACTTCTGCTCCGGCCGAAGCTGCAAACTATCCCTTTTGTACAATTGAGCCTAACGTTGGAATTGTTAACGTGGGTGATGATCGCTTGTCTAAAATTGCTAAAATTATTGGACCTGAAAAAGTGATTCCAACAATTGTTGAGTTCGTGGATATTGCTGGGCTAGTGAAAGGTGCTTCAAAGGGTGAGGGTCTTGGTAACCAATTCCTAGGCCACATCCGCTCAGTAAACGCCATTATTCATGTGGTCCGCTGCTTTGATGATCCAAACGTGATTCACGTTCACGGCAAGGTCGATCCTGTAGACGATATTGAAACAATTAATATGGAGCTTGCACTCGCCGATTACGAAGTCGTAGAGAAAAAGCTGCAAGCAGCTCCTAAGGCTGCAAAGAGCCAAAATAAAGACGTCGCTAGTAAAGCTAAAGCCCAGATCCCAGTGCTAGAAAAGCTCAAAGGAGAGCTTGAAAAGGGGATTCCCGCTCGCAATATTGCTCTCACGGCTGAAGAGCATGAGATCGTGCAAGAGCTCAACCTCATCACGCTTAAGAAAATTCTCTACGTTTGTAACGTCGATGAAGAGGGAATCGCTGAGGATAACGAGTATGTCAAAGCGGTCAAAGCTTATGCTGAAAAAGAAGGATCTGCCGCTCTTAAAATTTGTAGCAAACTTGAATCTGAAATTAGCTCGCTTGAAACTCAAGAAGAAAAAGATGACTTCCTAGAAGCCGCCGGAATTGAGGTCTCAGGTCTTCATCAGCTAACAAAGATGGCCTACGATATGCTCGGTCTACGCACGTACTTTACCGCTGGTGTGAAAGAGGTGCGCGCTTGGACTTTTCACGATGGAGACAAGGCACCGCAAGCGGCCGGTGTGATTCACTCCGACTTTGAGCGTGGCTTTATTCGCGCTGAAGTTTTTCATTGCAACGACCTCTTTGAACTTGGCAGTGAAGCCAAGGTCAAAGAAGCCGGTAAATTTAGAGTGGAAGGAAAAGAATATCTCGTAAAAGACGGAGATATCATGCACTTTAGATTTAACGTCTAAATCTGATTAAAACTCACTTTAAAGCTGTCCTCAAGACTAAGCTTGGGGACTTCCTGCTCGAGTAAGTGCTGGTAGAAATGGATATTTCTATAGATCAGCTTTACGTAGTTTCTAGTTTCTTTATAAGGAATCAACTCTACTTGAATGAGCGGGTTGTCGCTAATAAAGACATCCTTGCGCCATCTCTTCACACGATTTTCACCCGCATTGTAAGCAGCAAGCGTGTACACCAAATTGCCATCGTACATTTCAAGTAACTTTCTTAGATACTTAGTGGCGATTTTAATATTGGTTTGAGGGTTTAGTAGAGCTGATGTTCTCACCCCACGAGAAAAGCGTCTCGCGGTGGCCGGCATCAATTGCATCAATCCTCTAGCGCCCACTGGACTCATGGCCCGTGGGTTAAAGGCAGATTCTTGTCTGACAAGAGAGAGGATAACAAGTGGATCAATCCCACGAGCATTCTCTTTTATGTCGCCATAAAAGGGGGTGGGAAAGAGCAGGTCGTACTCACTCTTACGGGGCTCAATATCACCGCGATAGATATGTGAGTGAAGAAGCTTAAAGGTTTCGAGGAAATTGCCTTGGGTGTTAAAGAGATCACCTAAAGCAATTAGAAACTTTCTATTCTGATCGGGAGACTCAATGGACTCAAGGGCGTCACCTATCTCAAGAGTGAGAAAGTCACTTGCTCCAAGGGCCGACCAAATATTAATTCTCTTGGCTAGTTTCTGTAGATCTGCAGGGAGTGAAGAAACATCCTTTGCGCTTAGAAAACTTTCATCCTTTTTGGCCGCAGAGATCTGAGTTGGAGAATTAATAAATTTGCGTGAGAGAATACTGTAGTAACTGACATCACGAGTTTTAGCGATGGTCTTAAATAGATGGGTTGCTAGTGTCTTTTCACCAACTTGATCAAGTGAATAAGCAAGCCAGAAACCAATCCTAGAGCCATAAGTCGAGACATTCTCTAATAGATCGTATTTTTCTGAAAGCTTGAGGACATCTTTGTAGCGATTTGTAGCAACGCGAACGAGAATCATTTGAAAGAGTGTTTCTTCTCTACTCTCGTGGTCACTCACTTCAAGCGCCATCTCAAAAAGGTCATTAGCGGCTTGAAGCTCACCTTTGTAGAAAAAGTCCTTACCCCTAAGGATAGCTGTCTTCCAGATATCATCTCGTGAGAGATAGTTTTGATTTTGCATCTGAAAGTTAAAGGCTTGCTTGTAGATACTAAGGGCCTTCTTGAAATCCTCGGCCTCAAGGGCCGAATCGCCCTCCCGAAGAAGTCGGCGAAGTTCATTTTTAAAGAGTGAAGCGGCCTTAAGAAGGTGACCCGACTTCTTTTGCAATAGCATGCTAAGCTTTGGTGAAATATCAATGAGCTCAATTACATCTTTATTGGGGATGATTTCCTTTTTCGCGGCAATCTCATTGATCATCTCTGAAAGAGTGATTCTATCAGCGCCATTTGAGTAGGCTTTAAGAAAATCCTCAAGCATATCTGAGTGCTCACCCATGAGAGCAAAGGGCAGGGTCTCTTCTAAATGTGATTTGAGAGTAGCAGAAGCGAGAACATTCTTTTCTTTATTGAGTACTTTCCATAGATAGCGGCGACAGTAGGACTCTACGCCCTCTTTTAATCTAATGGCATAGCTCTCAAGAGAGTGACTTGACTTGAGGTAGGCACCACAAGAACTTTCATATTCAGCGACTGTGACCTTCGCTTTGGCAATCTTTTGAAGTGAGACAAATTGCTCGTGTACATCGCCATAGAGTTTAGGCTTAGGACCTAGGGCCAAAATCTTTTTGAGCGAGAACCAATCAATCGAATTCTTTTGCAGACTGCGATGAATTGAATTCATATATTTACCATAACTGAGCTCATCTTTGGTGTAGTCGAGTTCAAGCACCGGCTTATTGACCGTCTTGGCATGCACACTAAAGCAAGCAGCTAGAGTAATGGTGAGTGAAAGTGTTTTAATTCCAGAAAAGTTCAAAAATGACCTCCATATCATTTTCGCACTCAGTAGGTACAGAGGCGTGAGGTACTATTCTTTATCTTGGAACTTGGATTGAATTTCCTCGAGCCGCTTGTTAATTTCACTGAGGACAGCCTTTTTGTCGTCGGGAACGACCATGCTGAGATTTTTAAGGTAGCCTGAAACCTCGCTTAGATAAACGAAGTCATTTTTGTAATCTTCCTTAATCCTCTCGAATGCATCGTTATAGTCCTCGGCCAGCTCTTGGAAATAATCGCCATTCCTAAAGAACAGTCTACCATAATCATGGCCATCTCTCACACCGGTCAAAAACTTCTGAAGCTTGTAGAGCGGGCCTGCGATCTTATGACTAAAGAATATACACACAATAAACGTCACAATAGTGATGCCAAGCTGCCAAAGTCCCAGAACTACGATGAGAGATTGGCGCTTCTCAAGTAATGAGTTCGAGGAACCAGGAACCGCTTGCTCGGCAAATGTAATAAATTTTGACATGAGGTCATAGATGGTCACCGGGTAGATGATGCTGCAAATGAACATAAAAAGGCAGACGTAAAAGCTGAACCTTAGTTGGAACCTGGGGTTGATGAGATAAATTCGCCTTTTATAGGCCACTATGTTCGTCCTATTTGTGGGGATGTAACCATCACTTAATTAATAACCTATTAATATTTTATGCTGGTCTGTCCATCTTTCAAAGTGGTAATTCATGAACACTGGCCGAGTGATCTAGTCAAACGCATGCAAAATTCTTATGCTGGCAACAAGCTTGGAAGTTGAAGGAGAAAAAATGGATCTAAAAAAGATAGAAGCAATTGTTGGGGCGATCGCCAACCCTGCCACTGGAGAGTCGTTAAAGACTGAGGGCAGGCTCACTCAAATTGAGGAAAAAGAGGGCAACCTTCACATTCATTATAAGCGCGACGGCATCATCGCCAGTCACAAAAAAGAATTAGAGGATAAAATCTATCAAGTACTCGAGAGTGAAATTGCTGATGATAAGATCTTTTTAATGTCTCACTCTGCGGAAAAAAGTGCCGCCCCCAAAGCGGCAGCTCCCCAGCAGCAGGCTTCTCTACAGGCAGGTCATGGCCCAGCCGCCGCTGCCAAAAAGAGAATTGAAGGAGTGAAAAAACTCATCGCCGTCTCCAGTTGTAAGGGAGGCGTTGGCAAATCTACTGTGGCCCTCAACCTGGCGATGTCGCTCAAGCGCATGGGTAAGAAGGTGGGCCTCATTGATGCCGATATCTATGGCCCAAGCTTGCCAACCCTTCTGGGCGTGAGTGGGGCTCAGCCAAAGGCTTCTCAAACTCCGGGCAAGAAAATTGCTCCCGTTGAAGTAGAAGGTCTCAAGACAATTTCCTTTGGCTACTTCATTGGTGAGAATGATCCCGTCATTTGGCGTGGTCCTATGCTTGGAGGCGTGCTCAATCAATTTCTTTTTGATGTCGATTGGGGCGAGCTCGACTTTATGATTCTCGATCTTCCGCCGGGAACGGGTGATATGCAGCTTTCAATGGTTCAAACGACTGAAGTGGATGGGGCCGTGATCGTCTCCACCCCGCAGAAGATTGCCCTCGTCGATACGAAAAAGGGTATTAAGATGTTTGATCAAGTCAAAGTGCCAGTGCTTGGTTTGATTGAAAATATGAGCTACTTCGTGCCGCCTGAGTCTGATCAAAAATATTTTATCTTTGGTGAGGGCGGTGGAGCGCAGATGGCGCAGGAACTTGAGATTCCCTTTCTGGGTCAGATTCCGCTTGAAATTGCACTGCGTGAATCTTGTGACCACGGCATTGCTTATATGAATACTCCTGAGAACGAAGGGCGCCCGGTCTGGAACTCTTATATGGAGATTACTGAAAAGCTTGCTAAACTAGAGGGAGAAACTCCAAAGGGATTTTGGGGCAAACTTTTTAAAAAGTGAGTGATGTGAGTGAACTTGATCAGGACGATCGAAGAACAAGCCGCTTTTGGATTTACCGGAAGAGTTAATATTCTGCTTGAGAGTGGCCAGCTCAAGGGTGTGATCTACCTCAAGGATGGCGCCGTCGTGCAGGCAAGATTCGAGGGAAGCTATGGTGAGGATTCGCTTTTGAAGCTTCTCGCCATTACTCTTAAGCCTCAGATTAGTTTTCGCTATGTGGTTGAGCCTGAAATTGTAGAAGACGACTTTTGCAAATTTAGGCTCACCGCTTCTGAAATATCAGAAAAATATCTCCCGCTACTGACCAAGCGGGCCCAGGAGCTCAACCTGCGTCCACCTGACAACCTAAAGCTCCTGGTTAAGGGGGCCTATGTGAGCCAGGGAGAGCTTCCAACCTATGAAGAATTCAAAGTTTTAATTGCTTTGGCCGAATTTAGCCGGGTCGAGGATATTTATCGTGAGGCACAGCTTCCAGAGTTTGTGGTGACCACGGCCCTGGTGGGACTCCGTAAAAAAGGCGCATTAAAGGTTTTTAAAGCATAAGAGAAGGGCTAGAATAGCCCCTATGTCTAATGGTTCATTTAAAGGGGAAGGACCTTGAAATCGCAATTGCATAATAAAGGTGATCTTGCTGAACTCTCAGTCATGATCGAAAAAGATGTCGTCGACTCTCTGGCCGAGATGTCGGGTAACTCTGGACTCTCAATCGAAGAGATCGTTGTGATCGCTCTGAAGCGCTTTCGCGCCTCACACACGGATTACCTCAATAAAACGATTTCTACAGACGGCTAAAGCTGTCTCTTTGAGGTGTCATGTCTTTTGGCACCTCTGTAGAAATACCCAAAAGAAATCCACTATCTTCATCTATGGGGCAAGTCTTGGATTGGCCCTTAACTCTATTTGCCACTCTTGTGACTCAACACCATTTCTAGTGCTCTATTCTTAAACAGATCAAAGGGAGAATGTGACTAATAATTGGTCACCAGTGATCTTTTTTACAGTGCTCAAAAAGCTGAAAATCTTAGTGATACCTATAAGTATTTGAAAGTATTGCCGGGGACACTCCTCTAGGCGCTGGATTCTAGACTGTTATACCTGGCATGCGCCATGCATCAATACTCTGTGTATAGAAAACAGACAGAGGATTGTATGAAACTGATGAAGCCCATAATTCTTATGATGACTCTTGGTTCTGTCATTGTTTATGCCAGCAAGCATAGCGGACGATCAGAGTTTAAGTATGAGTTTAAGACAACGGCAGCCCCCGAGGCCAAGACCTTTAATGATCTGGCCCAAAGAGATGTTGCTTCGATTGAAGGCCATTCTAAATTGCCTGCGATTCAGTACATTGCTCTTAATCAGGCCAATCGTGAGAGACTAGGTGGCGAATGGGAAGTCATGAGAATTGTCAGCGAGACTGGCGACGAAGTTTTCAATGCCTATCAAAATGAAAGTGATCGCGCGGTTCGAGTGAATTTTGATTTAATCAAGACCTCAGTTATCCAGATCGACAAAGAAGACGGGCAGATTTATTTTGTCTCACTTCTTACCGATCAAAATACAATCGCTCTCTTTAAAGAGTACAATGGCGGATATGAAATTCTCGAAGCGAGAAAAGTATTTGTGCCCAGTGAGCGCATCGCAAGTGCGGTCCCAGTTGTAGAAGAAGCTCCAGTGTCAAGAAACGTGACACCAGATCTTCCGGCAACAGATCCCTCGCTTAACGCTGAACTGATTCTTGAGAAAGCACTTAACCCTGCAAAGACGGCAGAGGTGCTAGCGGGTGAGGCGATTTCAGGCTCAGCAACAATTAGAGGGGGCTCTATTGAGCGCCTTTCCGTGACTCTTCATAGAGGCACTCAGCATGAGACTAGCCTAGAGATGAATTTTGCTGAGATCAATGACGGTGGCCAGTTTGAGACAACCGCTGGTGATGGATCAGTCTCTGGTATTGTCACTAATAGCGCTAATGAAGGTTTTAGAATTAGGTTTGCAACTGGCCCACTACAAGGGGCGATGCTCAACTTTGTCACTGAAGAAGCTTATGAAGAGATGGAAATTCAGAGAGAGAATCAAGAGTATGAAAGACTTGAGGCTCAAGAGAGTCCTATCGCAGAAGAAATTAGAGAGCAGCAAGATGAATTTCAAAATCAGCGTGCCCAAGTAAGCCCAGCTCCGCAAGGGGTAAGCCAGAATGACTATCAACCGGAGAACTCAGAGCCTAGATATGATGAAGAAGGCTATGAGATTGAACCAGCGGTAGCTTATGATGAGGGCCAAAAGAGAGATGTCGCAGCAGACGAGTACGCAGATCAAGAGTATCAAGATGAGTATACTGAAGAAGAAGGTCAAGCCTCCATTCAATCAGAAATCGAAGAAAATGGGTTTGAATTTTAATTAGAATCTAGATGAAGTAGTCGGTGTCCGGTGTAGATCTTTAGATATCTAAGCCGGATCACTTCAAAGAGATCTTTCTCAGGATCTTGAATAATCGTGTTATTAGAGTAATTAAATTGATCAATATTGGGAGCTCCCACAGAGCTCTCGCTTTCAAAGCTATCGGGATACATTCTCACAAGACTCGCTAGGCGCAAATGCTCACGCAACTTACTGCGAGTATTCTCACGCTTAATAGCATCGAGATCAATCGATACCCCTGCAGGCAGTGACCCACGCGCACTTAGAAGTGGGGCCTTGCTAGATTTTTGTGAGTGCATTTCTTTAAGAGCTTCCTTTGTACTTTTTGTGGCCACTAAAACCATTTGCGACGTCTGAGCTGGGCCAAAGGGAGAATTCAGCTTCTTAGAGATGAGCTGATTTGTGATCGTTTCAATGCGCGCCACCTTTTTTCCCACCTCATAATAGAGCTTACTGCCTTGGTCGGCGCGCTTACTAAGAATGAGGTTGTTAGCCTGATTGGTTACAAGCGCAGCTTCTACAAGCTCTTTGACGTAGGGACTCTTGGCCGGAATTTTCAGGTTTGTTGGAAAGTAGGACTTGGCGCACTTTTGTGCCTTAGAGCATGAGCAGTTTTCATCCATACTTAAAAAAGTTCTGGTTCGTCTAAAACACGAACGTGGGATGGCAAAGGGAGATGTTGCCGCCTGGGCTTTAGAAATAAAGAAGTCAAATAACTTGTAACTCTCATTAGAGCTTAGAAAGTCATCACCAGGAATTTGGGTTTGAAGATCTTGCTTGGCTTCTTCAATTTGCGCCGTCACCTCACTTTTAGTCTCGCTAAGCTCTGCCTCTACCTTAGAATCAATCTGAGCTTCTAGTTCTTGGGCGAGATCAAACTTGCCTTCTTTGATATCTTCTGCCCCTTCCTTAATCATGTCTTTGAGCTGATCTAGCTCTTCCTTTTTAACTTCAGCAGTTTCAATAATCTTTTGAACCTTAGGTAAGAGATCCTCCTTGAGGGAGAGGACCAAAGAGCTAAGAGAGGTGAACTTTACTTGCTTACCTTCGATGGCATCCTCAATAGTCTTCGTAAACACTGACATCTCATGGGCCTGCTTATCGAGAAAGTCAGCGGCTTTTTTCAATTTTGTCGCAGCTAAAAAGGCAATTCCGGCCATGGCCGTGAAAACTACTGCACGAGAAGTTGGATTAGTATAAATTTTATCGGCAAATTTTTGTTCGAAAGAAAGATAGGCAGCGGCTAGTCCCGCTCCCACTGGAATACCAATCTTATCAAGATCACCTACGGAAGCAAATCCAGCTTGGGCGCTGGGGATGAGGAAATGAAGGACTTGCTGAAAGAGGGCTTTACCTTCTCCAGTGCAACTGGCAGCAAGACCAAAGGCCGAAAAGGCTTCGGCGGCGGCAATACCGGCACTCGCTGTATAGCCAATGGCCGCAATTTTGGCGTTTTTTGCTTTTTTGCGAGAAGTCTCTGCTGCTAGAGCAATAGATTCTTGAATACTCTTGAGTGAGCCAAACTGTTTATCTTTTTGAGAGCGTAGGTAGACCTTAATTTCATTAACAATACTTTTGAGTTCCTCGATTTCCGAATTTTTTTGTTCGAGAAAGGATTCATAATTGGCAAGTCCACTGGCCTTAAAACCACTTTCAAGACTTTCAACGACTACCTTGATGCGATTAATCTTGGCCTTTACTTTGTCTGGAATTTTACTCGCTTCTTGAAGGGTCTTAATATCCTTCATGTTGATGTCATAGCCCTTCCAAATCATCATCTCTAGGGCGACCCAGGCAGCACTTGTGCCAGTGAAGGCCAGGGCGGAAGGAACGCTTGAGCAGCGAAAGCCGATGACAATTCCTAGGAGTGAGGCAAAGGACAAACCAATCACGCTGGCGGCAAGTCCTGGGACTAACTCCTTCATGACTCCGTCATCAATCTCACCGGGCTTGGAGTCGACATAATCACCAACTCTATTTTTAAGCTTGGTTGTTTCCTTTTTGTCGGTAAAACTAGCCGCGTCTAAAGAGTTGATTTCATCGTTATTGTAGCCAAGAATGCGCAGAGACTCACGGTCGTTTTCACTGAGCCTGAGGGTGACAAAGTTATTAGCATTTGTAGCGAAGCTCTTAAGCTCATCAGAGAAAGAGTCATTTTTGAGTGTCTCAATTTGCTCTGAAGAAAGCTCAGAGAGTTGCTCCTTAACTTCAGCAGGGACTTCAAGATCATTGGCAAGGAGACCTGGGGTCGTGACGACCAAGAGCTGTAGACAAAGTAGATGGGTTAGCAGAGTTTTCAACATGGCCTTAAGCTTGTGGGTTTACACAATGTTCACTTTACCATGATCGGGTATTTATTGGACTTGAGAGCAAGAAGTGCCCAAAAAAAAGGCCCGCGAAAGCGGGCCTTTGATTAACTTACTTACCAAGTAGGTTTTTAAATTCTTCGGTCATGATCGGAACGATCTGGAAGAGATCTCCCACGATGCCGTAATCGGCTTTAGTGAAAATTGGAGCATCGGGGTCAGTGTTGATGGCCACGATGACCTTTGACGTTCTCATACCGGCCAAGTGCTGAATGGCACCAGAGATCCCACAAGCGATGTAGAGGCTTGGACTTACAGTTTTACCTGTTTGACCAACCTGCATTGAGTGGGGAGCATAGCCCGAATCCACAGCGGCACGTGAAGCACCGACAGTTGCGCCAATGACATCGGCCATTTTTTCGAGAATGGCAAAGTTCTCAGAGTTCTTCATAGCACGACCACCAGAGACGATGATATTGGCTTCGGTAAGGTCTAGCTTTTCTGATGCACCCTTGATGATTTCCTTAATTGCTGCACGAATTTCACCAGCGTTTGCTGCAACTTCTTCTTTGTTGCCAGCACCAGCTGTTGGATTTTCGGCCAAGCCCAAGGCGTTAGGGCGAACAGTAACAAAATGTGGCTTAGGTCCAGAAATAGTAACCTTTGCCATACACTTACCGGCAAACATGGGGCGAGTACCGTTAAAGGTGTCGCCATCAAAAGTGAAGTTGGTCACTTCACTGGCCATACCAGCATCAAACATACCGGCCAGGCGTGGGAGGAGATCTTTACCTAGTGAAGTGGCGCCAGCGAAGACATAGTCGTAACCCTTGCCATCGATAAAACCTTTAAGAGCATTGGCATAACCTTCAGGTGAATATTCTCCGAGCTTATCGCCCTTAAGAACGTGAACGTTGGCAGCTCCAGCCGCGGCAGCTTCTTTAAGAGCGGTTTCACCGAGGGTGCCAATTGCAGCAACATCAACAGTGTGACCAGCAAGCTTGCCAAGGATTTCGAGAGTGACCGACTTAACGTCCTCTCCGTGTAATTCTGTAAATACGAGTATTTTGGCCATGTGAATATTCTCCTTAAAGTACTTTTGCTTCAGTTCTAAGAAGTCCAACAACTTCTTTTACAACGCTTGCCTGATTCGCTTCATCAGTGGCATCAAACTTCTTACCTGCTGGTTTTTCAGGTGGAAGTTTAAAGTCTGAGTAGTGAACGCGAGCATCACTGTCACTCACTCCAACATCAGCAAGGCTGTGTTTCGCAAGTGGCTTCTTCTTGGCCTTCATGATACCTGGAAGTGAGGCGTAGCGAGGAGTGTTGAGACCTTTGTTACAGGCAATAACAACTGGACCATTAACGGTGTAAACTTCAAGTGCGCCGCCTTCAACTTCACGCTTAAGTGTGAGGTTGTTGCCTTCACCTTCAACACCAACAACCACAGAGACAGAAGGAAGATTCATCATCGTCGCAAGAAGTTGGGGAACCTGTAGAGCATCAGTGTCGATCGCTTGTTTTCCAGAGAGAATAAGGTCGGCTGACTTGCCAGACTTTTCAATGGCACCCTTAAGCGCCTTGGCCGTCATGTAAGGATCAAGGTTATCTGAAGCCTCTACAAGAATCGCTTCATCAGCACCCATGGCAAGGGCCGTTCTGAGTGCTTCAGTATCGTGAACAGCGCCAACGCGAACAACTGTCACAGTTGAGCCGCTACTCGCTGCCTTCATCAGCAGGGCCTGCTCAACAGCAAATTCATCATAGGGATTCATAATCCATTTGATTGAACTTGTTTCGATAAAGTTTCCATCTGAGCTTGGTGTAATTTTTGTCTCAGTGTCTGGAACTTGCTTGATACAAACAAAAATGTTCATTCATTACTCCTATAGGGCAAGTTAAAATCTAGTAAATATTTCTTTGGCAATCACCAATCTTTGAATCTGTGATGTGCCTTCATAAATTTGTATGAGCTTCGCGTCTCTCATAAGCTTCTCAACTGGATACTCGCAGCTGTAGCCGTAACCGCCATGAATTTGAACGGCATTGCTTGCAATCTCCATAAAGGAGTCGGCGGCAAAAGCCTTTGCGTAAGAGGCAAGCTGGGTATTGGCCTGCCCGTGATCAAGTAGCCAGGCTGACTTGTAAACGAGTAGTCGTGCAGCTTCAACCTTCATTGCCATTTCAGCTATCATAAACTGTATGGCCTGATGCTGAGCTATGGGGACACCAAACTGTTGTCGCACTTTAGCATATTCCACACTGTGCTCAAAGGCGCACTGGGCCCCTCCAACAGCACTCGCGGCCACCATTGGGCGTGAGTGATCAAGCGTCTTCATCGCAATGGACCAGCCTTCACCTGGCGCGCCCAACATATTTTCCTTGGGAACTTTGACGTCTTTAAATGTCACAGCGCGAGTGTCACTGCAACGATGACCCATCTTCTTCTCTGGGGCCCCTAGTTCAATACCCGGGTCTCCCTTTTCTACAACGAGGGCGCAGATACCCTTGTGGCGCAGCTTGGGGTCTACGGTTGCGTAGACAACAAAGAGATCGGCGTGGCCAGCATTGGTGATCCACATTTTTTGACCATTGAGTAACCAGTGATCACCACAGTCTTTAACGGTTGTCTTAATTCCGGCCGCATCTGAACCATAGCCTGGCTCTGTGAGGCAGAAGGCAGCGATTTTGTAGGACTCAGTAAAGGGCGTGAGGAAGCGTTTTTTTTGCTCATCACTTCCACCAATAACAATTGGTAGCAGGGCAAGGTCATTGGCCATGATGATGGTATTCATACCAAGACATCCATAGGCCAGCGACTCGGTGATGATCATGGAGTCCATAGTGGTAAATCCACTTCCTCCGTACTCAGTTGGGATGCAGGTATTAACGAGACCTAGCTCCCAAGCCTTTTGCAAGATGGGCAGCGGAAATTCACCAGACTGATCATATTCACCCGCCTTGGGTTGCATCTGCGCCTTGGCAAATTTGAGGGCGAGTTCACGAATTTCTTTCTGCTCTGAGCTAAGTTCAAAGTCCATGGCGCATCCTTGCGTTTAAAAAGATGCTTTATTATAGGGAAGGGCAGCGGTTAGGGTCAATTAAAAGAAAACTGTGCTGGTATTCTCTAAGACAACGGCTTCACCATCGAGCGTTTTATCAAAGCTAAAGTGAAGTGATAGCATCTTATAGGCTGGGAGCTCTTGAAGAGGGAGGACAACAAAACTCCTTGTCCACAACCTGGGATGGGGCAGAGTGAGCACATCAGTGTCTATACGCTCAACTCCATAAAAGAGGAGATCGAGGTCAATGGTTCTGGGACCCATCTTAATTTCACGCACACGACCGAGCTCAGCTTCTATTTTTAAAAGTGTTTTGAGAACTTCATGGGGTTTGATGGGTGGCAGTTCAAACTCGGCGACTTGATTATAGAAGTCTGGCTGATTGAGATAGCCTACAGCCTTTGAGTAATAGACCCGACTCAGGGCAATGGGCTTATAATGAGCGCAGAGCTTGGTGAATGCTTGATCTAAGCTTGAAATTGAGTCTCCAAGATTGGAGCCTAGGGCAATTAGAAGACTCATGGCCTTGGTGCTACTTCATTTTTCTTGGCTTGTTCGCCTTCGCTTTTCTTTTCCTCTTGGGCCTGTTGGCCATCTTTGTCTAGGAATTGATCAGTGTAGCTGGGAATTGAGCTGCCGGGGGGAGGCACTGGCGGGCCTTTCACACCACAAGCGCTAGCTAGAAAAAATGTAATGGCGATGAGAGATATATTAAAATTCAAGCGCGGCTCCGATACCTATAATATCGTTGCCAATATCTACTTTGGCAAACCATCCAGGCACGAGGCGCTTGAGTAGGGTCACGCCAAAGACCGGACCAGTCTTTTGAGACTCTTCGATGAGTTGGTTTTCACGTGTCAGTAATTCTGGGTCTGTGGTGCCATCATCAACGCCGGCCCCAGGGCTATCAGCAGCAATATTTTGAAAACCCACATAGGGCATGACGTAAGAGTAGAAGGGGGCTTCAATTGTGTACTTCGCGCGCACAGTAATGTTGGTCAACTTGGTATCGAGACCGCTTGAGGGGAAGTCATTCACAACATTTTGACCATAGAGGCCCTCAACCCAAATATTGTCGGTAATTTGGTAGGACCATGAAAGATTTAACTGACCATAACTCTGAGACGAACCATCATTGTTTACGCCGCTTATTTGGCCGTAACCTAGTGAGACGATATTATCTGTCTTGATGATGCGCTTACTATTTTCTTCCAGGGTTTGATCGTCTTCAAGGAAGGTCTTCTCATCAAAGAGGTTGTCTTCATCTTCAATCTTGGTATCGGCCACGTTCGCAGCTTCGGCCTTAGGTGTTCTAAAAGCTGTGTCGTCACCTCTGAGTACTTGGACTTCTGTGCCAATACCCATGGTATTCCAGAGGTCGAGATTATAGATCTTAAGAATTTTGATTCCCGCGCGTCCATCTTCAGTGACCTTGGCAACCAGAGCGCGAGTGGCGAGATTATTGTTCTTTACCAGAGAAATAAAGTCACCTTTCATAAAGCTATTGTTGCTATTGGAAATAACAAAGATTCGCTTTGAAGGCGAAATCGCTTCGATCTTTTCAGTCGTCATTGAGGGTAGGTCGTAGCTGATACTGCTGGAGCCACTTTCAAGTTGGTCCAGCACAGACTGGGCGTAACCGCTGAGTGAGAACATGAGTGAGACTAAAAGAAGTAGAACAAAATATCTCATATAAGAATCATAAGAACTGCGGGCCAAAAGCTCCAGACGGCTGGCTTTGCCGCCTTTTAGTAAATGGACCTGGTTAGCAATAATAATGCCTAAATTATGCCAGAGAGTTGGGGCATTAGCCTAATATTATCGAGTTTAAGTCCTTAGAAGTCCGCGTAAATCAGTCGGGCAATTAAATAACTTGACCATAATTTCCGCGCGTCAGAAATAGATTAAACAATTGATATAATGATCCGAATAGAAGTCACAGACTTTTGAGAGTCGTGCTTAGTGAAGTGGAAAAACTAAAATTAAGTTTAAAAACATGTCTCGATATTTGATTAGGAATCAAGGAGAAGTTATGAAGGGTTTAAATCTGATTGTACTACTGGCGGTAATGACATCGTTAGTGGCCTGTTCTAACAACCGTAAAAAAGCTAAAGATGCTAACCAAGTTGCAGAGAGCTCATCAGCAACTTTGACTGACGACGCCGACTTCATCGTCGACTCTGAAGACGAAGATCTTCTCCTTGCTGATGATATGTCATCAGAAAACCTTGACCTCACACCACAGCCAGCTGAGCCCGCTAGTGACCCACTCCTGGCTGATAGCTTTGAACCAGTTCAAGCTGCTGCACCAATGATTGAGAGCACAGGTAACATGGGCTCATACACAGTTGAAGCTGGTGACACTCTTATGCTTGTGGCTTTCAAAATCTACGGTGACTACAGAAAGTGGAGAGAAATTGCTCGCATGAACCCAAGTGTGAATGGTGAGCGCCTTATGGCCGGAACTGTTCTAACCTACGATATGCCTATGCAAAGATTTGAGTGGAACCCTAGAGGTCTTCCATACCTTGTAAAAAGAGGCGATACTCTTGGCACAATCTCAAACGACAAATATGGTACAACAAAAAGATGGCGCGAAATCTATGAGAACAACCAACCAATGATTCGCGATCCGAACTTGATTTTTGCTGGCTTTACGCTTTACTATCAAGCAGACAGGGATGTTGCATCAGAGCAGTACTAATGATTAATCAGCGCACTAAAAGCACAGATTATAAAAGGGCCCTCCATAGTGAGGGCCTTTTTCATATCATGGCCTTCTTGGTCATCTGCTTACTTGTAACCAGTTGTGGTGGCGCTCAGCTAAAGCGCTTCTTTGGTACTCAAAAGAGTGTGTTACCACCAGAAATGGAGAGCAATCTTCAAAATCAAGACTTTATTGACCATCTCGCCTACCTCTCCACTGAGCTTATTGCTAACCCCGATATAAAAATTAGAAAAATTACAGGTAAGCATGAGCGATATCTCTCAGAAATTTACTCGCGGCTTGTACTCAATAATGAATTACTACTCGACTCAAAACTTAGACCGCGTTTCTATTTAATTAATCACCCAACGCCACTTATTTTTTCTCTTCCTAAAGCACAGTTCTTCATTTCAAATGCGCTTGTAAATAAATACATAAAATCGGAAGAAATTCTAGTCGCCGCACTGTCATTTCAGATTATTAAGAGTCATCGAAATATGTATGAGAAAAAAGCGGTGATTCCAACTGGAACAATTACACTTGAGCGACTTATGAGCCTTGGTCGCATACAGCTAGGCGATAAAAATGAAATTCATAAATGGGCCTTTCTTGCCATGAGAAGAGCGGGGTATGATGAGAGCGCTTACCTCAATTGGCTTCAGACCTTAAATAAGGGGAGCATCGATTTTTCACTTATGGTCGGGGATCCGTCGATTCTCACTCGTGAAGAATTTGCTTTTAAGTCATTTATGATTAAGCAAAAGATTAAAGAAACCCCTGATCGCATTAGGGATTATAACTCCAGCAGCGAGTTCTACCAATTTATCAACTACGTGGTAAGGACAATTTAGTGGCAGAGCAGTCCGAATTATTTCTCATTGAAGATTTAACAACAAAAGCGATGAAAGAAGATCGCATACCTGAAGAGAAAATCACTGGTGTGAAAAAACTCACAGGAGATGCGAGCACTAGAAGATACTTTCGTGTCTACACCACTGACAATACCTATGTGGCCTGCTTGGCCACTCCTGGTGAAGAAAATTTTGCTCATATGCAGATGATTCTTCATCAAGCCAATGTGAGAGTGCCAGAAGTTTATCAGGCAAGCGTGAGCAGAGGCTTTCTCTTAGAAGAGGATCTAAGCGATGAGACATTTTTAAAGATGCTCTCAATTACTGATAGCAGTGCCGAGCAAGAAAGACATTATAAAAAAGCTATTGATCAGCTCATTTCCATACATAAGCTTGATTTGAATCTCGAAGGGGCGCCCTATGGCGACTTACATTTTGATGAGTCTAAGCTTATGCAAGAAGTTCGTATGACGCTTGACTACTTTCTTGGTCATTACTTAAAGTGCGAAGACTCACTGGCTATTAAAGAAATAGAAAAGCTCTTTAGAGAAATCGTGCTGCGCATTTCAGCACTACCTAAAGTCGTCTGTCATAGAGACTACCATTCACGAAATCTAATGGTGAAAAAAGATGAGTTAATTGTCATCGATTTTCAAGATGCGCGCCAAGGCCCCCGTCAATATGACTTGGCTTCACTCGTAGATGATTGCTACTTTAAGTTAGAGGCCAGTAGTAAGGATGAGCTTAAAAAATATTACTACGATCAATCTGGATCAAATGAGTCCTATGAGGAATTTCTCCTTAACTATGATCTCGTGGCAATTCAGCGCTTGTTTAAAGCGATTGGCTCTTTCTCCTTTATCCATGAGTCTAGAGGGGATGTGAGGTACTTAAAGTATATAGGTTATGCTTTTGAAAATATGAGAATTAAATTAATGGGGTTGCCCGAGTATAGAAAGCGCGCGCTGGTTCTAACCGACATTTACTATGCCAGCTAGAAAACGTTATGCTCTTATCTTGGCCGCCGGTTTTGGGTCGCGAATGGGACCCTTGGGAAAAGAGCTGCCAAAACCACTGTGGCCAATCTTTGAAACGACTATCTTGGGCCACATCATTAATCAACTACAGGTCATTGGATTTGAAAAAATTTTTGTCAATGCTCATCATCGCAAAGAACAGGTACAAGCTTACATTAATGAAAACTATCCTGAGGTTGAGGTTCTCTTTGAAGACCCCATCCTCGATAGCGCTGGATGCCTGGTAAATTGCGCTCAGAAAATCAATGACTCACAAGGAGAGCTCTTCACTTTTAATGGGGACAATCTTATAGACTTGAGAGCGCTAGATTTACGTGAACTAAATGCAGAGATTGCTCTTTACAGTGAAGAAGTGGAGGCAAATTCAACCTACAATCGCCTGAGAGTAGAGAATGAGAGGTTGTGTGAAATCATGCGACCAGGTCATCCACAGTACGCAACCTCGAATGTCACTTATGCCGGAATATCACGCATAAAATTGAGCTGCAAAAAATTGGCTCAAGAAATTAGGCCAATAGGAATTTTCAAAGGATTTATAGACTTTGAAAATGATCACGTGGCAGTTCTTCCATTTAGCGCCAAGCAAATAGATCTAGGAACTTTTGATCTCTACCAAAACAATTTACGAAGGCTGATCAATGAGCTTGGGCGTGATGGTTCTTTATGGAAAGAGTTTCTTCATCAATTCTGCGGCTTTGATGAAAGTAGGGCCTGGCACGCAATGAAGAGCTATAACGCGACTTGCGCCACAGAAGTTCTGAATTTTTCCGGTGTGACCTACAGGGGGGAAGTTGCTCAGACGCTCATTTTCTCCGAGGTCTCACCTGAGGATGAGGCGGCGCTTGTTCCAGGAGAGATATATTGGAAGGGCAAAAGCTATGGACGTAGTTAAGAGCTAGGGCCCACGGGCCTTATACAATCGACAGGGCAGGCAGTTACACATAAATTACACAGGGTGCAATTCCAGGTATCAATCGAATATTCTCCATCCTCAACAAGAATGGCATTTTCTGGACAGAGAATGCGACAGTTGTCACAGTTAATACATCTCGTGTTAATTTCTAGATGATGAATCATATTTAAGAGTATAATTGCCAGAGAAAATGGCGCAATAGGGTGCAGATATGTCTTCTGTCAAAATAGTTTCTCGTAGTGGTCTCGTGTGGAATATGGCGCTGTTTTGCCTATTACAAGTGGCCTTCCTTCACGTCGTGACCGAAGTCCATCAAGGACAGTCGGCCTTAAACCTACAAAGTCTAAAAGGTTTTATTCTTGAGAGAATGCCGCTGCTTGGTCTGTCCCTCGTGCTCATTTATGGAGTGCTTCAACTTAAAAAGTTTTCACTTATTCTCTTTCCTCTGCACACCCTCATCATTGCCTGGTTTTCAAGTCAAATCTTTCAAGCTGGCCTTGATAAAGTGGTTCTCATTCTTCTTTTTGCCTACATCGTCCTCAGCTACGTTATGTTTATGATGTGGCGACTGGAGCTAGATGAAGCGGCCTTTAGACCAGGCTATGACAAGCGCTCACTCTACCGCTTTTTGGAGTACAACCTAGTCGCTGAGCTTTCGGTCGGTGGACAGGAGCTTGCTCGTGGCCAACTTTCTAACTGGGATGAGTTTAGCTTCTTTGTTCATTTGGGAGAGGGTAAACCCCAGCGCATGACAAGAGTAGTTGACGTAACCATTCAACTAAATGGAAGTTCCTTTCAGACCAGGGCGAAGTTGGTGAGTCATGGCCCCCATGGTGTCGGCTTTAGAGTCATCGAGGAGTCATCTCTTGCCTCTAAAGATTGGAAATCATTTTATGATATAATTAAAAGCCGAGGTTACATTAATCGCTTTGCCTAAGTTCAGAAGGAAGGTCGTCCAGATGAAGTATCTGAATCGTATTATTCTCGCCCTCTCACTCATATTGATTTCGTGTAACGGTCCAGATACTCCCGAGGCTGCACTGAGAGATTTCATCAATCTAAGGTTTAAGGGAGACTTTGATAAAAAGAGTGTCCTTGAGCGAACAACCGGTGAGCTTTACTCGCGCATTGAAGCCATGGAAGAAGAAGAGTTCGCCGAGTTTGCGAAAGTGAACCTATCAAACAGCTACAAACTCAAAGTCCTTCTTTCAAAGTGTGAAGAGAGTGAGTGCTTTCTGACCTACACGCTAGACTATGGAATGAATGAAAATAGCGACTCAAATGCTCGCCTTGAAGTGCGAAAAATCGCTGAGCTCCACAAGATCGAAGAGACTTGGAAGGTCGCCGATGTGAGTGAGCTGAAGACCCATATTGAGATGAAAAATCAGCTAGATATCGAAGCCCCCTAAAAATATTGCTAAATATTTATTCTCAATTAACCGATAAATCTGGTTATGAGAAACGATGATTTTATCGGCCGTCTGGTTGAAGAAACTTATAATTATTTAGGGAGCGAAGAAATCCCTGCGCAGTTTAGTCGCTTTGAAGACAAAGACCGCACCCCCCGCTATCCATCGGATGATAACCATCTCTTTCGCTTTCTCAACACTCAGGCTTGTGACTTTACCCACGTCACTCATCAATCACCTAGTGGTTGCTTTCGCCTGAAGCTGGCAGGTCAGACTCTGGATATCCCGAGCAACTGGTCTTTCTTTAGTAAAATCTATAAATTTTGTGTCTCTAAAGAATCCACTCTCTATGAAATAGAAGATCAAGAGTTTATCAACGTCCTCGGATCTCTTCTCGAAGATAAAGCCCACCTCATCTTTGCGGTGGTCTCAGGCCGGGCCTACTTTATTGCTTGTCACGAAGAGAATTTTGCCTTCGTGAAGGCTTGGCTATTGAAGTATCTTGAGGGTGAAGCAAAAGAAGAGCAATTAGAAGCCGCCTAAGAGAAGCTCAGGCGGCGCTATTAAAAAATTTAAAGTGTCGCGTAGAAGTCTTTCATCAACTTGGCGTCGTCTTCAAGGTTGGGGCTATTGCAAATAACGTAGCCACGACAATCGTATTCCTTGAGAACTTTTAAACAATCCTTCCAATTGAAATCTGACTCTTCGAGGTTTAGGTGCTTCAGATCACCTTTAGAGTTGGCGCTAATGCCACTCATATGAATGTGCATATTCTTAAGTGAGCGCGCCCCGAGATCTTCTTTCAAACGATCGAGGACAGCTTTGAACTCTTCATAGGTATTGTACTCACCAGTTCTGGCAAACAGGTGAGAGAAGTCCATACAAGGAGCACATGAGGGAACGGCTTTTGCTAGTGAGATGAGCTCATCAAGGCTTCCAAACTGACTTGTCTTACCAGTAAGTTCTGGGCGTAGCTCAATTTCAATATCAAGGCGTGAGAGACGCTCTTCAATAACATTGAGTGACTTCTCAACCAGGTCAAAGACGTCGTACGGGCTGTCTTTCATGTAGAAGGCAGCGTGGAAAGTCATCGACTCAGCTCCACAAAGGTCACTGATTTTAGCCGTTTGAATAATGCGCTCAACACTTGAGTCGATCTTATCTTGCTCACGTGCATTGAGGTTGATGTAATAAGGGCCATGGCTAGTGAGAGGAATCCCAAGCTCATAACTGACCTTTCTAAGTCCAGAAGAAACCTCTTCTTTCATGCGAACGCCGTGGGCAAACTCGAGTTGCATACAATCGAGGCCAAGGGCGTGCACTTGTCTCACACCATCGATGGGACTATTCTTTTTAGGGGTTGAGTTAGGTACTCCAGCGGTCCCGAAAAGTAGCTTGTCAAAACTCATTCGCTCTACTCCATTCTCATTAAATGCATATTGCGCAACACATATCACACAAATGGCATTGCGTGGTAGGTGCGCCGTGAAATCCTGTTTTATTTCAACGACTTATGTGGATACACTTAAAACACAATCACTCTGTGACGCTCTTACGTGACCCGCTTGCTAGTTGCCCGTGAGTTATAGCCCCGGGCCGGATTCTTGTCTATAATGAGAGAGAAATGGAGTAAATTGTATACATGCGCGATGCGTAAACATTTGACTAAGGCCCCTATATTACAAGTTTTTTTATTTTACTCACCCTTATCTGTCTCGTTTTGCTAGCGCCAGTGCTGCTTGCCTTCGTTGTCTTGGGCCCGGCGGTGAGTTTGGCAGTGGCATTAGTTATACTCGCTGTTGTGATTGCACTGGTAGTCCTCGACGGTCGGGCTTCGCTCTCACTGCTTAATGCGCGCGAATTGCCTCCCAACTGTCGAGAGGGGCGCATGCTCTCAAACGTGTGCTTTCGCTTGGGAGTAGAAGTTCCCATCATGTGCGAGTCTGGTCGCTATGGTGGTAGCGCCTTTAGTGTCCAGTCGCTCTTTCATCGCGGTTGGCTTATTTTGGGAAGTGATCTCAAGCGACGACTGAGTGATGAAGAATTGGAACAGCTCTTTAGTGCCGTGGCCATGAGAAGAAAGGTGCGTGAGTATTCGTTGATGGTCCCAATTAGCTCGTTACTTATGCTGCTCAATCTTCCGTTTTGGGTCTGCGAAAGATATGACTTGCGCCGGCTCGAAGCCCTGGTTTCCATTTTTATTTCTCCCTTTAATGCCATTATTTCAAAACTCTCGCATCGCAAGTCGCTTATCCTTAAGGTGGAGAAAATGCTGGAGAGTTCACTTGGAAATAAGTACTCAAATGCTGCCGCTTGGGGGAAGTTCACCGACAATGGCGGCACTTCTCTCTATCAGGGCCTGAGCCTCTTGCCGCTGAGCCTGAGACCGCTTGCCTTTGATGATCCATTTTTGAGAGTTTTATTTGAGCAGAGCTCTTCCAATGCGAGTGTGATGGGTGGTGAAAGTTGATCAACATTTGGAAGCGCTTAAAGAAAAGAGCAGGGACTGGGCTCGAGGAAAAGGATTCAAAAAAGGGATTTGATTTTTCGCGCTACTATCCATTTGCTTTCACCATTATTTTTGTCTTTATTCTCTTTCAGTATTCTTTCAATTCACTAGAGGCTATTTTCTACGATCTTCGTGTGCGTTTTGATTTTGGCATTGGTTTTAAAGACAATATCGTGCTCATCACCATGGACGAGGAGTCTGATCAATTCCTGGGGGAGACCTATCCCTACACATTTGCAAGCCATGATCGTCTCTTAAAAAGACTTATTAAAGACGAGCCAAAAGTGATTAACTACTTTGCTCATCTGGTTGAGGCCGAAGCTCCTAGCGATATTAAGTCCATGGATGAATTCAAGACAACGATCAATGATTTCGTCTCTGGTGGTGGAGGCTTTCGCTTTGGGACGGATATAGATGCGTGGGGTGAGCAGTTACCACCAAAGTCACTAAGAAGTCTGGGCTATTCTAAGGCGATAATCAATATTGATAACTCTACTTTTGCGAAAGACGATGTTTCAAGGCGTGCTATTGTCGATATATCAGGCGAGCGCTCACTTCACTTGTGGACGGCCAACCACTACCGTGAAACACAGGGGCTAGAGCCGCTTGGAGTAAAAGATATTTTGGGGAGCTACTATGTGCGAGAGGCCGATGCGACTTTTACTCTTTTTCGCTACTACACCTCACCAATTGAAAACAGGGGAAGGATTAAGAAAATCCCTTTTCACCGCGTGATGGTTGGTAATTTTCCCAAGGGTTTTTTCACAGATAAAATCGTTCTACTGGGTCCAAGCTACATTTCAAATATGGACGACTATGTACTGACTCCTTTTAGTAAGGAAGAGACGCGCTCGCCAAGACTTGCTCTTCATGCTCAAATCATTGAGTCCTTTGTCCAAAATAAAACGGTCTACCAGATTCCAAAGAACTTTACCTATGCTTTGTGTGTGATCGTGGCGATTTTCCTCTCGCTCACTATTTCTAGAACTAAGCCGACCACGGGCTTGCTTATTACGCTGGCCTTAATGCTTGCGATCTTCTTTATTAGCTACTTGCTCTTTAGTCTCTTCGGACTTTGGCTCTACTTGACTCACTTAGTATTAACAGTCTTTGTGGTCTACTACATCTGGGTTCCCTTTCGGGCCATCGGCGAGTACCAGCGCCGCTATGCCATTCAAGAGGAGACAAAGTTGCTTAAGAAGGTCGAAAACTTAAAGCAAAACTTTATCTCGCTCATGAGTCACGACCTTAAAACCCCTGTGGCGAAAATTGCGGGCATAGCCGATGTCACCCTCCAGCAACATGGGAGTGACCCCAATGTGAGAAAGAACCTGCATACAATTATTGATTCGACTAAAGAACTCAACAAGTTCATTACTTCTATTTTGGATCTCACCAAGATCGAGTCGAGCAACCTCAATATCAACACAGTCAGCAAAGACGTAAATACGATTATTGAGCAAGTGGTGGACGGGCTTAAGTTTGAGGCCAAAAATAAGGACATTCGAATCGAGACTGAGCTCTCTCCACTATATCCCATCGAGTTTGATCTCGAGCTTATCAAGCGCGTGATCTCAAACTTGGTCGAAAATGCGATTAAGTACTCCGGAGAAGGCAGTACCATAGAGATTAAGACTTGGGACGATGAGAAGTGGGTCACAATCGAAATTAAGGATAATGGAGTCGGCATCCCGGGTGAGGATATCGACCATATTTTTGAGAAATTCTATCGGGTAAAGAATGATGCGAGCCATTCCATTAAGGGCTCGGGCCTTGGACTTTATCTGGTAAAATATTTTGTCGAGCTCCACGGGGGGCAAATCACCGCTTCTTCCCATGTGGGACAAGGAACGACTTTTACGGTAAAATTGATCAACCGATAGTCAATGAATTCCGTGATTTGGAGAGAATATGCATCGAGTACTAGTTGTTGACGATGACAAAGTTTTACAAGACTCAGTCCGCAGTGCCCTTGAGTTTCACCACTTCGTTGTTGATGTGGCCGGAAATGGTAAGGAAGCTCTCAGCCAGGTGTATCGCGAGAAATATGACCTAGTGGTCATGGACGTGAATATGCCAGAGATGGATGGTATCGAGGCACTCACAGAGATTAAAAAATATGACCCCTCAATTATCGTTTTAATTCTCACCGCCTATTCAAATGTTCAAGATGCTGTTCGAGTGGTGAAAGAGGGTGCCTACAACTATCTTGAAAAGCCCATTAGCTCGGAAAACCTGGTGGCCCTTATTAAGCGAGCTCTGAAAGCCAGATCACTCGTTGAAACGTCCGCTTTTTCTGCTCCAACTCTCTCGCTTGGGGGCAGTAGCAATGATCAATTTGTGGGCGAATCAGATGTCATGCAAAAAGTCTTTAATGTAATCAGTAAGCTCGCGCAGGTGAATACTCCAGTTCTTATTCGTGGTGAATCAGGAACGGGTAAAGAGCTGGTCGCCAAGGCGATTCACTACAACGGTCCACGTAAAGACGAGAAGTTCGTGACGATTAACCTGGCTGCGATTCCAGACAACTTGATTGAGTCGGAGCTCTTTGGTCACGAAAAGGGGGCTTTTACTGGTGCAACCGAGAGAAAAATTGGAAAGTTTCAGTACGCCGATGGCGGAACGATCTTTCTCGATGAAATTGGTGACGTCTCTCCCACAATGCAAGTGAAGCTACTGCGTGTTTTGCAGGAAAAGTCCTTTACACCAGTTGGATCTAATCGAGATATCAAATGTGATGTGCGCGTGATTGCAGCCTCACATAAAAACTTTGAAGAGATGATTAAGGAAGGGGATTTTAGAGAAGACCTTTTCTACCGCTTAAATGTTCTTCCAGTTTATCTCCCGCCACTAAGAGAGCGCGTCTCGGACATTCCATTTCTAGTGGATTACTACGTAAATTATTTTAACAATCTCCACAATCTAGAGATTAAAGGCTGTACTCCAGAGTCTTTAGACGCGCTTAAAAAGCATGGCTGGCCCGGAAATATTCGCGAGCTCAGAAACGTAATTGAGCACGCCTTTATTATTGAGTCCACAGACTTTATTAAACTTTCCTCGCTACCTGACACCGTCAGAAAGAGCCTCGGGTCAAAAGGCGGTGACTCTTCTTCAAATGATAACGAAGACTCATCTGAGGAGATGATTGACTTTAATGGCATTAAAAACTCTGTGCTCGACAAAGACATGACCGAAGAGACAGCGGGTGAGTATCAATTTACCTTCGCCACTAGTGGGGATAAGGGCGACGTCCAGATGGACTTCCAGCAGGCCAAGGATCTTTTTGAAAAAGAATTTATCATTCAGGCGCTCATCCTCAATAAGGGCAAGATTAACCAGACGGCGTTGCGAGCAAATATTCCCAAAAAGACATTGCTTCGCAAGATTGAAAAATATGAGATTAATCCAAAGGCATACTATTAATGAATAGAATCTGGAAGCTTTCGCTGGTTATTGCAGCGTTGATACTTATTGATCAATTTTCAAAGGGCGCCATTCAGGCCAGCTTTCAGCTGGGAGAGTCGATCACGATTATCCCAAACTTTTTTCACTTCACCTATGTGAGAAACTCTGGAGCGGCCTTTGGCTTTGGCGCCGGATCACATGACTGGTTTCGAATTGGCATGTTTCTCGTGCTGCCAGTGCTCGCCTGCTTTTGGCTGCTCTATCTCATGTGGCAAGAGCGCCGCGGCTGTATCTATCTGGCCACCGCTTACGCCCTCATCTTTGCGGGGGCCGTAGGGAATCTGATCGACCGCTTTACATTAAAGTACGTCGTCGATTTTCTAGACTTTCAATTTGGTTCTTGGCACTTTTGGACATTCAATGTCGCCGACAGTGCAATCACCGTCGGAGCAGGATTTTTGCTCATCGGTCTCTATCTTGAAAACAAGAGAAAAAGCCTCGAGGATGCGACTCCTTCTAAAAGCTAAATGAATTCTTAAAATGATCGGTGACGCTGGTTGGAAGAGTGAGGATTTCACCAATCTCGCTGCCAAAGCGTCCGCCGATGCCGCCCCATTGGTTGGCCCCAACCTGGGCGCTGCCACCAGCTTGTTCGAGCGCCTTAAATTCAACCAGACCCTCAAAAGTGATAATTTCTGTTTCATTGAGCAGCGGATTGACGACACTCATAAACTCAGTACCGCGCACGCCAAAGGAGGCAAGCTTGCTCTTCACGACGACTTGAGGGTCACTGGTGAGCTGCTTTTTTAAAAATTTAAAAAGGGCACTACCAGCTTTGTGCTCGTGAATGAGATCCTTGTTGAGCCTCATCTCAGAGTTGGGACCGAGCGTGAGGATGCTGTCGTTTTCTGGAAAGCGCAAACGAATAAAGCTACTGGCCCCAGTCGTTACCGTTCCAGCTTTAACTTTAAGAGTGCCGGTCCTTGTGAGCTTCTGTTTTCCGATGAGGACATCGCCTTTAAGAGCAATGACGTCAATTGCGTAAAGGCTTGAGCAAAATAAAAAAAAGGCGGCAATTGCAGCGAAACGCACCATCTCCGAATCCTTGGAATAGATTAGTTAGGCTGACTCATCTTCAGACTTATCTTCGGGAATCTCAACTCCACTTTGCGCTGCCATTAAATCAACTTGTTCTGGAGTGACGTAGAGATCTGATTTGAGAGTTTCACTAGACCAAGCGATGAAGGAATCATCGTGCTCATACATGGTGATGGTTTCCCAGGGGCAATCCTGAGAACAGTTTTGGCACCCAATACAACGGGCAATATCAATCTCAACCATCTGTTGGAAACCAGGATTGAGGGGGTCTGGACCGGGAACCAATTCAATGGAGTCAACTGGACAACCAGCAATACAAACTTCGCAGCCAGTACAGCCGCTTTGGTGAACAACGGCGATGAGCTTAGGTGGTTTCTTTCCCTTGCGCTTAGGTTTAAAGCGCGCAGTGTGAAATGGATTTTCGACGTAAACTTTATCTTCGCTCATAGCAGCAATGCCCTTACCAGAATGCGTTCGTTTCTATTATTATAGCGGCCAAATATGTGGAATAAGGCCATCATACCAATAATCTCTGGGAGATTGAAGGAATTTTACTTAAAAGGCGTTATAGGCCATATTCCAGATAGTGTAAATCAAGCTACTTAAGCTAGGTATGTGCATATATTTGCATTTGGGGAAGAGATATGAAGAGTCTAAGATTTGTCACTGCAGCAAGCCTATTTGATGGCCACGACGTCTCAATAAATATTATGCGTCGCCTTCTACAATCTAAGGGAGTTGAGGTGATCCATCTAGGGCATAATCGCTCGGCCAAAGAAGTGGTCGACGCCGCCCTTCAAGAAGATGCCCACGCCGTCGCTCTAAGCTCCTATCAAGGTGGCCACAACGAATACTTCGCCTACATCAGAGAGCTACTGGACCAAGCTGGTGCTAAAAACGTTCGCATCTTTGGCGGCGGTGGCGGAGTGATCACGCCTTCAGAAATTAAGGCCCTTCACGACAAGGGTATCACCCGTATCTATAGTCCAGAAGATGGAATGAAATTGGGTCTTAACGGAATTATCGACGATATGATCGAGCGCGCGACTCACTCGACGCTTGAGAGTTTTGATGCCGCAAAAGTTTATAACAACGCTGAGCTCGATAGTCGCGAGCTTGCCAAAGTCATCACTGCTCTTGAAGACGGCGATCTCAATGTGAAGATTGAGCGCACCGGCAAGACCCCTGTTCTTGGGATTACGGGAACTGGTGGGGCCGGAAAGTCCTCACTTATTGATGAGCTTCTGCTGCGCTTTAAGCGCCACCTGCCAGAAGGCAAGGTTGCCTTGATTTCAGTGGATCCCACTCGCAAGAAAACCAAGGGCGCGCTCCTCGGTGATCGCATTCGCCTGGGTTCAGCCGCTTACGATAATTTCTATATTCGCTCGCTGGCCACGCGCGACTCCAACACTGAGCTCTCGCCGCAAATTGAAAAAGTCGTAAACTACCTCAAGGGTCGCAATTTTGATCTCGTGATTGTTGAGACCTCGGGAATTGGCCAAGCCTCCGATGAAATCACTCGCGTCGCTGATAAGTGTATCTATGTCATGACGCCAGAGTATGGAGCAGCATCGCAGCTCGAAAAAATTGAAATGCTCGAGCAAGCTGACTTTGTCGTCCTCAATAAATTTGAAAAGCCAAGAAGTGAAGATGCCCTACGCGATATCAGAAAACAATATCGTCGCAATAAAGGCCTCTTTGCCGGGCACCCTGGAAGCCCAACGGACGAAGAGCTTCCGATCTTTGCGACCATGGCCAGCCAGTTTAATGATCTTGGAGTCAACGCTCTTTTTAAGAACATAGCCAATAACTTCGATCTTAAAATTGAGCAGAGCGATGATCTCAAGTGCGAAAAAGTTCCGACTAATAAACGTCAAATCATTAGCCCTGATCGCTCGCTCTATTTGCGCGATATCGCCGGTGCTTGCCGTAGCTATAATCAAGAGACACGTGAGCGTGTAAAAAAGATTGCCGACTACGAAGCCTTAAAGGCTGCAAGCGTTCTCGTTCCAGAGAGTAAAGAGCTAAAGACCACTCTTGAAGCCCACGAAAAGGCACTTCCAAGTGGTGTGCTTGAAGAGGTGAGTACTTTTAGAGACACCGTTCAGCAGTACCGCGATGGTGAATATACTTATAGTGTGCGCGGGCGTGAGATTAAGGTCCCGACCAAATATACATCACTATCTCACCAGGTTATCAGTCGCATTGGTACGCCAAAATTTGAGTCGATGGCCGACACTTATAAATTTATTCGCACTCAAAATCTTCCCGGCTTCTTTCCTTACGCCGCTGGAATTTTTCCCTTCAAGCGCAATGATGAAGATCCTAAGCGCATGTTTGCTGGGGAGGGCGGGCCCAAGAGAACGAATAAGCGCTTTCACTATCTCTCAAAAGAAGACAATGCCAAACGTCTCTCTACTGCCTTTGATTCAGTGACACTTTACGGGGAAGACCCTAACGAAAGACCAGATATTTTTGGCAAGATCGGCGAGGCTGGCGTTTCCATTGCCACTCTCGACGATATGTCTGAACTCTACTCAGGCTTTGACCTCACTGCGCCCAATACTTCCGTTTCAATGACTATTAACGGTCCGGCCCCGATTATTTTGGCGCTCTTTATGAACACCGCCATTAAGCAAAAACTCACCGGCGATGATTTCTGGAATGAAGAAAAGCGCGCCGAGATTATGAGACAGGTGAGGGGAACAGTTCAGGCCGATATTCTCAAAGAAGATCAGGCGCAGAATACGTGTATCTTTAGTCTTGAATTTGCTCTAAAGCTCATGGGCGACGTCCAGGAGTACTTCTGTAAGAACGCCATTAGAAATTACTACACCGTTTCTATTAGCGGCTATCACATCGCTGAGGCCGGGGCGAACCCCATTAGTCAGCTTGCCTTTACCCTCTCAAATGGATTCACTTTTGTTGAGTACTACCTAAGTCGCGGGATGCAAATTGATGATTTCTCGCAAAACCTTTCGTACTTCTTTAGTAACGGGCTTGACCCTGAGTATACGGTGATTGGCCGTGTGGCGCGAAAAATTTGGTCCGTGGCCATGAGAGACAAGTACGGGGCTAACGAGAAGTCGCAGAAGTTTAAGTATCACATTCAAACTTCGGGGCGCTCACTTCACGCCCAAGAGATTGACTTCAACGATATTAGAACGACGCTGCAAGCCTATATCGCCCTAAGCGATAATTGTAACTCGCTTCACACCAACGCTTACGATGAAGCGATTACGACGCCAACGGAAGAATCTGTTCGTCGGGCCATGGCCATTCAGATGATCATTAACCGCGAGTTTGGTCTCAATAAAACAGACAATCCGATGCAGGGAGCGTTTATTGTTGATGAGCTCTCTGATCTAGTGGAAGAGGCCGTGCTGGCCGAGTTTGAAGCCATTTCAGATAAGGGTGGTGTGCTAGGCGCGATGGAGAGTCAGTATCAGCGCGGAAAGATTCAAGAGGAGTCCCTCTACTATGAAACTCTAAAAGATAATGGCGAGCTTCCGATTATTGGAGTTAACACCTACATTGCCGACAATATTGATGAGCAAATGAGCCAGGAGATCGAAATTTCTCGTTGTAGTGACGAAGAGAAAATGGAGCAGATAAAGCGCCTGCGTGCCTTCCAAGATCGAAATAAAAATGAAAGTGCAAACGCACTCAGACGCCTGACAGAAGTCGTTCTCGCCGGTGGTAACGTTTTTGAAGAGCTTCTCAAAACTGTGAATTATTGCTCGCTCGGTGAAATCACTAATACTCTCTATGAAGTGGGCGGTCGCTACCGCAGGAGCATGTAGTGAAAAAGAGTGCTGTCTATACAAAGCGCGGTGACCAGGGAGAGACGTCTCTGGTTGACGGCCCAAGAGTGGGTAAGGATAGCCATATGGTTGACCTCTATGGAGAGGTCGACGAACTCAATTCGTACATTGGTCTTGCGAATTCTCTTCTCGTACAAAAGCAAATTGAAGGGGCCAGTGAGATTAATGAATTCTTACTTTGGATTCAACACCGGCTTTTTGATCTAGGATCTAATCTCGCTTGCACACCCTCAAGTCGCACGACCTATAAGCTCGCCAACCTCACTGAGGAACATGTAAGTGCGCTTGAGGTGAAGATGGATCAGATGGATAGCGAGCTTCCAACCCTTAAGAACTTTGTTTTGCCAGGCGGACATCCTGCCGCAAGTGCTCTTCATTTGTGCCGAACAGTTTGCCGCCGAGTGGAGAGAAAGTCGGTTGCGCTTAGAAGAGATGATGAGGCACTCGTTGAGCTCGTTCATGTGCGTTTTCTCAATCGTCTTTCAGATTATTTTTTCGTGCTATCTCGCTATGTGAATAATCAGGGAAATTATGCGGAAGTACTCTGGAACGCTAAGGTTTAGTCCTCGTCTTCTTCCTCTTCATCCCTCGTCTTCTTTTTTCCAAAGAAACTTTTGAGTTTAGAAGAGATCGACTCGATCTTTGTTTCGGGGATTTCCCTACGAGTTTTCGGGCGCTTTGTGAGTTTGCGATCAATCTTAATCATCTGAGTGCCGCCAGAGCTGGCCTCGAGATCATATTCTTCATCGTCCTTACCAAGTTTAGCGCCCATGGCCTTTCTTGAAATATCCTCGACTCTGCGACTCTTTTCGAGCACGCGGCGCTTGATTCGCTCTTCAAGTAAAGTCTGCTCTTCTTCTGAGAGCTCACCCTGCTCCTGGAGTTCTTTGAGCTGATCAATATCAATCTCTTCATCGAGTTTCATCTCAGGCAGAAACTCCTCATCCTTTTTGTTTTTGACCTTGCCCATGCCCTTGGGAGATTTCACGTGCACCGTATCTTCTGTTTGACTGGTAGGAGGCGGCGCTTCGGGAAGCTTTGGCTTCTCCTTCGTAAATGATGGGTCGGTTCCCTTTAGATCAACAAATTTAAGCCCCTGGGGCTTGCCCCCTTCACGAGTGAGGATACGCTTTTCCTTGGCACTCAGTTCACTGGGGTCAATCGTGAGGACGGTATCGCCAATTTTAAGCTCATCGCCCAAATAGAGCTTATCTTGCTTAATTTGCATGCCATTGAGGTAGGTGCCGTTGGTGGTTTCTAGGTCCTTAATAAGGACCTCTCCGGCCGGATTGAGCTTAACCGCTAAGTGCTTGCTACTAATGAGATCATCGCTGACTTTGAGCGAGCACGAGGAGCTACGACCTAGTATTACAGGCTGAGATGAGATACTGAGTGTGCTGACTGGACCGCTCTTGGGCCTTACAATTAAAATTACTGGCATAATTCTATGATAGGGCAGACTTTTGACGAACACAATCTAGAGCAATGGGCAGGAAAGTGCTAAAATTAATAAGAAACTGAGTAGCAGCCTACGGCTTTAAAGCTAAGGTGTGAGGACGATATGACAGCAGCGCAAGAAACAGAAATCATCAAAATAACCCCCAAGGCCTTGGAAGAGATTAAGCGCATTTTCCACGCTCAGAGTGAAAATGAGAAAAAAGGACTACGCGTTGGTGTCGTCGGAGGCGGTTGTTCGGGTCTCTCTTATAAAATCGACTTCGATGATCCACGGGAAAAAGATCACATCTTAAGATTTGATGAGAACCTTGAGGTTTATGTCGATGTTAAGTCCGCAATTTACCTCAAAGGGGTAGAGCTTGATTTTCAAGACGGCCTCAAGGGGAAGGGATTTGTCTTTCAAAATCCAAATGCCACAAATACTTGTGGTTGCGGCGAATCCTTCTCCATTTAAGCCATGATTGCCCCCAATATCATTTGGCCAATTCTAGAATCTACGGGACTCTATAAGGAGCTGAGTGTAAGAGCGCTTCTCTTTAAGGGCGCAGACTCTGAGCGCTTTCTAAGTGGCCAGCTCACCCAAGATATTTCGCTGGTGGGGCCCAATGCGGCTCAGTTTAGTGCCAGGTTGAATAACAAGGGACAAGTGAAGAGTTGGCAAATCCTACTGAAGGAACCCAGGGGCTATATTGCCCTGGTTGAAGAGCAGTTGCTTCAGAGTTTCAAAGAGGATTTGGAAAAGTTCATCATTATGGACGACGTCGAAATTGAAGTGCTGGAGCAGAAATATGCCTGCTTCTTTGGTCACAGTGATCAGCAGCTATCGGGGGCTTGGCTCAGCGCTTTGGCAGCACCAGTACAAATCGTCAAAAAAGAAGATATCCCAGCAGGTACACCAGAGCTTGACTCAGATGTTTTTGCCAAGCTTGCAGTTCTGGGGGCGTGGCCTCGTTATAGCGAGACCCTAAAACCAGATGTGCTCGTTAATGAAACTATTTTTGAATTAAATGGAGTCTCTTACTCAAAGGGATGTTTTCTCGGACAAGAGACGGCGGCAAAAATTCATACGCGAAGAGGGGCTTCCTATGCCCCGGCCCTACTCGTGGGCACTGATCAACTCCCAGTGGGAGCTTTCAATACTCATGAGCGCAAAGCGGGTGAAGTGCTGAGCTCATTTCAATATGAGGGAAGCTGGATTCATCTATGCCAGCTCTTTAGAGAGTTCAGAGTTGAAGGGCTCGAGCTTGAAGTTGAAAAAGCTCCCTATGTCGTTCACACCCAAGCGGCTCCTTTTGCCTACTCTCTAAAAGATTGGGCCCAGCTTCTTTATGATCACGCCACAGAGCTTTTTAAAGGCGAAAAAGAGCAAGAGTCCCTGCGCCTATTAAAGCTTGCGCTTGAGCTAGACCCAAGTTTTGCAGATGCCTACGAGGTTCTAGGAGTTATTTTAGGACGTCACGAGCGCTATCACGAGGCCATTGAATATATGGATAAACTCTCTGAGTGTGATCCTCATTCAGTGATGGCACATACCAATAAATCTCTCTATCTCATGAAACTTGGAAAGATCACTGAGGCAGAAGAAGAGAAATCCAAAGCCACGGTGAAAACATTTGAAAGATTTGGTAGAGAAGCCGCTCAAAAACGTGAAAACGAAGCCAGGCTTGAAAATGAAAAGGCTGAACGAGAGCGCCGTAGAGGGATGTTCAACCAAGTGTTAGAAATCGATCCTGAAGATGAGATCGCACTTTTTGGTTTGGGTGACCTTGCCTTTTTTGATAAAAAATATGAATTGGCGCTCGGGTATTTTGAGCGCGTCTTAAAGATTAATCCCAAACATTCTCGAGCCTACTTGATGAGTGGTCGCGCTCATGAAGAACTAGGAAGTCGTGAGCAGGCCATTAAGTCTTATAAAGATGGTATGGAAGTGGCCACCAAAGCGGGAGAGCTTATGCCTGCTGCTGAAATGCGCTCGCGCATGGTGGCCTTGTCGTCCTAATTAAATTGGTACTTTGTGCTCCAATCTGAAATATCCTTTTCTAATTCCTCGATCACTTTTTTACTCTCGCCGGTGAGCTGATCTTTAAGGATAGCAACCTGACCCATAAGCGTCTGGGCTTCTTGAAGAATTGGGGCAATAAGGTCACGGCCGGCCTTGGTCACCTTTTTTCTCTTAAAGGCTTCTTCCAGCTGGGGAGCGCAAAAGGAAATCATGTAGGCTTCTTCGATCGTTCTTTGGAGGACCTTTTGCCACTGATCTTCATCGAGTTCTGATTTGACCTCTGATTGCGCCAGGTCGCCAAAGAGTCTCATTGCCCAGTAGAAAGTAAAGACCGCATGGTAGAGGCCTCGAATCGGACGCAATGATTTTCTCCAGGGAGAATAGAAGATTTTCTCATCGTCCTCATTAATCAACTCACTTGAGCCCAGGATGCAGTTGAGGAAGTGATGACCACTCTCATGCACAAGATCGTCGATGAGATCAACGTAATCTCTGTCAGACATATTGATACAAGAAACACCGG
This sequence comes from Bacteriovoracaceae bacterium, assembly GCA_048264885.1. Taxonomy (GTDB): domain Bacteria; phylum Bdellovibrionota; class Bacteriovoracia; order Bacteriovoracales; family Bacteriovoracaceae; genus JBLWXV01. The sequence continues at coordinate 432,256 of JBLXCO010000004.1, forward strand.
GGAGGTTATCCATTGAGTAGGAAACAATTCCCTGCTCTCTTATAGGTACAATGATTTTTGTAAATTCAGAAAATACGCTATAGCACGTTGGACTAAAACGCTTAATGTGATCGATCGCCGTCTTAATTCGAGTGAGCTCTTGCTCTTCATGGCCAACAAAGCCCGGATCACTGGGGTGAAAGGTTATATTCGCTTCAAGCGTTGTCACTGGTAAGAGATTAAAATCTACTGGTGCCTCAGAATTTTTACTTACTTTAAGAGGCTTTGTTGAGTGAATATAAAATTCGTCCTTATAATCGAGCTCGCCGCGCTTGCCTTGGCGAGGAAGATAAAAAGCACCGGGGTGATCACCAATTTCGGGGATGGGCTTGTAAAAAAGTGGAGCCTCGACGGGAAGAGCGTGTTCGTGAAAATGTAATTGATAAATAGCCTCGGCCTGAGTCTCTAGAACGCTTAGAAGTTTGCGACTCGCTAGGCTAATGGGTGATGTTTTAAGTAAGTCTTGTAGCGCGAGAGCGTAGTCAGAGTCATTCCAAAAACCAAAAAGTTCCTCTTCTCCTTCATCGTGAGAAACTTCACCTTCGTCTATGTCGCTATGAATTTGAGCGACAAAGAAAATATCATCGAGCATGTCTAACCAATAGACCGCCATTGGATCATCGGCTTTGAGATTATTACTAAAGAGAGCCTCCGAGAGCAACTGAGTGAGACCCGAAGAGAGAATATCGGCATTATCGAGTTCGCCAAGTGCTTCACGCAAGCTCGCATGGTAATCGCTAAAAGCGCGCTGAAATTTTGATTTATGGTCCTTAATATTACTGACAAGCTGAGTAGTTTTCATGGCGATCTCCTGATGAGACCAATCTACTAAAACATTTACTAAATCGCACTTCTTTGTTGTCTGGCCTAAACATAAGCAAGCTATGCGACAGGGCTTGAAACCGGCCTGTGGTTAGAGGGAAGATGGAAGGTGAAGGTAATCAAGGACTTGGAGGGCCTATGAAAGAATGGATTGTCGTCGCGAATAAAGCCTCTTGTGATGTCTATGAGCAGACGAGAAAGGGCTTTAAAACGAAGCAGGTGCTCAAAAATCCCGAGGCCAAGATGAAAAGAGTAGAGCTCTTTAGTGATCGCTCAGGGCGGGCCCAAAACTCATATGGAGGCAATTACCGAGTGGGCTTTGATGAAGGAGACTACTTTGATGATCTAGAAAAGAAATTCGCCAAGAAAATCACTGATTATCTAGACCGTGAAAGACACCTGGGCCACTTTGACCAGCTCACCGTGGTCTCCGGGCCAGACTTTATGGGAACACTTCGTGAAGCTGCTTCTAAAGAGCTCATGAGTAAAATTGGTCACGAAATTATTAAAAACGTTCACGTCACATCTGCAGATGAACTGAACACAGTCTTAGAGAGGGCCAGCAATGAATGATTTAAATGATGTCATCAATGAAGTGAAACAAGTAAGAGACGAGCTGCGCGTGCGCGCACATCTCTTGAAATCAGAAACTAAGGATAAATATCACGAACTTGAAAGCAAGTGGGATCATCTCTATGGAGAAATTTCTCCTACGATGAAGGCCACCAAAGGGGCGCTTAAGAATATTGGAGCTGCTAATGAGTTACTGCTAGAAGAGCTGAGAGAAGGCTATAAGCGCATTAAAAAAACGCTGCAGTAAGTGTATTATTTAGGAATGAAAGAGATGGCTGGGGCGGCCGGATTCGAACCGGCGACCAACGGATTAACAGTCCGCTGCGCTACCGCTGCGCCACGCCCCAGTGATTGGAATCAAGAGTCATTTTATAAAATGTCTGGAGTTTCTTGTCCAGCATTTTCTTTGGTGAACAAGCCTGCACGCCGCAGCTAACCCCCGGTTTATAGAGAGTTAAAAGGTCCAGCTAAAGTTTTTGCTCAATCTTGACGATATAGCTCAGGAATAAAGAGTTTAAGCCTGAGGAGCGATCTTGGCCGCTAAAGCACTTGTCCTAGGAAGCGTACTGCGAATCCTCACTCCAGAGGAAATTAGCCACCTGACCACCACGTCAGAGGCTGACAGTCGCATGCCTTTGACAGATGTCATTCGCAAATATCAACAAGGACACTTGACTGACTTTTCGGAGCGTCTAAACGCCAAAAGGTTTGAAGAGGAACGCGAGGGAAATCTCCTTAAGTTTGAGCGCCCAGGAGCGGGGCAGGGCCCTGTTCTTCAGTGTGGTCCAGAAGTTGCCGAGCACCTGCAAACTCTTGGCGTTGAGGGCTTTGCTGAGATTGCCGATATTAATCAGGATGACCAAGATAGCTCATCTTTTATCCTCTCAGAGAAGAGGCGGTTTGAAAAAAATAGCGCCAAGATGAGAAGTAGAGAAGTCTTGAAGATGTATCAACAGACGGCGTCTGTTGATATTCAAGCCGAGCGCTCTTTAAAAGAAGATCTCTCAAAAAGCACTCAGCTGGGAATTTTAGTCGATCGCAAGCAAGCCTAAGAGCGCAACCCCACCACGCTAGACCAATCAACTTGTTCCTCGGCTTTGAGGTGAAGCGAAGCCATTGGGTAAACGCAAGCATCGATCGTCGAGACTGCTGCCGGGCGATGGTTGCCACTATTTTTAACGCCTCCAAAGGGAAGCTTTGAGCTCGCGCCCACAGTGGAACGATTCCAGTTGATAAGTCCTGAATCAATTTCAAAGGCGGCTTTTTTAAAGAGCTCTTCCTGAGCAGTGAAGACTGCACTGGCAAGTCCGTACTCAGTGCTGTTGGCAATCTCAATGGCTTCTTCAAACTCTTTATAGGGAATAAAAGTAACATTGGGGCCAAAGATTTCACTGGCCAAAAAGTGGCTATTTCGATCGAGCTTCTGGGCCAGGTGAATTGAAGGAGAGACGTAGTGACCTGGATATTTTTTGTCCAGATGCTTGCCTCTCATAATTTCTTCGATACCTTCACGCTTTGCCATGCCCATAAAGAGGAGGTAGCTGTCCATCGCCCTTTGATCGACAAGAGGACCCATAAAAGGGGCCACTTCGTGATCGATGGGATGATCGACGATAATTCTTTTAGCGAGTGAGTGAAAGCGCGTGGTGAATTCTTCAAGAATGTCTTCGTGAATGGCAACTATGGCCGTCGAAGTACAGCGCTGACCAGTGGTGAGGTAGCAGGCTTTAAGAAGCTCAGAGAGAGTGAACTCCAGGTTCGCATCATTATGGATGATGCTGGTGTTTTTACCACCAAGCTCAAGGGCGACTAACTTTGAGAGGTCTTTATGAGTGTCTTGAAGGATCTTGAGGCCAACTTCTTTTGAGCCCGTAAAGTAGATGCCTTTAATTTCTTTACTGGCAGTGAGACGTCTTGCCGACTCTGCATTGCCCTGAATGAGATTGACCACACCTGAGGGGAAACCAGCAGCGTGAAAGCACTCAAACATAAGCTGGGCACTATAGGCCGTCTTCTCACTAGGTTTGAAAATAATGCTATTTCCTGCAATGAGCGCGCTCAGAATCTGTCCATTGGCCAAGTGGCATGGGAAGTTAAAGGGTCCAATCACCAGACTTGGGCCCAGGGGTTTGTAATAGATCGCCCCGTTGGTTTGAGGGAGAATTTCAGGAAAGTCTCTATTGGCCACTCTAGGTAGTGAGTCTTCAATGGTGACATTGACCTTGGCAATAACAGCTGCAACTTCGGTGTGGGCTTCCCATAATGGTTTGCCGGTTTCTAGCGCAATTGAGCGGGCCATCTCATCTTTGCGCGCCATGACCTGTTCTTGGTAAGCGCGTAGATAATTATTGCGCTCGTCTTGAGAAATGGCGCGCCACTGCTTAAATCCTTTTTTAGCGGAATCTATCGCTTCTTCCACGTGGTCATAACAGACCCCAAGTTCCCACAGTGTCTCAGCAGTGTTGGCCGGATTTTCTCTCTTAAGACTCACCTCACTCGAGCGAGGTCCAGAGGTCGGAGCGAGATGAAATTGTCCGTTAAAATAGTCGCCTTTTAGTGAGTAAATCATAGTTACATCCTTGTCGCACTGACTTCAGTAGAGTCATTGATTCCATAATAATCTAATTGTTGCTCTGAAACGATAAGCGTATCACCTTGAAGTTCGCCATCGAGCTTGACCGCACAAAACTCGGTATAAGGGTCATGCACTCGACTTAAGTAGCTCACCGGCTTTTTGGGCTGGCCGCGCTTAACCTTGATAGTGACGAGGTCTCTGACGGGCTTGATACTTTTAAGCTTTGCGCGGTAGTGGGGACCGCCATCAAATGGGTCGACTTCATTGGTGTATTTAAAGCCAATACTCTCGAGCATCTTTTTTACTGGTTTGGTGTCTTCACCTACTTTACCAATGGCGTGTCTGGCCTCAATTGGGAGTAGGGTTTCGTAGATGGTATCTGAAGGAAAAAGGCTGAGAATAAATTCTTTATTATTGCGCGAGAGCACATCCGCATCGTGATATTCCATATTGAGAAAACGGCGTCCAATAGCCTCCCACAGCGGGCTCTTTCCTTCACGGTCAAAGGGAGGCATGAGCTCCGAGTGAATGACTGACTTAAAGAGGTGAGGGTAGAGGCCCATGTAGAGAAAGCGCACAAAGGAGAGCTGCTTTCCAAGCTTATGGGGATTGCCGCGATAATTGGGATCGAGAATAAGGCCACCAATTTCAGTGGGGCCGTTGGTGTCTAGACCAAGCTTGAGCGTTCCATGAATAAAACCAGTGTTAATGGTTGTACTAAATTTGTGCTCTTGTCCCACTTTAAAGTAGTAGTGGGGCTCATCCTCTGTTCCGTGCTGAGCGTGAATGAGCGACGCTCCAATGACCTTTCCTCTTTCTAAGTCTTCTAGGACAAAGAAATAGTAGTTTTTTGAAAGATCACTATCGGGGGCTTGGAAGGCCCTTTGAGAACTTTTAATTTTGTCGTGAATGAGCCCCTTATCTGGCGGAAGGTTGATAAACGTGACAAGCTGACTGAGCTCGAAGAGATTATCCAAGTCCTGTTCACAAACATTTCTTAGCTTAAACATGAAGACTCACAAATAGTTTTCTCCACAATCGAGAAGATTTCTTCGATGTGTTCTGAAGTTAGAGTGATAGGTAAAAGAAAGCGAATGCGAGTTGGGTGATGGCCAGCCGTGAAGCAGATAATTCCGGCCTCAAAAAGTTCCTTCACAACCTGTTTGGTCTTGGCATCATCACCTTCGGCGACTTCAAAAGCAATCATAGTTCCAATGCCGGTAGCGAATGTGATCTTGCCTTTACAGCTTCCCTCCATCAACTTTCTAAAGTGAGAGAGAAAGGTACTCTCAAGCTCCTTCATTCTCCCCTGTGCCCCGTAGAATGGACCTTCGGTGAGCAGGCGAAGGGTGGCATGGCCAGCTTTGAGTCCAGCAATACTACCATTAAAGGTGCCACTAATAAGACCGGGCTTGGGATTGAGCTCCTCGCTAAAAAGAGTGCCACATGCCTGCAACGCCTTACCAACAGTCACCACGTCTACATACTCATCAAGTTTGAAAGCTTGGAAGGCAAAGAGCTCAGTGGTGCGACCAAAGCTCTGGACTTCATCAATCCAAATATAGAGACCTTTACTCTTGGCCCACTCGCAGAGGTTGACGTAGTAGTCGCGCTCTCCGTAGATAAAGCCACCTTCACCTTGAACTATCTCAAAGGTAATGCAGGCAAGCTCACTTCCATGATCTTTATAAGCGGCTTCGAGGCTCGCCAGAGTGCTTTGCCAGCTCGAGCTAGGGTTCTTCTGATTGTAGTTTTCGATGTGAATGACATCGAGAAGCTTTGGCATTCCCTGACGATATTCGGGGTTATAGGTAATCTCTTGCGTGGCGATACTTCTGCCGGCAAAAGCTTTATTGAGGGCGAGAATTTTGGTCTTAGGCGAAGCCTTTTGCCAAATCATCTTTAAGGCGTTGTCATTGGCAAAGGAGCCAGAGCCAGCAAACCAAAAGTGCTTGAGCTTACTTTCTTTGACTGAGTCTAGAAGTTTGCCGGTTAAGTCAGCTGCTTCAGGGTGAGTGAGTAGGTTGCCACACATCACTACATCTTGAAGCGCAGCCTCTAGGTGGGCCTTAATCACGACTGGGTGAGAGTGACCGAGTAGGTTGACGCCGATGGCGCCAATCAGGTCATACTTAATACTGCCATCAGCGAGCTGAGTGAAGGGCCCGTGCCCTTTGCCACTCGAGAGGTAGGAGTAGAAGAAGCCACGTCCCTTTTCTTGAGCGTACTTGGCCAGAAAGTTCTCTTGAGAGACCTTGCCCTCTTCTGTAGGACCTCTCACGCCCATACATTCATTTTGTGCGATTAAAATTTCAGAGAATAGCTGATTGAAGCTATCTTCTATTTTCTCGTTCCAAACACCACTTTTCATTGTCACTTCTCTTTTTCACAGTCTGTCTTTTTAACGGATCGAGGTAAAGAACGTCCTCCACCTTCGACAAGACTAGGGTGGGGAATATATCCACCCTTGAATTAGGTAAAGGACAGATAGATAATTAACACATGGAAAATACTACCACAGCGACAACGGCTCTGCCATTGCAAGAGCTCTATACCCAAGGTCAATATCTACAGTTCATCAATAAGGTGATGGAGGCGCAAAGTCAGTTTCCCCCTGCGCAGTATCATCTGCTCTTGGGAACTGCCTACGCTAAGCAAGGTGAGTTGGCAGTAGGGCGCTATCACCTGGAAAAGGCGAAGCAATTGGGCTCTAACACAACGGAAGTACAAAATAATTTGGCCGCCGTCCGTCAGCAGTTGGGCATCGAAGACCTGGCCACCAGTAAGAGCGCGGGGGATCAGATGATTTACACTATGAGCCGCATTCCCCAAGAGCTTTATTGGAGTGCCTCTCTTTTACTCCTTATAGTTGCCCTAGTCGTCTTACTTAAATCGAATTTTAAGAAAATGGCCTTGGCCACAGTTATAGCGCTTCTGGCCCTGGCCCCCACGCTCTATGAGCGAACCGTGATTCAAGCCACCCACTTTGCCGTGTCTCTTGAGGAGGCATCGGTTCTTGAAGGTCCTTCTAAAATTTTTGGAGACAAGACCCGAATCCCCGCCGGCGCCCTTGTGGTAATTGGGCGCACCGTAGACACTTGGGTTTTTGTCAAAGCGCCACTTATTTACAGTGGCTGGGTAGATCGCTCAGCACTAGGTCTTTATTAGAGAGAGCTACTCATGGCAAGTTACGAAAAAGAAGTTAAAGAATTAATTGAAAAGGGTGGTGAGCTTCCTAAGAAACTCGACATCCCGATGCTCAAATATTTTTGGCAGTCTTCACCCCTGGCCCGCGGTAAAGAGTCTTCAATTCCGCGCTTCTTGCGCAAGATCATGGTCCTCAAGGACTTTACTGAAAATGAGCTGCGCATTTTAAGTCGCTATATGCACGTCAGACGCTTTGCTGATGGCGAAGCTATCTTTCGCCAGGGTGACCTCGGTATTGGCCTGTACTTTGTTTTCTCTGGGCGAGTTGATGTGATTGTGGAGCAAGACACTGTCGTGAGTCCCTCTGAAGAAGAGCTTCCCAAGGCCAGACATGTGATCTCGTTGGAGAAGTTTGACTATTTTGGTGAGCTCGCTCTCTTGCAAGACAATAGTGAGCGCAATGCCACCGTCATCGCACGTGAAGGCTGCGTTTTAATTGGCGTCTTTAAACCTGACCTCGATGAGTTGATTAATGACTATCCCATCGTGGCCACTAAGTTTTTGCAATCGATATCAATTATTATTACCCATCGATTAATTTCTATCACTCTAGAAGTGCGCAGTCTCAAGTTTAAGATTGCCCAGCTAGAAGGCGAGCTAGAGCGTGTTAAAAACCAATAAAGTTGAGTACGCGCGTACTGTCTTTTTTGTTATCGTTATCTTGCTCGCAATAGGAGTCCTGGCGAGCTTGCCTCGCTTGGCAGTCCCCTTGTCATTTTCTTATGTGATTTATCTTGTCATCTCTCCAGTTGTCCCGACCTTGAGAAAGTTTGGGATGAGTAAACTATGGGCCTACCTCACTTTGATCGTGGGCTTGGTTTTCTTTATTAGCTACCCCATCGTCAAAGTTGCTCCTGTGATCATTAAAGAATCACAGAATGTTCAGTACTACATTCCTAAGGTTGAAGGTTATGTGAGAACTGAGTTTGCCAAGGTCAAACTTAGTGTGAAAGAAAAAACTGGTTATGAATTGAGTGATGAATTTGTGAATAAAGCGATAGATTACTCACGCCTGAGTATCACCAATTTCCTACTCTCACTTCCGACTCACTTGGCTTCTGTATTGGAGTGGATTTTTATAGTGCCTCTTTTTGTCTTTTTCCTGTTGCGCGACGGAAGAAGGTTTAAATCAATCGTTCTCAAAATTGCACCCAATATTCTCTTTGAGAGGATCTACTATTTGTTTTCGCAGTTTAATAAACAGATCGGTGATTATATTTTTGCAAAATTTGTTGAGGCAAATATTGTGGGACTCATCATCACGACTGGTCTGCTATTTATGGATGTAAAGTTTCCTATTCTCTTAGGTGTGGTGGCCGCCCTGACCAATGTGATTCCCTATCTCGGTCCGGTTCTTGGTGCCATCCCTGCGCTCGCCCTTGCAGTTGCACAGGGGGGAATTGATACGACCTTTTGGGCCGTGCTCATTCTCTATACAGTTGCCAACGTTATTGACCTCGCGATTGTTTTTCCCATTCTCGTTTCAAAAATCGTCAACCTTCATCCCATTACGGTTGTGGTCAGTGTGATTGTGGGTTCGCAGTATCTGGGTGTGGTGGGCATGATTGTTTCAATTCCCCTAGCGGCTGCGTTAAAGCTTATCTTTTCAGAAGTTTATAATGCACTCTATGGTGGCCACGATCGCTTTCTCTAGCGGCATTTCTTTGACGTGCAGATTCTAAAAATGCTAGAATTTCGCCAAGCGTTGGTTTAGATAGGAGTGCCACTTGCCTTGGTTTCATGCGACTTTTAAAGCCCTGATTGCAATTCTTTGTTTGACCCTTGTGAGCTGTAGTACCACTAGGCCTGAAGGGAAAACGGAAGCTGAAATTCTTTTTAAAGAAGCTCAGCTTCTCGCCGATGACGGGCGCTACATCTTGGCCACAGAGAGAATCAACACTCTTCGCTCGCAATTTCCTTATAGCTTCTACGCCACACACGCTGAGCTTCTGCAGGCAGATATCCTTTATCTGCAAGAAAATTATGTCGAAGCGGCCGCGGCCTATATTCTCTTTAGAGATTTTCATCCTAAACATGAGAAAATTCCCTACGTACTCTTTAGAATCGCTGATTCTTTTTACAAGCAATTGCCAGAGACCTTTGATCGCGACCTCTCTGCTGCTTATGAGGCCATTAAATACTATGGCGAACTCATGAGCCTCTATCCCAATACCGACTATGCCAAAAACGCAGAGTCTAGAATTGCTGAAGCTCAAGAGTTGCTAAGAAAAAAAGAGAAGTACATTGCTGACTTCTACTACAAGACTGAAGTCTACGATTCGGCCCGCTTTCGGTATCTAAAAATCCTAGATACCTATAGAGAGAAAGATCTAGTTGAGTACTCGCTCAATAGAGTTCTTCTGGCTTCACTTGAGCTAGATGATCTCGATGGTTGTCTAAAGTATTATAACGAATATCTCGAACGCCTTGATAGTGCAGCTCAAAACCGCGTCACCGACACTGCTCTTAAGTGTCGCCGCAACTAGAGATTAGGAGAATTATGGGTCCTTCAAAAGAAAGAGATATCTTAGAAAATGCTAAAGATTGCTTTTCAAGAGGTGAGTACAAGAAAGCTCGCGCCATTTTGACTGAGCTAGTTGAAACTGACCACGCAGGCCGCGACGAAAGTATCAACGTAGAGACCTACTTTTACCTCGCTAATATTTTTCATATGCAAGGTGAGATCGGTAAGGCCATTAAAGCTTTCACTAAGGTGCTCGACCTTGATCCGGCCCACACTGATGCGAGTATCAGTCTCTCTGTACTTTATAACGATATTGGAAAATATGAATCTGCTCGAAAAATTTTTGAAAAAGCTGATGAGCGCGTGCGCTCTAAGCCTGTGTCAGAAGGGGTAGAGGATAATCATATCAATAAGAAGTTTGCCACCAGACATTTTGAACTTGCGGAAATGTATATGTCCTACAACCGCTTTGATGAAGCTCTTTTTGAGTACAACAAAGCGATTGCTCTCGATCCGGATAATCTAGAAGCTAGAGTGAAGGTCGCTAAGGTTTATGCCAAGAAGGGCTTTCAAACAAAAGCAATGGATGAACTTAAAAGACTTAAAAACGAGTATCCTACATATACGCCCGCGCGTGTGGCACTTGGAATTCTCCACTACGGCAACGGAAAAATTCTGGAAGCACAAAGTGAGTGGGAGCGAGTGCTCGTCAAAGAGCCGGGTAATACCGAAGCCGCGATGTACTTGAATCTCTCGCGCACAGCTAACGAAACACGCTTATAAAAAAAAAGCCTCGCAATGCGAGGCTTTTTTTATTCTTGATTTTGATTTTAGAGCACTAAGCTTCTTGAGTTTTTCCAGCTTCAGAACCTGTACCTTTTTTAGCAGCTGCCGAGGGAGCTGAAACCGCCTCAGGAGCTCCAACTTGAACATTAGTTCTCTTGGAATCATCTGAACTGTAGCTCACAATGTACTTTTTAAGTTCATTGTACATCTTAAAGCGAACTTCAAGTTTGCTATCTTGAAGAACAATTTGCCTGGCAAGTTTGCTCTTATTATTGATCACAATCGGAGCTTTCATATTGGCAGACATCTCAGTCACTGTTTGTGGAATTGTCAGTACGGTATAGATACTGGCGTTCGAAAGATCTTCAAGTTCAAGACTTGAAAGCTCTGCTGGAAGCAGCTTAACCATATAATCTGGTTTAAAAATCTTTGGTTCAATAATGGGAAATGCTGTAGCGGGATCATCGATTGATTGAAGCCAAAGAATAAGTGTTTTATCGCCTGGATCGACAATAAAAAACTTTCTGAGGGAATCAAACCCCAAAATTCCTTCCTTGAAGTTAAGGATATCTTTCTTATCAACTTCAAGTTCGCCAAAGCGGGTTGTATTTACTTTCACGAATGGCCTCCAATAGTAGGGGCAATCCTACGCCCCTTGCCACTCGATTCTAGCAACCGTAGGACCAGATGAGCAAGAAGGAATTTATTTCTTATTTAATTCGTCGGAAAGGCTCGAAATCGAGGCCATATCGCTCTGTGCGGCTTCTTCGTTTTGGTCTTGAATGGCCTTATAGACCTCTTCACGATGGATTTTAGTCTCTTTGGGCGCTTTGATGCCAAGCCTAACTTGCTTGCCTTTAATTTGAACTACAACAATTTTTATGTGATCGTCTATAGCGATACTTTCACCAAGCTTCCGTGTCAAAACGAGCATACCACTACTCCAGCTGCCAAATGTCCCAAGCCTTCCTGCTTGGGAATGCCCGACAATCTATATTACCCACCTTTTAGAATGGCAAGGAAAAAAGGGGAAGAGGACCCGATAAAAATTATAGGTTTTAGCGCAGGAAGTCTATGAGCGACTTATTCATTAGACCTTGGCTAGACTTGTAGGAAGTTTCAAGAATACTCTGGTGTCTTGCAATGTCAGAGAAGAGCTCGGCGATGTCGGCGTCGACCAGCTCACTGCGTCTGGTGGCGTGATCAATATTCTCTGACTCCAAGGTGAGCTTTGAGGTCTCAATCGAAGAAGTGATGGAGCCCACCTTTGTGCGTAAGGTGATCAGGCGATTGATCGAATCATCAAATTTTTCAAGCAGGTCTTGGACTAAGGCCGTGTCGTTATTTTCTAGAGCGCTGGTGAGCAGGTCGAGCTGCCCAAAGATATTGGCCCTTTTCTCAAAGCCGCTAGCTTGAACTTCGGAAGCTGGTCCACGCAGAGGAGGTGCTTCAGGTGGTAGGTCATCTTCACCCAATTCATCATTGGTGTGCATCTTAGAATTGACTTCAGGAATGCTTTTAAAGGGATTTTCAAGCTCGTTATTGCTGTCTTTAGCAGTAAAAAAAACCTCATCACCAGTTAAGTTAATGGGGACAAAGAAATCCTTTGAAACCTCAAGTTGAATATGACCCTGATCACCTACGTACTTACCGTTGTCTTGGAAGGGGCGCGTAAGTGTGGAGTAGCCTGAGAAAATAAACTTATTTCCAATTCTTTTATTAGCAATAGAGATAGCTTGATTTTTGAGTTGCTTAACTTCGCTCGCCACGTTGCGCCTGACGTCCTCACCATAAAAATCTGAAGCCTGGGTAATGGCAATTTCCTTGGCCTTGTTGAGAATATCTGTGAGCTGCTCAATACTTTTTTCAGTCACATTGAGATGCAAAAGAGCGTAGTCAGCGTTTCTCGTATATTGCTTATTATCATTGGTCGTAGAAGTGATCGCTAGTGCCTCGACGTTACTGATAGGGTTGTCTGAGGGCTTGGTAATCTCACGCAGAGTAGAGCCCTTCAACTGAAGGTCTTCAAGGCGCTTCTTGGCGCGATTAATCGAATGCTTAATCGAGGCCATAGAGCTATTTTCAGATACTCTGGTCATCTACTTATCTCTTAATATTGAGTACGGTATCAAACATTTCATTAGCAGTTTGCATAACCTTGGCCGAAGCATCATAGGCATGCTGGTAGCGAACCATATTGGCAGCTTCTTCATCAATCGACACACCCGATAGACGCTCTTTTAAATTCTTAGTCTGGGCCAAGATGCCATCACTTTGTTCGCGATCAAGTTGCGCCTTCCCACTTTCAAGGCCGACGCTACCAATTGTCTGCAAGTAGGATTCTTCGAGTGTCGCCGTACCACCATCCATCACTCTTTCGTGCTGAAGCTTTGAAATTCCCAAGGCCACACGGTTATCACCTGGGCTATTGGGCGCCAAGCCCGTTGCGATATTGGAGAGATCTGACTCAACTTCTTGGCTAAGCTTTAAATTTTTGGCGGCGTTTTTTCTCTCAACGGGAACGCTAAAGAAATTAATGCCGGTGACGGGTCCTTTGGCATCAAAGCTTGCCACATTTCCGGCGGCATCGACTGGAATCGGTCTTTGAACAAAACCACGACGGTGAACTGCGTTTACCGTCATACCAAATTCGTAGGCGATATCATCGACTTTGGTTTGTAGATTTTGAATATCCTCATTTCTCACTTTAATGAGACCGGTGAGGCGACCGTTCTTAAAATTTTTGGTAATAGGTTGGGAGGGGCGAGACTTAAAGTAAATCTCAACACTACCTGCCATGTTGTTGCTACTGCTGGCTTCATCGAGTGTGCCAGCAGCGAGCTCCTGTACATTGCCCCCTGAGACCAGGGTTCCAACTCCAATTGCGTTAACAATGAAGTTGCCGCGATTGTCATTATAGGTATGAATTTGAAAGTCTTCTGAAAGGCCTCTAATGGCCATGTCACGTTGATCGCGAAGATCGCCGGTTTCATCACCAAGGGCCTCGAGCTGAGCAATTTTCTTATTGAGATTGCCGATGCGCTTAAGGTTGTCGTTAACGTCTGCTAGACCACCAGTGATTCGCTGGTCGATATTTTTTGAGAGACCATCGAGTGTCTCACGAATACGCCTAAAATCTTTGACAACGAGATTGGCATTGTCTCTAACTACCGAGCGAATCGTTTCGTTTTCGGGCTGATTGGCGAGCTCTCTAAATGAGTTATAGAACTTATTTAAAATTTGGTTGAGTCCATCGCCATCAATCTCATTGAAGATGTCTTCGACCTGGCCAAGTTGATCGGCTCTGGCCTGATAGTAGTTATGATTTGAAATGTTGAGGTTAAGGCGCTTTTCAATAAATTGGTCGTGAACGCGAGTCACACTATTGACTCGAGTCCCGGTACCTTGAACTAAACCTTGCTTAACAATCGGAAGACCAGTCGTTTGATGCACGCGCTGGCGAGAGTAGCCTTCAGTGTTGGCGTTAGAAATATTGTGCCCCGTAGTCTCAAGAGACTTCTTCGAGGCCAATAAACCGCTAACGCCAATATTAAGAAGGTTACTCAAACTTTAATTCCCCTTATCTGGATTCCACCGGTAGAGAGCGCGATCTTGTCACACCATTTTTCCCATAGGTTTGATAGGACTTTTCACCGCTTGCTTCCTCTCTGAGGCTTCTTAGCGAGTGAACGGCCTTGTTGATAAAGATTTGGTTGCGCTTATTTTGAACCTGAATTTTCTCAATGATATCAATAAGCAAAGAGTTGAATCTTCTAAGATGCCCAGAATTTTTTTCAAGCTCAAAACTATCCATGAGTTCGAGTAGGTCGCGATAGTTTGTGATCTCTTTATCTGTTAATACAGAATTGATCTCTTCAATTGTCTCTCTTCTGAGGACTTCAAGGTTTTTGATCGTCTCAATAACCTCACGCTTTTGCTCAATCTTTTGCTCGAGAGCGTCGAGATCGCTGCGCAGCAGATACCCATACTCTTCCATCGTTAGGTTCAGGAGATCTGAGTGCTCTTCACAGAGCTTCTTCCAGATATCTGTTACCTTAAAATAAAATACAGAAAGCTGTCCCTTTGCCAAATGAGTCACTTCTTAAAACTCCTGTGAGAGAATTTTATCAGCGAGAGCATCGTAATCAACTTGATAAGTACCGGCCTGAATTTGACTCTTCAGTCTGGCAATCTTGTCAGTGTTGTCGATCTCTGGGGCAGCATCTACTGCTTTTTTAATACGTGAGAAATCTTTGATCGCATCCGGGATCTCAACCTTTGAGTCCTTGCGGGCCATCTCACCGAGCTCAGTCGCACGATCAGGTGTGTTGCGCTTCATGTAAGTCTTGGCCAAGGCCTCAGACCTTCCAAGTCCCTGTGAAGAAGTCTTACTGTTGGGAAAGAAGCTTGATCTAGTGTCGATTGAATTACTCATTGTCGGTCTCCTTGACCTGTGAATCCTTAGGCATCATACCAATAGAGTTCGGTCGCTTTTGATTCGTTTGCTGATTGTAGGCCGCAAGGGCAGCTTCGTTGCGAAACTTGCGGGGATAGATCTCATCTAGGATAAGATCCTGAACTCCTAAACCGCCACCATTTTTAGTGAGAGAGTCTGAACGTTCACTATTCATGAGCGAGCGATAATAGGCTTCAGCTTGGTTGGTCTCTTCGCTGCCGGTGGTCTTCATCATTTGTTCGACCATAAAATCGGCAAATTGCTTTTCCATTCCCTGGGCAACTTCTAGAAATTGCTTGGGAATCAGATGCTTGTTTGCCGGCAACATGTGATCGCTGCTGGGGGCATTGAGACTTTGTAGTGATGATTTTTTTGTAATATCCAAAAGTTCATCCTAAACGTTTGGGCCACTTGCTTCCTGCTAGGGCCACCTTTATTGTATCACCATTGTGTGTCACATGCGAGTAGGGGCATAAACACTGACGATTCTCAGTATCCGATTAAATGAGTTCAATTTCTCCAATTAAAGCGCCGTTGCGCTTAAGTGCTTGAAATATTGAAATCAAATCCTGGGGAGTCGTCCCTAGGGCATTGAGCGATTTAACTAGGTCGTTGAGTGTTGTCTGATCGTCCATATAGTAGAGGTGGTTACTTTTGCCGCCTTGTCCGCCGCCGCCGCCTTCGCCGATTTCAATCGTGAGGTTGCCGTGACTGATGGCCACTGGCTTCAAGGTAAGCTCGCCACCCGCGACCACTGTGCCGGTGCGTTCATTGATGACAATTTTGGCGGCCACATCTTGGTAAACTTTGTAGTTTTCAATAATGGCCAGTAGCTGAACGACATTTCTTTGATAGTGGACGGGGATCATCAGATCAATTGTGGTCGAATCTTTGGCCATGGCATAGCGCCCACCGAGTTGTTCATTAATGGTTTTTTCAATTCGCGCTGCGGTCGTAAAGTCAGGGTTATTAAGAGTTAGGCGCAGAGATTCTTTTTTATCAAAATTGATATTAATCTCGCGCTCAACAATACCGCCACTTGGAATGAGAGCGGTCGTGGCCATGCGCTTGCCTTGATCAAGGCCACCAATGGAAACTGAGCCCGAAGCGATGGCGTAGACTTCACCGTCTCCGCCTTTGAGCGGGGTCACGAGTAGTGTTCCTCCCGCAAGGGAGCTGGCATCACCGATGGAGCTCACTTTAATATCGAGCTTCTGACCAACGCGGGCGAAGGGAGGAAGCTTCGCCGTCACAATGACGGCCGCAACATTCTTAGAGCTCACTTCGCTTTGAGGGTTGAGTCCGAGCTTTTCAAACATTCTTTTAAGTGAGGTATTTGTAATCTCGCCCCCGCCATCACCAGTTCCATTGAGACCAATGACTAGGCCATAACCAATCACCGGGTTCTCGCGCACACCCTTTACTGACACCAGATCCTTCAGACGGTTGGGTCCTGGAGCCGCGAAGGTGTGAGAGAGGGGAGCAAGAGTGATCAGTGTCGCAATTAAGAACTTCTTCATCATTTATCCTAGCGTAGAACGACAATACTGGTTTCTAAAATTCGATCGGAGTTTACAGTGTCATCAGAAGTGATATCTCTTCGCGAAACGAGAGCTTGTACCTCAATGAGTCGCTTATGGTTTTTGTAGAGGACGTGTTTGCGACCTCTGAGCAGGAGATGGCCTTCATTGATGTGCTCTACAATGACACTTGAAATGCGATCATAAACTTTGTCTGGATCGGCGGCTGCGTCTTGAGCTCCCGCAGAGGCCGGTGCCGGGCCAGCGGCGGCAGCGGCGGGATCAGTGGCGCCCTCTGCTCCTTCAGCACCTTCTTTCTTTTTCTCTGGCGCAGGCATTTCAGGGAAGGCCCGCTTGAGTTCAAGTGTGATTTCGTTTTTTAATCTACCTGCCACTTGGATGAGAACAATATCGCCATTTCGTTTGTCATCCACAGCTCCAAAGAGATAATTTCCTTTCCCATTTCCAGTCCAGAGACTAGCTTCATTTTGGCTGTCGGTGAGGTCATCGGCGTTGTAGCGCTTCTTGGCTTCATTCATTGGGCGGTAGTCGCGCTTAACTTGTGGGCGCATATAACTGGTGTGAGCGGTTGTGCGTGGCCCCGGAGCTGCAAATTGCGGGTGCGTAGCGGGTGGCATTTGCTGTCTTGGCTGAGCTCTAAATTGATCAAACTGATCACTAGGTCTAGTGTTTGTGATTACCTCTTCTTGATCCATTTGTCTATGGATGCGATCAATGTAACTGGCGCAGCTTGTAAGGGTAAAGAGAGAGATTACGGTAAGTAACTTAATCATTATTCGACCACCACTTTATTTCTGCCAACTACCTTGGCGGTAATCAGACGATTTGAATTAGCATTTCTAATATTAACGCTTTCTCCAAAGCGAGCATTTTTGATGGGGTACCCCTTTGTGGAGAGGGAAAGCTTGCCCTCAACTAGAACGACGTCTACTAGATCCTGAGGAGTCACCAGATTCATGGCAAACAGATCACTCTGTTTAAGCGGCTTCTCAGGGTTAAGGGCGCGAACAGTTGTGAAATACTGAATTTGATCAATATCTTGAAAGAGCTCTGAGGGATTCTTGGTGCTAATAAATTTCGTTGTAAAGTCATCTCTAGTGAGAAACTTTTGATTGATGTTGATGTGAGCTTTGGGGAAAATCGCGAGGACTTTTTGAACGATGAGAGTCTTGGCCCACTTTCCTTCGACACTTCCTTGGCGCTCAACTTGAAGCTTGAGATTAGCCTCTCCTAGTTGATCACATCTCTCACAATGAATCTTTAAGTGGTCAAGCTCATCAAGGGCCAGAAAGTGATCTCCGTCGGTAAAGGTGAAGTCCTCAGCATGAAAGCTTTTAGGGAGGCGTCCTTGAGCGGTGAGATAACTCGTGAGTGTGCTCACAAAAACTTTGCGAGGCTTAATCGTGACATCTACTAGGGAGAGTTCAGACTGAACCACTGATGTGATGACATTGCCCTGAGCTTTGGTGATAAAGCCCACAATCGCAAAGTCCGTTTTTTCATCACAGGTTGATTTCTTAACTAAGCTTTTCCAGTTATTGATTTTTGAGTGGCTTGTGATGAATATTTTATCAAATAGCTCGACCTCGCAGCTAATCGCAGGCAATGAAATGAAGATAGCTAGCAGAGCGATAAAAGTTTTCATCTAATGTTATTCACCGTTTGAAGCATTTGATCGGCAACACCCATAACTTTTGAGTTCATTTCATAGGCACGCTGGGCGCGGATCAAATTGGTCATTTCATTCATGATATTGACGTTGGAAGCCTCTAGGGCCCCTTGAAAAATTGTTCCGGCATTTGAGCTGCCAGCGATGTTTTGAATCGGAGCCCCACTAGAGCGCGATTCAGAGTAGAGATTTCCACCGGTAGATTTGAGCCCAGTAGGATTCACAAAAGTAAAAAGCGGAAGCTGTCCGACGTTCACAGGTTCAATTTGATTGTTGAGGAAAGCTTCAACTGTGCCATCTTCACTGATGTTGACGGACTTGGTGTCTGGTGGAAATTGAAAATTTGGAAAGACGGAGTACCCTTGCTTATTAACCAAGACTCCGGCCGAGTTCACATTAAATGAGCCATCGCGCGTGTAACGACGCTCTCCATTGGGAAGAATGATTCCAAAAAAGCCCTCGCCATTGTTGACCATGAGATCAAAAGGATTATTGGTGATTTGAGGGTTTCCTTGAGCAAATTCGCGACGAATGGCCGATACCTTGGCGCCCGAACCAACCTGTACACCCACCGTATATTGAGTGTCACCGTTAGAGCGCGCCCCCGACTCCTGAACTGTTTCATAGAGAAGATCTTCAAATTCAGTGCGTTGCTGCTTATACCCGGTGGTATTTACGTTGGCGATATTGTTAGAGATTGTATTGACGTTGGTTTCCTGAGCCGCCATGCCAGTTGCTGCCGTATTAAGAGCACGCAGCATCGCTGGTAGGGGGAGACTAAGGAGCGCGATTAAGCCGATGGCAATCTTAGAACTTTGCAATTTCATTTGTGCCCTTTCCTGAGATGTTGTCGTAGGTTTTAATAACTCTTTGAATGCTCTCAAAGTGACGGTTGGCCTTGATTAGTTTGGCCATCTCTTCGACTGCATTCACATTTGATTGCTCGACGAACCCCTGATAAACGGCCGTCTTGACGTCCGTACCAGTTTTAATATTTTTAAGATCAGTATTAATGAATTTACCTGCCCCTTCTTTTCTTAGGGCATGAACGTCTTTGAATTCAACGATTGAGAGATCAGCAATCTTGGCCCCATTGGCGAAGACTTCTCCTTGAAGATTGGAGTTCACTCTAGTGCCAGGTGGCACTTGAATGCGTCTAGACTCTAGCGGGGGCAGCTCCACGCCCTCTTGATCTGCGTTTTCTGGGAGGTTGAGCTTAGAGAGAACATAGTCGCCGCTTTGAGTGATCAAGTAGCCATTGGGGTCAACGGCAAAGACACCGGCGCGGCTATAGCGTGCACCATTAGAAGTTTCAAGCTCAAAAAAACCGGGACCGCGAAGAGCAAAGTCTAAAGGATTGCCGCTTGGATTTAGATTTCCTTGCTCAAAAATAGTAAAAGTCCCATTTACTTTTACTTGAGCATTCTCAGCACCCTGGGAGTGATAGAAGTCTTCTGGGGCCCATTCTTTATTAGGTATATCGATATCGTCGACACCCTTATCAAGGGCGGTGAGATATTCTTTGAATGTCACATCATCGCGCTTAAAGCCCGCCGTGTTGGCGTTGGCCACGTTGTTGGCGATTGTCTCCACCTGTTTTTGACTAGCGATCGCGCCAGACAAAGGTACCCAAAGATCTTTCAAAAACACCCTCCTGGTGTTCTGGTCCAATTGACCTGACTTTAGTTTACCGAGGAGAGCGCCAAAGTATCTACGCCGGTAAAATCGTCCTAGGCAAAAAGTAAAGGCCCTGAGAAGGCAAAAGACATTTGGAAAGCGTAATTTCCATGTGTTAAGCTTTTTAGAGTCGCAGATGTTTAATATGGGGTGTCATTGTTTTGATACTCCCCACCCTTGGGAGCACCCATGAGCAAAGCCACGAAAGAAGACTTTGAAGCTCAACTCATAAAACTTGAGAAAATTGTTCAAGAGCTTGAAAGCGGTGAGCTTGGATTAGAGAAGAGTCTTGAGAGTTTTGAAGAGGGAGTTAAACTCTATAAGTCATGCAAGACCACACTCAGCAGAGTGGAAAAGAAAGTGGCCAAACTGACAGAGGGGCTGCGCGAAGAGGAGTTCGATCCTGAGGAATAACCTCGCTCTACTTTTTCTCATAGCAACGCTCGTTTTCGCGGGCGCTTGTCAACACAGTTCGGTGACAACTCCAGATCTCGCTGGTGTCGCGCTTGAGACTGACGTTGAAACTGGCACTCCTGAAATTAACCCCAACGCTCCAAGTATTGGGATTGGTCCAGGCGATGAGACGATAGCGAATGAGGTGAGTAAGCCTAGCGCGCGCTCTCTTGTAGGTGCTTTGGTCTTGGGGCCTGGTCTTTATAATGTTGCTGGCCAAGTAGCGGCCCTCACTCAGCTTAAAAAACTTGACCCCGCTCCTCGGATCATCACTGGATTTGGTCTCGGAGCATGGATCGCGAGTCTCTATGCGTTTGGGCAAACGCCTCAGCTCATTGAATGGAAGCTCTTTAAGTTTTTCTCCGATGCTAAAGATCTCAAGCCATTTTCCAAGCAGTGGCGAGAGGAGCTAGCGAAAAATATGCTTGAAGACCTAGGCGACGTTGACTTGTCCGAGGCTAAAATGATTCTCCTGCTTCCAGTCTATGATAAAAATGCGGAAAAAGTTGTTTATCTCAAGCGTGGAAATCTCCAAAAATTATTGCTCGCCAATGTCACAACAGCGGATGATTCAAAAAACCGATTCTCCACCCCTATTGAATGGGGCTACTTTGCGCGCAAGCAATTCAATGTGGCGGGGGCGGACTTTATTATTGGCATAGACGTACTTTCAAATGATGTGCGCTTTGAGCAACCCAACGATTATCTCATGGGCGTCTATGGCCGACTTATTGGCTGGCGTTCCCAGTCGAGTGGGCAATTTGATTACCTCATCAAGCTCCCGTGGAGTGGAGCACTTGATTCAACTTCTAAACTTTCATTTAAAATGCTGGAAGCGCGCAAGGAAATGCAAACTAAGCTTGTAGAGATTCAAGAAATGACAAATTCCTTGCGTGATAAAAAGTTCAAGAAAGAGTAGGCTATAGTCATAATGAAAAAAATTCTGCTTAAAATCCTCGTCTTTACGATTAGTATCTCGTTTCTCGGTGCCGTATTTGCAGTTGGTTTGATTGCCTACTTTAGCTACGACCTTCCGAAGATTTCCACTCTCAGTGACTATCGTCCAGCTATTCCCTCTCAAATCTTGGCTAAAGATGGAACTGTGCTGGCTGAAATAGGCAAAGAAAAGCGCTATCTCGTCCAGGTTGAACAAATTCCTCCCTTTGTGATCGATGCCTTTTTAGCCGCTGAAGATGATAAGTTCTATGAGCACTCGGGTGTGGATTACCTCGGTGTGTTTCGCGCTCTTATTAAAAATATTCGTGCGGGAAGAGTCGTTCAAGGGGGCTCGACGATTACTCAGCAGGTGGCGAAGTCGCTACTGTTGACCAGAGAGCGCTCGATCACGCGCAAGATTAAAGACTTTCTCTTGGCGCAAAAAATAGAAGAGAAGTTTACAAAAGATCAGATTCTCTTTCTTTATTTAAATCAAGTCTATCTCGGTGGCGGCTATTATGGAGTGAAGGCGGCCTTTGATGGCTACTTTGGTAAAGAGCTCACAGAGGCGACAGTCGCTGAGGCGGCTATGGTTGCAGGGCTTCTTGTAGCCCCTGGAAAATACTCACCCTACGTGAATCCGGTCTATGCCAAACAGCGCCAGTCTTATGTTCTAAGTCGCATGCGCGACACGGGAAAGATCACACCCGCGCAATATGAAGAAGCCATTAAAGAAAAAATTCAATACCGCTTAAGAAAGGGGGGCGAATTTAAGGCGGGGTACTTCACCGATTGGGTTCGTCAAAGAGTGATCTCAAGCGTTGGCGAAGAGAACTTTCTCACAAATGGATTTAAGGTTGAGACGACGCTTGATTACGAGCTGCAGAAGGTTGCAGAGCGCGAAGTTTTAGAAGGGGTAAAGGAGCTCGACAAGCGCCAGGGCTTCAAGGGACCACTTGAAAATATAGCTCCTGAAGCTTGGAAGGAGTATTGGATGCAGATGCGCAAGGAGATGTATCAGGAGCGCTCGCAGTACTTCACTCTCGATGATCAAAATGAAAAACAATATGAATTAGTTTTTGAAGAAGAGTCTTTTAATAAAGTCTTAAGTGAAAACGAAGCACTTGAAGCGAGCTTTGCTAAGTATCGACTGCGTCCAGGTTACAACGAAAATGACCCGATGCTTGAGCAACTAATGAAGGGCGAGAGCTATAAGGCGGTGGTCACTAAAATTGATGACTGGGCCAGACTCGTCTTTGTCTCAATTGCCGGGGTAGAAGGGGTCATTGCCTATGAAGGCTTTCGTTGGGCCCACGAGCGACAAATAGTCGAAGAGAGGCATTTTTATCCCTATGTCACTAGGCCCTCGAGTGTTCTAAAAGTAGGAGATGTCGTCTTGGTGCGCATTCTCGATAAATCGACCAAGCTTACTCCCAGAGTTTATTCAGGCTACAAAGATACATTTGCTAAACGAGTAGATAAGCTGCCTGAGATTGAAGCTCAAAAATACCTAGAATGCATGCTCGATCAAGAGCCGGATGCTCAAGGGGCGCTGGTTTCAATTGATCCCTATAAAGGTGAAATTGTGGCTTTCGTGGGCGGAAGTTCATTTGAGAAGTCGCAATTTAACCGCGCCATTCAATCTCTGCGCCAGCCTGGCAGTAGCTTTAAGCCCTTTCTCTATGCCGTGGGGCTAGAAAATGGCTATACTCCCAATTCAATCATCATCGATAGCCCCGAAGCCCTGGCAGGTGTGGATGAGTCTCTCAACTGGAAACCTGGAAACTACGATGGCGAATTCAAAGGCGCGATCACTTTTAGAAACAGTCTTGAACAAAGTCGCAACGTACCCACCATTAAAATTGCTCAAGAAGTTGGGGTCCCCAAGATTCTCGATTTCGTGGATCGAATTGGCCTAAAAGCACAAATGAGTCCAGATCTCAGTTTGGCCCTAGGCTCATTTGGAGTGACTCTCGTGGATATCGTCTCGGCTTATTCGATCTTCCCCAATGGTGGCAAGAGGGTGGTGCCTAAGAGCATTATCAGTGTGACAGATAGAGATGGTAAGTCCTATGAGCTGGATTCAATGCTGGCACTCTCTGAAGAAGAGAGTGCAAAAGAAGAAACCACCACAGTAGATGACAGTGAGACACCCGAGGTTGCTGAGCAGACCACGGAGCAGTCACCGCCAGAAAAGAAGAACCCCTATCTTGTGACTCTTGGAGGAGATCAAGTTTATGATGCCCGCTTGGCCTACGTGATGACGAATCTGCTTCGCGGTGTTGTCCTTCATGGGACAGGACGCGGAGTGAAGTCAGTGAGTCCCTTTTTAGGTGGAAAAACGGGCACGACGAATAACTATGTTGATGCTTGGTTTCTTGGATTTAGCTCGAGATTGGCCACCGGAGTGTGGACGGGATTTGATGACAATAAGACTCTCGGCTGGCCAGAGACGGGTGCCAAGGCAGCTCTTCCTATTTGGAAAGGTTTTATGGAGGCCGGTATCAAACGCTACGGGGAAAGTGACTTCACTCCTCCGCCGGGCATTGTGAATGTCGCGATCGACAAGGAAACCGGTGTCCCCATTCGCGGTGGGAGCCGCGCGGAAGCTTTTGTTGAATCCTTTGTTGAGGGGACTGAGCCCGGAGCAAAACCCGAGCAAAAAGATTTTGAGACAGCACCATCTGAGCAAACCGGTCCGATACTGGAAGATGATGACTACTACAATCAATAACGCTTAATTTTTTAAAGCCACTTCTAGCGCCTTCCGATAGGTAGGTTAGGAGTGGCACCTATGAGCGAATTTTCACCACATTTGGCCGAAAAAAAGAGTTCTTCTAATAAGAAGATGCTCTGGCTCTTTTTCGCCTTTTCTCTAGCGCTTCACACCCCTGTGCTGTGGGTGAAGCTAGGAATGTCTGAGTTCGCGCAGAACCTCGGACAGAAAGTGGATCACGAAAAGATCATCAAACTTGTTTTGCAAAATAAGAAAGTCACCAAGACTCAGCAGATTGTAAATAATGAAAAAGTTGGAGAGGAAGCTGAGCCTACTAACGCGCGCTTTTTAAGTGAGCGCAATCAAAAAGTTGAAAAGGAAATGACCCAGAAAGAAGTAGGTACTTTTAAAGTGGCCGGGGCTGGGATTGAGACTGGAAGCGATGTCGCCGCAGCTGCTCAAAAGCACGAGTCCACACCCTCTGCGGCCAAAAAGAAAGTGACTGCGAAGAATAAGACGCAAACGAAAAAGCAAAGCGAGAAGATTACTTTTGCCGACCTGGCACTTGAAAACACACCCTCGCCAGAAGTAGTGCAAAAGCGCAGTGCTCAAATCAATAAGGCACCAAAGGGCCTTAAAAAAGGTCAGCAGGGAAAATCTGGTTTGGGGCGCAATAACGACTATATCGAAGATGTCCCACTTGGTGATATGACGGCGCTCAACGCCGTTGAATACAAGTATTTTGGCTTTTATCACCGAATTAGACAGCAATTAGAGCAGCACTGGGGCAAGAGCCTTAAAGAGCAGGTCGAGAATCTCTATCGCACGGGCAGAAAGATCGCTTCAGGCCAAGATAAAATCACTTCACTGCGCATCACAATCGACCATAAAGGGCAAATCATGGATGTTCATGTACAAGGCTCAAGTGGTGTGTCTGAATTAGATAAGGCAGCTATTGAGGCGTTTAATCGTGCTGGGCCGTTTCCCAATCCACCAACGGGAATGCTCCAAGGTGGAATGGCCGAAATTGAGTGGGGCTTTGTCGTTAAGAGTTAATTTAGTGAGAGTTAAATTTTCCGCCCAAAAGTTCTTTGAGTTTTCCAATTCCTTCCATCATCACGTAGTCACTCCAGATCGTATCGAGTTCGCGAACTGTTTCAACTAATTGCATGGCCGCTTGGTCGCGAGAAATATTTTCTTTCTCTGCAAGGTGAGAGATAGCAACTGAGAGGGCCTGAATCGCAGCGGTGTTACAAATCTCAGAGAGGCGCTCTTCGTATGAGCTATTGATCTTCTTCTCTTTGCTCTTGATGATCGCTGTATTAATGAGTTGAACTGATTCGTGATTATCGGAAATCATGGATCTCTTTTTCCTTAGGCTAGAAAGTGAAATCGACATTTGAACGAGTCGTAGTATGGGAGAATTAAAAGCATTCGTAAAGTAGAAAACTAAACAAGGAAAATTTTTATTGGTCTCAAATTATGCATGCGATAAGTGCTTAGATTTTTTGCTGTGTGGAAGATGAATAAATAACAGCCTCTTACAAAAAATAAGAGGCCGTTACCAAAATAGTTATTGACAACAGTTTTCGTAATCACTGGCCGAGAGAAGTGAGTCAAAAACAGAGACGTCGCTCACTTTAATTTTAATCATCCAATTGGCGTAGGGATCACTGTTAAGAAGCTCTGGAGAGCTCTCTACATCAGCGTTCTTCTCAACTACAACTCCACTCACTGGACTGTAGAGATCACTCACTGATTTAATAGATTCAACGACACCAAAGGTGGCTTCTTTATCAAGCTCTGTCTCAGCATCTGGGAGTTCAACGAAGACAATATCTCCGAGGCTTGATTGAGCGAAGTCAGTGATGCCGACTGTAATAATGTCACCATCGAGTTTTGCCCATTCGTGGTCTTTTGTGTAGCGAAGATCCGCTGGAATATTTGAAGCCATTACTTATGTCCTCCCTTAACAAAGGCGCCTTTCATTGTAGTCGCCGGATAAAGTTTGTCTCTAATGAGTACGTTTAAATTCTCTGTGCTGGCGTCGACATTCACGTGGGCGAGGGCCACACCTTTTCCAAGAACAACAGACATTGTTCCCGAAGTGACAACACCAACTTCTTCATTGTTGCCATTAACTAATTTATAGCCCTCACGCGGTATACCACGATCGAGCATGATTTTGATCAGCTTGTACTTAGGCTGATACGATTCAAGAGCACTCCTGGCAATGAAGTCTTGCTTGGCCATTTTGACGGTCCATTTAAGAGCGCTATCAAGAGGAGTCACCTCATCATGAATTTCGTGTCCATAAAGAGGAAAGCATACTTCAAGCCGTAAGACATCGCGAGCAGCCAGGCCACAGGGTGCGGCACCGAGCTCGATGAGTGATTTCCAGAGAGTTTGCGCTTTTTGGTGAGAGCAAAAAATTTCAAAACCATCTTCACCAGTATAGCCTGTGCGCGCGATGATGAATTCGCCTTGCTCCTGCACACCATAGTAGGGAAGCTCAGCTATATTAAGACCAAGCTTACTCATCAGCTCAACACTCTTTGGTCCTTGTAGGGCCAACAAGCTGTACTCACTAGATTTGTTAGTGAGTTCAACATTAAATTGGCTTGCGTGAGAGGAAATCCAATCCCAGTCCTTTTCGATATTAGAGGCATTCACACAAATCAATGAGAGATCGTCTTTGATTTTATAAGCAATCAAATCGTCAATGCAGGTTCCGTTCTCGCGACAAAGCGGAGAGTAGACGGCTTTGCCCACAGGTGAACCTGCGTAATCGTTAGTGATGAGGTAATCAATGAAGCGAGTAGCGTCGCTTCCACGCACGAAGAATTCGCCCATGTGGGAGACGTCAAAAACGCCTGCACCGTTTCTTACTGCCAAAACTTCTTCCTTAACTGAAGAGTATTGAAGGGGCATATCAAAGCCCGCAAAGGGGGCCATCTTGGCATTGAGGGCCAAGTGTTGTTCATGGAGTGAGGTTTGTAGCAAGCCCATGAGTTCTCCTGTGCAAAAATAATTAATTCGAGTTTTGTAGTCTGAATTGTGCCGCTTGTAAAAGGTTTTGGGCCAAAGAGAAAATCGTCATCGGTCCCACGCCGCCTGGCACCGGAGTGTAGGCTAGGCAACGCTCTTTCATCTTTTCAAGGTCCATGTCCCCACAAAGTGAGCCCTCATCATTTTTATTCATGCCAACGTCGATTAGTATTTGATCACCATCGGGGCGTAAGTGGTCAGGACCAATCACTTTATGCTGACCTACCGCTGTGACAATAATGTCGGCAGCGAGAGTGTGGGCCTTTAAATTGTGAGTCTTTGAATGACAAAGAGTCACGGTGGCATTGTGGTTAGTCATAAGAAGCGCTAAAGGCTTTCCAACAATAAGACTGCGACCGAGAATGACGACGTGCTTGCCACTTACATCTATTTGATTGAATTCAAGCAGAGTCATAATCCCCTTTGGGGTACAGGGAACTAGACCCGTCTCATCTCCTTCTAAAATGCGCGCGAGATTCAGTGGGTGAAAGCCATCGACATCCTTTTCAGGGGGGATGAGCTTACCCACATCGAGATGCGCCAGTTGCTTGGGAAGCGGAAGCTGAACAAAGCAGCCGTGTACATCTTCATCGGCACTAATACTCTTAAGTGAGTTCAAGAATTCGCGCTCACTTATATCACTTTTTAAATTTACAATTTCGCAGCGGGCGCCAAAACTCTCACAAAAGGCTTTCTTATTGCGAGTGTAGAGGACACTAGGTGGATGCTCACCGACCAAAATCACCTTGAGGTGAGGCCAGACTCCCTGGCGTTTGAGTTCTTCACATTGTGATTGGAGCGCAGCGAGCTCTTTGTCACGCAAAGGTTTCGCCGCAAGTTCTCTTGCCATGGCCATATCCTGGGAGTGGGTTATGCGCCCAAGTGTACGAAAAATGGCGTAAAAGGATAAGGGCAAATCCATAAAAAACTTTCACTTTCTAATGACGCCTCGAGGTGCTATGTTGCTGCACGTAGAGGAGAGAAACCCCATGTTTTTTTACATCGGATTAGGACTTCAATTAATTGGCTTTACTTCTGTCGGACTGTGTCTCTTTAGCGGGATGAATAAAGGCGATTATGGACAGTTAGAGCTCATTCAGCTGGTGGGCGGAAGCCTGGTCTTCTACGTCGGTCACTTTGTTAAGGGACGCCAAGCCTCTTAAATTTAGGGCATGCCATTCGCCTTCGGGCGGGCTACAATTTTCCCAGCATGATAATTTTAGGAATTGACCCAGGGTCACGAAAGACTGGATATGGATTGATTGAGCTCAATGGGCGCAAGTTCACCTATCTCGAGTCGGGCATCTTAAGCTTTGAAGTGGGCGACAATTTCATCGCAAGACTCTCGGATATTTTTTGCGCTGCAAGTGAGCTCCTGAATGAGCGCACCGTTGATGCAATTGCATTCGAGTCACTCATTTACACCAAGTCAGTCACCTCTCTTGCTAAGCTCGCCCAGGCGCGCGGAGCGATCATCGCTGCCCTTTCACAAAAGTATAAAGGTGAGATTCATGAGTACGCACCTAATCTCATCAAGTCGACGGTGACCGGTCACGGGCACACTGATAAAGAGGGAATGGAGAAAATTGTGGGAATGCTCTTGGGGATTAAAAGTTTTAAGTCCCACGACGAAGCCGACGCTCTTGCCATCGCTCTCACTCACGGCCTCTTGCAAGGCTCAAAACTTACTGGAAAAATTCCAACAGGAAAGGGGCGTAGAAGCCTCAAAGATTTAGCGAGGCGCAACTCATGATCGGACATCTCCAAGGAAGAGTACTCTTTAGCGATGGGCAAGAGCTCATCTTGCTTACCGCCATGGGGGTGGGTTATCAAATTTACTACCCTTCAATCTTAGGTGAAGGTGGAATGGCCTCGCTCTTTGTCAGTCACGTCTATAAAAAAGATGGTCCAGAAGAATTTTATGGTTTTAATACACTCAGGCAAAAGAAACTCTTTGAGCTTTTGGTGAGTGTGAAAGGTGTTGGCCCGAAGTCAGCTTTCTCATTAATGAAAGCCTTGGGAGACAAGCAAATCATTGAAGCGATTCTCTTTGAGAATAAGAAATCTCTCTCCAGTGCTCCAGGTGTGGGGGCTAAGGCTGCCGCGCAAATCATTTTAGATCTCACCGGCAAAATTCATCGCGTGAAAATGTACGCCGAAACTTATAAGCTTGAGCCCATGCCACAAAGTGAGCTGATCTTTAGTGCTAGTGAGGTAGAGGTTGTGCCAGAGATGACTGGTCCCATGTCAGAGGGAACCGTTCTTGATGACGCCCTTATGGCCTGTAAAGAACTTGGGTTTCCCGAGGAAAAAATTATTCCGCTGGCCCACAGAATTATGTCTGAAAATATAATCTCTAAACCCGAGCAGCTTGTTCACCTCGTACTACGCGAGCTTTAATCTTTTGAAGGAGTGACCATGGATGATCTATCAGAAATGGGTGCGCACCGAGTGGTGAGTGCTCACGCTACTGACTCCGACACTCGTCAAGAGGGAGTGCTGCGACCCAAAGATTTTTCAGAATATATTGGTCAAAAAACAGTTGTCGACAATGTAAGCTTGATGGTCAAGTCAGCGACAATGAGAAACGCGGCCATGGACCACGTTTTACTCTCTGGACCTCCAGGTCTTGGCAAGACCAGTTTGGCGATGATTATTGCTGGCGCGCTTGGAACAAATCTCCACGTGATCTCTGGTCCCGCTATTGAAAAGAAGGGAGACCTCGCTGCCATACTTAGCAATATTGAGCCAAGAGATGTGCTCTTTATTGATGAAATTCATCGCATGCATATTTCTGTCGAAGAGATTCTCTATTCAGCAATGGAAGACTATCGCCTGGATATCGTCATTGGCCAAGGTCCGACGGCGCGGACGATGGAAATAGCCATTGCGCCTTTTACCTTGATTGGTGCAACCACTAAGTCGGGACTACTTAGCAACCCGCTTCGCGATCGCTTCATTGCGAGTCTTCACTTTGATTATTATGAAGCGCCTGAGCTTGCGCGCATCATTGAGCTCAACTCTAAGAAGATTGATGTGAAAATCGACCCTGAAGCCCTGATGGCCATGGCCCAATGTGCTCGTGGCACGCCTCGAATTGCCAATCGCATTTTAAGAAGGGTGCGCGACTATGCACTCGTCGAAAATAAAGACGTCGTGAGTTCACAGATCGTTCAAAAGTCGCTGGAGCTCATGGAGATTGACCAATTTGGTCTAGATCGGATGGACCGCAAAATCTTGAGCGTGATTAAAGACTATTATGGTGGTGGCCCGGTTGGCATTGAAGCGCTTTGTGCTACCTTGGCCGAGGATCGCGGAACCGTCGAAGATGTCTATGAGCCCTTCCTGCTCAAAGAGGGCTTCTTGCTCAGAACCCCGCGAGGGCGTGAAATATCGCAAAAAGGCCGCGAACACCTCAATAGGCATGAATCTAAATAAATGTCATGAATAGTGGGCAGTTTTTAGAGGTAAGGGCCTAACCCAGACTTTTTCTCTCTTCTTTAAGTTCCTGAAAGCACGGGAAAAAATGTCCTCATAAGCGAAAAACCTAACAAAAATTAGTCGTAAGTTATCATAAAGATAGAGGTTTTATGAAACGACTGCGGCATCTCACGCGACAAATTCTGCGCCAACAAGCGGGCTTCACCTTAATGGAAGTTATGGTGGCCGTGGGTATTGGTGGCATCGTGAGTCTCGGTGTGTCTTACATGATGGAAAATGCAGCTCGCTTAAAAATCCAATCTGAGCGCAGCCTTGAAAAAACGCAGCTCGAGTTTCTCTTTGATTCTGTTTTTGTGAATCCAGAAGATTGTAAGGAAACGATTCTGAGTCCGGCCCTACCTGCTGGCTATGTTGTGGACGCAGTGAAGTTAGCCCCTGTTGATATTGGAGACCCGACGGACTCGCCAGTGCCGGGCAATCGAATTTACACCACTCAGCTAACAGGGGCCAACACTCTACCGCTGCCGTCTCTAAGAGCGTGGGGTAAGTACACAGATGGAACCGATGCACCCAAAGGTGTGCTCGACTTTGATCCGCTTCCGTTAAAACTTACGGGCTCGAAGATCACGATCACGAGCGCGACGATGCGAAATCTCAAAATTACAAAGACTGTGGAAATCCCAGACCCAAATAATTTGGGTGCTAACTTCGTGAACTCCGCTCGTGTGCGCGTTCCCGTGGCCGGAACAATTGATGTGGTTATTGGTATTGAATATAAGAGAATGGGCAACGCTGGAGGCAGCGTGGGCATGGTTGATAAGACCTACAATATTATCAAGACCATCCCCGTAGGCCTCTCGGTTGAGAGACCTAATAATGTGATGAATAACAATGTTTATATATCAAGCTGTCGCGCTGGTGATGATGTCGCTCTCTACGATGTTGAGCGCTACGTTTGTGATAACATGGCCGGTGGCCCCTTAGCGCGTCAGTACAGTGGAATTGGTAGATGGGGCTCGGGGACCTACGTAGAGTGTAAAGATATCACCAATGTCCGCCAGAGACTGCTTGAAATGGAAATGTGTATTGAGCTTGGGGGAAGTTGGAATGGAGTTTCTAAGAGGTGCTTCAATCCTTCACCCATTAAAAACCTGACCTGTCCTGGTTCGGAAGGCACGTCCACTAAGATGGTGGTCTTTGGTGTGTTCCCCAGTGCCGCCAACCCAAATACAACTGAGCCAATCCCCAACCCATTAGGGGATAATATAACGGAAAAGATTGAGTGCACGACTCCTTGTCGACGAATGGTTAATGGAGAAGTTGTTACTGCCGGCACTCCCTGTGAAGGGGCGGCGGCACCATGAAAAAGTTAATTCACAATAACCAGGGTTTTACCATTGTTGAGCTCCTCGTTGCGGTGGGCATTATGGGGCTTGTCGCCATGGCGATGATCAATCTCTCCTACTTTTTTGAAAAGAGCTCTAGAGGCGTCGCCCTGAGAGCAGAAATTAGTTATTTTGATCAAAAAATTTCAAACCTACTGGCCAACGCAGATAACTGTGAACAAACGATTGGTATAAATACAGTCGTGCCCGCTACAGGAAAGACTGACCTTACAATGATTCGCACTAAAAATATTACCGGTGTTGACCAGGTGATATTTGAAAAAGACGCAGGCTTTACCAATACTAAGAAGCTGGATAATCAAATTTCAATCAATCGCGGTGGAGACTACCCGGTCTGGATTGAGAGCATCTTTGTGACCGGATTTAATGAAACCGATTACGCCGAAACAACGACCAATACAACAACTAAGCAAGATATTAACTATGGTCTCTTTGGAGCGCAAAATAAGTATGGTTGGGCGAAGGTCGTAGTGATCTTTGTCGTTAGGCAAAACAATGGAAAAACTTCCGGCGGGGCCAATCGCTATACCTATAGAAGGGCCAAGGCAGAATATCCAGTTGCGGTGATCTTGAACGCTTCTAATCAGCTTCAAAAGTGTGTCGACGCAAGTACTAGAACAGCAACTTCTGCCCTTGATAGCCTCTGTGTTGACCTCGGTGGAAGTGTGACCTTTGTGGGCGGGGAACCCCAGTGTGCGGGCTCGATTGACGTGGGTCTACAAAAAGGGCGCCGCTTTATGTGCGCAAACTTCGGGGGCACAATTACGGCCAAAGGCACCACTGGTCAAATTGAATATCGCAACTATGATTGTATTAAAGAAGAGCAGATGCAGCACTTGGACTGTGTTGAGAGTAAGTTGATTATTACGAATAATATGGAGTTTCGCTGTGCTACTCCTCAGGGACCATGATGGAAATGAGTCGTAACGAAAAAGGGTTTGGCCTGGTCCAGGCGATGATGATTGCTGCGGCAGTCTCGGCACTCTCTTATATCATCATGAACGCACTCGAGCTCAATAACCGCATCCTCCAAAACGTCTCAACTGCCAAAGTCATCGATGATATTGTTGATGACATCTATAATCGCTTAAAAGACCCCGAAATGTGTGGCGCCGACTACTATGCCTCTCGCAATTTTGACGATGGCGCAGACTACGCTCAGAGCTTTAATCCAAGACTCTTCGTCGATGATGCCTCTGAGTTTCCATCACCTACACCGACAGCTGGGGGATTGACGATTAACGGCCGCTTTTTTGGCTACGGCAACTTCTTTATGAAAAATACGGCTTCATTTACTAAGGGAACAGGTACGTGGAGACTTAGAATTCCCTATATCCTCAACCGCAGAGGCATCGACTTTTATCGCTGGACCGATACCGTAAGATATATTCAAAGGGATAATGGGGGCTACATTTATAGTGGCACCGGAACGACAGTGCTCGACTATAACACTGTTCCGACCATACCTAATCCACCGGCCGATCAGTATGTAGCGTACTGGGCCCTCCCCTCGACTCTGGATCTGGCCGATGTGCGCGACTTTATGGAGACCCCTTCTAACGACCCAGAGAAGTATCTTTATGGAAAAAAGGTTCTGATTAAAGATATCTGGATTCAAAACTTTGAAGTGGTCAATGGTACCGAAGGTCGCGCTGAACTGGTTTTTGTCTTTATTAAAAATTATCAGCCGCGCGAAGACAGTGCTGGCAATGAGCGCGGTGAGCTTGGTGGCCGCTTAACGAGAAGAGTGATTCAGCTCAGTGTTGATTTATTTAAACGCCCAACAGGCTCTAGAGGGCCACCTCCACTTGGGGCAACGCCAACGCCTGTGACCAATACTAAGATTCAAAAGTGTTATGCAGATAAGAATAATTTTATTCGCGAAATCTCCAGACACTACTGTGAAGAAAATGGCGGCTCTTACGTAGACGGAGAGTGCCGTGGATTTGATGAGTCTCTGTTAAAAAATATTAGATATAAAATCTGTGGTGATATGTATGGACGCACTGGCGGATACCCAACGCTTTGGAAGCCAGACCCCGCAGATTCAACTCAAGGAAACTGCCTGTTTCCTGTGTGTAAGTATGGCATTACGGGGTTTGATGCCAATGGTGTACCTCAGTGCCTCTGCGGACTAGAAGCTGGAGATGCGGGAGTAGCAACGAAAAAAACTGATGGATCGGGATTTGCTGTCTGTCCGTAATGGACTTATTTTATTTTTACTTTCATTCGTAGTTGTCACGATTGTGAATCTTGCGGTTCTAAAATCAGGACCGTTTTGGGATGACTACGTCTTTATCTTCTCCGCTAAGGGAGTTGTCGATGTCCCTAACCCCTGGGTCTTCTGGATTAAGGGCTCTGGCCATGAGCGCATCTGGTCGCTTGGTTATTCCCAATTCTGGGCGCTCTTTGAGCTGTTTGGGCAGAGATTCTGGGCCTATAAATTAGTCTCTCTTGTTTTCCATTCGGCCAACGGTTACTTGCTCTTTCGCTTAATGAGCCGCTTGAAATTTAAGTATGCTCCTTATGGAGCACTAATCTTCATGTTTCATCCATTTCATGTTGAGACGCTCTCGTGGATCTTTCAGCTCAATAGTGTGATGGGCTTTTTTTGGAGTCTACTAACGTGTTGGATGCTTTTAAATTTAATTGATACTTTCAGAGAAAAAAAGAGCGTCAAAAAACTGGTGCTCTCGCTGCTGGGGACGACCTTCTTCTATTTTCTCTCAGTAAAGACAAAGCCAGTGGCAGTGCTCGTTCCCTTTTGCATGCTCCTGACACTCCACTTGGGTCACATCAAGCGACACTGGCCAAAGATTCTCGGTGCATTCCTGATTCTCTTAATTGTTGGGGGAACGATTGCCTATCTTTCAAATAACGCCATCACCGAGTCGAGCTATGAGAACTCCATTCGAAAAACCTACTTCTTTGATGAGCTCTTTGGACGAGTAAATTTTGGCCCCAGTGTAACTTCGATTGATGGGACTCTGGCCTATCATACTTTCTGGGGCAAGATGGCGCTAAAGCTTCATCTCATCGGTCGAAACTTTACTTTTTATTTCTTCAAATTTTTTATCCCCGTGAACTTGCTCTTTATTTACCCCAAGTGGCCTCTCATCTCTGGTGGGGGAGTTCTCTCGGTGATCTTTCTTTTCTTAGTCGGTTGCATCTGCTTCTATCTTTTTTTCAAGTTAAAAGAGCGCCGCAAGCTCATCCCAATTGCATTGGTAGTCGCCGGCTTTGTCCCCATTTCGGGCGTGCTCTATATCCCTTATATGAAGTATTCCTACGTCGCCGATCATTGGGCCTATGTCCTCACCGCGGGAATGGCGTGGCTTTTGATTCAATTGTTAGAAGAGGCTGAGCGCGTGCTGCCAAAGTCTTTTGATTTGAGAGCGGTCTGTCTCATCATCCTATTTCTTTTTGCGGCCATGCAAAGCCGCTATGGAAGAATATTTAACAACACAACTGAAATGCTCGAGCGCAATATTACCTACGCACCTGACTCACCCTTTCCCTATCAATACCTGGCCAGGCTCTACATCGAGCAAAAAATGTACTACGAGGCCGGAATTGTCATCGACAAGGGACTGCGCTCGGCCCCCAATGATGAATTTCTCTTAAAGCTCAAAAGCGAATTGCCATGATTTTTAACGTTCGACTACTCTGGTGGTGAGCTTACTATGGCAGGTGAGTTTGCCGTTTTCGTCACTTAAAACGATTTCCCACAAATGAGTGGTGCGCCCGATATGAATAGGGCGAACGGTGGCGGTGACGTTGCCAGCAGTGGCCGGGCGCAGATGATTGGCTTCGATAACCTGACCGACGGCATATTGCTTGGAGTTATCTAAGCAAAGATTTGAGGCGACACTGCCGAGAGTCTCGGCCAAGACGCAAGAAGCTCCGCCGTGGAGCAGTCCGTAGGGCTGCTTATTGGTGGAGCGAACGGGCATGGTGGCCACCAAGTAGTCTGAGCCCACTTCTGTAAAGACGATTCCTAAATGCTCAGAGAGGGTGCCTCGAGAGGTATTGTTGAGCTGATCGAGGTCGGGGGCAACTTTCCACAGTGACACTTTCATTCTCCTGTTTAATAAGTCGTCATTTTGGCGAGAAATGAACAAGTCGTCTATGTGAAAACAGATTGTTAAGGCCTGATTCTGGCCCGAATCCTGCTACTCAGAATAAGTGAGTTGGTGAGTAAAAAACTCACAATTTCAAAAAGTTGCCTCGCCCCCAGGTCCCTTTTCTGGTAGGTAACTCCTTAAAAAGGCAACTTCTGCACACTAAAACTTACTTAAATGTTTGTTTATACTAGTCTTGTGTGTTGCAACTAAGAGGGAACAAAAGTACAATGCGATACTAGCGCACTAGTGTTCGCGTGGCTTTAAAGGATTGTAGATGTTATTTCAGCGCACCCTAGCTAAGAAAGTAACGGTCACCGGAATCGGTATTCACTCCGGTCGCAAGGTGACGATGACGCTTCATCCAGCGGGCGCTGATTTTGGTGTTCAGTTTAAACGCGTCGATATTCCTGGCGCTCCCGTTCTGGAGGCAAAGGCCCACACCGTTGGCGCCACCGAAAATAACACGACCATTGGCTCTGGCCACAACGCCGTTCACACGGTTGAGCACTTGCTCTCAGTCCTCTACGGACTGGGCATTAATAATGTTCTGTGCGAGATCGATGGACCCGAAGTACCGATTATGGACGGCTCCGGGGCTTCGTTTGTTTTCCTCTTAAAAGAAACCGGAATTGCAACTCTCAGTAAGTCTAAGAAATTTATGGTCGTGCTGGAGCCAGTTGAGGTTCGAGTTGATGATAAGTGGGCACGTATCGAGCCGAGCTCGCGCCTGGTGATTGATTCGACCATCGTCTTTGCTCACTCGCTCATTCGCAATCAGCACAAAGTATTTGAATTTTCTTGCGAGAATTACATTAAAGAAGTCAGTCGCGCACGCACTTTTGGAATGCTTCGCGATGTCGATATGCTCAAGCGCAAGGGCCTTATTCGTGGTGGCTCACTTGATAACGCAATCGTTCTCGATGAATTTAAAGTGATGAACCCTGAGGGCCTTCGCTTTAAAGATGAGTTTGTGCGCCATAAGATTCTCGACACGATCGGTGATATCAGCCTACTAGGTTATGAAGTGGCAGGTAAGGTGACGACCTATAAGTCAGGCCACAACCTCCACAACCTGCTCTGTCGCAAGCTTTTAGACACCCCGAGTGCCTACGAGATTGTTTCGGCCTCCTCACTTCAAAAAGAGACGGTCGAAGCTTTCGAACTCCCGCGGGCCCTCTCGCCAGCGTTTCACTAGAATTATTTACTAACATTATTTTTTCTGTCACATTTCCCACTAGTAGTCGGGAAGTGGACTCCCGTTAAGCTCAGGAAACACCGTTATGAAACTCTCTAAAAGCTTTTGGCAAACTTACAAAGAAGCCCCTGCAGACGCAGTGGTGCCTTCCCATGTTCTTATGATGAGAGCTGGTCTGATTCAAAAAGTTGGAGCGGGCCTCTATAATTATTTGCCCTTTGGTTATCGCACCATTCGCAAGATCGAGCAGATCGTGCGCGAGGAGATGAACCGCATTGATGGGCAAGAGATTCTTATGACAGTGGTGACACCTGGAGAGCTGTGGCAAGAGTCTGGCCGCTGGGACAAAATGGGCGGAGAAATGCTCACCTTTAAAGATAAGCGCGACGCCGATCTGTGCATCAGTCCAACCAACGAAGAGACGGTGACTGATATCTTTAGAAAGACGATAAAGAGTTACAAGAACCTCCCTTTAAGTCTGTATCAAATCAATACTAAATTTCGCGATGAAATCAGACCGCGCTTTGGGCTAATGCGTGCCCGCGAATTTACCATGAAAGATGCCTACTCATTTCATATCGATAAGCCTTGCTTGGATGAAGGTTACGCCGCTTACTATGGCGCCTATGAGGCCGTCTTTAAGCGCGTGGGTCTCGAGTTCTTTGCGGTTGAAGCCGATGCCGGCAATATGGGCTCAAGCGACTCTAAAACCCATGAGTTTCAAGTGGTGGCCGACACTGGTGAAGATGCCCTTATCTACTGCCGCGAAACTGGCTACGCCGCCAATATTGAAAAGGCGCAAACAAAGCGCGCCGATCTTTCAATTAATAGAGTGAGCGCGGAGGTCAGTGAAGTCGAGACCCCCGCCAAAGCGACGATTGAAGAGGTTTGCGATTTTCTTGGCAGCCCACAGTGTGAGTCTTTAAAGTCATTAGTTTATAAAGCCATTTATGGTGAGAAGGAAGTCTTCTATCTATTGCTTTTACTAGGTGACGATTCACTCAATGAAGTGAAGCTCAAAAACGCCCTCGGGGCCGATCACGTGCTGCCTGCCACTGACAATGAGCTCAGTGCTCAAGGATTTGTAAAGGGCTTCATCGGTCCAGTGAATCTCACCGCCAAGGTTTCAGTGCTTCTTGATAGCGATGTCAGTGAAGAAGGGCATTTTGTCGTGGGCGCTAATAAAAAGGATTTTCACCTAAAGGGCGTGAAGCCTGGCCGCGATTTTACCGGCTATAAGACACTTGATCTGCGCATGGCCAAAGAGGGAGATAAAACCCTTGATGGCAAGGGCACTGTCGAAGTGAAGCGCGGTATTGAAGTGGGCCACATCTTCCAACTTGGAAATAAGTACACAAAAGCTCTTGGGGTCACGGTTCTCGATAATAACGGCAAGGCCGTCAATCCATTGATGGGCTGTTATGGAATTGGGATCACGCGCGTGATGGCAGCCGCTATCGAGCAAAACCACGATGAGGGTGGAATTATCTGGCCCAAGGCCATCGCTCCCTATGACATTTATTTTGCCCTTATTGCCAAGTCAGATAAGTACAACCAGTTTGGAGAGGAAATCTATGAAGAACTAAAAGCCGCTGGCTTTGATGTTCTCTTTGATGACCGCAATGCTGGACCTGGTTTTAAGTTTAAAGATAGTGACCTCCTTGGTCTTCCTTTGAGAGTTGTGCTTGGTGAGCGCGATTATGAGCAAAATCAAACTTTTGAAATCGTCGTTCGCGCCACCAATGAAAAGCATGTGGTAAAGCGAGCAGAACTAGTGAGTACGCTCAAAAAGCTATGGGAAGAGTGCCCATGAGTGAGCAGGTAATCATTGGTCTTCACTCTATCGCAGAGGCTATTCGCAATCCTAAGCGTGAGCTCGTTGAGCTGGTGGCGAGTGAGGATGGACTGAAAGAATTGCGAGAAAAAGAGTCGCTTCACAAAGACGAGCTCGCTAAGCTTAAAGTAAGCGTGGTACACCCCCACAAAGTTCAAGAGCTCGCTAAGGCCTTAATTGAGGAGAGTGGCTTTCATTACAGCCGAATTCCCTCGGGTTGTTTTTTAATCACTAAAACGCTCGAGGCTATCGACCTCGCAACTCTCTATAATATGATCGAGAAAAACCCCAGCATTAGGCTGCTCGCCCTCGATCAGATCACTGATGCTCACAATGGCGCGGCCATCTTGCGAACTGCGAGCTTCTACGGGGTAGATGCAGTGATCTTTTCTAGTAAGGGCAACTTTGGCGAAAGCCCTTCCTTCACGCGCATTGCAAGTGGAGCTCTAGAATCAGTACCTCTGGTGAGATGTGCGAGCCTGCCCCAGGCACTCAAAAAAATTCAAGAAAGAGGGGTAACCCTCATTGGACTTTCTGAGCACGCCACTAGGGCCGTGAGTGAGATGATTGAGCCCGAGTCGCGCTATTGTTTAGTGCTAGGGGCCGAGGATATCGGGCTATCTAACGCCGTTAAGCGACTCGTCACTGAGACCTTCGCCCTGCGCGCGCGTGGCCAAACAAAATCTCTCAATGTGAGCGTTGCCGCAGCAATCGCAATGGAAATGGTCTTTGGACAAGGGTAGTCATCCCAAAAATAGCTGAAATATTCAGAAAAACCTTGATTTTAAAATCATCTGCAATTATAAATTCTCGTCTCGGCAAGTTTTTAAATGTGCTGGTTTAGCTCAGTTGGTAGAGCATCGGTTTTGTAAACCGAGGGTCGTAGGTTCAAATCCTATAACCAGCTCCATATTTTTTCATGTCGAGTATATTGCTGAGGCGAGTTTGCCGAGTGGCCAAAGGCGGCAGACTGTAAATCTGTTGGGTTACCCCTTCGGTGGTTCGAATCCACCACTCGCCACCAGTTCTTTTAAAATATGCGGGTGTAACTCAGTTGGTAGAGTGCCAGCCTTCCAAGCTGGATGTCGCGCGTTCGAATCGCGTCGCCCGCTCCATTTTTCCCCTCGGGGATTCTCGCAACAAGCTTACGTGGCTCAGGGGTAGAGCACTCCCTTGGTAAGGGAGAGGTCGCGGGTTCAATTCCCGCCGTAAGCTCCATTTGCGCTCGAGATTTGAATCAAGTCATCTCTCGTTGCTCACACAAAAAAACCACACATAGACCTCAGTTAAAACATTTCGTCATTCGTACAAATTGATTGTGGGCATAATAAAAAAATGCGAAAAAAGCCTGAAAAAGATGCTTTTATCGAACAAAAGGACACATTTTCCGCTTGTCAGTTTCGACCAACATAAAGCATACTGTGCACCAACCTACGCATTGATAGTACATAGCGATAGAATCCGATTGATAAAAGTCTTAAGGAGGCTGCCTCATGGCAAAGGAAACGTTTAACAGAAGTAAGCCGCACGTAAACGTAGGTACAATTGGCCACGTTGACCACGGCAAAACAACACTTACAGCTGCAATTACAATGACAATGGCAGCAATCCACGGTGGAGCTGCAAGAGGCTATGCTGACATTGACTCTGCACCTGAAGAAAAAGCTCGTGGTATTACCATCAACTCAGCACACGTTGAGTACGAAACAGCTAACCGTCACTATGCTCACGTAGACTGTCCGGGACACGCCGACTACGTTAAGAACATGATTACTGGTGCTGCTCAGATGGACGGTGCCATCCTCGTAGTTTCTGCTGCTGACGGCCCTATGCCACAAACTCGTGAGCACATCCTTCTTGCTCGTCAGGTAGGTGTACCAGCGATCGTAGTATTCCTTAATAAAGTTGACCAAGTAGACGACGAAGAACTTCTTGAGCTCGTTGAAATGGAAGTAAGAGAGCTTCTTTCTTCTTACGATTTCCCAGGCGATGACATTCCAATCGTTAAGGGTTCAGCTCTTGCAGCTGTTGAAGATCGTGACGCCAACATCGGCCGTGATCGTATTAAAGAACTTATGGATCAAGTTGACTCATACATTCCTGAGCCAGCTCGTGACATTGATAAGCCATTCCTTATGCCAGTTGAAGACGTATTCTCGATCTCAGGTCGTGGTACTGTTGTTACTGGTCGTATCGAGCGTGGTATCATTAAAGTGAACGAAGAAGTTGAAGTAGTAGGTATCCGTGATACTTCTAAGACAACTGTTACTGGCGTTGAAATGTTCCGCAAGCTTCTTGACGAAGGTCGTGCTGGTGACAACGTTGGTCTTCTTCTCCGTGGTACAAAGCGTGAAGACGTTGAGCGTGGCCAAGTTCTTTGTAAGCCAAACTCAGTTAAGCCACACAAGAAGTTCAAGTGTGAAGTTTATATCCTTTCTAAAGACGAAGGTGGACGTCACACTCCAATCTTCAAAGGCTATAGACCACAGTTCTACTTCAGAACAACAGACGTTACTGGTAACATCACTCTTGCTGACGGCGTAGAGATGGTTATGCCAGGCGATAACACTTCACTTACAGTTGAACTTATCGTTCCTGTAGCGATGGAAAAAGGTCTTAAATTCGCTATCCGCGAAGGTGGACGTACCATCGGTGCCGGTACTGTTGCCGAAATCGTAGAGTAATTTTAAGTTACTTAGATAATAAGAAGCCAGCCTCGCGCTGGCTTCTTTCTTTTCTGGGCGTATAGCTCCAATGGTAGAGCGGCTGATTCCAAATCAGTAGGTTGTAGGTTCGAATCCTTCTGCGCCCGCCAAATTAATTTTCCACTTTATACACAATCGTTCGCGAATCACTGTTGATAGGACTTAGTTTTAATTCCTCTTCAATGATCTTGCGGTCAGCTCGGTCGAGCTGTGAGATAACCAAATATTCATAGTCTCTCGATGGTTTTAGAGATCCTCTGGGCCGATCGTAGTGAAAGCGAGAGAAAAGCTCTCTGCGATCTTTATAGCGTCCTCGATCAAAGAGGAAGTAAGCCTCAAAAAAAGCATTGTGACCAAGATAGACGCTCTTGTCTTTGAGCTGCGCTAAGGGCAGCTGATCGACTACTGGAGCGATGGCCGAGTATGAATCAAAGTGAAAGGCCCTTATCTGCAGGGTAGGGATGATGAGTAAAATGAAGAGTAATGGTGTCTGTAAAACCTTTCGAAGTTCAAGACTTCCCAGAAAAATATCAATGAGCATAAATCCCGCTGCTAAAAAAGTGAGATAACTAAGCGAGAGCCCAAATCTCTCATGCATGACCCATGGATACAGTCCGATTGCAGAAAGATAGATAAAGCTTGTGTGGGAGCAAATCACAAAGCAGAAAAAGCGCCTAGTAGAGACACTCAGTTGGGATCTTAAAACCCCAAAAAAGATAATCTGAAGCAGTAACAATCCATAGGTAAGAGAACCCAAGTTCTTAGTAAGCAGAGCGCTTAATTGTGAGAGGTTATTAAGGCGATAAAGAAGAGTGAACTGTTGAATATAAAGAGGAAGCTTTTGGGCCAGTATTGGACCAATAAAGATTCCAAAGCACAGAGCACTCACCATCAGTAGGATGACGAGCTTTTTAAATTTTTGGCGACTTAAAAGTTCTAGGCGCTGGCACTCAAAGAGAATAAAGATGCCTAAGAAAATAGAAAAGGAATAGCGAGACAGGGCAAAAAATAGAAGCGGGATATAGGCCAGATAAGAGCTTCTTCGTCCTTGATTGGTAAATAAGTAAGTAAGGTAGGCCAGTGAACAGATCTCAAAGCTATAGGCCCGCAAGATAAAGGACCAATTAAGAATTGGCCCATAGGAGGCAATAAGCGCTGTGAGTAGTAGTGCTGGCCATGGTCGTCCTAGAGACTTTCGCCAAAAGCAAAAGAAGCTACCAACGAGAGCAAGAATAAATAAACTAAAGGGAAGAGCGCGCAGCCACATAGGGTGATCACTCACCAGGCTCCACAGGTTGAGCAGGAGCGTGAAGCCGCCGGGATCAAGGTTGTCATTGAAGTTGTGCCAAATAACTTTATTGAGAGGCGCCCGGGTTGAAGCGCCTAACTTAAAATGATGATCACCGATTGCAGTGTAATATTGCAGTGACTCATCCATCAGAAAGCTGTCAACGGACAGGGCGCGCTGGAAACTACCCCAGCAGAGGATGGTAAGCACGATGGTGCAAATAGCGGCCAGAAGGCGATTATCTAATAAATTTTTTTGATCCATGACCCTATTGTAAGTGAAAAGGCAGTTTTGGGGGGTGAAAATAGGAGTTTGGTGTTGCGTGGCACCAAGAAGATTTTTATCGCACCCCATAGACAATTTAGGCCAACTAAAGCATAAGGATATGATCTCTATCTATGTTCAGTTTTAGGTGATTAAGTACCTAGCTATAAACCGCAAGGAAGATTGATGTCCGTTATTAAGCAAGAAGATAACCAAAAGTGGATTAACAGCCTAATTGCTGTGTTTTCTATCATCGTTGCCTTTATTGCCATTCGCTTTTCAGAGACGATGGGTGAGTGGTTTGACCTGGAAGCCAAGATCCCTAACTTTGGAATCGTGGTCCAAGGCTTTGGAATTGTATTGGGTCTGATTAGCTTTGTTCTTATTGTGAAGAATAAAGCGGCTTACTCACACCTGAAAGAAGTGTACGGTGAATTGACGAAGGTTATTTGGCCCGATAAAGACACTATTCTTAAAATCACCATTGGTCTTGTGATCAGTCTTTCAATTGTGAGTGGTTTTTTTGTACTCGTTGACTTCATCTTCAGCGAAATTCTCAATCTACTTTACTAATTTAAGATTTTAAAAAGAGCATTATATGACAGACGAAAACACCAAAGTGAACGAAGAGCTTGAAAATACAGAAGAGACTGCTGAGACTTCATCAAATAAAGATGAGGTTCTAGCTGCTGGGGATAGCCCAGACTTCAAGTGGTACATCGCCAAGACGATGACCGGTCAAGAAGGTAAGGTCCAGAAAACACTACGTGAGCGCGTGGTGAACTATAAAATGACAGAGTACTTCAGTGACATTCTTGTTCCTGAAGAAAAAGTCGTCTCAAATGCCGGTGGCAAGAAAAGAACAATCAAAAAGAAACTTTTCCCCGGATACGTCTTGCTCAAGATGATTATGAATGATAAGACGTGGCACCTTGTTAAAGACACGGATAAAATCACTGGTTTCGTAGGCGGAACCAGCGACAAGCCAGCCCCAATCAGCGATGAAGAGGCGGCTTATATGACATCTCAAGCGGAAGAGGGCTTCAAGAAGCCACGCACGAGTGTCAATTTCCACGAAGGCGAGCAAGTTAAGGTTATCGAAGGACCTTTTGCCTCATTTGTGGGAACGATTGAAGCAGTTAGTGATAAAGGAAAGGTCAAAGTCAACGTTTCTATTTTTGGAAGACCAACGCCAGTAGAACTAGACTTTACTCAGGTAGAAAAGGTTCAGTAGAACTCTCATACTTGCGACGGCCCCAATTTATCAGATTTAAATAACTAGTTGGGAGATAGTTTTTTACTATCGTAGGAGTACATCATGGCTAAAAAAGTCACGGGTTTCATCAAATTGCAGATCGCAGGTGGAAAGGCCAACCCTTCACCACCAATTGGTCCAGCTCTCGGTCAAAAAGGCGTCAACATCATGGAGTTTTGCAAGGCTTTCAATGCAAAAACTCAGAAAGAAGCTGGCGTAGTTTTACCAACGATCATCACTGTTTATTCAGACAGATCGTTCTCTTTCATTACTAAG
Organism: Bacteriovoracaceae bacterium; assembly: GCA_048264885.1. Lineage (GTDB taxonomy): Bacteria > Bdellovibrionota > Bacteriovoracia > Bacteriovoracales > Bacteriovoracaceae > JBLWXV01. Next base: position 477,006 of record JBLXCO010000004.1, read on the forward strand.
ACTCCTCCAGCAACTTATCTTCTTAAAGATAAGCTCAAGCTTAAGTCTGGCTCTAATAAGCCTGGACATGAAGTCGCTGGTTCAGTTCCAGAGAAAGTAGTTAAGGAAATCGTTGAGGCGAAAAAACCTGACCTTACTGCTGCATCTGAAGAAGCTGGTATGAGAACAATCGAAGGCTCTATTCGTTCAATGGGCCTTAAGCTTGATTACAAGTAATCAGCGGTTCGACTTTAAGGAGAATTTAAAATGAAAAAACTATCAAAAAAATATGTAGAAGCTATCGGTAAAGTAGAAGCAACTAAACTCTACCCACTTGCTGAAGCCATCACTCTTGCTAAAGAAGTCTCATACGCAAAATTCGACGAAACAGTTGATCTTGCTTTCCGTCTTGGTGTGGATCCACGTCACGCTGATCAAATGATCCGTGGTGCTCTTTCACTTCCAGCTGGTACAGGTAAAACAGTTCGCGTTTGTGTGATCACTTCTGGTGAGAATATCACTAAAGCTGAGCAAGCTGGGGCTGACTTCGCTGGTGGCGACGATATCATCCAAAAAATCGCTGGTGGCTGGCTAGACTTCGACCGCGTAATTGCTTCTCCAGACATGATGGGTAAGCTCGGTCGTATCGGTCGTCTACTTGGTCCACGTGGCCTCATGCCTAACCCAAAGCTTGGTACAGTGACAACTGACATTGCTAAAGCTGTTGAAGAGCAAAAAGCTGGTAAGGTTGAATACCGTACAGAGAAAAACGGTATCATCCACGTTCCAGTAGGCAAGAAGTCATTCTCTGATGCCGACCTTAGAAAGAATATCGATGCCGTTATCACGGCCATCGTGAGAGCTAAGCCCTCTTCTTCAAAAGGTACTTACATGAAGTCGGTAACGCTATCGACTACCATGGGCCCAGGTATCAAGCTCGACCCACTCGAGTGTAGCACTATTGCTAATTAAGAAACGTTGGGGTTGGTGAAAGTCGGTTGAGAGCTGGAAGCTCTCTAGAAATCCTGCTGGAAACTCCCCTCCGATTTAATATGTAGGAGGTTTTGTATGTTAAACAGAGCGCAAAAAGACGAGATTATTAAAGGTCTAAGAGAGGACCTCAGTAATTCTCGCGCGATCTTTCTTACAAACCTAATTGGCGTCAAGTCTAACGACTCAGTCGCAATTAGAAAAAATGTAAGAGAGGCGCAAGGGAAACTAGTCGTTACCCGCAACACGCTCTTCCTCAAAGCTGCCGAAGGAACTCCATTTGAAGCCCTTTTTAAAGGTCTCAAAGGTCCTCACGCAGTTGCTTTCGCTTTTGAAGACGCCCCAGGTGTAGCAAAAGTACTTAAGAAAGCTGGTGAAGAGCACGAAGTAGTCACCCTTAAAGGTGGCTTCCTAGGTGAAGAGCAACTCGACATTGCGAAGATCAAGGTTCTTGCTGACCTTCCATCTCGCGACGAAATGCTTGGAACCCTACTTGCTACTTTCAACGCACCTATTTCAGCTCTTGCTCGCGTGATGAATGCGATCAGAGAAGAGAAAGAAAAAGGCGGCGGCGAAGCTGTAGCTGCTGCACCTGCTGAAGAAGCACCTGCAGCCGCTGAGGCCGGATCTGAAGAGTAAGGTAGAAATTTTTTAACAACATTAAACATTTTTTAGTTTTTAGGAGAATCAAATGGCTATTACAAATGAACAACTTATCGATCATATTTCTGCTATGTCAGTACTTGAAGTTGCTGAACTCGTTAAGCAACTTGAAGAAAAATTCGGCGTTTCAGCTGCTCCTGTAGCTGTTGCTGGTGCTGCTGGTCCTGCTGCTGCTGCTGAAGAGCAAACTGAATTCAACGTTATTCTTGCTGACGCTGGTGCTAAGAAGATTAACGTTATTAAAGAAGTTCGCGGTATCACAGGTCTTGGTCTTAAAGAAGCCAAGGATCTTGTTGAAGGTACGCCTAAGACTGTTAAAGAAGGCGTTTCTAAAGAAGAAGCCGAAGACATCAAGAAGAAGCTTGAAGCTGCCGGCGCTAAAGTTGAGCTTAAGTAATTCCTCTGTGAATTACTTTTTTGACGCTTGCGCGTAAAAAGTTTTGCTTAGAAAAAAGGTGTGAAGACCATGTGCGTCTTCACGCCTTTTCGTATTTGGACTACGTTACAAGATTAAAACGACAGATTTGTTCCCTTCCTTATATTAGGAGACCATAGATGACTCAGGTTTTCGCGCCCAACGAATGGTATCGCAAGAGCTTTTCTAGGACCCCAAGTGTACTAGAGACCCCGCCCCTGATGAGGCTCCAAGTTAACTCTTACGAAGAATTTCTTCAACGAGACGTACCCCCAGCAAAGAGACAAGAAGTTGGCCTCCAAGCTGTATTCAAGTCCGTCTTTCCTATTTATGACTTCAACAAGACAGTCTCTCTCGAGTTCGTTTCGTACTCGCTCGAGGAGCCCAAATATACTGTTAAAGAATGTCGTCAAAGAGGGCTCTCTTATGAAGCTCCTCTTAAGGTAGTTGTTCGCCTCGTTTTCTACGATGTGGCAGCTGATAAAGACGGCAATGAGCAGAGAACTGTTTCATCTATTAAAGAGCAGGAAGTTTACCTCGGTAACATCCCTCTGATGGCCGAGACTGGTTCATTTGTTTACAACGGAACTGAGCGCGTAATCGTCTCTCAGCTTCACCGCTCGCCTGGTATTATCTTCGAACACGACAGTGGTAAGAAGCACTCAAGTGGTAAGCTCCTCTACAGTGCCCGTATTATCCCACATCGTGGTTCGTGGCTCGACTTTGAATTCGACCACAAGAATATTCTCTTTGCTCGCATTGATAGAAAGAGAAAGCTTCATGCCACGGTTGTTCTCAAGGCTATGGGCTACTCTACGAGTGAACTCCTTAGCATGTTCTATAACCTAGAGACTTTGACTCTTGGTAAAGACGGAACATTCACTCGTGAACTCGACTTCAATCTCATGATTGGAACTCGTGCTCGCAACGATATTCTCGACAAGTCTGGCAAGGCGATCGTTAAGAAAGGTAAAAAGTTCACGAAAGCTTCTGTTAAGAAGATGGAAGAGAACGGCATTACTTCTCTCGATGCTGAGCTCGATGAAGTTGTTGGCCAAGTTGTGGCCGAAGATATCTTTGACGAGTCAACAGGTGAGGTTCTTTGCCTTGCTAACGAAGCTCTCTCTGAATCAAAGATTCAAGAGCTCATCGCCGCTGGTGTAAAGAAGATTAAAGTTCTCTACATCGACATGATTAACTTCGGCGATCAAATCAGAAACACTCTTCTTCTTGATAAGACAGATACTCAAGATGAAGCTCTGGTAAAAATCTTTGAAAGATTGCGTCCAGGTGAGCCTCCAACAATTGAGGCTGCTCAGCTTCTCTTCGACAACTTGTTCTTTAATCCAGAAAAATACGACCTTTCAAAAGTTGGTCGTATGAAGATTAACTACAAGTTCGGTCTCAATATCCCAGTAGACCAAACAGTTCTAACTAAAGAAGACATCGTAAGAACAGCGAAGTACCTCGTTGAACTCAACAACGGTAAAGGTAAAGTCGACGATATCGATCACCTTGGTAACCGTCGCGTCCGCGCTGTTGGTGAACTTCTTGAGAACCAATTCCGCGTTGGTCTCGTTCGTATGGAAAGAGCTGTTAAAGAGCGTATGGCCATTCAAGAAATTGAAACCATGATGCCTTATGACCTCGTTAACCAAAAACCAGTAGCCGCAGCTGTAAAAGAATTCTTTGGTTCATCACAACTTTCTCAGTTCATGGATCAAACGAACCCACTTTCAGAAGTAACTCACAAGCGTCGCCTCTCGGCCTTAGGCCCCGGCGGTCTCACACGTGAGCGCGCTGGTTTCGAAGTTCGTGACGTTCACTCAACACACTACGGTCGTATGTGTCCAGTTGAGACTCCTGAAGGACCAAACATTGGTCTGATCACGTCTCTTGCTACATACGCTCGTGTTTCTGAGTACGGCTTTATTGAAACTCCTTACCAGCTTGTGGCTGAAGATGGGAAACTTGGTGAAGCGAAATACTTCTCTGCCTTTGAAGAAGAAGGCAAAGTAATCGCTCAGATCGATACTCAGTACATCGAAGGTGGAAAGGTATCAGGTAACCACATCCCAGCACGTTCGAACGGTGAATATATCATCGCCAAGGATGAAGACGTTAACCTTATGGACGTCTCTCCAACTCAGATGATTTCAATCGCTACCAGCTTGATTCCATTCCTAGAGCACGATGATGCCAACCGCGCACTCATGGGCTCAAACATGATGAGACAGGCCGTTCCGGTTGTAAAAACGGATGCCCCAATCGTTGGTACCGGCGTTGAAGCCGTTGTTGCCCGCGATTCAGGTGCTATCGTTATTGCAAAAGAATCGGGCAAGGTAATCTTCGTTGACTCAAATCGTATCGTTATCCAACGTGAGAAGATTGACGAAGGTGAGTCTGGTGTTGACGTGTACAAGCTCGTTAAATATCAGCGCACCAACCAAAACACCTGTAACAACCAGCGCGCTCTTGTAAAAGAAGGCGATAAAGTTACTAAGGGAATGGTGATTGCCGATGGTCCAGCAACTCACAACGGTGACCTTGCTCTTGGACAAAACGTTGTCGTCGCTTTCATGCCTTGGGGCGGTTACAACTACGAAGACTCGATTTTGATTAGTGAGAACCTCCTGGCCCAGGATATCTTCACTTCAATTCACATTGAATCTTACGAAGTGGAAGCCCGCGATACAAAACTTGGTAAAGAAGAGATCACTCGCGATATTCCAAACGTTTCTGAAGAGGCCCTCAAAGACCTCGACGAAGCTGGGATTATCAGAGTTGGTGCGATCATTAAACCAGGCGATATCCTCGTTGGGAAAATCACTCCAAAAGGTGAGTCACAACTTTCTCCTGAAGAAAAGCTACTTAAAGCAATCTTTGGTGATAAAGCCGGAGACGTAAAAGACACCTCACTTCGTGCACCTTCATCAGTTCGCGGTACCGTGATTGATGCCAAGGTTTACACTCGCGAAGGTGTTGAGCTCGATAGCCGCTCTAAAGAAATCATTGACCAAGAGACAACTCTTATCCGTCGTGATGAGCGCATCGAAATTAGGGCCATTCAAACTTCAGCAATTATGAGAATTGCTGAAATGCTTGAAGGAGCCACTACAACTGATAGACTTGTAAGTGAAGATGGTTCTACCGAGCTACTTCCCAAGGGTGCTAGCATCACTGGTGAAGTTCTTGCCAAGATCCCATTTGAACTTATTGGCTACATCCCACTTAAGCCAGAACTCGAAGAGAAGCTCTCTGAGTACTTCGCTGATGTGAGAAACCGTATCAACCGCGTTCGTCAAAAAGCGAACGAAGAAATTGCGATGCTCCACCGCGGGGATGAACTTCCTCCAGGTGTGATCAAGAAAGTCATCGTCTACGTGGCCATTAAGCGCAAGCTTCAGCCAGGTGACAAGATGGCCGGTCGTCACGGTAACAAGGGTGTTATTTCTAACGTTCTTCCAATTGAAGATATGCCATATCTTGCTGACGGAACTCCAGTTGAGATCGTTCTCAACCCACTGGGCGTTCCTTCACGTATGAACATTGGTCAGCTCCTTGAGCTTCACCTTGGATGGGCCGGTCGCGGTCTGGGTGACAAGATTAAGCTCATGATGGAAGAACAAGCAAAGATTCACGAGCTTAAAGACTTCATCTCGGCGGTTTATAAACTTCCACAAGTAGATGAATGGCTCAAAAAAGCAAGTGATGACCAAGTTACAGCTCTTGCTAAGCAACTCTCTACTGGTGTTCGCTTCTCAACACGCGTTTTTGACGGGGCTAAAGAAGAAGACATCCACGAGATGTTTAGACTCGCTGACCTTGAAGAAAATGGTCGCACAACCCTCTTTAACGGTCTCACAGGTGATGCATTCGCCGAGAACGTAACAGTGGGAACAATGTACATGCTTAAGCTTCACCACCTTGTGGATGAAAAGCTTCACGCTCGTTCAACTGGACCTTACTCACTGGTTACTCAGCAGCCACTTGGTGGTAAGGCTCAGTTTGGTGGTCAGCGTCTCGGGGAGATGGAAGTGTGGGCCCTTGAAGCTTACGGTGCAGCTTATACACTCCAAGAGTTCCTCACAGTGAAGTCGGATGACGTCATCGGTAGAACGAGAATGTATGAGTCCATTGTTAAGGGTGAACAGGTTCTTGAACCAGGTCTTCCAGAGTCATTTAACGTTCTTATTCGCGAGCTTCAGGCTCTCTGTCTAGACGTTAAGCTTGATGAGAAGACTGGCGAAGAACCACTACTGTAACTTGAAAGAGCTCTAACTTAGAGGATTTTACATATGAAAGATTTGTTGAACTTTTTTGATAAGCCGAAAGATCCAATTAGCGTAGAAGCTATTTCGATCCGTATGGCCTCGCCAGATACCATTCGTGAATGGTCATTTGGTGAAGTGAAAAAGCCAGAAACTATCAACTATAGAACGTTCAAACCTGAGCGTGATGGTCTCTTTTGTGCCAAAATTTTTGGCCCAATCAAAGACTATGAGTGTATCTGTGGTAAGTACAAGCGTATGAAGCACAGAGGTGTTGTGTGTGAGAAGTGTGGCGTTGAAGTCACACTCTCTAAAGTTCGTCGTGAGCGCTGTGGTCACATCGAGCTCGCTTCACCTGTGGCCCACATCTGGTTCCTTCGCTCACTTCCTTCTCGTCTTGGCGCTCTTCTCAACCTCTCTCTTAAAGAGCTTGAGAAGGTCCTTTACTACGAAGCCTACATTGTCACGAACTCTGCCACTAACGATCTAGACGGAGGTCTTCGTATCGGACAGGTGATCTCTGAGCAGCAATTTGCTGAACTCAAAGAGCAAGGCATTGAGTTTGAAGCTGGTATGGGTGGCGACACTGTTAAAGATCTTCTTCGCAAAGTTGACCTTGACCTCGAGTACAAGGAACTTAGACGTGGTCTGCAAACAGCTACGACAGAAATGTCGCGCGCTAAAATTATCAAGCGTCTTAAAGTTGTAGAGAGTATCCGTAAGTCTGAGAACCGCCCTGAGTGGTTCATGATGGATGTGATTCCGGTTCTTCCACCAGACCTTCGTCCTCTCGTTCCACTTGAGGCTGGCCGTTTTGCAACTTCAGATCTCAACGATCTCTACCGTCGTGTGATCAACCGTAACAACCGTCTTAAGCGTCTCAAGGAACTCAACGCTCCTGAGATCATTATCCGCAACGAAAAGCGCATGCTTCAAGAGGCAGTTGATGCCCTCTTTGATAACGGCCGTCGCGGTAAGGTCTTTACTGGCGCTAACAAGCGTCCGCTTCGCTCACTTTCTGACATGCTTAAAGGTAAGCAAGGTCGCTTCCGTCAAAACCTTCTCGGTAAACGTGTAGACTACTCAGGTCGTTCGGTTATCGTGGTTGGTCCAAGTCTTAGACTACACCAGTGTGGTCTGCCAAAGATTATGGCACTCGAGCTCTTCAAGCCTTTCATTTACAACAAGCTCATTGAAAAAGGACATTGCACAACCATTAAAGTTGCAAAACGTATGGTTGATCAGCAAAAAGAAGAAGTTTGGAACATTCTAGAAGAAGTTGTGCAAGAGCACCCAGTTCTTCTAAACCGTGCACCAACTCTTCACCGTCTTGGTATCCAAGCTTTCGAACCAGTACTTATCGAAGGTAAAGCTATCCAGCTTCACCCACTTGTTTGTACTGCCTTCAACGCTGACTTTGACGGTGACCAGATGGCCGTGCACGTACCACTTTCTCTTGAAGCTCAGATTGAATGTCGCGTTCTCGCTATGTCGACAAACAACATTCTCTCTCCAAAAGATGGTACGCCAATTATCGTTCCTACTCAGGATATCGTTCTTGGTCTATACTACATGTCAAGAATTCGTCCTTTCGCCCGTGGTTATGGCAAGACGTTCTCTTCGAAAGAAGAAGCTCAGTTCGCTTACCACTCAGGCAACCTTCACCTTCAGGCTCCCATCTATGTTCGTTTGAACAATAAGATGTATGAGACAACTGTAGGTCGTACTTTCGTTTACGATGTGATCCCTGAGTGTCTTGGCTTTGAAGACATCAACATCATCCTCGGTAAAAAAGCCCTCGGTAAGCTCATTGATAAAGCTTATAGAGTGGGAACAGAGAAGGACACTGTTCTTCTTGCTGACTCACTCATGAGACTTGGTTATGAGAACGCAACTAAAGCCGGTATCTCAATTAACGTTCACGATATGATTATCCCTGAGGAAAAAGAAAATATCCTCGGAGAAGCATACGAAGAAGTTAACAAGATTACGGAAGAGTACAACGAAGGTTCGATCACTAACGGTGAACGTTACAACAAGATCGTAGACGTTTGGGCCCAAACTAACGAAAAGCTCACAAAAGTGATGCTCGAGAGAATTTCAACTGACACTTTCGTTAACGAAAAAGGTGACGTTGAAAAAGCTCCATCATTTAACTCTGTTTACATGATGGCCGACTCTGGTGCCCGTGGTTCGACAGCTCAGATGAGACAGCTCGCTGGTATGCGTGGTCTTATGGCCAAGCCATCTGGTGAGATTATTGAGACGCCGATTACTTCAAACTTCCGTGAAGGTCTAACGGTTCTTCAGTACTTCTCCTCAACTCACGGTGCTCGTAAAGGTCTTGCCGATACGGCCCTTAAAACAGCTAACTCGGGTTACCTAACTCGTCGTCTCGTTGACGTTGCTCAAGATGGTATTATTCGCGGTGACGACTGTGGCTCACAAGACGGAATCATCCTTACTTCACGCATCGAAGCTGGTGAAGTTATTGAAGATGCAGCCGAAAGAGCTATGGGTCGTGTAACTACGAACCCAGTTGTGAACGCTGATGGTGAAGAAATTTTCCCAAGAAACTACATGCTCACTGAAAAAGACCTTCCACGTCTACGTGAGCACGAGATTGACCAGATTAAAGTACGTTCAGTTCTGACTTGTCAGGAACGTCACGGCTTCTGTTCACTTTGTTTTGGTCGCGACCTTGCTCGCGGTAAGAAAGTGAGCATGGGTGAAGCTGTTGGTGTGATCGCTGCTCAGTCAATTGGTGAGCCAGGTACACAGCTTACCATGCGTACGTTCCACGTTGGTGGTACGGCCACTGCCGGTGCTCAAGTCAATAAACTTGAAGCCCGTACTGCTGGTAACGTAGCCTTTGATAACGTTAAAACAGTTAAGTCAGAAGAGGGTTACCTCATCGTTATGAACAAAACTGGTAACATCCTTATCAAAGACAATCGTGGTATTGAAAAAGAGCGCTACCCAGCTGTTTATGGTTCTAGACTCTTCTTTGAAGAAGGTGGAGAAGTTGGCGTAGGGGATAGAATCCTCGAATGGGATCCGTTCTCAATTCCAATCTTGACAGAAGTTTCTGGTCGCGTGAAATACGAGGACATCATCGTAAGTCAAACTGTTGCTGAACAAGTTGACGTGGTGACTGGTCTTACAACTCGCGTGGTGATTGAATCGAAAGATCCTTCACTTCAACCAAGAATTACAATCGTTGACGAAAACGGTGACCCAATCATCGTTCCAGGCACTAAGCGCTATGCCTCTTACCGTCTCCAAACTGGTGCGAACATCATCGTTGGTGAAGGCGACAGCATCCTTCTTGGTAGCCCGATTTCTAAAGTTTCTCGTGAAACCACGAAGACAAAAGATATTACCGGTGGTCTTCCGCGCGTTGCTGAGCTCTTTGAAGCAAGAAAGCCCGCAAACGCTGCCCAGATCGCCGACGTTAACGGTACCGTTGAATTCGGCCCAGAGCTTCGTGGTAACCGCCGCGTAATCATCCGTCCTGAGGATGGATCTGATCCAGTGGTTTACACAATTCCTAAGGGTCGTTTCGTGACAGTTAACGAGGGTGACTACGTTCGTGCCGGTGAGCCGATTATGGACGGTCCTTCAAACCCACACGATATCCTTCGTGTAAAAGGGATCAAGGAACTTGCTCGTTATATCGTCGATGAAATTCAAGAAGTTTACCGTCTTCAAGGTGTGAAGATCGATGATAAGCACATTGAAGTGATCGTCTCTCAGATGCTCAAGAAAATTGAGGTAACGAGTGCCGGTGACTCAAACCTTATCGTTGGCGACACAGTTACGAAGGGTGAACTTACTGAAATCAATGAGAAGTTGATCGCTGATGGTGAAGAGCCAGCTGCTGGTCGTCCGCTTCTTCTTGGTATTACTAAAGCGTCTCTTACAACGGATTCTTTCCTTTCTGCGGCTTCTTTCCAGGAGACGACGAAGGTTCTTACTCAAGCGGCGCTTGAAGGTAAGTCAGATCCGCTCAGAGGCCTTAAAGAAAACGTGCTTATGGGTCGCTTGATCCCAGCTGGTTCTGGTATTTCTAAGTACCGCGACTTTGACGCTGTACTTGAGGAAGGCGAGGAATTGGCCACTTCGAGTGATTCTATTACGTTAACTGTTTAAAAAACTCTTGTCCCCGCCAGCCTGGTGTGTTACATCTGGCTGGCTTATTTTAAAGTACTTGTTGGCTAGGCAATAGCAGATGTGAAGGAGCGATAAATGCCTACTATTAACCAATTGATCAGAAAAGGACGCGAAGACAAATACGTGAAAACGAAGTCTCCGGCCCTAAAATCATGTCCTCAGCGTCGTGGTGTATGTACCCGCGTATATACAACGACTCCAAAGAAGCCAAACTCGGCCATGAGAAAAGTATGTCGTGTACGTCTTACTTCAGGCTATGAAGTAACTTCATACATCGGTGGTGAAGGTCACAACCTTCAAGAACACAGTATCGTACTTATTCGTGGTGGTCGTGTTAAAGACTTACCAGGTGTACGTTACCACACTGTTCGTGGTGCTCTTGACGCCACAGGTGTTGATAAGCGTCGTCAAGCCCGTTCTAAATACGGTGCTAAGAGACCTAAGGCTTAAGCCTTACTCGAATTTGATTTATCTCACGGCCTAATCTTTTAGATTAGGCCCTTTTATTTAAACCCAATCTTCTAACCCACGGTTAGTTAGAAGAAAGTAATCTCAGTAGCCCTGAGGTGAAGGAGGATTCACATGAGCCGTAAGCATCGCGCGCAACCCAGAGAAGTTCTACCAGATCCGGTCTATCAAGACGTTGTTGTTTCAAAATTCATCAACGCTCTTATGTATGGTGGAAAGAAATCAACTGCTGAGAAGATCTTCTACGGAGCTCTTGAGCAAATTGAAAAGAAAACTGGTGAAGAGCCTCTAAAACTCTTCAAAAAAGCTCTTTCAAACGTAAAGCCTGCTGTTGAGGTTAAGTCACGCCGTATCGGTGGTGCCACTTACCAAATCCCAGTTGAAGTACGTCCAGCTCGTCGCCAGTCACTCGCTATCAGATGGCTCCGTGACTACGCTAAGTCACGTAACGGTCGCACAATGGTTGATAAGCTCGCCGACGAAATGATCGACGCTGCTGAGAACCGTGGTGGTTCAGTTAAGAAGCGTGAAGACGTCTACAAAATGGCCGAAGCCAACAAGGCGTTTGCTCACCTTAAGTGGTAATCAGCTAAATTACACAAAAGTAAATGACGATTGGGCCTCTCAGGGTTTATCTTTGAGAGGCCTTTTTGCTTTTTAAACCCTGAATTCTAAGGACTCATGAGTTATGAGCTCTACATCAATCGATAAAGTTAGAAATATTGGAATTATGGCCCACATTGATGCGGGCAAGACCACCACCACTGAGAGAATTCTCTATTACACGGGAAAAAGCCATAAAATTGGTGAAGTTCACGATGGCGCGGCCACAATGGACTGGATGGTTCAAGAGCAGGAGCGCGGAATTACCATTACCTCGGCCGCTACGACATGCTTTTGGAAAAAATATAATATCAATATCATCGATACTCCCGGGCACGTGGATTTTACCATTGAGGTAGAGCGCTCTCTGCGGGTCCTCGATGGCGCTGTGGGCGTTTTCGATGCTGTCAGTGGGGTAGAGCCTCAATCAGAAACTGTATGGGGCCAAGCAGACAAGTATAACGTTCCTCGTATCGCTTTTTGTAACAAGATGGACAGAGTAGGGGCGGATTTTGATAACTGCATTTCTGAAATTCGCGAGAAGCTAGGTAAGAAAGCTGCTGCTATTCAAAGGCCTATCGGGGCTGAAGATACATTTGTAGGACTGGTTGATCTCATCACTATGGAGGCACTCGTTTGGAAAGACGATGATCTAGGTGCTTCAATTGAAAGAAAAGAAATTCCTGCAGATATGAAAGACGATTGTGAGCTCGCTCGCGATGAACTCATTGAACATCTTTGTGACTACGATGATGCTCTGGCTGAGAAATATCTTGGTGGTGAAGAAATTAGCAATGATGAAATTAAAGCGGCAATCAGAGAAGCTGTAATTAATCATAATTTTATTCCTGTTCTTTGCGGATCTGCTTTTAAAAATAAGGGCGTCCAACCACTCCTCGATGCCGTGGTTGACTTCCTTCCAAGTCCAATTGACCGTGGTGAAATAAAGGGTCACAGCGCTAAGGACTACGATAAAGAAGAAGTGAGAAAGCCAGATGCAGCCGACCTTTTCTCTGGACTTGCTTTTAAAATTGCGACTGATCCATTCGTTGGAAGTCTTACCTATGTGAGAATTTACTCTGGTGAATTGAAGGTTGGGCAAAATATTCTTAACCCACTCAAAAAGAAGAAAGAGCGCATCGGAAAAATTCTTCAAATGCACGCTAATAAAAGGACTGAATTGGACCACGCCGTGGCCGGTGATATCGTTGCGATCTCAGGATTGAAAGATACAACGACAGGAGAAACCCTCTGCGCTGATCATAAGCCAATTATTTACGATCTTATGGAGTTTCCAGAAACTGTGATCTCTGTTGCCATTGAGCCCAAGACAACCGCAGATGAGAAAAAGCTTCTCGAGTCACTTTCTCATCTCGAAAAGGAAGATCCTTCATTCAATTATAAGAATAATGCCGAAACTGGTCAGCTCCTTATCTATGGAATGGGAGAACTTCACCTTGAAATTATCTGTGATCGATTAGAAAGAGAATTCAACGTTGGTATTCGAATTGGTAAACCACAAGTGAGCTACCGAGAATCTATTTCTGGTGCGGCTGAAGCAGAATCAACCTTTGCTAAAGAGCAAGGTGGAAAAATGCAATTTGGTCATGCCAAGATTAAAGTTGAGCCGGTTGATTTTCAGAGCGGTGTTCAATTTGAAACGAAGCTTACTAAGCGCGATCTTCCTGAAGAATTCCTGGCCGCGATTGAAAAGAGCATTCATAGCACTGCTCCTGGTGGCGCCCTTGCTGGATACGCCTTTATTAATATCAAAGCGACACTCGTAAGCGCAGATTACAATGAGCTCGATTCAAGTGAAGTAGCTTATTCTATTGCAACGGCTGCTGCCTTTAGAGAGGCATGTTTAAAAGCAAAGCCAATACTTTTAGAACCAATCATGCACGTTGAAGTTGTCACCCCTGCCGAGTATACGGGTGATGTGATTGGCGACATTAATATGAAGCGAGGAAAGATTCTCAATATGGGATCAAAAGGTAATAAAGAAATTATTGAAGCTCAGGTACCATTGGCCGAAATGTTTGGTTACAGTACAGATCTTCGTTCTCGCTCTCAAGGAAGAGCTAGCTTCTCGATGCACTTTGATCGCTACGAACCAATGGAGATGGCCCTGGCCAAATCGGTGCTTGAAAAGAAAGGAATCTACATTTAAGGAATATTGAGACACGATAAGTCACTGAAAGTATTGAGAACCCTGCGTCAATAAAGATGAAAAGGGTTTTCCCAAGAGAATTTATTGTAGCGATGCCGCTACTCTCTTTGAGCGTAAGAAAAGGACTGAGAGTTAAATAGAAAATATGGATTGGAGCGGTGCGGGGCCAAGAATGAAAAAATAATGCCCCGATTCTTTTTAATTCTTGGATTAATGTGTTGACATTGGGCCCAAAGAAAATTAAAAAGCTGATTCTATTTCCAAATTGTTTAAGGTGAAAGCAGAAGATGAAAGCGACAAGACTAAGAATTAAGCTGCGCGCGTACGATCACAAGTTATTAGACAAGTCTGTTGGTGAAATCGTTCAAACAGCGAAGGAAACTGGAGCCCGTGTTGCTGGCCCAATTCCCCTCCCAACAGAGATTAATAAATTTACTGTTCTTCGTTCTCCTCACATTGATAAAAAATCACGTGAGCAGTTCGAAATGAGAACGCATAAGCGTTTGATTGATATTGTAGACCCAACTCAACAAACCGTTGATAGCCTTATGAAGCTAGACCTATCAGCAGGTGTTGACGTAGAGATCAAATACTAAGTATAAGCGCATCTCTACTTATAAAATTTTTGTAGAAGTTTCGACATTCGAATATTAACCATGCATGCATCCCTGTAGTCAGGGTGATGCTGTGGAGGCTTTGATGACTGATGAAAACAAAGCGGTAGAAACATCAGCCGCTGAAAACACTCCTGTGTCAACGGGGGAAGCTCAAGTTAACGTCAATACTTTTTTTGGTGTTAAAGCGGGCATGACTCGTATCTTTGATGAGCAAGGTAATCACGTTCCTGTAACTGTTATTAAGCTCGTCCCTAACAAAATCTCTCAAGTTAAAACGAAAGAGAAAGATGGCTATGAAGCTTATCAAGTTGCTTACTATGAAAAGCGTGAGAAACTTGTCACTAAGCCCAAGCAAGGTCATTTGAAGAAAGCTGGTATCTCACCAGTATTCACTCGTTTTGCTGAAGTTAAGATGGAAGGCGTAGACGCTGGTGCCCTTGGTGCCGCAGTAAGCGTTGATGCATTCACTCCATCATCATTCGTAGATGTAACTGGTACATCAAAAGGTAAAGGCTTCGCAGGTGTTATGAAGCGCTTTAACTTTGCTGGTGGTCCAGGTGCTCACGGTTCTAAATTCCACAGAACAACTGGTTCAATTGGTCAAAGAGCTACTCCAGCTAAAGTTTGGAAAAATAAAAAGCTTCCTGGCCACATGGGTCAACAGACTGTTACAGTGCAGAACCTTGTTGTTGTAGAAACTAACCTAGAGAAAGGCTACATGCTTATCAAAGGATCTGTTCCAGGTTCTAAGAATGAGTTTGTTAAAATTTCTAAGGCTTACAAGAAGTAATTGAAGTAGAGGAATAAGCCATGACAGAGATTAACGTACTAAATTCAAAGTTCCAAAGCGCCGGAAAGCTCTCTACTGAAGTATCTCTTGGTGCAGACGAAATTAACGTTCCGGTTGTACACCAAGTTGTTAAAGCTACACTCGCAGGTAGAAGACAAGGTACAGCTTGTACAAAAACAAAAGCTATGGTTTCAGGTGGCGGTATCAAGCCTTTCAAGCAGAAAGGTACTGGTAGAGCTCGCCAAGGTTCAAGCCGTTCGGCCCTTATGGTTGGCGGTGGTGTAGCCCACGGACCTAAGCCAAGAAGCTATGAGCAAAAAGTAAATAAGAAAACAGCTCTTAAAGCTATCCAAGCTGTCCTTGCTGACAAGCTTCAGGCTGGCAAGCTTACTGTTGTTGAGAAAATCGAAACAACAGGTAAGACCAAAGAAATGTTTGAACTACTCAATGGTAAAGGACTTCTTCCTGCACTCGTTGTGACAAACGATAGAGATTCACTTGCTCTTAGAGCAACTCGCAATCTTCAGTGGGGCAAAGCTCTTCCAGTTGACGGTTTCAGCGTTTATGAAGCTGTTAAATTTGAAAACTTGGTAATTGAGAAAGCAGCTCTCGAAAGCCTTCTTAAGAGATTGGTGTAACTATGGCACACATTACTGAAATTATTGTTAAACCACTTATTACTGAGAAGACCTCTGTCGCAACAGATAACTTTAACCGTTATGGTTTTGTAGTTGCGACTTGGGCCAATAAAAATCAAATTCGTGAAGCAGTTGAAAAACTCTATGACGTTAAAGTTTTGGACATCAAAACAAACATCGTTCCTGGAAAGCTTAAGCGTTTCGGAATGAACGTAAAGAAGACGAGCAAGACTAAGAAAGCTCTCGTTCGTCTCAAAGACGGTCAGAAGATCGAGTTTTTTAAAGGCATTTAAGTAGTAGCTGAATAATAAGAAGGACGCGAATATGGGAATTACAAAATTTAAGCCAACGACACCTTCGCTTCGTCAAATGCAGGTCACTAACTCAAAGGACCTCACTAAGGGCGTAGAGATTCCAAAGTCTCTCCTCGCTAGCAAGAAGAAAGTTGACGGACGTAACAATAACGGTCGTATCACTGTTCGTCGTAGAGGCGGCGGTGTTAAGCGCAGATACAGAATTATCGATTTCAAAAGAAATAAGGAAAACATTCCTGCTAAGGTTCAAGCTATTAGCTATGATCCAAACAGAACATGTAATGTTGCCCTTATTGCCTATGCTGATGGTGAAAAGGCTTTGATCTTGGCACCACACGGTCTCAGTGTTGGTGATGTTGTCATCTCTTCATCTGAAGCCGACATTAAAGTAGGAAATGCCAAGAAACTAGCTGACATCCCAGTTGGTACTCTTGTTCACAACGTAGAAATGAACCCAGGTGCTGGCGGTCAACTTGCTCGCTCAGCTGGATCTTACGTTCAAGTTATGGCCAAGGAAGAAAAAGATTGTCTTCTTCGTATGCCATCAGGCGAGCTTCGTCGTGTAAGACTTGATTGTAGAGCCACAATTGGTCAGGTTGGTAATATCGATCACGAAAAACGTGACCTTGGTAAAGCTGGCCGTTCACGTAAGCTTGGTATTCGTCCACACGTTCGTGGTGTTGTGATGAACCCTGTTGATCACCCACACGGTGGTGGTGAAGGTCGTACCTCTGGTGGACGTCACCCAGTTACACCATGGGGTCAGCCAACACGTGGTTACAAGACTCGTAAGAATAAGCGCACTGATAAATTCATCGTTAAGAGAAGAAAATAAGGAATAGTAGGAGATAGATATGGCCCGTTCACTTAAAAAAGGCCCATTTGTTGACCAGTCACTCATTAAAAAAGTAATGGGTATGCAAGACGAAGCCAATAAATCAGGCAAAGTTATTAAGACATGGTCTCGCAGATCGACCATTATTCCGGAAATGATCGGTTTCACATTTGCGGTTCATAACGGTAAGAAATTCATTCCCGTTTATGTAACTGACAACATGATCGGTCACAAACTCGGTGAGTTTTCGTTAACAAGAACTTTCTACGGTCACGGGGCCGACAAGAAAGGTAAGAAATAGTTGTTGCTGAAGAGGAGAGGCTAATATGGCCATTGTAGTTAAAAACAAAAATTTCGGTGTCGCCCCTCGGAAAGTCCGTCAAGTGTGTGATCTCGTTCGTAACAAGAAAGCGTCTGAAGCTATTCGCATCCTTCGCTTCTGTGAAAAGAAAGAGATTGCCCTTGCACTCACTAAGCTCATTAATAGTGGGCTAGCGATCGCGGATCAATCTGAAAAGTTTGACATTGACAATCTCGTGGTAAGTAAAATTTTTGCTGATGAAGGCGCTACTCTTAAGAGAATTATGCCTAGAGCACAAGGTCGCGCTTTCAGAATCAGAAAGAGAACTTCACACGTAACCGTAGAACTAAAAGAAGTATAGGAAGGGCCGAATGGGACAAAAAGTACATCCATATGGATTTAGACTAGGATACATCAAAGGCTGGCACTCTAACTGGTACGCCAAGACTGAGTACGCTACGGCTCTTCATGAAGATCTCGCTATCAGAAAGTACATCGAGAAAAATATGAAAAACGCCTCTGTTGCAAGCGTTGATATTGCTCGTACTTCTGATCAAGTAAAAGTAACTGTTAATACCGCTAAACCAGGTGTGGCCATCGGTAAAAAAGGTACTGGGATTGAGAAAATTAGAAACGATCTTAAGAACCTTACTAAAGGTACTTTGATCTTTAATATCGCAGAAGTTAAGCGCCCAGATGCGGATGCAAAACTCATCGCTGAAGCGGTTGCAAGCCAGCTTGAAAAACGTGTGGCTTTCAGACGTGCGATGAAAAAAGTGATGCAAGCTGCTTTCAGAGCTGGTGTTAAGGGTATTCGTATCCGCACATCAGGTCGTCTTGGTGGCGCTGAAATGGCAAGAACAGAAGGTTACTCTGAACGTAAGGTTCCACTACATACACTACGTGCAGATATTGACTATAACACAGCTGAAGCTCATACCACTTACGGCGTCATTGGCGTTAAGGTTTGGGTTTATAAAGGCGAAATTTACAAGTAATTGATATTACGAGCCTAGAGGTAGAATATGCTAAGCCCTAAAAGAGTTAAGTGGAGAAAGCAGCAAAAAGGCAGAATGAAAGGCCGTGCTTATCGTGGAAATACTATCACGTTTGGTGAATTTGCTATACAAGCTACATCTTGTGGTTATATAACGAACCGCCAAATTGAAGCCGCTCGTATTGCTATGACCCGTAAGATTAAGCGTGGTGGTTCTGTGTGGATTAAGATCTTCCCAGACAAGTCACTCACGCGTAAGCCTGCGGAAGTTCGTATGGGTAAAGGAAAGGGTTCTCCTGATTCATGGGTTGCCGTGATCAAGCCAGGAAGAGTTCTTTTCGAAATTAAGCACCCAGATGCTGAGCTGACTCAAGAAGCCCTGAAGCTTGCTTGTTACAAGCTTCCTGTTAAGACAAAAATTATTAAGCGCGACGCTGTAGAGCAAGCGACTAACTAAGCCGCGAGTGAGGAAGTCATGTTGAAGATGAGTGAAGTAAAGACTTGGGATGCGAAGCAGTTAGATACAAAGGTTAACGAGCTTAAAAGAAAGCTATTTGACCTAAGAATGCAGAAGAACGCTGCTGGTATTGAGAAGCCTCACCTTTTTAAAGAATTCAAAAAGGATATCGCTAGGCTTGAAACTGCTAAATCACAGTTAGCTAAGTAAGTTGGTATAGGAAGTAGTTATGAGCGAACAAGTTACAAACAAAACAAAAAGAACACTAGAAGGTGTAGTAGTTTCTAACAAGAACGACAAAACAATTGTTGTGAATGTTGTCAGACGCTATAAGCACGCCACTTACAATAAGTTCGTGAACTTCTCTAAGAAGTACCACGCTCACGATCTTAACAACCAAGCACAGGTTGGAGATAAAGTTTGGATCGTTGAATCTAAGCCTTACTCAAAAATGAAGAAGTGGGAACTAGTAAAGATCGTAAACTAATTAAGTTATGTAGGCTCTGAGTGGGAGTGCCCATTCATCCTCGCTGTTGTGGAGTATAGCCATGATTCAAATGCAAACAAAACTTGAAGTTGCAGATAACTCTGGAGCTAAAGTTGTTAAGTGTATTAAGGTCCTCGGTGGATCAAAGAGAATGTCAGCATCAATTGGCGATGTCATCGTCGTTGCTGTTCAACAAGCTCTCGCCGGCGGAAAGATTAAAAAAGGTGACGTAAAGAAAGCTGTAATCGTGAGAACTGCTTATCCACAACGTCGTGAAGATGGAAGCTACATTCAATTTGATGAGAATAGCGTAGTAATCCTCAATAACCAAAACGAACCAGTTGGAACACGTATTTTTGGGCCAGTTGCTCGTGAACTTAGAGCTAGAAGCTTTACAAAAATTTGTTCACTTGCTCCTGAAGTCCTTTAAGAGGTTGGCATCATGCAGAAGTTAAAATTAAACGATGAAGTAATTATTCTTGCAGGCAAGGATAAGGGTAAAACTGGAAAAGTTAAGAAAATCAACTCTAAGAAGCAAGTTGTGATGGTTGATGGTGTAAACGTTGTTAAGAAAGCGCTTAGACCAACTCAAGAGAACCCAACTGGTGGAATCGTTGATATCGAGTCTCCAGTGCACATTTCTAATGTTGCTCTTGTGAGTCCAAAGACTAAGAAAGCAACCAGAGTAAAAATTGAAACTCGCGATGGAAAACAAGTGCGCGTAGCCGTTAAATGCGGTTCAGTGCTCTAAGCGAAGTATAAGGTAAGTTGAGGCGAATATGGCAAGGTTGAAAGACATTTATACTGGTGAGGTTGTTCCGGAGCTTCAAAAGAAGTTCAACTTCAAGAACGTACATCAGATCCCTAAGCTCGAAAAAATCGTTGTAAGTTGTACAACGAAAGACGCTGTAACAAACTCAAAAGTTGTTGAGAGTTTGGTTGCTGATCTCGGTCAAATCACTGGTCAAAAGCCAGTTGTGACAAGAGCTCGCAAGTCAGTTGCTTCGTTTAAGCTTCGCGAGGGCATGCCCCTTGGTGCAGCTGTTACTCTTAGAGGCGAGAAAATGTACGAGTTCCTCGATCGTCTCGTAAATATCTCTTTGCCACGCGTTCGTGACTTTAGAGGGATTAACCCTAAAGGTTTTGACGGAAAAGGTAACTACAACTTTGGCATCAAAGAGCAGATTATCTTCCCAGAAATCAACTATGACAAAATTGATAAAGTGCGCGGTGTAGGGATCACGATCGTTACAACTGCTAAGAATAACGAAGAAGGCCGTGAACTACTCACTCTTCTTGGCATGCCATTTAGAAAGTAATAAGGCGAGGTTTAAAATGGCGAAACTTTCAAAAATCGTAAGTAATGAAAAGAAAAAGAAGATGGCGAAGAAACATCTTCCCCTTCGTAAAGAGTTGAGAGCTAAGGTTAAAGACGAAAGCCTCTCAGACGAGGAAAGATTTGAAGCTCAAATGAAGCTTCAGAGCCTTCCGAGAAACTCTTGCGAAAATAGAGTACGTAATCGTTGTGAAATGACTGGGCGTCCGAGAGCTTATTACAGAAAATTTGGTCTCTCACGTACATCATTCAGAGAGCTTGCCCTTTCAGGCATGCTTCCTGGTGTAACAAAGTCAAGCTGGTAAGAGTAGGAGTAGCCGTTATGATGACAGATCCAGTTGCAGATATGCTAACAAGAATTCGCAATGCTATTCGTGCTGGTCACGATCGCGTTGAGTTCCCAGCTTCAAAAGTAAAAGCTGGTATTTGTAAAGTTCTTAAGGAAGAAGGTTACATCCGCTCTTTCAAGATTATTGCAAAAGAAAAAGCCGACATTCGTCTTAAAGTTCTTCTTAAAGAGAACGCGATTGTTGGACTCGATAGAGTTTCTAAGCCAGGCCTAAGACAGTACCGCGGTTACGAAGAGTTGCCACGTGTTGTATCTGGTCTAGGTATTTCTGTTGTTTCGACTTCACACGGTGTTCTTTCATCACGTGAAGCGAAGAAGAGAAAAGTCGGGGGCGAAGTCCTCTGTAACGTTTGGTAGTGACAAAGTCGTTATCATTTTAAAAAGGGTTTAAGAGATGTCACGTATTGGAAAGTTACCGGTTGCCATCCCCGATAAAGTAGAAGTGAAAGTTGATGGTGTAACAGTGAGTGTTAAGGGACCAAACGGTCAGCTTAGCCACACTTTTAATGATCTCGTAACTATCGAAGTTAAGGACAAGAACGTTGTTGTAGCTCCGATTAATGAAGAAGCTAATGCTCGCGCAATGTGGGGAACGGCTCGTACACTCGTTAGCAACATGGTTGTTGGCGTAAGTACTGGTTTCACTCGCTCGCTTGAGTTCAACGGCGTAGGTTATAAAGCTGCTGTGAAAGGTGATGAGATTGAGCTTAGTCTTGGTTACTCACACCCAATTAACTACAAGCTTCCTGCAGGCATCTCTGCCAAAGTTACGAAGAACCAAATTGATATTTCTGGTTCAAGCAAAGAACTTGTTGGCTTCGTTGCAGCAAAAATCAGATCATTTAGACCACCTGAGCCATATAAAGGCAAAGGTGTTAAATATCTAGAAGAGACAATCATTAGAAAAGCTGGTAAATCTGGCGGTAAATAATAATAAATGTGCCTGAAAATGGGTTTTGTCCCTAGGGTTCGTGAGGTTGAAGATGAGAAAGCCGTTGAGCAAAATTAAAGATCCTTCACTTGCTAGAAGAGTGAGAAGAAAACTCTCTACTCGCAGCACTTTGAGTGGAACTGCTGAAAGACCAAGAGTATGTCCTACTCGTTCAAATAAGCACCTAAGCATCCAAGTTATTGACGATGTTTCTAGAAAAACAATCGCCAGTGCTCAAACATTTGGTAAAAGCAAGGTAGAAGCTAAGCCAACAGTTGAAGGCGCGAAAGTTCTTGGTGCAACTATTGCTGAGAAGTTGAAGTCACAAAATATTACAACGGTTGTTTTTGATCGTGCCGGTTACCGCTACCACGGTGTTATCGCAGCTATCGCACAAAGCCTCCGTGACAACGGTATTCAAGTCTAAGGTTAGAGGATCAGATCATGAGTGAAGAAAATAAAGTTGAAGAAACTCAAGTTGAAAATGCTGAACTAGAAGCTGCCGAAGGATCTGAAGGTAAAGAAGATCGTAAAGGTAAAAGAAGAGGCAAAGACGCTGCTCCTCGCAAGCCACGTAAGGAAGTTGCCAACCCTGAGTTTGAAGAACGTGTTGTTGCTGTAAACCGCGTTGCTAAAGTTGTTAAGGGTGGTCGTCGCTTCTCTTTCTCAGCTCTTATGATTGTAGGAGATAAGAAAGGACGCGTTGGATACGGACTTGGTAAAGCTAAGGAAGTTCCAGAAGCTATTAGAAAAGCTACACAAGCTGCTCAAAAGAATATGGTTGCTGTTCCACTTGATAACGGAACTATTCCACACGAAATCCTTGGTGAGTTCGATGCTGGAAAAATCCTTTTCAAGCCTGCAGCTGAAGGTACCGGGGTTAAGGCCGCTGGTGCATGTCGTTCGATCCTAGAGCTTGCTGGTGTGAGAGACGTTCTTACGAAGTCACTTCGTGGAACTAACCCACATAACGTTGTGAAAGCTACATTTGCAGCTCTTCGTCAACTTCGCTCAGCAAACGATGTAGCAAACATCCGTGGCATCGAAGTTAAAAACGTACGTCTTAAGTAGTAGAGGGTAGAGAGATGTCTAAAACAATCACTGTTAAGCTAAAGAAAAGTACAATTTCATGTACTGATAAGCAAAAAGCCAACGTTCGCGGACTTGGCCTTACAAGAACAGGACGAGTAAGAACTCTTGAAAATACTCCTGCTGTTCGTGGGATGATTAAAAAAGTCATTCACCTAGTAGAAGTTGTTTCTGAGCAATAAAAGTTCGAGTTAGTTGGAGCGAGGAAGTTATGTTAACTCTAAATAATTTAAGTAGCCCGAAAGGCGCCCATAAAAACATCAAAAGAATTGGTCGCGGTCAGGGTTCTGGTCAAGGTCAGCAAGCTGGTAAAGGTCACAAAGGTCAAAAAGCTCGTAAGAGTGGACATGTGAGAACAGGCTTTATCGGTGGAGCCCTTCCACTCTATATGAGACTTCCTAAGCGCGGATTCTCAAACGCAGTATTCAAGACTGAGTTTGTTGCCGTGAATCTAGGTAAGATCAATGAGAAATTTGAAGGTGGTACAGTGGATAGAGAAGCTCTCATCACTGCCGGCCTTCTTAAGGGTGCAGATCGTCAAAAGGCGATCAAGATTTTAGGTGACGGAGAACTTACAAAGGCGTTAACCTTTGTAAATATTGAAAAGTTCTCAAAGTCTGCCGTTACGGCCATTGAAAAGGCTGGCGGAAAAATCGAATCAAAATAATAAAGGTGTAAAAGGATGTCCACTGCTCAAGGAAAGCTTGAAGAGCTAAAGAAGAAGATATTATTTACAGTACTCCTTCTTATTGTTTACCGCCTTGCTGCCCAAGTCCCAGTTCCTGGGGTTAATGCCAAGGCACTGATTTCATACTTTTCTGAATCGGGCGGTGGAATCTTTGATCTTATCAACACCTTCAGTGGTGGTGCCTTCAAGCGCTTCTCAGTGCTTGCGCTTGGGATCATGCCTTACATCACCACTTCAATTATCTTCAGTCTTCTTGGTGAAGTAATCCCACAGATTGCCGAACTTCAAGAAGACTCTGAAGGTCAAAAGAAAATCCAAAAGTGGACTCGTTATGCAACTGTGATTCTATGCTGTATCCAAGGATATGGTATGGCCGCAGTATTTGAGAGCTTCAAGAGCCCAGGCGGTGTTCCGGTTATTCCTGATCCAGGGATGCTCTTTAGACTTACAACCATGATCACACTAGCCGGCGGGACAATGTTCCTCTTATGGCTTGGTGAGAGAATTACTGAGTATGGTCTTGAAAACGGAGTCTCTCTGATTATCTTCGCAGGTATCGCAGTTGAGCTTCCGGCCGAAATCATCCAGAAGTTAACTCTCTATCGAAATGGCGAGCTCTCTGGGATGAGCATGCTGCTCTTCTTTGGAATCATCCTCGTTGCCTTCTTTGTGGTTGCCTTTATTGAGCGCTCTTTTAGAAGTGTTCCGGTGCAATACGCTAAGAAAGTTGTTCACAACCGCGTTTATGGTGGGACTCAATCACTGCCCATGCGCCTTGATACTGGCGGCGTTATGCCTCCAATCCTCGCGAGCTCACTCCTTGCAGCGCCTGCTACTTTTGCAAGCTTTGTAAGTGAAGGAAGCCCCTTTAAGCCTTATCTCGACACGATTCAGCAGTCGCTTTATCCAGGACAATTGCTGTTTAATATCCTCTTTGCTGCTTTGATTGTGTATATGACTTATTTCTATGCACCGATTCAGTTTAAGACAAAAAAGATCTCTGAAATGCTTCAGAAAAATAATGCATTCATCCCCGGCATTCGCCCAGGTGCTAAGACGACGGAATATCTTGACTTTATTCTGTATCGTCTGAGTTTCTTTGGGGCCCTTTACCTAGTCGTCGTCTGTGTACTTCCAGACATGATCACAGGTAGCCACACTCGTTTTGGCGGTACCGCCATGCTGATTCTCGTATCAGTTTCCATTCGAGTGATGATGAATATTCAGTCGTTTATGTATGCTGATCGTTATGAAAGCGCTTACAAGTCACGCGGTAAGTATAGCGGTCAAAATAGAAGGTTTTAATTATGTCTAGGCCACAACTTATTCTTCTCGGTGCTCCTGGCTCCGGTAAAGGAACTCAAGCACAGAAGCTCGTGGCCAATATGGGATATAAACACATCTCAACTGGTGACCTTCTTCGCAGCGAAATTGCCAAAGGCTCTGATCTTGGCAAGCGCGTGAAGCAGATCATGGACGAGGGAAAGCTCGTTGATGATCAAACTGTGCTCGAGCTTCTCAAGGTAAATTGTGACCTTGAAGGCAATTCCTACATTTTTGATGGTTTTCCACGCAATATTGACCAAGCCCGTGCTCTTGAGGAAGTTGTTCTTCAAGGGGCCAATACTAAGGCTGTCTATTTTGACATTGACCTGGAGGTTTTGGTTGCGCGTATCACAAATAGAAGACTCGCTCCCAAAAGCGGCGAGATCTACAATCTTTTGACCAAGCCACCGAAGGTGCCTGGTAAATGTGATGTGAGCGGGGAAGACCTCATTCAACGTCCTGATGACAATGAGCAGACGGTAAGAAATCGCCTCGGTATCTTTAAAGAGACCATTGAGCCGATTCTTGCCTTCTACGAGTCTCAGGGTGTGCTCGCAAGGGTTAACGCGGATCAGCCTTCTGAGGCTGTGTACGCCGAACTTGAGCGCGTTTTAAGCTAGAAAAAATTACAGAAACATTCGGGAGCCTGCGATAACTTGCCATCAAGGCCCGAAGCATATATATAGGCAAGATCATTATTTAGGTATATTGAAGCTATGGCAGAAAGCGCTGATGTAATCGAAATTGAAGGTGAGGTCACCGAGCTACTCCCTAACACTAAATTTAGGGTGAAGCTTCCCAATGGCCACTCAATCATTGCTCACATTAGTGGAAAGATGCGCATGCACTTCATTAAGATCCTACCGGGCGATAAGGTGTTGGTTGAGATCTCTAAATATGATCTGACAAAAGGAAGAATCATTTATCGCAGTAAAGGGCGATAATTAAGCCGATAACAAGTGAGAGAGGGTCTGTTATGAAAGTGAGATCATCGGTAAAAGCAATTTGCAAGGACTGCAAGATTGTTAAGAGAAAAGGGATTTTGAGAGTAGTTTGTAAGAAGAGTCCTAAGCACAAGCAAAAACAAGGTTAATGCTAACCAATTAAAGGAGGAGTGTAGCTATGGCACGTATTCTTGGCGTCGATATTCCTCGGAATAAGATCATGAGCATTGCTTTGCGTTCTCTTTACGGTGTAGGTCCTAAAGTCGCTGACGAGGTCCTTAAAGCCGCTAATGTAGATCCAATGAAAAAAGCAAATGATCTAACCGAAGAAGAAGCCAACAACATTAGAAGTGTATTGGAGACAGGGGGTTATACCGTAGAAGGTGACCTTCGTCGTCAAATCGGTCTCAACATCAAAAGACTTAAAGACATGGGTTCTTACCGTGGCATCCGTCACCGTAAAGGCCTTCCTTGTCGTGGTCAGCGTACGCATACAAATGCCCGTACTCGTAAGGGTCCATCTGTAGCAATCGCTGGTAAAAAGTCTATCAAGTCGATGAAGTAAGGTGGGTGAGTCGTGGTTAAAAAAGTAGCAACTAAGAAAAAAGTTAAAAAGAACGTCACCCATGGGATTTGTCACATCCAGGCGTCTTTTAATAACACAATCGTGACTTTCACGGATCAACAAGGAAACGCTTTGTCTTGGGCTTCTGCCGGACAACTTGGCTTCCGTGGTTCTAAGAAATCAACTCCATTCGCTGCTCAAACTGCTTCAGTTGAAGCTGCTAAGAAAGCTATGGAGCACGGACTCTCTACAGTTGAGGTTCGCGTAAAAGGACCTGGTGCAGGACGTGAAAACGCCATTAGAGCATTGGTTGGTGCCGGCCTCAGAATTACATCTGTTGCCGATAAGAGTCCAATCCCGCATAATGGTTGCCGTGCCCCTAAAAGAAGAAGAGTTTAAGCGTAATTGGCCTATAGGCCACTAAGGAGTTAAGTCCGATGGATAGTTTTATTGCAAAAAACTGGACAAGCATGATTAGACCTGTCGCTCTTGAGACAGATACAGATAGCTTGCGTGCTAACTACGGAAAGTTTGTAGCGAAGCCACTTGAGCGTGGTTACGGCCAAACCCTTGGTAACTCTCTACGTCGCGTTCTTCTTTCTTCACTTCAAGGTGCTGGTATTGTTGCCATCAGAATTGAAGGTGTTGAGCACGAGTTCGGCACGATTAACAACGTTAAAGAAGAAGTTTCAGAAATTATTCTTAACCTTAAAGAAGTACACTTCAAACTTCGTCAGAAGGAAGATGTTGTGCTTACACTTGAAAAATCAGGTGAGGGTCCAGTAACAGCTGGTGATATCTCTGAACAAGCTAATGTAGAAGTTCTCAATCCAGATCACGTGATCTGTAACATTTCTTCTGGTGGTTCTGTGAGAATGGAACTTAAAGTTGCCAGAGGAAAAGGTTATGTTACAGCGCTTGATAACAAAGAAGAGTATGATCTCCCAATCGGTTGGATCTATCTCGATACCCTTTTCTCACCTGTTCACCGTGTGAACTACACTGTGACTAACTCTCGTGTTGGTAAGCGTACAGACTACGACAAGCTTTCACTTGAGGTGTGGACAAATGCTGGTATTGAGCCAACAGATGCAGTTGCCTTCAGTGCGAAGATCCTTCGTGATCAACTCGCAGTCTTCCTCAACTTCGAAGACGAAGAAGAGATGACAAGAATCGAGACAGCAGCGACTAAGCCGGCAGCTGTTTCAACTGGAGCACCAACTAACAACGCTCTTCTTAAACCAGTTAGCGAGCTTGAACTTTCTGTTCGTTCTGCAAACTGCCTCCAGAATGCCAACATCAAGTATATCTATGAGTTGGTATCTAAGACTGAAGGTGAAATGCTTAGAACGAAGAACTTTGGAAGAAAGTCTCTCAACGAAATTAAGGAAATCCTTTCTCAAATGGGCCTAGGTCTTGGGATGAAAGTCGACAACCTTATGAAAGAGTTGAAAGACAATCAAGATAAGCCACAGGGATAAGCGGCGAACATTTTGTAGTTGATAAAAATTTGTAGGAGTTGCCGTTATGAGACATGGTAATAGAAAGTATAAAATTGGGACAAATCCCGCCCACAGAAAGGCTCTACTTCGTAACCTTGCCTGTGAAATCATTGACCACGGTCAAATCAAGACCACAAATATTAAATGTAAGGCCCTGCAGCCCTACGTTGAAAAACTTGTGACTCTTGCTAAGAACGATACAGTTGCTAACCGTCGCCTTGCTTTTTCTAAGCTTGGAAATAAGATCGCTGTTAAGCAACTTTTTGAAACTGTAGGTCCTAAGTTCAAGGAAAGAAACGGTGGTTACACTCGTATTCTTAAACTTGCTGATGGCCGTGTAGGAGATAATGCTCCTATGAGTTTCATTGCCTTTGTTGACTAAGAATTGACAAGGGACCCGTGCTTTTAGCGTGGTCAAAGAAAGTATGATTCGTTATAAAAACCCTCGTGAATACGAGGGTTTTTTTATTATGAAGTATAGTCCAGTCCAGAAAATTTTCTTTATTGTCGCCGTGATTACCCTCACGTTCTTCTATGCTCGCTATGAGCGTGGAAAGATCGAAGTTCTCACGAGTCCAGATAATCTTCTTATCCTGCAAAAGATCCCAGAATTCATTGCCAAAGAAATGGACACAAACAATGTCGTCTCCGATAAAACCCTGCTCGCTGCAAATGCCGCTGGGATAATGGTTCATTTTTGGGGGACTTGGTGCGCTCCTTGTGAGGCCGAATTTCCTGAGATGATTAAGTTTTCGGAATCCCTTGAAGGCTCCAACGTGAAGATTTTGCTCCTGGCGGTTAATGATCAGGAAGATGCTGTAAAAAAATTCCTCAAGCGCTTCGGAGAGCTTCCCAAGAACACCATTGTGGCCATTGATCAGGATGGGGCGAGTCTTGAGAAGTTTGGAACCGTGAAAGTTCCAGAAACTTATTATTTCAACTCTCAGGGCAAGAATTTGCGCAAATTCGTAGGCCCACAAGAGTGGGATAAGCCATACTATAAGAGTCAGGTACTTCGCCTTTTGGGTCAGAGTGAGACAGTAAAAGTTGAATCTCACTAGTTTTTAGACACTTGAAGACACTCTTTTGATCAATTCTCCACTAAAACTGTCTTAAGTTTTTTCCCAGGATTGCCGAAAAGTTAGACAAATCGATTGGGCCCTTGTCGCTAAGATGAGCAGGTTCGCAGTCAAAATGTCTGATGAGGTGGCATCATGATGAATTGGAAAGAAGTAGGAAATTTACACGCGATCGGCAAATTGGAAGAAATTTTGTCGAAATGGTTTCATGTTGAAACTCTCTATACTGATCATCATTTTAAAGTACAGAGTGCTCACCTTGATAAGGACTATGCCTTTAAGAACCACTTTATGAAAGTACAAATGGGTCTTAAGCACGGCTATGAAGTTCTTGGTCAGGACATTGAGAAAGTTTCAGAAAAGCTTATGTCTGGCGATGACAGATGGGTGGTCTTTGATTCTCACTTAAAGCACGTTAAGGGTGTGGGAGCGAGAATTGAAGTTGATGGAGAGTACTTGGGAACGGTCTTCTGTTATCCCTTTGTCTCCTCTGATATCACAGATTCTGAGCAGAGTGAGCTCATTGCCCAAATGATGGAGCTTGGCTCTAGTGAAGGAGACGCGACAGCTTCAGTCGCTGATCTCAAGCGCATGTATCCAAGAGAACTCGAGTATCTAAGTGAGCTGGCCGACCTGGTCTCAGATGAGATGGAAACCTATCACAGTGAGATTAGTAAGCGTGAAGAGCGCATTCAAGAACTCAATAGCGAGCTTGGTGACAAGTACCGCTACCACATGATGATTGGTAAATCTAAGAAGATGCAGGTGATTTATCGCTTGCTTGAGAAGATCTCAACTTCTGAATCATCGGTGTTTATTCAAGGTGAAAACGGTACCGGTAAGGAACTTGTGGCCAAAGCAGTTCACTACTACAGCCCGCGAAAAGACATGCCATTTTTGGCCATCAACTGTTCGGCCTTTAACGACAACCTACTCGACAGTGAGCTCTTTGGTCACGTCAAGGGTGCCTTTACGGGCGCTGTGAAGGACAAGAAGGGCTTCTTTGAAGCCGCCAATGGTGGAACACTGTTCCTGGATGAAATTGGGGATACTTCACTTTCTATGCAGGTGAAGTTGCTACGTGTCCTTCAAGAAGGGACTTACCTGCCAGTAGGGGCGAGCTCTCCCAAAAGATGTGATGTGCGGATCGTGGCGGCTACAAACCGCAATATTAAAGAAATGATGCAAAAAGGTGACTTCAGAGAAGATCTCTACTACCGCATCAACGTCATTAACGTGGCCCTTCCCTCTCTTCGTGAGCGCTCGGAAGACATCCCACTTCTCATGGAGCACTTTCTTAAAACTAAGTGTGATGAGTCAGGTCTGCCCATGAAGCAGTTCTCCAAGAAGACATTGGAAAAAATGCTCGATTATCCCTGGCCTGGTAACGTGCGTGAGCTTGAAAACGAAATTGAAAGGCTTGTGGTACTTGCTGGTGACGATAAGACCATTACGCCTGAATTGCTCTCAAGTCGCATCCTTGACCATGGAGAAGCTCCTGGTTCGAGTGTGGCCCGTGGCATTAATACCCAGGGAAGTCTCAAGCAAGCTCTTGAAGAACTTGAGCGCTTGATGATTCGCGAAGGGCTTAAGCGCTGCAATTTCAATAAGTCTAAGCTGGCCAAGGAACTTGGAATTAGCCGTGCGTCTTTGATTATGAAGGTCGATAAATACGAGCTTGATAAGCGTAAAAAAGCTGCTGGTGAATAAGTCTTAAAATTATATTATTTTCTCAGAGAAGGGGGTCAAGAGACCCCCTTTTTTGCATCTGGCAAAATTAGACCAAAAGGGCCGGGCAAGATATGATCGCCTCCATGTTTTGGAGGACCTATGGATCAACTTTTAGAAGAAAAACGCGAGCGTTTAGTCGGCCTTAGAGCTCAATCTGAGCTTGGCGGTGGCGCTGAAAGAATTGAAAAGCAACATGCAGCTGGAAAGTATACTGCTCGCGAGCGAGTGGAAAAACTCGTGGACCCAGGCTCGTTTATTGAGTTTGATAGATTTGTTACTCACAACTGCCATGACTTTGGTCTAAATAAGCAAAAGTTTTTGGGCGATGGTGTGATCACTGGTATCGGTAGTATCGACGGCCAGCGCGTGGCCCTCTTTTCGCAAGATTTTACTTGTTGGGGGGGAGCGCTTGGCGAAGCTCACGCTAAGAAAATTTGTAAGATCATGGACTTCGCCCTAGAGAATAGAATTCCTGTGATTGGGATTAACGACTCAGGTGGTGCGCGTATTCAAGAAGGTGTCGACGCCCTTGGTGGTTATGCAGAAATTTTCTATCGCAACGTAAAATGTTCAGGGGTGATTCCTCAGATCTCACTCATCATGGGGCCATGTGCTGGTGGAGCGGTTTATTCTCCGGCCATCACTGACTTTATCTTCATGGTGGAAAACACTTCCTATATGTTTGTGACGGGGCCAGATGTTATTAAAACTGTGACTCACGAGGAAGTAACTAAAGAAGAATTAGGCGGAGCGAAGTCTCACTCTGAAAAGTCTGGTGTGTCTCAATTTAAATGCACAGATGAGGATGATTGTTTTGAGCGCGTGAGAGAGCTGCTGGCTTATATTCCAGGCTATAACTTTCAACCAAGGGCGCTTAAGTACACTAGTGATCCAATCTATCGCGACAACCTCAAGCTAAAAGAAGTTGTCCCGGCCAACCCTAAAAAACCATACAGTATTAAAGAGATTATTTTTGATGTGGTCGATGATGGGCAGTTCCTTGAAGTTCATAAGGACTATGCTAAGAATATCGTGGTTGGTTTTGCGTCTATCGGCGGGATTAAGATTGGCATCGTGGCCAACAATCCAGAATACTTGGCCGGTGTGCTCGATATTGATTCAAGTTTAAAAGCCGCTCGCTTTGTTCGCTTCTGCGATTCTTTTGAGATTCCAATTTTAACATTGGTCGACGTACCTGGGTTCTTGCCTGGAACCGTTCAAGAGTATGGCGGCATCATTAAGCATGGCTCAAAACTTCTCTATGCCTATGCTGAAGCGACTGTTCCACTCATTACACTCATCACTCGCAAAGCCTATGGTGGCGCTTATGATGTGATGGCCTCAAAGCATATTCGCGCCGATGTGAACCTTGCTTATCCAACTGCTGAGATTGCGGTTATGGGAGCTGAGGGCGCCGTGAATATTGTCTTTAGAAAGGAACTTGCCGGTCTTGAAGGCGAGGCTTTTGACAAAAAGAAAGCGGAGCTAGTGAAGAACTACGAAGACAACTTTGCCAATCCTTACAAAGCAGCTGAGAAGGGTTATCTCGATGCCGTGATTCTTCCTGAAGAGACGCGCGCTCGCATCTATGAATACCTCACAGTGCTTAAAAATAAGCAAGTTGAACTTCCAAAACGTAAACACGGGAATATTCAGCTATGAGTGGCGCAAAGAGAATTCTCATTGTTAATAGAGGGGAGATCGCCGCGCGTATCGCCCGTGCTTGTCGCGAGCTAGGGCATACTGCTGTTGGTCTCTGGACTGATAACGAAGTTCACGCTTATCACCTTGGTTATTGTGACGAGTGGGTTCATCTTAAGGGTAAGACAAACACCGAGACTTATCTCAACACCGACAATATTTTGAAGGTGATTAAAGAGCACAAGATCGATGCCATTCATCCTGGTTATGGCTTTCTTTCAGAGAATACTGAATTTTCTAAAAGACTCACTGATGAAGGCGTGATTTTTATTGGGCCTAATCCAGAGGCGATTCGCTTAATGGGTGACAAGGCCACTTCTAAGCAAATTGCCAAAGAAGCCGGCGTACCCGTTGTTCCTGGCTCTACCGGCGCGGTGGCCACAATTGAAGAAGCACTTAAAATTGGTTCTGAAATTGGCTACCCAATTCTACTTAAGGCAGTTGCCGGCGGTGGTGGTCGCGGAATGCGCGTTTGCAATAATGAAGAAGATGTTCGCAAAAACTTTGAGGCCGTAGGCCGCGAGGCAAAGGGCTCCTTTGGCAATGGCGATCTGCTGGTTGAAAAATTTATTGTGAATCCTCATCATATTGAGGTGCAGATCCTGGCCGATAGAAAGGGCAATGTTTTTCATTTTTTTGAAAGAGAATGTTCCGTTCAGCGCCGTCACCAGAAAATTATCGAGGAGGCTCCGTCTCCCTTTATTGGTGAAGATGAGGCCCTTCGCCAAGAAATTTGTGAGACTGCGGTTCGCTTAGCGAAGGCAGTGAATTACGATTCTGCGGGAACTGTCGAATTCATTATGGGAGAGGATCGCAGGTTCTACTTCCTTGAAATGAATACGCGCATCCAAGTTGAGCATCCAATCACCGAGGAAATCACGGGCATTGATCTCATTGTTTGTATGATCCAAAGTGCTTTCGGAGAAGATCTGGGCATTGAAAATCAAGCTTGGATTAAAAGAACGGGGCACTCAATTGAATGTCGAATTTGTGCTGAAGACCCGATCACGATGCTCCCTGCCCCAGGCAGAGTTGTGGGCTTTGAGACAAACTTTCCGCAAGGAACGAGATTTGATCATTGCCTTTATAAAGATCTTCAGGTCACACCTGACTTTGACCCGATGGTGGGCAAACTCATCGTTAAGGGGATTCAACGAAGCGTGGCCATTCGCAAAATGAAAGCTGCTCTCGAAGGACTCATTATCGACGGCCTTAAGACCAATATCCCGCTTCATAAAGTGATTTTAAATCACGAGAAATTCTTGGGTGGCAATTACACGACCAAGTTTATCGAAGAGGATAAGCCGCAAGAAAAAGTTAATACTGCAGTTGATACTACTGAGTTCTATATGAAGATCGCAGGCATTGAGGCCAGAAGGATGGGGATGTAGAGATGAGAACCTACCTAATTGATTCAGATCAAAAAGAATTAGTCATTGATCTCTCTCGCACGAGAAAAATCAACGCTGAAATGGTCGAGTTTGAATTTGCGACTCTGGATGGGGGCAAGCTCACGAAGAAACAAAAGGTTTTTGTGCGAAAACTCGCCAATCAATACTTTTCTTCTTTTGATGGTACGCGCTGGACAAAACTTGCTCGCATGGATTCTCCCAGTATTCTTCATCAAGCCGACAAAGTTTATGACATGTATCGTGGCTATAAGCCCTCTGGTCTTGGCGGTGCCGCTGAGGGAGAGTTGCTTACTAAAATGCCCGGTAAGATTGTCAAAATCTTCGTTAAAGAAGGTGAAAAGGTAGAAGCTGGCCAGACAGTTTTAGTCCTTGAAGCAATGAAAATGGAAAATGAAATCAAGACGCCGACAGCTGGGGTGGTTAAGGCCATTCACGTAAAAGAGGGCGATGCCCTGGAAGAAGGTGTTTTGATGGTTGAAGTTGAACAGGAGTAAACTCGATGGCCTATGTGAATCCGGAATTAGAACGATTAAAAGCGCAGCTCTCCCAGTTCTCAAAGGGGTTTGTCCCTTTTTTGGGCGTGGTGATACTGGTGATTGCTGTCTTTAGCTGCTTCTACACTGTAGAGCCGGATGAAGAGGCCGTTGTGATCCGCTTGGGAAGATATGTAAACACCAATCAACCTGGGCTTCACTTTAAGATTCCTTTTGGTGTCGATAAGGTGATTAAAGTTAAGACTAAGCAAATCCTTCAACAGGAGTTTGGTTTTAGAACCAGCAATGTAGAAGTGAGACGCACGCAGTACTCAAATACTAATTTTGATACTGAATCCCTCATGCTCACTGGCGACCTCAATGTCGCCGATGTGGAGTGGGCGGTCCAGTATCAAATTAGCGACCCTTTTAAATTTCTGTTTCAAATGAGTGAGCCCATTCGAAATATTCGCGATGTCTCAGAGAGTATTATGAGGCGAGTTGTGGGAGATCGCTTGGTGGGAGAGGTGCTCACAACTGGGCGCGCTGAAATTGCTACGGAAGCAAAAACTCTTATGCAAGAAGTTCTCAATCACTACGATATGGGCGTTCGTATTCTCTCGGTGAAGCTCCAGGATGTGAATCCACCTGAGAAAGTAAAGCCTTCATTTAACGATGTGAACGCGGCTAAACAAGAGCAAGAGAAAATGATTAACCAAGCCGAGGAAGCATACAACCGTGTGATTCCCCAGGCGCGAGGTGAAGCAGAGCAGACTATCGCTGAGAGTGAGGGTTACGCGGCTGCCGCTATTAACCGCGCTTTAGGTGATGCTGAAAAGTTTAGCTCGGTCTTAGAAGAATTTCGTCGTGCTCCTGAGGTGACGAAGAAAAGACTTTATTTAGAATCAATGGAAAAACTCTATAAACGCTTTAAGGAAATAACCATCGTAGATGAAAAGGTGAAGGGACTTCTTCCCGTTTATCAGGGCGTTTCAAACCAAGGGAGCAAGTAAGATGAAAAAGATTATTTTTGCCTTTATCCTATTTGTACTCTTTATCGTCGGCACGAGTTCGGTATTCATTGTGCCTGAAGATAAGCAGGTGATTATTACTGAGTTTGGTAAGCCTATCGGTGGGCCGATTCAAGAAGCCGGCCTTCACTTTAAAAAGCCCTTTTTGCAAGAGCCACGCTACGTTGATAAGCGCATTCTCTCCTGGGATGGATTTCCAAATCAAATTCCAACAAAAGATAAAAAATACATTATGGTCGACACCACTGCCAGATGGAAGGTTGTGGAGCCGCTTAAATTTATTCAGACTGTTCGCGATGAAAAAGGGGCCAAGGCGCGATTGGATACAATCCTTGACTCAACAACTCGTGATGTGATCTCAAAGCAAAATCTGGTTGAGGCCGTTCGCAATTCCAATGCGATTCTCGATCGCATTGATGACCTACGCACTCAAGAGGGTATCCTCGAAGAGGAAGTGACTGGAGAAATTGAACCCATTAATATTGGGCGTGAAAAGCTTTCGGCCGAGATTGTGGAGATGGCGACCAAGGAGCTTAGGCAATTTGGGATTAGCTTAGTAGACGTTCAACTCAGACGAATTTCTTATGAGAAATCCGTCGAAGAGAAGGTTTTTGAGCGAATGATTTCTGAGCGTCAGCGTGTGGCGCAGAAAATTCGCTCTATCGGTCAGGGTGAAAAGAAGAAAATCGAAGGTCGTATTAGTAAAGATCTAGAGACAATTCGCTCAGAAGCCTATCGAACAGCTCAGGGAATTCGCGGTGAAGGTGAAGCCAAGGCCACGGCCATTTATGCTAAGACCATGGGGCGCGATCCAAAGTTTTTTGAATTCATTCGCTCTCTTGAAGCTTATGATAAGGCCCTAGGCTCAGACACTAAGTTGATCTTGAGTTCAGGCTCAGAATTCTTAAAGCTAATGAATTAATTCTTAAAGAGTTTTTTAAACATGAGATTGGCCCCTTCTGCAGGGGTCAATTGATTTAAAGAGATCTTTTGAACCATCTCTTTTTTAAGCGCGGAAAGCTCCTGATTTGAGTGTATGGCGCGATCGATGAGATCTCTAAACATCACTTCCATCCAGTGCACCCGCTGAGAGGCCCGCTTGGCCTCCTTATCAATCTCACCTAACACTTCATTCATGCGCGTCCACGCCTCAGTGATTCCTTTGTTGTAGAGCGCTGAGCATTTAATAATGGCCGGGGCGCGGCCAAGAATTTGAAAGGCATTTTGAAAATGGGTTTGAGCGTGGGCAGCGGGAATTTCCCCCGCGCCGTCGGCCTTATTGA
This sequence comes from Bacteriovoracaceae bacterium, assembly GCA_048264885.1. Classification (GTDB taxonomy): domain Bacteria; phylum Bdellovibrionota; class Bacteriovoracia; order Bacteriovoracales; family Bacteriovoracaceae; genus JBLWXV01. The sequence continues at coordinate 513,614 of JBLXCO010000004.1, forward strand.
TGATGATGACATCACAGAGCTCTAAGATTCCCTTTTTAATTCCCTGGAGATCATCTCCAGCGTTGGGAAGCATGAGAACGCAAAAAAGATCGACCATACTCGAAACTTCAACTTCACTTTGCCCAACACCCACGGTCTCAACCAAAATGACGTCATGGCCAGCAGCCTCACATAAGAGCATCGCCTCTCTAGTTTTTGCGGCGACACCACCTAGAGCGCCGCTGGTTGGAGAGGGCCTAATAAAAGCTTCTGTTTTGCTACTGAGCTCATCCATGCGGGTTTTATCACCTAGAAGTGAGCCCCCAGAGACGGGAGAGCTGGGGTCAACCGCTAAGACAGCGACCTTGAGCCCTTGAGAGATAAGGTGAAGACCAAAGGCTTCTATAAAAGTGGATTTACCCACACCAGGAACACCGGAGAGTCCAATGCGAATGGATTTTCCCACATGGGGGAGAATGTCACGCATCAGCTCTTGCGCACTTTTTTGATGATCATCGCGCGAACTCTCAATGAGGGTGATCGCCTTGGCCAAGGCCCGACGATTTCCTTTTAAGAGCTCACTTTTCATCTCGGAAATTTTCATGCCATCCCTAGATGTTCGTTGATTGCGGCAAGAACGGCTCTTGCTGAATCTGGAATCGGTGTACCGGGACCGAAGATACCCTTGACTCCCGCCTTTTCAAGAAAGCCATAATCCGTTCTAGGTATCACACCTCCGACAACAACGATAATGTCATTGCCACCTTGCTTACTTAGTTCACCGATAAGATCTGGCACCAAGGTCTTGTGGCCGGCAGCTTGTGAGGAGACGCCAATAACGTGAACGTCATTTTCAATGGCCTGCTTGGCCACTTCCTCGGGAGTTGAAAAAAGTGGGGCGAGATCGATGTCAAAGCCCACATCGGCAAAGGCGGTGGCAATCACTTTGGCCCCGCGATCGTGACCGTCTTGACCCATTTTGGCCACCAACATTCTGGGGCGCCGACCATGCTTTTGTTCAAATGCTTTAATATCTTCTTCAATCATATTCCAATCCTGATTGTCGCTAAAGGCGCTTCCATACACTCCACTAACGGTTTGGGCATTGGCCTTAAAACGACCCCAAACTTTTTCAAGTGCCATGGTCATTTCACCCACGGTAGCACGCGCTCTGGCCGCTGCAATTGATAGAGCAAGACCATTTCCACTGCCCGTTTCGGCGTACTTGGTAAGAGCGGCCAGGGCCTTAACGACTTCGGCATCGTCGCGGGTGGCGCGAATATTTCCTAAGCGCTTTACTTGCCCTTCGCGAACGGCATCGTTATCAATCTCTAGGATATCAGCGATTCCCTCATCTTTATGCAGTTTATACTTATTTACCCCCACAATCACATCTTTACCCTGATCAATTCGAGCTTGCTTCTTGGCGGCCGCTTCTTCAATGCGAAGCTTGGGAATACCGGCTTCAATCGCTCGGGCCATGCCACCTTGTTTTTCTACCTCTTCCATAATCGCGAGGGCGCGATCGGCAAGTTCTTGTGTGAGTGACTCCATCATGTAAGAGCCACCCCAAGGATCGACAACTTTTGTGATGTGAGTTTCCTCTTGAAGAATGAGCTGAGTATTTCTAGCAATACGGGCAGAGAAGTCAGTTGGAAGAGCGACGGCTTCATCAAATGAATTGGTGTGAAGTGATTGCGTTCCGCCAAAAACGGCTGCCATGGCCTCAATGGTTGTTCTGATTACGTTGTTATAAGGGTCTTGTTCGGTGAGGGACCAGCCTGAAGTTTGGCAGTGAGTGCGAAGCATTTTGGACTTCTGATCTTTGGCACCAAAGTCAGTCATAATCTTCGACCACAGCATTCGGGCAGCGCGAAGCTTGGCGATCTCGAGATAGAAGTTCATCCCGATTCCAAAGAAAAAAGAGAGTCTTGGCGCAAACGCATCTACTTCAAGTCCCGACTCGATGGCCGTTTTAACGTACTCCTTGCCGTCGGCAAGAGTGTAGGCGAGTTCAAGAGCGGCATCAGCACCGGCCTCTTGAATGTGATAGCCAGAGATCGAAATTGAATTGAACTTTGGCATATGAGACGAAGTGTAGGCGAAGATATCAGAGATGATTCTCATCGAAGGCTCTGGTGGAAAAATATAAGTATTTCTCACCATGAACTCTTTAAGAATATCATTTTGAATGGTGCCTGAGAGCTTGTCTTCTGATACGCCCTGTTCCTCTGCTGCCACTACATAGCAAGCGAGAATGGGAAGAACGGCCCCGTTCATCGTCATTGAGACCGAGACCTTATCCAGGGGAATTTCGTTAAAGAGAATTTTCATATCTTCAACGCTATCAATGGCCACACCAGCTTTGCCCACATCACCTTTCACGCGTGGATGGTCAGAGTCGTATCCTCTATGCGTGGCCAAGTCGAAAGCGACCGACACTCCCTGACCACCGGCTGCAAGAGCGCGACGATAGAAAGCATTTGATTCCTCAGCAGTTGAAAATCCTGCATACTGGCGGATTGTCCACGGGCGCCCAGTGTACATCGTGGCGCGCGGCCCACGAGTATAGGGCTCCATTCCTGGCAATGACTCTTGATAGCCAATCTTGGTGAGGTCCTCACTGGTGTAGAGTGGCTTTACATTAATTCCCTCGGGGGTGGCCCAAACGTGCTGGGCCATTTCCTTGCCGCGCAGTTCTTTGCTGGCGAGCTTTTCCCATTGAGAATACTGCTTTTTAATTTCGTCATTTTGCATACTTATCTGCCTGAAAAGGAGGGAATTTTGCTTCATAGCCTACCAAAAAGCTCGCCTCTGTGCCACTGACCAGGCAGTGAAAAGTCCACAAATACTGGGCGCTTTGGCGCTTCTATAGGGGCAAAAGGTGCCCCTACGGCAAGAATGTGAGTTGTGCGCTACAATATAATGTGTGCCTAGAGGAGGTAGGATGAGCCGCGAGAATCAGAAAACCGGACAACTCATTTTAGAGCATAGTCTACAAACCTTCTTCTTTGACCAGCTTCAAGAGGTCAATGTGAAGTCGACAAATCCCGTCGCTGGGGAAGTGATCTATTACTCAAGTTTGGTCATGGATAAATTTGGCGAGTCAAAAGAATATTTTGATTTCACCGAAGGTCGCCCGAAAGATAAGATTCTGGGAATGAAGCTGCTGGCGACGACTCAAAAAACTAAGACTCAGCAACGGCGCGAATTGCAAGATATTGGCGATACAGCGCTCTTTCTTTGTGGCTATTTTAGCGAGTCACTCAATTCAAAAATCATCGACACCCGCTACTACCAAGAGCTAGGTCAGATCGCTTACGAGCGTCTCGATCACTTAATCCCTCACGCATATGAAGTGCCTTCATTTTTTAGATTAATGTCAAAGGGCTTTGGAACACTCACGACGATGATGAGTATAGTGGCCAATCGTTTTCAACAATCAGATGATCACGAAGTACTTCTGGTTGTGGGAAGTGGGCTGAAAGCTTCTTAGAGTTTTTTAAAATCTTTAATCGTAAAGCTGAAAGTACTACCAACTCGCGGAGTGGACTCGCACCAGATTTCTCCGCCTAACAACTCACAAAGACCCTGGCAAATAGAGAGCCCAAGGCCCGTGCCCCCATAAACTCTAGAGATAGTTGAGTCAGCTTGATTGTAGGGGGCAAAGAGTTTTTCAAGCTTATCCCGCGCGATCCCAATGCCCGAGTCAGTAATATTTAATTCGATTAAAGCAAAGTCGCCGCAATCTTCTTTAAGACGAGAGTGAATTGAGATGGCCCCGCGATCAGTAAACTTAAGAGCGTTAGAGATGAGGTTTAAGAGAACTTGTTTGACCCTGGTGGGGTCACTTACCACTTCGAGTGGAACGCTTGAGTCGATGTCGATAATGAGGTCAATTCCTTTGTTATTCATCTTTGGAAGAAATTGGCGGGCACTCTGATTGATAAGGTCAATCAGGTTGAAAGATTTTTTTTCGAGATGAATCTTTCTATTTTCTAGCTTTGAGTAATCTAGAATATCGTTTACGACACTTAGGAGATCATTGGTGCAGTCGAGTAAGATTTCAGAATATTCTTTGATATCCTTATCTCCCACGATCAGGGCCTTGTCTCTAAGAATGTGAGAGATGCTTGTGATGCCGGTTACAGGTGTTCTAATTTCGTGGCTCATCTCGGCCAAAAACTTGGCCCGAAAATTGGCCATCTCCTCGAGCTCAAGGTTTTTAAGGCGAAGCTTTAGAAGTGTCTCCACTTGATTGGCAAAGCTTGTGAGTAGTTCAATTTGATCTTGCGAAAATTTTCTTGGCTTGTGATCAATGAGACAAAGAGTCCCTAGCCTTAGGTCTCCCTCAATTGAGAGCGGAATTCCTACATAGGAGACAACGTGAGGCTTGCCAGTTACCAAGGGGTTGTTGCGAAAGCGCTCGTCGATTCTGGCATCCTCAACAATCAAGGGGCTCGACTCAAGAATCGCATGGGCGCAGAAAGCTTGATCGCGAGGAGTCTCGCTCGTCTCAATTCCGTGATGAGATTTAAACCATTGGCGATCGAGATCCACGAGACTTACCAGGCAAATGGGGATATCAAGGAGTCTCGAAATAGTCTGCGTGATGGAGTCGAAGCTCTGTTCCCTAGGTGTGTCTAAGATATTTAAACGTCTGAGTAAGCTCAGGCGGTCTACTTCATTTTTGGGGATAGGAGCAACGATCATAATGCTAAAACCACCATAGGAAGGGGGGATCGGCATGAAGCCAAGTTAAGAACTACTAAACATTTAGCAAAGGTGTAAGGGGATTGAAAAGGCGTGCTGCATGAAGTCGGAAAAGGGATAAGAAAAATGAAGATGCACGAGTGCTTATAAATATCTATACTAGCGAACCTTCGCAAATTTACGATTGGAGTTCGAAATGAAAAAAATCCTTATTCTGGAAGATTCGGAATCGTTACTCAAGATCTGGGAGATTTTCTTTCGCACTCAAAATTGCGAATTTTTCTCCTGTAAAACCCTCAGCGAAGCAGTCACGGCCCTGCATGCAAATAATCAAATAGATATTTTTCTTTGTGACTACACAATCAATGGCGAGAGCTCGCTAGACTTCTGTCGAGCAGCTAGAGATAAATTTCCCGAGGCCAGAATTGAGCTGATCACTGGCTTTGATAAAGAAGATATCGATGAAGAGATTGAAGATTCTCTCAAGCTAAACTTCTCTACTAAACCAGTGCCGATGTCTTTTTTAAGCTCGCTTTTAAAGTAGCTGGCGGGAGCTTATCTCCCCACAATAATGGTCGAAAATTTCTTCTTAAGCACACGCGAAATCTCTGCTTGAAACTTTTCATAAGTCAGCTCATGCACTTTTTTATTGGTTTCGTGGTAGTAATCAAGACCTTGACCTTGAAGTACCGGAACCGAATAAATATTGGCAAAGTCTTCATTGGTTTGCACATTGATGAGATTCTGGCCTTCAATCATCACTTTGATTCGCTCGAACTCTACTTTGCTGATGCCACCGTTGGAGATGCGAGCAAGAAGCGATTCAATCGCCTCACAAGCGGCTTCGACTTTGTCGTGTCCACTGGCCATGTAAATGCCCCAGTATCCTCCTTCTAGCGCCGAGAAATGAACGGGCTGAGCCGTGTAGCAAAGACCTTTGCGGTCGCGTACGTCGACAAAGAGCTCTGAGGACTGGCCGCTTAGGTGGGCGGTAAGCATTTTGAGGGCCACATGATCCTTGGCCGTAATATTACCACAGGGAATGCCGTAAAAAATCTGTGTCTGCTCGCGGTCAAAGAAGATCTTATGTTCTTCGCCAGTGGCCGATTTGATCTTTTTAAACACAATTTTCTTTTCTGCTCTTGGCTTTAGAGGCGCCAAGAGTGGAGTGAGCACGCCAAGAACTTCTTCAAGTGACTGCTCTCCACAGTAAGAAATCAAGATAGGAGAGTTCTTTAGGTTTTTAGCGTGTAAGTCTTGAATATTTTTTCGAGTGATTTTTTTAATAACTGACTCTTCTCCGAGAAGAGAGAGAGAGTAGGGGTGATCTTTGAAGAAAACCTCTGAGACTTTTTTAAAGCAACAGCGCACGGGATCTTCTTTCTGGGCTTCAATCGATCTAAGGGTCAGCTTTTTTTCAAGAGTAATATGCTTTTGTGGAAAAGAGGGCGTGAGGAGCGTGCCACAAAAGTGAGTCGCGAGTTCATCAAAGTGCTCTGTTTGCCCATGCATATTGAGACCGTGAGCGTTTTTACCAGCAAAGGAAGTGAAGCTCGCCGACTTATTCTCAAGGTCCTGCTTGAGCTTTTGATAATTCATTTTAGCGTACCCCTTATTAAAACAAGCGGTCAGCTGATGATAAAGGCCAGAGGTTTTCTTTGTTTCATCTGTCAGTCCGCCTCTAATATAAGCTTGCATGACAAAAGTTGGGGCCATCGGGTTATAGCGGTGAAGAAGTTTAACACCATTTTTTAGTGTGACGACCCTAACTTGCTCGTCATATTTTGACTTATCAATTTTGAATGTAAGTCTATCTTGAGTCTTTGACTTCATCGACTTAAGCGATGTTTTGAGTTCCTTCTGAAATTTTTTACACTTCTCTGCGGAGCTCTTTTCGGACTCACCTTTTGGAATTTGGAGTGAGATATGAACATTTTTACCAAAGAGCTTTGGTAGGGACTGATTGATTTGATCCACCGTCACTCGCTTAATTCTGTGAATGAACTCCTCTTCGGCCTTCACATTGCCAGTTTGTGCGTAAGAGTGGCCAAGCGAAAAAGCGAAAGACTCAATGGATTCAAGATCGTACACTTTTGAGGCGACATATTGATTCTTAATTTTCTGAACTTCGTCTTTGTGAAGACCCTGGCGGCATGCCTCGATAATTACCTTTTTAAACTCAGTGAGCACTTTGTCGATATTTTCAAAGGGAAAGGAGAGCTTAATGAAATGAGCCCCACCCTTATTCATAAACATGGTGCTCCCGGAGACGTGATTGCAAAGACCACTCTCAATAACTAGCGAGCGATAGAGGCGAGATGTTTCACCGTGGCCGAGAGAATTAACCGCAAGATCTTCAACGGCGGCATCAAGTGATTCAAACTCAGGGGCTTGAATACAAAGATGAAGAGCGCACATTCTCACTTCTTTACTGTGAACTTCACAGGACTCTGTTGCCTTGAGAGTGAAGTCGGGAAACTCACTCTTTGGTCCCTGAGCAAGAGTGTAGCTTTCAATGATCTTTTCAATCTCGGCTTGATGCTTGAGATCACCTGCAACGACGAGCAGTGAATTGGTAATATTATAGTGAGCGTCTCTAAAGTTCATCAGTTGATTGCGATCAAATGAAAGTATGCTTTTCTCGTTGCCAAGAATTTGGTGCTGGTAACCCTTAGTGAAAATGGCCGACTGCAATTTTCCAAAGCCATACTGATTGGGGTTATCGATTGAGCGCCGAAACTCTTCAAAGACCACCCCACGCTCTGGGATAAGTTCCTCTTCTTTAAACTCGGGATTAGAAACCATGTCCATCAGAATATGAGTCGTTTCTTGCAGGTGATTAATGGGCGTATTGATGTAGTAGCAAGTGTAGTCAAATGAAGTAAAAGCATTGATCTCCCCGCCAAAGGACTCGACGTCAAAGGCGATCTTACTACCCGGTCTTTTTTTAGTGCCCTTAAAGAACATGTGCTCGAGAAAGTGAGCAATGCCGTGATCTCCGTCCTTTTCAAGAGCGCTACCGGCCTGAAACCAAATTTGAACTGAGGCACTCGTTGATCCTGGCGCGTCAATAAAGAGAGTATTGAGTTGGTTTTTCAGTTTTTTCATGGTTGATTTCAACGTAGCTTCCTTGTTAGAACATCAGTCAAGTTTGAGGGGCACACATTAGTATAGCAAGCCTCGCACAAAAGAAAAGGAAGTGCACTTGCATCCCTTGAGTTCATACTATGTCCATTTTCCTCACTGCCGTCACCTGTGCAACTACTGTGACTTCTTTAAGAGTGTTCCCAAAGTCCTTGGCGACTATAGTGACTTTGAGTCCTATCTCGACCAGGCTTTTGTTCTCCATGAGAAGTTTTTGGTAGAGCAAGGCTACGCCCCGGCAGCGATAGAGACTCTCTATATGGGAGGAGGAACGCCATCCCTTTGGGGTGCCAAAGGTGTCGAGACTTTTCTTAATCGCCTTAGACGATCGGGCCACAAGCTCTTTGCCCCAGACTACGAGTGGACGATGGAGATCAACCCTGGCTCCCACTCTGAAGCCGACCTGCGAGGTTATTTTGAGCTGGGGCTCAATCGCGCCTCTATCGGAACCCAGAGCATGGACGGTCGCTTTATTAAATTGCTCGACCGAGTTCACGTCAAAGAAGAAGCACTCAGCACCCTCGAGCGCGTGGCCAAGTACACTTCAAACTTCAGTGTGGATCTGATGCTGGGCTTGCCTTACTCAGAGGAGCTCGGGCGAGATATCACTCGTGAGCTGGAAGAGCTGCTCTCTTTTGGGCCTAAGCATTTGAGTCTCTATATTCTGACTGTAAAGGGAAATTATGTTCACCGCGCGCACCTGCCAAGTGATGAGTGGATTGAGCGCGAGTTCCTCGAGGTCTCAGAACTCTTGCGCTCTCGAGGTTATCAGCACTACGAGGTTTCCAACTTTGCCCTTGAGGGTTACGACTCTAAACATAATAGACGCTACTGGGACGCAAAGACTGTAGCGGCTTTGGGTCCCTCGGCCACGGGATACCTTGCCGAGCGACGGTTGCGCTACAAGTGGCCGGGAATGAATCTCAAACTTGACCTGGAGGAGCTCACTGAAGCAGAGCTCAAGCTCGAGCGTCTCTATCTAAACTTGCGCACGGATCGCGGAATTAACCCCAGCGAATACACTCAGACGGTGGAGGACAAATTGTGGGATCAATTAATTAAAAAGGGCTGGTTAGCGGGAGGCGAGCATCTCCGAACAACGCCTCGCGGCTACCTGATGATGGATTCCATCATGGATGAGATCTTTAAAAATTCTATCTAGGCGAAATTGTTAGCCTTTGGTTATTCTCGTCAAAAAAAAGAGAACGCTCTCGGGTTGACACTCACAAGCCTCATCCCATCTTTAGGGTAGTGAAAGTTGAATAAAACTAAGTAGTTGAATTTATTAGAAGGGTAATCATGACTGAAACAACTAATGAAAACGAACAGGCACCAGAGGAAATCAAGCTGGCCACGGAGCAGACGAAGGAATCCAAGGATTCTAATAGCTCTGAAGAGGAGAGTGAGCTCGAGCAAAAGATAAAAGAGCTCGAGAGCTTCAAAGAGAAGTACTACTATCTCGCTGCCGAGATGGAAAACGCTCGCAAGCGCTTTGAGCGCGAAAAAGAAAATCTCCTCAAGTTTGGCAATGAGAAGGTTCTCTCAGGCTTAGTTGATGTCATCGATAACCTCGACCGCACCCTAGATGCCATTAAGAATGACAAGGATGAGAAGGTAAAAAATATTTTCATCGGCGTAGATATGGTGAAAAAACAAATGATGGACACGCTTAAGGCCAGTGGTCTTGAAAAAGTGGAGTCGCTTGGAAAGATCTTTGATCCCAATTACCATGAGGCCATGGCCCAGCAGCCGGCTGAAGATAAAGAGGATCAAGAGATTATTCAGGTTTTCCAAGACGGCTATTTGCTTAATGGAAGACTTCTGCGTGCGGCAAAAGTGATTGTGGCTAAAAACGACTAAGAATTTTAAAAAAATAAGGAGAACTCAAATGGGAAAGATTATTGGAATTGACCTTGGTACTACAAACTCATGTGTGGCCGTACTTGAAAACGGCAAATACAAAATTATCGCCAACGCTGAAGGACACAACACAACTCCTTCAGTTGTCGCTTTTAATAAAAGTGGTGAGACTCTCGTTGGTCAGGTGGCCAAGCGCCAAGCTGTGACCAACCCTAACAAAACACTCTACGGGATCAAGCGTCTTATCGGTCGCAAGACTGACACTCCTGAGGTGAAGAAGTTTAAGGACGTAGCTCCTTTTGATATCTTCGCCAATAAAAACGGAGATGCTTGGGTTCGCGTTGACGGCAAGGAAATGGCGCCACAAGAAATTTCAGCAAAGGTGCTCGCAAAGCTTAAAAAAGATGCTGAAGCTTACTTGGGTGAGACCGTTTCTGAGGCGGTTGTCACTGTGCCGGCATACTTTAACGATGCCCAAAGACAAGCCACAAAAGACGCCGGTCGCATTGCTGGTCTCGATGTAAAGCGTATTATCAACGAGCCAACTGCAGCTGCTCTTGCGTACGGACTTGATTCTAAACACGATAAAAATATTGCTGTATTTGACCTCGGTGGTGGTACATTCGATATCTCGATTCTTGAAATCACTTCAGACGGTGTTTTTGAAGTGAAGGCTACTAACGGCGATACGTTCCTTGGTGGTGAGGACTTTGATGAATCACTCATCAACTACTTTGCTGATGAATTTAAAAATCAAGAAGGAATTGATCTTAGAAAAGATCAAATGGCCCTTCAACGTCTTAAGGAAGCTGCTGAAAAAGCGAAGCACGAGCTCTCTTCAACAACAACCACAGATGTTAACCTTCCATTCATTACTGCTGATCAGTCTGGTCCAAAACACTTGAACCTCACGATCACCAGAGCGAAGTTTGAAAGTTTGATTTCACCTCTACTTGAGCGCGTTGTGGCCCCTTGTACCACAGCGATTAAAGACTCTGGTCTTGATAAGAATGAGATCCACGAGGTTATTCTCGTTGGTGGTTCAACTCGTATTCCACTAGTTCAAGAGAAGGTAAAGGCCGTCTTTGGTAAAGAGCCAAGCAAAGGTGTAAACCCAGACGAAGTGGTTGCCGCTGGTGCCGCTATCCAGGGTGGTGTTCTTGCTGGTGATGTAAAGGATGTTCTACTTCTAGACGTAACTCCGCTCTCACTTGGTATTGAGACTCTCGGTGGCGTGATGACTAAGATCATCGAGAAGAACACGACAATTCCAGTGAAGAAGTCTCAGGTCTTCTCAACTGCCGCTGATAATCAGCCAGCAGTGTCGATTCACGTTCTTCAAGGTGAGCGCGAATTCTCAAAAGATAACAAAACTCTTGGGAAATTTGACCTAGTCGGTATTAACCCGGCCCCGCGTGGAGTGCCGCAAATTGAAGTGACATTTGACATCGACGCCAACGGCATCGTTCACGTGTCTGCTCAAGATAAGGCCACAGGTAAGACTCAAGATATCCGCATTACTGCCGGTTCTGGTCTATCTGAGGAAGAAATCGACAGAATGGTTCGTGAAGCCGAAGAGCACAAAGAAGAAGATAAGAAGAGAAGAGAAGTCGTTGATGCTCGCAACAATCTAGATGCTCTTGTTCTTAGCTGTGAGAAAATGATCTCTGAAGGTAAAGACAAGATTGCTGAAAATGATAAAAACGAGCTTCAAACTGCTATCGACGCCGCTAAATCTAAGCTTCAATCTGAAAACCTTGATGAAATCAAGGGTGAGCTTGAGAGACTGCAAAACGCCTCTCATAAAATTGCTACTCAGATGTACCAGCAAGCTGGTGGGGCCGAGGGAGCGCCTGGAGCTGAGGCTGGTGCCGGAGCTGGAGCCGCTGGTGGACAGTCAGCATCTGGAAAAGATGATGACGATGTAGTTGATGCTGACTTCAAAGAAGTTTAAGCTTAACGAATTACTAAATTGACCCATATTGAGTCTCCCCGTAGTTCGGGGAGACTTTTGTTTAGACCCATAAGGAATTCCACGCATGAGTAAGCGCGACTATTACGAAGTACTCGGTGTCTCTAAGAGCGCCTCTAAAGATGAAATTAAAAAAGCCTATCGCAAGCTTGCAATGCAGTATCACCCTGATCGCAATCCCGATAACAAAGAAGCTGAGGCAAAATTTAAAGAAGCCTCCGAAGCAGCAGAAGTTCTTCTAAGTGAAGAGAAAAAAGCGCGCTACGACCAATTCGGACACGCCGGCGTGAACGGTGGAGCAGGTGGCTTTGGCGGTGGATTTGGGCAAGGTGGTTTTAGTGGAGACTTTGGTGATCTCGGCGATATTTTCGGAGATATCTTCGGGGATATCCTCGGTGGCGGCAGACGTCGTCGCGGACCTGGCGGAATGGGTCGCCCAGGTGGAGATCTACAAGTTCAGCTCGATGTCACTTTTAAAGAAGCGGCCTTCGGGGTGGAAAAAGAAATCACCGTTACAAAATATGTTGAGTGTGGAACTTGTCATGGTTCAGGTGGCAAAGAGGGATCAAAGCCTCACACCTGTGATATGTGTAATGGGCACGGTGAGGTTCGTCGTCAGCAAGGCTTCTTTACTGTGGCCACGACTTGCCCCAAGTGCCATGGCTCCGGTCAAACCATTGGTGATCCTTGCGGCAGCTGTCATGGACAGGGCAGAGTTCGCAAAAATGTAAATCTCGCCGTTAAGGTTCCGGCCGGAATTGACGCTGGTCAGAGACTTAAGCTCTCGCGCGAAGGCGACCAAGGTCAAAATGGAGGTCCAGCTGGTGATCTCTATGTCGTCATCGATATTAAGCCCCACGAAATTTTTGAACGCGATGGTTTTGATGTTTATTGCAATGTTCCTATAAGCTTTTCTCAAGCGGCGCTGGGAGCAGATATTGAAGTTCCCACGCTAGAAGGAAAAGTCTCAGTCAAAATTCCCGCAGGAACACAATCTGGAAAGAAAATGAGACTGAAGGGCAAGGGGATTCAGCGCCTCGGCGGTTATGGCCACGGCGATCAAATTCTTGCCATTCACGTTGAAACTCCCACTAAGCTCACCGGAGAGCAGCGGGCACTCTTTGAAAAATTGGCGGGCCTGGAGCAAGAGGGCTCTTCAAACCCAATGAGTCGGGGATTCTTTGATAAAATGCGCGACCTTTTTCAATAATTAACGCCCTGGGGAGAACGCTCGGGCTTTGCGCTCGGGCCACCCTGGGGTTAAAATAGAGCTTCTCTAAAAGAAATCACCGGGCAAAGGGAGAAGCATGCGCCTGCAACACATCCAAAAATTTTTCATTCTTTCATTCATGTTGATCTTCGCCAGCTGTGGCGGGATCCAATCTTTGGGTGTGAAAAAGAGTGACCTCTATACGGCAAACTTTCTAGAGCGCATTGGTGCTATTAAAGAGCGCTACCGTGCTGGTGATGCCACGAACGCTCTTACTCAACTACAGGCGCTCGAAGACACGAAACTACTTCCCACTGAAAAGGCTTTGAAGCGAAACCTCATAGGTGTAATTCTCTTTTCTGAGCGCGAGTACGATGATGCCATTAAGAGTTTTGATTTGGCCCTGGCCACCTCGAGGCTCGACCCAAACTTGACCGCCCAGATCTACCTGAACCTGGCCAGTAGCTATTACAAGCTCTCCTTTGTCGACAAGGCTTACATTACTTTGGAGCAAGCGGATTTTAAAAAGCTAGAAAGTGCTGAGGCTAAGAAGTTTCATCGCCTCAAATATAATCTGGCCCGAGAGCTTGGTAAGAATGAAGCGATCATTCCCTCACTGATCTGGTTTCTCTCGGATAAAAAAGACGTCTCTCAATTAAAGAGTGAGCCCCTCTATGAGCAGCTGGCCAGCGAGTTTTTTGCGCTTGAGCCAGGTGAGCAGGTGCGCACTATTGAGCGTTTTGATAATGATCAGCTCTTTGTGGTGGGCTACCTCGCTTACCTCTCTGCTGAGAGGAGATACTACCGTGGTGATAAAGAGCGCGCCAAAGATCTTCTGAGCTGGTTGAAAAATCGCTATGACGATTCAAGTGAGATCTCAAGCCTGGTTGAAAATTTCTTTTTTAGAGTGGAAAAAGCAACTCAGCTCGATCCCTCGGCCATTGGGGTCGTACTTCCTTTGAGTGGACCAAAGAAAGATTTTGGCACCCGAGCGATGCTGGGAATTGATAGCGCTCTTCGCGATGGCGAGGCTTCAGTGGAAGGTAAGGATTCACCTTTTATTCTGCACATTGGTGATAGTGAAGGGATTGGCTCGGTGGGCGCCTTTCGCGTTAGAGAACTCATTAATAATAAATTTGTCTCGGTCATCATTGGTGGTTTGTTTCCCGGTGAGGCCATGAGCGAGTATCTGGAAGCTAAGAGAAATGGCGTCTTCTTCATTTCGCTGTCAGAAATCTATCTTCCTAAAGAGCAAAAAGATCACCTGCTGCTGGAAATTCCGGGCTCTGTTGAGTCTCAAGTGGCAAGACTCTTTAGCGAAGACTTCTTAAGTACTTTTGGCCGAAACGCTGCAATCCTCTACCCGGGCACAGATAATGGCGAAGCCTATGTGAATGAATTCTGGAGAAAAGCCAAGGATCATGGAGTAAAGGTCACTGATGCTTTGAGCTACGATAAGGCCGCAACTGACTTTAGAGATCCTGTGAAAAATCTTCTCGGTCTTAAGTTTCCGCGCGAAAGGCAGGAAGAATATAACTTGCTCTCAGAAGTGTACGCCCTTGAGAAAAACCGCTCTATTCGTCGTATCCAAACTCTCAAGCCGCAAATGGATTTCGACTGGATTTTTATTCCTTCTTATCCCCAAGAAGCTCTGCAGATCATTCCCTCATTTTCTTATCTCGACGCTTTCAATGTGAAAATTGTTGGTGGCCCAAGCTGGAGAACTCAATCCCTCTCTAAAGAAAGTCAGCGCATTCCTTTGATGTTTGTGGGAGATGAGGTGACTCAAGACGCGAAGGAGTTTAGTCAAAACTTCTACAAGCGCTACCAAAGCGCGCCTAAGCTGATCGAAATGCGCGCCTACGACTCGCTCTCGATTACGAAAAAGATTCTCAGTGCCCGCAAGATGGCCACCAGAGATGAACTCGAAGCTTATGCAAGAGGACTCTCTAAACTCTCTGGGCTTACCGGAGAGTGGACGCTTAATGATGGAATTTGGCTCAAAAATATGGGCGCTCTCAAGCTAAGTCGTGGAGTGATTAAGCCAATCTTTGAAACAGAGAGTACTAATTAATCACGAGCCCCTTTAAGCTACCTAAAGCATAGGCCAGGTTGATTCCTAGGTGATTAATAAAGACCATGGGAATGAGATCTGGCCTTTTTGCTTTTTGAGAGACGTAGATACTCATGCTCATCGTGGTAGCTAAATACGTAGCAAACAAGATCGCTGGCAAGCGATAGTCGCCCCACAGAAAGCTCAGTAAGAAAATAATCAAGCTACCAAGTGGAAAGAGATAAAGTGGGTTAGTGAGTTCACCCTTATCTAGGATGCTCTTCATTCTAAAGCGAGCACTGCGGGCCACGCTTCTCATGGCCGCTAAAAAGTGATCTCGTCGCTTGTGAGAAACGAAGAGTTGATTGTTGCGATAAATTTCAGACGACCTCTTGGCGAGCTCATAAAGGAGAACGTTTTCCTCATTTCTTTGATAGCTCTCATCAAAATAAAGACCCATTTTGTGGAAAACCTCAGTTTTTATCCACAAGTTACATAGAGTGAGATCGCCTTCAGTGGCCTCGCATGCAAAGCTCTTAGTAAGAGCGTTGTGGCGATGCCTAGTATGGGCCGTGGCGAGGCTTGAAGTGAGGGTGATATTGAGCGAGAGTTCCCAGTTGGAGCAACCTGGATAGGGGGCATCACTCCCACCGAAGGCCAGGGCTTGAGGATGGCGGGCCATAAAGACCAGACCCTGATTAAAATAGTTCTCTGGCAAGATGACGTCATCATCAAGAAAGAGCAGCCAATCGGCATCAGTCTCACGGATCGCCAGGTTTCTTGCCGCTGCTGGTGTGAGAGGGTGCTCACAAAAGATTGTGCTATGATTGGGGTAGGAGAGAAGTAGTGATTCGGTTTTTGGGTCTTTGCCGTTGATGATAATCTTTATTTGAAGCTCATCACTGGGTCTCTCTGGAAGAGAATCTAGTAGTGAGCGCAAGAGTTCACTGCGACCATAAGTCACAATGATAATCTCAACTCTCGGCCTTAATTGTTGACCCATTAATTTCTTCCATCGTTTACAATTGTATGATTGTATCGCGATAAAGGTTTAAATTTCCAGGATATGCAAAGAGATAGTAGAGTTTTTAATTTTTATGGCAGAGTTGTGAGAGTTACCTCTCTTTGCTCACCTTTATTGGGCCGACTAGAAAAGGACTTCTCTCTCTATCTGTGCACAGACTACTTTGGTCAGATTGATTTACAGATTGATTGTGAACAGACCCGGCCCTCGGAAATGAACTTTGCTCATATCAGTCCCTCATGGCAGAGTCAGAAAGTCGTCGTCTACGACCACGAGCAGATCCGCCACTGCGTATATGGAAACGAGGGTCTATGTCGTTTTGATTTTCAAAAAGAGTCGGCCAGGATTTGGAGCTTGAATCTTGATCTCTTGCACGAAATTACCTATCTCATGATTCTCTCTCGCGTGGGCAAGTGGCTCGATACCCGAGGCATTCATCGCTTGCATGCCTGTGGCTTTCGTCTTGATCAAACCCGAGTAATTATGACCATGCCCATGGGTGGGGGAAAGAGTACATTCTTTGTTGAGATGGCCCAAAATTATCCCGAGATAGAATTGCTCGGCGATGATACTGTTCTGATTGACCAAAAGGGTGGGGTTCATCCTTTTAATATCCGTGTAGGCTTGCCTGAGAAGTACCACCAGGACTATCAAAGTAAGACGTACGAACTTAAGCGTCGCGAATATGGGGTAAAGACTCTTTTACCCGTCGAAAAACTCGGACCTAAACCACTAAATGAAGACCCCTGGCAGGACCCCCGGCCAGACAGAGTCATTCTGCTCTTTGGTGGGCGCGCGAGCAAGGGCGCCTCGGAGCAGCCCTTTAAAAAGCGCATTTCTCGCATTGAGGCTTTCTTTGAGCTCATCTCACCGATGATTGTTGGCGAGGGCTTGGCAATGATCTTGGAATACTTTTGGGAGCTGGGAGCTCGAGATTTTTGGGTGAAAACGAGTATTGCCCTCTCAAGAGTACGTGCAGCTTGGCAGCTGACAAAGAGGGCAGATTGTTGGCGCGTTGAGTTGGGCACCGATCGAGGTGCCAACTCACACTATATTCGAGAATTAATCAGGCGCTAATTATTTATTAGCGTTGATTCTCTTGAGGATTCTGGCCTTTTTCTTGGCCTGACCCTTACGTTGCTTCATTTTAAGAACACTTTTCTTTCTTCCCATTCCCATGACATACCTCTTATTTAGAACATTGAGTCACATTAGCATTTGAACAAGGCATCCTATTTAAAAAGGCGCAGACTGACAAGAGATTCCTGCCATCAAGTGTTGTCAATAAAACGACCTAAGTGATACATTTTACGAGAACATCTCGAATATAGATGCCACACTTTAGACACGGAATGTCAAATGGCTCAAAAGAAAACGTCGAAAAAATCGGCTTCAAGCACAAAAACAATCAAAAAGAAGACTTCTAAGAAGTCTAAATCACCTAAAAAAACAGAATCAACTTCTTCAGCTAAAACTGCGGTGAAAGCCGCTTTAAGAAAGGCCACGAAAAAGAAAATCGCTCGCCACCTGCGCTTTGTCGACATGTCACTCGAAGAGCAAAGAGCAATTTTAAAGGCCCGTCGCATTCACTGGAACGATGATAAAAAGCGCATCGCAATTGATATGCTCGAGCGCTACACCGGGCACGCGCTCGAGAATATTCAACCGCAAATTATTCTCACTAACTTTCACTACTACGTGGAAAGATTTGTGGCGACATTTGATGATGCCGTCTACACCGAAGGCTCAGCTTTTAAAGCAGCTTCCAGTGCCAAGGCGAGAGTGACCATCATTGAATTTGGTGTGGGCTCGGCGATGGCCGCCTTGATTGGGGAAATTATTAGTGTGGCCGAACCCAAGGCTGCTCTTTTTCTAGGTCTAGCTGGTTCAGTACACCCCAGTCTGAAAGTAGGGGACTTTGTTCTTCCTATTGCAAGTATCCGTGGTGAGGGTGTTTCTAAACATTTTTTACCTCCTCAAGTTCCAGCGCTTCCAACCTTTAAGGTGCAGAAGTTTGTCTCGCAAATCCTGGTTGAGAGCGGATTTGAATATCGCACTGGTACGATTCATTCGACAGATTTTCGTTTTTGGGAATTTGATGAGCGCTTTAAGAAGAATCTGATCGAAGAGAGAGTGCTCGCCGTTGAAATGGAAACTGCTGCCCTCTTCACATCTTGCTTTGTAAGTAAGGTTAATATTGGAGCATTGATTCTTATTAGTGACTGTCCTTTGAAAAAAGGTGGAATTAAGACCAAGGCTTCGGCCAAGGCGGTCTTTAGAGAGTATACGGACCTGCACATCGAGCTAGGCATTAAGGCCATGGCCGAGATCGCAGATCGCGGTGAAAAAATTAGACATTATACATGGGAATAATAAAGGTGAACTTATGTTAAAAAAATTATTGGACTGGTTTTCAAACGACCTCGCCATTGACCTCGGGACAGCGAACTGTCTGGTCTATGCCAAGGATCGTGGCATTATCGTCAACGAGCCCTCAGTGGTGGCTGTCCACCAGGGAATGAAAGGCGTCAATAAGGTTCTTGCCGTTGGTAAAGAGGCCAAGGAGATGCTCGGAAGAACTCCCGGTTCGATCAAGGCTATTCGTCCTATGAAAGACGGTGTGATTGCCGACTTTGAAGTGACTCAGGCGATGCTTCGCTACTTCATTCAAAAGTCACTCTCGGGTTCAAAGCTTATCAAACCAAGAATCATTATCTGTATCCCCTTTGGGATTACTCAAGTGGAAAAACGCGCGGTGAAAGAATCTGCTGAACAAGCAGGGGCTCGCGAAGTCTATCTGATTGAAGAACCCATGGCCGCCGCTATCGGAGCCGGTCTTCCGATCACTGAGCCCTCGGGCAATATGATTGTCGACATCGGTGGTGGAACGACGGAAGTTGCTGTGATCTCTCTTGGTGGAATTGTCTTTTCTAAGTCAGTTCGCGTGGCAGGGGATAAATTCGATGAAGCTATCACTCAATATATTAAGAAAAAATATTCCCTTTTGATTGGTGAGAGAACTGCCGAGCAAATTAAGATTTCAATCGGAAATGCTTATCCATTTGATGACGAAGTGAAAACTTTTGAAGTAAAGGGTCGCGACTTGATTGCGGGTGCTCCCAAAATTATTGAAGTGACAAGTGATGAAGTAAGAGATGCTCTAAGTGATCCAATTTCAGAAGTTGTTGAAGCGATTAAAATCTCGCTTGAAAAAACTCCACCTGAACTCGCTGCTGACATTGTAGATAATGGAATTATTCTTGCTGGCGGTGGCTCACTTCTGGCCAACCTTGATGTCCTTATTAAAGAGAAGACGGGTCTACCAGTTTCTCTGGCCGAAGATCCACTCACTTGTGTGGTAAGAGGTTGCGGTAAGGCACTCGAGTCAATCAGTCTTCTTAGACAAGTGACAACACTTTCGTAATTTAACTAAGGAGAGGGCATGAGTGAGGAGAGTCGTTATACGTTTTTGGTGATGAAGCCGGAAGACGTTCTTCAGCGTCTCTCAAATCATGCTCAAGACCGAGGTGATATTAGAATTTGGTCCAAGGGCAATGATCCCATTTGGGCCAGCCTTGTGGGCGCCAGCAAGAAAGAAAATATTGTTTTGGAAGTGAAAGCCGAAGAAATCTCACAGGCTTACGTCAATAGACAGCTACTGATGAACGCAACCGTTAAGGGCGTTGATTACTTCACCAAGGGTGTGGTCCTCTCTGCTAAGCAAGGTGTATTCGAGCTCGCTTTAAGTGAGAATGTGTTTAAGCTTGAAAAGAGAACCAGCGAGCGATTGCTAGCATTTCCACATCACCAAATCTACGCTTACTTTAAATTCGCCACGCCAAGTGCCACGGAGGAAAATGTCCTCTCGCTCACGCGCTTTAAAGAAGAGAATAAGAAGATCTATGAAAAATTCCAAAGCATAAAGAATCAGAAAGAAATTGAAGCGATTCCAGAGCTTGAAGAATTTAAGCCCGATGACCTAGTTGGATTTCGGGCGCTCGATCTCTCTCTCAATGGTGTGTCTTTTCTCGCCAATGAAAAAGAAGCGGCATTTTTTAACGATAAGAAAAAAGAAGTCGACTTTGTTATTTTGGTCGACGGCAAGCCTTATCGCTTAAACCGGGCGCGCGTTGTCTATAAAGTTGACTTTCTCAATCCTCGCGCAGGCAGTGTGAGTATGTTTAAAGTGGGTCTTCAATTCGACGACAATCCAAAGTTTAAGTCAGACCTCAAGGGCCTGATTGAGAATTACGATAATCTAGAAGAGCTTCAGCGCGAGTTTGAAGAATATCTTGATAAAAACTAATTAAGCCGGAGGCCGTGTTGCATAACAGGTTAGTGCTTAATCTCTTCGTCATTTTTATCCTGAGTTCATGCTCTCTTTTAAATAGAAAGACTCCTGCTGAGCTGGTGGATAATTTTTATAAAAAAAGCACTAAAGCGCGCTTTGATCTGGTTGATAAGGCCGGGGCTTTCGTGGTCGTGCGTGAAACGGGTTATCGTGAAAAAGATAATCGCTATCTGACTAAATCCTCTATTTATCCTGAAAATGATGATCGCAGTAACCTACTTGAAGAGAGTGTGTCGATTTCAAACCCTGGGGCTCTCGGTGGGAAGGTGAAGGTGCTCAGGCCCTATGCGAGCCGTTACCGGGTATGGTTTGAGGGCAAAGAGTACAAAACGGAGATGTTCCTGCGCGAAAAAGAGAAGGGGCTGCAGATTAAGATGACGAGCCCTGAGTCTCAGTGGTCGGGGGAAAAGTTGGTCACTCTTCCCAAGGGAACGGGGGTTTTTTGTTTTCTCAATCAACTCATTGAGTGTGTGCGCATGACGGGCTTTTTAAATCTGGCCACTAAAAATGACACGGGCGTGATGAACTTTCATCTGATTTGGGATGGCTATCCTTATTACTCTCAACAGTATGCCAAACTTCCCAATGAGCCCATTTCAGAGGCGAAATTTACTTATGATGGGACCACCGCCTCTGGGGAGAGCCGCTTTACTCTCGATGTGGAGAATCAAAAGATTTTCTATTTTGTTGATAAGGAGTATAATTTTATCAAACGCTTTTGGGTGTCTCAGGGATTGAGTCAAACGAGAAGCGTTTTTAAAGAAAAGTAGAATGAATAATAAGATCATAAAGAAGCTAGGATATGCATTGATCAATATTGTGCTCGCTGTGAGCGCAATATTTTGGGTCGTGAGACTCTCGCCCGGTGACCCCATCGAAAAGATTTTGGGGCCTGAGGCTAAAGTTGAAGATATTGCCAAATATCGCACCCAGTTGGGCCTTGATCTGCCGATGGGTGAGCAGTACGTGAGCTACGTTAAAGGTCTTCTCCACGGCGACTTTGGAACATCTCTTTTTAAGGGTAAAGAAGTGATCACTCTTTTAAGTGAGCACTTTCCTCCAACTATGATTCTGGCGCTTTGTTCGGTCTTTTTATCAAGCATTATTGGAACCTTTCTTGGCATCATGAGCGGCTATAAAAAGTCACAGCTCTTTGATAGCCTCACTCGAATTGTCTCGCTGCTGGCGCTTGCCTTTCCCATCTTCTCTCTTGCTCCCATACTCGTTTTGATTTTTTCAATTAAGCTGGGTCTTCTTCCGGTGAGTGAATGGGGCGGAATTAAGCATGCGATCCTTCCCATCCTGACTCTCACCGTCCCCTTGAGCGCTGTTATTTTGAGAGTGGCGAGAAATAAGTTTCTTGAAGAATGCCATGGCCCTTGGGTTCAGGTTCTGCGTGCTAAGGGCATGAGTGAGAAAGCGGTATTGTGGAGAGTGACAAAGGTTTGTTTTCCAACCATTCTAAACGTAGTTGCGATCCAGCTCTCGGTTGTCTTGGCCGGGACAATGATCAGTGAGACAATTTTTGATATCCCCGGCATGGGTTCTCTTTTATTTGAGGCGATTCAAAACCGCGACTATCCACTAGTTCAAGGATTAATTACTTACACCACAATCATCTATATGCTGGTCTACTTCGTTGTTGATTTTGTCAATCAATGGCTCGATCCAAGGATTTCATCGTGAGTAGGAAGCGTATGAAATTGCCTAAGGAGATGAAGTGGGGTGTCTCCATCCTTGGAGGCTATCTGTTGTGGGCACTGGCCTGGCTGCTCACACACGGTGTGTCCTATCGGCCAGAAGCCGATATGACCCAGGAGCTACTCAAGCCTTTTAGCGAAAATTTCATTTTGGGCACTGATATCTATGGCCGCAGTATTTTTGAGATTCTCTCCACGGGCCTTAGTTACTCACTTGGAATGGGTCTTACAGTGAGTTTTCTCTCGCTTAGCATTGGAGTGGGAGTGGGCTATCTTTCGGTGACGGGCCCACGATTTATCCGCGTTTCGATGGACCTTCTCACAAATTTAATCTTCGTTTTTCCGAGTATTTTAATCGCCATTTTGGTGATGTCAGTGGTTGGTCAATCATTTGCGGGCCTTGTTTTTGCCCTCGTGGTGACGGGTTGGCCTGGCTATGCTCGCATTGTAAGAGGTGAAACTCAACGAGTGATGGGGCTAACCTATATTGAAAGTGCTAGAGCGATTGGAATGCCAAGTGTGCGCCTTTTTGCAAAATGTGTCCTGCCGGCGATTTTACCAGTCATGGTCGTTCACTTAGTGTTAGGGGTGAGTGGCGTGATCGTCTCAGAAGCAGCACTTGGCTTTTTAGGTCTGGGTGGGAGTGAGTACTCTTGGGGGGCCATGCTCTCCATGGCCAAGACTGTCCTACTGGAAGCTCCCTTCATTGTCTTTATAGTCAGTCTTTGTATGGCCGGCTTGATCATCGGACTAAATTTGTTTGGTGATGGACTAAGAGATTATCTCGATCCCAGAAAAGACTAGGAGACGTCCATTTTTTCTCCTACGGCCAAAGGCCTAAGTTCTTGTTATACTAAGACTTAGTAGGTTTTAGGGCCTCGCAGAGGGCAAAGCATGAAAAAAGATATAGGTCAGCTCATCATTACTGGTCTCTCAGGAACGCAGCTTCTTTCTGAGGAAGCGAAATTTCTTGAATCAGAAAATATTGGTGGGGTTATTTTAAAAGAATGCAACTTTGAATCCCCAGCTCAGCTAGCAGAGCTGGTTAATAATATTCAAAAGTGTAGAGAGGAGTACCCACTCTTTATTGCCGTTGACCACGAGGGTGGCAGAGGCAGTAGCTTTGGAGCACCTTTTAGCACGCTTCCTCCTGCGCTTGATCTTGTGATGCTCGATAGCCCGAAGATTATTTATCACGTGACCAAAATTATGGCCGACGAGCTAAGCGCCGTAGGCATAAATCTTAACTTGGCCCCAGTCTGCGATATTTTAGAAGCGCAAGAATCAAAGCTCATTGGAGACCGCGCTTATGGCCGCGATCCCGAAACGGTGAGTAAGTATATTTCTTCAGTGATTCGCGGCTTACAAACTAATGGGATTATGTCCTGTGCAAAGCACTTTCCTGGTCACGGCGCCACTCAAAAAGATAGTAATGTCGATTTACCAATTATCAAAAAATCACTGGCCGAGCTTCGCTCCCACGAATTAATTCCTTTTGTGAAGGCGGTGAAGTCGAGAGTCGAATTTGTGATGATGGGTCACCTCATTGTTGAGGGGATTGATCCGGAGCGCCCTTGCTCTCTCTCTGATAAGGCTTACCAACTAATTCGCTCAGAGATGAAATACAACAAAATCATTTGCACTGATGAAATGCGAATGGGCGCCATTGCGAAAAAGTACTCACCTGAAGAGGCGGCGGTGATGGCCATTAATGCTGGAGCAGATGTGTTGATTTATCGAGAGATGGAATCGGCACAGACGGCCCTTGAGGCGCTTAAAGAGGCCGTAAAAGTCAAAAAAATTAAAAATGAAACTCTTCAAACGCACTCAACTCTCGTTTTAAACACTAAGAAGGCCAATCTTAAGCAATATAATCCAGTTTATATTCCAGAAATTTCTAAAAAAATAAACCAGCGAGCCTCTCAAGTATTCCTGCAGGAGCTCGAATCCAAAATTAAAGCGGCCAAGAAAGAGCTGGCCTAGTAGGCGGTGGGGTAGGATGTTCTTACCCCTAGTATTATTGCAGCTCATCACTTTGATATCATGGACTTAGAGAGGAGTTCATGAACTTTTGGGTCAAACGCATAATCTTATTATTGATCGCGTCTTGGATCGCTGTGGGTGCGAGTGTGCACGCACAAGATTCCGATGATAATACGCAAGCTGTCACTAATGTGGCCGATGATGAACTGCCTGAACCGCCTTCACAGCCCATCATTATCGGCGAAGAGTACAAAGACAAAACAATCGTAGAATTAGTAGAACTCTACAAAGCTTCGTGTGAGCGCGGCACGCGCGATAACTGCTATCAACTAGCACTCCTCTATAAGCAAAAGAAAGTTCAAGATAAGATTTTTAACGTCAATCAAATTGGCATCTCAGCTGAAGATAAGAAAAAAGTTCAAGCAGAGATTAAAGAGACCATCGCTGATCTCACTAAGACGGTCTGTGCTCCTGATCCCAACGATAGCCTCTGTCTCGATTTACAAGGAAAGACAGAAGCCACTGGCTCAATGATGCTCTACTGGGGCGGTATTCTTTTAATTGGTCTAGCCGCTCTTATGATTTCAATTCAAATCTTCCAAGATGAAGATTCGTTTAGAGCGCAAGAGCAGCTTGAAGATCAAGAGCAAGCAACTAATAAAAAAGGCGTTGTTCCCAATCACGGTATGGTCATTAAATACTCGCGGCCATTTTTTAAACGCTACGTGACCCCAATTGTTCAGGGGATGAAAAATAAAAAGAACATTAAAGAAAAATATAAAAGGCGACTCGCTTCAGCTGGTCTTCAAGACTATATGACTGCCGAAGATTTTTTTGCTTTTAAGCTCTTTTTGATTTTGGGCTTTCCGGTGGTGTTCTTTGCTCTTCGCACCTTTCTTGAAGAGACTTGGCCGCTCTCGATGATTCCAGTAGTGGCAGCCGTCGGATTTATCTACCCCGATATCTGGATCAGGGGAAAAATTCAGCAAAGACAAAAGGACATCGTCTCGGCGATGCCTTTTGCCGTGGACATGCTAGCTCTAAGCGTGGAGGCCGGACTCGATTTTATGGCGGCCATGACTAAAGTGATTGAGAAAGCCAAGGCTACGCCTCTAACTGAAGAGTTTGAAATCCTGATCAAAGAGACAAAGCTTGGTGCGAGTCGTGCTGAGGCCCTTAGGAATATGGCGTGGCGAATTGATCTGATTCAGATTTCTTCATTTTGTGCCACGCTTATTGCCGCTGATAGTGTGGGGGCTTCTATTGGACCCATTTTGAAAGCTCTCTCTGGCGAAATTAGGCAAAAGAGAAGCTCTGATGTGGAAAAAGCGGGTGCTACTGCGGCCACAAAAATTCTCTTTCCCATGCTCTTTCTCATCGTTCCAGCGGTTTTGATTGTTGTGGCCGGCCCCCTCATTATGGGCTTCATCGGAGCGCAAAAGTGAGAGCGGTTAAAATTGTGAAGGATAAAAAAACTATTTTTGAGAGTGTTCCGGTGGCGCAGTCGATGCTTGATCGCATGATTGGGCTGATGTTTAAGGATGAAAAAGTTGTGCCCACCGGGCTCTTTATCGATCCTTGTAAGAGCATTCATACTTTCTTTATGAAATTTTCCCTAGATGTTGCCTTTATCAACTCTAAGGGGAAAGTGGTGAAGGTAATTTTTGGAATGAAGCCTTGGAGGCTGACGCGGACATACTTTACCGCCAGTTCAGTGATTGAGGTGAGAGCAGGTCTACTACCAAAGGATCTGGCCCAAGGTGATCAGTTAGAGGTGATATGTATAAGTTAGTGGCCGTCGGTGGCAAGCTTAGAGGGCAGGAGTTTGTCCTTGAAGATGGTGAAAATGTTCTCGGCCGAGACGGTGAGTGTGATTTACCACTTGAAGTGCAAGGGATCTCTAAGAGACACCTGAGTATTACTGTAAATAAAGATACTGCCTATGTGCAGGATCTTGGCAGCTCTAACGGGACATTTATTAACGGCAAGCTCGTGACTAAGGCCACCGTTAAAAATGGCGACAAGATTGCTCTGCCAAATTTGATTCTGCAAGTTGTTCACGTCAAAGAAAAGAGAAAGATTGTAAAGAAGAAGGCGACAACTGCGGTTGAAGACGACGCTGAAGAAATGCTTCTTAAAGGCGGGGACGCGCCAGATAATCTTCCTGGCAAGCTCCTTTGGTATTTTCGCTATAAATTTATGCCCATTGTTCACGGGATTAATGAAGAATATGAATGGCGCCAACTGCTTGCGATCATTCTTGGTGTCTTCATTATTATTTGTGTGACCTTAACTATTGGTCCCATTCTTAATGACAATAAAAAATTACTCATCGCTGAAACGGCCATTCGTGGACGTCACTATGCTGATGAAATCGGAAGGATCAACGCGCGAATTCTTGAACAGAAGAAGCTCGATTCAATTGACTCCAAGTTTCTTGAAGGAGAGGACGGGGTAAAATCCTATCTGCTCTTTGATATGGAAGGGCGAATTTATCGCCCAACGGAATTGATTAACGAATACGTCTCAGACGACTTCGCCGTGCGAACTCTCAACTGGGCCAAAAGTGGTCAGTATAAGCAGACTCGAAATAGTTTTATTGAAAAACTCTCTGATGGCTCACTGGGAATTGGACATGTGATTGAGTACTTCAATCCGAGGGTAGGCGCCAGGGAGCCGGTGGGGGTGATTGCGATTCGCTTTGCACCTAAATCCTTGGCCGTAGAGGCGACAAAAAGTAGTGTGGCCTATATTGAATCCCTCGCGACCTCTGCTTTGGTGGCGATTGTCTTTTTTGGGATTATCTTCTACCTCACCCTGCGACCTGTTGAAGAGATGCGAGTTCAAATTGAAGAGGCCCTGCGCGGGCGAAGAAAGAATGTGGAGAGTCGCTATCTCTTCTCAGAGCTCTCCCCACTGCGATCGACTGTTAATACAATGATTCAGCGAATTCGTGAGCTGCAAAGTGACACTGATGACACTGACTTTGGTGAGCTCGAGCCCGATGAAACTTATGTGTCGACTCTCACTGAAATTATGATGGGCGCAGCAGGTCCCGCAATGGTGCTCAATAGTGAAAAAAATCTAGTGACGATAAACCCCGAGGGTGAAGATATCACGGGGATTAGAGAGTCCTCGTCAGTGGGGATGAGTCTTCTTGATGTAGCCCGTGAAAAGGGTTTTGCGGCGACCGTGATAGAGCTTTGTGACAACTCGGCCAATAACGGTGGGACCCATCAAAGTGGTGAATATGAACTCTCTGGTATTGAGTATGGCATTCATGTGGCCTCGCTAATGGGAAAGGACAATTTTGCGAAGGCTTACTACATAACGTTTAAGAGAAATGATTAATGGCTAGTGCGAATGTTAAAATAACTAAATCAGTCACTCCGCCAGTTGCGGCCGGGGTGCACTATCGCCTGGTCTGTATGACCGGGAAAAATAAAGGTTTAAGTTATTACCTAACATCTGTTCGCGCCGTGATGGGACGCAGTGATAATGCTGATGTTCAGGTTTTAGACACAAAGTCATCTAGAGAACACGCCGAACTCGCAAAAGTCGGTGATCAATATGTTCTTACCGATTTGGGTTCACAAAATGGTGTGGTGGTCAATGATCTCAAGGTCACGCAGCACCACCTGACCGATGGCGATCTCATCATTATTGGTCAAACGGTTTACAAGTATAACGTAATAGAAGTTAAGCCTAGCCTCGAGCTCGTCGAAAACGATGATGATGAGGAGTGGGATGAGGAAGAAGAAGAGGAGGTCGCCCTCTTAGAAGATAAAAAGTCTAAGAAGAAAAAGGGCAAGAAAAAGCAGGAAGAGGATGAAAAGGCCGCCAAGAAAAAGCGCATGCTGGTTGGTCTACTCATTTTACTTGGCGCTGTCTTTTTACTCGATGATGGTAGCAAGAAGACTGATGCTAAAAAAACTGGCGGCGATGAAGCCGAGACAGACCTCGCTGGTGACCAGGACTTCATTGGCCGAACAAATAAGGCCGAGGCGCTTGACCGCGAAACAAAAGAGAAGCTACTTGCGATTATTCACCGTGGGCGAAGAGAGTACCGCGAAGGAAATTACTTTAGGGCCATTGATGAGTTTGAGCTCGCCTTGATTCTCGTTCCAGGTCATGCCCACGCAAGTTACCTCCTTGATCGTGCTAAACAACGCCTGGACGATGAGATTCGTCTTAACAAGAGTAAGGCCGAGCGCGATGCCGGTTCTCTACAGTATGATGCTGCAAGAGTTTCGCTGTGCTCGATTTTGAGAATTCTCTCAGAGAAAAAGGATGACCCAAGATATAAAGATGCTGAGCAGAGCTTAGCAGAACTCGAAGAAAAGATGGGATTGGAGAAGGGTGAAATTAAGTGTGAGTAAGAACAATAACTTCTTGTTTGAGAGAGATCTCTCAGAAGAAGTGAGCGGAATAAGCGGAGATATACTGCGCTTTCCGATTGGGCGTTCGAAAGATTGCCCTGTTGTTCTTGATGATAAACAAGTTTCAAGAGAGCACGCCGAGCTGGTCTACGACGGTGCTGCTTGGAGTATTCGCCGTTTGGCGGAGTTTGCTCCTTTAGTAGTTAATGGCGGGGCCGTTGAGAGTCACTTTCTCTCGCGAGGAGATCAAATAACGGTTGGTCCCTTTGTCCTATCTGTCGCTGAAATCGCGTTGCCCATGGCCCAATCCACGCCGGTGGTGGAAGAGCCTGAGCCGATGGTTGAGCCTGAAATTTATGATACGCCTGACGAGAGTGCGACCGATACTCTTGATCAAGACTTAACCGAAGAAATTCAAACTGACCTTGAGGGCGAACAGCCAGACCTCGAAGAACTTGATGCGGCAGCGTTGTCCAGTGAGGAAGTTCCTGTTGAGGAGTATGGCGGTCAAGAGGCCGGCGACTTTGGCGAGATTGCTCAGGATGAAGTGGCCTCTGAGTTTAGCTCGGCCGACTTTAGAGAAGATAAGACTTCTATGTTCTCTGGTGAAAACAATGAATCAGAGTTTCCCGATGAGGGAGAGGTTGATGATGCCTTTGGCTTTGACTCCGATGGCGAGGGGGGCGAACTCGAGGAGATGGATGGCTTTGACGATGACGTGGGCGAGAAAACTCAAGTCGTGCAAAGCTTTGTGGCCTATCAGCTAGAGCTCTTTGGTGAATATGCCCCTTATGATAAATTCAATCTCGACAAGGCCGAAACTATTATTGGTCGCGATCCAGAGAAGTGCGATATTGTGCTCAATGATCCCCAGGTTTCAAGTAAGCACGCGATTCTAAAAAAGACTAATGTCATGATCACGCTCGAAGATTTGGACTCGGGCAACGGAACGCTCTTAAATGGTGAGAGAATTAATAAGTCTATTCTCTCGGTGGGCGATGAGTTTTTAATTGGCGACACTTCCTTTACGCTCTCCGTTCAGTCGGACCTATTAGAGAGCCAAAATGAACGCTTGATGCCGGTTGAAGAAGATCAAGAGATCGAAATCGAAGAAATCGTCGAGGTCGACGAAGACTTTGAAGATGAAGAGGGCGGACTCTTTCTTGAAGGTGATGAGCCTCCTAAGCCAAAAAGCTTGGTGGGCAAACTCAAACTCATGTGGAAAGACGATAAGGGCCGCAAGAAAATTATCTACGTCGGCGCTGCTATTGCGGTGGCACTTCTTCTTGTTGACACTGAAACTCCAACTAAGCCCAAAGTGGATCCCAAGAAAGCGGCCGAGTCCAAACAAGAAGAGAAGATTGATCAGGGCGACCCCTTTTTAAAGCTGACAAAAGATCAACAAGCCTTTGTCGAAGCTCAGTATCAGCTCTCTAAGACTCTATTTGAGCAGGCGAAGTACTCAGATGCGATCTTTGAACTCAATAAGCTCTTTGCAGTTATTGATAACTATAAGCGCGCCCGTCAGATCGCTGAGCTCTCAAAAAAGGGTCTTGCTAAGATAGAAGAGTTAGAAGCTGAAAAGCAGCGTGAAATTGAGCGTAAGCAACGCGCTTTAAAAGTAAAAGAGCTCGTCGAGCGCGCTCGCACGGCTGTTAAAGATCGGCAGGTTGATGTGGCCGATAGCATTTTTTCTCAAATCTTAGAGCTTGATCCAGAAAACTACGATGTGCCTCAGCTCAAGTATGAAATCGATGCTTGGAAAAAAGAAGAAGAGCGCAAAAAAGTTGAAGAGGCGGCGGCCAAGGCCGAGCGCCAGCGCCAGCTCGATGCTCTCGCTCCTGGCAAGACCTTCTATCTTCAAAATGAATGGTATAAGGCGATAATTAAGCTGGAAGAATTTCTAAGACTTAAGGGAATGGATGAGGACTTGATTCAAGAGGCGACTAAAATGCTCGCCGACTCTAAGGCGAAACTCTCTTCTATTGTGGACCCCCTAGTTGGAAAGGCAAAGTCGCTGCAAGAAGGGCAAGACCTCAAGGGCTCATACGAAACATACAACGAAGTTCTAGAGTATGACCCCAGCCACGTTGATGCCCTCAATGAGATGGCCAAGATTAGAGATATTCTCACCTCTCGCTCAATGAAGATTTATCGCGAGGCCATTGTGGCCGAGTCACTGAGCTTATTTAGCCAGGCCAAAGAGAAGTTTCAAGAAGTTCAACAGATTTCACCTAGTGACAGTGAGTACTATAAGAAGGCCACTGATAAGCTTAAAGACTATTTGGAGTAGCATCGATGTTGAGGCTAAAGAGCTTTAGTGCAAGAACAGATCAAGGCCCTTATCTTCAAATTAATGAAGACGATATTGAAATCGATCTGGTCAATAATCTTTTTATGCTCTTTGACGGTTTTGGGGGAAATAATGCGGGTGATGTGGCGGTGAAATTCCTCAAAGAAAAGTTGAAGGTCTTTTATTCTAAAGTTGGTGGTGACCCCGATGCGACCTTGCCCTTTTTTTACTCACCTCGTTATTTGATTGAAGGAAATGCTCTGATCAATAGTATGCGCTACGCCCACAGCCTGCTGTGCTCTAAGAACCAGCAACTCGCTATGAATGAAAGAGGAGGCTCTTCGGCCATCGTTGCGGCGATGGCCGATAATATTTTGACCGTGGCCTCGACTGGAAATTGTAAAGGCCACCTTTGTCGACACGGACGACTGCAACCCCTCAATACGCCAGACACTCTGATTCCGCTGACAAGCTACGACCACACTAAGCACTTCTACACTTCACCCATTAGTGGCTTTGGCCTTTTTGATCATCTCGATCTCGATGTCAGGGAGTTTCGTCTGCGTGCTGGAGATATGGTGGTCCTGATTAGTGATGGCGTGTACTCGCGGGTGCATGAGGAGGAGCTCTCCCATATTCTCAATCTCAAACAAGACGATGGCGACAAGATTGATCAACTTTTTGACCTCGCTAATGAGCGCGGCAATATGGATAATCAATCGGCCGTGATCCTTCAATTTTAATACCCAACTTTTCTGGTTGAGAAATTCCCCCTTCAAAGTAAAGGTGTTGCGAACTCATTGAAATGAGGGGAAACTAATAGCAGAAGGGATTTAGTAAATGACACAAAAAATAATTGTAGCCGACGATAGTCAGACCATTCAAAAGGTAGTTGCCATCACGCTGGCCAATGACTCATATGAGCTGATTACCTGTCTAAATGAAACAGATCTCGTAAAGCAAGTGGCGCTCAATTCAAGTGCACTTGTTTTACTCGACTTTAATCTCTCAGATACTAAAGACGGCTATCAAATGGCCACTGAGCTCAAGCGTGAAGCTCCGCAGATTTCCATTCTTGCCATGATGGGAACTTTCGATGTGGTTGATGAATCTAAAATGAAATCAGCGGGCGTGGATGATCATATCGCTAAGCCCTTTGATAGTAATCTCTTCATTCAAAAGTGTCGTAGTCTCACTAATAAACTCGAAGCCCTAGATGATGATCTAGATGAAGAAGATGAAGACGAGGTGGACGAAGAGTGGCAAGGCGATACCGAAGGAGAGATCTCCTTTGACACCGACTCAGATGATGAGGTCGAAGAGGATGAAAACTGGGTCATGGACTCTAGCAATGTCGCTAGTGAGGCGCAAGACTCTGAAGACGATTCAGAGGAAGAAGACTTCTTAGCGAGTGAAGCTCAAGCAGATACTAATGAAGACGAGCTCTCTAGCGAGCTGGCCGGCTGGGGTATTCCAGTGCCAGGTAAGATTGGTCTCAAGGGATCCCTTGAGGCGATGCCACCAGTTATCGGTGAAGAAGCAGCAGCGGTTATTTCTCTAGATGAAGCGCGAGGAGATGATCTTGAAGAGGGAATGTCAGTCGATTTAAGTGAAGACCAAACTTCACTTGAAAATGAAGATGAGCTTGAAGAAGTTGAGCTAGATGAGGGCGAAGACTTGAGCGCCCAGGCCCCTGCGGTCATAGAAGATGAAGCAGAGACCACTCTTCCCGAAGAAGATGATCTTGAGTATCCCGACATGGACATTGTCGGCAGCTCTCAAGATGATTTGAAAAATATTAAGCTCTCTTCCTCGCTTGTTGGCGTCGATGAACTGGCCCCCGAAGGTGAAGAAGAGTCGAGCGAAGACAGCCAAGATGAAGACAAGAACAATGCAAGTGTTCCCTCCAGCCTGGCCGATGAAATTGCCTCAGAGGATTCTCCAGATGATTTCTGGGCCGCCGATGAAGTAATTGAAGATAGTGGAGCAGACAAAGCTGCGAAAGTCGGTGGCGCTATTGCCAACCCCGATATCGCTCAAAGTGTAGATGAACATTCTGTCCCTCTCGATATCGATGCTTTGGCGCCCATGGAGAGTAACTTAACGCTTGAGAGTACCCCGGCCGCCACGAGACCCCGTCCAGCCGAAGAGCCGGTTCGTGCATTTGATGAAGAAAAGTTAGTGGCAAAGATCAAAGATGCCCTCGCACCAATGATTGAAGAAATGGTTAAGAGCCAAGTGGAAGCCCTACTTCAAGAGCGAGTGGATCATATTGCTTGGGAAGTAATTCCAGATTTGGCCGAAAATCTCATTCGCGACGAAATTAAAAATATTTCTTCCGACCTATAAGATAAAAACTGCCCCACTACGGTGGGGCTAGTTTTTTGACCCTTCAGTGCTCAAGCCTATCCTTATAAACTCACTTCTTTTGACTTTCTAATTGCTTAGCTCTCCCTTGGTGAGTTCATTTTGCACTTATGTACTCATGAAGTACGGCTGCCCCAATCAATCCTGTTCTCACTACCAAAAAAAGAACTCCATCGTTCGCGATGGGAGCTATTTTAGAAAAAATGACTCGCGCACAATTCAGCGCTATCGCTGTAAGAATTGTGATGTAAAGTTCTCAAGTGCGACCTTCTCTTTAGC
>JBLXCO010000005.1:0-301954 GCA_048264885.1 Bacteriovoracaceae bacterium
GAGTCAGCTTCAACTTCAACTGCAGCGTCTAGTTACGTCGAGGATTGTTTTCGAGAACTCACCTTCTCATCTTCAGTACTTAGAAAGTGTTACCTTTCTAAGACAAACTTCTATTTAAATTTTAAAAGAGCCAAAAGTGTCCCGAAATTTTCACTTAAGAAATTTTCTTTAAGCATTTCGCTTGTTTAGAAGCGTTTGTTGCTGTGGACGAGAGGCGATAATAGTGAAACGTCTTCGTCCGGTCAAGCCTAAAAATAGAAAAAGTGAAAAAAAATGTAATTTTTTTTAAGAAAATGTTGAACGGCCCAAAAACTCAATAAAAAGGCCTCCAAAAAGGAGGCCTCTCTATAGTTAAATGTCTGATTTTACTAAGATTTAAGCGGAAACCCTGCGTCGGCCGTGGCCTTCATTAATTTCTCGCTCGCAGCACTTAAAGCTTCCCCGCTGAGGGTTTTCTCTGGATCTTGCAGAGTTGCTCTTAAAGTCACCGCTTTTTGCTCATCATTCATCTTAAAGACGTCGACCACAGCGAGCGACTGAAGTTCAGAAATCTTAACCTTCTTTAAAGAATCGATAATATTTCCTACCTGCTCATTATCTTTGGCGACCACTGTCCAATCAAAGTCTGAGGAAGGAAACTTCGCTAGCGGAGTGTACTTAGTCTTATCTTTAAGAGGACGCTCTTCAAAGCTAGTGAGATCAAGCACTGCCAAAGAGAGATTGCCTTTAATCTTAAGAGATCTTGCGATCAAAGGATGAAGAGTAAAGATCACTCCCTTCATCTTTCCTTGTAAGCGAATATTAACAAATTCGTAAGGGTGAACGCCGGCCCATTGCTCATCGACGATTTCGTTTTTAAACTTGGGGTGAGCGCCAGTGAAGTCACCTGGGATATTAAGAGCATTCATCAAACGTTCAACATGATCTTGCAGTTCCATAAAAGGAGAGCTCTTTTGAGAGTAGGACATCAAGGCCACTTGTGAGCGCTCGCTGACAAATTCTTTTGCCGAGTCACTCACATAAGAGCGGCCAATTTCAAAGGCGCTAAACTCATCCATATTCTTAACGTTGAGGGCCGCCACTTGTAAAAGACTAGGAATGAGACTCGGTCTCATGCGGTCGTGATCTTCTGACAGGGCATTGACCAATTTGAGACCCTCATTCAGCTGGGTCCATGAAACTTTCTTTAGGAGCTTCTCGCCCACTAGTGGATAGGTCATGATTTCAAAAGCGTGGGCGTGAATGGAGAGGAATTCACGAATATTTCGGTGCAGTTTTGCCTTACTTGAAAGAGAGACTGGGGCCACCGGTAAAAGTGGTGAGCTCGCCGCAATGTGATCAAAGCCCACAATGCGGCCAATCTCTTCGATAATATCCGCTTCAACTTCTACGTCTTTAGTGGCGCGGTAGCTTGGAACAGTGATCGTGAGATCATCGCCCTTTACTTCCAGGGCAAAATCAAGAGCGTTCAAGATTTTAGCAATTCGCTCACTTCCCACTTTGTGTCCAAGGACGCGCTCGATTTTTGAAAAGCTTGAGTGAATAACAACCGGCTTAATAGCACTGAGATCAACCCCATCGTACTCAATACTGCCTTGGACTTTGGCTTCGGGACAGAGTTGTAAGATGAGTTCAAGCGTGCGCAAAAGAGTGCGCTCACACAGTTTAGAGTCGAGCGTTTTTTCATAGCGCTGGCTAGAGTCGGTGCGCAGACCTAGGCGCGTACTGGTGCGACGAACGCTCGCCGCTTTCCAGTTGGCCACTTCGATAAAGATTTTAGTGGTAGCGTCACTCACTCCACTTGAGAGTCCACCCATGAGACCGCCAATAACAAGGGGGCCTGTCTCATCACTAATCACAGTGTCGCCGGGGACCAGCTCTCTTTTAACCTCATCGAGTGTTTCAAATTCACAGGCGCTAGTGAGGGCGCTGATCACAACTTTGTCGCCCTTTATTTTATCGCGATCAAAGATGTGAAGGGGCATACCCAGTTCAAGCATCACATAATTAGAAATATCAACGATATTATTAATCGGGCGCAGTCCCACTGCCTTTAGGCGCGTTTGCATCCACTCGGGAGCAGGACCTACTTTAACATGATCAAGAGACAGGCCATAGTAACAAAGGGCCGCACTCTCCCCCTTGATCTCAACGCCCATGGGGCTTTTGCCGCCGGGAATTTTAGCCTTGAGGTTTTTTGCCCACTCTAGGCCGTAGGGAACTTTGAGTTCACTTTCAAAAATCGCCGCAAACTCCCGGGCCATGCCGTAGTGACCCCAGAGGTCTGGCCTATGAGTGAGTGATTTATTGTCGATATCAAGTAAAACATCGCTCTTTTCATTGTGATAATCGGCCAGAGTCGTCCCGACTACGGCATCTTCAGGAAGTTCGATAATACCGCTTGATTCTTCGGCGTGACCCAGCTCTTCTTCAGAGCAAAGCATTCCCTCAGAGAGGACGCCGCGAATTTTTTTGGGCTCTAAAGTCAGTCCATTAGGAAGCGTGACTCCGGTGGGCGCGTAGAAAGTCTTAAGCCCCACGCGCACGTTTGCGGCACCACAGACCACGCGAAAATCTTTTCCCGAACCAAAGTCAAAGGTCACCAGGTTGAGCTTATCAGCTTCAGGGTGCGGCTCAATTTGTTTAATCTGGGCTACGCGAACCTTTGTGACGTGAGCATTGCTCGCCACTACGTCTTCAACTTCACAGCAACCAAGAGTTACGCGCTCACCAATTTCTTTAGGCGAGAGTTCAGGGAGTTTAACAAAATCAGAAATCCAATCGATAGAAATAAGCATGAGGATGTCCTTCTTAGTACATTTTAAATTGTGAGTTAAAGCGCAGATCACCACTTTGCAGGTGGCGGATGTCATCGATGCCATATTTCATCATGACCAGACGATCGAGCCCGAGACCAAAGGCAAAGCCATTATATTCTTCGGGATCAATGCCGCCAGCGCGAAGCACATTGGGGTGAACCATGCCACAGGGAAGCAGCTCAACCCAGCCCGTGTGCTTGCAAACGGAGCAGCCCTTGCCCGAGCAAATGAGACACTTAATATCGAGCTCAAAACCCGGCTCAACGAAGGGGAAAAAGCCTGGGCGCAAGCGCACATCAACTTCGCGCTTGAAGATTTCTGAGAGAATCGTTTTCATAAAGTAGATGAGGTTTGAAACACTCACATCTTTACCGACCATCATGCCTTCAAGTTGAGTAAAGACCATTTCATGAGAGGCATCTGTGCGCTCGCAGCGAAAGACCACCCCGGGAGCGATAAAGCGAAAGGGTGGCTTGCGATTCATCATCCCGCGCACCTGAATGGTCGAGGTGTGCGTGCGCAGCAGGTATTTCTTGCCATCCTGAGCGCGCTCGTCACCGGCGTGAAACCAAAAAGTATCCTGCATGTCGCGCGCTGGGTGATCGCCTGGAATATTGAGGGCCTCAAAATTGTGAAACTCATCTTCCACGTGAGGGCCGTCGAGCACGTCAAAGCCCATGGAGAGAAAGATATCTTCAATTTCGCGCTGAATGAGTGTGCGCGGGTGCAGGCCACCGTGAGGGACACCACTGGCCTTTACACTTGAGCGCAGGGTGATGTCTTGCTGGGTGCGAGCCAGTTTCTCATTAATTTCGGCGATTTCAATTTTTTGAATTTGCTGGGCAGTCAAATCGGTAATCTTATCTTTGACCTCGTTAGCAATCGGGCCCACGGCCTTGCGCTCTTCATTTGAGAGGTCGCGCAGACCTTTAAGAATTTCAGAGACCTTGCCGGTCTTTCCAATATAGCTGGCCTTAAGGCCCAAAACATCGGGAGTAGTATGAGTCTGAGAAAGTTCGCTTTCAAACTCGGCGAGGAGTCCTTTGAGCTTTTCTTGCATGGTTTCACCTGTGATAGAGAGTCGTTTAATAGAATTGAAAAACCCGTCAATTCTTTCACAAAGAGGGGGTTTTATCAATGAAAGAGGCTCTTAACACCTCGCCCAAACAAGGATCGCCTCACTGCCAAGAGTCTTTAGAAGAGAGCTCGGATGAGAGCTGATAGAGCTCATACTGGCGAGGTCCATAAATGTAGAGCAGACCCATCGCCCCTGACTTTAACCGCACGGGAGTAAGCCCTTGGAGGTCTTTATTATTGGGAATTTGATTTGAGACATCAATAAATTGACCATTTTCTTGTTGCAGATAAAGGTGCACACTCGACTTGGCTTTGGGATCAAAATCGCTGCCGCTTTGTCCGGTGTAAAAGACGAGATCCAGTCGCCCGTTTTGATCGAAATCGGCCAGGTGAGCGCGCGGAATAAAGTAGTCCTTGGCCACGCTGACAGCGGAGTCACTAGGATTAAAGACTCTCCAAGGTTTAAAGCCTCCCCCTGGCACGCCCATAAAAAACTCAACAAGACCCGCAGAAAATTGGTGATCATGAGAATTACTAGCGAGATCAATGAGTCCATCGCCATCGATATCAATGGCCTTAAGCTCAATCGTGCCGCGATCAGACTCTCCGGATTTAGGGGGCATCGGCAGCGGTTTACTCTCAAAGTTAAAATCCTGCTGCGAAACTTTTAAAGCAAAGCGGTAGTCCCGGGGAGCGCGCGACTTCACCTCACCGTCCATCATCCCGAGATAAACTTCAAAGGGAGCTTGAGGTCTAAAAGCGCAAGTTAAATACTTCCTCAGGCGCGTATCCGTGATAGACGGCGGCAGGCCGTGCACGA
This sequence comes from Bacteriovoracaceae bacterium, assembly GCA_048264885.1. Taxonomy (GTDB): domain Bacteria; phylum Bdellovibrionota; class Bacteriovoracia; order Bacteriovoracales; family Bacteriovoracaceae; genus JBLWXV01. The sequence continues at coordinate 4,717 of JBLXCO010000005.1, forward strand.
TAAACTTTCTGCTTGAGTTCACTTCTATTAATTTTGGCCCAGTGGGAAAGTCACCGGACTCAGTGCCAGTTGAGACCACCAAAATGAGGGTGCGCTCTTTATCAACCCCCAAAGTACAAGAAGAAAACCAATAGCCCAGTCGCGTTTGATAGGGGGTCTTTTCAAATAGATGCTCTTCATTTTGAAAGAAAAATTGAGTGTAGGCCCCAGCAAAGGGCTCTTCATCATGGCCGTGATCACTAACAATCAAGTCAATGCGCCCATCGTGATCAAGATCGGCAAACGTCGCCTGGCGTGGATGTTCAAAGCTGGCCTCATGAAAGAACTTTTGCGAAAAAATTCTACGCTCACTTACCTCTAGCCCCAAAGTCAAAGGTTGGTAGCGTTTTTTAGCGACCGGTAAAGGGTACTCATAGGCAAAGAAGAGAAGACCCTGAAGATCATAGGGATCAGATTCTGTCTTAGGGATGCCCACGACCTCAAGAGTTTGCAAGCTTCGATTCTCGTAGGCATCGACTAGTGCTGAATCGAGTGGGCCCACTGAAAGTTCCAAGTGCTGGAAGCGAAGTTCAACACCTCTATTCACGTGCGAACAGGATATGAGCAAATGAATAAAGAAAGTCATTAGACATAAAGACACAAGTTTCATGAATTGAGGTTAAGCGACAAAGAAGCGCGCTGGCAAGAAACCAGCGCGCTTGTCGTAGAAGTGTAATTGAGACGAATTTGTCTGTGGGATATCCCACGATAAATGCGCTAACTGACGAGAACCGCCACAGCGCGAAGGACTTCACTAAAAAATGATCCCCTCCTTTGAAGTCTCCCTTTACTCCTCACTGCAGACCAGTGAGACCCGATCGATCATACGAGTAAAAAGCGACTCTGCCTTGGGCAAGACCAGTAACCCATAGAGCTCTCTCATAAAGATCCCCTTAGGGCGGCCCTTTGCTTGAGAATAGTTTCCCACTCCCTCACCTTTTTCCACGGGCTTTGTGTGAGAATAACGCTACCTCAAAATGGGATCAATACATGTCAGTGAACTAAATGTAAGAGCAGAATATTTTTAAGTCCTTACAAAAAAGCCTAAAGTCGGCATGAACTTAGCAGTGGCGTAGAGGCGCCAAAAAAAAGTGCTAGCTCAGACGGCGAACCAGGCGCTCGTAGAATTCGAGGATCTCGGCCTGATTGACGGTGGCCGTGCCCTTCTTACCCACAACCACGCCAGCGCCGCAGTTAGCGATCCACGCCGCCTCAGAAAGACTGGCGCCGGCCTCAAGTGCGGCGACAATCAAACTAATGGCGGTATCACCGGCACCAGAGACGTCAAAGACTTCGGTGGCGGCGGTGGGAATCGTAATCATTGCGTTTTTATCAGTGGTGTCAAGTAAGGCCATCCCTTCGGCGCCTAGGGTGATGACAATTTTTTGCAGCTTGAGCTTATCAACTAACAGCTCGGCGACTTTGCCAATGTTCTTCTCGCGGTAACCCAAGGCTTCGGCCATTGCGAGTGCTTCTTTGAGATTGGGCTTTAAGAGTGTGGCCCCTTGATAAAAACTCGGAGGTGTCGTGCGACCTGGATCGACGGCCACCATGCGAGAGGCCTCTTTGCCTTTAGCAATAAGCTTAGAGAGCACTTCATTGGTGAGCGTTCCCTTGGCGTAGTCTTCAATGATAAGCGCGCCGTGATCTGAGCTAAAATCATCAACGCGGCCAAGAAGCTTTTCGGCCGTGGCCTGATCAATTGGGTGCGAGCTTTCATAATCAATGCGACAAATCTGCTGACCACTAGTGGTCACGCGCTCTTTATAAGTTGTTGGGCGCTCACCTCCGCGCACAATCCCCCAAGTTTTAAGCCCACACTCTTCCAAGAGGGCCTCAAATTGAGTGGCGCGCACATCATCACCCACCACACCACAAAGAGTAGAGGCCACGCCAAGGCTTTCAAGGTTGTGACTAATATTGGCGGCAAGACCCAGCTTTAACCACTCTTTGGTGACTTCAAGTACAGGAACTGGGGCCTCGGGTGAAATTCTCGTCACGTTGCCATAGGTGTATTTATCAATGCCCACATCGCCCACGACCATAATTGGCTTTAAAGTCTCAAAGCGAGCAAGAATATCTTCTAGGCGCGCGCGCGATAAAAGTGTGGCATGCATAGGGGGTCCTTTATTGCGATTACTTGGTGTTATCTAGGAGATTTTCACACTCTCGGGTGAGATCGTCCACTTCAATTTTGGCCATGCACTCATAGTAAGGACAGCGCTCAAGAGCGCAACGAGTGACCTCACCACAAACCACATCGGGTACCACCACCCGCGAGCGCTCACGATAAAAGGGGCCCCACCTCACCGCACTTTGAGCGCGGATGGGAGAATAAATTCCAACCGTGGGAACACCTAAGCAACTGGCCAAGTGAGTGGTGCCCGTACTTGGGCCAACAAAGAGTCTGGCAAAGGACATCACGTTCATAGTGAAGCGCAGTCCCTTGGTCGCACCATTAAAAAAGAGCACGCTCTCGCCGACTTGCTCACTAGCGGTCTTGGCCAAGTGATCGCGCAGCGGGGCCAGATACGGTCCATCACTGGGAGTGTGAGAAATAATAAAGAGAAAACGTTTTGGATGATGCTTCATTAAGCGCAAAATTAAGCGCGCGTAATTGCGGCTGGCCCAATTGAGAGTGTGCCCACTCATCCCTGGATGAATAAAAATCCACTCGCGCTTGGGGTCGTGACCTTCAGCGACCACCCACTCACAAAATTCCTGATGGGCCTTTTGGCGCTCTTGATCTGAGAGAGTCAGATGGGGCGCAGGGGCCCCTTCAAAAGGAGAAACCTCACCAAGAAGTGGGGTCAGTAGTTCTAGATTGTGATCAGTTTCAGAGATGGGCACAATCGAGCGGCTCTGGCGCATGCCATCTTTTAGGCTTAAGAAAGTGGGCAGGCGACTCTTAATTCCGCCGCGAAAGGGAACGCGACAAAAAAGCGCTATCAAACACGGCAGTGTTATGCCGCCCACATGAAAAAAGACATCAGGCTTGGTGCGTTTAAAAAAAGCGAGCAGCTTTCGCACCTTTTTAAGAAAGGAGATATTGGGGTCAATCACCACCACTTCATCGACGTAGGGGTGGTTGAAGAAAAGATCTTGGGCCCGAGGGGACGTGAGAAAGATAATTTTTGCTGTGGGATAAACTTGTTTGAGTCTATCGGCCATGGGCAAAGTGAGAACCGTATCCCCAATGGCATCGGTGCGATTAATAACAATAGTCTTACTCATGAAGCCTCATGATTGGTAATTCTTTAATTCGCGCTCAGCTCAGTGAGGCGCGAGCGCACTTTAGCGGCCAGCATTGAGATGATTTCTTCTTGAGTGTAATTGGTGGTGTCGACCAACTCGGCATCGGCGGCTTGCTTTAAGGGCGCCACTTCGCGGTTAGTGTCCGTTTCATCGCGCTTGATGACATCTTTAATCACTTGTTCAAGCTCCACATCCTGATCGCCGCCAGCGCGCAACTGATCGAGTCGGCGCAGGGCCCGGGTTTGCACAGAGGCGGTGACAAAGAATTTGATAAAAGCATTGGGAAAGACCACGGTGCCAATATCACGCCCTTCCATCACACAGAGGCGCTCGCCAGCGAGATCGCGCTGAAACTTGAGTAAGAAAGTGCGCACGCTAGGAAGCTGAGAAATAATTGAGGCGAGCTTAGAAACGCGGTGTTCGCGAATAGCGCGCGTGAGGTCCTGGCCATCAATGGCGATCAGCACGTCTTCACTCACCCCGTATTCCATTTTAATATTATTTAAAAATTCAGTGAGCTCAGGGCCCTCTTTGAAATCAATCCCGCGAGAATCAGCGTAGGTGGCCAGTGCTCTAAACATCGCACCGGTGTCGATGTAGAGAAGTCCTAACTCGCGCGCCAGGGCACGGGCCACAGTGCTCTTTCCACTGCCGCTTGGACCGTCAATGGCAACAACCTGAGAAGTCTGATTCATGTGAAATGCCTCTTTGAGTTTTGTAAGGCACCAAGCGGATGCCACGAGGGGCATACTCTCGGTGTTAGTGTGTGTGGTGGTTTCAACCGTCATGGCCTTAATACCTTGAAAAATCGTCAAAAGACTGTTGTAACACTCGAGAGATTAAAGGTGAAGACGCGAGAAGACTTGCAAACTCTTACTTGCTAATGGCCGTGAGCAGCGGGAGCTTAAAGCCCCGCACAGCAAATTCCTCAAGAGTTTTTTCATTGAAATGACGCCAAGGTCCAAGGCGTGGAGCGGCTGAGTCAAGAATCAGTTTGAGATGACCAATCACCCGCTTCCAATAACGATGATTGTGACCGATGGGCCGACCACTGGCCAGCGCACGCTTGAGACCATGAGGTCCCATATTATAGGCGATAGTGGCGAGCTTATAATTGCCCTCAAACTCGGCGAGTAATTCGGCCAGGTAAAAGACGCCCAAGTCCACATTGCGGCCGGGAATAGTGCGAAGTCTGGCCGCTTCTTTGGCACTCACACGCACCCCTTGCTTCCACAAAATATAATGGGCGGTCGCCGGCATGATTTGCATCGGCCCATAGGCCCCAGCGTAGCTTTTAGCATTCAAGCGAAAGTGACTCTCGGTCCACATAATGGCCATCGCCCAAAAGGGATCGACGCCAAAGCGCTCACAGGCGCTAAGAAGCGAAGGCAATAGTAGGCGCGCCTGCGGGCGCAGCTTGACGGGCACACCGGCGAGCATCAGTTCTTCAAGTTCCAATGTATTTTTGCGCTCGAGTTCTTTGAGGGCCCAAGGGGCAATGGGAGCAGAGTGGCCGGGCCACTTAAAAGAGAGCAAGGGGCCAGGAAGTGGGCCGGTACTTCCTTTGAGGGTCGCCACTCCATTAGACAGGGCATAGATATCTGGGCGACGAACTTCGTGAGAGAAGAAATAACCTAATCCCAGTGCCACTATTAGGCACAACACCAGAGCACTCTTAGTTGAGAGGTGCTCCTCGTAGAGCGATTTCCCTTGGTGAGAAATGCGCTCCCAAATTGTCTTTAACTCGATTAGATCGGGCCTCAGAGCATTTACGGGATAAGTCGTAATTCGCATGATGGAGCGCTTCTATCGACTTTAGGACCTACTGTAAACCCACGCCGCGCCTGGGAAGAAAGATTTTCAAGCATTATTTGGCCTTTGGGCCCACCTCACTCTACAATATTCAGTGAATATTTTTGAAATAGCATTTTTGGAGCTCATTTTATGACAACTAGCAATAACAGAAATCGCTTGGGCGACGAGACGATTCGCTCTGCCTACTTACTCCAACATAAAGACAATCCCATTCACTGGTGGAGCTACGGACCTGAGGCCCTGGAAGAAGCGCGCGAGCAAAATAAGCCCATTTTTCTCTCAGTGGGCTACTCTTCTTGCCACTGGTGCCACGTCATGGCCCACGAAAGTTTTGAAAACGAAGAAATCGCAAATTATCTCAATGAGAATTTTGTCTGCATTAAAGTTGACCGCGAAGAGCATCCCGATATTGATGCCTACTATCAGCAGGCCTGCCAGCTCTACACCCGCAGTGGCGGCTGGCCATTGTCGGCCTTCTTACTGCCAGACATGCGCCCCTACTTTGTGGGCACTTACTTTCCAGCACAAAAAAAGGGTGAGGCCACGAGCTTTCCTGAACTACTCAGAGAACTCAAGCGCGCCTTCAATGAAGAGCGCGACCGCGTAGAAGAAAATGCGACCAAGGTCACCGAGGCCATCGCCGCCGGTCCCACCTTTGATCAGCGCGTGGAGTTTGGCGGCCACTTCCCCGCTCCTAGCGCCATTTTAGACGCTCTCAAAGACTACGCCGACACAAAAAATGGAGGCTTTGGTGAAGCACCAAAATTTCCACTGCTTGCTTTTTACGAGTGGGCCATCGAGCAGATGCTCGAAGGCATGGTGGCGCGTGAGTTTGGTGAACATATTGTGGCCAGTGTAGAGAAGATGATTCACGGCGGTCTCTATGACCAGGCCCGTGGCGGACTTCATCGCTATTCTACTGACAATGAATTTTTGGTGCCCCACTTTGAAAAAATGCTCTACGACCAAGCGGGGCTTCTGAAAGTTTTGGCCAAGCTCTCCCTCATCGTCCCCTCGCCCATGGTCTTTGATTCACTGGTGCAAACGCTTGAGTACCTTGAAAAGGAAATGTTCTCAGAGAAAAAATACTTCTTTAGCGCTCAAGACGCCGACTCAGAGGGGATGGAAGGTCTCTATCACACCTTTACTTATGAAGAGTTTGAAGATGCTATCAACAATGCCTCTTCAGACACGCTAGACTTAAGCGCCCACCGCGAAAACCTCATCAAGTGGTTTGGTGTGACAAAAAATGGAAATTTTGATCAAGGCCTCAACGTCCTCTCTCTCTCATGGGAAGATCGCCGCGAGATTTACAGTCAAGACAATTGGCAGATGATTCGCGCCATTCGCCGTGCCCTCCTCGCTGAGCGCGCCCGCCGCATTCCACCACTGACCGATACTAAGGGAGTGGCCAGTTGGAACTTCATGATGGCCAGTGCTCTGATCGATGTCATGCAATACTGCCAAGTGGCCCCCATCCGCCAGATGGCAAGCAAGCTCTTTAATCCGCTCATGGAAGGCCTCTACGAAAATTTCCTCTCGTCGCGTGATGATAAGGGCATGCGCCTTAATCACACCACCACTCGCCAGGGCGGACTGCTCTACTTTGAAGACTATGTCTTCTTTACTGAGGCGATGTTGAGAGTTTATGAGATTACGGGCAACCCAGTCTTTAAAGAAAATGCGACCACTACGCTTCAATTCATCGACAATGAGTTTGTCAGTGGAGATGAAGTCTTTACCCGCGCGCTTTCGCAAAATGATCACGAACTCTATCCCAATCAGCGCGTGAGCGTGCACGACAGCTCTTTTAGATCACCCCTAGCAACCTATATCGGCCTCAAACGCCGAATTGCCATTCTCACCATGGACCCAGAACTCGCAGAAATAAGTGATGGCCTAAAAGATCGCTGCCTACAAGAGTCGCTACGAAATCCAGTCAGTGCTGGTGAGGCCCTGCGCTCATTTACTTATCCCAAAGAAGCTTACCGCGTGGTCAAAGTGCCAAAGGCTTGGGCCACAGAAGAGAAGTTTCTCAACTTCCTAAGCTACTTCCTCCCGCGCTTTGTGATTGACTACACCGAGGCCACTGACACTTGGGAAATTTGCAATATTGAGGCTTGCGAGCTGCAAGGATCAGGGGTTGATCACTTTATTGAAACCCTCACCCCCAAGCGCCCAGAGGCCAGCGAGGAATCCGAGGGTCAGGACTAGAGCCCATGCTCACAGGTCTTACGATTCTTGATTGCACTTCAAGGCTGCCAGGTCCGCTGGCAGCTGCGCTGCTTTTAAAAAAGGGCGCGCAGGTCATTAAAGTAGAGAGTCTGGGGCGCCCAGATCCCTTTAACTGTGAGGACCCGCTCTTTAGCGCTTGGTACAGAGAAATTAACCAGGGCAAAGATATCCAAAGACTAGACCTTGGACATCATGAGGGTCTTGGCGCATTTAAAACTCTCCTGAGCAAAGCACAAGTTGTGTTGTGTTCCCCTAAAGGAGCGCTGTGGGATGAGATCGAAAAATCTAAGATTGCCGTCAAGGTGATTCTCACCGCCGCAAAGCCCGAAAGCGAGATCAAGCTTTTGCACGACCTCAATATTCTGGCCATGAAGGGTGTGCTCACCCTACACGCACGAATGAGTCATGAGAAAGTGATTGCACCACCTTTTTTACCGATGGGAGGAGTGGCCTTTGCTAGTGCACTGGCCTTAGACGTGGCGTGTGCTCTGTATCGGCAGCAGCAAACAGGTCAGGATCAAATCATCCACACCTCTCTAGAAGAAGCAGTGGAGAATTTACTGGCCACCCTTTGCCCCAAGGAACTCACTGACGGAGCGCGCACCCACTTTCTTCATAACGGCAGCTACCCTTGTTACAATATCTATCGCACTCGCGATGGACACGCCGTGGCCATGGCCGCCATAGAGGCAAAGCTGTGGGTAAGGTTTTGTGAGTTATTTAATTGCCCTATTGCTGCGACAAAGCGAATGACGTCTTATGAAGAAGACCCTACACTAATTGAAAATGTCGCCAAGCTCTTTGCCAAGCTGACTTTAGCTGAAGTTCAGGAGCGCTTAAATAGGGCCCCTGATGGCAAGGACCTGTGCCTAACGCCCTTTAAATTGTAGCGCCAACTCATAGGAGTAAAAATGAAACTCACACTACCCATGCTTCTGATTTTAATTTTGTCATTTGCTCAACAGACCCTGGCCAAGGAGAGATTTTCCTTTGCCGACACTTATACTTACAGTGATGTGCCTGAGCTTATTCAGACGCTCGAAGTACGAGTGGTTAAGCTCTATCGTGAAATCGACTTCGAAGAGCTCAGTGAATTAAAAGAAAGTGGTTTTCACTGCATGCGCGTTGATTCAAAGACTTCCCGCTGCGCTCGCATTCTCACTCAAGCACCGCTACCACAAAAAGTTGAAGACAAAATTGCCAGGCTCTATAAAGGCGCCACTGTGCACTTTGGACAGTTAACAGCTGATCCCCAGGTACTCTTTGAAGGTGAAGATATTATTGAATACTTGGTGCCCCAGTCACTGCGAGTGATGGATAAGCATTATGAGAACTACCGCTATTTTATGAACGGGGATCTGCACAAGCTTCAAAGTGGCGAGATGGTTCCAAGTGAGCACTCCTTTGTGATCGATGGCAGTGAGCGCCTGGGCCTGATCACGACTTTCTCGGCCACACTCCCAAATGGATTTTATCGCTACCTAGTGTCGCTTCCTTTCCAAAAATAGCCTCAAAATGACCTTCCTGGCCCAGTGCAAAAGGGCCAGGATGACACTGGACACCATGTGTCACCTTAGCCACCACCCAAAATCAATCACTTAGCCCAAATTCCCCCATCCGCGTTTTGGCACAATTCCTGAAACTATGGTTTTGAAAATGCGGGTCAGGAAGACCCCCTTGGCAAGTTAAGGATTGAGAAGCCGTGAGGTCAATGAAGATCTCCACTAAGCTTTGACCGAGGTGGTCTTATGAAGAAATCGAAGTTACTCACATTTGGACCTCACCTACTCTTTGGAATTCTCGCGGTCTTGTTTGTGATGAGCACAGCAAGCGCGGCACAGGGGTTACAACGAGTGGCCAAAAGCCAGTACAGCGCCAACATGAAAGCGCGTGGACTTGAAACTTTTAGAGGTGAGGTCATTGGTCTGAGAGAAATCGAAGGCAGCAGCAAAGTAGATGAAGTGCTGGCAGCGCCAACGATTGAAACCAAAAACGGCGCGATCTACTACCCAGAGGAGATTGAATACATCCTTATCAAAGCGGGTATGAAAGATCGCGGTGACAATGAGCGCGCCCCACATGGTGATGAGCGTATCCCCCATGGAGATGATTAATCCCCCTTTAAATGAACCATCATCTTTCGATCTTAAAAGAGGGCCCACAAGTTGGGCCCTTTTTTTATTTTAGGCCACTGCGAATATGAAGATCGCGCTGTGGAAAGGGAATTTCAACGTGATTGGCCCGAAAAGCAGCGTCAATGGCAAAGCGCAGATCCGAGAGAATACTCTCATAGTGCCATAAATCAGAAACCCAAATCTGAAGGGCAAAATCAAGGGAGCTCTCGCCAAAGTCGAGAAAGAGCACTGAAGGCGCTGGATTTTTTAAAACCTTCTCGTGGGCCATCCCCACCTCAAGTAAGAGCTTTTTGACCAACTCAACATCACTCCCATAGGCCACTCCCACGTGAAGCCGGCGGCGAACGGTCTCACTTGAGAAGCTCTCATTGATCACTTGCTCACTAATAAATTGGCTATTGGGCACCAAAATGGCGACCTCTTCGCGGGTGTGAATAAGAGTGTAGCGAATGCCGATCTCACTCACCCGACCGGTATTGCCACCCACCTCTACTAGATCTCCCACTTTAATGGGGCGCTCTAATAAGATAATGAGGCCTGAAATAAAGTTCTGAGTGACGTTTTGCAAACCAAAACCCACACCGACCATGAGCACTGCCCCCAGTGCCGCCAGGGAGGTCATGCTCACCCCAAGAGTGTCAAAGGCCATGATCACACCGACAATCACAATGACATAGCGAGAGATGCGCTCTATAGAGCCGCGAACTCCGCGGTCAATTCCCTTATTGTGCAGGAATTTTCCCATATAGCGCTCGGCCAGGCGCGAGACAAAGATAGAGATGACGACAATTAAAATCGCCATCAAAAGGCTCATCAGAGAGATCTTCGTACCCGAGAGCTCAAAGAGGGGTTTACTGATGGCCTCCCACAGAATTTTGAGAATTTCGAAGCTATCAAGGGCCAGGTTTTGCTCGTTCTTCATCGCGACCTACTCGTTAGGTTTGTGGGCAATAAAGCGCAGCACCTCAGGATCAGTTGCTAGCAGGTGCTCGCGCTTGGGGTTATGAATAAATCTTAAATGAGAATAGACCTCAAAGTAAAAGATTTGAAGCCCAGATCTTAGAATGAGTTGTTCCCAATCATAGGCGGCCAAGAGAGTATGCAGCGTGGGCCCACTAGGCCGTCGCAATTGTCCGCTCTTTAAATCATAATCAAGCCCCTCATCAGGGGCAAAATGCTTGGAGCTAATCATGACTTCCGCTACCAGCGCTCCCCCAGGGATGAGATGAGAGTGACAAGAGCCAAGGGCCTTAAGAATCTCATTCTTTCCACTTAGGCAGTGAAGTAAGTGAGCATCGAGAATCCCATCAAATGGTCCCCACGAAGGGGGCCAAGTGGCCTCGAGGTGGGCCGTTTGAAAGTTAATCTCAAAGGGAAGGTGCTCGAGAGCGCGCGCTTTTGCTCTGGCACAGGCCCGGGTTGAAAAATCGGCACCGGTGACCTGGCTTGGGGGATCCGTTTTAAGACCTTCAAAGGTAGAGCCACACCCGCAACCAAGTTCAAGCCAATGGCCAGCAAAGAAATCCTTTTGCCAGCGCTTTTGGCACAGCTCTAAGAAACTTAACAGCGAAACTGAGGGCCCGTAGTCTCCAGCGACTCTTTCATAGGCCGACTCGTAATGGGCCAGAGGCGTGTGAATGAGTCTGGGGGCCGACATAAAAATCCTATAAAAATTGATTAAAAATCAGACACACCTATCTTATTTACTCCCTCACCTCTTCACAAGTCATAAACATGGCATTCTATTTGCTCAAGCCTATGCCTGAGCGCGAAAGAGTATATGGAAGTGACTCTTTTAGAGACAATTCGTCCCTAAAAGAGGTGCGTTTAGGCCCTAAGAAGGAGCAAATGGGCCATGGGGACACTCATCTGAGAAACAATTGAAGGGGAAAAAAGGATGAAATCAAACAAGCTCGCGGGCAAAAAACTTAAATGCGCCATGTACGCCGTACTCGCACTACCGCTCTTTAACATCTCGCCAAGTGCACTCTCTAATGATCGCCCCAATTGGGCCCAGCACTATGTGGGAGAGCTGAGGTTTGACCTCAATGATGATGCCAGACTTAAAGAACTCAATCAAAATACCAGATTTGCCCGTGAGCGCTTAGATGAGGTGATCAAGGCCCTGAACGAAAAAACCGGGGACCTCGCCAAACTTAGAGGTGAGCTTAAAACCACTGTGGCGCAGATTGATCAACTCTCTAGAGACACAGTCGCGGCCGTGTCTGAGAAGAGTAAAATTGAAAATCAAATTAAAGAATTAGAGCAAAAGCGTGGTGACACTGAAAATAAAGTAAAGCTTGCTCAAGTGGCCAAAGAATCCCAAGACACTAAGGTGAGCGAGCTTGAAGAGCGCTTGAGTAAAGTGCAAGAAAACCTCCAAAGCACTAAGACTGAATGTGAGGCAGCTCCAACAGAGCAGTGCCAAAAGAAAGTTGAAAACCTCACCACACGCGTTGCCAATGTGCAGACCAATCTAACGGAAGCTCGCGAGCTGCAAAAAGCGGCGATAGGGGCACTCAAAGAAGCGAAAAATGGCGCCCAAAAATTAACGGAGAAGATCGCTGAACTTAACAAAAGATCAACTGAGATTGATCAAGAAAACGCTGCGCGAGCTGCAGAAGTGGAGCAAAATCAAAAGCGAGTTGCGACTCTTAAAAACCGCATTGATCTCACTTCCAATGAAGCCCGCTCGCTTGAAGTAGAAAAGAGAAAGCGCGACGGAGATTTTGAAAGAACCTCCGCTGAGCGCGAGCGATACAGAACGGCCCTGATTGAGCGAGTTTTAGAGATCAACCATCTAGGTGCTCGCTACGGTGTGGTCGATGGCAATAACGATGGCCAGGCACTCGCCCAGCAAATGGGTATGAATGAAGGGGATCGCGATGGTTCGGCCGATGGTTACCGCGACGGAACCAGAGACGGCATGACCCGTGCTTATAATATTGGCTACAATCAAGGAGATATTGATGGCTCAGCTCGCGCCAGAAGCGAAGGTGAGCTAAACGGCTCGCGCGAGGGAACCATTCAAGGCAATATTGATGCCGCTCAAATTGAAGGTGCGGCCGCGGGTGAAGCACGCGCCAATTCTTCAGATGCTGCCAGTGTCGGCACAAATGCCGGTGCCAAAGACGGTGAGGCCCGGGCCGATCGCCAAGGCAAAATTGACGGCGAGGCCATTGGCCAGTCCCAGGCCATTAAAAAGCACGAATCCGCCGCGCTCGCAAGTAAAGATGTCCAAGGTGAATTTGCCGGCGCCTTCTCAAGAGTCGTGCCCAGCTTTCCGCGCGATGCTCGTGGTCGCTCATTTAGAGATACAACTAACCAATATAAGCGCGAAATCGTAAACCTCGCCTACTCGGATGGTTACCGCGCAGAATACCGCCGCTCGATCCGCATGGAATTTGAGCGCAATATTGCGCGAATCTACAACGACTCTTACGATGCCGGCTACCGCTACCGTTATGACGATTCTTTTAATCGTCCTTACGAGTCAGAAAGAGATAGAGGTTATAACGACGGCGAGGGCAATGCCTTTAATCGAGATTACTCAGGGATTTTTAATCAATTCTTTGCGCAATTTAGAACTCAATTCTCAAGTTCACCCAATAGGGATTCAAATGAGTTTCAATCAACATTCACTCAAGTAGAAGGTCAAACTTTCCATAGAGTTTATGAAGATATTCGCCAAGCGGCCTACACTCAAAGCGAGGCGAGTACCTATGCCGCCCTTATCGTGGGCAAAACTGAACAGTATCGCAACGCGCGCTTTAAAGCCGTTGATAAGCTCTATCAAGAAAATGCCGTGATCAAATTTATCGCAAGTCAAGAAGTGGACGCTGGAACAAATGGTGTGGCCGCTGTTGACGGCGTGATCATGCCCGGTGAAGACCTGGTCTATCATATCACTGTTAAAAATTTTGGAGATGCCCCCGCCAAGAATGTGACTGTCACACTGGCAAATGGCAAAAGCTTTAAAGTAGAATCCATTCCCGCAAAATCTGTGACCCTCGTCAAAGGCGCTGCCAAGTCCAAGGCTTCAAATGCGAGAATCGGCGCCACTGAAAAAGTAGAACTCTTCGTCTCAAGTGCACTCCAAACAAGTGACGCGGTTGAGGCCCGTCACTTCTCAAATGCACGCCAAGGCCTAGCAGGAACAGACACTCATGTTCACAGACTAGCCTATCCACTAGAACTCAGTGGCCTTAAGACCAGCTCAACTCCAGTACTTGGAAGTTCTACAGGTCTTCAACTCAGTGTCGTCAATAAATCAAAGCGCTCTCACCAAGGAAAGCTTGAAGTTATTCTCACTGACAATGCTTCAAGTAAAATTATCACTAAGGATTTTGCCGCCATCTCAAAGATCGATTCGAGTGCCACTCTTTCGGATGCAAGACTTTCAACAACTGATGAAGACAATGCTTACCGCGCACTCTCTATCGGTGCTAAGATTGTTCAAAACGGCGTGACTCTGGGTGTACTCAACGATTCACTGAGCACCATGATCAAGGCCAAGTTTAATGACGTCAAAGGTAAGCCGGCGATCATTGTGGACTCTAATACCTCATCACGTGAGCTGCTCAACATTCTCAGTGAATTTGGTGGTCTCAAAGGCGCTGGAGTTGTTGACGTTTCTCTGCGGGCCGAGAATGCTGAGGTTCTCTCTAAAGGTCTAAACGGCAAGAGCTTTATCCTCGTGGCCGAGGGAAATATGGCCGCCCTTTCTCAGACCCTACTTTCTAAGTCTACTCAGAGCGCGATCATCACCCTTGATGGCAACGGCAGAGCGGGCGACGAAATTGAAAAGACAGCCCTCTTTAAGGGTAGCTACGCCTACGCTGCAAACTTTGCTGGAGTGGGAAGTCTCAAGTTAAGGGCCGCTAATAAGCTCATCAATAAGTCTATTGCCTCTGATCTAGTAATGCTTGAAGGTGATCTTGCTCAGGTGCACGCGCTCCTAGGGCTTAGTGAAACTTTTAAACTCTCTCACGATGCCGTGCTTAAGCGCATTGCAAGTGAAGTGAGCACTGGCAATATCGTCTCTCCCAATGTGAGAGTATTGCAACTGCTTCAAGGCGCCAATGCCAGAATGTTCAACGAAATCATCACTGCCAACAACGCCTATAAAGCAGATGTGGTTGAGAGCAAGCATATTAGAGAAGATAAATCGACGCTTCTTTACAAATTTGCCAAGGTTGTTGATACTTCTTCTAAGCCAAGTAGCAGTGAAGTAGGCCTCTTTGTGGCGGCAATTGACTCGTACGAGACCCTCAAGGCGATCGTCAATGACAGTAGCGTGGGTCGTCCCGTTGCCATCAATGTGAATGCTTATATCTTTGGTTCACCACTCGTGTGGAATTACGCCACCGAGTCAATGAACAAGGCCTATAAAGCGCTCAAAAAGGTTGATAGCAACATTACTGGAAAGATTAGAAGCAATGCCAGAAAGACCTCGCCCATCAACATTGACCAAGTTAGCAACTCATCTAACCACAATCGTTAATAATTCTAAGGGGAGATTCACTGAAAGGTGGATCTCCCTTAGTCTTCTGGCCGCCACGGCGCTCTTAACTCTCCTCTTCACTTTTCTAACGAGAACACCTACCCCACCACGAGTGGCCTTCCTCGATACTGCCTTTTGCGCCGAAGCCTTAAGGGAAAACCTACCCAAGGGTGTTGAGCTTGAACTGATTCAAAACTTAGAAACCGCTCAGACGATTTGCTCCTTGCCACTATCGCACCCCATGCGCCACGGAGATCGCGTCCTACTGACTTACTTAAAAAACTTGGCCCCCGCAGGAGAGGCCCACGTGATTCGCCTCTACGGACTCTTTTCACTCTCCGGGCAAATTGACGGCAAGAGCTGGCTGCGAGCGGCCACAGATGCCATGGCCCGGGGAAGTGATGTCATTGCCAGCGCCGTGGCCGCCCCTGTGGACACGTACCGCGAAGAATTCCTGCCGCTCAAAGACGAGCTCATGGTAGTGGCCAGTGGGCAGTGGGGCGGTAGAATCAAAGAGCAGCAAATACTCGTGCCGCAAGAGCTCATTAGAAAAAACCAAATGCTCAGGTCAAAATCCTTGGTGATTGGCCCCTATTTCTTAGATGAAAAGCATCAAGAAGCCTTCCTCGATCACACTCTGCTCTACCAAGAGCTCATTGATTATTCATTTGCTATTAGCGATGGTGAAAAGAATCTACTCGCGGGCTCATCCTACGCCCTAGCGGTAGCGGTGGCGCGCATGATGAATTTCTGTGCCAGTCAAATGGGGGAACCCGAAGATATTAAAGAGTGTTTGGAGAGCAAAAAAGTTTCTATTCAAACCATCAATGGCCGCACACTCTATCAATACTAAAAGAATTTTCTCAAATTAAAAAACGAGTCCTTTAAAAGTGAAACCGGACTATTGCCTGGTTCTCCCCCATTGTATCTGGGGCCAAGGATATTTCTCCATAGCTCATCATCCTCGCCATAATCAATGGGTCTGGGACCCAAGCTTCCTGGCAAAAGAGCATTAAAGAACTTGGCGATAAATTCGCTGCAATAGAGTTTTTCATCATCCCAAAGATAGTCTGGGTCAAAGGGAATTCCGGCAAAAGAGAGAAAATTGGAATGCAGAGCTTCGCGTTCAAATTGATAGCGAGGGCGCACCAGAGCGACTTTTGTTCCCTTTCTTTTTTGCGCTAAAAATTTATCGAGCGCGAGCAAGTGAACTGGGCCCAGCGCTTGGGCCACTTGCCACTGCCCATCAATTTCTAAAACCAGACCTGAATGAGAATAAGGGCCTTTGGTTGAGCGCTCAATGAGAGCGCAGGTGTAACAATTGAGAGAAATGAGCAGCACATCCCCACTTCTGAGCTCAGCGCGAATCTCCTGGCCCAGATCACTTGCCCAAGAATTTCCAAAAAAAACGGCAATTATAAAACCGATTATTTTAATCATTAGCTGCAACTCCCACATTGGCGCCTCAAGGACTGGGCACTCTTTTACCGGGCCCATCACAGACATTCAAGGGGATAGCAGCAAAAATGTCCCGGGGACTACCCTTAAATAGGTAAAAACCCGTATAATAAAGTCACATGAATCGTTTGACTTTCACCCTCTTTTTCATGCTCACAGTGCTGGTGGCCTCCTTGGCGCCCACGAATACTCTTGCCTGCTCGTATTTTGATGACGAGGCGATGATTACCCAAAAAAATGCCTGTGAAGAAGATGGCTCCAAAAAATGGTCATGTGATCTTAACCGCTGTGTCACCACTCAAGAATCAAAAGCAGCGCGCGATGATTATCTCGCCTGCGCCACTATTGAAAATGGAGATGAACGCAAAAAATGTCACGACGATTACGCTAAGAAATATGTCGGAGACCTCAAAGATAAAGAGGCCCCCCACACCCTCGCGGCCAGTGTGAATGGCGTCTTCACTGGACTTATGGCCATTGCGAGTTTTAGTAAGAGTCAAACTGGTGGGACTTGTTACTCCAAGTGGATTGTTCTGGGAACTGGTGCCGTTGGCATTGTTTCAGAACTCTACTTTAGGTTCTGGGCCTCCAAAGAGCTTGAGGACTTAAGAAAGAATTATAAGAAAGAAAATAACGAAGACCCCTACTTCTCTCAGCTGCGCGCCCTCGAGTATCTAAAGCAAGAGCAAGAGGCGATGGCAAAAATGGCGGGCAACCGTAAAAAAGCTTATATGCTCATGACTGCGGGCTATACCGTGGGTTTTGCCGCCGCTTTGATGGAGAGCTTTAAACAACCTCCTAGTTGTGGAGGCGAAGAAGAACAAAATAGTGAAACCGCAGATAATAATTCGCAACCAGCTAACACTGATGCCTCAGGAACTGCTGGCGCCAATAATGCGCCAAATCCAGCTCCCGAAACACCCACCACTGGCTCAACTGCCACCAATGCAAATGCACCGGCCGATGCACCAACCGATGCTCCCACTGATGGTGGAGGACTCGCTGGTGGAGCCGCTGCGCTAGGTTCAATGATGGGACACCCTGCCGGTGTGGCGGTTGTCGCTGGAGTGGGGGCCGCCCTTAGTGGGTATATGTGGAAGGCGAGCGCCGATCAAGAAAGTCAGTCTAAGGAAAACGCTGAGCAAGTTCAGGCGATGATTGATCAGTTCAAAGGCACGATGGCGGGCTTTTGCCCTCAAGGCCGCGAAGACTACAATAATCCGCGCTGCTATTGCTACAACGCTGACGGCTCTAAAAATACTAATCGCACACGATCTGAAACCTGTCAGGCGCTCTGGGCCCAAGACGAAAAGAACCTCTTTGTCGCCGGTACAAATTATGGCGCCAACGCGGCTATTTCCACTAAAGGCTGTATGACCGTCAATGGCAAGTACGATCGCCAGTGTGCTTGTAAGAAATTAAAAAATAATAAAGGTGAAAACGCCTGTATGAAAGTGCCGGCCACAGCAAGTACCATTAGCGGTGTGCAATCGGCGCTCTCAACGGCCAGTCTTGCAAAAAATATGAATGGCATCACCAATGGTGAATTTAGCGCCGCTGATCTCAATGCGCAGGATCTGGCGAAGTTGGCGGCCCGGGCCAATAAGGCCAGAGGTCAAATAGAACTCAAGGTTAATGACAGACTCAAGCGCCAAAATAAGCCCACTTTTCCCAAGCTCACCAATAGCTTCGTCGATAAAGTGCTAAGGGCCACTCCCAGGTCCGTGCGCGATAATATGATGGCAAACTACGCCCCGATCGATCTGCGCAGTGCTCGCCCTGAAGATGACACCTTTAAAGAAGTCCTCAACAAAGCAGTCGGAGAAGGCAATATCCAAGACACCACCATTAAAGGAGGCGAAGGGATTCACTCTGGCAAGAAGTCAAATGGAAGTGGCTTTCAACTCAACCTCGGCGACTCCGGCGCTTCGGGAAATAAAGTTGAGAATTTTATGGAAAAAGAATACAAGATGAATTCAAGCGATATCGTCAATCGCGACGATGTCCCCATCTGGACCATCATTTCAAACCGCTACACTATTAGTGGCCTAAAGCGCCTCTTTGGCAATGACCTCTCAAAATTAAAAGAAGCCGACGCCCCCAGTGAAGCCAGCGAGGAAAGCGCCCCTTGATCAAACCAGGCCCAGAATTATTACTTGGCACCTCCACTGCTCACCTTAGTGAGTTTACCCAAAATTATCAGGGAATCAGAAGCGAACACAAACTTCACCATGAAATCGTGAAGGATTTCTTGGCCCTCAAAGAGCGCGCCGCTAAAGCTGGCTTTGAAATCGCCATCGTCTCGAGCTTTCGCTCATATGAGGCGCAAGAAAAAATTTGGAATGCCAAAGCGCGTGGTGAGCGCAAGGTCCTTGATGATAAGGAAGCGCCTATCGATATCAAGGCCCTCAGTGATCTAGATAAAATTTTTGCCATCATGAGATGGTCAGCTCTTCCCGGGGCCAGCCGTCACCATTGGGGTACCGATATCGATGTTGTTGATTACAATGCAATTATTGGCACTGACTACCAAGTGGAGCTCACTCAAAAAGAGGCCAGCGATGAAGGCCCCTTTGGAGTTTTTCACAATTGGCTTAGTGAGCAAATTCAAAGTGGCGACTCTTCATTTTTCTATCGCCCTTACGAGTATGACCTAGGGGGAGTTTCGCCTGAGCGCTGGCACTTAAGTCATGCGAGGACATCGAGTGCTTTTGAAGAGGCCTATGACTTTGAATTTTTTAGAGACAGTCTTACTCAAGCGCAGTTTGATCTCAGTGCTGTCGCACTCAAGCACGCGCGTGAAATTTACGAGCGCTTTGTAAGCGCTACGACTCCCGCCCCCTGGGGCTAATCTCACCGGCCGCGCTAATAGCTGCGAGCCACTGCTGTGTTGGCGCCGTCAGCTTGCGCTTTTTCATATCCATGAGTCCCACACTTAAATCAAGCGTTGAACAAATTGTTCCATCTGGGCGCAACATCTGTTGATGCATGGTAAAGACTAACGAATTCTTCATCTCACCGTTCTTGGCCGTGATGATAATCTCGTCGCGATTGACGAGCTCTTTTTTAAAAGTCAGCTGCAGATCCAGAATAACGGGCCCCATGGCGAGCTCTTTGATCTTTGATAATCCAAAGCCACCCTTTTCAATCAACTCCCAACGGGCCTCTTCGTAGAGGGCGAGATAAGTGGCGTTGTTGACGTGGCCAAAAGTATCCAGATGGAATTCGCGAATAGTCAGTGGGTACCTAAACATTTTCACCTCTAAGTGCCAGAAAATTGGGCCGTTCACCTATGAACGAAATTGTAGTTACTTAGCTCTAAGCTATTGAAAGATCATACCAGACTCAACTCTAAAAGACATCCGACCGATAAAGTCTCGTATACTTATAGAATAGATCGCAAGAAGGGCAAGAGTATGAAAAATAAGCGCAAAAAGCATAACAAAATCATAGGGGGAGCACTGCACTTACCCTTGAGTGCTGTCCTCGCTTTAACTTCGCCTGGAATGCCTAATGCCTTTGCTAACGTCCATGATGTCGGCTGTCAAAGTGGTAGCTCCGATGTTCTTGAAAACCCTTGTAAGAATGCCGAGCCCTCGCTCGCAGTGAGCGCAAGTGAGCGTGGACGTCGCTCAGGGGCCAAGTATCGAGGCGGTGAAGACTTCATGGCCTGCCAGGGAAAGGCCAATGCCTCCTGGGAGTCAATCTCGCCAGAGCGCGCCTCCAGTTGGGATGGATACTGGCAGTATACTTATGAGGAAGCCCTTAAAAACGGTCTTAAAGATCAAAAAGAAACTATTAAGTCGGCCGTTGAGAGCTACAGCGCTCAAGGGGTAGCCGATGAGCAAAAAGCAAATCTTCAAAAGCAAATTTTTGAAGGCGCGCGCGATTATCTCAAGGCCCACTACGAGGCGATTCAATCCTTTCTAGTTTCGGCCGAAGATTTAAAGTCCTGTCAATCTCTGCGAGGCTTAACCACAATTCTCTCGCGTGAAGATTATAAAGAGGCCGCCAGTTGGGATAGCGGCACTTCAAAGACCAGTGTTGATGGCAAGATCAAGTGTGTGGCCGGCGGCGCCGAGACCCAAGACTACTTGCCCTGCCTCAATGCGATTAACGCCTATGACGCTCTCTTTGTGGCCAATAAAGGGGTAGAGACAGTTCAGCAAGTCACTTACATGGATAAGCAAATGGACATTCAACAAAAGATGTCCGAAGACAGTGAGAACATCACGGCCGGAATGGAAGCTCAAAAGAGTAACCTTGAGGCGCAAGCCGATATTGCCAATCAAAAGGCCGTCTTTGACGGTGCACGCGCAGCTACGCTGGCCACAGTGCTTGGAAACATGCCCACCAGAGAGGACCTCGTTTCTCAGTGCTCAAGCAAAGTAGGAGACGGGTTAAAAGAAATCGATTCAAGAACCCAAGTTCTCATTGACCATCTCAATAATGGCATCACCGAGCTCAATACTTTGATGGCACCGGCCAATGTCAAAATCGAAGCCCCTCAAGGAGCGCAAAAACAGCCCTTGAATTTTGAGACAATCACCGAGGCCATTAATCGCATCTCAGGCATTAGTCTCGAGCAAGACGTGAACTCAAACCCTGAGAACGGGCAACAAGCACAAGTCTTTAATGAAATGATCGTTCCCAATATTGCCTTTGAGTCCTTATCTACAGAAAACATAAACAATAATATTGCAGGTGACATTTGTACCCAAGCTGCCAGAGAAAGTGCGGCCACACTCTTAATGAATGAAGAGGCCAGACAATCGATGAAGGCCGCAATGATCGCCGCTGGCCTTGATGCCGCTGGAAATATTGCGAAAGCGGCTATTCTCAATAAGCATGCGGGACAAATTGAAGACGCCATCAAAGACGTTGAAACCTTTGCTCCCCCAGAATTCTCTGGGGTCTATGAAGACGGGCTCTTTGATGAGTGTACGGCAGACCCCGATAGCGAAAATTGTGGCGTTGAACTCTCAGGCCAGGACGTCGGCTTCTCAGGTAACTCCATCTCTATTGGTGGCTTTGAGCGAGGTGTGCTCGGAAGCGCCAGCACTGATGAGATCGCTGCGGCCGCCGACGCCACTAGAAGTAACCCAAGCTCACGCTCCGGGGGCACGGCCCCTAAAATCGGCACGGCCATCAGAGGCGCCGATAAGGGCGGTGGCATCACTAATACAGCTCCAAAAGCAAGCCTCGGCGCCGGCGGTGGCGGCGGTGGCAGCGGCGGTGGCGGTGGTGGAGCTCCAGGCTCAGTAGCAGGCCCTGGTGGCGGTGGCGCTCCTGGTGGCGCCGGAGAACAGCAAGCTCCGACGACTGGGAATACTTCAAAGATTAGTTTTCAAGGTGGTCTTAGCCCCAGTTCACTCTCAGGTGGAAGAAGGGCCGCGGCCGCTAAGAAAGAATCAAAAGTGGCCAACCCCTTTGACAAGCTCTTTGGAAAAAAAGGCGCTGGAGGCAATGAGCTGAGCTTTAGAAATCCGGCCGCAATTGGCAAGGGAAAGGGCTCAGTACTGGAGCAAATCTCACGTCGCTACACCGAGATTTCAAAGACCGATCGCCTACTTAAGTATGAAAAGAAAAGCGAGTAGGGATTTTTTACAACGACTTTACTAAGCATCTCTGGTGGTCCTAGTATGGGCCACCATGACCAGCAAGAGTTCATCCTTACAATTTACCGTGCTAATGATCGCGCTGATCTTTCACAGCTCGCTACTCGCTAGCGAAATTGACCCATTTAGATTGAGAGCGACACTACTTGAACTTAGCGACATGAGCGCTAAGATCAATCATAAAAGCAATGAGTACTTACAAGAAGCGCTCAAGCTCAGTAATCAAAGTCCTGGCTGTCGTCGGAAAACACTTTATCGCAATCTTAGAAAATTCTTTCGCAATCACATTATCGGAGAGCTCGCGCCCTATATCATCAATAGCCCAGAGATTGAGCGGCTTGAAACGCGTACCTCGCAAAGTATTTATCGCGACTTTAGGTGGTACGAGGCGGTTATCCCCGGATTCTACGCTCGCTACTTTAGTGATCCCGCGGGAAAAATCTTAAATTTAAATGGCCACCTCTTGGGCACAGATAAGTTTGAGCACTTTATGGGCACCGGCTACAAATACTTTAAGCGCTATCAAAAAGATCAAAGTATCGAAACCCTACTTAAGATCCTTAAAAAAGGCGAGCGTCTTGAAACAGGATTTATGGGCTCTCTCACCACCGGTGTAAAATCCTACGGCGACATGGTCGCCAATTTTAATGGCATGAGATTTTGGAATCACATGCTAGGTAAACACCCAGATATATTGGGCCAAGAGATTGCTCCATATGTTGTGTGCGAGAATAATTATTGGCGCGCAAATAACCCCATCGACTGGCGCTTTTATGTGGATGCTGCTTGGGATGAGGGCATCAATTGCTCAAAGCTCAGAACCGAATCGATGCTTGCCAAGGTTGAGGGAATTATTGAGATCTATCAGCGCCACACTGAAATTGATCTCACCTGCCCAATGAATTTAGAAGTTTTAATGAGGGTAATTGACAGCAAGTACGCGCCCCTTCCCGCTTGGACTCACGAATATCTATTTAATACCAAAGGACTTTCAGTGGTGGACTAACGTCCCCGACTCTGCAGCTCGGTTATATTCTGCCGACCCCACCCGCTTTTAAAATATTTGTAAGTACCTAGAAATTGGGTTTAACATCCACCAACTCATTGGCACCTCCCTTGCTCATTCTAAAGAGCATTAGCTGAGTGAAACTCAAATTTGAGAATTCATCTCATCTCAGCTAGGCTAAAAAGAAAGAAGTTAAAGTCACGGATGACGGAGACAGACATGGAAGAAAGCCTTAATAATCTCTTAAGATCAGAACTCTACGCCGCGCGCTCGTACTTTGATCGACTCATGCATGCATCAGTTGATCTGGAGGGAATCGAGCACTCGCCAAGTTTTAAAAAGTGGCTCGCTAGCGCGAACTTTGAAATCATGAGTTGGGTCGAAAGCGATGTACTCTCAAGCAACTGGTGGACCAAGTCCCATCAAAATATCAACGCCCGCGAATTTAAAAAACAACTGCTGGCCCTATTTTTATTTGTCGATAACCTCATTCTCCTTCCCATGGATACGACCAAGAAGGTCGAGGCAATCAGCTCGTTAATCAACTCACTCTACTCTCTTTGCCACGAACTGCACGACTATCTCTTTAAGATGAGTCCACTTGAAATTCCCCTTCCGCGCCTGGGTCTAGCGAGATCAGAACGCGAAAATCCACAGGAATCAGGAATTCCCAAGTACCGCCTACAGGCCAGCGACTTCTGGGAGATGTGCCAAGGAAGAGACGCCCCCAATATTATCGGACTAGAGAGTGGGCGCGAAAATAAATATCAAAAATGCTTAGCGCGCGGTCACGAGGCCATGTTTGCCAAGGATTATGATCGCGCCAGGGAGCATTTCGGTGAGGCGTGTCGCTATAATGAAAGCGCCGAGGTGCTGGGCCTTCTGGGCTGGACCTCAGGTCTTCAAGGTAAGAAAGAAGACGCCAAAGCCTTCTATCTCAAGGCCATTCGCAAAAATCCAGACTACGGGCCCCCCTACAACGACCTCGGGAGCTTCCTCTTAAACGACGGAGAGGTCGAAGAGTCGATTAAGTGGTTTGAGCTCGCCAAAAAAGCCCCGCTCTACGACAATAAGGAATACCCCTATATCAATGCTGGCCGCGCTCACATGATGAAACATCGCTACCGCGAGGCCATCGCCGAATTTGATCAAGCGCTCAAACTCGCGCCTTTTAACGGAGATCTTCAAAAAACTATCGAGCGCTTGAAAAAAGCTCTAGCTGTTAAAGAAGAAGCTCAATCAAGGTCTTGCACGGATTCTCCTGAACTCTCATAATAGAGTTTAGGAGTCTTTATGAGTCAATATAAGTCAGTCACGCAAGCGGAACTCTCAACCTATCTAAGTGAACTCTTTCGCCTAAGAGAATATGAAGATTATGGACCTAATGGTCTACAAATTGAGGGTAAAGCAGAAATCAAAAAAATCGCTTTTGCCGTCTCGGCCACTGCTGACACTGTGGCCAGAGCAATCGAACATAAAGTATGCGCGCTGATTGTGCACCACGGAATCTTCTGGAAATTTCACGGGCCGCGCCCTATCACGGGCACTTTTGCTAAAAGAGTGACTCCCCTAATTAGAAATGAAGTCAATCTCTACGGATTGCACCTCCCCCTTGATGGTCACCCAATCCTGGGAAATGCCGCTAGCCTCGCTAAGCTCATCGGACTCTCGGAGCTTGAAGACTTTGGCCAGCGCGCGGGACTTCCCACCGGAATAAAGGGAAAGTTTCTCATTCCCCTGAAGGCGCAAGAGCTCAAAGAAAAACTTGCGGGCATTCTCAAACACTCAGTCATGCACTCAAGTCCAAATGATGACGATCAAATCTACTCCATGGGCATCATCACTGGTGGGGCCAATAGTGAATGGAAATTGGCCCACAAAGAGGGACTCGATAGCTACCTTACAGGTGAGATGAGTGAGCACGATTGGAATGAGGCCAAAGAGGCAGGAGTTCATATGTATGCTGGAGGTCACCACGCCACCGAGCGCTTTGGTATTATGGCCTTAAAAGAGCATCTAGCGAGTAGATTTGAAGTTGAAACCGTCTTCTTTGATTCAGAGAATCCGGCCTAAGCTTTTACTTTGAGTGAGAGCTCCAGTGAGAACTCGGCCACCACTTCATCACTCATTTTAGGGCAAGTCGCCTTGATATGGACCATCATCTCATGACGGTCGGGACTCCCTGCCACCATCGCCACAAAAGAGCGAATTTCTTCGCCTTGAACGCATTCAAAGAGCACATCCCCTTCGGCGCGCTTTTTAAAATCCGCGTGAAAGCTCTTAAATGAGAGCGCAATCTTCTTGCCTGACTTCTCAATCTCTTTCATCGCCGCGAGTCCGCCGGCCAAATCGGCCCCGGCACTTAAGGCACCAAAGTACATGCTATTTAAATGATTTTTTGAACGACGTGTAAGGGGCAAAATAATGGCCGTACGCGTGCGATCATGGGCCACGACTCGAGGTCTTAGCCACCAAATCATGGGAATTTTAGTGAGCCCGAAAGCGCGCACAAAAAGTGTTTCTTTAATCAGCGTAGCGGACATGAATCAACCTTTCTCTCTAAGAGCGGGCCAGCTCGGCAGAGCGTTCAATATTTTTTTCAAGTGCTAGTTTAACAGTACTTGAGAAATTGTGCTCGCTAAAAATATCCAAGGCGCGGGCGGTGACGCCTCCTTTGGAGGTCACGGCATTTCTCAACTCTTCAAAACTGAGTTCAGACTCACTCATGAGTTTACAGCTGCCAAGAAAAAGTTCAGAGATGATCTCGCGCGCGTGCTCACTAGGAAGCCCCAGGGCGAGATATTGCTCAAAGAGAATGCGGGCAAACTCGAAAATATAAGCCGGCCCTGAGCCAGCAATGGCGGTGTAGCGGTCAAGTTCATCTTCACTTGCAAGCGAGACATTCACCCCGCAAGACTTAAAGGTCTCCAGGATATGGCCCTTTAAATGTTCGGAGTGACTCTCATTAAAAACCCAACCCAAAAGTCCCGCGCCCACATCAATGGGAGTATTGGGCATCATGCGCAGAATTTTATGCTCGGGAAAGTACGCGCGCAAAGTCTCAAGTCTCACGCCAGCAAGTATAGAAATAAGTGTGGGGCCACCCATGCGCTCAAGCTCTTTTTTGAGTACTGGGGCCGCGCTCGCTAGCTGCTGGGGCTTAAAGCCTAAAACCACATAGTCAAAGGCAGCACTATGACCAAGCTCAAAAACGCGACCGTGATTCACACTGGCAAGTTCCTGAGCAGTGGTCCCACTAGGACTGTAGAAGGTGAGCTCCATGGCAAGCCTGCCGCGCTTAAGGCCTCTGGCAATGGCAGCGGACATTTTGCCGCTGCCCCAAAAGAGAACTCGAGTGGCGGGGGTTCCCATATAAACTCCTAGAGATCGAGGTTAAGAGGTGCTCCGTGCCTCATGGTATTAATGGCCAAGGAGCGCACGTAGACAAAGTCTTCGTAGTGGCGCTTGAAATCTCTTGGGGAGTGAGTATCAAAAGGAGAACTCACCAAGAGCATGTGGCGCGAGCGCTCTTTAGAATAGACGTACTCATAAACTTTTAAAAGACCATCAAGCGCCCCATCGTAGTGCAAACGTGAGACAGACTCATCATCCATTGCTTGGTGAACAAGTTCTTTAGTTGCAAAGAAGACGTCTACATTCTCTTTTGAAAACCCAACTTTGTGGCAAAGGGCCACCATCTTTACCCACCAGTCAAAGGCCTCTTGAGTACGAGCAATAACGGTGACACCCGCTCCGGCCCCAAGCGCA
Organism: Bacteriovoracaceae bacterium; assembly: GCA_048264885.1. Lineage (GTDB taxonomy): Bacteria > Bdellovibrionota > Bacteriovoracia > Bacteriovoracales > Bacteriovoracaceae > JBLWXV01. The sequence goes on from JBLXCO010000005.1 coordinate 31,549, forward strand.
CTTAAAAAGCGCACGAGAGTGGCCCCATAGGGCATGGCCCCGTAAGTGAGAAAGAGGACTTTGCCACCGGCCAGGGAGAGATCATTGTAGGACTCTTGCCCCGGAATCACGCGGTTTAAGTGTTTCTTAGTGACAAAGTTTGGCCAGTGTCTTGTAATCCATTTATTAAATTCACCCACCAATTCTTTCTCACTGGGAGCAATTGCCCCGTAGAGAACTTCCATCTGATTGACCAATAGTTTACCTAGATCAATTAGGCGAGAAGTGCGGCCACTTGGCGCGATTTTCGAAGCGCGACAAAGATCGAATCGATAATCCACGCCTGGGTCAGTAGTGACGCTTACCTCTTGGTTAAGAGAGCTCTCCAGTCTATTGTGATGAAGGGCCTCTAGATAATTGCGACTGCCCGCTTTGGGTCCAGTGCCCGAGAGTTTAAACCCACCGAAGGGTTCAATGGCCACACGCGCCCCCGTGATCGTGCGGTTCACATAGAGATTGCCCGCTTCAAGTCTGGCAACAGCGCTATCAATATCATCTTGAGACTGACTAAATATCCCGCCAGTAAGACCGTATTCAACAGAATTAAAAAGTTCAATCGCCTCATCATTATCGCGCACGCCAATCACATGCAACACCGGACCAAAGAGTTCACGTCTGGCAAAGCTCTCAGGATTTTTGGCGCGCACTAGCGGCAGTTCAATCAAAGAAGGACCGACGCAAAGTCCCGGGAGCTCCTCACCCGAGCGGTCCACGTGAACTGTACCGCCATTTTCTCGCGCTTCAACCGAGGCTTCTCTCACTTGATCTTGCAGGCGTTTTTTATCTTCAGCGGTGATCACTGGGTTAATAAAAGTTGAAAAGTCATAGGCCACGCCCACTTGCAGATCATTAATGGCCTCTTTAAGTCTTTCAATTAAGCGATCTTTGACCGATTGGTGCACGATCACGCGGCTAGCGGCCGAGCATTTTTGCCCAGCATGGCCAAAAGAAGAATAGAGAATCCCCGCGACTGTCTCATCGAGTTCCGCGTTTGCCGTGACGATAATAGCGTTCTTGCCACCCATCTCGGTAATGACTTTCACCGGGTAGCGCTCCTTGGTGAGAGCATTGGTGTAGAAGCGGGCCCCCGCGTTTTTCATAATGAGCTGGCCCACCGCCTTTGAACCGGTAAAAATAATGCCAGCAATGCGCTCATCTCTGACGAGCTTGTCGCCTACTGTTTCACCAAGCCCAGGAAGGTGAATCAAGACATCAACTGGCACCCCGGCCTCATGTAAGATAGAGACGAGGGCCTCGGCAATGAGTGGGGTCTGTTCAGCAGACTTTAAGATCACAGTGTTACCTGCGACTAAGGCCCCGGCCACCATGCCACAGGGAATGGCGAGCGGAAAATTCCATGGAGCAATAACAGCAATTGGGCCACGGGCATGCACTTTTGAATTGTGCTTATGAAGGCGCACTTCTTCACGGGCGTAAAAGCATAGAAAATCAATTGCCTCATCCACATCACCTAGAGCTTCCGGAATTGCCTTGCCGGCTTCATAGCTAATGAGCGCTGAGAGCTCAGCTCTTTTAGCGAGCATTAAATGGGCCGCGCGCTGGAGTGTTTGCGAGCGAAAGAGCGCCGAAGCTCGTGGCCACAGGCCAGCATTAAATGAGGCGTCCACTTCTTTAAGCGCCGCCTCGCAATCTTCCACACTAGCACTTTGAATACTTCCAACAAGCAGAGATGGATCTGAAGAAGAGTGAATCTCCCATTTCTCACCTGTCAAAGCGCGCCCAGTTTCAAAGTGATGACCGAGACCATTCATTTTGAAGTCTTCATAAGCGCGCTGTACCCACTGGCGCTCATCGCGAAGATAGGTGCGAACTGGGGCCACGTTGGCAAAACGAGAATTGAGCCCCACTTCAAATTCATCATAGGTCAGAGCATCGTTTAGCTTCTTTTCTTGATGAACATCAATGGCCGCCGGAATTGTTCCCTTCTTTTTGTGAGAGCGCATAATGGTGAGCACACCCACTTGTGAGCTGTTTTCCATAATCCGGCGCACGAGATAGGCCATTCCCACGAGGAGACTTCCCACAGGAACGTAGTTGCGCACGGCCCAGCCCATTTTCGCTAAGGCCGTTGAGAGCGCCTCATAGGTCATGTGCAGACACTGGTGCTCAATCTCAGGAAGATCCTTAAAGTGCTCGGTCCGCAGTGCTTCGGCAAAGCAGTGGTCGCTAAAATTGTGGGAGGCGAGCCCCAGCTGAAGATGGGGTGAGCTCTCAAAGATTTTCACAATGAGTTGTCTAAAGTGAATATCTGTTTCTTCTTTATTGAGAAACTCAGGAGCTAAGTGTCCATGGGCCCGGGCCTCAACGGTTTCGGCGTCCCAATAAGCCCCTTTCACCAGGCGCACGGGCATGGTCATGCCACGTTTTTGGGCCAGCTCGACAATTTCTTCGAGGTGAATGCTCGCATCACGCAAATAGGCTTGAACCACGATCCCCGTTTGCTGGTAATCTGCGAGCTCTGAGGTTTCAAGCAAAAGCTTTGAATAGATTTCAAAGACAATGTCGCGGTAATGGTAGTGCTCGGCATCGATATTGATAAAGACTTCATGTCTTTTAGCCTCGAGTAAAATATTCTTAAGGCGCGGGGCCACGAGTCCATAGGTATAATCAAAGGCTTCTGGTTTAAAGTCTGAGCAAAGGGCACTTACTTTAATACTCACATGAGCGCGTAAAATTCCGGCAGTGTTTTTACTACCTTTAGGAATATGCGCTCCTAGTCCTCGAATGAGTTCGAGCACGCGCGCCTCATAAGTGTCGGCCTCCTTCTCACTCACCACCAGCTCACCGAGCTGATCGAGAGTGGCGTCGCGACCCGAGTTCATCAATTCTTTAAGAACTTGATCGGCGAGCTCAATACTCTCCCCGGCAATAAAGCGCTTGGCCATAAAGCGCACACTCGCGCGCACCACGCTCGCTAGAGCTGCTGCGGGCACCAGCTTGGCCAGACTGTGGGCGGCCATCACCGAATAGTAAATTGAGTTGGGAAGAGCGCGCTCATCACCTTTTTTACCCAGTAGGGCCGCTTTCTTTGAATCGCTTAGCAGTCTTCTCATTGACTCTAAAAGCAGACGCTTAACCTCGCTTCCTGTTTGATCGTGATCAAGTGAGGGCAGGATCGCCAAGAACTTAAGCATGTGAATGCGAAGCAGAGCAAATTGAGCGGTGAGCCCGAGCCCAAAATCACTAAAGCGCTCAAAGAGAACGGGGCGATATTCATTGAGGTGATCCAGCAGCTTCACCACCAACGCATCGGCCGCGCTGCGAGTGCGCACAAATCGCTCCTGAGTGAGATCAGGCAGATGATAAAGGCGAGTCACTCGCTCACTGACACTGGGAAAGTTCGTGCGCTCAAGGGAGGCAATTTCCTCGGCGTGCTCTTTAAAAGCGAGAAAGCTTGGATTATCTCTTAGCGCACTCTCTTCACTACTGGCGCGATCAGAGAGAACGCCCTCAACTAAGAGCAACTCATCTGAGAGTCTGGCACTAGCGATGCGAATTTTTTTTTGCTGTGGAAAAAAGGCCACTAACAAAGAAGTCGACTTCAGCACCAATTGAGCGCGGTAGGCCTGATCACTTAGGCCATAGTAGGCAATCAGCTTCTTCTCTACAGCTGGGTCTAATTCGCCCTCAGCGCGCAAAAGCAGTGAAGTAAAGTCACTGTCAAAGATGACCTTAAGATCGTTATTTATAGCAATGGTTTTTAAAGTTGAAAGAAAAGGTAAATGCTCTGCTGGTAGGCTTGAGTGCGGCACTTCGCCTCCACCTAGGGGTCTTAAATTACGCATACGGCTATCTCCTCATAAACTGCAGCTAACATACCAGAACCCACCCCTAGGGGTCTACGATTTAGAGCGGGGAAAATGAGGGCAAATAATTGATAATGCTTTAGTTTGAGGCGGATTGATAAAAGTGCTTTTCAAGTAGCTCGCGCTTAAAATCTTTAAACAAAGGAATTTCTAACACGCGTTCAAAATAATCGCGATTGGCGGAGGTCATCTGTGGCTCCCACATCGCCTTGCCAGTGTTGTCGACGCGCTTATAAACGGGAATCAAGACCTTTACTCCACCGCTACTCATCACGACTTCTAGCAAAAATTCTTGCTTGTCACCGAGTCCTTCGCGCTCGAGTTGATCGGGATTCAAGGTATCGAGCTCGCTGGCCTGATAACTCAGTTTGACCGTGGCACTCTCCCCTGCATTTTCAGTGGCGGCACTAGCGCTGCCAACCGAGGCGGGGGCGCGGGAATTGGCCACGGCTTCGATGGCCGGGGCAGGGGCCTCAGGAACACTTGCGCCAGTCACCCCAGCAACTGGCGAAGCGATTGCTGCGGGGGTGGACGCGCCGGAATGGGGTCCAACCACGGGCTCTTCGCGCTCAGGGCCTGGAAAAAAGTTCTGAGCATAGGGAGAATTAAAATGATTTGTAGGTCTTTGGGCGTAGGCCGGACTTGGAGTGAGTTCAGAGAAATCTCCACTACCTAAATCTTCACCCACTTGTTGATTTCTGCGATAGGGAATCGGTGGGGCCTCTAAGCTTTTAAGGTCCTCACGGGTGCGCCCACCCATTTGCTCAAGATCCGAGATGGCGCTTCTGAGCTTTTTAATTTCTTCATCGCGCTTTCTGGCCTGAATATCGGCCACAAGCTCACTCGTGGGTGACTTAGACTGCGCACGGGCCTGTTCGGCCAGGGCCTCGGGGCCCAGCTCAATCTCATTTTGCTTTTTCTTGGTAAAAGCATTGAGAGCGTCAAGCGACTCTTGAAATGCTTGGTCTTCAGCAGACTCAGTTGCCTTTGATACCTTTGTTCGAGGTGCCTCTGGTGTCTGGGCCAGAGGAGCTGGCAACGGGGTTTCTTCATTATTTTGAGTGCTGCGGCCGCGCGAGGACGACACTGGGGCACTGGCCCTGGTCACCACTTCATTGGTGACACCTTGATCGAGCAAAATGCGTGTAAAAGTACTTCTGGGCACAACTCCATTTTGAGTGTTGGCCAGTTGAAAAGATCTGCGCGCTTGCTCGCGCTCATGAACACGCACCATGGCCTTAATTTCAAAGCAACTCAACTCTGACTTTTGGCATTCCGCACTCTGGGCCTGTTGTGCCAGTTCTTCATAGGGACGCAACTGGCACTCCCCTTCGCCAGCACTGCCTTCCACACAGAAGGCCTGGCAAACTCGGGCCGAATCCTCAATGGTGAAGGTGTCCATATTCTCACCTTCATCTTCTGCGGCGTCACTGGCATCAATGGGCGCGGAAATACTAAAGCGCTCATCGCCAGCAGTTGCCGGCTTTTGGGTGCAGTAAAGATGAGCAAAGGCTTCGGCCTTCATGATCGAGTTCGCATCTGCCCCCACGGGAGGATGGGCCAGATAGGCAAAGTCAGTGAGATTCATTTCTTCAAATTTAAATGCATCCTCACCACACACGCTCGCCTTCACACCGGCGCGAATGGGTCTTAAGCTCTCACTACAGCGCGACTGAAAATAGTCAGTTTGAGCGCGTGAGATTTCCGGGCTGGAGGTTGGATTAAAGATCTCAGAGAGCTTTGAATCTGGATTTTTACCAATCCAGTCCACAATCATCTGCGCCGTTTCAGGCCTGGCGCTCAAAAGCTTCATGAGGGGGTGCGTGCCAATGGCCTTAGTGTAGTTGAGCGCCTCTGGATTATTGGCCATGGACTCGCCAAAGGCCATGGTCAGCGTCATTGTTGGTGCAGAAATAAATTTTTCTTTATTAGCAATTAGAAATTCTTTTGAATTTTCAAAGAAGAGCTCAAACATAGCAAAGATGAGCTTTGGCCCCTCACTTGCGCTCATACAAGGAAAAATCTTATTTTGTGCGAGCTTATTCATGTGGGTCGTCTGCACCGAATACAGGCGATCAAGTGGGCCCGAATCACTCTTGGTTTGACCTAGAGCTTCGGCATCAAATTCACCCAGTGCCTTTAAAAGATATCCATCCAGCGCCTGCGCCTTAGAACAACTCTCGGCCACGGCCTTCATCTCTTGCCCCAAGTGACAGCTAAATTGCTCTCCCCCCTCAAGGCTATAGAGACTCTCGAAGTTTCCAAGTTCATTAAAAAACTGAATCTGCGACTCAAACCCGGCATTAAAATTGTGACTTGCGAGGCTAAAGGCGCGCTCGCGATCAAGCTCCGCAGGTCGCGCGCCACTGGTGACCAGCTTAAAGACCTCTTCTTGGCACTTGCAGTAACCCTCTTTAGTACGCTCCTCAAAAGTTTCAGGATCAATATCAGAGCAGGAATGCAGGGATTCAATTGAAAGATTTAATTTGGGTAGTCCAGATAGACCATTACAAAGCGGCGTGGCCCTTTCACTGGCCACAGTCTGCCAACTAAGAAGGGCCGCAAGGCCCAAGGCCCCCAATCTTATAAGAGCGCTCGCAAGCGCGCCTTGATTGCGTCTTTTCAGAGAGATTTTCTCTTTCAAGTTTCGTCCGTTTGTTAGGTTTCAGCTACCTTATCGCCAAAACTGACTAAACCTTTAAGATAGAGTTTTTAAACCTTTGGTTTGACGAAGATTCATTGGCCCCTTAGACTTATACTATGGGTCAAAAGAGACTTTTATTTCGGGTATTTGCATTGGCGATAGGCCCTTTACTGGGTCCAGCTTATCTTCATGCGCGCGATGCTCGCGGCTATGAGATGGCCGACCTCGAAGTTCTCGTAAAGGAAAATAACACCCGCGAATTCCTGGCCCACGCCCACGATATTAGACCAAGTGAGCGCGATAAGCGCTGGCGTGAAATGGTCTCCCAAATGGCGCTGCTCGCCCTTAAAGAAGCGCAAAGTTTTAGGCCCATTAGTGAACTCAGCTTTGATCACATTCAGTCAATTGCTAGCTGGCCCGTGCTCAAAGCGGACGACTACTTCACCCTTAAACGCGTGGACTTCACCAAGACCTATCTCAGTGATTGCTTTGAACTCAATAAGGCCCCGGAGGCGCTGAAGAAGTGTTTGCCGCGCGCACGTAAGTACGTGGCCACAACAGCAGCAAATCCCAATTTTGATCACTTCCTAGTGACTAAGCTCAAGGAGAAATTCCCAACTACTCCAGCGGCCGTCAAAGACTTCAAATTGGCCCTCATCCGGCAAATCACCCATGGTGAGTTTGCCGCCGAATTTTGCGCTAGAAAAGATATCCAGGCCATCTTGCGGGAAGTTGCTCTCGAGAAAGCCCAGCATGAATTGCGGCAAAATCCCAAAGCACCGAGCTTGGATTTGAGCGCGCTCGCACCCGTTGCCTGCCTAAAGCCCATGGCCCTTGGCACAGAGCTTGATCCGTCATCACAGGATTTGCCCAGAAGTAGCGCCATCTACCTTATTTTAAGAAGCTTGGGTCTGCTGCAAACCCAAGAGCGCGACTACTTTCTCACCTACTATCTACTCAGCGGTCCAACCCAAGGTGAACTCTTTAACTTGGCCTGGAATAACCTCAAGTCGCTGGCCACAGACTCTGAGCGACGAGCGCAGGTTTTAGGGCGCCTCAAGGCCCATTCAAGAGCGCCCGATGAAAGCTTTGGAAGCCCTGACGTTCGCCTGCGCAGAACCTTGTCAGAAGCTTTTTTAACCTATTTTCCTGAATACACCGACTACTATATCAAAGAGTGCCATCGCTATCTCAGCGGCGAGGGAAATTATCCCCGCGGCAACCCTACCAGATACTGTGATGACTTGATCTTGATCTCTCGCATGAAGGGTACTTTAAGTGATGAGGTCTTCTTGCGCCACTCAGCGCTTAAGAAATTTCGCCCCATCAAGTAATGAAAGACAAAAAAAAGGGGCAAGATCACTTGCCCCTTCCTTATCATTTAAACTTAGGTTTAAACCTAGGCTTATTCGCTAAGGTGCTTACCGAGGATACCGGCAAGTTCAAACATCGTGATTTCGGCCTTGCCAAAAAGTGGACGAAGTTTGTCGTCAGAAAGGATGTTTCTCTTGTTCTTTGGGTTTTGAAGATTGTGCTTTCTGATGTAATCCCAAATTTTCTTAACAGCTTCTGTGCGTGGAACTGGGCTAGCACCGATAACTGTAGCAAGAGTAGCTGAAGGCTTAAGTGGCTTCATAAAAGCAGCATTTGGCTTTCTTTTAGTAGCTTTCTTAGCTGGCTTAGCGGCTTTTTTTGGAGCAGCTTTCTTGGTCGCTTTCTTAGCAGTAGCTTTTTTAGCTGTTGCTTTCTTAGGAGCAGCTTTCTTAGTAGCTTTCTTAGTAGCTTTCTTAGCTGTTGCTTTTTTAGCAGCTACTTTCTTAGTTGCTTTCTTAGCAGTCGCTTTTTTAGCAGCTTTCTTAGCTACTTTTTTTGTCGCTTTCTTAGCAGCTTTTTTAGGAGCAGCTTTTTTCGTAGCTTTCTTAGCTACTTTCTTCGTTGTCTTCTTGGCAGCTTTCTTAGCAGTTGCCTTTTTTGTTGCTTTCTTAGCCATGGTGTCCTCCATTTAGGTTACAAGAAAATTATGAATGAAATTTTCTATTTTTGTCAGGCCGTAAAATAAAACTTCGTTAATATTTTTAAAAAAAATTATTTCTCAGTATTTACGATAAACCTATCGTCATCACTAATGCAATTCCTTAACCCATTCTACGACTTGACCGTCATCGATCTTCTTTGCCGATTTCTTATATCCATGGGACTCGTTAAGAGAGTACATGCGGAAATTATCGATGCGACAGTAGTGAAGGACACGCTCTAGACCACGATCTCTGGCCTCTCCTTCGATAAATTCCTTGATTTGGTGGGAATAACCGCTTCCCTGGTGCATGATCTTGATAGCGGTATTCTTGGACATGAGGCCCCCATCTTCTTCACGCAGAAAAAGTGCGGCTACGACCTCACCTTCGGCATAAACCCCGTAGAGCTCCCAGCCTTCTTTGACCTCTTTTTTAATTTCATCAAAGGTCCAATTGAAGTCGGGAGTGTCGCTAAAGGCATCGATGTTGTAATCGAAAATAGCCTTGAAGTCTTTTTCCTTGGTGGCCCTTTTGAACGTCAGATCCATTGACATCTCCCGTGCGCGATCGCAGGTAAGCTCTGTAATATTAAGAAGTTAATTAGCTAATGTAGACACGTAAGCCGCAAGATCAGCAATGTCTGTGTCGTTCAAATTCTTGATAAAGGGGAGCATCGTTGGGTTTTTGCGCTCACCACTCTTGAACATTTTAATGGAGGTTTCAATATACCAAGAGTGCTGGCCACCAATGCGTGGAGCTTGCATTTCGCGATTGCCCTCGCCCTTTTCACCGTGGCACTGGATACATGTATTGTAGAGAGTTTGTCCGCGAGCAGCGTCTTGGGCGATTACTGGGCGAACACAGAGGACTAAAACAATAGGCATGAGGTACTTAAACATGTGACTCCTAACTCATTTCGATTTCTTCTCAGGGAAATCTTACCCTTGGTGATAGTTACTCGGCAACCAGTTTGATCTCTTTTGTCTCTGGCAAGGCCCTTTGAAGAAAGATTTTCATCCGCTCAAGCACTGCTTGGGAGAGCTTTAAGCCAGGGGCGTGCCCAATTGTGAGGATCATCTCCTGGGGGAAATTGCCCTCTGAGCGCCAGGAGAGAAGCTCAAAACCACGATCAGCACTACTGAGGTGGTCAAAAAACTTCTCGAGTACTTCGCTCACCCACGCCAGCGCTTCGATCCATTTCTCCTGGGGCAAGGGCCCCAGATCTGTCGTCGCGCGCTCCCAAGCATGGTTAAAAATTTCCTCTACAAGTGCATTCATGAGCTCCTCGTGTAACTTTTCACAGCGAAGAAACTCTCCTTCACTCACACATAATTGGTGATTGAGATCCCTAAAGAAGCTCTCCCACTCACGAAATGAGAGGGTGGTGAGCTCAAGTAATTGCCTGCCACGCATGAGTTCGCGCTCGGCCAGAAAGAAGCCCAAGAGAAAATCGTCCTGCTCCAGCTCAGGAGAGACAGAAATCTTAAGGTCCATGAAGCGCTTCTTCTGGGTGACTAGCTCTAAATCAAAGCCGCATTTAGGGTGGGAGGCGACCTCAAAAGCCGCCTTGGACTTGAGCTTTTTTAGTCTTTGCGAAGCCAGCGAGATCTGGCTAGGATGGAATTGATGGAACATTCAAACCTACTACACAATCAGAAATTAAATTCATTTTTGGCGTTTCTTACCCAAGAGGTCACGACACTCCCTGGCGTAAAATTAGTGGGACCACTCGCGCTGTCAGAACCCATCCAATCTAATCTTGAAAATTGGCCCTGTCTCTATATTGATGGCGGCCTCGATTTTAAAGAACTCTACCCCGCCAAGCGCGCTTTGAGCTTGGGTGACGGAGACTCCGCCAAGAGTCGCCTAGAGGCGCTCGATGTGCGCTATCCAGAGGATAAAGACAAGAGTGACCTCGCCCTCGCACTTGAGTTACTCGAAGAACTCCCCTTGCCTATTAAGCTCATTGGCTTTAGCGGAGGTCGTCGCGAACACGAATGGGCGGTGATGGGTGAGGCCATGAGCTTTTTAAAGGTCTCCAAATGCCCCATCATCTACTGGGATCAGCATTCATTCTTGCTACCTGCTGGCACCCACCGTCTGAGTGGGCATGGGACCTTTTCGCTGTTTACAATCGAAAACAAGGGAATTCGCTTGAGCGGGGCGATTAAATTTCCGGTAGACCCACCTAGGCCCTTTGGCGCCCTTTCAAGTCTTGGAATCTCAAATGTGGCCAGCGGTGAGTTTGAGCTCACCGCCCTAGGGCCAGTTCTCATTTGCCAGGCAGAAGGTTCAACACTCGCCTATCACTCTTGAAGTTCATCTGCTGCTCGCGATACTCACCTTTAAGGTAGAGTGGCAGCTGATCTTTAAAATGCGTCCCGAGCAGGTGACCAGAGTTGCCAAGCGGGAGCACTCCCTTTGAGAGGCTAGCATCTTTAAAGTCAATGAGCCTTCTGGTCGAAGGCCCGGCGCGGATAATATGACCTTCTGAGCAGCCAATCCGGCGCAAATTATTAACATTATTAAAGGCGCCTGAAGCCGGGTAAGGGCCATAGGTGAGAATCTTTGAAAGCACACCCTTCACTCCCAAGGGGTGCACAAAAGGTAGCCCATGCATCTCTCCCCAGCGCCAGTTCTCGGGATTGTCGCCCAATTCATCTTTGAGTTCCTCGATCATCTTAAACCAGGCCAGGGCGACCACATCTTGGCGACGCTCCACCTGGTCCTGACTTTCTTTGAGATCCCACCAGGAATCCTCCTCACTCTCAAGGAGTCGCGACAGCGCCTTCATCTCGGCGTTTAGGCGGCAAAAGCCCAAGAACTCCTTATCGTCGAGCTCATCTAGTAAGAGGCGCTGAACAACGTAGAGCCAGTGGTGGTAGAGCAAAGGCGCGCGCGCGTGGGCATGACTCAGGCCATCCCAAGCTTCAAGCTCGCTTAAGAGCTCGGGATGAGCGAGCTTTTTGCCACTTCTTTTAAGGTCACTAATGAGAAGTTTGCGCTTCCAGTCTTCTGAGAGATTGTAGGCCAGGGTCTGCACGTGAGTGAGCTCATCAATATTCCATCGCTCTTTTTGCGCCAGCGCCGCTGAAATCGTGTTGTAGCGATCGGGAGACTGATAGTCGCCCACAATGCTCGGGTCCGAGCCGGGTGGGCGCTGGTTGGCCGAGACAATAATTCCCGTCGGTGGGTCCACCTGATGAGGCTTGGCGGCAAAAGGCAATTTGCCTAAAAACTCACTACTGCCATCGTCACCTCGCTGCAAGAAGTCCCCGCGATTACCATGTGGGCGCAATGGAATTTGACCAAACATCCAGTGTCCGATGTGACCATCGCGATCGGCGTAGAGCACATTCATCCCCGGTCCACCCCCGAGGGAGACGGCCTGGGCAAACTCTTCATAATTTTTGGCGCGTCCCATTTCAAAAAAAGCGGTGATCGCGCGATTGTCCGTTTGAGTGAAGGCCCACCACACCGAAACATCTTTTGTATCAAAGACACTGTCGACCAATGGGCCGTGGGGGGTTTCAAGAATCTCGAGCTCAACCGCTGGCCCCCCTTTGACCTCAATGACTTCTTTCATGGCGGTGACCTTGGTCCACTCTCCGCGGTAGAGCACCTGATCGCGCGCTTCATTGAATTTTTCTTGGTAGAAGTCCATGTCATCGATAAAAGACATGGTAAGACCCCAACCATAGCGCTCATTGTGGGCCATGACCGGAACCCCAATTAAGGGCAGAAAATGTCCGTACTCAGAGACGCGCTCACCCTGGCGATCAAATTCCAAGTGCGCCTCAAACCATAAATTGGGCAGCGTAAAGGAGATATGTGGATCACTGGCGAGAATGGGAAAACCGCTCTCACTGCGCTTACCACTTAAAACCCAGGCGTTGGAGCCCTCAATGCGCCCAAAGCGATCAAAGAGACTCTCCATGGCCACTAAATTCTTAGTGAGATCTGGGCCCAAGCGAGAGGCATCTACACCGGCCGTCATCTGGCGTACGCGAGCGGGCTCGCCTCTGAGGGTATTGACAGCACTCACCCCAAATTTGCCTTCAAGTTGCGTGAGCAAGAGATCTTGCCGGGCGGGCACATTAAATGAGTAGGCCATATAACCAATAAAGGAGAGCGCATCCACTGGCCCAAAGCGCTCGGGTGTACGTCCTAAAAGTAGATACTCAAAGGGCAAATTTCCCTCTGAAGCAAAGGCATTTACCCCTGCAAAAAAAGCATTGAGCTGGGTGAGCGCAGCTTCACCTAAGGCGCCCTCTTTAATCCAGCGCTCGCTCACTCGGCGCATACCCAAGGTGCGGTAGAGTTTATCCAGTATCAAGGCGTCTGGGCCCACGACCTTGGCCAATTCTCCTTTAGAAATGAGGCGGTAAATATCCATTTGAAAGAGACGCTCGCGCGCCATGAGATAGCCCAGGGCTTTTCTGGCATCGAGTTCACTACTGGCCTTGATGTGGGGAATTCCAAAGTCGTCGTGCTCAACGCGAACGGGAGCACTTAGGATATCGAGGGTGAGTTCTCCCTCGTAAGCGGGGATTGAGCGCTTTAAGCGATAATAGAGATAACCACCACCACTCAGAACGATAGCAAAAGTGGTGACAAGGGCATATTTGACCAGTTTTTTTAACATAAAGGGCCACTCCAGCGGCAAATAATCTTTTCTACTACGATCGACTTCAGCGCCTTAATTGTCAAAATGCTTTTTGGCCCTAGCGGACTAAAAGACTTTTAAGAAGACGAGTTTAGTCCTACTATTTAGTGATGACTCAACCTCTACATCTTGCAGAAAAGCGCCTCTATAGCCTCGATGCCTTGCGGGCCCTGGCCGTGGCCCTGATGATTATTTTTCATTTCTCCTTTGACCTGCAGGTCTTTGGCTTTGCTGATATTGACTTCACCAGAGACTATTTTTGGTGGCTCTTTCCCCGAGTGATTGTCTTTCTCTTTTTGCTGGCCGTTGGTTGTTCGCTAGCGGTGGTTAAAGACCGATCCCTGCTCGGCCCTCGGCGCATGCTCAAGCGCTTCTTCAAATTGGGCTCCCTGGCCCTACTCATTAGCCTCTTTACCTATTTTGCCTTTCGCCCCAGTTGGATCTACTTTGGCACCCTCCACTGCATTGCCCTTTGCTCTTTGATGGCCTGGCCTATTTTACTGCTTCCGAAAATGTGGCGCATGCTCTCATCGGCCGCAATCACGCTGGTACTTTGGATCCCCGTCTTTGCCTTCGACTATACTTGGCCGTGGATCAGAATGGATCACCCCTCGATGGATTATATCCCCGCTCTGCCCTGGTTTGGCATAGTGACCCTGGGGATTCTCTTTGAAGAGAGTGGCCTACTCATGTGGTGTGAGAAATTTTTAAGACCGCTCTTAAAAACACGAGTGTTTGGGCCCTTTATTTGGATGGGAAAAGAAAGTCTCAAAATCTACATGCTCCATCAACCCATTCTCTACGGACTTGTTTTTATCGCCTTTAAGCTACTTAAATAGAGCGATGATTAATCTTAAAAAAACTGATTTAGATCATTCAGAGCGCTAACATAAAAAGGCTAAGATGCTCCTATGAAGGATACATCACTGCCAGCTCTTATTACCAAGTACAATCGCCCCGGACCGCGCTACACCAGTTATCCCGCCTATCCCCACTGGCAAGGAATCACGACTCAGGCCTGGCTTCAAGCACTCACCAAGTCTTGCGGGGAAGTTGACCTCTATATTCACGTTCCCTACTGTGAATCGCTATGCACCTATTGTGGATGCACGCGCACAATCACGCGCGACAAAGAAAAGGGCGATCGCTACATTGACGCCTTAATTAAAGAGTGGTCGCTCTACCAGACAAAGGCACCAGGACTTAAAATTAAATCCATCCACTTTGGTGGCGGGACTCCAACATTTTTAAAAAGCGCAGGGCTAGAAAAACTCTTAAGCACCCTGCTTGAGAAAAGTGATTCACTCGAGCACGCTTCCATCGAGATTGACCCCAGGGTCACCACACCCGAGCAAATCAGTGTTCTCACCCGCTTTGGGCTTAATCGCTTTAGTCTAGGCATTCAAGACTTTGACCCCAGTGTACAAAAGGCCATTAATCGCATTCAAAGCTTTGAACTCACTCAATCTCTCGTTGAGTGCATTAAAGACCAAGCACCTGCAGGTAGTAAGATTGAGTTTAATTTCGACTTAATCTACGGCCTGCCCCTGCAAAGTAAGAAGACGATTGAAGAGACGATCAAGAAAGTAGCGCTGCTGGGCCCGGACACGATTGCCCTCTATGGCTATGCCCACGTGCCCTGGCGCTCTAAAGCGCAAAAGTCGCTTGAAAAGTATGGTCTCCCGGCCGGGGCCCAAAAACTCGCACTCTATCTGCACAGTAAAGAGCTCCTGCAGTCTTTTGGCTATGAAGATATTGGGCTTGATCACTTTGCAAAAACCGACAGCGCGCTCTACCGCGCCAGCCGCGCTGGAGAACTGCAGCGAAACTTCATGGGCTACACCACTCAAAAGTCAGACGTACTGCTAGGCCTTGGCGCCAGCTCAATTAGCAACACGCAATCGGCCTACGCTCAAAATGAAAAGGATATCGAGCGCTACTATCAGTGCTTAGAGGCGGGTGAACTTCCCATTGTTCACGGCCATCAACTTAGCGCCCAGGATCTCCAGGTGGCCAAGATAATCTCGCAGATCATGTGCCAGGGGCGCACTGAACTCAAGCCGTTGCTAGAAAATCTGGAGCGCGAAAAAAAGCGCGAACTACGCGCGCGCCTGAATGCTTTTTCAGAAGATGGGATCCTCCAGCTCGAGCAGGATGTCCTTGAAGTTCTTCCCGCGGGCACTCCTTTTTTGCGAAATATCTGTATGGAACTTGATCACCATCTGGCCCAAGGAGATCGCTTTAGTCAGACGATCTGAAGATTCGATGAAGACTCAGAGCAGTATCTCCTTGATAATTAAACTATATTTCGCTGATACTGCTCCTGTTAAGATTGCGGGCCCCCACCTCGTGTGATAAGAGTTCTGGGTACAAAAGCAAAAAATTTTAGGGGGCCAGAACTTCGATGAAAGAAGATTCGTCCAATCAAACCAAAGCCCAAAAAGGCTTCTATCAGCGTCTTGAAAAAACCCTGGGTGGTCTAAAATTCGCCGTCATCCTCATCCTCCTGTTTTCGGCCATGATGGTGCTGGGAACTTTTATGGAGAGCTACTACGGAACAGACTTCGCCTCGCGACTGGTCTATAAGCGCGCTCCCTTTATGTTTCTGCAATTTCTCATGTTGATCTCCATCGTCTTTGCAGTCTTTTTACGACTGCCTCCAAAGAAGAGACTCAAGGGCTTCTACACTATTCACACTGGGCTGGTGATTATTTGGATCGGGGCTTTCATCACCTGGTACGCCGGGGTAGATGGCGCCATTCAACTCTTTCCCAACGAGCCGGCGCGCACGATTATCCTCAACGATGACCTACTTCGCATTCGCTTTCCCGGGGAAGATAAGGTCGTGACCAAGAAACTTCCCTACACCGCATTTGAAACGAGCATCGATGAATCCTACGAGGAACTCACCTTTGGCCGCTACTATCCCTACGCCGAATTTACGCAAGAATGGCGGGAATCAAATCTGCCAACTGAAGGTGAGCAACGCATCTCGAGTGAATATATTATTTCAAACCCAAACGTGACCCAGAAGTTCACTTTGAGCTTGCATCCAGATGCTATTGATTTCGAGTCGAGCCTGTCCATGGGTCTACTCAACATCAACTACCTCCCGACGGCCCTCGCCCCTTGCTTTGCACTTAATAATGAGAGTCGAGTGATCATTTGGGACAGTACCGAAAATCGCTGTCAAACCCTTGAAGATTTAAAACTGGACATTCAAAAAACCTCGCAGGGGAATCGCTTTTTTGTACTCAAAGAAAATGACGTTGCCCTCGCCTTCTTTCCCGACGTCTCGCCCTGGCCGATGGACTCTGAATTTAAGGTCATGACTGGTCATCGCTACCGCGTCTTTTCAAAATCTCTCTTTGAAGAAAAGCCCCATCTCTTTCTCTTTGGAAAGACGGCGACTTACTTTGATAAAGACTTGGGACAGTGGACTTCACAAAATTTTGCCGATATTGGCAGTAAGATCAATTTGCCGTGGATGGGCTTTGAACTAACCCTCTCCAATCACTCCAGCACTAAGTACCCCGTAAAAGTTCCCTATTATACTCTGCCCATTCAAAAAAATGGCGCACTTATTAAGGGTGCTGCTAAAGCGCTCGAAGTTACAGTTAGAGGGGAGACCTACTGGGTAACAGACACTCAACCTCTAGGGCTCATGATTGATGCCAGAAGGGTTCAGATCGAAATTGGCAAGGAGAGCCTCACCCTGCCTTTTGAGTTTGTGCTCACGCGCTTTAAGATGGACACCGACCCCGGCACCAACAATCCGGCCAGCTACGAATCATTTGTGAAGCTCTTCACTAAAGACGGGCCAGAAAATCATCATATCTTTATGAATAATCCTCTTAAGTTTGCTGGCTTCACTTTTTATCAGGCCAGCTATACCCCGCTACAAAATGGAGCTTACGCCTCTACCCTCTCGGCCAACGTCGATCAGGGAAGGGCCCTCAAGTACTTTGGATCCTTACTCGTTGTTCTAGGCGCCATCTGGCACTATTTTCTCAATCGCTCGCGCTTTAAAAAGCGTGAGACTCTTAGGACTTAGCTTATGAAAAATATTCTACTTACGCTCTTGGTACTCGCTAGTTCACTGCTCACTACTGAGGTGAGCGCAAATGAAACGGCCCAGGCCCCCTACTTTTGTAACCAAGGTTTAGAAGACCTGCCGATTCTTCAAAATGGTCGCGTTAAGCCGCTTTATGTACACGCCGGTGAGACGATGAAATATCTCTCAGGCTCGAGTAAAGTTGACGGCCACTCAGCGGTGGTTGCCTACTGTCTGCTCTCGATGCAGTCACTGGGGCTACCAAAGACCATTAATATGCAAGTGCCTATCGAGCACGTTCAGACTCAAGAGTATTTAGGCCTCACTAATGGGCCTAAGAGCATGCCATATAATGAAGCGCTTGAATTGGCCTCTGACCTACGAGCGCAGATGCGCCTAGCGCCCCCAGAATCCTCCTATCAAAAGGATCTGCAAAAGCTCGTGTCGCGCTTATCGCTCTATCAAAATATCATCCAAGGGGGCAATTGGATGGTGGCCGAAGAGGGAAGCGCCACCGAGGTCCACTGGACGCCAGTGGCGAGCTACCTCACAGAAGAGCGCGTGATGAAGCGGGCCAGTGAGAGTGCAACTCCCTTTAAAGATACGCTCCGGGCCACGAAGGAAAATTATCTCAAAACTCACGGAGATGATTATCTGCTTGAGCTCACTTATGCCAAAATGCGCTTTCCTATTATCGGCCTCATTCTCTCGCTGCTGGCCTTGGGCGCCCTACGGGCGTTTAAAAATCCAAAGTTCGCTCTCGCGCTCACCGCGCTTTTAGTTGCCAACCAACTCACCTATATCACTCTTCGCATTATTATCTCGGGCCGCGCTCCGGTCACCAATATGTATGAGACAGTGCTCTTTAGTGGATTTGGCGCCCTCATCCTGGCCTTGATTATTGGACACCTCAGACAAGAAAAGATGTATCTCTATGCAGGGCTTTTCTATACCCTGTGTACACTCATGATGCAGAATTTTGCCGGTGGCATGCTCTCAAGTTCTATTGGACCTTTAGTGCCCGTACTTCGTGATAATTTCTGGCTCTCAACTCACGTCACCACTATTATCGTCTCCTACGGCGCCCTTGCGCTGGCTTGGGTGCTGGCCAACACCGTAATGATTAAGCGTCGCTTTTACGGCATGGCCGGGGCCGACGAGCGCTACTACAGTGATGTGATCTACACCTGTCTTAAGTGGGGCACGGTGATGCTGGGAGCGGGCATTATTCTCGGTGGTGTCTGGGCCGACTACTCCTGGGGCCGCTTTTGGGGCTGGGATCCGAAGGAAACTTGGTCACTCATTGCCTTCTGTCTCTACATGGCAATTTTGCATGGCCGCTACACCAATTGGATTCCCACTCGCCGCTTTGTCCCTTTGACTGCGGCCGCTTTTATGTCAGTGATGATGGCCTGGTTTGGAGTAAATTACATCTTGGCCACCGGACTTCATAGTTATGGGTTTAGCGAAGGTGGCGCCATCTTCTTGGGCTCATTTATGCTCGCTCAAAGCGTTCTCATTATTGTGTGTGAACTGCCAAACTTTTCTTCTTCTAAAAACAAAGAGGCCCACTCTTAAGTGGGCCTTTGGGTCAAATCAATTTTGGAAAACAATTAGAGCAAAAGCATAATATCAAATGGATTTTGATATTGGCGTACGATCTCTTCTTGCATTAAGCGATCTCCAGAAGCCTCAAAGAAACCAAAGAGCGCCCCTTCGGTGAGCTTTTGAGTTTCATAGTGAGATTTAAGATAGGTCTCACCAAGATCTTTTAAGAATTGTGGAATGCTAATGAAAGAGATTCCAAGTCCGGCAAGCTGCAGCACCATTCTCTTTCTCGCCACCTTATTGGGGGCCGAGTAATCGTAGGCCAGGGCCGGGCGTGAGTTAAACATATCAGAACTATCAACGAGGTTTACAATCTGTCTGGCGCCATCCACTTCAACTTCTTGGAAGGCATAGTTTACGCGCTCACCGAGAACTTGGTAGTCACCTCTATAACTTCTAAGGCGTGAACTGGCAGTTCTAAAGCCGGCATAGAAATTATCAGTCCCGTAACGATCCCAACGGGCCTGGGCATTATTAGATTCCCACTTGGCAAACCATGGAATGCGCGACTCATAGATTGAAGACCATGCAAGATCAACTTCTTCTTTAGTAAGTCCAAGCTCCTTGGCTTCATAGCGCTCAAAATAGTGCATGAGCATATTCTGGTGAAAAGTGCGACGATTTCTAATCATGCGCTCAACTTCAACAAGAACATAGCTGGCAGTATTAAGAAGCGGAATGGTTGAGAAAGTTTTCTTAGCAAGGTCAAGTCCCCACTTCACAACTTGATAAGTCACAGCGCGGTTGTAGAAGAACTTTGGATCATCAAGACGAGCAATCATAGTTGGATCAAGCGACATAAGCGCCTCTTCCATTTTAAGTTCAACTTGAGAGATGTAATTTTGAAAGATAGGAGCATTAAAAGTCCCTTCAACATCATAACTGCCAAGGCTGCCGATAGACTCTAGTAATGTATCCAAGAGCATCGAACTCTTTTCATCCTTTAAATCTAAATCTTCGCCTAAAATAGCACGCACTTCTTCGCGGTAATCTGACTTGCTGGCCATCAAGGCCTGCTCTTCAAGGATTGAATCCTTAATAAACTCAATATAAGGCCTGATCGAAAATGAGAGCGGCATACTGCGGTCGCGGATACCAACCGTCTTGCCATCTTTTTTGATGATTTCAAAGCGCTCGTTAAACGAGGCAAGTGAACTGTGAGCATTAAAGGTAAAAGTGAAAGATAGAAGCACTAATAATAGAGCAATTGGTCTCATGACGTTTCCTCCCTGAAAATCACTATGACAATATCACTTGAGTGTAATCAAAGAGGGCGCGGCCGTCGCGAGCTGTAAGAAAAGATTGGACTTATAGTGAGACGCTCGCTCTACCATCTATAGACTTTAGAGCACCATCCCATAATTTCTTTCGCAGCCTGAGCGAATGAAGCCCCACTAGATAAGCCTCTCGAAGCTTTTGCTCATTATTGCCGACTATTTCCATCAGGCAACTGTGCGCCAGTGGTCCGTGCTCATCACCATCGAGTTCAATGTGGCGATCTAAATAAAATTTAAAAGACCCACACTGACCTATAGACTGACTTACCACTTCAAGGGCAGGTCTAAAGAGATCGGGGATGATATTTTCACGACCAAAGAAAAAGGCGGCGCATACCTCGTGGGCCCCACCAGAGATGGCGAGCTCTAGATTATAGCTCACAAACTCTCTCACCTCAGTGGGAAGACCTTCAAAATTTAGAGTTGAAGTGCGCTCAATTACCAGCGAAGTTTCAAGTCCTACCTCTTCCATAGCGCGCAGATAGAGACTAAAGTGATCGCAAGGAAGTCCATCAGGACCTAGGTCACTTTCTTCTCCGAGCACAATTTCATTGATCAAGCGAACGAGGCTTTTTGAATACTTCGATGGCCTCCATGGCAAATCGACGCAAGTGACCTCACGTTGCAGGGATTTTAAAAGACTCATAAAATCCCAGACCGCATACACGTGGTACTTCATAAAAGTATGTAGGGCCCCTAGGTCCACTAGCCGCTGATAGACGGGATGCCTAGAGAGCTCACTTGCGGCCTGCTCTAGCTCTTTTTTTAAATCTTCAAGTTTAGCTGATTTTTCAGAATCAAATCGATTCAAAGCACTCAATTCTTGGTCAGTTTTCATGGCAATTCTCTACCATAAACCTAGAGACAACCCTAGCTAAAAAAGGCCGATAAAAGTGAGACAAAGAGGATAACTAGTTGATTTTCTTCTTGGATAATTTCTCGGCAAGTTCTTTGGCGTGGGCCTCTTTTTGCTTTTTCTCTTCGAGCTCTCGGTGGGCCAGAACCTGGGCGTTGAGCACATCAAAGGCTTCTTTTTCTTTGGTTTCGCGCTCTTTTTTGGGCGCACTAAAGACCTCATTCACAAATCTTCGCAGCTCCTTCTTCTCCTCTTCACCAGCACAGTGAATGAGTGCCCGGTAGCGTTTGAGAGCGCCCCCCGAGCTCTCAAAAACCTTGCCATCGGGAAAGTTCACTAGAGTGAGTGAAATCGAAATAGGCTTTTCAAAGCGATAGACCCCAAGAGTTAGCTCTTCTTCACAGACTAAGGTCAGCTCACTCTCAGTGAGAGTCTCTAAGGTCACTGGGCGAGAGTATGAAGCAAAGGAGAGGTCGCTACTTTTTGAGATATAATATCTCTTTTCAATAAAGTCCGAGAGCGTGAGCCTGCCATTTTTAATGGGGTCTTGCTTTCTCAGCTCTAGGATTTTGGCCTCAGTCGTGCGCGTAAACTTCTCTTTTTGTTTGCGCTCAAAGAGTTCGGCCATCTCAATGACCATTTCAAGATTGAAGCTATGCTTATGCGTAATGATGAGAGGATACTTAAAAGATTCCTGAAAAGCTTTAGAAGTATAAGATTCACAACCAAAGATAGTCACAATGGGTGCGTAGTCAGAAAGCGAGGCAATCTTTTTAAAGACTCTCCCCAAAGTTGCAATCGCCTCATCTTCGAGAGAGTTAATTAATTCCTCACGCTCTTTTTCATATTCAAGGAGGTCCATTTGCGTCTTTCTAGCGTCCAGAGCGGCCACAGGTCTACTATCATAAAAATGAAGAGCGAGAATATTGGGGAGCGTGCGCTCAATTTCATTGAGCTCTTCAGACAAAATCGTTTGGAAGCGGATCGTATAAGGAAAAGCGTCAAGTCGTTTCTCATTATCTTTTAAAAGATCCATCACCGGATCGACAATCAGAATTTTTGTTTCTTTGGGTAGCGAACGATCTGTGTTGTCATCAATCCAGCTATTAAATTTTTTAATTGTACGCTTGAGCTTAGACTCAAATTCAATTTGAGCCTCGCGGTGTTTTTGCTTGGCCTCTTTAATGAGTTTTGCTCTCTTGGCCTCATCTTCTTCACCCAGACCATCGGCGATCTCTGATTCATTAAATTCTGGTGGATCGAGATAGAGATAGTTGAGGTCAGTCCCATAGCGGTAATCATAGTAGAGATTGCGAGTAGAGACTTCTCTTACGACAAAGTTTTTAGAAGGCAGCATATCACTTGGGATACTAGAACCTAGTGTGATGCGATCACCCTTATTCAGACGAAGATTTCCCTCCACATGCATATAATCTTTAGTGAGATAACCCACTCTAAAATCTTCAATGAGATCAACGCCAATATTGGCGCGCGCGCGAGCAAAAGCACCAGGCTTAACCTTGCCAGGAAAGGCCAGGTAGCAAGGGTCATAGACGACGTCGTGAAACTCTCCGCATTTAATATGAACAAACTGCACCCCAGAGGCGCGGCATGAGCGGGCAAACTTGTGATGCTCTACAAGCCCCACAATGGGAATGTCACTGGTGGAGTTGTCTCGGCGAACGAGTAGCGCCAAGCGGGTGTGCTCATCGAGATAGGTTGAAAAATCAATGTAGATGATGGATGGATTTTGCGCCAAAATTTGAAGAAAGTATTTTGAAACAGCACTGGCATTAGTGGCGGCGGGTAGGGCCTTAAAGGTTAAGTCGGCACCGGGGAGCATTGCTTGAAAGCGAGGCCCTAGGCCTCTAAAGTATCCCTCGTCGGCGCCAATATATAAAATAAGATGGCCTTTTGCTGTCATAATCTAATTTTAGCACCTTAACCCCAAAACAAGGAAACTACTTAAAAGTAAGATATCTAAATATCGAAGTCGTCGTAATTCTGCCCAAATTTCTCGTCATATTCCTCGGTAAAGTAGCGTCTTACAAAATACTGACCAGATCGGATCGTTTCAATAAAGCCCAGTTCCTCAAGTTTTCGTAAAGAATGATAAATCTCATCCAATGTAATATGCATGTGCGCTGACATCTCTGAGTGAGAGAGCACTTGCGAGAGTCCATGAATGCGGTAGAGATTCGGTCGACACCAAACATGTCGGTAAAGATACATAAGAACCATCATTTCGATGCGGTTGAGCTTGTAGCGAATCAAAATATCTTCAAAAAAAATATCGGGAATCTCTACCAGGGTCGCCCCTGGATCATAGTGATTATCTGAACTGGTACCTTCACCAGACTTAATTTTGCTTTCCTTGCGCCGGTGTCCCGCAATGATTGAGTGGATGTCGACATTTGAGTTAGTCATTATTTTCCTCCGTGCTCAAAAAGCCCATACAGAGCGGCATCCATGCTCCTTAACTCAATTGTGCCAAAAAATGTTAACCAATTCCACTAGTGCTTATTTAGGGCCAAAGTTTTCCTCTTTTTTGCACTTGTCCGACCAGAGTGATCAGATGAGACCACAGAGCTTAACTAAAAGATCTTGCTTAATAGGTCCGCGCCAGTGCTCGTTAAAAGTGGCAAGCTTTTGCCGCTCCTGAGACTTCGGCGCAAAACTTGGGGAATCTTCAGATAGCGAAGCAATCAACCTTAAGGCTTGTTTAATTTCCTTTTGCTTCAATCCGTAAATCAAGGCAAAACTAATTAACTGGGATTCATTGGCCCCTAGACTTGCGAGAATCACATAAAGATGAAAGGGATCTTGATGGTCTGAGTTGTCGACACTTTTAAAATCGAGGCCCGAGAGAGGCTTTAAGCTTGCCGGGTACTCCCATTGATATTTTTGGGCCCATTGCTTAAAAGTCGCCAGAAAGAGAAAAATTCCCGCCTTTTTAGATTCAAGAGCAATGTAGTGAGCAGTGAGCTCAGAGAAGTTTGCTTTTTGAAGTTCAGCTTCAAGTTGAGGCGAAACACTTAAATCCAGAGTGAGATGAAAGCGAATCGCCCTTAATGCTCGAACAGGATCTAGGTGGAAGGTCGTACTTACCGGACGCAAAACGCGAGCCTCCAGGTCTTTGAGCCCACCATAGGGGTCAACGAGTTTGGGCCCGGTGGCAAGGAGTCGAATACCAATAGAATTGAGGGTAAAGTCCCGGCGGATAAAAGCGCGCTCATCGCTCAAGAAGGGATCAAAGTGGACATCAAAATTACTATGACCCCACTCACCTGCTCTAAAAATTTCAGTCCTTGGGATAGAAAACTCGAGATCAAATTCACCCATCTGAGTTTTATAAACCCCAACACCGGCCTCCATGAGAGGTCGCGACTGCCTGGCCATCAAACGCTTAAATTTATCGAGCGAGCGATTGAAGGTCTCCAGGTCTCCCCTTGAAATTGTAGCGGCAGGTCGGAGTTCAGCATCGATATCATGAGAGAGCTTGCCAGTAGAAAAATAATCTCGACTAAATCCTCCCACAATCATGAGTTCAAGCTCACACTGATGAAGGAGCTCTAGGACTTCTTTAAAGTCGCTGGGAAAGCGAGCAGCGAGCTCGGTGAGAGGAAACTTATTCAACAGGTCCATCTCTACCAGCGAGCGAGAAAGGATTGGCCGCACTTGTGAGGCGCTCAATCGTCTTATCAATGCGCGTGAGCTCCCTAGAATCTTTATGAAAGACGACATAGAAGTTACCGTTTGAAACTTCTGCATTTTCCCCAAGTGTTTTCACTGAATGGCGATAATAAGAACGATTAAAGACGTGATTAGGAACCACCGCCAGCCCTAGCCCTTCTTTTACTGCCTGGAGCATATTGCCGTGAGAGTTCACAATATAGCGTACATTCGGGCGATCGGGAGTGCGACCAAAGCGCTCGCGACACCACTTTAAAAAGAGATGATCCTCTTGTTCAAAGAGAATGGTTGGATAAGAGACGAGCTCGTCAAGACCAATGTCATTGTGCAGTTTAAAGCTTGGATCATCGGGATAAACCAAGGTGATCTTCTCTTCTGCGAGCAGGAGTTTCTCGCCCACGCTTGGTAAGTCATCTTCAGGTAAAATTAAAATATCGAGTCTAAAATTTTCAAAGTCTCGCACCAAATCTTCTTGAAACCCCAGACGAACTGAAACCGTCAAATCA
The DNA here is from genome assembly GCA_048264885.1 of Bacteriovoracaceae bacterium. Lineage (GTDB taxonomy): Bacteria > Bdellovibrionota > Bacteriovoracia > Bacteriovoracales > Bacteriovoracaceae > JBLWXV01. The sequence continues at coordinate 56,734 of JBLXCO010000005.1, forward strand.
GGGTGCTCTCTGGAAAAGTCGAGTAGTTCAGGGGCCACCCATGATTTGCCTAGACCGGTGAGAGTGCCAATGCGAACCTTTCCCTTCATGCTGTCTTTATCAAATTGAATCTCTTGGAGGGTATCTTCCATCTGGCCCAGAAAGCCCTGGGCGAGGTTAAAGAGCTTCTCCCCTTCGCTGGTGAGGACGACTTTCTTGCCAGAGCGCTTAAAGAGCTTCACTTCGATCTTATTTTCAAGGTTCTTCACACTCTGACTAATGGCCGACTGAGTGACCCCTAGATCACTGGCGGCGCGAGAAAAACTCTTCACCCGGGCCACGGCCACCAGGGTCTGCAATTGACTGATTTCAATAAGATTTGACGACATCGACCTAACTCCAACTAATAATGACACGTTTTACATTAGAACGACCTAATAGACAAGATCAGTTGGATAGGTTGAACCTATTTACAGCGCCAGACACCCCAGATATTGGAGCGCTCGCGCCATCCAAAGCTATTGTTGCTCAGAACCCACACAGGATAGCTAAGTTCAAACAGAGCGCATCCTCGGGCCAAGAGCAGCTCGTATTGAGCATAGGTCGAGCTCACGACCAGGCCCTGGGTCTGATCACCTTGGTAGGAGGCCACTTGCCAGGGGTGGCGCTGGTAGTGATGGAGTTCAAAGCTCAGCTCGCGTCCTTTGCGGTCTTTAAGCACGTAGATTGTGTCTCCTGGACGGTAGATCTCATCCAGGGCGCGATAAATGAGGATCGGCCGATAGGCCGGTTTGAAAATGAGGCCAACTGTGAGCAAAAGATTAAGCCCTCCCAAAACGAGGACCAAGCGCGGTTTGAGGGCCCCCCCAATGCCCGCGAGCATGAGACTCAAAAGAAAAAGTGTGGGCGTCAAAAAACGCGCCTCTTTGTGAGCAATGAGTGAGAAAAAAACAAAGCTAATAAGCGTAATGATTGCAATCAGACCACCGCGCCCCTTAACCAAATGGCGGGCGCAAATATAAAAGTAAAACAGACACAGTGGCGGCAGTCCCTCTTTAAAAAAGATCTTAAAATAGCCCCACCACGGAAGTGTTCCAAAAGTAGCGGCCACGCCGTGAAAGAGATTGAGGTTAATGTGATTAACGGTACTCGAGTACCAAAGCCCACGCCCCCAATAGTTAAAGAGAATCTCGCTCGAGGCGATGCAAAGGCTCGCCACTCCAGCACTCAAGACCTGCGCCCTAGGCCAGCGCGACTTAAAAAGAAAGAATAAATATGTAGGCCCAATCCACACCACCATTTGGTAGCGCACCAAAATGGCAATCCCACAGAGCACACTAAAGAGCGCGAGTTTTTTTGAGCTTTGATCCTTTAGTTCAAAGGGAAGCCCCAAGCTCACCAGGGCGATCATAAAAAGATGAGCACCAACAGTGTCACTACTTGTTCTGACACTTAAAAAAGTCACAAACCAGGGCGCGATGAATGAACAGATCAAAAGCCCTCGCCACCAAGTGCAGGCGGTGGTTCTAAAGAAATAGGGAAGTGATCTTTTAATGAGAGGAATCAGCCACAAAAGCCCTAAGAGAACACTAAAAAGCCGCAAGAGCGAGGCTTCAAAAAAAGGCAGAGGACCTCCCGCCAAGTCGCGCACGAGGGCAATGGGCCCAGCAAAGACAATGGGCTGAAACCACGGCCTCATCATCGCCTTCCATTCGAGCGTAGAGAGTATGTCGTGACTAAATCTTCCCAGAAAGACGTTCATATACTCAATGACTTGGTAGTGTTCGTCTGGATGGAGAAAGCCCACGCTGCCAAGAGCGAGAGCAAAAATTAAGACGCCAAAGAGACTAAGTGAGAGGCGATGGACTGTGATCATGAAATTAGTTTAAGCCGAGCGGCCCAAAATAAAAAGGGGACCCAAGTTGGGTCCCCTCTTAAGTACAATCAATTTGAACTGATTCTTAATCGTCGCTCGCAAGCTTCTCTTTACGGGCCTTAATAACTTCCTCTTGGATGTTAGAAGGACAGTCAGTGTAGCGACTGAATTCCATTGTGTATGTCGCCTTACCAGCTGACATTGAACGAAGTTCAGAAGAGTAACCAAACATTTCTGAAAGTGGAACTTCAGCGTTGATGATAACTTCGCCACCTGGATCAGTTTCAGAGCCTTGGATGAGACCACGACGAGATGAAAGGTCACCAATCACAGAACCTTGGTACTCATCTGGAGTTGTCACTTCAACCTTCATCATTGGCTCAAGCAGAACTGGATTGGCGTTGCGAATTGCTTGTCTCATCGCTTGGCGAGCAGCAATACGGAAGGCCATATCTGAAGAGTCAACGTCGTGCGACTTACCGTCTTGGAGGAAGACTTCACAGTTAATCATTGGGAAGGCCGCAAGAGGACCTTTATCCATAACGTCTTTGAAACCTTTTTCACAAGCGCCGATAAATTCGCCAGGAATTGAACCACCTTTAATTTCGTTGTTGAACTTAAAGACTTGGTCTTCAGCATCTTTTTTATCATCAGCAAGTGGGATGAGTTTCCCAACAACTTGACCGAACTGACCAGAACCACCAGTTTGTTTTTTGTGAGTGTAATCAAATTTAGCTTCGCCGCGAATTGTTTCACGGTAGTTAACTTGTGGGGCACCAACGATAACTTCAGCACCGTACTCACGCTTAATACGCTCAACATAAATTTCAAGGTGAAGCTCACCCATACCAGCGATACGTGTCTCACCTGATTCTTCGTCAGTGAAGACGTGGAAAGTCGGGTCTTCTTTCATGAAGCGGTTAAGAGCTTTAGCAAGTTTTGCTTGGTCGTTCTTATCCTTGACAGTGATCGAAAGTTCGATAACTGGGATTGGAACGTGCATTCCTTCACAAGAGAGGTTGAGATCATCGTCGTTACCAACAAACGTATCACCTGAAGCACAGTCAACACCGATAAGAGCGATGATGTCACCGGCCCATGCTTGGTCGATGTTTTCACGATCGTTAGAGTTCATACGAACGATACGGCCGATGCGAACTTTCTTCTTTGTACGTGTGTTGTAGATGGTGTCACCCTTATTGAGTGTCCCACGGTAAATACGCGTGTAAGTAAGCTGACCGAATTGCTCGTCAGTAATCTTAAACGCCATACAAATAAGACCTTCTTCTTTAGAAGGATTAATTGACATTTTTTCGCCAGTGTCGTCGTTAACAACAGTTGGCTTTTCACACTCAAGTGGTGAAGGCAGGTAGCGAGCGACTGATTCAAGAAGTGTTTGAACACCTTTGTTCTTGAACGCTGAACCCATATAAACTGGAGTTAGTTTAAGAGACTGAACACCAGTTTTAATACACTTGTGGAGTTCTTCCTCAGTTGGCTCCTCACCTTCGAGGTAGCGCTCCATGATCTCGTCGTCGAACTCGGCAACTTTATCAATCATTTCAGCGCGCATTTCTTCCATCTTCTCAACAAGATCAGCTGGACAATCTTCAATGCGAACTTTCTCACCGTTATCACCATCGAAGTAAAATGCTTTTTTCGTGATAAGATCGACTACACCACTGAAGGCATCTTCGGCACCAATTGGGATTTGCATAAGAACGGCGTTGTGACCAAGTTTTTCAATAAGGGCGTCGCGACCTTTATAAGGGTTAGCACCCATGCGGTCCATCTTGTTAAGGAAGGCCAGACGGGGAACGCGGTAGCGCTTCATCTGACGGTCAACTGTGATTGACTGCGATTGAACACCGGCAACTGAACAAAGAACGAGGATCGCTCCGTCGAGAACGCGAAGTGAACGCTCTACTTCCACAGTAAAGTCAACGTGTCCGGGAGTATCAATGAGATTGATGCGTGTATCTTTCTCTACGCCAGCGGCAAAAGTCGTCCCTTTTCCTTCAAGACCGCGCCAGTGAACTGTCGTCGCAGCAGAAGTAATCGTAATTCCCTTCTCTCTCTCTAGTTCCATGTGGTCCATTTTAGCGCCATCACCACCACCGCGGACGTCTTCAAGTTTGTGAATCGTCCCGCAGTAGAAAAGAATGCGCTCTGAGAGGGTGGTCTTGCCCGAGTCAATGTGAGCAGAGATCCCAATGTTTCTGGTCTTGGCCATCAATTTCATTTTTAGACTCCAAAAAGAAAAGTTATTCCAAAGCTTTTTAGTATGCTTTATCTCTTATTAAATCAGAATTTTCAAAGTCGCATCATAGTGTTGTCCGCCAATCACGTCAATGCACTAAATGTTCCAACTCTACGAAAATATGAACTTGCTACGAGTCACGCCGAGAAGTGATTTCACACCAATTTCCACTGGACATCACGCCATGCGCGGAGTATTTCAATCTTTTAGACTTGATATTGGAACCACTACAGCAGGCCCAGACGTTGAAACCAGGTGATCTCTCCAAACAAGAACTGTACGAATCGGTAAAGACCATGATCGAGGTCTCCGAGGAGCACCCGCATATCCATTTGCCACAGCACAAATTATTTACGCTGTTTTCGATTGGCTTCCAATACCTGCTCTATCAATCAACTAAGAGCCCAGGTGCCTACATTATACGCGTAGAAGATAGCGCCCTGGCCGATAAGCTCGCGCGCAAGTCTAAGGATGAATCCACTAGGCGCTTCATTCAAAATCTCTTGCTCCCGCGCAAATTAAAATTTGGCGGCTCGACCTTCTTTCTCGACTTCTTTCATATTGGCTCTTGGAATCTCACCAATGAAATTCCGCGTGAAAAACTAAGGGCCGCTCTGATTGTGAAGAATACCTCAACGCGCCCGATGCTCGACGCCCCCACCGGGCTGGAAGAACTGGTCGAGGACGAAGAGTGGCGCAAGGAAGCCACCGGCATCGATCTGCCGCGCGACTACTATGTCACTTTTCTCAAAGATGTCGTTCCCACGACTATTACCATTGCTTTTGAACAAGAATACGAAGCCTTACATCCGGTGGAATTCCCCTTCATCAAGAAGGAAAGGGAGCGAACGCTCTCCGGGGTGACGCTTTCATCTAATATTGACTGGGATAAGTTCGAGTAGTTTGGTGCCAGATGACTTTTGGGACGCAAAGCGTCCCAAAAGTCATCTGGCACCAAATTCGAAGAGAAGACCCGCCAAACCTCGAGAGAGACAAGACTGTGTGGATCTGACGGGTCATCTCGACAAACAGACAGACAACCGTTGAATTCTTCCCACAAAACTCAACATGTGGGCCCAATATATCTCATGTACGCGCAGCGCGCTAGAGACCGTAAATATTTTATAGACATGAGTCGTAATTCGTTAATAATACAGAAGTAGATGCATCCCAACCAAGGCCTCATTCATGTTTGACCTCGCCCATCTCAAAGGCGCCGGTGATGAGACGATTAAATTTCTCGTCACTATGATCTCAATTCTCAATCCCATTGGCGTCATTCCCATTTTCTTGGCGCTCACGCAAAACAAAGGGATCGACCGCATTCGCATCATTGCTCGCACCAGCTCGATCACTGTAATGATCACCATTCTTTGCAGCCTCGTTCTCGGCCAGCGCATCTTGAACTTTTTTGGCATCACCATCGCTTCGTTTACTATTGGTGGCGGCATCCTCATTTTCTCCATGGCCTACAGTATGATTCAAGCGCGCCAGCCAGACGCTAAGATGAACGAAGAAGAAATCGACTCCATCGATCAGTCGCGTGAAATTGGAATCGTCCCCCTGGCCATTCCGCTCCTCTCTGGCCCTGGCGTGATCTCTACCTCCATTATCCACGCCCGCGGCTTTAGCACCCCTCTTCACTGGGCGGGCGCCCTACTGGTGGTTCTCGCCATAGGTGTGATCGTCTGGATTATCCTCTCGCGCTCACGCGCTATTGGAGAAAAGCTAGGTAGCTTGGGGCTCAACGTGATGACCCGAGTGATGGGCCTTTTTCTCATGGCCATTAGTATTGAAATGATTCTGGGAGGCATAAAAGAAATTATGCCAATTCTCAAAGGAAGCCTCAGCTAAAGATAACTCTTCCCTTAGGAGGAAGAGAGGCCCCGAATGCTTTGATCTGAATAAGAATGTGTGTGTGAAGTGAATTGGGACAAGCGCCTATTCAGGCCCTAGCATGAGGTTGGCGAGGTGGGATAATCTTGAAAATCAGGATCATCGGGGCCACATCATGTGGAGCCAACCAGTGTTGCTAATATATAAAGCAACTCCTGTGCCAAAAGTTTAGACACTTTATTTCATAAATAATCAGTCACTTACTGCACAGCAAGACATCCCTCTCCCTATGACCCCAGGGACAGACTGACCCGAGTACTCGGGGTCAAAAAAGTACCTGCCAAACTACGCATCGCAAACCCACTGCAAATACAATCTTAATCCGGGGCCAAAGCAAACCTCATTTGCCTTCTTACAATAACTTACAAAGAATGGAACTTAACAAAATGAAAGTGTGTCGACACGGGAGACTTCAAAATGAAACGTACATTCATGGCGCGCCTTATTACTTTCATGGGATCGTGGATGGAATGGATTCTATCGATAAAGACAGTTGATAACTCAGAGCTTCTTCGCGTTCAAAGACAAGAGTTTGGACCGCGTCGAATTCCTGATTGTCCTTACAGGACAAAACAACATTTTGTTTAAGATTAAGGTTAATTTCTTTCTAAACTCATTAACTTGAGCATTAATTTTCAATACTTAAGGCCCTTTCTGGGCCAATTTTTGACTATTCTAAACGATTTCCGCACTAGAAAAGTAAAATTATTTGGCAGCTTTGAACAGTCTTTTGTCGTCTTATGACAACTACCTCACTGCGGTTTTTCGATAAGATCTATGTAAGAAAACAGACCACCCAAGAAGGAAGGTAGATATGAGAACATTCAATCACATTGCAAAATTAGTAAAAGAAAATAGAGTGGCCCATCCAGAGCGTCTTTCTCAATCTGAGCTCTCTCACCGTCTTGGCTATAAAAATGGACAATTTATCTCAAACGTCGAAAGAGGTTTGTGTAGCATTCCACTTAAAGGCCTGGCCAAATTGAGCGAAGTTCTAGGCATTGATCAAGAGCGCATTAAAGCGGCCGTGATCAAGGACTATGAGTCAACTGTTGAGTACTATCTCTCAGAAGACGACTCAGCTCCAAATGAAGTTGAGATGGGACAAGTAACAAAATTTGCTTTTACCTAAAAATTCAAGATGAGTGTCGACGCCGATCTTCCCCCGGCGTCGATCCCGTCCAACGCCGATAGGCCTTCAAAAACGCACTCTGATCATTAAAGCCAAGTCTCCCCGCGATCTCTCCAAAATCCACCCCATCTTCACGCACCCATTTAAGCGCAAAAGTCTGTTTCACTTCATCGATGACAGCAGAAAATGTTGTGTTCATCTCTCTTAAGGCACGTTGCAAAGAGCGAGGACTGAGACCGAGAAATTTGGATGCTTCCCCAATCGAAATCTCGCTCTCACCAAGATTAGTAAAGACATAGTGGCGAACGCGTCCGATGATGTCGGAATGGGTCCCGCGAAATTGTCGCCCCAATTCTTCCAGATAAGCACCAAGATGCTCGTGCAAACTTGCGTTTGAACTGTAGAGACCAGTGGTCCAAGTATCGATGGGAAAAACGACTGAATTTCGCTCACACTCAAAATTAGGAGTGATCTCAAAGACCTGTTCATAATCGGCCAGGCGTGAGGTCTTTGGGTGGGCAAAGTTAAGACTTTTTATCACCATTGGCTTTTTACACTGAGGTCTGAGTCTGCGAAGAATGGCGCAAACCGAGAACTCGAGCATGAGATCATCAAGATCATAGAAAGGATCACTCGAAGTAAAATACACCTCAACTTCGTGAGGCCGGCGCAAAAAACTCACTTTAAATAGTGTGTTCCAAAGATCAGCGTACTTGGCGTGAGAGAGAATTGCCTCGCCCAAGGTTGCTGCGGTAATGGCGTAAAATTCGAGAGAGCCAAAGGCCCCATGGGGCACCATGAGTTCAAGTTCAACATGAAGAAATGGTCTGCCCAAGAGCTCTCGGGCCTCTTCCCATAACGCTGAGATAGCAAAAGTATCAAAGCGCTTAGAAGTATCTTCAATATCTTCAGGATTAATATGAAATTCTTTTAAAAAATTATCAAAATCAAGTGAGCGCGAGACAAAGAGAGCGCGCAAAAAGCGCAATGAAATACCTGAAGAAGTGTGTAGCCCACTACTGTCCATTACTCCCTCTTAAATCGGGTCAGCACCGTGAGAACACGCTCGATCAGAGAGTCACAATCCTCTTCACTGAGCATATGTCCTAGGGAAATGCGCACGGCAGATCTCGCCTCATCTTGCGTATGGCCCATGGCCAGCAGCACACGACTGGGAAAGACCGAACCGGAGCGACAGGCCGAGCCAGTCGAGACGTCTATGCCGGCCAGGTCAAAAGCTGTCAGTAGAATGTCTGCCTTAGCGCCCTTAACCAATAAATAAGAAGTGCTCACGCATCTCTCGGGGGCCTGCGCTCCAGCAAAATCAATCTGATCCTTGAACTGCGCCTTCACTTGCGCTTCAAGGTCATTTCTAAGCTTTGCAAGTCGACTCAAATCCTGCTTATGAGTCCACTCCAGGGCCATCTTTATGCTGGTCACCCCATCGGGATTTTCCGTGCCGGCGCGCAGAGAATTCTGTTGATCGCCACCTTGAATGATAGGAGTCAGCGCAAGCTTGCGCGAGACAAATGAAAAACCAACGCCCTTCATGGCGCCAAACTTGTGGGCAGAAAAAGTAATGGCATCTGCGCCACTAATTCGGGCCGCAATATCGGCAATTTTCCCAGGGCCCTGGACCGCATCGATATGGATAAAAATATGCGGATACTTGCTCTTTAATTCACTCACATAATCGCGCGGTAAGACCACACCGGTTTCGTTATTGACCAAAGTGAGATTGAGTAAGACCACACCGCTAAGAGGCCCATTTAATAAGGCGGTGATTTTCTCCCTATTAGGAGTTCCATCGCTACATACTGGCATCGTGAGATATTTATGATCATAGGTTTCAAGAAACTCTTGTTGCGAAACAACACAAGAGTGATCCACATCGCTGGCCAAGAATGTTAACTTCTCGCCCCTCTTATCACAATCAAAGGCCATGCCCTTGACGAGTTGATTCACTCCTTCAGTAGCGCCACTATGAAAGTAGAGTTCATGCTCGCTCTCTTTGAGGGAGAAAAATTGATAGAGATAGTCGCGCACTTCACCAATTGCGCGTTTAGAGCGCTTACCACTGGCGTGCAATGAGGCGGGATTTCCAAAAAGAAAATCCCCCTTGGCGAGGTACTCCCGTACAGGAGGGGCCAAGGGGGAAGTCGCATTGAAATCGAGGTAAAGTCTCTGGTTATTGGTTGATTTCGCCAATAGGTCCTCTGATTGAGGAAGACATGTTCAGAGACTGTCCTTCAAGACCAGCACCCGTGTTTGTGTTCTGGTTCACCCCTTCGGATGAAGCAGAAGGCGGAGTGTTGATACTTGGGCTTCCTTGTACAGATGTAGCTGTTTCACGAGCCTTGCGCACAAGATCACCGAGTGAAGTTGTCGCTAGATACTCGCGCATGATTGTTCCAAGATTTTGGAAGTAATTCTTAGAAAGTTCAAACTCAACAGTGTTGGCGGCTTCAGCTTCAGTTCCAATAATATCCTTAGCTGGGTTGATGTTCTCACCCACGCAATCAAGAATATCTTTTACTGAAATTTGATCCATTGGACGGGCCAGTACATAACCGCCTCCTGGACCGCGAACTGATTTTACCGCCTGACCATTTCTGAGCTTTCTAAAAAGTTGCTCGAGATAGTGCAAGCTGATGTTTTGACGGGTTGAGATCTCTTGCAAACGAACAGGGTTTCCGTTCGAGTGTGTTGTGAGATCAAGCATGGCCCTAACTGCGTAACGTCCTTTTGATGTCAGTCTCATTGGTCTTCCTCCATAAATCCAATTAAGCCCGTAAGCTATTTGTGTTAGTAAAAGTGTGTGCTGCCGCCGACTCTTTCATTCCTTAGAAGGCATCCACCCTTCTATCTTTTTCTTTTCATCAAATGTCTTGAAGATAATTCCCTTCTCTTCAAGTACGTTATAAGTATGACAAGGATTCTCTATCCCCGTCAACATGACCACAGGCCCGTTTTTTGTTAGTTTTTTGTAGGGTGAAAGAGCGAAGTATAACCTGCGAAGATAAAAGGTCAGGTTTTATCGCAATAACCGAGTGTTAGGCACTCCAATCAGGTATTTTTAGTTATTTTGTTTGTAAGAAAATTTTATTTTCCCAGGCATCCGACTAGAACATTTTAGTCGGTAATATTTTCCCGTAGGACCACTTTTGCCTAGAGAAAATTGTGTTTGAGAAGCAGGTAGTTGCGACTGGGCCCGCTTTGATCGTTGGCCGAAGTAGAGTTCATCTCAATGATGAGTTCGAAAAAGTGAAAGTCATCTCCCACTTCTCTTCTTAGTGTTGAGAGAAAATCTGCCCCCCACTCCACAAAGAAAAAATCCTTACCCTCGAGGTAGAGAGGAAGTTCTAAGTGAATCACTTCTTCTGGGGACTTTAAACGGTAGAAGTCCGCATGAGCGGCCTTACCCATTTCATGAATAATTCCATATGAGGGACTAAGGGCCTTGGTGCTGCCGAGAAAAGTTTGAACAAAACTTGTCTTGCCCGCACCAACCTCACCGGTGAGGATAACCACACTGGGCTTTTCAAGTGCATCACGAAACTCACTGATGAGGCTCTCGAGATCACCTAAATAAACTTTTTTCCAACTGCGCACTTCACTACTCATGACCGGATAACCTCAAAAATCTTAGCTATAGATTTGAGTTTCTCTCTTCGTCTAATTCTTTAAAAGCATGAGAGAGATGATCGACGATGCTCATAGCGGTCATCGCTCGCGACCCTAGAGCATCGCGGGCAATCTTACCGGCGAGAGTATGAGCGGCCACAGCAGCACAAATAGCATCATAGTAGCGCTTCTTATCTTCAAACATCTGACTAGTGCGTCTCTCATCCGGAAGCTGGGCCAGTAGCCCGCCGATAATTCCGGCGAGCACATCTCCACTTCCCCCACTGGCCATGCCGTCATTGGGGAAATAGTTGATGTAAACTTCACCGTTGGGGAAACCCAAAAAGGTAGTGGGTCCTTTCATCACAATTGATGAATTGGTCTGATCGACCAACTCTCTTAAACAATGAATGGGCTTAGAGGTGACCTCCTCTACGCTCAGACCACTAAAGCCAGCAAACTCTCCCATATGGGGAGTTAAAATAGTTGGGGCCTTTCTTCTTCTAAAGACTTCCTGATCATCTTTGAGGCTGAGCACTTTAATGGCGTCAGCGTCCACCACAACCGGCCCGGCGTAATGGTTGAGTACTTCAAGCACCACACGGCGCGTATCACTTGAGCGCCCCATACCTGGGCCCACCACGACGGTGTCATAGCGATCAAAGTTTTTTAGAATGCTCTCGACATCTTCTTTTTGCACCGGAATGAGACCAGTCATAATCTCGGGTGGAATGCGAGAGACCAGCTCGCCATAAGAGCGCGACCAAGTCGCGGCCGTCACCAGCCCAGTGCCAACTTTAAGGGAAGCACTAGCGGCCATCATCAAGGCCCCACAAAGCCCGTGCGATCCACCCACCACGAGCGCGTGGCCAAAGGTATTCTTATGAGCAAAGCGATCGCGCCCATGATAATAGCTGGTCAAATCTTCAGGGTTTAAAAGAAAAGTATTGCCCCCGTTAAGTAACTTTTGCGGTAGCCCAGCGTCTAGCGTGACCACTTCACCACTATACTGCGCTCCTGAGGCGATAAAATGACCGGTCTTAGGTAGACCTATGGCCAGCGTATAATCAGCGCGAATAGCGGCACTAGAGACCTCACCATGCTCAGCTTCAACTCCCGAGGGAATATCAACACTCACAGTAATCGTGGAGTATTCATTGACGAGATTAAAAACTTCAAAAAGATATTGAGAAACAGGCAGTCTAAAGCCAGTACCAAGCACGCCATCGACCACGAGATAATTGCTCGCCGTCTGCGTAAAGTAGCTCGTGAGCTGATCAATATTTTTGACCTCAGTCACTTTAACGCCAAAGCCATCGGCAAGCCTGGCCTGAGTTTCGAGCTCTGGGGTTGAGTCTTCATCGGGAAACAGTAGAAATGCACGAACGCGATGACCGCGACTCACTAGATGCCTTCCAATGGCCAGGGCATCAGCGCCGTTATTGCCACGGCCAATGAGCAAAACGATCTCGCTCCACTCCATCTCTCCCGCAAGAACCTCTTGAAGAAAATCAGCTCCGCGAATTCCAACGTTTTCCACGATCAAGCTCTCACTAAAGCCAAGCTCACTCATGGCCACGTTTTCAATGGCCTTCATCTCTTCAGTCGTTACAACTCTCATTTTATCCCCTAGCGATAGAATCTTTTAGGTCTTTGACCACAGCGTGGAGTCCGCGAAAAACGGACTCGGCAATTATCCAATGACCTATATTATATTCCTCGAAGAACTTCCCTTTGACGAGGGGTAAAACACTTTGGTCGGTTAATCCGTGCCCAGCGTGACAGGCAACCGCTACAGAGTCGAGATATTTTTTTGCGTCGCTATAGAGCTGGAGATACTTCGTGGTGTCCTTGCCACGCAAAAAATCTTCGGCGTAATCACCAGTGTGAATCTCGACGGCATCCGCCCCCAGTTCATGGGCACGTTTGAGCACCTCAGGGTGGGCCTCAATAAAAAGTGAAATGCGCGCGCGCGGCAACCCTTGGCGCAGTCTTGCCATGGCGCTTTTAACGCGTTCAAAATTTTCGGTATGAACCAGGTCGAGCCCACCCTCGGTGGTTCGCTCTTGCCGCTTTTCAGGCACCAAGCAGATCCAATCGGGATCACTCTTTAAGGCGATGTCGATAATCTCATCGGCGCAGCCCATCTCAAAATTAAAAAGGCGTCCCATTTCCTTAGTTACTTGGCGCACGACTTTAACGTCTTGATCTTGAATATGGCGGCGATCTTCACGCAAGTGAATCGTGATCTGCTCCGCCCCGGCCGCTAACACTGTACGGGCGGCCACTTCAATACTGGGATAGGGAGTTCCTCGCGCCTGGCGAAGTGTGGCCACATGATCGATATTAACCCCTAGTCGACTCACGCTCCGAGCTCCTTTTTAAGTACGCCAGCAATCTCAGCGCACAGTGAGCGCACGAGATCTTCTTTTTCTCCCTCAACCATCACGCGCGCCAACGGTTCAGTTCCACTGTAGCGCACGAGAATGCGCCCGCGATCACCCAGTTGGTCTTGGGCCTTCTTCATCACTTCCTTCATGGGAGCGACGTGATCAAGATTCACTTTCTCAGTGACGCGAACATTGATAAGTTCCTGGGGATAAAGTTCAATGCCCTTGGCGAGTTCACTCACCGTTTTATCGTAGGCGCGGATGCACTCAAAAAGTTTAAGCGCGGCCAGGGCGCCGTCACCGGTAGTTGAGTGGCGACGGAAGATAATATGCCCCGAGGGCTCGCCCCCTAGTAGGGCGCCCGTTTCATTCATGTGTTCGACAATATAGCGATCCCCCACCTGAGTGCGGTGGAGTTCAAGTCCTAGCGACTTGAGATACACTTCGAGTCCAAAATTGGTCATCACCGTGCCCACCACGACGTCTCCCTTAGAGAGCACACCTTGCTGGAGCAGATGCCAAGCAAAGAGACCAATGAGCTTATCGCCGTCGACCACACTGCCCTTTTCATCGACGACCACCAAGCGATCAGCATCGCCATCAAGACAAATCCCCACATCGGCGCGATACTTTAGCACCGCCTTAGAGGCAGCGCCGGGGTGAAGTGAGCCGCAGTCTTCATTGATATTGGTCCCATTGGGAGAAACGCCCAGCGAGAAAATTTCGGCACCGAGTTCTTGAAACATCATGGGGGCCACCTGATAACCTGCCCCATTGGCGCAGTCGAGAACAATTCTCATGCCCTCAAGATCAAAGTCATCACTCAAGGCGGATTTAGCGTGGACAATGTAGCGTCCAAACACTTCCTTGAGGCGTTTGGCATTGCCAAGACCGGCGTCTACTTTCACTGGCATGAGCCCTGGGGCCAAGACCAATTCTTCAATCTCAGCTTCGACGCTATCGGGGAGTTTTTTTCCAAAAGCATCAAAGATCTTGATGCCATTATCGTTGTACTTATTGTGAGAAGCAGAGATCATCACCCCGGCGTCTGCGCGCATAGAGGTCGTGACAAAGGCCACCCCTGGAGTTGGCAGTGGTCCGGTTAAAACCACCTCTCCCCCTTGAGCGCATACTCCGGCCGAGAAGGCTTGCTCAAGCATATAACACGAGAGCCTGGTGTCTTTGCCCACAATGATCAGGGGCTTTGTGTTGCGCTTACTAGTGCGTTGAAAATAATGAGTCACTGCTCGCCCCAATAGCATTGCCACTTCTGGAGTCATTGGATAGGTATTGGCCTTGCCGCGAATACCGTCTGTGCCGAATAATTTTCTTTCGCTCATATTTTTCCCAAGTAATTTAGAAAACAATACACTTTATCTAACGTCTCACTATAACGGAAATAGTTTCTGGATTAATTTGGCGCAGGTAAACACCATCGGGCAAAATTGCACGCAGCTTCACATTGAGTTTCCCACTCGCCCCATCTGGAATTTCGGCCACCACCTGCACGTCGGACTTTTTAAGCTCAACTCCCTCGGGGGCAAGGACGTCGAGACTCACTGCTTTAGTCTGTGTGCGAAAACCGGTGGAACTGGTCAAAAAGCGAATGCCAATATTTTTGAGGGTGAAGTTTGCTTTATTGGGCCTCACTTTATAATTCCAAGCATAGGGCCCATTATCTTCCACTGAAATTCGCGGGTCGAGATCGGCAATGGCCACGCGCACTTCCCCTTCCCCCTGAAGCTCGGAGCGCACAATATCTGTGGTTCGCAGCGAAGTTACCTTGCGCATAACTTCAAGCGGGCCTCGGATCATGACTTCGGCCGGAGACATGGAAGATTCCATCAGCTTGAGTTCATCTGGGAGCTCTCCCATAAAACTTGGACGCAAGGGAACTTTTTTGCGAATTTCACGATCGAGTTGAACTTTAAATTGATGCGGCTCGATTTCAAGCACCGTCACCCCAAAGGGAACTGGAATATCACTGGGGTTGAGGTTGACGTTAAAGCCGTCATCATTTTTGACGGGATAGTTTTTCAGATCGACGACAATTTTCTCGCCCCCTTTAAAGAGGTTATTCATAAAAGCGCGAGAGCCTCGGAGCTTGACCTTGACTTCAGTGGGGGGAAGATTAACAACCGCCAAGTCGGGCGGATTAATAAGCGTCAGATCAACACTCTTTTCCACTTCAAGCGGCTCACTATTTAAGACGTAAAACCAAAGTGAAACCGCAAAAAAAAGTGAGAGCACTTTATAGAGATGGCGTCTGCCCTTTTCACTTGAGACTGAGAGCTTCTTAATTGTTTTCACGCGCTGGCCCCCGGAAGTCTCCCATCGAGGTTGGGAGTGTCGTCTTCAAGCAGGAGTCGTCGTAAGTTTTGTCTAAGCACACCCAAGTCAGGGCAATAGTGAAAAACTCCATTCACACACACATTAACTCGCCCCGTTTCTTCAGATACGGTAACCACTACTGCATCGGTGAGCTCACTCACGCCGAGGGCCGCACGGTGACGAGTGCCCAAGTGGCGATCAACTTCAATATTTTTTGAGAGCGGCAAAAAGCATCCCGCGGCCACCAGCCTGCCACCGCGAATAATCACGGCGCCATCGTGCAGCGGTGAGGATGATTCAAAAAGCGCGTAGAGAAGATCTGAGTGTAATTTTGAGTCGAGCTTAGTTCCGGTGTCGATATAATTTCCTAGCCCCTGCTTGCGCTCAAAGACCATGAGGGCGCCAATTTTCTCGCGCCCCATTGGACCACATGCTTCGACAACCTCATCAACCTCACGGTCGAGATCCACCACCGAGCGTGCAAAGAAAAGTCCTTTACCGGTTCCCATCGTGGCGAGGGCCGAACGAATTTGATCTTGAAAAATAATAATGGCAATAATGAAGAATGAATCAAAGAAATGACCAAGTATCCAATTGAGGGAATAGAGTTTAAAGGAGACCGCCATCCAAAAGAGAATCACCATCACGCCAACGCCAATTAGCATCTGCAGTGCACGCGTTCCATGAACAATGATCAAGACCTGGTAAATAATCAACGAGACCACGACGATGTCGATGACATCTTTGAGTCCAATCTGACCCGCCAGAGTCGACAAAATATCCATTCTTTGTCCTTTAACTAATTTTCGATATTAACTTATCGTCATCTCATAACTGATCTTTAAATTTCAAGAGGTTGGCAAGTGAAAAAAGGCCCGACGACGTCGGGCCTTACAAAGAAAAAAGCTCTGCTCGCCACTATCGGCTTAGGCGGCCTTTTTAGCTGGTGTTTGAATATCGTCATCAAGAACGACGAGAACCTCTTCACTCATGATGAGCTTTTTGCGAAGGGCCTCGCGTGAAATTCCCATTTCCTTAGCGGCCTTGGACTTATTGCCGTTACAGCGCTTAATCTCGGCCAGAATCATCTCGCGCTCAACGATCGCCAAGCGATCTTTCAGAGAGATCTTGTGATCTGAGACGTGAGGAAGATCACCAAAGAGGCGCTGTTTCGCGGCCACATCCACTAAGGGTGAAGCATTATCAGTGAGCCCCACCTCGGTGATTATATGAGATTTCGGATTATAGAGGACCGAGCGCTCCACACAGGTTCTGAGTTCTTTAATATTGGTTGGCCAGTCATACTCTTTGAGCTTAGCAAGTGCTTTAGGAGAGAATTCTTTTAGAAGAAGCCCCTGCTTTTTACACTCAAGCTTTAAAAAATAATCAACCAAGAGTTCGAGGTCATCCATGCGACGACGTAGCGGCTCCATGTAGACATAAGCACGATTGAGGTACTCATAGAGCTCTGGTAGAAACTCTCCGTCATCAACCATTTGGCCAATATCTTCGCTGGTGGTGGCAATAATACGCGCGTCTACACTAATGCGACTTCCAGGAACTCCGTGACCTCTGATCACTTCATAGAGTTTGCGCTGAAATTCAGAATTGAGTTGACCCACTTCATGCAAGACCACTGTTCCACCTTGGCACTTCACAAGCTTGCCCTCATGATCTTCACCCCAGAGATCGCGCTCAAGCTGAGCGAGATCTTTTTGCTCACAGTGAATGATCTCGTAAGGGCGCAGACCGCGCTTGCCTTCATGGTGAATGATTCGCGAGTAGAGCTTCTTTCCCACTCCCTTTTCACCAGAGATTAAGATGGGACTATCAATATCTTTAATCTTCATGATCGTGCCACGAAGACTTGAGACGTGAGGCGTTTTACCAATGAGCACATGATCGCGATCAAAAGGAGTTGAGAAGCGACGAATATGCCCCGTTTCAGAAATGGGGTTATAGCTATGAAAGACCGATGAGAAAACCAGGGCGAGAACCTTCATTGTTTTTTCGTCTTCCACGGTGAAGCGATCTTCGTTTCTCTTATTGATCACTTCAATCACACCAATGATCTTATCTTCGCGGTTGTGAATGGGGTGACAGACAATTGATTTCGTTTCAAACTCAAAGATTTTGTCAAACTCTTCATTCCAGCGACACTTATCTTGAGCGGTATCAATATTGAGGGCCACCCCAGTGGTGAAAACCGAACCGGCCACACCCATGCGGTAGTCAAATTTCATTTTATTTTTATCCACTCCAAGAGCGGCTACCGCCTCGAGTTCGTTTGAGTCAGGGCGAATGAGAAAGATACTTGCACGCTGAGCATTCATAATGCGCACAACTTCTTCGAGCATGCTGTCGACAAAGCCCTCTTTATCACCAAAATTAGTGATGTCTTTAAAGAGCGTCAGTAACAGTGAGAACATCTCAAAGCCATCGGTCGCATTAGCGTAGCGCTCTTTTAGGGCCGAATCGATGAGGCAGTCTTTCAAGCGATCGTTAGAGAAGCTTTGAATATAGGTTTCAAGGAACTTGTGAATTCCCTTCTCCGCATCGAGCTCAACCCCATAGATAATCGAGTCGTCTTCAAGCCTATTGGTGAAGGCCCTCACTACTGTGCCTACTAGATCGAGATGATGCTTTTTAAACTGTAAGGAAATGGTCAATGGCATCCCCACCGAGATTCTCTCATGGGTGATAAATCCAAGTCCCGTCACTGAGATGTCGACTAATTTGGCATCGTCGATATAAACGGGCTTACCCAGCTCATCATCTTTTTCAACGAGAAAGCGCAGGTCATCAGCTTCCTCAACTGGAATTCGAAAAGACTGATAGAATTTGAATTCCGAAAAACTAGCGAACATGTGAACTCCTCATTATCGACTACTTCAAAGAGTCTCATCGGAGTTTGACGGGCAAAGATTAAGGGAGATTGCCAAAGATTTTTGGCAATTCATCAAGATATTAAGAACTTAGAGTGCCTAGTTAGTGGCACTCTCCTCACTGAGATCGGGGCGGCCAGCGACATCGACGTCATCTCGCATATCGTGAAAGATCGCCTCGGTGATAGCGCCACTAAAATGGCGCCAGAATTCGCGGTGGCGACGATTGTCACTGGAGGGAAGCTCGAGTGTATAGGTCGGAATATTGCGCTCATTGCCGGCATAGTTGCCAAGTGAGCCTGGGAAATAAGGATAATTCTTAATGCGATAACCGCGGGCCTCGCGGCTCATCTGAATTAAGAGCTGATTAGCGCGAACGCCCACCTTGCCACCAGTCGCTCCCGCCCCGAACTCGTCTGGGCCATCGTAATCAAGGAGCGTCAGCGGCGCATGAACCGAGACAATTTTGTTGGGGTGATAGCGCTTAATTAAATTCACCTGAAAGAGGGTCTCGGGCTCAGAGATTGCTGAAGGTCCGGGGTAGCGGCGTTTGTCACCACCATAGCGACGCTTCCACTGGGCCAGTGCCTCTTGATTCCAGTCGCGGGTGGGAAAATTGCGATTCACATCGACCCCGCGATCATTAGTGCGCGTGGGATACTTTTTAAAGTAGGAGTCGGGGTTCACGATGGGCACGATCACCACCAACTTATCTTTGAGCTCTCGCGCCTCTTTGGAATCAGAGGCCTTAAGCTTTCTCATATGGTGAATGGTATCAAAGCAAAACTTAATGGGAGTGATCTCATCGCCGTGCTGACCGCAAAGAATTAAAGTCGTATCCATGGGCTTTTTGCGATGGGCGCCTTCATCTCCAAAGACGACCCACATGAGGGGATCACCCTTCACAGAATTTCTCACGTGGTGCCAAGAGTAAGTCTCACACTTTGACTTGCCCCAACCCCAACGATGATATGAGCCATCAATCTTTTGACAAAAGTTTTTTACAGCGGCGGTATTGGCCACCTTCGCACTCGCTTCGACAAAGGGATTCTGATCACTGAGCTCCAAGTTGGCCTCTACTTCATCCTCTTCATTGGCAGCGGCTTGATCACTAATCTCAACGCGCTCTTCTTGCTTAACCTTCTCCACCAACTGAGACTTTGACCCACTTACTGGCGTCTTAGTACGATCAAGTTCGCCTAAACTGTGAATCTGGGCACAAGAGCCAAGCAGCAATAGACTCAGCGCCAAGGCGCTATATTTATATGCTGTGCTTAAAGTCGACATGTCATTCCTAGTTTTAATAAGTTCCCTTAAGTATAGGGCGACTGGCCCCCCTAGAAAAGGGCCCTTCATGGCCAAAAACGGGTAAAAGTTCCCCTTTTGTATCCTTTACCAATATTTAGTTTGACTCCTTAAACTTTTATTCTATAATACCGATATGCCCATTGATAAAGTCAATTGGCACTTTTGGAGATCAAGTATGTACGTTTGCCTCTGTCACGGCATCACCGAATCAGACCTAGAACAAGCTGCTCAGCGTTCAAAACGCACTGAGGACATTCTGGCAAGCCTCGGACTTGGCTCATCTTGTGGCATCTGCCTCACAGAGGCCATCGACAAACTCTCACCGGCTAAGGCCGCCTCTCACCACGAAAAATCTACGCCAGTTAAGAGCGAACAAAAGTCCGTCATTTCAAACTAAAGTAGTTATATCAAGCACTTTGCCTTTGTGCGCCTCCCTCACCTATAATCTGTGAGATTTATCATTTATTTCTTAAAATAAAGGGAGAAAGCTCTATGAAAGGTTCAAAGGTCATTATCGACGCACTCAATTCAGTACTCACAAAAGAGCTCACGGCCATCAATCAATACTTCCTCCACGCCCGCATGCTCCAAGACTGGGGACTGGCCAAGCTTGGAAAGCTTGAATACGAGGCCAGCATTGATGAAATGAAGCATGCTGACCAGCTCATCAAGCGCATTCTCTTTCTCGAGGGCCTGCCAAATGTGCAAAAGCTTGAAAAGGTAAATATTGGGCAAAATCTGAAGGAGCTTCTCAAGAGTGATCTCGCCCTTGAGTACGCCGCAGTCCCGCATCTTAAGGATTGCATCAGGCTCGCCGAGCAAGAATCAGACTTCGTTTCACGCGACCTCTTTAGAATGATCCTTGAAAGTGAAGAGCATCACGTGGATTGGCTTGAGACTCAACTGGGGCTACTTGATAAAGTGGGCGAGCAAAACTACATGCAATCACAAATGGAAATGGACTCCTTTGAATAAGAGCGCTCTGAATTTTCTCATTGTCTCAATTCTTCTTTTAGTAGGCGCGTCCTGCGCGCGCCATAAAGAAGTAAAGCTCTCAGACAAAAAGGCCAAGTGCCTCGAAGAGAAGTCTGGTGAAGACTGCTACTTCGTGGCCCGCCTGCTCTTTAATCAAATTCGCGGAGCGGAATCTAACCGCTCTCAGCGCGGTCTTCAAAACTCTGCCATTCAGTGGCTCAAGCTCGGCTGTGATTACAAAAATGCCCACAGTTGCTATGACCTCGGTAGCTACCTCGCCTCTATTGGCCATCGCCGGGCCAATTTTTATCTCGAAAAATCTTGCCAGCTTGAAAAGCTCGATCATTGTTTCTGATCATTGTTTCTGATCGTTGTTTCTTATCGTTGTTTCTTAAAGATAAACTTTCTCAGGTAAATCGGCCCCCCCAGCGGGTTTCACAAAGACGTTGAGCTTTCTGCGACGAGGAAGATGAACTTTTATGAGTTTATGGCCAGAGAGGCGCTTTAACCACTTGGCAGGGACTCGCTCGGAAAAAATGGCAATATCGCCATCAAAATCAAATTTATAACGAATAGATTCAAGAGAAGTGGTGGGGTTAAAGTAGGAGTTGCAAAGTATCTCGCCAATCGCACTTCTTGAAAGAGAACTTAACTCTTCTTTTTCTAATGTTATTTGTAAAAAGTTTTTTAGTTTTCGGTAGGATCTTGAAAAGACGGCCTCATGAAAGGTCGTCTGATAACTTGATTCCGCAAAAATATTATTCGGGAGGTAGGCCGTCATAAAGCTTGCCCATAAAACTAAGGCACAACTCGCAAAGCGAAGATGACTCTGACAAAGACTGCGAAGACCTGCGAGCGCAATTGCAATCAAATAAAAAGCAACCGGGTAGTAATCCCGTCCTCCACTATAAGCGTCAAAGAGAACAAAGAAGGCAAGGACCTGTAGGGAGACAAGAGAGCTCACGGCCAAACCCACCGTTTGCGAATGAAGTTTAAATCGCAGTAAAAAGCTCGTAATCAAAATCACCAACAGCCCACTTCCAATCAGTCCAAAATTTTCTCTCAGAGTGGGAAAAAAGCCACCAAAGCGACCAGCATATAGACCATCAAGAGATAAAAAAGAGTGATTAATATGGGTTCGTTCAAGGTAGACGATGTGATTTGACACGTGTCCGGTCGCCAGGTACTCCCAAGTAAAAAAGAGAGCAAGCAGTATGATGACGGCCGAACTGGCAAGCATCATGGGATTGAGTCGACGCTCACAGCGATCTCTAGAGTTGCGATACACCTCAATAGCAAGCACTGCGACTGGTAGCGCGACCCAACTCTCAAGAATAAAGACAGCACTCACGGCACAGATAAAGAAAAGCACTGTCTTGCGATCAATGTAATAACGAATTGCGAGCAGGCCAAAGAGCATCGAGGGGATCTCAAAAAAATAGAGATCACTTTGAATATAAAACATCGGCAGGCACAAAAAGGCCAAGGCGCAAAAGAAGGCATACAAGCGACCAGCAATGCGGCGGCAAAGATAGTAAATGACTCCGACAAGTGTCACAGAAGTGCAAAGCATGAAGGCCCTAATGACATGAATCGAATTGCCAAAAATCAAAGTAAAAATATAAGTGATTGCCTGCCAAAGACCCGGGTGGCCATAGAGGGCACCTCTTTCATGAAAGCCTGGAAAAAAATAGAGTAGGCCAATATCACCTTCCAGAAACTTCAGCTTAAAAATTTCTTCCGGGTCATAGGGCACTACTTTGTAGGGCCAGGCCAACTTGGCAGCGACAAAGGTAAGAACGCTCAGAAAAAGAATCAATTCCCACGAATACTTGAATTTTGAAAGACCTTGGCGCAATTGGGGCATAGCAGGTAGTTTAACCTACGCGCGCAACTTCAATCAATTCTAAGATTTCTTTTACCAAAATTTAATGGTCTCTATCTCTGAGCACTCTCGGGCTCCACTTGCGGCAGGGTCGCCACTAAAAGTATTGGAATAACCAAGAATAGTGCTCCAAGAAAATAGGGTGTGGCCGCCCCACTCTTCCAATAAATCACTGAGGCAAGCACCGGGCCCACGACTCGGGCCAAGGCACCAAGAGATCTAAAAATACCGATACTCTGTCCTTGGACATTGGCCGGCGAGTACATCGAGACCAGTGAAGTCAGGCATGGAATCACCATTGCACTTCCAACTGCAAGAAAGAATAAACCGAAGTAGAGCAGCAGCGATGAATTGGCCCAGGCAATGAGTAAAAGACCCGGGATAATCAACACCAGTCCATAGAGAGACATTTTCTTCTCTCCAACTTTAGAAGCACTCCTTCTCACAACACCGCCTTGAACAAAGGCGAGGACTAGACCGATAAAAATAAACATGTAGGCGTTATCCATAGAGCTATAACCTAAGCGCTCAAAGGCCAAAAAGGTGAGCGTAAACTCCATCCCTGAAAAAGCGGTAAGAAAAAGAAAATAGCCAAAATTAGTCTTATTCACTCCCTTATAGGGAAGTGGTTTAAAGAGTTTAAAGATATTGACCGTGCGCTCACTCGAGCGCACTTCTCCACGCACTTTCTCAGGCAAAGTCTCTTTGAAGCTTCTGATAATAAAAAAGAGATTCACGGCCGAGAGGATAAAGGCAATCAGTGCAGGAACGCTAAAGGGGTTGACTCCATATTCAATGAGACTTGGATAGTACTTTGTGAGATCAACGAGGCTGCCAATACCACCTAGAGCTGGTCCCAAAATAAAGCCGAGCGCGAAAGCGATCCCAATGATGGCCATGCCCTTTGAGCGATTTTGCTTCGTCGTCACATCGGCCACCACTGCAGTTGCTGTTGAAATATTACCGGCCATAATTCCCCCGATAAATCTCGCGGCAATTAAGAGGGTAAAAGAGCCCGAGAAAAACCACAGCAAATAAGAGAGCGCCAAACTGGCCACCGAAACCACGAGAACGGGCTTTCTTCCAATGCGATCACTAATACCACCCCAAAGAGGAGCAGCAAAAAACTGCAGAAGTGAGTAGAGCGCACCAAGAGCGCCACCAAAGAGCACAATCCCACTCACCTGAGCGCCACTGGCCCCGGTTAAGGATGAAATAGTGTCGAAGATTAATCTTAAAAAGTAATTGTCTCCATCCACCATTAGATAGTGTTTGGCCAGGGCCGGAAAAAGTGGAAAAATAATTGAAAAGCCGATGAGATCGAGAAAGAGTGTGATGAACACAATTTTTAAAGTCTTCTTGGCCTCAGGACTGAGGGGGGCCGATTCTTCAAATTTTACTTCGGGCATTTCTTTATAATCCTCTTTTTTCATCGAGTAGTAACACTCTTCTCTATCAACTGAGCTTCCTTCAGTATGCGTTTTGATAAGTTCAGCAAAATCTTGGGCCCATTGTAAGTCATCATTTAGGCAAGGGATTGCATGAACCACCCCACCCTGATCTTTAACCGACTCTCCCAACTCATGGCCGAGTTCATCAATGGTCTCGAGGCAATCGGCCACGAAGCTTGGAGCATAGACGGCGATATTCTTGTGCCCAAGACTCACTAAATTCTCAACATATTCATCGGTATAGGGAGTCAGCCACTCTTCACTGCCAAAACGACTTTGAAAGGTAAAATGTACTTTATCTTTTGCGATAGCGCTAATGCGTGAGGTGATGAGGTAGAAGGTTTCATAGCAATGAACATAGTAAGGATCTTCTTTCACGATCACACGGCGCTTGGGAATGCCATGAAAAGAGATAACGAGGGCATCAATATTGCCAATGCGCTCAAGCTCGCGCTCAATGAGGCGAACCGAGTTATCAATGAAGGCCTTTGAGCGGTGAAAATCAGTCATAAACTCAAAGGGAGGAATCTTCACTCTCTTAGCAAGCTCATGGGCAAAGAAGTCCATTCCGCTTGCGATGGTCGACTCCGAGTACTGAGGAAACATGGGAATAACCAGTAGGCGTGTGGCCGGATTCTCACTGGTTTGAAGATCCTGCTCCCAGGCGTCCCAAACATCATTCACACCGGGCTTAGAAAGTAGGAACGCATGGTCGACTTCAAAGCGATCTGAGGGCAGAAAACCTCTGACTTCATCGGTGAATTGCTTAGTGATGCGAATCAGCGGAAAGGTATCCCCTTCCCAAATCCTCGCGTAGAGCTTGGCCGAGCGAGAGGGCCTAAAGGGAAGCACAAAGAGATTGAGAATAATCTTCCAAGCGAGCGGGTTGATATCAACCACCCTAGGATCCCCCAAAAAGACCTTGAGGAACTCTCTCACATCACTGACTTTTGGTGACTTTGGTGAGCCCAATTGGACCAAAACGACTTTTGTTTTGAGAGATCTCTCACCAGGATATTTCACGCACAACCTCACCAGGTTTTTCACTTTTCTGACATTTGATTTTCATGTAGGGTGTCTACAATAGCATCGTAACTGAGTGAGGACAGGCCCATGGCCAAAAAGAAAAAAGTCACAAAATCAGGCAAAGGCCAGACGGCCAACAGCAAAATGAGTAAGGCCACTAAAGCTTCGAGTCGCGACCTTGAGCTCAAAGATTTTAAGCTTGGAAGTGCCAACACCGAATACCCTGATGACTATGCCCCGGAAGTTCTCGAAGCCTTCCCCAATCGCCACCCCGGCTCGGGAGCATGGACGACATTTTTATGCACTGAATTCACAAGTCTCTGCCCTAAAACTGGCCAGCCAGACTTCGCCCGCATCACCATCAACTATATTGCCGATAAGAAAATGGTTGAGTCCAAAAGCTTAAAGCTCTACCTTTTTAGCTTTAGAAATCATGGCGATTTTCATGAAGACTGCATTCAAACTATCTGCAATGACCTAGTGAAGTTGATGAATCCGCTCTATATCGAAGTGATCGGTGAGTTCACTCCTCGCGGCGGCATTGCCATTTATCCCTTTGCAAGCTATGCCTGTAAGCACAAAAATTACCAGCAGCTTAAAGAAAAGCGCTATACTGAGTATGCCCCTGGTCGTTTTACCATGGACTACTCTAAAATCTACTAAGGAGCATCACGATGTTTGGACTTGGACTTTGGGAAGGACTCATTATTCTAGTCGTCGTTCTCCTGCTCTTTGGAGGCTCACGCCTGCCTAAGCTTGGTAGTGCCCTTGGCCAGAGTATGGTCAATTTTAAAAAGGGCCTTAAAGAGGCCAAAGATGAAGAAGACGCAGATAAAGAAAAATTGGAAAAGAAATAAAAAAAGCCCCGAAAATCGGGGCTTTTTTTATAGCTAATTTTTTTAGTATCGATTATTCAATGATCTCAAGCACTGAGCGCTTCTTAAGCTTTGTAGAAGCGGCGTTAAGGATCACGCGAAGAGCTCGGGCTGTTCTTCCTTGCTTACCAATCACTTTACCAAGATCAGATTTATCAACCTTGAGTTCGACGACAGTCGTTTGTTCACCAACGATCTCGTTCACTTCAACAGCTTCAGGCATATCAACAAGTGCTTTACTCACATACTCGATCAAATTTTTTAGTTCACTCATGTCACAAACTCCCTTTGAGTTGCGGGCCAAGAATGTGCCCGCTCCTTTCATGGTTAATCTCTTAAAAGAAAGAATCGAAGACGAATCTTACTTAAAAGCGATTTTGTGTTTTTTAAGAAGTGAACTTACAGTATCAGAAACGGTAGCGCCTTTAGCTACGAGTTCCTTAATACGATCGGCATTAACGTTCACAAGAACTTTGCCTTCTTCAGCGCTTGGTACGTACTGACCAAGTTTTTCTTTGAAACTACCATCGCGGGCATTGCGAGAGTCAGCAGCAACAATAGTATAAATGGGCAAATGGACGCGCCCTCCACGGGACAAGCGAATGGTTAGCATTCAAAACTCCTAACGATTAACGAATATGGGCCGGCTCACACCGACCTGTACTTCAACAGTTAAATATTAAACATCTACGAAACCGATGCGAATTTTGGCACATTTATGCCTTATTCGACAAGGGGTTTGGGCAAGTTTTTATGCATTTTACTGCCCAAAGTCAAGCTCTTGGTGCCAGATGACTTATGGGACGCTCTGCGTCCCATAAGTCATCTGGCACCAAACCCCCTACTAGAAGTAGCCTTTGCCCCAAGGACCCTTGCCACCGCCCTTTTTCTTGGGCTTTTTGCCCATGCCAGGCATTTGCATGCCACCTGGGCCTCCCATACCGCCCATTCCAGGCAAATTGGGCATGCCCCCTTTCATGAGACCACTCATCATGCCCATCATCTGTTCCATCTGCTTAAATTTGGCGATGAAGTCCTTCACGGCCGCTTCGGTATTGCCTGAGCCGCGGGCGATGCGCTTTAAGCGTGAGTCCTTTTGCGTGATCAAGCGGTAGTTATCGCGCTCTTCTTTAGTCATGGAATCGATGATCACGCGCATGCGCTTCATTTCGTTTTCGGCCGGACTCAAGTCACCTAGCTGCTTCATCATGCCGCCCATCCCGGGGAGCATTTTGAGAATCGATCCAAAAGAGCCGAGGTTCTTGATCATATCCATTTGTTTCATAAAGTCGTCGACGGTGAACTTTCCCTTTTCAAGGCGCTTCATCATATTCTCGGCGTCTTTTTCATCAATGGTCTTTTGCGCTTTTTCTACCAGTGAGACCACATCCCCCATATCGAGAATGCGCCCGGCGAGGCGGTCGGGGTGAAAGAGTTCGAGATCCTTCATCTTCTCGCCGGTACCGATAAAGCGAATCGGCACTCCGGTGGCGTGACGAATAGAAAGGGCCGCCCCACCGCGAGCATCGGAATCCATCTTAGTGAGCACAACACCGGTCAGACCAATGGCCTCGTGAAAACTCTGGGCCACGTTGACCGCTTCTTGCCCAGTCATAGCGTCTGAGACTATCAAGACCTCAGGCTTTTCACTTTCAATTGCTTTTTTAACGTCCTTAAGTTCTCCCATCAGCTCGCTATCGACGTGCAGACGACCGGCGGTATCGATAATCACCGCCGACTTACCATTGGCCTTGGCGTAGGCCAGACCCTCTTTGGCAATTTCTGCGGGAGTCTTAGAGAGATCACTATCATAGTAATCAACGCCTAAGTTTTTAGCGTGAACAATGAGTTGATCCTTGGCGGCAGGGCGGAAGGTATCGGCCGGAACCAAGAGGACATCTTTTTGTTTTTGGGAGCGAAGCCACAGGGCGAGCTTGCCAGAAAAGGTCGTCTTTCCCTGGCCGTTGAGACCGACCACTAGAATCGGAGTGAAAGGACGCGAGAGATCGAGTTCCTCATTTTCACTTCCCATCACACGCGCGAGTTCGTCGTGGAGAATTTTAACAAATTGCTCGCCTGGATCTACGCCGCGAAGAACTTTCTCTCCAAGCGCTTGCTCTTTGACTTTGGCAATAAAATCTTTGACCACTTTAAAGTTAACGTCGGCCTCAAGCAGTGCCGTGCGTACATCTTTCAAGGCCTCTTCAATATTGCCCTCAGTGATCTTGCCCTTGCCTTTAATATTTTGAAGGGCGTCGCCAAATTTTTCCGTTAACGTATCAAGCATCACTATCTCCACTTAAATATTTTTCAATTATCTCTATGCACTCGCCTGGGTTGTGAGCAAAGAAATCGGCCCCGGCGCGCGCCAAGGTGTCGCGCTCCACGTGATCTCCCCACAAGGCGGCCACTGAGCAAGCGCCAAAGGCGCGGGCGCCCTGAATATCAGTGAGCGAGTCACCAATCACTAAAACATCACCTTTATGGGCGTCGCCCACTAACTCCACGATTCCCTGCGGATGCGGTTTAGGGGTTGTATCATCCATGCAACGCATATCCAAGATATAGGGCGAGAGCCCAAGCTTTATCATGATCTCGCGAGTGGAGCGCCGATCGCGTGCAGTCCACACGTAGACGTCGTGCCCACGCTCGGCGAGGGTCTTAATCATTTCAGGCACTCCGGGATAGGCCACGTGCCCATGGGCGGCCACACTTTGGCAAAGCTCAATCCAGCGCGCACTAAGGCGCTCCAGGAGCTTTTGATCACTCACATCTACCCCCAGTCCCAGAGCGCAAGTGAGCATATCCGGATGATAAGCGGCGCGGGCCTCTTGGATGGTGACCTCGCGCGCTTGAATCTCGGTCATTAACACGCGCAGGGCCTCCAGAATCGAGTTTTGCGAAGAGATTATGGTACCATCGCAATCAAAAACTAAATGACCTTTATGGGACAAAAGAGTGCTCCTAATAAATTGACGCAAGTACCCAGTTCGGGTTATAAACCTGGCCCATGCATACTAGCAAAAAGACGCCCTTTTCCCAAGGGCTACAACATAAAATTGACCTCTTAAGTGAGAGAAGAACACCCATCCGCTTGGGATCAGTGGACTTTAACTCTCCCCTTTTGCTCGCACCCATGAGTCAAATCTGTAACGCGCCCTTTCGTCTCCTGATGGAAGAGCTCGGTGCCGGGGGCACGGTAAGTGAGCTGATCTCTTGCCATGGCATCAATTACGGCAATCAGCGAACCCGCGAAATGCTGCGCTTAGATGAGCGCGAAGAGTGCGTGGGCATTCAGCTCTTTGGCGAAGAAGAAAAGGCGATGGCCAGTGCGGCCCTAGTGGCGCAGGAATTTGGGCCAAAATTTATCGACATTAATATGGGCTGCCCCGTTAGAAAGGTTGTCAGTAAAGGTGGCGGCTCGGCGCTGTTAAAAGAAACCGCCAAGCTCGGTCACTTCTTTAGAACGATTAAAAAAGATCTAGAGGTTCCCCTCACAATCAAAATTAGAACTGGCTGGGATGCCGATAATCTCAACGCTGACCAAGTCATCCACATCGCGCGCGAAGAGGGCATTGAATTTGTTGCCATTCATGGCCGCACCCGCACTCAGCAATATACCGGCGAGGCCAATTGGACCTACCTTGAGGCCATGGCCGAAATTGCGCCCCTCCCTATTATTGGTAATGGAGATCTCCACTGCGCAAGTTCAACCAGAGCGCGCCTAGAGAGCACGCGCTGTCAGGCCCTCATGCTTGGCCGCGGGCCCCTGCGAGACCCCTTTATTTTCTTAAAAACTTACGAAGATTACAAAGACGAAGTGATCTTCACTCCGCGCGACTACCTTGAAATCATCGATCGCTTAATAGGCTACATGGAAGCCTACACCGATCGCGAGCGCACCCTTCTCATTCAAACCAGAAAGCATATTATGTGGTTTGCGGCGGGCTTTGGAAAAGCAGGACCTTTTAGAAATTCTCTCTTTGCCGCTAAAACTCTCGAAGAGACCCTCAAACTCACCCGCGAGTATTTTCTCTCACTTGGCGAAGAGGATAAAGAGCTCGACCTCGCCGAAGAGTTCATGACCTCGGGACATGGCTAGGCTATAAATTTTCTAGGGTCTCTGGGCACTCACCACTCATCAAGGCATAGTGGCCTCATGAAAACATTCAAACTTAGCATCGCCCTACTTTTAATATCTCTCATTTTAAGTACCAGCGCTCACGCAGGCCTCACCAAGGCACTCACATGTAAGAGAAAAGTCGACTTAATGTTTGGAGACTTTTCCCAAGGGGATTTGATCTACGTTGATGTCTATTTGGATGCACAAAAAAGGTTTGATTTAGAAGTTGTCAGCGAAACTAATCAGGTACTGGTAAAAGCAGCGGCCGCAGACAACACTTATAGTTCTAGTGATCTCTCTCAAAGTATCATTGCAGCTTCTTGGAATATTGATCAAGTTCCCGTGGAGTTAAGACTGGCCTATTTTGGTGGAGTAAATTGGATGGGCTTAGTCAATTTTCCGATGGGCTTTGAAGGGAATCGTTACCACTTACAGGCCGGTGCGGAGCTTGAGATAAGCTGCCGAGAACTTAACTTAGCGCCGTTGGAATAAATAAATAGCAACTATTTTCAATAAATTTTCACACTAAATAATCTGCATCTTCGATCCGAAAAGTCCTTACAATCAATTTATCTATCTATCATCTATTGCATTGGAAAGGTCATGAATAAAACGAGCATTTGGAAGCAGACTCTCTTTGGGGTGGGAATCATTATTCTTTTTAGTATTAGCATCCTAGGTTTTAATATTTATCAGTCCAATATCCTGGCCGAGAATATCCTGCTGCTCCAAAAAAAGAGTGAGCATGTTCAGTTCTTTAATTACTTCTCAAAAGAACTCATCCTCACTAATACTGGATACATGGATTCCATCGTCGACAAAGATAGTGGTGAAGTCGAAGAAGACATTATCAAGCAACACGATAAGTTCTACGAGTGGTTCTATGCCAATCAAGAAACTTTCAATGAATATATGCTCACTCAGGAGCAAAAGGAAGACTTTAAAAAGACTTTAAAGGATATGAGCTACCTGAAAGAAAGTGCCGAAGGTCTATTTAAAGACATAAAGGCCCGTGCCCCCGAAGAAGTCTACGCCAAGTACGACGATGCCCTAGATGGAACACTTGATATTCTTTTAGAGAGAAATCAAAAGCTCATCGATCAGTATGAAAAATCTTATAGCGACCTGGTAAAAGAATCATCAAAGCTTACTGCCCAATCTGCTTTTGTAGGCTGGGTCTCTATTGTGGCAATGTTTTTGATTGGCTCCCTCACACTAACTGTCCTCATTAAAAGAATCAACGGCTCACTCTCTCATATCGCTCGCAAACTTATCCACCTGGCCAGCGAGCTCCAAGTGAATTCACATGCAGTTCAAAGCGCCAGTGAAGAACTTAATGAGTCAACAAGTAAGCAAGCCGCAGGGGTACAAGAGACAGTGGCATCAGTGGATGAAATTAATAGTATGATTCAAAAAAGTGCTGAAGCGGCCAACAAGTCAACAGAGCTTTCACAGAAGTCAACGAAAGCTTCTCTGGATGGTAAAAATACGGTCGATCAAATGATTCATGCAATTTCAGATATATCTGAAAACAACAAGAATGTGATGAATGAGATCCAAAGAAGTAACGATGATATCTCTAAGATTATTGAAGTCATCTCTGAGATTGGCGACAAGACAAAAGTGATCAACGATATTGTTTTTCAAACCAAACTTCTCTCTTTTAACGCTTCTGTTGAAGCCGCTCGTGCCGGTGAGGCCGGCAAAGGTTTCGCCGTCGTGGCAGAGGAAGTTGGGAATCTTGCATCGATGTCAGGCAAGGCCGCCTTAGAAATCACAGAAATGCTTGAGTCTTCAACCAAGCAAGTAACTGAGATTGTCGAGACGACCAAAAGTAAAGTGAACACACTCATTCAAACGAGTACGGATAAAATTGATCAAGGAACTCATACGGCCAAGGCTTGCGGTAAGGCCCTCGATGAAGTCTTAGCGAATGTGACTCATGTTAATGACATGATTAAAGAAATAGCCAGTGCGGCAACAGAGCAGTCAACTGGAGTGGCCGAGATCTCTGAAGCAATGCAATCCCTGGATGATACCACTCACAAGAATAACTCGATTGCAGGACAAACGAAAAAGATGGCCAATGATCTCTCAGATCAGGCCCTCTCATTAAACTCAGCGGTAGACGAACTCACCCACCTCGTTGGAACTTCTCTCAAAAGAGATATTCCAAAAGCATTGAAGCCACATCGCAATGAGGCTAGCATCAAGCTTCCAGCAAATACTATTGAGTTCAAAGCGAAGCCAAAACAACGGACTGAAACTCAAGAAAATTTAAGTTCGGTAGCGAGTAAGAGTGAGCCCAACTATCCGAGTGAAAATGACCCTAGGTTTAAAGAGCTCTAGCAAAAGGTCTAAACGAAGAATTTTTTGCTCCGCTTGTATCGGCTTTAGTGTTGTCTAAACTAGAGACATTCAAATTTAAATGAGGAATGAGAATGTCTCTAAAAATCAGTATGGCCCTGATGGGTCTTTTGCTTGTTACGAATACGTCTGCTCAAACGAATCAAAATGAAATCATTCAACAAAAAATTGAAAATATCGAAAAATCACTCACCAAGATTTCAAAACTACAAAGCGAAGTAGATGGCCTAAAAGAAAATTTAAAAGCCGATGAAATCAAGCGAATTGACGCTGAGATTGAAGCTTATCACCTAAAATTGGCCAAAATCAAAAATGATAAATCCCAAGCAAATAAAAATGAAGAAATAGAAATTGAGAAGGCCATTACCTCTTTGCGCTCAAAAAAATTTACTATACTCAACACTCACATCAGTAATC
This sequence comes from Bacteriovoracaceae bacterium, assembly GCA_048264885.1. Taxonomy (GTDB): domain Bacteria; phylum Bdellovibrionota; class Bacteriovoracia; order Bacteriovoracales; family Bacteriovoracaceae; genus JBLWXV01. The sequence goes on from JBLXCO010000005.1 coordinate 89,534, forward strand.
AAAAACCTCAGGAGCAAGATCTGTCTCAGAAAATTTCTTTTGAAGGACTTGTCGAAGTAGATGTTATTCAGTCAAAGAACTTTTCCAAAGCAACACAAAGTAAAATTGAGCTTGGCACCTTAGAGTTGGCCTCAGAAGTCAAATTTAGTAATTACTTAAAGACTAACATTTTAATTGAAAAGGACGATCCGCCAGCAAATTCATTCGCCGTGACAGAAGCTTTTATCACCTATGGAAACACTGAGGATAAAATCGCCAATTTGAGAGTCGGAAAAATGATCATTCCCTTTGGGGAGTTTGAAACGAGTATGGCCTCTGATCCCTTGGGGCTCGATTTTGCAGAAACTCACGAAGATGTTTTCATGGGTGAAATTGACTGGAGAGGCTTCATTGGCTCTTTTTATCTCTTCAGAGGGGCTACCAAAGAACAAGGCCAAAGTGATCGTATCCGTCATTATGGCGCTCAGGTCGGCTACTTAATAGAGCTTGATAATCTTGCATTTCAAACAGCTCTAAGCTACCTATCATCTTTGGCAGAGACAGACGGCGTTGAGGGCGCTCTGGCCTCGACGACTTTGAGTAAAAATGTTTCGGGAAGTGCACTAAGTGTCATTGCCAGATATCTAAACTATTCTTTAATTCTAGAGTATGTGAGCGCAAACCAAAAATTTAGTATGACCGATCTTTATTGGAACGGCTCAGGGGCCAGACCTTCAACCTTTCAAGGTGAGCTCTCCTACACACTAGACCTCAAGCACGAGACAACTTTAAGTCTAGGCTATCAAAGTTCCTCTGAGGCTTTAGCACTTGGACTCGCCAAAAAGAGATATCTCGCAAGTGTTATCTCACTTATCAACTCAAGAGCTTCAGTTGCCTTTGAGCAGTCCATGGAGAGCGACTATGCCCAGAGTGAATGCTCAAGTGCCACCAACTGCGGTACTGGAAAAAAAGGTTATACTTCGACTTTGAGATTTGCCGTCAGCTTCTAAAAATCGCTGCCAATTAAAGTGGACAGGACTAGCTCAATTGGTCCTGTCTTTAACTACCTGAAATCACAACTACTCATTAAAATTCACTGTCATCCGATAAGTTACTGGGCTTTGCTCCCAGATTAGCGCTTATTATTGGATGAGAATGAAGAGAGTATCAAAGCAATTGACTATAAAATTGAGCAATCACTTGAATGCGGTGGCCCTCAGTGCTCTTTTCACCTTCACTCCGGTGTGGGCCCTGGTGGATGTTAAGCCAAGTTGTGAAAATTTGCGCGCCAATATGCGCTCGCTTCAGACCGCTCAATTTCAACTTAAAGACGATGATAAAACCCTTTTTGAACTCACCGGTGAGCATGATGCCCTCATTGCCGAGCTCGCCATTATTGAAGGAATTAGAAATCTTAAACTAGACTTTGAAAACCATCGCCGCTCAATTATGGACGGCCCCCTAGGTTCACTCAAAGAATCTATCGCCAAGCTTGATGAGGGACGCTTAAGCGCTGGTAAGATGGCGGCGCTTGAATCCTTTATCGATCAATTAAAAAAATCCCCCGAGCTCCCAAACGTCATCAATGAGCTCAAGGCGGCTTCTGGTCGTGATCCCTCTTCTGAAGAAGTGATTATGAATCTGGCCAGTAAAGAGTGTGGAGCATCGGGCTCAATTCCACTCTTTTGTACCATTTTAAATGAAGAAGAGGAGCGGGCTTCGGGTCTCATTAACAGGGCCGCTAATTTTATCACGCGCACTGAGGGCCGCCCGATTCTAAGAACTCTTGAAGAGTTTGCTAAAACCTATCAAGTCATGGGGGCCAATATAGAGTCAACCGAAGCCTCGCTCGACAAGCTCAGTGAGTTTGAAGTGATGCTTGGTGACGGCGTAGGAATCCCGCCAGACGCATACCATGGACAAATGGAAGAAATTCTCTCTGTCGTCAGGGGCCAGTCTCAAAGGCTCGCCATTGATGTGAGAAATTATGAGCGCTGTAGCGCCGAGGCTAATGCTCGTGGAGACAAGTCGGCCCAAAACGCCTGTGAATTTACGACAGCTCAAACTCAGGCCGATAGCCAGATGGTGCTCGATCTGATTAATCAAAAACTGGCCGCACCAGAGCTCGCTGCCAAATATCGCCTTTCTCTCACAAAAATTAAAAGAGATATTGAGTCGGTCACAAATAATCGTCAATTGGCCGAAGGGGCCAGAGAGAAAGCCTTTGGTGACTCTGAGGAGACAACGAGCGCCTATAATCAAATTGCCAAATCGGCCTTTGATAAAATCTCTTATATCTACTCTACGCTTAAAAAGAGAAATATCTCCGGCTCCCTTCAAGACTACTTTAAAAACGAAGATAAAGGTGGAGATGCCCAGACAATTGCCTTTGAGAACTTTTCTCATTTCATGAGTCAGGTCTCGCCAAGATGTTCCAATATAGTCTCTGAGGCTCAGAGCTTTGAGCTCTTAACCCAAAATTCAACCGGACTAGCAAGTTGTCTCGACTCGCTCTCAGCGAGTGAGCGCCAAAGATTGCAAGCTCAGTCTGACGAGATCAAGGCCAAGGTCGCCGCCACCAAGGCCAGAATGGATCGAATCAAGGGCACTCAAGATTACGCTAACTTTGAAAAGCTCAAGACATTTACCGCCAGAAGCTATGTCTCTGGTGGAGATTGTACAAGTGAGGGTGGACAGACAGAATTTATCCACTCTTGTGAGAGCCAAACCGGCATTGACCTGGGCTTTAATACTATCAGCCGTCTCACTGATTCAGCGGGGCAGATTTTGGCCGAGTACCAGGCCGGAGAGCTAGGAAGTGTTGAGACCCGAGAGGGGGCCCGCTCCTACTCGCAAGAACTGCTGGCCGTTTGCGACAGTGAACAGATGGTCAGAGCTTCGCCTCAAATATGCAATAGTGTTCGCCTCTATCATGAAGCCGCTCATATTCCGACTAAAACAGAGCGCTATCAAGAAGAGTTCCGCACCAAAAATATCGTCTATGACTTGCGCTCTAGAGAGCACGTGGTGACCAATCGAAAGCCAGTGATCACTCATCCCATTGTGCTTGAAGCGGCGACGAGAAATATACTCGGGGCCGGTGGCGCCTTTATTCAAGGCCGCAACGCCTATGATGCCAGCTTAATTGACGGAACGAATCGCCTCAATATGGCCTGGACCAACTACTATCTCAATCAATACTATTTCTACAACGCCCCCTTCTTCACCGGTGGCTACGCCTTAGGTGGCTATCCATTCTCACTCACGAGTGGAAGTTCCATCCCAGACACCAGCACCTACTACTCTATTCAATAAATGCCCTGAATCCTTGGCAGATCGGCTAAGTGACCTTTTTCAGTCGGCACGTAGGCTCGGGCACTTAGCAGGCCTTTTGGTACACCCGAGCTAATAGGTCAGCGATAGACCATTTCTCCTATAAAATAGGTAAACAGGTCAATAAGGCCCTAAATCCATTAAGGTTCCACCCTCAATTAGTCGATTAGCTAACTGAGGAAGGGAGTCCTCAATCGGTTTTAAAAGTTAGGGAAGATGAAAAAAACGTATCTACTTTTACTCATTCTCTCGCTCTTTGCCCTCAGTGCCTGTGTCAATCAGAAGGCCGGAGGAAAGCGCAAGACTTCAAGTGCCGCTGTCACCAATACTGACAGTGAAGATGATGGCACTACTGTCGACGACAACACTGCCGCGACTGACCTCTCTTGGTTTAACGGCAGTTATATCACTGGCACTATGACTCTCAATGAAGACTTCGAAACCGTTGTGTATATGAGAGGACTCTCCATTCATAATTTTCTCTCAACCGGTAACAACGCCAACGCCACCTATTGTCTAGTGGCCAGTTATCCCACCCTAGCAGGAAAAACTCTTCGCCTAAAGGCCACTCCCATTCTCATCACAAACTTCTCTTCAAACACTAAAGAGAGACTTCTTCGCGTTGACGTTCCTAGTAGTAATGACAGTCAAGCGGCTTGTAGTGGCATGGTCTCTATTATTGATACGGGTGAATTTGTCTCTGGTGTGGACGCGACAGGGGTCTTTTCTTTGGCCGACGTATGCCCAACATGTTCAGGAAAAATAACTTCTACCAATATCTCTCTCTACCGCCGAAATGAAACCACGCTTGGAACACAAGATCGCATTCCTGCTTCAACTCTCGCTGTCTCTGTTCTGAGCTTAAGAATTGATACTAAAAGTAACACCACCGACCCAGGCTCAAGTTGCACTGATACAGAATGTCGCGCCAGAGGTTTTGACTGTTGTCTTTCAGGCCAGTGTGTGAACGATGGACAATTAAAGCCCAATGCCTCTAGTGAGGATGGCTATCTTCAAGCGGTCAACGACGTTCTCAACAACCCCAGCAATTACATAAATTACCCGGAGGTTTATTTCGTCTGTGGAAATAACCCCAACCCCGGCGCGACTCCCACTCCAACAGCGACTCCTGATCCAATTGAAGTGGGCCAAAACGAGTTCAATCAACTCAAGCTCGAGTACTACTGTATGATCTCCGGAGAGAAAGATCCGGCCGAGTACGACATGGGCTCCTGCTCAAGCACAAGCCTTCTCACCGAGGCCGACTGTGTGGCCAACGGCAAGGTGTGGACTCCCTTTTGTAAGGTGGGTAGTTGTTCAGTGGCCAACAATCAGTCAAAAGTAGACTGTGAAGCCGACAGTGGCATCTGGACTACCCTCTATGGTGATAGCACCATTGCCAATGGCAGCGCTGATGCCTATGTCGCCATTAGAAATGATGTGTGGTCACGTTGTGGTTGCGCCGCCGATCCCGCCCCCACTGACCCCGATGATCCGCGCTGCCCCGACTATGGGCTCAAAGCAACCGCTTTTGATAACAACGGCGCGCCGACTGAGATCGTCTGTAAGATCCCGGTCCCCGAAGTAGAGCCAACGCCCATTCAAAATCTCTCGCTCTCACTTCCTGCGCGCACCACTCCTCACCGCTTCTTTGCCAGTGATGGCTCTGAGTACGAATCCGAAGAGGCGATCAGAGAAGAAAATGCGCTTTTAAAGCTCATCAACTCTGAACTCAAGCAAGAAGGCACAGAGTTTAGCTACCTCGACACCAGTGGAAAAACAGATCCGCAAAATATTAGCTTTAATATGAACGCCATTTTGGGCCAAATGTCGGCCAACCTCAACCAAGCGCGTCCGGCAAAAGTTTTCACCGTTGAGTTTGACCAGACATATATTATTGCAGCGACAAACGGCTACTACACTCCCTGTCCTCAGTGTGGCAATGATTCTTGGTTTGAATCTTTTAAGGCCTATCCGCAAAGTAGAAATGGAACTGGTCTCACAGCAGTTGGTTATACGACTGACAGAGCGGCCTATGGCTATAATACGACTAACGGAAATTACGAAGATAATAAATTTGGCCGTGCTTGCTTCTTGCCCCCGACCATGATTCCCTTTTCTCATCGTCCGTTAACGACCTCGGTTCAGGATCAACGTCTAGCAAGACTAGAAGCCCAGAGCGCCCTCTTTATGAATGGCTACCAAAGAGATTGGTTTGGCTTTAATAAAGGCGCCCTCATTGGCTCTTTTGATGGCGTTACTTGGTTTGCTATTGGCACTGGCCGTCGTGTGAGGGCCACTTCCACTAAGCTCTACCTCGCTATCAATGCTCCTTTTGCCGATCTCACAGAAAACACTGATATCACCGTGGCCATCACTACTGACAATGGCAGTAACACCGCTGCAGACTTTGACTACGACCCCAACCTCAAGCCCAATGATGTTCGCCAAAATACGGGGGCCACTTGCCAGTACTACCATCAATGTGAGGCCGACTCCGACTGTGTGACCAAGCTGGGCTGGGAATATGTCTGTGCCGATGTGACAAAAATGAAAACGTCTTGGCCAAAATTTAATATGTTTGCCCAAGAGCAACTGGCCACTGAGCGCACGGGAATTACCATTATCGATATTCTCCAAAGCGCCATCCCCTCGGGCAGTGCCAAGCGTTGTGTGTACCGCGGGGCCGGCTCAGTTTGTAAGAAGAGCTTTCAAACAGATCTCGTAGATTCAACTGCTGGTAAGCTCGTGACGTGCGCGCCCAATTTCTATTGTGCCGATCTTGATACGAACGCTTTTAACAATGAAATCGTGCGCTCACCGGCCGAACTTGAAACGGTACTTTATGGCATGGAAGCAGACGTTCTGGGTCGCCCGCGAACTTATGTAGGCGCCTCGAACCTACTCTCGAGCACATCAAAAACAAATCTTCATCACAACGCCGCTCAAATGGCCACAGACACCACTGACTGGGGACTCTGTCGCCCAGGTAAAGCGATCAACACTGGCCTCTTTGCCCTTCAGCATGAGAGTGCCGACACTCAAAATCGCACTGACTACATCTCACAAATTGGCAGTTGTAATCACAATGCTACCGGTACCAGCAGAACTCAGGCCTGTCCGGCCTTTGAAATGGTCGAGGATTCCACCAGTGGAGTTAAGGCCGGTGATTACCTCACAACAGAGGCGTCTGCTCTTGCCATGAGAAGAAAACAAAATATGTGCGGTGAAGAGTCGCGCGACCCTTCAGGTAACTCACCCTTTGCCGACATTGAGGCCAACCCACTTGCTTCCATTCTCAATATCATTCAGCCCACTCTCGCTAAGAATGCATGCCTAAGAAGAGCTGGATCTGTTTGTCACACAAATCTCGACTGTGGGCCCAATAGAATGCACGCTGAGCAGTCCTTCTTTTATGGGCTAGATTACTTTGGAGGAACTCAGGCCGAAAAGAGTTACTGGGAAGAAGCGCTCGTTTGCGGGCAGGCCCAACCGCGCCCATTTCTCACCGCTGAAGATTATTGGGAATACGATGTTGGACTCAATCGCTGTTGTCGTGAAACTGGCAAAGACTTCACTATGTACACCCAAGGTGATGCCAATATCATTCCTGACTTAGGCAGCGATAACCTGTCACTCAATACTGCAAGACTTCCAAGTAGCAATACCAGCGCTGCCGGTCGCTACTCGCGCTACGCTAACGTAGACTTGGTCACAAACTCTAATAGCACCACTCCCGTAAATGAAAAGCCCGCGGTCACTGCTGGCGTCGCCCCCCAAGACTTCCAGTGGAAAACCATTAATGACACCGGTAACCTCACTTGCTGTGGTGGCTGGGTGAGAAAGTTTGCAGATGGCACGACAAATTGGGCGGTCAGAAATCGCCTCAATATTGATATTAGCCAATTTAGTTGTCTCAACTACATTAGTGAAATTCACGAGGAAGCTCCTGACTTCGCAGACGCTAACACCTATGGCGCTGAAGCCGACCGACTTTGCCTGGCCCCGGCCGATGGTGGCTGCGTTCAGATTCATCCTTTTAGCACGCCCTCAATAGACGCCGATGTTCCGGCCTATGAACTAACGGGCTTTGAAGTTGATAGCTTTGATATTACCTATCCAGTTGTAAACGACGACATTGACTGGTGGGTGATGAACACTTCACCGCTTGAAGACCCCGCTGGCGGCACTCTCTTGCAGGCCAAGGATCTCTATGCTCCCTATCAACCTGTTCCCTATCAAAACCTCACGCCGCCAAGTGGCTCGGTGGGCCCACTTAATTTTATGGCCTCGCCGGTGACTGATTATGGCGCGAGTTTTTATCTGCCAACCTATATTTCGGCGAGTGTAAATTCAGTTTTTGCCACCGGCTTCATGACCCTTGCCCAGGCAATTAAAGAAGTAAAGATCGTCTACTTTGCTGAAGGTGGCGAAGTGGTGACAGTCAGAACGGCCAATGCCGATATTGATGGTGGCATCCTAGGCGCCTGTCCCGGCTCAAGTGGCGGCACCACTCCCGTTGGCTGGGGCTATCCTGGTGACCCAGACTCCGGCGGTAATGCACTTGCTGATGAGCACTGGTGCTTGGCCCCCGACAATACCAACCCCGCCCTCGCGCGCACTGTCTTTCATATTATGAGTCAGCCCGATCTCGATGGCTCTGGTAACCCTGGTCAATGGGCCTATGCGGGTGTCGCCATTAAATTTAGACCGCCGGGCTCAAAGTTCTTTAGAAGACTCAATAGTTCGGCCACCGGAAGTGTTGCTATTGGAGTGGATGAAGTTGGTCTAAAGCCAGGAAACGCTCTCTACTATCTCACCAAGCTTGCCCGCCTAGAACTTTTGGGTGTGCCGCAAATGTTCTACGAGCCGCTCTATTGCAATAGCAATCAATCCAAGTTGGTGCCTGGGATTTTTGAAGACAATTTAAGTACCAGAGCAAGCTTTCAAGCAAGCGCTTCGACCTATCAATATGGTAGCGTAAACGGGCGCGACCTCACTCAAATCTATAACAGCACGGCCTCCACCGATGAATCTAATCCTAGTGGCTATGTGGGGATGCAAGACACCGTGCAATTGCCGCAGGTCTTTTCAGGTCACGAATTTCGCTGTTGCCTCGAACTTGGCAGCAAGACCGCCAGCGCGTCTCAGTGCTGCTCTAGCTTTGCCGCTACCGACGACGAAAGCGGTGATCTCTCTTGCGCCCTTCCCAGTGGAACGAATCTGAATGTCTACTTTAATAAGTTCATCTCGTCTGAGGGCATGGGTGAAGAGCAACCTGGTGGTGGTCTGCTTGAAACGGACTTTGTACCTGAAACTGGTGAACCCAAGCTCAGCTCAGAAGTAAATGCTAAGATTCAGGCGCTAGGTCAAGCCTACTGCGCTTCTAAAACTGTGCGCAAGGGTTCGGCCTTTGGCTACTTCAATGCAGAACCTAATAATGGCTACTTCCAGCAAGTTGGTGATGAAGAACTTGGTCGCTACTACTCGATCATTGATTCAACCGCCGATAATGATGTCGACAATGACACTGGTACCGTTAGATTTCTAGAGGGTTACCGCTGGGATCACCAATTCTACTGCCAATAACAGAGCACATTTGGCCCTCGCCAAAACATAACCAGCGCGCTAGAATCTGCCTGTTATTTGCAAAAATCAGGGGTTCCTCTCCATGCTCGCGCGCTTGTTGTTCACTGTCCTTGGCAGCTTTTCTTTCATCCAACTCTCTCTGGCCGACACCGGCAAGTTACCCGAGCGAGTTAAACAAATCGTCTGTGCCCACCATCAGCTGTGCAACCTAACTCTTAAGCTGCTGGACTTAAATGAGCATCACAAAGTGCGAGCGGCGTTTGTAAATGAAAATAGCGATCATCATGAAACCGCCCTCGCCCCTGAACTTTTAAAAATCTACTACGAAGCGCCCTATCTCATTCTTCCAGACCTGGCGCTAGGCCCCTGGCTCCCTAGCGTTCTTAAAAATAGAAAACCCACTGATACTTTCGTGGCCCAGGTGAGTTCAGAGTCTATCACTGGCAGTTATCCAGGTGCCCTGGCCCACTTCTGGCTCTACGAGCGCGAGTTCTGTGCCCTCAATCTCGAGCTGGCAACAAAGCTAGAGGCCTGGGACTTTAAGCTTAGAGAGAATGCCCAAAAGTGTGCTAGTGCTCGCTTTAAGATACTCATGAAAAAGCTTAAAATGAGACTCAAAGGCCAAATGGTGATCCTAACCCACAATGCCCTGGCGCCACTACTAGAGTCCTTAGGCGCTCGCTTTATTATTCTTAAATCCGGCGCCCATGCCCATGAAATTTCTCCTGACGTCTTTAAAGAGGTTCACCATTTATTGGCCAAACACGAAAAGCTTTTGTGGATCGTTGAAAGTGAGATCGGTATACCGCCCCAGTTATCCAATCTCATCAGAGAGACAGATCAGCAGGTTGTGATCAAAGTAAGTGGCCACTATGGCGACTCTACCTTTGGCCCACTAGAAGAACTCAATGCTAAACTAGGAGCCCACCAGGACCGAGAGAATGAGTAAGACTCTGATTGACTGTCGTCATATCGATTTTGCCTATGAAAAAGAGCTGATTTTAAAAAATCTAAGCTTCACCCTCGAAGCCGGTCATATGCTTGGAGTCATGGGTCCCAATGGTGGAGGAAAATCAACTTTGCTCTCGTTGATAATGGGACGCCATCGTCCCCAAAAAGGTGAGCTTACGGTGCTGGGAAAAACTCCCGGCTCTAAAGAACTCAGAAAGGATATTTCCTACCTGGCCCAAGAAGATCAAAATGCTGGCTACTTCCCTTTAAGTGTCAGCGATGTCCTAGATTTTGCAATTTTTAAAAACCCAAGCGCGCCCAAAGATAGGCCACAAGTTCTCAAGGAACTAGAATTAACCCATCTTCAAAGTGCCCTTTTTCGCGAACTCTCTGGGGGCCAAAAACAAAAGGTCCTCCTAGCAAAGGCTTTCCTAGAGCGCCCCAATATTTTGATTCTTGATGAGCCCACCAAAGGCCTGGATGCCAAAGGAGTCGACCAGCTTCTCACATTGATCAAAGGCTGGTCCTCTAAAGAAAGTGCGCTCCCAAGGGGGGCCGTCATTGTGGACCACAATATCTCACATCTGCTGGCCCATTGCGATCGCATTATGTGCCTCAATCGCCATGCGCACTGGCACGACAGTAAGGATAAATTTAACAAAGACATTATGAACGACGTCTATCATTGTGAATATGAGCACCTGCTCATTCACGAGCACGGAGGCCATTCGTGCTCTTAAAATTAAATGAGTTTTTTATCTACCCCTTTTTGCAAATCGGTCTGGTAGGAGTGATTGGACTCGCCCTCATCTGTTCCTTGCTCTCTCCCTTAGTTATCGCCAGAAGACAAGCCTTTATGGGCGCCGCCCTTTCTCACGCCACACTAGTGGGACTTGCCCTGGGCTTTAGCTTCTTCGAGGCCAGCAGTAACTTTGGAGTATTTGGAGTGACATTAATTGTGACCCTAGTGCTCTCTCTCATTTTGGCCGAAAGCACCTATCGCAATCCTCTGCCTAGAGATTCGCTCATTGGAATATTTTTCACCACCTGTATGGGGCTTGGAATGATCATCCACCAAATGGGACCGGCCAAAAATATTGATCTCCTGAGCTACCTCTTTGGCAACCTCTACCTCTTAAATAATTCTGACCTGGCGATTTTGGGAGTCGCGCTTTTCTTAGTCGCCCTGGGAATTCTGCTTCCCTTAAAGAAATGGCTCTATCTAAGTTTTAGCGAGGAAGCCGCCTTTCAATCCGGAGTCAATGTACGCCTTTCTCATTACCTATTTATGGCGCTTCTGACATTGGCCATCGTCGCAGGCCTAAAGCTCGCTGGAACTGTTCTGATCAATACCTTTATCATTGTTCCGGGAATGGTTGCTCTAAGAGTGGCCAAAAGTAATCGCGGCGTCTTTTTTATAAGCGCTCTTTTTAGTCTCACCAGCGCTCTAGTTTCGATCGTGCTCTCAAACGCCTTTAATTTATCGCTGGGTCCAGTGCTGTGTCTGGTTCAGTTTCTTGCCATGCTCATGATTCTTGGAGGAGCAAAACTAAGAACAGCCAGTTGAAGTTCCACAATTTGAACACACAAAGCAGCTCCCAGTGGTGATCAATCCCTTTTGACCACAGTTGCGACAAACCACTTCACGCGCCCTCATCAGCGGCTGCCCTAGCTTGGAGCCATCGCGGTAAATGGCCACTGCCTTGAGCATGAGCCTTCTCGCCTCTTGATAAATTCTGCCAATATCCCTGGGAGAAGCATCGTAGGAAATATTCACCGTCTTAGAAATAGCACCGCTAATAAAGGGCTGAACCGCGGCCATCATTTTCAGGTGACCAAAGCTTGAAATCATGCGCCCTTCACTGGCCGCACTGGCAAGTGCGCAGTCAAAGACCGCCATTTGATCTTCAGTGAGCCAGCGTGAAAGTCCCTCTTCTTCAGTAAAGATGGCCTGCTCAATCTGCGCACCCGTCTGCTCATCAAACCCCATGCGTTTAAGAGCGATTCGGCAGATGCGATTGACAATTTTTACAGTCTTCGCCCCAGCGATTTTTTTATATTTAACGAGGGAGTACTCAGGCTCAATGCCAGTCGTATCACAGTCCATCATGAGACCGATCGTACCAGTAGGGGCGACAACGCTCACCTGGGCATTGCGCACACCGTGGACCTGGCCCAGCGCAATCGCCTCTTGCCACATTTTGCAAGCGCGCTCTAAAAGCTCGCGATTAGCGTGTTTGTAAGAAAAGAAATAGGGACGGTGACATAGACCTCCCAACGCCTTCTCATCTTGCAACAAAGACGCCTCATGCAAGCGCAGGACCCCCAGCATACTCTCTCTATTTTCTGTAAAGGCCTCAAAGCTCCCTAGCTCACGCGCCATGAGTGCCGAGTAGCGATAGCTAGTTCCCGTTAAAAGCGCGCTAATCAACGCGGCAAAGCTTCTACCTTCCTCACTATCATAGGGCAAACCTAGATACATTAGGCTCGCTCCCAAATTGGCAAAACCAAGACCGAGAGTGCGGTAGCGCATGCCATTTTCGGCCATTTTTTTAGAGGGATAGGAGGCCATCGAAACGGAGATATCAAGCACTAATATCCACAGCTCACAAGCGTGAATAAAGCCATCGCTATCAAAGTCGGTACTCGCATTTTCAACATCAAAAAACTTCAAGATATTTAATGAGGCCAAATTACAGGCCGTCTCATCCAAAAACATATATTCTGAACAAGGATTACTGGCCCTGATCTCGCCATCTTTTTTACAGGTATTCCAGTCGTTAATCGTATCGTGAAATTGAATACCGGGGTCCGCACTCACCCACGCGGCAACTTCAATTTGCTCCCACAAGTCGCGTGCGCGAATTGAACTCACCACGCGCTTACTCGTTCTCTCAATGAGCGGCCACTGCCCATCGCGCTCAAGTAGCGAGAAAAATTCCTCATTAAGCCGTAGCGAGAAGTTGGCGTTTTGCCCTGAGACACTTTTATAGGCGGCCCCCTCCCAGTCAGTATCAAAATGGGGAAAATCGGGAGTGATATTTTTAATAATCATCTCTTCATAGCGCAACAAAAGATTGCGCGAGACTCCCTCGCGCTCAAAGTCATCCATCAGCTTGGCGCGAGGACCTAGCGGCGTCTTTTTGAGTTGCTCAAAGACTTCGCGCTGGCGAGCGCCACCTAAAATGAGTGTGGCCACTTTATCTTCTTCTCGTTTTTTAAAATTGACGAAGTCGACAACATCCGGATGATCGGCATCTAGACACACCATTTTGGCCGCCCTGCGGGTCGTGCCGCCACTTTGAATCACACCGGCACTGCGATCAAAGACATCGAGAAAACTGATAAGACCTGAACTCAGCCCGCCGCCGGCGAGCTTCTCTCCTTTAGCGCGGATGTGAGAAAAATTACTTCCCGTGCCCGAGCCATATTTAAAGAGTCTCGCCTCACGCATTAATAGATCAAAGATTCCGCCATCACTTAAGAGCTCATCACTCACACTTTGAATAAAGCAGGCATGGGCCTGAGGACGCACAAAAGCTCCCTGCGTCTCCACTACCTTACGGGCCTTAAAATCATAGGCATAATGCCCCTCTGGGGATTTCCCCTTAACCCCGTAGACATCATAGATTCCGGTATTAAACCACTGCGGACTATTGGGAGCGGCAATCTGATGGGAGAGCATATAGAGAATTTCTCGCTCAAAAACTTCGGCATCACTAGAGTCATCAAAATAGCCAAGGCGCTCTCCCCAAGCCTTCCAAGTTAGCGCCAGGCGCTTAAAAATATCTCTGGCATCTGACTCATATCCATGTGGGCCCACCCCTTTTTTGCGAGCAAATTTACTCCAGAGAATTTCAACCGCCAGCGCCCCCCACTCCTTGGGAGCGATAAAATCGATGGTACCACCGTCAAAGCTAAATTGGTGGGAGACAAAATTGAGCCCGTGATAGGGGTTTGAATGGCCTTTGGTAAAGTATGGGGCAACTTTCATAGCTTCGATTTTAACACGATTTTGGGTTAGAATAGCTCTATGAGAACTTGCCTTAATCCTCGACAGGGCCTAATCCGGAGTAAATTATTCTGGTACCTCTGCGCCCTTACATTCACTCACGGCCCAGTGCTTGCGATGGAGCCCACTCCAACCCCCGCCCCTGATGAAGTGCGCGCGGCCAGAGAGCAGCACCTAGGCTTTAAGCCCGAGGACTTCATGCCCCATATGGTTGATCACCCTCACCAGGGTTGTCCGGTGAACTCTTCTTGTACAAAAGAATTAGGTGCCAAGCGCGAAAAATTTGTGAGCACTCTCAAGGCCCTGGGAGAGCGCAGTCCCCAAGAACTTTCAAAAGTGATTCATAAAAGTGGCGCCCCCATTCCGATTTTTGTCGCCACAAAGCAAAATGATCCCAAAGAAAATTACAATGACTCTAACTTCATCATTTGGGATTCGCCCTGTGATAATCACCGCCAAATTGGCGAGAGTGTCTATCTGGCCGAGGCGATCATTAAGGACTTCTCGGATCTCGCGCCCTTTGCCCAGGCCAGAGCTGGCCTCATCTTAGTGAGTTCACCTGGCGGCGCCATCACTCTCTACAATACCCCGCGCGATCATGCCCCTCGCTACATTGATAAAAGTGGACTCGTCTTTCTCTTTGAAGAAGTCGGCCACTACTACACCCTCGCGCTTAATTCAAAAGGCGCCATTACCAGCACTCCCATCCAAAGCAATTATCCCGCTCCAGAAAACGTCGCTTGCTCCGAGGAACTCCTCAAGCGCTATGAGCAAATTGCCCCCGAGCGCAAAGTGGCCTTCTCTCATCACTTCTGTCGCTCTATCTACAATAGACAAACCAAAAAGCGTGAATTAGCGCTTCTCGCCTGGTCGTGTAAGTGAGTCAGAGACTCTCCATTCTCACTTGGAACGTGGAGAATCTCTTTATTTTGCCAGAGCACATCGACGCAAGCTCTGAGTCCAATCTCCTTTTCCCCAGTGATCTAGGCACATGGCTCAAGCCCGAGGCCAAGATCAAAGAGCTGGCGGCGACCATCACACGCTATGATCCCGACATCGTTTTTTTACAAGAAATGGGCGGCCACCATGCCTTTGATATTTTTGCCACCAAGTATCTTGAGGGGCGCTACCGAGTCGCCCACGCGCTTGGCAATAGTGAGCGCGGCATTGAAGTGGGCTATCTGATTAAAAAATCCAAGGAGCTCTCGTTTGAGTTAATTTCTCACGCCAAACATAAGCTCGATCTCTCGCACATTACTCATCCCAATATTAGATACCATCACTACTTTGAACGTAATGTATTGGAGCTCAAACTCTCCTGGGGTGGGCGCCCTCTCTCTGTGTTTGGGGTTCACCTCAAAAGTGCCCATGATCCCACTAGCAAAGATCCGGGAGGCCGTCTCAAGCGCTCCGCAGAGGTCCAGGGTCTGGTTGAGATCGTCACCAAACGTTTAAAAGAAGAGGGCGGGGATTACCTACTAATGGGTGACTTCAACGCCACCGCTTCACCTGAAAATTATAGTGCGGAATTTAGACCCCTCTACACACTCCCTGAGATACAAGAACTTTTGAGTACTCTTAAAATTACTCCTGAAAATCGCGCCACCTTCCTCCATACTTCTTTGCGCGAGATTCAATTGGACTATATTTTCTTTTCAAAAGGCCTACTGCCCTCTGTTGATTTGCAAAAAAGTGGACTCGTCTATCCGCGAGACATCGGTGGCGGGCCTTTTCGCTGGCCCACGAGCACGGCTTTCAAACAGGGCCTACCCTCAGATCACCTGCCCTTATTAATTGAATTATATTTAGCTTAAACTTTCCCCCCTAGTCATGCGCTGCGCTTGAAGGATGAGGTAAACTCATCGCATAATACTGCTCCCATGAAAACGATTGCCACTATTCTTTTGACACTCTCTTTCATTAGCCTCTCGCAGGCGCAAACGGTTGCCGTGCTAGATTCGGGCGTGGACATTTTTCATCCCGCTATCAGGGACTCCTTGCGAGACAATAAGCTCGAGCGCGCAAACGGTAGAGATGATGACGGCAATGGCCTCATTGATGATCTCTGGGGTTGGAATTTTGCCGATCACTCAAGCGAACTTCTAGACCCAAATCTGCGTGCTTCTTGGCCAGAGACTGCTTATCAGTATTACTGGGTGCGCATGAAGCGCTCCTTTGGCACGTGGACTAGTGCTGAAGAAGCGTGGTACCTCGCCAGTCGTAATGATGATGACTTTATGCAAATGCGAAGCAATTTCTCCAGCTATATTCACGGTACTCATGTGGCGGCCATCGCCCTTCATGGCCCGCAAAATGTACCTGTCACTGATGCCGACCTTCCCATTCCCGCGCCCTATCAAGTGAAGTCTGGCGCCAAGCGCTTTGAACTCTTACCCGTTCGCTACCTAGGTGATTACGATTACTTTCCCTGGCGCCGCCCAAGTACGGGCGATATCTCTAAAGACCTACCGCTAGCGCTGAGACAACAAAAATACCGTCAGTTTTTTGCTGAGTACTATCAATGGCAGATGGGCAAACTTAAAATGGCCCTCAACTACGCCACTAGCTTTGAAGATGTGCGCGTGATCAATGGCTCCTTTGGTCTGTCCTTTGATAGCACCACTGATATGATTTCTGATTTTCTTGATGACTTTCATCTCGAGCAGTTGGGTGAATCTTCCCCCAGTGAGCTCGCACAAGAATTCCTGGAACAACTCAACCGCGACGTCGCCACATACGCCCGCTCAAAGCCCCAGGTGCTCTTTACTTTTAGCGCCGGCAATAGCAATGAAAATACTGACCAAAAACTCCACTATCCCTCGGGCGCTCAGGCCGAAAATATTGTCAGCGTTGGCGCCTCGCTGGCCTATAGTGAGCGCGCTTACTTTTCAAATTATGGCAAAGAAAGTGTCGATCTCTTTGCTCCAGGACTAGCGATTCTAAGTGCGGTTTCACCCAGTGATGAGCTTCCTATCAATGGTACCAGTCAGGCGGCCCCCTTTGTGGCCCATCTGGCCTTGGAACTTTTCTCTCTTTACCCAAGCGCAAGTGCCGCATTAGTGAAAAGAGTCATCATCAGCACGGTTGACCTTCACACTCAGTTAAAGGAGATGTGCCGTTCAGCGGGCATTATTAACCCCGAGCGTGCCAAGCAGGCAATGGAGTTCATCAGCGCTGGATACACTGTTGATGAGGCATTAGCTCGTGCTCATCGTCAAATTCAAAGCACTCACCCTTCAAAATTCTCTGGCAGAAAAAGAAAAATTAAAACCGACCCAGTTGATCCACTACCCAATCCCTTGCGTCCCTAAGAACTTAAAAAAATATCATTAAAACTGAAAGGCCCACCTACCGATGAGTGAAGAGATCACCATGGGAGGCGATTACATGTTCACAAAAATGATTCCATCTCTAAGCGTTCTACTCACTCTTGCCAGTTGTGCTGGTCACCAGTTTCAACAGCCGGAGTCCATAGAGGCTAAAATGAGTCGTTTTGAAGTAAAGGAACAAAACTCTAACATCGTTCCCAATCTTGGCTTTACTAGTGAAGGGATTGAGCACACCCACACCTCGACCCGCGGCGGTCGCGCCCCTGCGAGTGTTGAAAGCGCTAGTGGCGAAGTCGCTGAAGAGAAAATGACGACCTCAAATAAGAAGCTCTACTTTATGTCGCTCTTTTCTCAATACGAAAAGATGCGCGCCTTTACTCCTGCGGGCTCAACTCCCGATGTGAATGTCTGCCCTAGCTTTCACTCCGGACTGGTGGAGTGGAGACAGAGTCATAAGGCCCTCTCAAATGCCAAGGCTTCAAAGACAATTCCCTTTAAATACAAGACCAACAAGCTTGCCGATCCAAGCTACGTCTCAATGTATCCGGAACTGTCCCTGCCCTTAAGCGAAGAGGCCCAGGGCCCAACAGTGGCGACCTTACTTCAGTCACGCCCCGAGGCCAGTGTCTCTTTAGAAGGATCTCGCCTGCTCTCTCAGGCCATTCACCAACATGCTTCAAGACTCTATAAAGAGCTCGGTGAGCTGTGTGAAACCGGCACGAGTGCCAATTACTACAATTTTGAAAACTTACTCACTCACGCTCGCAACCACCGCGATCTGGTCCCGAGTGAATACGCCCTAAAAGTTCTGATGAAAACAACAGTGGTTTCAAATATGGTTCTCATTGAATCCATTGAGTCACTGGCAAGCAAAAGTGGACGCGCACCGGCGAGTGTAGACGTCTACACCGATGAGGCCTTGGATCGACTCGGAACACCGTGGGCCCTCGACTATCTCAAATCAGTGATTCAAAAAAGAGATCGCTAGATTGCTCCCTACTCTGAGTAGGGAGACCCATAAATATAGAGACGATTTCGAGACGTGATAAAGGCCAGTTTGTCTTCCCAAACTTCTACTTCACCAAAGACCGCTGAAGCCGAGTGGCCAAGCTCTTTGACATCTTGCTTTTTAAAGTTTTGATCAAGGTAGTAGACTTTGCGACCAAGCGTGGTCACAAACCATCCCCCTTTCCAAGCAACAATATTGCTCAGTCCAGCGGGAGCAATCAAAGTATTTTCGAGCTCGCGAAAGGAGTTATCAAAGATCATCAAACGCCCGTCAACGGTCATGACGTAGAGCTTATCATTATAGACTACAGGCGTGCGCCCAATGGCATCTTCAAATTCGCGAATCACGTTGCCAGTGTCCACATTGAGCACGCTGAGATTACCCTCGCGCGAGCCCATCACAAGCTTGCCAGAGAAAATGACTGGATCGGCGTCGACGTCGACAAATTTGCTGCCAATTGAGAGCTTTTGCTCCCATAAAAGCACGCCCTCTTCCAATGAAAGGGCCGCAGCAGCTCCATCGGCAAAGCCGACAATAATTTTGCCCTTGTAAATAAGTGGCCTTGAAACGCGCTGAACGGTGGTCAGATAGGGAACACTACGACGGTAGGCCCAGAGAATTTTTCCTGTTTCAACATCAAGGGTGAAGATCTTGTGGGCGCGGGTATGAAAGATAAGGCGACCGTCGGAGACGACCCCTTGAGACTCAATGGCCGAATCGAGATCGACACTATACTTGAGTTCCCCGGTGTAGAGATTGCGCGAGTAAACACGCCCTAAGCTATTGCCGTAGATCAACTGATCTTTGTAGATAACTGGGCGGGCGTGAAAGTCGCCATTTTCTTCACTCTTCCAAACCGAGCGACCATTGGTGACATCATAGGCGTTCATTACGCCATCATTACTTCCAATAAAGAGCAGTCCCTCGTGAATGAGCGGCGACTGCAGGGCTATTGGAAGATTACCAGTATCGTAATTGGGATCGAGATTGCGACTCCAAAGTGCGTAGAAGGGGCTCACCTGTGGCGCGTCCCCTTTGACATAATTGCTCACTTCAAATTGAGAGCAGCTGGCAACAAGCAAAAGCAGTGTGGCCAAAATAGACAGATTACCCTTCACTATGGCCTTCACTTATTTTTCAGTTGAGGTTTGCGCGCCCATTTCAGCGAGATAAATTTCAGCGAGCTTTTTAAACTCGGCCTGACTAACTTTGTCTTTTAGATACTTAAAAGAATTAATCGCCATCTCACGGTTGCCAACCTTTTGATAGAGGCGCCCCAAGTCGAGATAAATCTTCTCTTCAAGTAGCTTCACTTTTGAGGAAAGCAGTCTCTCACCCACTTGAATGGCGGCTTCATTTTGACCTTGATCTTCAAGTAAGGCCATTTCGCGCAGACCGGTAAAGAATTTCACGTAGGGAGAGCTCATTTTATCTGCGTAAGAAAGCACTTTAAGCGCCTCGGTCGGTTGACCAGCTGCACTTAGTACGTCAGCACTAGTAATTGTAAGAGCGGCCATCTCATCGGGAGCGCCCAAACGCTCGGCAAGGGCCGAAAAAGAATCGGCAAAGGCGGCGGGAGAAATCTTCCCAGCTTGCAGTTCAGCGAGTTCTTTTTGTTCAAACGCATAGAGGTCGCCGGCAACTTCGAGGCTTCTCTCTTTCATCTTAGTGCTATAGATCCCATAACCCACAACCCCGGCCACGATTAGCACGAGTAAAATGATGAGCGGAACTTTATGACGAGAGATCACGGATCCAAGAGCAGTATCTTGGAGTAGTTCATCGACAGATGTTCCTTGCTTAGGCCCATCAGCAACTGATGATTTGGAAGACATTCCATTTTCCTTGGTTGATGCGTTTATGAGTGATTTATTCTAGGAGAGCGTGGCGAAGATTGTCAAAAAGTAAGGAGCAAGGTTACCATAGGAAAAACAATTATTTTGACCGGAGAAAGGAATGACTCAGCGGGTATTAAAAGCGACATTGATGCTGCTACTTACTCTATGCACAAGCGCCTTTAGCATGGAGCGCGTTGGCCGACTTGGTGCAGGAGTCTCAAACCAACTCATGGGAGATCTCCCGGCCGTTTCTTTTAAACTTCAGCGCAGTCGCAGCTTTGCCTTTGGCGGCTTACTGGGAATGAATACTGCCAACGACGGTGGCATGGGCGCGGGCCTTAAACTCTATCGCAACTTCTTTGATGAGCCCCAACTCAATTTCTATGGCTCTGTGCTGGGCGCCTACCTCAGCGACAAGCGCACCACTGGAGAGGATCAGACCGGCTTTCAATTTGATCTCACTCTGGGCAGCGAATTTAGCTTCACTGGACTTCAGTCCCTGGGCTTTGCCTTTGAGTTTGGCGTGAGCGCAAATAAGCTTGAGGACTTTGTCATTGAGACTGTCGGCGACGGTTTTATCGTCATGATGGCCCACTTTTATCTCTAATCGAGCGAGGACGAATTGAAGCGACTCTTAAATAAAATTTTGCTGGGGGCCCTGCTGTTGAGTCTCTCTCCTGGCATACTCCTCGCCCAAACTCCCGAGCCGTTTGATATTGAACAAGACGACCTCGACATTGGCGGTGATATTTTTACCGACTTCAACGAAGACCTAGAAGCCTCCCAGGTCGTCGAAGATGAGCGCTTTTATCGCTACGGGCGCTTTTTTACGGTGCAATTTGGTCTGGGTCTCACAACTTTTGATGGCAACCGTGGCAATGCCTACGAAAACTCTCCTCCAAGCTACACTTTTGGAGTCAATTACTTTCTAAACTTTCGAAACACCTTTGGCATGGGCGTCGCCTACTCGCGCCACACTATGTTTATTGGCGACAGTGTGAAGGGCTTTCCTGGCGTGGGCGGTAAACCGCTGGGGATGATTGACGTTTCCATGTTGAGAGTCTTTTTTAATTACCGTTACTATATCGACACTTCCAACCTGGGAACGGCCATCACCTGGTCCAATCCCTACTTCACCGGAAGACTTGAGTATTGGTATCTCAACAATAAATTCCTCGATCAAAGTGGACTGGGCAATGACTCCGGTGGCGGTTTAGGCTTTGGTGGGGGTTTTGGTCTAGAGTTTCCCATCAAACTAAAAGAATACTATATCAACATTGAGTTTCTCGTTCACAGCGTGAATTTCCACGATAAATACACGAGCGCTTATCAGGCCGATGCCAGCTCAACTTCAGGCTTTGGCTATGATGATCTCACCGGCCTGGGCTATTCCACCATGGTCGCCTACGTCATTAGCTGGTAGTGGCCGTGGAGCACAAGACATCTCTCATTCTCACTGCCCTCATCACACTTGCCGTTGGCATTGTTTTAGGCGTGCAAATTGCTCCACAAGAAAAATCAGTCAAAGAAGTTCAGATCCCGGCCCAGCGTGAGTGTCCTCCAGTAAAAGTCGACGCAAGAAACCCAGAGCAGCTGTGCCAAAATGACCAATCAAAAGATTATTATGAGCAGGCCGTTGCACTCTTTATCGCCGCCATTGGAGTCAATCTCAATGAACGACAGGCAAGTGAATTAAAGCGCTTGGGGCAAGACCCCAAAAACTATACCCCACCCGCTGACTTAGAAGTTGTGCCGGGCCCAGCTAGACAAAGAGAGGATGGGCCCAAAGTCATTGCTCCTGAGAATACAACTCTCTATCTCAGTCGCCAGCAGGTCACAAAAGATCTCAATCAAAAGGGGGCCAGCCTCGACGACTTCTACGACCGGGAGCTCTTAGCGGCCACCTTAAAAAAAGTGGTGAAAAGGCCCACTCTCTTTTATGCCCGCTCGATTAATAGCGAAGAGATGAAAGTGCTCAAGAGAATTAATGGAACTTTTAGAGGGTCACTCTATCATCTCGCGGGTAAAAATAAGGGCGAAACCGACCAGATAGTTCTGAGCGCCGATTTTCGTCTGAAGGGAAAAAATGAAGTCGACGGCGAATTCCAACTCCTACTGTCGCGCGCAGGAGAGACTTACAGTGACTCTCGAGGATCGGGTGGCAATGGAAATGTCAGAACACTTGGAGATGAAATCCTCATTAAGGCGGGCCCAGAGAGCTTCTTTCACTTTGTGGACTCACGCCTGTCGATGGCGAACTTCTACACTTCGGGTCAATTCATCGGTGTGGCCCGATTTATAAAAGATTAATCTCCCTCCCACACACGGCCGTCAAAAATTTAAACACACCCAATCAATATTACAGATTTCCTGTATCCTCTGCTGTGAGGGCGTAGAATCGAAACTGATCCAATGAAAAGCAGCAAAGCGCGAAAGCGAAGAAGGTTTCGATGAAAAAAATGTTCATTTTATTTCTTTTTTCAACCTGCGCCTTGAATGCGTATTCAATGTCTATTGCCCCCTCGACACAAGTAGAGACCTTCTTTGACGGCAAAGCCGCCCTTCGCACGGTCAAAGAAATTGCGGGGCCACTCATTCACATGGAAGATGGAAAAATCTATCACCGCGATTATGTGAGTCCTCTGTATGAGTCACAAAGAGGAATTTCAATTGGCGATGATGTTGAGGTTCGCTTTGATGAAAAGGTGACTATCCGAACAGTTGTGGCCATTTCCAATGATCGCTTTTACATGGCCGACGGAAGTATTGTTCACAGCGCTTATGTCAGCAAACTCAAATAAAAAAGGCCAGTGATGCACTGGCCTTCTGGTAGAATCATTAGCTATCGCGCCCCATTTGCTTCACCCGATTTTCAAGATCCGTTCCGGTTCTAAAAATTAAGTGAATCGGCGTATTATCGAGACAAAAACTTTGGCGCAGACCATTTTTTAAGTAGCGCTTGTAGTTTTCAGGAATTCCTTTTGAGCGGTTGCTAAAGAGTAGCACTGTCGGTGGATCACTCTTAATCATTGAAGAGTACTTAAGTCTAAAACGACGCCCTCCAGAGCGTTTGACCACCACGGGGTTTCTCTCTACCAAGGTAAAGAGTACGCGGTTGAGCTCCCCCGTAGGCAGAGCACTGTGGCGCACGAGAACGGTCTTTTTCAAGGCCTTCTTTAATTGGGTCAGATACTTTCCGTACTTAGCAGAGATCGGCACGAGATCACAAAAACCAAGCCAAGGCACAGAATCTCTAATGTCGAGGAGCCACTCGCGCTTTTCCTTTTCATCTTTAAGCTTATTGCTTAGAAGATCAAATTTATTCAGGGCCACAATCACACTCTTGCCCTTTTCAAGGGCAATGTCGAGCAGACGGCGATCTTGATGCCCAATCCCCTTCGTGGCGTCAACCATGTAGATGACAATATCGGCTTCAGAAATACTTCGCAGTGAGCGGTAGACACTTTGCTCTTCAATGACATCTTTAATGGACTTTTGTTTGCGAATGCCGGCGGTATCAACCAGTAGTAGGGAGCGCCAGTAGGAGCCCTTTTCTTCTACCTCTCCATCCTCTTCAATTTCTCCATCGCTACCCAGGCTCACGACTTCGACTTCATCGTCTTGCTCGTCCTCAGCATCATCTGAATCCGCGCCAAAGAGCGACTGATACTGCTCATCAAAAGACTGTTCATTCATTTCAAGAACTTCGGTTTCGTCCTCGTCACTGGCTTCTAGAGAATCGTCTTCATTGTCCTCGGTGTCTTCAAAGTCACCTTCAAACATTTCAAAATCATCCTCAGTGAGTTCATCGGTGTCATTGAGAATCATCGAGCCTTCTTCAAAAACATAGGACTCAACCATGCGCTGGAACATCTTCTCATTGTTCTTTCTAAAGGCAGCGTATTGCTCAACCAAGCGATCGAGTTTGAAGTTATCACGTTGATTGAGTAGCTCAACTTCTGGGCCAAAGAATAGGTCAAAGAACCCTTCGATAGGATCAATAGTCGTGCCGGCAATCTCACTCACCAACGCGCGCTCTGAGCCCACAAGTTTATTGAGCAGTGTCGACTTGCCAGCGTTAGGGGCACCAATGAGAGCTACCTTGGCCACCACCTCTTCTCTAGGGGTCACACCGCGCTGGAGCTGAATTTGAGCGAGCTTATCATCGACTTCTCGCAGGGAGTTTTCAAAGTCGATCACTTCTTGCTGAAGGGCCCCGGCAAAGGTTGAAAATCCAAGCCCGTGAGCAGCACTCACGGTAAAGAGTTGGTCGGGATTAATCCCTAGACTATAGAACTCGGCCTCTTCGCCGGCCTGCTTATCACTGTCATACTTATTGACCAATAGCCAAAAAGGCTTTCTCTTAGCGCGAATAAATTCTGCGATCGTCTGATCAAAAGGAAGAGCTCCCTCACGAACATCAACCACAAAGAGGACCAGGTCCGATTCTTCAATGGCCAGTTCTGCGTGCTTTCCCATGATATTAAAAAAGCGGTTGGCCTCTCTCTTTTTCTGAGAAGGATCGTTCTCATCGATCCCCTTGGGGTAAAAGCCACCGGTGTCGACGAGAATAATATCTTTCGTCTCAATGTCAGCGCGCTCTTCAAGACGAGCAATCCCGTAGTGGCGATCTCTCGTCACTCCAGGTCGGTCATAAGTGAGCGCCTTACTTTGATTTTTCATCAGTCGATTAAAGAGTGAACTCTTACCGACGTTTGGTCTTCCGATGAGGGAGATGACCATTGATCTTACAGGTTTCATATAAAAATTCCTTAAGCTTACAATTTCAAATTAAGCTTTTGCCTTCCATACGCGATTTGAATTCTTCGCTCGTGGTAGTCCTATTTCTTCGAGAACTCTATTGTTGTTAAACCATTTAGGGGACACCTTCACGTGAAGGTTCAAAAAGACTTGGCCACCAAGCAGCTCTTCAATTTTAGCTCGTGCGCGCGTACCAATTTCCTTAATCATCGCCCCTTTACTGCCAACGACAATGGCCCGTTGACTAGCGCGGTTGACCAGAATACTGGCGGCAATTGAAGCCGCTTGAGTGTTACTGTCTTTATCATAGCGGTCTTCATACTCTTCAATCACCACCGCCATTTCATAGGGAAGTTCGTCCTTTAAAAGTAAGAAGGCCTGCTCGCGAATATACTCAGTGGCAAAAAAGCGCATATTCTTATTTGAAAGGTCCCCGCCATCATAGTGGTGAGGACTAGACTTAGCGGCTTTATTAATTGCTGCCACCAAATCATCAATTCCTTCGCCACTTTTTGACGAAAGCACATGAAAGCCTTCAACACTTGGAAAGACTTCTTTAATTTTCTCCGTCATCTCGGCCAGGGGAAGTTTAGACGCATCTTGCACGCGATCAGACTTGGTAAAGACGATCCACGTGCGACCAAGTTCGCCTTCTAGAGTCTCACTCACTTCTTTAACTTGAGGAATCAACTCTTTTGAGAGATCGATCAAAAGTAAATTGACGTCAGCGCCAATGAGACCTTCTGAAGCCTGTTCATTGAGGCGCTTATTAAATTCTTGGTTTGAGCGGTGCAGTCCGGGAGTGTCTACCAAAATCACTTCGGTGCGGTCCACCACAAAAACGCAATGAAAACGGTTGCGCGTGGTCTGTGCCTTTGGAGTGACGATCGAGAGATCCATTCCAATGAGCTTATTGATCAGTGTACTCTTACCAACGTTGGGAACTCCCAAGACGGAAACCATGATTGATTTATTGTGGGGGTGTTGATGTTCAATAAGCATATTTTTCTCCGTTAAAGCTCATTTTGAGTGGATTTAATTTCATTAATAACTTCATCAACGACTAATAGCGCCTCTTTAGCAGCTTCTTTAGAAGCGCGGCGCTTGGAAGTATCCTGCGCTTTTGAAAGTGGACGCCCTTGCAGGCCGATACTCACTTCAAAACCGGTCGTTGTCTCTTCAAACTGGTATTCAGGTAGGGCATTGAGAGCGCGCATGGTGCGCTCTTGTAGTGTAGTCTTAGGATCAAAGTGCTCAAGACGTGAGAGATCAAAGTACTTGCGCGTTGGAGTTTCAAACGCATTTACGAGTCGTTCAAAAATACGGCGCATATATTCAAAGTCTGCATGTCCTTCATCGAGGTAGATCGCTCCGAGCAAGGACTCTACAATGTCGGCCTGAACGCTCGCGCGCGCACTGCCGCCACTTGAGCGTTCACCACGGCCTAGCACTAAGAAGCGCTCAAGCCCAAAGTGCGTGGCCATCTCACTTAAAGTTTCTTCATTGACTAGAGTCGAGCGAAATTTTGAAAGCTCGCCTTCACTCAGGCTCGCAAAGTCCTTCATCAATCGCTCACTCACTAAGAGATCGAGCAAGGCATCGCCCAAAAACTCTAAGCGCTCATAGCTTTTGAGTTTAAAACATTTAACTTCACTCACAATCGAGCGGTGGGTAAGGGCCTTAATCAGAAGGTGTTCATTTTTAAAGGTATGACCGAGGATCTCTTCAATCTCGCGCCGCCCAGGATGGGTCGCGGCCAATGTGCATAATTCTTCGAGATCGCTCACCGAGGGCGTCTCATTAGGATGCTCTGCCCCATAGAATAGCGATTCCACAAAGGGGCCAAAGTCTTTCAAGGTCGTCTGCTGCACCATACGGTCACGTGTATTTAAGTTGTTATGGCCTAGTCAGGCCTTATATTTTTGCGTGCCCTCTATTTAACATTGCCCTCACCGCAGAGCAAGGGCCTATGGAAAAGTTGTAGGATCACACAAGCTTAGGTAGGATTTGACCTGATTACGACAGCTTGGAAACCATCATTAAGGTGGTCAGAGCAACAGGGGTAGATTTCCATGGAAACAATCGATCAAAACATTTCCCACTCTCCGAGTGATGGCAAGATTGTGGCCCTGCAAGAGGATTTCTATCACACCCTCGAACACAAAGGTCGCAGTACCAACACGCTTAAAAACTATAAGACTGATTTAGAATGTTTTAATACTTTCCTCTCCAAGCAAGGTGAGCGCTTAAATCTTGAGCGCTTTGATCTGTCCTTCGTGCAAGAGTACGGCTCCTACTTGCAACGTCGCTATAACTCAGACAACTCAAGACGCCGTCGCGTACAGGCCTTGAGAATGTTTTTTGATTACTTAGTTGAGCGCGGTCTCATTTCCACCAACCCGGTGAGAAAACTCCCCACCTCTCCTAAGTTTCTCGACATTCCTCGCCCCACCCCTTTTGTCGACGTCAAGACCTTGTGGATCTATCTACTCGAAGAAGAAAAGCAACGTGGTGACCTCGCAAGACTGGTCGCTCTTAGAAATCAAGTGATCATGCTCTTGGTCTTTGGAGCAGGTCTTAAGGTCAGTGATCTAGCAGGGCTTTTAAGCGAAAGTATTATGATCTCTAGTGAGGGCGCGCGCGTGATGATTGCTCACCCCAAACGCGATCCCTACACGGTTCCTCTACCAAAAGTTTTCATCCCTGTTTATGAGGCCTACACCGACTTACTGGCCAAGATAAAGTCGCGCGAGGACCTAAGCTTTAACGAAGTGCTCTTTAATGCCAACCCCTACCGCATTCTCTCCGGTGGCCTGTCACCGCGTGGGCTTGAAGTGGTTTTTGAAGAAATTAGAAAGCGTCTTCTGATCACGCTCACTCCTAAGAGTCTGCGCCAAGCTTGTATTTTTAAGTGGCTCCACCAAGGTCACTCGGAGAGCTTAATTAAAGAATGGATGGGTGTGGCCCCTAGCTACTCACTTAAAAGTTATAAAGAGCACCAGTCGCAATATCTCTACCACGAGGACTTTCTCGAAGAATATTACTTTGATCTCAAACGCCGCCCCCACTAAGGAGCTGGTCTTAGAGCTTTGAGCTGCTCTCTTAAATTCTTGAGAACCCTATCGCGCCTCTTTCTATCTTCGCAGCGAAACTGTCTTTGAGAAACTTGAATCCTTGACAGCGCCTCAAGATATGATTCTATGACCACCGCTCGATACTCTTCACTCACCAGTTCAAGTAAACCCAACTGCGCACTCATATCTTTAAGGATTTCTTCTCTTGCCAAAAAAGTTGTGCTTTCACAATTGAGCTTATAGTGCGGTCTTAGTTCTCGATCAAAATTCAGGCGCTCAAGCGCCTTTCCAAGCGGTTTTAAAAGCTGCGCCTCCTGAGAGATTCCTTCACAGCGATAGTACTGCATTTGGTGATAGCACACCGACGAGTAGTCGCGGTTAATGCGGCAGTTCCTGCTTCGTTCATATGAATCTAGCATCTCTGCGCTACTCATCAAGCGATAGCCCCACTGGGTTTGTTCACCATGTTTAGCAAAGACTTCATCTGGCCCCAGATAGATAAAACCATGGACCTCGGCCTGGTCTGAATAAATTCGCCCCACATCCCCAGGACTGGGCACAGCGACTGGGAAGCAATTATTTTTCAGATGATAAAGCCACTCATCAGGATGAAACATCCGCAGGCTGGGTACAACCCCGGTCGCATAAATAGCCCCATTCCAGCAGTTGGGTCCATCGGTATAGGAACTGGTGCCATCAAGCTCGCCAATGACTTCCATAAGAGCAGCAGAAGGCCCTAGAGCACTGCTTGCCTGAGCAGCGTTTTTAAGAGTAGTCAAAGTAAACGTGAGCAAAAGCAATGTGATGAGTTTCATTGCCCTAGTATGAAGTGGCCGTGGGAGAGATTCCAGGGACTCGATAAAGAAGGCCTGGGTGTCTAAAAAGTAGACACTACCAATTGTAAACCGCGATTGAATATGAAGCCGCAAAAGCTCCAAATCCAACCATCATCAAAGGGCGGTGAAGCTTAGCAATCCCTGAGGGGTCCTTGCCATCGTGGTAGTCTTTAAAGGCCAGGTAACCCAGCACTGGCGCCAGGACCATGGCACTACCATGAATCCAGGCCAGGCCCGTGTGCCAAGAGCGCGCACTGGTCTGGGCAAAATCATCTGGTTTGGGAGCACTTAAGGAGAAGTAGGCGGTAGTAAAGTAGCTTACAAGCGTCAGCGCCGAAATTCCCATATGTAAATTCATATTGCTGGCATCCTCAGTAGACTTTACGCCACCGCGTGCGGCCCGATCATCATCTATCTTCTTTTTGCCAAGATAAGCGCTAGCAAAACTCGCCACCATGAGCCCCATGGTAATATGGCCAACTTGTGATTTCGCTCCTCCAACATTGAATCAGTAAATTCAGCACTGGGGACGGTCGCATTAAAAATACCAATATCTGAGAGCGTGGCGGCCGGTTCTCGGGCCAAAGTATTCAGGCTAAAAAACAGACAAAAAGATAAAATGACCAACTTCTTCATTAATTTGTCTCCTCACAAGGGCTTTATAATAGTGTACCCAATGGAGTTCTCTCTCGTCAGGCTCTAAAAGATGAAGCTTTGATGAAGATTGGCCGTTTAAAGTTTAAACACTTCGCCGAGTCCACCTAGAAAGATTACACACCACCCCCTGCGCGTCTTAAAGGGCGCTAGAATTGCTTTAAAACTTACTTAGGAGAAAAGATATGCTCGCCAAAGTTGCTGGACTCATCACCCTCGTGGCCCTTACTTTTGGAGCAAATGTGCGAAGTGAGGTCGTGAAAGAGATTGATCACTCTCAAAATTGCACTCGCTATAAGAGAATTAACCACATTAGAAATAGTAATGGTGACTACGTTCTTGAGCGCGAAGTAAAACCAAGTGAAGAAGTGATTTCGAAAAAAGATATCTATGGATTTGGTCTAAAAGATCTCAGTATCGATTTTGATAACCGTGAGGTTTTAGTCAATGTCGACCAAAAGGTGATCATGGGCTTTAATCGCAATCTGACAAAAAGCAAAATTAAGATATCGGCCGAACACCCAAAATTTAAAGAGCTCATCAACGAACTCAACTATGACGTGCTCTTGCTCGATGAGGTTTGTATCAATCTGGCCGGTGAACTCGTTGACGCTGTAAGATTTGAAAAATAATGCTCTACTGGCGCTCTAGGGTGCCAGTGAGATTTTCTTCTGATAACTCTTCGTCGCTGCGGGCCTTGAAGTTTTGAGGCCGCTTGCCCACTGGAAGTCCTAGGTTTTGATCACTATTCCAGCGATCCATACCAATAACCTCATTGCCTATGCGGTAAAAATCAAGATCACTATCGAGCGTATCCACCCGCTTCATCAGCTCACCTTGCAGTCGATGATAATCGTTTTTCTTATCAATGAGCTGATCGAGCGCCTTTTGCTTGGCCTCTTGCAGGGCCAAGATTTTCTTGTCGTATTCGGCACTAGTGAGTACTTTTTGCTGCTCAAAGGTCCAAAGGAAATGATTGATGTCGTTGAGTTGGCGATAGAAGTCTTTGCGCCTTTCAATCAAACTCACGCGGTAAGATGAGGCATCTTTAATGCGCGTGGCGAGCATCGGAGAATCAAAATGAATAATGGTTCCCCGTCTAAAATAGGCATCGGCTTTATAACAGCGCTCAATGTCTGCCACATACATAACAAAGTAATTGGCCTCGGCCGAACGCACGTGACCGGTGCAAGCGTCTTCGTCTTCTTGCTCGGCAATTTTAAAGCGCATGAGATCCCCGGCGCGCAAAAACTTTGTATTAGTATTGGAACTATGAACCTTAAAAATAGTCTTAGTCTCATCGCGATCGGTGATGCGTCCTTGAAAGTGAGCGTAGTCTCTGGTGGGGTCGTAGAAGCTATCGAGCCCCTCGTAAATGCCGCGCCCCTCAAGGTACTGAGCGCGCTTTTGCTGAAGCGCCTCCTCAGGTGTTTTGGGCACGTAAAGGACATCTCCCCCTGAAGCCGCGTAGAGCGAAGCTCCCATAAAAAAAGTGATGAGCAAAAGGAAAAACTTCATAGCTTTATTATGACGTAAGTCGCAAAATTTTGCATGCAATCACTCTTTGCCGAAGGCCGCGCTCTCTTGCTATGCTACGGTGGAAATTTTGGCCTAAGGAAGGAGAAGTTATGCAATTTTTTATCGATACAGGTTTAGTTGAGGAGATTCGTCAGGCTGCGCAGTGGGGCATCGTCGACGGCGTCACCACCAACCCCAGTCTCATTGCTCAGAGCGGGCGCTCACAAAAAGAAGTCATCTCAGAGATCTGCTCTTTAATTGACGGTCCCATCTCGGCCGAAGTGATTGCGACCGACAAAGAGGGAATGCTCAAAGAAGCCTACGACATCGCCAAGTGGCACGACAATGTCGTCATCAAACTTCCCCTTACAGAAGCTGGCATTGCCGCCTGTAAAAAGCTCTCTGACGACGGCATCAGAACCAACGTCACACTCTGCTTTAGTGCCAATCAAGCGCTTCTTGCCGCCAAGGCCGGGGCAACTTATATCTCTCCCTTCATTGGTCGCCTCGACGATATCGGCGCTGATGGGATGAGACTCATCGAAGAAATTAGATCAGTCTACGACAACTATGGTTTTCCTACTCAGATTCTTGCCGCTTCAATTCGCCACAGCGAGCACGTGCGCCTAGCGGCCCTCGTTGGCGCCGACGTTGCCACCATGCCCTTTAAAGTGATCAAGGCCCTCTACGCCCACCCACTTACTCATAACGGGCTCGCGCAGTTTCTGGCCGACCACGAGAAGTCCCTAAAGTAAAAGCTTTTTACTCAACTTATTTTAAGTCCTAAATCAGGCCCTGGGAGGAAATTTTTTTCACCCAGGGCCTTTTATTTTAACCACCTATATCACTCAAAAGATTCAATACAGCGGAAGAATTTGCCGATAGGTCTTCTAATCCCTAGGGGGAATCTCCTAGTTCAAAGGAAGACGCTTGAAACCGACCGCAAAAATCGGCCTTATCCTGTGTGCGCTTACCTTCTCTGGTTGCAATATCAGCGACAAGGGAACCAAGACAGTAAGCCAAGGTGGAAGTAGTGGCAGCACCGGACGCACCAGATGGTCCACCTCTGCTTTTCCCCTCGACGTGCGTGTGGCCACGGACCTAGTGAGCAATGAGCTGGCAAGCCTCACTCCCAACGAGCTCGACACCGTTAAGGACTTGCAAGATGAATGGGAGGCAAACGTCGCCTACAATTTTTTTAACGACACCGTAGGAACCACGGCGCCTTTAAATACCACCAACCTCTCCAATTACAGAGACAGTGTGCTAGGGATTTACCGCTCTACTTCGTGGTTTCCCAACGTCACTTCAAACGCCATCGCCATTACCCAGTGGTATGGCTTTAACACAGCTGATAGTAAAGGTGCCTACACCGAGATGATCCATGCCGATATTATTCTCAACTCACGCGACTGGGGTTTTAAAACTGTAGATGACACCACAACGAATTACTTTGTCCAACAGGTCATTCTTCACGAACTAGGTCATTTCATAGGTCTCAATCACCTCTCGCCCCCATCGGGACAAGACGCTGTCATGAAGCCCTATATGGATACTGATGAATCGCTCGCGACTCTGCAAGCAACAGACACAGATGGAATTGTCGAGCTCTATAGCAACCTTGCCCTCTCAGCAGGAGCGAATTCTAGAGCGCTAGGAGTGGGAGCAAAGTCAAAAAGCATAGATGAAGCCGATATTGTCAGAGGAGTGATCGAGCTTCATGCCAGTGGTGAATGCGTTCACAAGGTGAATGATCACATTGTCTATTCACACCAAACAAAGCTCGATAGATCCCTCTTTAAACGCAAGAGCGCTAGTAAGTGACACTAAAAGAAGTATCGGACTTAAAATAACTCGAACTCAATGAGCTAAGTCCTTCTTCAATACACTTTACCAGACTCGGGCTATAGGAATGGGCACCCTTCTTTTGAAAAGGTCCCTGGCCAGTCTTGGTGAAAGTCAAGTTGCCAATGCGAAGCGGGTTGATCGCTTCTTCAGTCTCAAAACATCCTTCAAATTTAATTAAATCCGGGTCCAGTGGACGCGCCAAATTGTGGGCCTCAACGCGGATATTCTCTTTGGGATCTGAGAAGAAAGCCTCGCTCATTTTAGTTGCGCTATAGCCAGTGATGAGTCTCGCGCGCACTTCAGTGGGCAGAGCGAGATAGTCGAGCTTAGTGCGGTTGCTATCGTCACTGTCAAAGCCCCATCTTAAATTCTTTCGATCCGTGAGAGTGAGCTCAAGATGACCTACCCAGGAGAAGTGCTCGGGAACCACCGCAAAACGGGGGGCCACTTCGAGCCCAAAGTCAGTAAACAGGCCACATTCAAGAGCTTTATAACTATAGGTACCCGGATCGGCGACAATGATATGGCGGCTCTCTCCGGCCTTCACTGGAAGTCTCATCTCGTTTCCTGAAGGCGTTCCTAAAATTAGAGTACAGGCATATTGTCCTTTGAGCTCTCCTTGATCTTCAAGCTTAGTCCATAAAATGAAAGCCCCTTGATCACTTGGCAGCACATTTTGAGCAAGCCATGGCCGGGCCATTCTCGAAGCGCAGCCACTGAGAGTGAGAGTCAAAAGAAAGAGAGAAAGAAAATATTTACGCATCATAATCACCGTCCTTTAGGACAATGATAGCTGGCCCGCCTAGAATTTAAAAGTTCTAGGAGAAAAGATTTTTACGGGTCTAAGAAAGAGTCAGGGGCAATTAAAGCAATGGCTCAAAGAGGTCCACCGGCAATCTAATGGCCTTCATTAAGCGAATCTGCTCCTCGTCGGCCCCGCCGTAGATATCGGCCTCACCTTCTGTGCCGTCCTCGCGAATAGCTTGCTCATGTCCGATAACTCGGTAGCCCTCTAAGCGTCTGAGATTCATATTCTCAAGTAGGTCGCTGGCCAGGCCCTGTGAGTTATTACACATCACCACCAATTCGTTATTATAGTAATCGCTACGGTTATCCATATTGTAGGAGCCCACTGCCACTTGCTGGCGGTCTCTAAGCCATGTTTTGCTGTGCACACCATAGCGAATATTGGGCGTGTTTTTAAGAACGTAGGGCGCTCCCATTCTCCACTTAGCCGGGTGAACCACTGAGACGACACCGTGATCCATGTACTCATAAACTTTTTCATAAAAAGCTGTTGAGACATAAACGGCGTCGGTGGCCCCTAAAGAGTTGGTAAAAACACTGACATTCTTGCCGGCGCCCGCTAGGCCCAAAATAATTTTCTCCCACGAGCCATTGAGAATCCAATAGGGAGTTTCAAACTCCAGCGACTTTATCGTTTTGCTCGCCTCTTCTCTTAGAAGGTGGCTCAAGTAGCGATAGTTGGCCCGATACTCAATTGAGCCGATACCCAAGTTCGCCTTGCCCCCAGGGCGGTCAGTGCCATAAATCACATCACTACAAACGTAGATGGGACGCGACTTCAAGTGTTCCCCGCCAACGGCCATGACTTTTTTAATGACATGCTGGTTGAGAGTGTCGTCTGCTAAAAACTCGCGCGCTTCTTCATAGCGCTCAAGCGAGCGAAAGTAGCGCGGATCTGACCTGCGGTGAGAGCGATGAAGTCTTGAGACCTGACTTACCTGTGGCGTAGGTGGATCAATGGTCACATCACTATTCCAATAAGCATTAAATGAGTCGCGCATGCCGCGTACAATGGGACCTGAGAGCCACAAGTCCCGGTCGTGATAGTTATATTCTTCATGAAGATCAAAGTACTCATCGGCAATATTGCGTCCACCGACGATTGCCTGCTGACCATCCACAATGAGAAGTTTGCGGTGATTGCGAAATTGCGCTGAAGAAAAATCAATGGCCCGGCGATAGTAGCGCACCTCGATGCCTTTTTCCCCAGCTATCTTGGCAAAGTACTCGTCAAATTGAATCACGGTGATCGACTTATCTAAGAGTAGTCGAACCTTCACGCCCGCTCGCGCCCTAGCAATCAATTCCGTCACAATCGCCTTGCCCGCTTTATCCGGAGTCAGGATAAAGGTTTCAAGTTCAATAGAACTTTTCGCTTCTCGAATGATCTCAATTCTCTTAGCGAGCGAGGCCACTCCCGAATGAAGCAGCTGCATATAATGGGCGCGATCCTGCATGTGGATCACAAAGGGATAGGGCCCTTCACTGCCAATCAAAAGTGCCGATTTCAGCAAGATAAAGCCCAATACGAAATGTTTAAGTGCTCGAAAGGCACAACTATTCTTTTTCATCATCAGGCTCATGTTATGCAGATCAAGTGCCGGCCAGAACTTTAGATTATTAATGACTTGTCAGGGCCCCAACTGACTAAAGATTAGTCGGCCGCATAACTCACAATCACAATTGTAGAGACCGATAAGTTCACTGATCGGGGCCTAGGTATATACTGGGTGCACCCTGCAAACGCGACCGGAGAGGACCAAATGAACGGTGATCAATTTAAAGAAACACTCATGAGACAGTATAAGGAAGAAGTTCAGGAAATGTTGATTGAGTCGACTCACAAGCTTGGCATCAATTGGGATGAATTTAACTTTAAAATCGCCCGCACCTGGGATGCTGCGAAGGTGGATGGACTAGCGCCGGAGGAGTTTGAGGGCGTTCTCTTTGAGGTCTGCCCAGAGCATGTGTCACAAATCGACTTTTCTTACTTTGGAATCTATAAGCAAGCCGCTTAATCTTGTTCTTTTAACAGATTGCTCCTATACTCCCCGCCATGAGCGGGGACGAAATTATCCTTAGACATTATGAAAAACTCGCAAAACTCTGGGGCCTAGGCCCCAGGTCGAGTATTCAAGACCTAGAAATCAGAAATGCTGAGGTCGAATTTATTTTGGGTGAGGTCTTTGAGTTTTTAAAACGCGCTCCAAGAAAAGACCTGCGCGTGTTAGAACTTGGCTGTGGCAACGGTCATCTTCTCTCCCAACTCGCTGAGCACTTTCCCCAGCTCAGTCTCTATGGCATTGAGTTTACCCCCGAGCTCTACGAGCTCGCTGTCTCTAGGGAGATTCCCCGCTGTAAAATTCTAAATGCTGACGCCAGAAAGAGAGAAACTTTTCAGGAGTTTGGTGAGCAATTCGACTTAATCATCACCGAGCGCGTGGTGATTAACCTTCTCACCTGGCCCGAGCAACATCAGGCAATCAAAAATATTTCTGCTCTACTAAAGGATCAAGGCCGCTACATCATGGTCGAGAGCTTTCGTGAGTCCTGGCAATTGATGAATGAGGCGAGAAAAGAAATGGGCCTGCCTCCAGTTGACCAAAGTGCTCACAATCGTTTTCTCAATGAGAAAGTCACTGTCGCCCTCTCAAAACTTGCCCTCAAAGAGATTCCTGGCCAGATGCCCTATAACTCCCTGTCGACTCACTTTTATCTCACCCGCGTTTTTCACCCCAGCGTGCGTCCCCATGGGGGCAAGACCAAGGAGTCGCACTTTGTGCGCTTTTTCAAAGCAGCACTTGCTCCCAATATCGGCAATTACTCACCTATTCAGTTTAGAGTCTTTGAAAAAAGTACACGCTGACTTCACAAGTGTGGTGCATTGCACTAATATCATTTTTAGGAATTCGCCGGATTGATAAAAGATGGTGAAAACCTGAAACTCTCCCAACTCTCTCTCTCTATGAAATTGGCCTCAAAAGAGGCCAATTTTATTTCTCCCAGTGGGTGCAATCATGGATCTGGCAGTTCTCACATTTTACGCAAGTATCATTTTTATCGGTTTTGGCCTATCGCTTCTCGCTCTCTTTTAACAATCTCGGTTGGCACTCGCTCGACAATGACCACGCGCAATTGACGCTATCTACTAGCCTGGCCATCCTATTTACAATTCTTAACTGTTGCCTAAGGAAAAGCAAATAGATGAAATGGATTGTTCTGCTGCTCATGCTGTGCTTTGCTTTGCACTCTCAGGCCCAAGAGGCCCACTTAAGTTTGATGACTCCCGACAGTGGCAGCATCGATGTAAACTGGGAGCATCGCTTTTATTGGAATGACCAAGATGAGTTGTACCTCATTATCAAAGTGCCCAGTAATATCGAATTAGTGGGCCTTGTCCCTAAGACCCTCCGAGACGGGATCGAGTACGAACTACCAGTGCGCGACCTCTTCATTAAAGTTAATGCAATCATGCACGGAACCAATCATCGCATTCTAAGTTCTCAGGGACTCACAATTCAAATTAATGATCAAAAACGTGGCATCGTCAGACGTGATCCGGCCTGCCCCAAAGACCTGAATTCACCGCTATTTAATCGCACTATTATCTCCCAGCGCTGCCAGTCAGTAGGTGGCCAACTGCTCATCACCGAGCGCGGCTTCGTCAATGGGACTAAGTATGAGCACAATTATCAAAAGACCACCCGCAAGCGCCACCCTGCTAAGAACGTGCAGATGGCGCGCAATTTTTCCCTAGGCCTTGGGCTCGGTCTACTTGATCAAAAGAGGGCCAGTGCAGGCGATGGACTTTATCTGCAGGCCCTCGCCGCCAGTGAAGTCAATCATCAAAACCTAACCTTCACTCCAAGTCTAGCGCTTGGGCTCATTGGTCTCATGAGCAATGTTCATCAATCTCCCTTTAAGACCAGACGAGATGAACTCAAATTGACAGCTCACTACAACCTAAATGGGCCCGCGCCTGAACTCCATCTCAAGACTTTTGGCCGCTCAGAGAATGATCACTACTTCATGGGCGTGGCCGTGGGAGCAGGTCTACATTACCAACTCAAGCAAACGCTACCTTTAAAAGTTTTTGGCGCTCTATATCCTCAACTAAGTACCAGAGAATATCAAAACTATCTCATCGGAGTATCCTATTCACACAAAAAGACTCAGTATATTTTTCAAATTGATCACGAGAGCTACTCCGTAAGGCACGGAGTAAAAACGCAACTCTATGGAGCAAGTTTAAATGTCTCTCAAAGATTTTAATTTTTTTGCGAAATTTTCTAAGTTGATTCGCCTCTATTCTAGAGGCAATCTCACAATTCGCTCCATCTTTGCCCTAAGCCTAATTGCCATTTTAAATATCTGTGCTTTTGTGATCTCCCAAGACTTTGGGGTCGAACAAAATAGTGCTCTCAATGACATTCAACGCGGAAGACTGCACCTGCAGTCACTTGAGATACTCAAACGTGAGATCTACGTCACTCAAACCATTGCTTCAGATCGCCAGCTAGAAAAAGAAATAGATGATATCGTTCAGGAACTCAGGCGTTTAAAAAGTGATGCTCCTAGTATTTGGAATTCAAGTCGACCAAAGGCATTCTTTGGAAAAATCCAAAACAAAGAAACCAAAGAACTCTCTACTCGCATAAATCAATACATTAGCAATATGTCTGACATTCTCACACAGCTTGAGAATAACCGCCCGGTTGATCGCACCAGAGAGGCCACCCTGCTCTTTGAATTGGTTGGACAAGTCCGCGCTTACGAAGCAGATTGCGAGAGCTTCATCCAGATTTATATCGCCGAACTCGAACAAACTCTTCAGCAATACCGACTCATAAGCTTTATCATCTTTGCACTCACTCTCATCCTACTCCTTGTCGTAGGGCTCTTTATTCTGCGACCTGCCATCGTCAAACTGGAAAAGGCCAGAAGCGCTCGATCGATGTTCTTTAGTAAAATGAGTCATGAAATCAGAAACCCCATGAACTCAATTATTGGAATGAGTAAAATCCTGCGAGAAACGAAGCTCGATGGCCGTCAGCAAGACCTTCTCACAAGGCTAGATCTTTCGGCGCGCGGGCTCCTTAGCTTTCTTTCAAATGTCATTGAGTATTCGTATATCGAAACCAATAAAGTTCGCGAAGGGATGGCCCCTATTGCGCTTAAAAACCTCATCGAAGAAACGAGTGCTTCCTATTCCTTTGAGGCCTATAAAAAAGGAATTAACTTTCTGGTTTATCTCGATCCCAATCTTCCTTCGACAATTGTTTCTGATGAAGTAAAACTTCGCCATATTATTTTAAACCTCATCGGAAACGCTGTTAAATTCACCAAAGCTGGTCATGTTGATCTCTCGCTAGAACTTACAAAGGCAGGTGAATTGCGAGTGACGGTAAAAGATACGGGAATTGGAATCAGCGAAGAAAATATTCATAGAATCTTCGACCCCTTCGAGCAGGCCGACTCATCCGTTCGCAGAGAACATGGCGGCACAGGACTAGGTCTGTCAATTGTGAGCGAGTACGCCAAAGACCTAGGGGCCAAGATTGAAGTCAAATCTAAATTAGCTGAGGGCACGACCATTGCCGTAACACTCCCCTATGAAAAGGCCATCGGCCCAGAGAATCTAACCCTCTCAGAGGCGGCCTATGAAGTCATTCTTCCTCCAATTGTTGCAATTATTGGAGACGAGATTGTTAAAGATTGGGTACTCAAAGGTGCGAAGATTGCTCCAGAGAAAGTCATCTACTACAAGTCCTGGAGAGAGTTTACGCAAAAATGCGCTTCACTCAACCACTCCCCCTACCTACTCATTGATGCCGACCGCTTAACCAGCGAAGAAGTTAAAGTTTTAGGCAATCTCAACTGGGCCCAGATAATGCCCATTGGAAGTGCAATACTTTCGTCGCAACTGCTCATGAGTGGAGCACTAGTGCCCTTTGGTATTGCTCTTGAGTCCTCATGCCCGCTCTTTCCTTGGTCACTAGATTTTGCCAGATTTAAAGAGGGTCAAACAGTAGAGCAGACCACCCGCGACCTGCGCATTCTTGTCTGTGATGATTCAGAAGAAAATCGCATGATTCTCACCGAGTATTTAAAGCCTTATTCACACCACATAGAATCAGTAGAGTCTGGGGTAAAGTGTTTGGGCAAGCTCAAAGAAAATCGTTATGATCTGCTCTACTTAGATATTCAAATGCCTGACATGGATGGTTTAACAGTCGCTTCTGAGATTAAACGCAATCCTGAGCGCTATAAGAAGATCCCCTTTCTGGTGGCCTTCACTGCTCACACTGACTTTTATGAAAAACAAGAGATGATCAAAGCGGGCTTTGAGCATATTCTCAACAAGCCCATCACTGCTGTTGATGTCAAAGAGTCAATTATCTCAAATCAGCGCATTAAAGCCGCCAAGCAGATGTCCAGAAATAGTTTTCGTGAAGACAAGAGGATCACTCCTCCTGACAACGTTGCAGAGAGTATGGACGAGCGAATCAAGCGCAAGATGGCCGCCAAAAAGGGCGAGTACTTAGAAGGGCAAATCGGAAGTCTCGAGAAGATTATCTCTGAAGACGCCGCGAATCTCGATGCCCTCAGGCATTACGCCCATAAACTTAAAGGCAATGCCGCTTACTTTGACTTTCAAGATGCGGCGTCAATGGCCAGTGATTTAGAAGTTGCTTGTGAGCAGGCACAAACAGAAGAAAGCTCGCAGGAAGTGGCCAGTAAAATAGCCAACTCCCTGCTGCAAAATTTAAAAGATAAACGCGCCGAAATCTAATTCGAGAGTACGGGACGTGCAACTTTTTGAAAGGTTGAGAACTTAAGTGGTTTCTCGATAAAATCAATCATATTCAAAAGCTTTCCGAATTTCTTTTTCAGCAGGGCATGATTTTGCCCTGAGATAAGAATCGCTCTGGTCTTAGGAGTGTAGCGGTGACAGTACTGGAGAATATCCACTCCCGTGAGATCACCTTCTAGAACAATATCGGAAACGATTAGGTCATACATGGGCTCGTCTTGTCTCTGCGCTGCCATTTCAATGCGGCTAATGGCGCGAGCAGCATCGTACTCCCAGTCGACAATCGCATAGGGATTTATTTCTTTAATAAAATCATCAAGAACTGGGATCTGGTAAAGATCATCGTCAATAACGAGCACTCTCTTTTCCATCTTGGTACTGAGAAAAATGTCAGCATCACCAAAGCTGTCCATTACTTCAAGCTCGCCATCAATTTCAGAGAGATTGGTCTTATTCATCTCACCCTCACTCTGATTTGGAGTTTGATCTCCATTGATTAGAAACATATAAGCCTCCTTGCTTTCTTACATTTATGCAGCAAGTCTGATGCCAAAAATTAATCTAACAAATATCAAAGGCTTAAAGGGAAATCTAACGATGCATGGGAAGATATGCCCCAATACATGTGGTAATATTCCCCTGAGTCGCCCTCGAAGGAGCAAAAATGCCACATAGTGATCCGAGGTCCGAAAAAACCTATCATCTGTGCTTGATCGATGATGATGGGCATACTCTAGCGGCCCTAGAGGGCCTCTGTGATGAGCTCGGATTAACGCATCAGAGCTTTCAGGAAGCCTCAAGGGCACTCGTTGACATCATCAAGGATCCGACGAAATACTCGCTGATTATCTGTGATTATAAAATGCCCGGTCTAGATGGACTCTCGTTATACCGTGAACTGAGCAAAACCAAGGTCACTGCTCCAGTTATTCTCATTTCTTCCCACGGCACTACCGAGCTCATGTATGACTCCATCTCTCAAGGAATCTTCGACTTTATTCAAAAACCATTTAACTTTAAGGAGCTCACGGCCGTCATCCAGCGGGCCCTAAAGTTTTTTGAAATTCAAAGTGACTATCACAATCTTAAAAACCAACTTACTAAAGAAGGCGATCAAGAATTCATTGGGAAAAGTCCAGGCATGCTCATCGTTAAAGATATCATCGAGCGCGTGGCCCCAACCTCAGCAAGTGTTCTCATTTTAGGTGAAACTGGCACAGGTAAGGAGGTAGTGGCCAAGGCCATTCACCATCAAAGCCCTCGAAGCGGCCGTCCTCTCGTCTGTGTGAACTGTGCGGCGATTCCTGAAGGGCTTATCGAGTCTGAGCTCTTTGGTCACGAAAAAGGCTCTTTTACAGGAGCAGTTGATAAAAAAACCGGTCTCTTTGAACAGGCCAGTGGTGGCACAATCTTTCTCGACGAAATTGGCGATCTGCCTCTTCTTATGCAGTCAAAGATTCTACGCGTCCTCCAAGAAGGAATCGTGCGGCCTATAGGTTCTTCAAAGGAGAGAAAAGTTGATGTGCGAGTGCTCGCGGCCACACACAAAGACCTCTCAGCAATGATGAGCACAGGTCAATTTCGAGAAGATCTCTACTATCGACTCAATGTAGTCACTATTCAAGTGCCACCTCTAAGAGAGCGAAAGGACGACATTCCACTTTTATGCGCGCACTTTCTCACAAAATTTAAGGCCATTCACTCCTCTAAAGTTGCCGGTATATCAGGCACAGGTCTTCAAAAACTTCTAAACTACGACTGGCCAGGGAATATCAGAGAATTACAAAACACCATTGAGCGCTCAATTGTGATGTGTAGAGGAAATGAACTCACTGAGGCCGATATTCTCATGGGCACCAC
This sequence comes from Bacteriovoracaceae bacterium, assembly GCA_048264885.1. GTDB lineage: Bacteria > Bdellovibrionota > Bacteriovoracia > Bacteriovoracales > Bacteriovoracaceae > JBLWXV01. The sequence continues at coordinate 131,746 of JBLXCO010000005.1, forward strand.
TCATAAGGAGCGCACACTTTTAATCAATGATTTTGAGCATCTGCCTAGCTTGAAAGAAATTGAAAAAAAATATATCTGCCACGTCCTTGGTGCGACTAACGGCAAGCGTGAAGAGGCGGCCAAAATCCTTGGGATCAATCGCAAAACACTTTACTCAAAGATCAAAGAGTATAATCTAACTCTCAAGTAACGGGGCAACTTACCCCATCCGACTAGAGAAAATCTTCCCCGTTTCGCACTCGCGATGTCCCATCCGCTTGAATATCTGTAAGAGTAATTTTGGAACAATCTTTGAAGGAGGTTTTACTGAGTATGATCAACTATCTTCAGGAGGAAGAAGAATGCGTTTATCTGAGTCCTTGAATTCAACGGCAACACTCAGCCAAAGATTAGATCATGAAATGAAAAAGCAGCGCTTAAAGTTTAGATTCTACCGCGACTACTTTAATAGTAGTTTTGGCCAAGCAAAGCTTAAAGAAAATCGCTTTTCAACCACAAAACTTAAAAACATTCTAGAATCGATTAGGCTGGAGTTTAGAATGTGTCTTTATCCGGCCGATTATAACGAACCTGTCGAGGGGGCCGGCCATAAGTTCAAGCACATCCTCACAATTCAACATCACCTGGACCAGCTCGAATACTTAAAAGAATCTATTAATCCCAGAGAATCTCACACTCGCGTGATCAGAGAGACTGTGACCTAGCGGGCACATGGGAGATTCACTTGAGTGTCTCCAAACTTGTTAGTCTTAAACCTAGCGAATGAGTAGCTTCCACTTCCTGGAACATACTTAGTGAGTTGCCCGCTAATAATCGAGCGACCGGTGTCTTTACTTTGGGCCGTAATATAGAAAACTCCATTTGGACTTTCGGGCAATTCGAAAGTCTCTCCAGGTCCTACTTTGTAAAAACCGCGAGTGATCCACTCATTGTTCATCATTTTTATATTATAGCCTAAATAAGCGTCACCACCTGTGCAGTTATTTTTCACCAGGGCGCGAACCACTTTATCGTGGGCGATATCTTTTTTAATCCAAGACTCCGTGAAGCCACTAGAACCTAAGAAAGTACCGTTGAGAATAGACTTAATGATCCGACCTCTCTCTACTGAGATAAAGCTTCCGTAATTAACTCCAAGAGATGGACTTTCAGAGGTAATCACTCCATGGATATAGAAATTCTTATACTCTGTTGAGTATACAAGTATCGGGCTTCCACTTTGCCCTTTAAACACATCACAATCTAGATTGAGCATGTTAGTGCTAAGGTAATCATTTTCGACATAACAGCCTTTTTCAAAGTACTGAGTGCTAAATTCTTTATCGCCTGGATATCCTATAGTGAGGGTTTCGCCCTCAGGAAATTCTTTCTTACCCCAGAAGCCGTACGAACCCACTCGAGCTCCCGCATCCTCTCCATCGGTATCAGAACCAAGCTCCATGACGGCAATATCGTTGCTCGGATCAGAATTTAAATTATCGTAGCCTGCCGGAAGGTAAACCTTAACAACAGGAAAGCGACCAAATTCAAATTGATTTTTTTTGCGAATACCTGGAACAAAATAAGTGTTTCGATGTGTCTCATTTGTTCCTTCTTTAAAGGCACAGTGAGCGGCGGTGACAATAAATTTGCGATTGATCAGAGCTGCACTACACGTGGCCGTTATCATTTGATCTGAATCGTCAGTAGGGATTTTTGTTATTAGCTGGCCCACGCGAATTCTACGATTCCTTCCATTATCAAGTCCTAGAGCTGGATTTGTCAGATTCCCGGCCGTCGTCTGCGCTCGATCGTCCTTGCCGATGACCACATTACCCGCAGTTACAGTTAATTGAGTCTCTTCGACGACTTCTTGTTGCTGACAAGAAACCAATGAAAAGATTGTGGCAGTAATAAATAGGAAGTGACTCAATAAGCGCATGAAGGAGATCCTTTATCTAAATAATTGTCTCCATTTTATCTATTGAGAGGACTTCTTGGGGTTCGAAGGTAAGAAGTTCAGGGGGTGTCAGGATTTTAGGCAGGTAGATATTGGGCAAAAAAAAAGCTCAGTTTATACTGAGCTCATTACTTGCCCCAACTCACGCTTGGGAAAATTGGGGCAAATCTAAGCGTTAGGCGCGTGCGCACCCAACGCAGGAAATTACTTACTTACAGTTTGTTTTACAACTTTGAAAGCTTCAAAGTCACGAGCAGCAAGCTCAGCTAGCATCTTACGGTTAAGACGACAGTCGGCTTTTTTGAGTGAGCCCATGAGCTTTGAGTAAGAAGTGTCGAGAAGTTTTGAAGCAGCACTGATACGTGTGATCCAAAGTTTTCTCATATCGCGCTTAAGGACGCGGCGAGCAGCTGTTGCATAGTGAAGAGCTCTCTTTACTGTTTCAGCTGTGTGACGGAATTTTGTTCTTCTATCAAAGTGGAAACCCTTAGCGAGTTTCAAAATTTTATTTCTTCTTCTTCTGGCCTTAAAGCCTCTACGAACGCGTGCCATATATAATCTCCTTGTCGGTCACTTGGGGGTGTTCACACTCTTTAGGTCCCAAGGCCCAGTTTATTTAAATTAAAACAATCCCTATGCGTAAGGAAGCATTCTCTCTGTTTGGTACTGATCAGCAGCGTGTACGTAATCAGTCTTACCAGCGCGGTTCTTTTGAACTTTGCTTCTTCCTTCTAGCATGTGGCGAAGGTTAGCGCGACGACGCTTGAATTTACCTGTAGCCGTTTTACTGAATCTTTTAGCGGCCGCACGGCGTGTTTTCATCTTAGGCATTTTCAACTCCTGATACTGAAATAGGCCCATCTTTAAAAAGGGTTGGTACCCGTAAAGATGTGTTTATAGCGCCCATCTCAAGAATTATTTCAACGGTTCTCAAATTATTTCAAAAACGAAGACATCTTTTACCAAAGGCAAAAAGTCTTGTAAATAGCTTAAAGTGCTCTACTTACTTCTTTTTAGCGGGGGCCATAATGGTAATAATGCGATTTCCCATCATCTTGGGATCAGACTCCACGGCCGCGCCCAATTCCTCAACCTTGGCGATGATACTCTTAAACTTATCCATCCCCATGTCTTTATAGGCCATTTCACGTCCGCGAAACTGCATTACCATCTTAATTTTATCGCCCTGCTCCAAGAATCGACCAGCATTTCTAAGCTTGGTCTCAAGGTCGTGAGCCTCGATATTTGGTCTAAACTGAATCTCTTTAAGCTGCATGAGTGCCTGCTTCTTCTTGGCCTCAGCTGCTTTCTTTTGCTCATGATACTTAAACTTGCCGTAGTCGATGAGCTTAACTACCGGTGGTTTGGCGTTTGGAGAGATTTCAACTAAGTCGATCCCTTTTTCTTCAGCAATCTTTCTCGCTTCATCGATGGAGAAAATGCCGTTAATATCGCCGTCGTCAGAGACGAGACGAACCTCAGGAACTCGAATTTGTTCATTCACGCGCGGCCCAGAATTGGCCCGTCCGCGACCTTTTTGATCTCTAATAAAACACCTCCAAATAGTGATCAGCGAGAACTTTTTACCAAAGAATGCCCTCATTTCCTAGAAATTTTAAGGGTTTCGGTAAAAAGCATCCACCCTATTCTACTAGCGGCCTATGAATTGACAAGGGCCAGAGTTCCGGGAGGAAGTTTGTAAAAGATGGGAAGCTCAGACTCAAAGAGTCCACTCGACTCAAGTGGGCAGAGCGCCAAACCACGTCTTTTGAGCTCATTAAAGGAAAGCTTGGGGTAATCCTGGGGAAAAGTATTGGCGAGTTCGAGGTCAAATACTGGAAATGACGGATGAACTGAAAAAGGATCACCAAGCACACTGCGCCCTAGATAGAAGTCACCATCGACAAAGAGCACGTAGACGTCTCTTCTTGAAAATTGCAAGCGCGAGTCGTATTCAATGACGTGATCGAGTTCGCGCAGCTCAGACAGCCATGCCCCGGGTGCCCAGGCCTGGTTCATCTTACAAGTCACCAGGCGCAGAATGCCATAGGAGAATGGGCTTAGAGTGATCTCAGACATCGATATTAAAAGTGAGCTTTTGTCTGATCCCGCGCTCAATTTCCTCAATCAAAGAATCAAAGCGATCGGGCTCGGTCGCTTTATAAGTGCCCATATCATTTTCAATCAGCGCGCGATGAGAAAAATAGTTGAGCGCCGATTTTGCCACTGGCTCCGAATAGCTCTCTGGATAGCGAATGACTCGCCCTAAGCGGCGCTCACTATCGTAGACCTCTTTAAATTTTTTGATGTACTGATCAAACTTAAAGCCCTCGCCTGCTGCCCCCAGAGCGCGCAGTGAGACAGCACTCACGAAATAGCCTTCAAAAATATAGTTACAAATGCGAGAGAAAACGCCGACTCTGCGAGCGATGGCATAGAGCTCTTGGTGCGACAGATGCATAAATTCATCCATCGATTTAACTTCTCTACCGATGGAGTCGCTGATGATACTCACTCCTTTTTCAAAGAGTTCTCTCACCGTGGGTAAGTAGAATTCGTGCTTGAGCTTTTCACGCTCACGCAGTAAAAATTCGCGCAGGTCCTTGCCGTCTTTAATCGAACCATTAAAGACTCCCACCCATGCGGCGTTGATCATCCAAGGCACTAAAAAGTGGTGTAGAATCGTATTTTTAAAGTAGAGAACCTCGCTGCGCGAGTCCTCTTTGATCGAATAGAAGATGGTTGAGGCGCGAGTGAGATCCCCAATGGCCTCCATTTTCTTATTGGCAATGAAGATATCGAGGGTTCTGCCGAGAATCTTCTCCATCTTTTCGTCATTAACTAAACTATCGACATAGGGCACACCAAAGCGGCGGCAATAACTCATAATATGGCGGGCCTTCTCAACAATACTCTCCCACTTCATCGCCCCGGTGGGCTCATCGAGCATGATCAGAGCGAGCAAGCTTGAAGGGGTGACCATCATATTTTTGCCCACCTCGCGAAAGCAGGCAAAGGCGAGTTCGTGGGTGAGCTTGCGTAGGTCACCGCTCTCGCGCGCGACATCGCAGGTTGAGATGGGGTTACCAAAGTTGATATGTACATTTCCAAACTGAGAACTAAAGAGGCGAACGAGACCAAAGACTTGGCCCGCACTTTCGGCCTTCTTCTTTGCCCCCTTAAGTTCGCGCGCCAGAGATTTTGTCTCCGGCACATACTCGTGAACGATAGAGACTGGCAGAAATTGCAGCGGGGCCTTCACACTCTCAGGCAAATGCGAGTGCGCCTCAATCAGCATATGATAGAGCCCAAAGCGGGGCGAGAGCAACTTGCCCGTGCGCGAGCGCCCGCCCTCAAAGAAAAACTCAATGGGCTCGCGGTTATAAAGAAGGTGATAGAGATAGGCTTCAAGAGTTAACTTATAAAGAATATCGTTATTAAAAGAGCGACGGATAAAGAAACATCCAGACTTTCTAAATAAGGTCCCGATGGGAAAAATATTGAGATTCACACCACCAGCGACGTAGAGAATGCGCTTGAAGTGTTTATAAAAAACATAGTTAATCGCCAGATAATCCGCGTGACTTTGATGGTTTGGTGTGAGAACCACACAATTTTCTGAGCACAATTTATTAATGTCGAGATTGTTAGTGTTAAGATTAATTCCGTCGTAGAGCTTGGCCAGAGTAGTATCGAGAAATTTTACAAATGGATTGATATAGGTCTTTGAAAAATTGGCCGCAATTTCTTCTAGATTTTCTAAAACCTTGGCGCGATCACTGGCCGCCTCAGCACTGCCCTTTTCAGCAGCACGCTTTTCCAAGCGCTCGCGTAGCGGCGGATAAGTAAAGACCATCTCTTTCATTTGAGCGCGTTCACTCATTCACGACTCCCTGGAGTTCCAAGAATTACCCAACTTATTAATCTCATTAACTAATTAGCTATGAGTTTAAACCGTGTGGGCGACTTTCGGCCATCCCTGAAGCACTCATCTCCATAAAGAGGGCCGCTTCTTTCATTTCCTTAATGGACTCAACTCCCATATAGGTCATACCCGAGCGCAAGCCTCCGCTAAGTTCATCAATGATGCCTTCAACTGGTCCCTTGCAGGCAACCAGCGTTGACTCACCCTCAGCGGCCATCCCCTTGGGAAGCTCTCCACGCCAAGAAACTTGGGCCGACTTAGAGGCCATACCACGGTACTGCTTCTTGCCGCCTTTCATCTCTCCAGGAGTTTCCATCGTGCCAGCGAGAATAGAGCCCATCATCACCGAGCTCGCCCCGGCGCCAAAGGCCTTGACGATATCACCGCTATTTTTAAGACCCCCATCGGCAATCACTGGAACGTTGTGACGAGCGGCAACCTCTACACATAGGGCAATGGCGGTGAGCTGAGGCATGCCATGACCGGTAATAATGCGCGTGGTGCACATCGATCCAGGGCCAATGCCCACCTTCACCGCGTCCGCCCCGCGATCAATCATGCGCTGAACGCCGTCGGGTGTGGCCACATTGCCAGCAATCACGTTGATCTTGGGAAATTTCTTCTTCACGCCTTCAAGCGTGTCGAGCATCATCACAGAGTCGCCATGGGCGATATCCACAGTGAGAATCTGCACTCCGGCTTCGGCCAAAAGTTCAGCGCGCTTCATTCCCTCTTCCTTGACGCCAATTGAAGCGGCGATGGGAGTGTCGAGATTATGTTCCTTAATAAATTGAGCAATCGCCTTTACTTGCTCCACTTGAACTTCGGGACTCATAAAGCGGTGAAGAATCCCCATTCCCCCAAGCTTTGCCATGGCACAGGCCATTTGCACTTCGGTGATGGTGTCCATGTTGGCGGCGATAAAAGGAAGCTTTAAGCTAAAATCTTTGGTCACTTGAGAGCTCAAATTGGGGTCGCGGCGAGAGGTGATATGAGAGTGCTTTGGAACCAAGAGCACATCATCAAAGGTGAGTCCGCGACCGCGCATTTTGATTTGTGATGAGTTAAACATGAGCTCTAACATCAGTATTTCCTTGAAAATTATGCATTTAAAAACGGTCTAAAAAGATACCCAAGTTTATCTTAAAGAGCCAGACTCCTTTCATCTGCACCGCAACACTGTCGGTACAGGCCGTGTCAAATGCTGACGCAAGGTTGCTTGGAGGAGCCTCCCGTTCTCTGATAGGAAACATTTAACAAATTTCACAACCTTCAAAAAGGAGAAATCAATGAAGAAGGTAATTCTCGCGGGCCTGATGCTTGCTAGCACGGCGGTATTTGCAAGAAATGACACTGGTGTGGTGGTTGTTAGGGCCGCTTCGCAATCAGCGCTTCACTCAAAAGTTCAAGAGACTGTCGCGCTTCTTAAAAGTGGTCGCTACCGTTACGCTCACGACAACTGTGGTGCTTTTGCTAAGAGAAAGCCCTACGCAGTTGAGACCAGCGGACCAAGATACCGCTTTGATCGCTACGGCAACATGAGTAAGTACTACTCAGCGGCCATCAAGTACAGCTGTCGCTAATTCGATTTAGCTGACAACAAAGAAGAGGCACATGACCGCACTCTAGCCGTCATGAGATCATGTGCCTGACCAGATTTAGAAACCACCACTTCTTATAGTATTCACTACCAAAACATTCACACCAAAGAAGATCTAAAACTGACCCGCTCAGTATTAACCGCTCTCAATTCTGGTGACAAAATTCCAGTCCTAGGACCGCTCTTTTTCGCTAACATGTCTTAGTTGGGACTTTATCTACGGGGACATGTCCCAAGAATTCACTCTCTGTCTTTGATTAAGAAGCGAGCATTCACCCATTTCCCAAACAAAGGAAGTAAGGCCAGCAAAGTGAGAGACAGCACGAGTTTGGGACTCAAAACATCTGAGAGCGAAGTGATCTTAATCAGCTCCCCTCCTGCATTGACATAGACGAGGCTTGGAACGATGAGTCCGAGGTAGCTCGCCACCAGAAATTCGCGCACTGGCATTTTGGTGAGACCCATCACCAAGTTGACAATGAAATAGGGAAAGATTGGGCTAATGCGAATGCTCATCAAGTAGAACTTCCCACTGCGCTCGACTCCCTGATCGATCACGCGAAAAGCGGCGGCAAAGCGAGTGCGAATCAAGTCACTAAGGAGGTAGCGCGAGAGTAAAAAAGAAACACAGGCACCGATGGTGGCGGCCAAGCTCACCAAAATAAACCCGGGCCACAGTCCAAAGAGGGCGCCCGCAAGCAGCGTGAGTAGTAGCGCTCCTGGTAGTGAAAAGGAGGTCGCCAAGACATAGATCAGAAAATAAGTCAGATAGGTGGCCAGCGGTCTGGCCTCATTAATTTTTTGAAACTCGCGCAAGTGTGACTGGAAATAACCAAGCGTTGGCAGCTCCAGGGGGCCAAAAAAGAAGATGGCAAAAAGACCTAGCGCCCCCAACAAAAAAAACAGAGCTTTAAAGCGCTGGCGTGTGATCAAAGTTTAAAACTCCTCACTCTCACCCATCTTTCCCAGCGCCTCGGCGAGGTTGAGAATATGGCCGCGCACCTTGCGCGCTGACATCACTAAGTCAGTCACTAAGCGCACTTTGTGGGCACTGGCCTTATCCTCAATGAGATCTTCAAAGAGTTCTCGTCTGAGCACCTCACCTTTGCGGCGCAGGTCAAAGGCAGCTTCACTTAAGAGCTTGAGATCGAGGATGCCCGGTCGCTCAAGATGAGTTGCGACACTGTGGTAGAATTCGCGGATGAGTTCAAAGTAGCCCTGCACTTCTTCTAAGACCTCGGCGCTGACTCCGCCTTCGTGGTCGAGATCAGTCATGGAAATGGCCATTTTATCTAAGTAATCTGAAATGCTCTCAAACTCTTTTGAAGCGCGGGCCAGTCCCAAAATTAAGGCCGCCTGAGAGGAGTCCAGCGGCTTTTCCATTAACTTCACAATATAGTCAGTAACTTCGCGAGAAATATTGTCACAGATGCGTTCGTAATCTTTTATTTTGGCCATGGTGCGCGCATCACTTTTGGCCGCCACAATATACTCGTAGGTGCGCTCGAGCATTCGATCCACAATGTCTTTTTGCTTTTCAACTTGCAGCTTAATTTGGGAAATGGCGGTGGCCGGAATGAGATCGGCCCCACGCCCAAGCACGGCGAGTTTATACTGCTCGCGAACTGGATCATCTGGAATTAAGCGCTCGAGCAGACCCACGACAAAGGACTGTAGCAATAGAAAAAGGAGCATTGGCGCGAGATTCAAACACACGTGGGCCAAGGCGATGTACATTGGGGTTGCTTGTGGGGGAAGACGTAAAATAAAAAGTGAAAGTGAACCCAAAAGAAGTCCACTCAAATTAAAAAGGATGTGCCCCATCGCCACTCTTCTAGCGTAGACACTGCGCTCGCGCGAGAGCCACCACGGATAGAGCGCTGGACCTAAGTTGGCGCCCATCATAAAGACCATCGCCTGAGTCAATGAAATGGGAAGGCGCACGCTCAGAGTCGCCACCAAAGCAAATGAGGCCAAAGAGGAGCGAAATAGAAGGCTGATCACGAGACCCGCAAGCAGAAAAACCACACTCGAGTGCCCGGTGAGCTCTGAGAGAAAGCTCTCACCAATGCGCGCAATTCCCTGCTCAAAAAGGGCCATGCCCAGTAACAGCATGCCAAAGGCCACCATGGCGCGGCCAATTTGCATCACATAGCGCTGATTGGAGACGAGACCGGGCACAATGCCCACTCCTAAAAGATAGAGGCCCGCTTCATAGGGCAGAAAAGATAACAGCCAAGGATAGAAAGTGGTGCCTAGATTGGCGCCCATCACAAAGCCCAGCGCCTCGGCCAGACTGACAATGCCGGCATTGACCAGACCCATGATCGTAACCACCGTCATGGCACTTGAATTGACGGTGAGACTGGCCATCGAGCCTAAGAATGTATTGCGAAGACGGCCCCCTTTAAGGCGCCCGACTGCCGTGAAGGTCGAATCGCCGATAGCTCCTTGCAAAGCAAAGGAAAGGGATTTCATACCGTAATAGAATAATCCAATGGCACCAAAGAGAAGCCCGAGCGCTCCTACTTTTAAATCCAAAGCTCTCCACCTTGTTTACTGTGACGTCGTCATCCTGGCGACCCAAATGGGGATGATGATGTAGAGAATGGTATCCCTGATCAGGTAGAAAAGAAAGAAGTAGACGAAGGCCTTGGGGCCCTTTTCCCACAGGCGCTCAAGCCCAAGAACTTGAAGACGCTTGCTCATGGCAACCATGAAGCGCGTTTTGCCGTAATGGCGAACAAAAAAGGAAGCCGCTCCATCAACACGACGATCAAAGGCGAGCATCCACGCCCAGATAGTGCGCAAAATAGGCCAGGTTTTCCAGCCGCCACTTCCAGTATTTTTATTTACTTCTATATTATTCATCTCAACTCTTGTTTTGCCCAAAAATAGCGGCCACTTCGCACCTAGTCCACAAGTTTAGGAGCTGTCACAACCGATAGAATGGCCCGATTAAGTGATCGAATCTAAAGGATTGTAAAAAAGCTCTCGAATCTACAATTCTGTGACACTTTTTGATATCACTGCTCCTATAATCTGGAAAAAGCGAACCCCAAGCAGTAGAAGTTAGCGTGATTGAATCCCTCAACCTCATTCACTTGAATAAAGAATCGACTCTGGCCGAACGTATTGCCCCCCATCTAGAAGATCTACAGCAATACTTAGGTGGTGGCGTTTTTGCGATGGCCACCTGTCAGCGCACGATTCTCTTTGGCCATGGGCCAGCGGCCCTTGATGGTCTAGGTGAAATAGCTAAGCGCGCAGGTGTTGATGAAGATGCACTCCTAGGCGACTGCGAACTTCACCAAGGTCCCCATGCCTATCGCTTTTTACTTGAAGTGCTATTAGGACTTAAAAGCCAAGTGATGGGCGAGTATGAAATCGTCGGACAATTTCGCAAAGCTTATCAAGACTTCTCTCAAACCGAGGGCCTGCAAACGGGTCTACTCACTTTGCTAGAAAAACTTTTAAAAGACGCCAAAGAGGTGCGCACCAAGCACCTACTCAATATTGGTCAGCAAACCTACGCTAGTATCACAAGACGCCTTTGCCAGTCGCGCATACCGGCCGGTGGCAAGCTTCTGCTCGTTGGCTCTGGTGAGCTGGCGCACGACTTTATTCGCATCGCCACTAAGAAATACGACGTCACCATTATGGCGCGAAACACGGTTCGCGCGGGGGAATTGGCCGAGCTCTATGGGGCCCGGGTCGCTCCTTTGTCTGAACTTGAATCGATGGCCCACTCCTTTGAATGCATCGTCAATACCATTGGAGTCAGTGACCTGATCCTCTTTGATCAAAATTTCTTTGATCGCTGGACAGCTCTTCACCCCGCGGCCAATCACGGTCGACTCTTTGTCGATCTGGGCTCACCCTCTTCTGTTATCTGCAACCTCTCAAGCGACGCTGCTCTCTTTCGCCTTAGTGACATTTTCAAGCTAAGTGAGACAGTTAACGCACAGACCAAAGCCAAGATCTCAGCGGCAAAAAGTGCTGCCGTACAACTTGCGATGAAGTGCGCTAAAAGGCATAGTTGCGAGGTTCCCAAGAATTGGGAAGAGATAGGTGAAGAGAGCATAGAAGAGTTCAGCTTCGCCTAGTCTCAAAATCATTAACAGCTAAAATTTTTTAGGCCTATTTATGAAAAGAAAGTACATCCTTGGCACTCGAGGATCGCTGCTCGCAGTGACCCAATCAACTCAGATAAAAGATCAATTCGAGGCCCTCACCGGAGATGAAGTCGAACTTCTCACCATCAAGACTCAAGGTGATCTCGTCACTGATAAGCCACTTTGGCAAATGGATGGTAAAGACTTTTTTACGCGTGAATTGGACCAGGCCCTGCTCGAAGGAAAAGTCGACTTCGTAGTTCATAGCTATAAAGATCTAGGCAGTGATCGCCCGGCCGGAATTAAGCTGGCCGCCGTCACCAAGAGAACTTTTGCCCAAGACGTATTACTGATTAAAAAGGATACGGTCGATGAGCTCTGTCACCGCGATCACATCATTATTGGAACCAGTTCTCCGCGCCGAATTGCCAATGCTACGAGTTCGCTGGGAAGTTTATTACCGCGTGGAAAAGACGGCGAAGTCCTAAGCGTTGAAACTAAAATGCTGCGCGGAAATGTCAACACTAGAATTGGCAAACTAAGAAGTGGTGACTACGACGCCATTATTCTCGCCCTTCCCGGACTTGAGCGCCTGGCCCTCTCGCCTGAGCCGGCACAAGAATTAGAGGTTCTCCTAAATGGTCTTACCTTCATGGTACTGCCTCAAAGCGTGATGACCAGCAGTGCTTCGCAAGGGGCCCTGGCCATTGAGTGCGCCAGCGAGCGCAAAGATCACGGCGAACTCCACGTCAAATTGGCCAAGCTCACCGATGAGGTGACTAAGGAAGAGGTCAAGCGCGAGCGCGAAGCTTTTCAAAGCTACGGAGGTGGTTGTCACTTGGCAGTGGGAATTAACGTCAAAAAGATGGGCCCCTACTATCTGCATATTCATCGCGGCGAGCATGAAGGGCGCGAAGTTCATCTTGAACTCCTTGAAGGTACCACCCATCCCAAATACGCCGAAACCGAAGTTTTTGTGGGTCTTCCTCCAGAAAAGAGCAAGCGCGACTGGGTCTGCGATGAACTCATCAAGCGCGTCTACATTAAAGATTTAAGTGAGCTCAAATCGGCCCACACTTTTGTCGCCGTCTCCTACGCCTTTGCCAACTTGGAAGGAATTCATCCCCTTTCGCTTTGGAGTGCCGGCATTCGCACTTGGATTAAACTGGCCACTCTTGGCCACTGGGTAAATGGTTCAAGTGATTCGCGCGGTGAAGAAGAAGTGCTCTCGCTCAAGCGCTCAAAAGCGCTTTCAATGATGATGCCCGAAGGTAAGTGGGTCAACTTAACCCACAATAAAACCCCCACAGATATTGGAGAGATCATTCAAAGCTATGAGCGTGAACTGACAGTGCCTGGCCCCGAGTTTGAAGCGCGCCTTAAAAAGGTGAAGGCCTGCTACTGGATGAGCTATCCCCAGTATGAATCCTATATGAATAAATACCCTTTCTTACTGGATCTAGATCACTACTGTGGGCTGGGTAAAACCTATCAGGCCTTTAAGCTCCAAAACGTCGAAGTAACCCCTTGCGCCTCAGTCGGCCAGATTTTAAATAACGGATAGATAATGACCAATCAAACAGAACTCTTTGAACTCTCTAAAAGCATCGTACCAGGTGGAGTGCACTCTCCCGTTCGCTCTTTTAAAGGCCTTCACACCACTCCCAGATTCTTTAAAAGCGCTGAAGGCGCCATGATTACAGATGTAGAAGACAAAAACTACATCGACTTTTGTATGAGCTTTGGTCCCCTCATCCTTGGTCATAAACATCCCAAGGTACACGCCGCCCTTAAAGACCAACTCGAAAGAGGCTGGAGTTATGGTGCCTGTGAGCCCTACTCTGTTGAGCTTGCCAAGCTGGTCACCAGTAAAATTTCATTCATCGACCAAATTCGCTTTGTGAACTCTGGCACTGAAGCAGTGATGACCGCCCTTAGACTCGCTCGCGGAGTCACTGGAAAAAATAAAATTATTAAATTTAATGGCTGCTATCACGGTCACGTTGATAGCATGCTCATTAAAGCGGGCTCAGGTCTCGCTGGCAGTGCCACTGCTTCAAGCGCAGGAGTCCCAGAGAGCGTGGCCCAAGACACTCTCATTGTGGAACTCAATGACCTGACTGCCCTAGAAGAGGCCCTTCACGATCATAAAAATGAAGTCGCGGCCGTTATCATCGAGCCCTTGCCGGCCAACAACGGACTTCTCGTTCAAACCAATGAATATCTAAAAGGTGTGCGCGAACTTTGTGATAAGCACCAAGCACTGCTGATCTTTGATGAAGTGATCTCAGGTTTTAGAGTCGCTTTTGACGGCATGGCCGGAGTTACCGGTGTCACTCCCGATATCGTGACCTATGGAAAAGTCATCGGCGGGGGCCTTCCGGTGGGAGCGCTAGGTGCGCGCAGAGAGATCATGGAACACTTGGCACCGATTGGTAACGTTTATCAGGCCGGTACTCTTTCGGCCAATCCCCTGGCCATGGTAGGGGGCCTTGCCAATATGCAAGAGCTCACAGCGGATAATTACCAAAAGCTAGAGCGCAACACCAATCGCATCTGCGCTCTCTTTGAGCGCTTTCTCAATGAATATGAAGGCGGTCGTTTTAGTGGCATTCAGATGGTTCGCTCGCACTCACTCTTTTGGTTTCACCCAAAAAGTTCAGACTCTGTGCTACGCTCGATAGATAAAATCCCGCCCACTCTTGGCGAAGGCTTTTTTGATTTCTTTAAAACGCTTCTAGAGAAGGGAATCTACTTAGCACCCAATGCTTGGGAAGTGGGCTTTGTTTCCCTTGCCCACGACGAAGAAGTGGCCAGAGAGCTTGAAAAAAGGCTCTTTAGCTAAGATGACCCAAGCTCCAAAGCTCACCTATCCCCACTCTAATAATCGCCTCCTACTCGGGATGGCGATTAGCTATATTGGGATCTTAGTTATGCTCTCGAGCTGGTGGGCCTATCTGATGTTTGATCTTGCCGCCAATCTTGGTGAGCAGCAACACCGCAAAGTAGTGCGCATTATTACCTGGGAAGGGAGTGCTTTCTTATTAGTTCTCCTGGCCCTTTTTATCTCATTCATTGTGCTCTACTTGCGTGAACAGCAAAAAACGAAATCGCTGCAAGCCTTCTTTGCTGGCCTCACTCATGAATTAAAAACCCCGCTGGCCAGCATTCGACTGCAAGGTGAAGTTTTGGGCGAACTTGTCAGTGATGAAGGCAATCAAAAGCTTCAGACCATCACGAAGCGCATGGCCCAGGATGTGGCCAAGCTCGAAACGCAAATGGATAAGATCCTTCAACTCTCACGCATTGAGCGCGGCGGACCACTCAATCCCGTGAGTTTGAATCTAAAAAGTTTCTTTGATAACGTGGCCACAAAATCCCAGTCGGACTTAAGCTTTACCTGGCAAAAGGAAGTCCCGTCCCCAGAAGTGATGGCCGATGAGTTCGCCCTTGAACTCATCATTAAAAATTTAATTGAAAACACTAAGGGTCACACCAATTCAAATCAAGTCATGCTCTCCCTTAATTCTCATGATGATAAAATCTCACTCAGCTATAGTGATGGTGGTATCTTTGCTGGAGAGGCGCGCAAACTCGGAGAGCTCTTCTACAAGCATAACTCCAGTCGCGGCAGTGGTATTGGTCTCTATCTCATCAGTAAACTTATGAATCGCATGGGTGGTCGCGCTGAGTTCATTGTTGATCACTCGCTCACGACAAAATTATTCTTTCTCAAAGGGAGCACTCATGAGTGAGCGCGTCCTTATTGTTGAAGATGAAAAGAATCTTGGCGACACGCTCAGCGAGTATCTAAGCGCGCTAGGCTATGAATGTGCCCTGGCCAAGGATTGCGCGAGTGCCAGAGAACATTTTCGCACGCTCTCGCCTGAAGTGATTCTCATCGACATTGGCCTGCCAGATGGCAATGGTCTTGAGCTCGCGGGAGAATTTCGCGCGCACCGAAAAGACTTTGTGCTCTTTTTTCTCTCGGCCCAAAACGACCCCGAAACTCGCGTGCAAGGCTTAGAAATTGGGGCCGAAGACTATATCACCAAGCCCTTTGCTCTGAAGGAGCTCACCCTGAGACTCAAGCGCGTCTTTGCGGGTCGCAAAGAAATGAGTGTTCTACCAGAGGAGATCACTCACGGGCCCCTTAAAATTTACTTTTCTCGCTATGAAGTCGTCGACGCCCGTGGGCAGGCGATCCCCCTCAATCAAAAAGAATGCGCCATTTTAAAGCTGCTCTATGAAAAGGCCGGCGAAGTGGTCACGCGCGAAGAGGTTATTGACCAAGTTTGGGGTGAAGATAAGTATCCGAGTCAACGAACAGTAGATAACTATATTGTGACTTTGCGTAAATGGTGCGAAACCGACTGCGAACACCACTTAGAGATTCAAAGTGTACGCGGTGTAGGCTATAAATTAATTGCTAAAAATATTTAAAAAGGAAGATGTAATGGGACTTTTCACCAACCGACCAACGACAAATCATGTAAAGGGAGTGCCCGTATGGTTTATGAGACAGGCCGGCCGCTACCATGCCCACTATCAGAATATTAAAAAGAACTCAGACTTCATGACCATGTGTCGCAATCCAGAGCTCGCCTGTGAGATCACCATGGGCCCTATCGAAGATTTCAAGTTTGATGCGGCTATTCTATTTTCTGACCTCCTCTTTCCTCTAGATCATATGGGACTCGGTCTCTCTTATGAGTCAGGCCCGCCCACACTTGAGCGCCACCTCCACACGCTTGAAGATGTAAAATCCATTAAGCTCACGGCCCCAAGCCATGAGTTCTATAGTTTTCAACAAAAGGCATGTTCCTTCTTAAAGATTAAATTGCCCGAGACCACGACGTTGCTTGGTTTCGTGGGGGCCCCTTTCACGCTTTACACCTACGCTGTTGAAGGTGCCCACAAAGGCAACCTGATCTCAAGTAAGCTCGGTCTTCGCGATGGGCGCTTTAAGGCCTTCACTGACGTGTTACTAGACCCTCTCGTCACTGAGATGTCCATGCAGGCCCAAGGTGGTGCCGAAGCGATCTGTCTTTTTGATACCGCCGCAGGGGAGCTCGATCTTGCTGACTACGCAGAGTATATTGTTCCGGCCATTGCCAAGGTGGTGAGCCGCTTTAAAGAAAAACACCCCGACAAAAAAATTGTCTACTACTCTAAGTTCACTCACCTGCACTACCTCGACCAACTAGCGGGTATTGAGATTGACGTCCTGGGAGTTGATTGGCGCCACGATATCGCTGAAGTACTTGGCCGCTTTGGGGAGCGCTATATGATTCAAGGTAACCTTGATCCAGTTCACCTCTTTCTTCCGTGGGAAGAACTCGCCAAAAAATGGCGTGCACTTTGGGATCGAGTGAAAAGCTCTGGGGTTTCTCCCGATCGTTGGATCGTGGGTCTAGGCCATGGCGTACTTCCAGGAACACCTGAAGAAAACGTGCGCCGCTCGGTTGAGCTTATTCACCGCGAATTTCTTTACTAGTCTTTCATAAGAATTGGGCGCTCGCTTAAGAGCGCCCTTTAAATTGATCCATACTGCGATAAATTCCAAGTCCTACCCCAGCAACCAGATCAAATAATCTCGTCCCGAGTAGCCCCTGCAATAGTCGTACAAAATAAAGTATTCGTGGCATGCGTAGAATGATTTTCTTCTTCTCAACTGCGTTCACAATTTTTCGCGCGACATACTCTGGTTTTAAAATGGGCACAAAGCTCGAGCGAACCCCCTCGAACATCCCAGTGTGAATATAATAGGGATAGACTGTGGTGACATGAATTCCAAGTTTATCTCTTTCCAGCTCGAGGCGAAGGGAGTCAGACCATCCCGCTACCGCCCACTTGCTAGCACAGTAAACACTCATATTGGGATTTGAAACCATTGCTGCCGCCGAAGCGATATTAACGATATGACCACTTGAGCGCACTTTCATCGCCGGTAGCACTAAGAGCGCAAGCTGCATCAGCGCGGTACTATTAACTGAGAGAGTGAGCTCAATATCTTCTGGTGTGTGCTCTAGAAATTTCTTTCCCACAACCACACCCGCATTATTGACTAAAATATCAATAGAAACTCTTGCAGCCGCTAGGTCTAAAAGCGCCGACTTCATTTGCGCCAGATCTCTGACATCAACCACCTGAGTGGTGACTCGCGCTCCAAAGTGTCTTAACTTTTGGGCAGTCTCATCAAGGGCAACCCGGTCTAGATCCCACAAGGTCACCCCTGCGGCGCCACGACTTAAGAATTCATGGGCCATCATCGCCCCAATGCCCCTACCTCCACCTGTGATTAGGACATCTTTTCCCTGTAAAGCACTCATGTATCCCTCATTTTTCCTAGACTAGAACCCCTTTATCTTAGTCCGATTAACATTTCAGGCCAAGACATTGCGCGTTTGATCATTGTGGCCATCCCTGAGCGGCCCTAAAATAGAGAAGGAGGGATTATGAGAGCATTCAAGTTGATAGACGCGGCTGAGATTGAACTTAACTACCAAGGTCATGAGGAAATACTCGCCGAAATCGCCGAGCGCTTAATGGAGCAGCTTAGCGAAGATTATAGTGAACTCTGTCATTACTTTGAGTGCAAAGACCTCAAAAATCTCGCGATCCTCTCCCACCGCCTAAAAGGCGCTTGCTCAAATTTCTTTGCCCAGGCTGTAGTTAATAAACTCTATCAAATAGAAATACTTAGTAAGAACGGCGACCCGTCCCCAATTGGCCCGATATTAAGGGAGCTCAGTGAGCTCCTCGAATTTTTCAAAGAAGACCTCGTGCTCATTGGCCACATGAAGGCGGCTTAAGGATAAAGGACAAAGATGAATCAAAAAAAATATCAGATACTCATTGTCGATGATGATGACATCAGTAATGTTCTTTTAGATAAGTTACTAAAAGGTGCGGGCCATGAAACCCAATCACTTAAATCGGCCACTGATTTAATCAGTTATCTCAAGCACAGCACTCCCGATCTCATTTTACTAGATATCGTCATGCCCCAGATGACAGGACTAGAGGCCTTAAAAATAATTCGTGAGCGTTTTAGTTGCGCCGAGCTGCCGATCATTATGCTCAGCTCACTCTCAGAGCAGGAAAATATTTTACACGCATTTGAGCTAGGCGCTAACGACTATGTCACTAAGCCCGCCTCTGCCCAAATTGCCCTGGCGCGAGTCAACACTCACCTGTGTTTAAAAAGATACTATGAAGATAGTCTTAAGAAAAAAGAACTTGAGACTCTCAATGCGATGATCGTGACCTACAACCATGAAGTGAATAACCCGCTCTTTATTGTGACCAACAATCTGAAAAGCGACATCAAGGACATGGACAATAAAATGTTAAAAAGTGCCCGCGAGGCCACCGATCGAATCCTTGAAATCGTACGCAAAATCCATCAGGCCACCGAGGGGAAAATTGAGTACGAAGAGTATGGATTGGGTGAAAAGATGATCAAACTTAAAAAGTAGGATTTTAAAGAATGTGGCCTTCTTAAATTATGAAGGCCATCTCCCTACAAAATAGTTGAATTGATCAGGACTTTCCCGTTAAAAGCGCACTTTTTTTTGGCATCCTCCTTGAATAGTTAATAGTCAGACGAAGACAACTGGAGGTCTAGAAATGCCAACACAAAAAAAGAAACAACCACAACAACAACCGCAACAACCGCAGAGAAAAACACCGAATCGCAATCCGAATGAAGAGGTGAATCCTCAGCGTCGGCAACAAAAGAAAAGCCAATAAAGAGTGATGCTCCTAGAAGAGAGGGAGACTTCTCTTTGAGACATTAGGGGGGAGCAATAATTAGTCAGTCTTTATCTCATTTAGATAATACTGAAGATAATTATTTCATGAGTATTTAAAATGGTAACGATCTTGCGATTTCAAATGTTCATGAAACTCTAATGTTTAGGAAGGGGAACCCAGAGTGGTTCCCCTTCTGCTTTTTGGTGCCAGATGACTTTTGGGACGCCAGGCGTCCCAAAAGTCATCTGGCACCATTCTTAATGGCGCGGATGATAGTGCCGAGCACGGGGATATGCTCATAGAGCATGGCCCCGAGATCGTAGTAGTCGCGGTGATAAATGACCAGATTACTCTTAGGATCAAAGACAATCTCACTCACTCCGGGGAGCTCGATCTCTTTGCCACGACTCAGTTTAGGTGTCACCAGATACATCTTCCACACGCATAAGTGGCGATCTTCGTTCACGGCTTCAGCGCAGAATTCAAAACGAATCTGCTCTACGCTTTGATAAATTCCTTGATAGTACTTGGTGAGCTTTGCCAGCCCACGGCACTCATCAATTGGGTCTTGAAAGTGAATATCAAGGTGATAGAGGCGAGAGAGAATTTCCTCTCGCCCTGGTCGATATGAATTAAAGCTCTCGCGAATTCGCTCTCGGCGCTCGCTCTCTTTTGAATTCATTAGGCCCCAATAATTGAGATACCTGAATCCACGTAGATCACTTGCCCAGTTGTTCCCTTAGAGAGATCACTGGCAAGCCACACGGCCGTGCCGCCCACGTCTTCAGTGGTCACATTGCGGTGAAGGGGAGCTTTTTCTTCCACTTTCGCAAACATCGTGCGCAGTCCGGGAACTCCACTGGCCGCGAGAGTTCTAATGGGTCCAGCACTGATGCAATTGACTCGCACTGACTGACGGCCCAGATCACTAGCGAGGTAGCGCGCAGAAGCTTCAAGTGCGGCCTTGGCCACACCCATCACATTGTAGCCATCGAGCACTTGTTGTGAGCCGTGATAGGTCATCGCAATCACCGAGGCGTCCTCATTCATGAGTGGCTTGAGACTGTTGCATAGACCTACCAAAGAAAAGGCCGAAATATCACAGGCCATCTTAAAGCCTTCGCGTGATGTTTCGCTGAAGTCACCCTTGAGATCGGTCTTGTCGGCAAAGGCCAGTGAGTGAACGAGAATATCAAATTTTCCCCACTTCTCTTGAACCACTTTTTTAAGCGAGTCGTAGTGAGCGTCCACAGTGACGTCCATTTCCACTAAAAACTCACTGCCAACTTGCTCGGCCAGGGGCTCAACGCGCTTTTTAAGATTTTCATTGAGGTATGTGAAACCCAAAGTGGCCCCGTGTTCTTTAAGCATGCGGGCAATCCCCCAAGCAATAGACATATCATTGGCCACGCCCAAGATGAGGGCCTTTTTTCCAGCTAGAATTCCCACTGGTATTCTCCTTGATCAAATTAGCATTAAAGCGACTCAAGGTTAGCCGTGAGCGAGTAATTCTGTCTACTTTTGCAGTAAATGGCCTGGCGCAAAATCATGAGCGAGGTTCTCGCTCATTTGATAGAGCACACCATCTCTAAGACCCACGCGCGGCACGTGCATATTATTGCACCCCGCCTCTTCCATCACCATGGACAAAATAGCGCCGGCCGGGATGATCACATCGGCACGATCGGGCTTGAGGCGAAAGTGGTGCATGCGCTCTTCAGTCGTGAGCGCCCCCAGCACCATGCGGATATGCTCGAGACTTGAGCGGTCGAGAAAATTGTCGTCGCGAGTTTGCTTAAAGTAAGAGCGCAGCTTGGCAAAACGCTCAATATTGCCCCCGGTGCCCACCATCATTTCAATGCCGCGTCCGGGTGTTTTCTTAGTGATAAATTTGCGGACCTCATCGCGGTAGGTCTCCATGAATTGATCGACTTCCCACTCGCGCACGCCTTGGCGCTTCATGAGTTCGAGTGTGCGCACAGTTCCGATTTGCAAGGAGGTTGAGGCCTTGCGCTTGCCGTGCTCGACATAGGTTAGTTCAATTGAGCCCCCACCAATATCGAGCAGCAGGGTCGACTTATCTTCAAAGTCGACTGTGTTAGTGATTGCTTTGTAAATGAGGTCGGCCTCCATCGCACCGTCAATCACATTGAGAGTGATATTGCAGTCATTCTTAATGAGTTCGATGAGTTCGTCGCGATTTTTGGCGTCTCTTAGCGCCGAGGTGCCCACCGCAAAGTGGTAGTCGACTTTATACTTATCAAGAGTGTCGCGAAAGCGGCGAAAGTACTTGGCGGCTTGGCGCATTTTTCGGTAGGTAATCTTGCCATCACTAAAGACACTCTCCCCTAGGCGCAGTGGCTTTCGCGTGCCTTTAAGGGGAACAAAGAAATAGGGTGAATAAGCTTCGGCCACGGCCATGCGAACAGCGTTAGAACCCAAGTCGATAGCGGCAATGCGATAGACTCTAGGAATCGGATGAGATTTTCCCTGAATGGTGACAGAGCTTCGATAGTCGGCCATGCCACAGTGTGGCCCGATCAAAAGCATTCGTCACCCTTTAAATCTAAGATGAATTCACAATGACTTGACGCCACTTGGTAGAAGGCCAACAATAAATCTTATGACAACTATTAAAAAAATTGCCCCCAAATCCCTCGCAGAATTAAGCGCGCATATCAAAACCCATGCTCCAACTTTTTACAGCTCTTCGCGCACTTCAACTGTTATTGCCTATGAAAAACTTGAAGCTGATGATGCCGAGTACCTAAAGGCGATGGGAGAGCAGACGACCTGGGTCGATCTGAGCAATATGCCTGGAAGTATCGAAGTCGATGGTGAGCTCGTCACCGTCTCTGGCCACGTTTCATGGAGTGAACTTCGCGCCACCCTCAACTCCAAAGGACTCGATATTATGACCTCACCCACCGAGTCTCTGGCCAGCGTGCTCGCCGGTCTGGCCACTTCGGCCACTGGTGAGCGCTCTTTTGGGTATGGTACTCTTCGCGATCAAGTGGTGAGCGCCCAGTACCTCGACTATCAGGGAGAATTAAAGGTGCTCTCAAGTGAGAGAGCTTTTCCAAAGACTGCGGGACTCGCTGAGTATCAGGCCCAGTACGCGCCCTATGAGAAATTTAAAAATGCTCCCTTTCCGCGCGCAACTCTCGAAACGGATCTCATGATTGGCACTGAGGGGCAATTGGGTGTGCTCACCAGGGCCACTCTTAAAACGATTAAGCTAGTCCCCCTCACCTACCTCTTTTTTAAACTTCCACGCTGGAATGAAGACTTTAGCGCCCACCTTGAACTCTTTCACGCTGTGGCCGATATGCGAGATAAGCTTGGCGCAGTGGAGCTCATCGACTCTCATTCCCTGTCTTACTTACCAACTGAACAAAATCCGGCCCCGGGGTGTGATCTCATCTTTATTGAAATGAAAAGTAGCGACTTTGAAGAGGTTTACGCTCAGCTTGAGTCAAGACTTCCCAAGCTAGATTTTGAAGATGTTTTTGCTATGGATGAGAGTAAGTGCCGGGCGCTCCGAGTGGCAGTGCCGCGCTCGATCTTTGAGGCCAATACCCGCGCTGGAGTCACAAAAAAAGGAACAGACGTCCAAGTCTCGCCAGCTAAATTTAAAGACCTACTCGCCCACTATCAACAATGGTCCAAAGGCGATATCGAGTACAATCTCTTTGGCCACTTCGGTGACGCCCACCTGCATTTTAATTTTATGCCCGCCCCGGCGCGCGCTGCAGAGTGCGATCAAAAGCTCGAAGAACTCTACCGCGTCGTTCATCGCCTGGGAGGCTCCCCCTTTGCTGAACACGGCATTGGAATTCTTAAGCAGCGCTATATTAAAGAGTTCTACACCGACGCTTGCAAAGATTTTTTTCGCGCCCTCAAAGCACAGCATGACCCGCACAATCAATTCTTCCCGCTGGGCTTTATGCATAGGTATAAATGACAGTAGCTTAAAGATTATCTGACTTTACGAATCCCCTACTAAAAGGTCATAACTGAGAGACGTTTTTTTTGGGGGATAATCTACGATGACGCTCACACGCCATGTCATTTCACTGCTCATTCTTTGTCTGATCTCAAGCACCAGCTGGGGCGAGGACCTCGCCCGGCTCCACGGAGTCTACGAAGGCAGCGAGTACATGCTTCGCTATACTGGAAGCTCAACCACGCAATCGGGAGCAACCCTTTTTAGAAGCGGTGACGAAGTGGCCAAGGGCGCGGTGATGTTTGATGTTGCGCCGATTGTGTTCTTTGATTTTTATAAAGAGAATTTTATCACCAGAGAAAATCTCTCCACTGAATACGACGCCCTCACCTTCTATGATTCCGAACGCACCGAAGGCGATTACAAAGTTGTTAAGCGCTACAAGGTCTCGGGCGGCGTGGGCGCTGCTCTGGTGGCGATTCTCGCCGACCGCCCGGCGCTCGATATTGTCAGACCCTATATTGGCTTTGCCCCACTGGCCGGTGTCAAGGCCACTTCAATTCGCAAGGGCACCTCTCTTCTTAATGGTGAATTGCAACTGCCGCTTTTTATCCCCCGTAACGCCGACACGATCGAAACCAAGTGGAATGTGGGCGAGAGCCTCACTTACTCCGTTGAGGGCGGGGCCTATTTTGTGGCAGGACTTTCGGCCTTCTTTCTCTCAACTGGGGCCAATTATATTGTGAAGGGAGAATTTGAAACGACCATCACCAAAAAAAGCCGCGATATTGTAGAAGTCACACTCGCAAAAACAAAGATGAAATCCATTGGCGTTCTCAGTTCGGCCACAGTCGTCTCTGTTGATAGCTCGCGCTTTAAAGAAGAAACCTTGCGCTTTTCTTTTGAGTACGATCTTAGGCGCCCGGTTGCCAGGGCCGCGCTACAAAACTTTCTCGCCGGTGATGTGAATGCCTCACAAGTACTCGCAAGGGATGGCGATGGCGCGGGAGTCTTCCCAAGTTCAAGAGAGTCTTTAAGAACCACTGGCAAATTTAAAAACTTCAGCTTTGGCATTCCCTTTCTCTATTGGACCAATTGGGGCAAAGGCCAAATTCACACCTTGCGCTTTAAAGAGGAATTCACTGAGGGTGCTGAGATTGATGTGGAAATTGGCATCACTCTTAAAACCAAAGAAAAGCGCCATATCATGACAAAAATTATGGAAACCACCGCCTTCTATGGCACTCAGGGAATTGAACTCACAGGGGCCGGACAGATCATCAGGCGCATGCAAGGAGTCCTCTCCCACTCTTTTAGGCGCTCTAAGGCCACACGCCGCCAGCTTGAAAATCAGCTCGAAGAGCTACGTCGCATGACGGGACTCACGAAGGAATTTACCCTCGAGCTCCCCGATGAGAGACGCCTTGGCGCCCTCGATCTTGAATTTAATATGATCATTGATGAGCTGCTCACAGAGAGATTGATAAAAATTGCTGCCAGCGAAAACGCCAAAAAGAATCTACTGCGTATCGCTCATGAATTTGAAAATAGCTACTCAAGTAAGCTCGCTCAAAATGGAAAGGGAACTCGCATTGAAGGCGACGAGCTCGATTTGTGCCAAGGAAAAGACCTGCTTGAGTGCCAGCAAAAGGCGAGAAATGATACCGAAAACTCTATGATTGAAGCTTACCAAGCGCTTGAGCGCATGGGGAGAACCTATCGATCTGATCGCGAGAAATTTGTAGAGAGTTATGCAGAATTTGGCAGGGCCTGGATTGCCTCACCGTTTACCTTTCAGACATTCTTCAATCTCATCAAGGATCACGGTCTCATGGCCAAGCTCGAGCTTGCCACTGGAAGAACGGACAAGCTCTCGGTTGGATATCAGTGGCGCTAGTTAAGCGCCAACCATTTTAGTTTCAATTGACCAGACTTTTAGCAGTAGGTGAAGCTCATGAGCAAGATTATTCATGCGCTTTTCAAGCTGGCGCTTCTTCTCTAGAAGATTGGAAGCCGCTTCATCTGAGCGCTCGTGCATTTCACGCTTAATCTCAGTTTTTACTTCTTCCATACGCGCTAGGGTGAGTTCGATTTTTTCTTTCAACAATTCAAGTGAAGGAGAAATCGGAAGCTTATTTTCAAAACGCGCTTCCAAATTTTTCTGCGCCATCACGAAGCGGGCCTTAAGAATTTCATCTAGGGGGACGCGCTTTTTGTTGCGGGCCATCCCCACCCATTCCAAGGCGTTGATGAGCCACTTTGAAGGATCGAAGTGGTACCACTTAATTCCATTGCGATAGTCAAATTGAAAGCGGTGGTGAAAGTTGTGATAACCCTCTCCATAAGTAAAAAGCGCCATGATAAAACTATCGCGGGCAGTGTTCTTATCAGTGTAGGGCTGACTGCCAAGCTTGTGGCACAAGCTATTGATAAAAAATGTAGCGTGGTGAACAAAGACCAGACGCCCAAGTCCGGCCAGGGCCAGACCACCTAGTGGGAAGCCGGCCATATAACCAATGAGTCCTGGCAAAATTAGGCCAATAAACACGGCGATGGGTAGGTAGAATTTGTGTTGAAACATCACCAACTTGTCGCTGGTGAGATCTTTAGCATTGCTGTAGTTGTCGGCGTACTCTGGTTTTTCTTTTAAAAGAATCCATCCCATATGGGCGTAGAAAAAGCCTTCGTTGATATTATATGGATCTTCATCCGTATCCACATGACGGTGATGGCGGCGGTGATCAGAAGACCACTTCAAGCAACTATTTTGAAAAGCTGCCGCCCCAAAGAGCAAGAAAAAGAGCTTCACCGGAGCACTTGCTTGGTAGGCCTTATGGCTAAAAAGACGGTGATAGCCCGCGGTTATTGAGAGACCTGTCGCAAAATAGAAGAAGGTAAACAGGGCCCAGGCACCCCAAGACCAACCTTCAATGGAAAAATGAGCGACAAGCAGAGCAACTGCAACAAAGGGACTGAGCGCCAGAAAAAGCGTATTTGTCCAGTTAATATTGGGCAGAGCATACTTGCTCAATTTATTTTCTTTATCCACCATGACCCCCATGTGTCGTTCTTTCATTGGATATAAGAACAACTATACCCAGGATCATACCACTTGCCTAAAAGTTTCGGCAAAGAGAGCATAAAAAGACCTAATTGACCGAGTAAAAAAGGAATCCAATGAACAATATCGCAAGCATGATCGATCACACGCTTCTCGCGCCTGCGGCAGGTGCCAAAGAATATGAAGCACTTTGTAATGAGGCCGTGGAGTATGGTTTTAAAACGGTGTGTGTTCCACCGAGATGGGTCGAATTTACGGTAAAACTTCTGCGCGGCCATCCGAGTGAAGTGTGCACGGTGGTAGGTTTTCCCCTAGGTTATACCTACAGTGATATTAAGGCGATTGAGGCGACACAAGCGATCTCATTGGGCGCCAGTGAGATTGATATGGTCATTCCAATCTATCTTGCGAAAGAAAAAAATTGGCGTGAGCTCGAAGCCGATATTCACACCGTCAAAGTGGCCTGCACCGATCACCCGCTTAAAGTTATTTTAGAAACTTGTCTGCTAACAGACGAAGAAATTATTCACGCTTGCAAGGCCAGTGTGAATGCGGGTGCTGATTTTGTGAAGACTTCTACCGGTTTTTCAAAAAGTGGCGCCAGTCTTCACGCTGTGAAAATCATGAGAGAAGTCGTGGGCCCAAATATCGGTGTCAAGGCCAGTGGAGGCATTCGCGATTTAGAGAGTGCGCAGGCGATGATCGCCGCTGGTGCCAATCGTCTGGGAACTTCTTCAGGAGTTTCCATCATTAAAGGCCAAAAAGCGGCAGCAGGTACTTACTAGGAAATGTCTCCAAAGAAGTCCAGTGGCAATCCCGCAGCTGCGTGAAGCCGGTCCATATTCTTTGGTGTGATACCTGAAAAGAGAAGCTCTCCATCGTCGTGGTGACCTATCACTTGAGAGAGAATATTAGTCGACTCCATGCCGGTAATCTCACGAATCTCAGAGACAATGCGCTTGCCCTCGCGATCGCGCGAGAGTTGAATCACAAAATCCACCGCACTGGCCACCTGGCGACGAATCACTTGAAAAGGAACTTCGTGACCCGCCATGAGATAGAGGTTTTCCATACGGTTAAAGCACTCACTTGGATTATTGGCGTGCAAAGAGGACATACTTCCTTCGTGTCCAGTATTCATCGCCTGTAAAAGGTCAAAGAATTCGCCCCCTCTAATCTCCCCAATAATAATGCGATCAGGGCGCATGCGAAGAGTATTTTTAACGAGCTCACGGGTTGACAGAGCACTCTCCCCCATCATGGTCTTGGCGCCACTTTCAAGCCTCACAAGATTGGGAATTTTAAAAGACAACTCAAGCGTATCTTCGATAGTCACGACTCTCTCACTAGGCGGTAATTCTCCCAGTAAAAGATTCATAAAGGTCGTCTTCCCCACCCCGGTTCCACCAGAGATAATCACATTCATGCGCGCCTTCACCATGGCCTTTAAGAAGAGTACCCACTTGGGGCCAAGGCTAAAGACCATGGGCGAATCGTCAAAGCTGCGAATGGAGCGCAAAAACTTTCTAATGGTGATAGCAGAGCCACTGTGGGCATAGGGCGGTCTAATAATATTAATACGCGAGCCATCGGGAAGATTACCATCGAGTATGGGATGCTCGTGATTGAGGTGGCGCTGATTGAGTTTGGCCACGTCCTGACAAAATTCTTCGATGTCTTTTGGCATCAGCCCCACATTGAGCTGTATGAAATTGCCCTCGCGCTCGACAAAAACACGCTTAGGATCATTGATCACAATCTCAGTGATTCCCTTTTTCGTGGCGAGGTCTCCAAGAAGTTTCCACACGGAGTTATCGGGATTCGTTTTTGCTGCTTCATTCATACTTAAACTCCCGCCTCCAGATACACTTCACTCTCGCCGATACTAGACCCGTAAGCGAGTAAGTTTTTGGTAAAACAATTCTTTTGCTCACTGGTGAGAAGCTGATACATATCCGAATATGTTTTTTGTCTTTTAAGATAATCACTAAGCTTTTGGTGCCCAAAGAAATGATCAAAGTGCTGAATGGCGAGTAGAGCGTAGTCAATTTTAACACTGCGCCCTTTGGCCAAATTCAGATGGGAGACGACTTCATCACGCACCAGGAGATCTTCGAGCTTGGCCTCTGGCGTGCTTGAATTTTGATCGAGCAACATCAGCTTGAGGTAAAAAGCGAGCAAAAAAGCACGCGAGTGACCCTGTACTGTGTAGTCTTTAAGATTTTCTTCAAAGCGAATAATTTCGCTCACTGGTGTGGTGTCGAGTTTTTTTGGATAGTGGCCCAGACGTGCTCTTTCAATATAGAGGGCCGCCAGATGATCGCGAAAACCGTGCCAACCAAGACTTTTGATGATTCCATCCACTCGAAGCTCTGGGTCAATCCCCTTAAAGCAACGGGCCACAATTGCACTTAGATCTGCGTGACGGGCCACATAGATTTGCAGCTGAGTAAAAACCTTGCCACTACTTTGCATATTAGAGCGCAAAAGATAAGTAAAAGCGTCGGGCATCACGACGTTCGGGTAACTGAGCATTCATCCTCCACTATCGTTTTTAGTATAGTCGGCAAAGGTGACTCCATACAATGGAAGAATTTGCACCTGCTCTTGAAGAGACTATACTTAAAGAATGAAGCTGCCCGTCTACGAAGAATTAACCCTCAATAGTTTTTCCCCCGAGAGCTTGCGCGAGCGACTCACTCGCTTTAATGCCGGCAAGTGCCCACTCTATCTGGTGCTCACAGGAGAGGATCTCGACGTGCTCAACTCGCGCTTGGATACGCTTTATTTGGAAATGAAAAACCTAGGGATATCTTCAACCGTTCCCTATCCGCTCTACATCGTTAATTCCGCTCTGCCCTTTCATCCTCACTTTATCATTGTTGAAAGTACCCATGCCCTTCCCAAGCACTTCAAGAGACCAAGTAAGAGACTCAACAACAAAGAAACGGCAAAGCTCTCAAAGTCAGATCTCTTGGCCGATAAAATTATTAACACTTCCCCCGAGAACGTTTACAAGTCTCTCAGTGAACGCACTAAAAAAATGAGACTCGTGCGCAAGCTCTCAAAAGAAGCGCTCTATCTCGAGGCACTGTCAAAAGAGCTCGCTCCCCCTGTAAAGTAGAAGGTTATCTTGGTAAAGAAAATTGGTCGCCACAGAATTTCTCAACAAAAAATGAAAGAGCTCGAAGGCTTTGAAGACGTGCTTGATCTGGTCTATGAAGAGCGCCCGACCGTCAAGAAGAACTCCGAGTCTGTCTCGCAATCATTTGAAACCATGGCCTTCCTAGAAGAAGAGGAAGATCGACTAAGAAAATTAGAGACGCTTTTTTCAGCGGCGATCCCCAACGCTGTTGAGCATCCCCAAGAAGACTTTGCGCTGGCAGAAATACAAGATTATCGCGATATGCTGCTGGGAGAACTCGTCACCGAGCTCTCCAAAAACAACTCACCACTCCAGCGCAATCTCGAAGCTATCTTCAAAACCCTCTTTCCCAAAGATTAATTCTTAGCGTGCAAGAGGATTGGGCCTCCAACGTGCTTAAACTCGTCATCACCCATATTCTGATAGTCATAGCCTTCAAGCTGATTCTTTAAAAGAGTGTAGAGGTATTGCTCTTTGCCAAGGATCTTATTAAGACCGTAGAGCTCTAAAAAGGTCGCAATGGGCGCTTTGAGCTCTTCAATGTCCAGCAAGTCTTGCTGGTTTGTTAGAACTTGAGCGACAAACTTTCGAAACTCACTCATGGTCAGCCCAAGCTTTCCACCGCCCACATTTCCTTTAAAAGCACTTAAGAAATTATTGGCAAAGCTTGAAATTAAGATCGCCTCATAATCGATATCTTCAATGGCATAGTTGATGTAGTAAGAACTTTGCAGTCTGCCCCCACTTTTGAGTGCCTCAATTTCTTGATGAAAGCGCTTCACAAAAGGCAGTGACTCCAAAAGGGTTTGCGCTTCTTGCGAGATACTCTCAAAATCTTTGTAGCTCTCAACATCTTTGGCGCTACCACCCACACCATTTTCAACGCGAGACTTTAGCGTCTCATTAAAAATGAGATCGAGTAAATCATTCCAGGTTGCCCCCAGAAAGCTCTCCTCATTCTCTTCCATGCCATACTTGGCAAGCTCGCGCTTAAGTGGGCGCTGAAGCGTAGAGATGAGGGTGTGCCCAATGCGGTAGATATCCCCAAAGTCAAAGCGCTCAAGCACACCTTCTTCGGGCGCTAGTGCAAGTTCACCAGACTGGGCCAGAGTGCGCAGGTAGTCCATCCCAAGCAGCAGGCGCTGTCTGGTTTTGCGACCGACTCGCCCCATGGCCACTGTCCCCTCTTTGAGGGCGCCATCAATTTCAACCGAAGCATTCACTAAACGAATAAAGCTAAAGGTGAGAAAATCTAATCTCTCTTTATTTGTCACTTTACTCATCTCTTCTGTCAGAGGGCCGATTTTCTCTTTATAGCTCGCGACCGCCGAATGATGAAGCGCTTGCTTTAAGGCATTCTCATCGAGCTTGGGGGTCATGGCGCTTTTCTTCTTCAAATAACTCTTTAAGACATCGAGCTTAGGAAAGGGAGAGACCAATTCAAGCGCTTCGTAATAGTCGACAAATCCAAAGTCGCGCAGGCGCTCTTTTTTAAAGCGATACTCTTCTTCAGCGAGTGAGAGTGCTCCCTCACTGACCATCTTAAAAAGAATACTATAGGCCTTTTCGACCCCAAGCTCACCATAGAGTTCACGCACTAAACGGCGCACTTCATCGGCATGGGGGTAACTCTCGTGAAATTCAAAGAGCAATAACGAATCATCGGTAAGAAAATAATTGTCGTGATCGGGGTACTCTGGGTCTTCCACATCAAAGGTCCAGATATTAAAACGATTCTTGGTATAAAGCAGAAACTCAGCGCTTTTGATAAATTCACTACGAATATTCTCATCAGGGCACTGGGCATAGGCCGCAAGCCAGTAATCGAAAGTATCAACGTCGATATCATCTCGCTTCCATAAATCGAGATCCATAAACGCCTGGCGCTGCTCAGGAGAGAGACGTGGCAAGATCTCACTCGTGCGCTCGGCCGGTAGCGAGCGGATGCTGAGGTAGAGTGGCTGAACGGGGTAATTGACCAGCGGTGAGCCCCCCTCAAGAGCGCTCTCGATCAGATCAAAGGATGAATAAGCCTCGCTCTCTTTCAAAAGAGCTTCTAAAGGTCCCATTTCCACATTTTACTCCAATTTATTTAAGTCAGAAGGGATCTGGGTATATCAAATCTGGGCCTAGTTGAAAAAAGAATCTGACCCAAGAATTTGGCGCTGTTAGATCGAACCAAACGAGATAAGTCTCTGAAATCTCGAAAAGAGCTCAGGAGAGCACAGCTTTAAACGTACAATAAAACTCAAGAATTGCACCTAATGGGACGAAAAGTAGGCGATGGATCAGACCAAAGCGCCCTGGCGCCTCACAAATTTATTGCGCTTCGCTCTTACCGCTCAACTGTGTTTGAGCTTGCTAGTGGTGCACTCTCCTGTGGCGCAGGCGCGAAGAGTTGTCATGCCCATGCCCGACCCCATACACGGAGAAAAGGGCAGCCTCTACAAAATCAATCGCGGCGGCGAAATCATTTTTGGCAGCGAAGAAATGAAGCTCTCCGAGCTCAAGCCCGATGAGAGAAATCGCCTCTTTCACCTCGCCCACTCTTCAGAAGACGAAAATCTAAAATCCCTGGCCCAAGATTTGGCCAAACAAGAGGCTGAAATCAGACGCAACGAAGGCGGCTGTGGGATGATTTCCGGTTGGTTTGGCTGTGATGAAGCGCAAAAGGCGGCCAAATTAGAAGAAGCAACTAGGCAAGCTGACCTCAAACTCAACGCTCTCAATCAGGCGGCGAAAGCTTTCTATGGCGAGCATCAAGACTACGTCGACGATCTCAAGCAATTTCCCACCTACCAATTCATGGGAATTAATGACACCTTTTCTCGCGGTGATGAAGAAGAGGAAGCTAAGCTTCCTCCCTACTGCCAGAACTACCCTTCAGTGGGAACGGAAAGTTACAAAGATTACATGGGTGAAAGTAGTAACGACGATGTGATCTATTCCACCTGTATCGACGAAAGCACTCCCTTTGTGCTCACCGTGGGCAATCTCGTCGACAATTATCTTGAAGTAGAAAGATTTAATTATAAAAAAGGGCAAGAGCTCCTAGAGCGCGAACTTGCCAATGAATCCATTAAGAAAATCATCGCAACGAGAAGCGCCTATACCGCGATTAATCCTGGCATGAAAGATGGCAAGGACGATGTCACCCTCAGTAAGTTAAATACCTGTGTGGCCGAAAATGCCAGTGACGAGAGTTCTTCCCAAAGTTCAAAAGAAGTGCAGCAAGTCCTCTCAAGCTCTGTGAGTGAACAAAATCAACAAGCTGAGTCGGGAGAGGATCTCGCACGCGAATACACTACGAGCAATGTGAAAAATGCCATTATCTCGGCGGCGCTCTTTCAGATGCGCGACGAGAGTAAAGCTTGGGCCGAAGATGAGAACTTAAAATTAGAAAACAGATTCATGGAAACCTGCGTGAATGATCTCGCGGTCTATCAACAAGACGCAGAGTCTGAAGAGCTGAAATTCTGTCGCAACTACTCTGCTCATCAAGATGAAATTGAAAAACAGGCGGCGATTGCAGAATCAAAATCCATGGCGCCCATCGCCCTCCTTTATAAGAGTGACCCCACTCTCTTTACTGCCGTCAATGACAAATCACTCTTTGATTGGTTTAACTACCAACCGGCCCCCAGCGATCTTTCACAAAAGCTCACTTCGATTGGAAAGTCAGGCGAACTGGTAAATGGGGTAAAAGAGGCCATTTCTAGTGACCCAGAAAACCCACTCAAAGCGGCGGAGACTTTTCTGCTCTCACAAAGAGACAATTTCGCTGCCGTGGTCGATGAAGCCAGTGCCGAACCCACCATACAAGCTTTGAGCCAGGAAAAGACAAAAGAACATATCAGAGGCTTGACCGAATCAGCACTCAAGCTCTGTGAAGGTGACATTGAGCACCTCCACCACTTCCCCGATCTCTACGCCAAGGCCATGGACAATATGGCAAAGAGTGGCGACCCCAATGCAGGGGAGAAGATCATGCAAATGCAAGGGGCCTATTGTTATATGCTCAGAAAAGATCCGCCCAATCAAGAGACTGGCTTCACCCTCATGCAGGGCCTAGGTATTGGTCTAGCGGTCCTAGGAACAGCGGCGCAATTTGTGCCGGCACTTGGTACCGCCGTGGGCACCGGGATGATTCTTGCCGGTGGTGCACTCACAATGACCGATGCCGCGATAAAACTAGATCGCCGTATGGGCGAGCTGGCGACCCAAAACGCCATGCTTGCCGCTGGTTGGACTGACTATAAATCCAAGCTCGATGCCCACAGTAAGGCCTGGGATGCCGGTACTGATATGGCCTTAGAATTCGCATTCTTTGCTGTCGACGTGGCCACAGTTCCAAAAATTGCAGGTGCCCTTCGTCGCAGTGGAACGCGCACCGGCGCCGAGCTCGCTGGAGCTGGTGATGAAGTAGTCGAGACCGCGCTTGAGAGCGTGCCAGCTGTTCGGGTGCAATCAAGCGATGTGGCCAGGCTCGCCCCCAACCAACTTGACGAAGCGGCGAGCACTGCTCCAGCTATCATTGATGAAGTTGCACCATTGAGAGCAACCGATAACCTTCCCGCGGTGAGAGGCCAGTCAACTGATTTAGCAGTGGTCAGACCATCTGCTGAAAACCTACCTGCGGTGAGAAGAGGAAGCGAGAATTTACCGGCCCTGCGTCCAAGTGCTGCTGATGAAGCTCCCATTGTGGAAACGAGAAATCTTCCCGTGGTGAGGGCCCAGTCCACTGATGTGGCCGTTATAAAGCCTGTCGATGCCACAGACGCTGATATCGTCAGACCGAGCGCTGAAAACCTACCGGCGGTGAGAAGAAGCGAGAATTTACCGGCCCTGCGTCCAAGTGCTGCTGATGAAGCTCCCATTGTAGAGACGAGAAATCTTCCCGTGGTGAGAGCGCAGTCCACTGATGTGGCGGTTATAAAGCCTGTCGATGCCACAGATGCTGATATCGTTAGACCTACAGCTGAAAACCTGCCGGCGGTGAGAAGAACTGAAAATTTACCGGCCCTACGTCCAAGTGCTGCTGATGAAGCTCCCATTGTAGAGACGAGAAATCTTCCCGCGGTGAGAGCGCAGTCCACTGATGTGGCCGTTATAAAACCCGTCGATGCCACAGACGCTGATATCGTCAGACCGAGCGCTGAAAACCTACCGGCGGTGAGAAGAAGCGAGAATTTACCGGCCCTGCCCCCAAGTGCGGCCGATGAAGCTCCCATTGTAGAAACGAGAAATCTACCCGCGCTGAGGGCCCAGTCCACTGATGTGGCCGTTATAAAGCCTGTCGACGCCACAGATATGGATATTATTAGACCGGCGCCAGTAGATGAAGTGCGCAGAGCAGAACGCCCCGCTCTCGCCCCTCCAGAAGAAGTGAGAGCACTGCCTAGACCTGCAGTCGCCGAAGAAGCGGCCAGTGAACTCACTTTAACTGCACACGCAGACGCACCTAGCACTGCCCTAGTTCCAATTGACCGGGCCAAACGCGCCGACTCGGTTACTACTCCAAGAAGAGTTGAGCCCGTAAACCCCGTAAACCAAGACGAAGTACTTCGCTTGCCTGCACCTGCAGCAGGTTCTGGTGATGAGGCCGTCGACGCACTGGCAAGTGTTCGCCGAGATATAGCGAGACGTCCGGCCACTAGCGCAAGGTTTGATTTTGCCGCTAGCCTATCCAGAAACAGTGAAGCCTTAGTTGATGATTTTATGCAGGCCCTCTCGGACGTTCCCTCTTCTACTAGAAGTCGCTTGCTTGAGCATATCGACAAAGGACACTTTGCTCCAGAGGAGCTCTCCAAGCTAATGGATGAGGCCGTCTCTTCCTTTAAGAAAGCCTGTCAATAAACTTAATTAAAATCAAAGGCTTGTCCGACCAAAGAGATTCCTGATCTAGATCAGTTATTTCCTTGTTTTTTTATGGTAGATTAGTGGCATATTGAGAGTCACGAATGCTCTTACTCAAGATTCTGAAAGGAAAGGCCATGGCCAACGCTGCTCGCACCAAAGGTAATATGTCTTGTGAAAACTGTCCCTCAAGAGGTGACGGGATCTTTTGCAATCTTGAGCTTCTCGAGCTTAAAAACGTAGATGAGCACAAAGTCACCAACACTTTTAAGCGTGGTCAAACTCTATTCGTCCAAGGCAATCACCCCTACGGTCTCTACTGCATTAGTAGTGGCAATATTAAAGTGACTAAAGTGGGAAGTGATGGCAAGGAATCGATCGTGCGCATTTGTTCTGGTGGCGACATTCTCGGACATCGCTCATTATTTTCAGATCAACACTACTCGGCAACGGCCACCGCACTTGAAGACTCGACCGTTTGTTTTCTCGATAAAAAATTTATTATGAAGGCCATTGAAGAGCAGCCTGAAGTCGCTCTTTCAGTCATTGCCAAATTAAGTCGCGACATGGGTGCAGCTGAGAGCAAAGTGACGAGCTTTCACCAAAAGAACGTGCGCGAGCGCTTGGCAGAGCTCCTTCTCCTTCTTAAAGGGAGCCACGGTGAAAAGCAACCCGATGGCCGCATCAAACTAACGCTAAAGCTTACTCGCGAAGAAATGGCGACCATGATTGGAACGGCCAACGAAACTCTCATTCGCTTCATTAGTGAGTTTAAAGAAGCTGGTCTCATTGACCAAGAAGGTAAGACTCTCTATATCACCAACGAAGCTGAACTCATTGAATGGGCGAACGCTCCCTATTAGCGCTTTGTAAAAATTCTTAAAAAAGCTGATCTAGATTAGAGAAGCCCAGGGTCTACCAAGCTATATTAGGCTTATGAAGGATGTAACCACTGGGCCTACACTTTGCGATGATGTCATAGAGAGAATACTCTCCCTGTCTATGCCCTACACCTACAATCACCACAGCCAGCTCTTCTACGAAGGACAGACGCCCATTGTGGCCTATTTAGTGCTTGAGGGTGAACTTCACTTAACAAAGAACAAGCGAATTCGCAGTAAAGTATACCCTGGTCAAATACTCGGGTTACACGAGCTGGTCGATCACACACCGCATCCCTTTGCTGCAGAAGCCCTTCCCAAGACTCGAGTGGTCTTTTTGGACATCTCAACTGTTAAAGAAATCTTATCAGGCCATCTTCCCGACCTTAAAGATGCCTTTGAAAATATACTTCAAAGCGCCTAAGCTATGTTCACGAGTTTACATTTTCCATTTGAAGCCTGCTAATTATCCTAGCAAAAGATGATCCTGGTCATCTTTTGGAAATAATAACGGCGTTAAATTAACTACTGAGGTCAGAGATGAAACAAGTATTAAACAAACAAGAAATCGTTCTTTGTGCAGGGCTTGATGAAGAGTCTATTAAGAACTTAAGTGCCCTTAAGGGTCTATTTGATTTAAGCAAGAGTCGCTTGCATATCATTCACTGCTTTGAAATTCAGGTATACACTTCAGAGTTTGCTCCCTTTGTCTTCCCTACTGAAGATAAATACCCCGAAATTGAGGAGGCCACAAAAGCCGTTCTTCGCAATCTCGCGACTCAATTAGTGGGCGAAGCTGATAGTGATAAGGTTCAGCTTCACTGCCTCTTTAGCACTACTCCCAAGCACAAGGTGGTTGAGTTCCTCGAAGAAAATAAAGCTGATCTCGCCGTCGTCGCCACTAAAGGCGCTCACGGTATTAAAGGACTCTTTCACAGTTCATTTGCAGAATATCTCATGAAGTTCTCACCTTGTGACATTTACGTTACTAGGGATCACCATAAGGCATAGAGTTGGAAGAGGCAGTCAATCAAGATTCACACGAACTCACCTGTACTCATTGTGGAAGCGAATGCATTGCTCCCATTAAAGGAAAGAGTGAAGCCGAAGTTTTTTGCTGCCTCGGCTGCCAAAGTGTCTATGACTTCTTAAAAGATAATGGTCTCTCTGATTCATACTACCGCTTATTAGGTGATGGCCCTCGCTTTGGCGAGGCCATGCCGGCCATGTTACCAAGCAGTGAATATAGCTATATCGATCAAAGTGATTTTCTCGTCCAGTACTCAACTGAGTTAGAAGGTGGAAAGTCTCGCATGACCTTCTACATTGAAGGAATTCACTGCTTGGCCTGTCTTTGGCTGCTGGAAAAAATCCCCGATCTCCTAAGTGGTGTCCAAAATGCCAAACTGGACCTCGGCCCTTCTCATCTCACAGTGGTTATCGATCAATCACAAGTGAGCTTTTCACAGGTGGCCACACTCATTGCCAAACTTGGTCATCGCCCCCACCCGATTAAAGATGAATCAGAAGCACTGGTCCTCAAAACTAAAGAGGATCGCAAAACTTTGGTGCGCATTGGCGTGGCCGCCTTCTGCGCTGGCAATATCATGGTCTATAACGCTGGCCTCTACACTGGCGCCACTGGAAGTATTGCCCAAACTTTTGGACTTACCACCGGTCTACTGGCACTACCTGCGATGACTTATTGTGCTTATCCCTTTTATCAATCGGCCATCGCGGCCCTGCGGGCCCATCAAATCTCAATTGATATTCCCATTTCAATTGGACTCGTCTTTGGAGGGCTCGCCAGTCTCTACAATGTTGTAACAGGAAACCCAGACAATTATTTTGACACTCTCACAACGCTGGTATTCTTAGTGCTCTTTTCTCGTTACGCCCTTTCAAAGCTCACTCAAAAAGGGCTTGATGCAAGTGAGATCAATTCCTTTATTGGCGAAGGGATCTACAATGTCAGACGGGGCGAGAGTCTTAGTTTTACTCCACGCCACGCCCAGACACTTAAGCCGGCCGATCTCATCTGCGTCACTCCTGGCGCGGTTATTCCCGCCGACGCCAAAATTATAAGTGGCCACACTTCCCTTCACTACGCCCTGCTCACCGGTGAAACAACTCCCATTTTGGTAGGCCCTGGTTCAGAAGTAGAGCGTGGGGCGATTAACCTCGACGATGAAATAATCATTGAAGCGCAACGTGTGGGCGCTGATACAAAGATCGGCCAAATGCTCGCCGAGCTTAGAGATGTGCCTAAATCAGGGGCCCAGATCACAACTCTCAGTACTAGGATTTCTCGCATTCTCACCTTCGCCGTTCCAAGCATTGCCGTCTGCCTCTTGATTGGTTTTGGACTGGGTGGACAATGGCAAGAGGGAATGAGCCGGGCGCTCTCTCTTTTAGTGATCACTTGTCCGTGCGCCCTCGGGCTCTCTATTCCTCTGGCCTTTAGTCTCGGACTTAAAAAGGCCCAGTCGCAGGGACTCTTAGTAAAAGACGAACTCACCTTAGAAAAAATCATGCATCTTCGCCACGTGGCCTTTGATAAAACGGGCACCCTCACAGAGGGTAAAATGGTGCTCTCTCATCTAGAGATCAAGCACCAGACTCACCCTGGCGTTGCCGATATTGTCTTTGCCCTGGAGAAATCTAGCCGCCATCCCATTGGTCTAAGTTTGTGTGAGGCCCTCGCGCCCCAAGTAAAGGACTTTAATATTAAGGTTGAGGCCAGAGAAGAGCGACCAGGTGTGGGAGTCAGCGGACTGATTCAAAATAAGCACTATGAAATTAGCGCTTATCTAGATGCTCAAACTAATAAAGATAAAAAACTCGCGCTCTCTCATGAGGGAGAAGTCCTAGCAATCTTCACTCTCAGTGACCGACTCAGAAGAGGTGTCAAAGAGGCGCTTGAAGAAATTGCGAACTCAAATGTCGAACTACACCTGCTCTCAGGCGATCAAGATCATATTGTAAGAGAGCAAACAAAAGATCTTCCCCTCAAGAGTCATCACGTCCATGCAGAACTTCTGCCTGGAGATAAAGTTCGCATTCTCTCAAGTCTGGGTGAAGTGATGATGGTTGGTGATGGTGTCAATGATGCCTACGCCTTGAAGTCTGCCTTTGTGGGCGTGGCCGTTAAGGGAAGTGCCGATGCGAGTATTCGCTCCAGTGATGTCTACTCCCTACGCCCAGGTCTTGCACCCATTGCGGAGCTCATGAAAATCGGCGTTCAAACATCAAAGACCGTCAAGGCCAATATTGGCTATAGCGCCCTCTATAATACTGTGGCCATCAGCGCCGCTTGCTTTGGGTTCATCTCGCCCCTGGCCGCAGCTATCTTTATGCCTATTAGCTCTTTGAGTTCATTTTTACTGACCGTGACACTCATGAGAAACCATCAAACTCCAAAGGGAGTCAGCCTATGAATGTGATCGCACTGATCATTCCCCTATCCATTCTACTTGGTACGCTATTTGTTGTGTGCTTTATTATAGCCGCAAAATCCGGCCAGTATGATGACCTTGATACTCCAGCTTATCGACTCTTAATTGACGAAGAGAATAAGAATAAAAACAACCAATCGTTAACTGCTTTCAGAGGGAAAAAAGATGAATGAACGTGCTCTGAGTGGGAAGATGGAGACATTTTCCTACGACGACCAGCTGGTCAAAATGTTTCTCTACGCCACTTTGGTGTGGGGAGTTGTCGCCTTATCGGCAGGGGTATGGATTGCCTGGGAACTTGCAAATTGGAAGTTCAACCTAGGAATTCCCTACACCACTTTCGGACGCTTGCGTCCCATCCACACTAACGCAGCAATCTTTGCCTTTACCGGCAACGCTATTTTTGCCGGCGTGTACCACTCATCTCAGCGACTCCTCAAGGCCCGTCTCTTTAGTGACTTCTTGGGACGCCTTCACTTTTGGCTTTGGCAACTTATCATTGTCGCCGCAGCGATCACACTTGCTCTTGGTTACACCCAAGGAAAAGAGTACGCTGAACTTGAGTGGCCAATTGATATTGCAGTTGTCATTGCTTGGGTTGCTTTTGCTATTAACTTCTTTGGAACAATTATCAAAAGACGTGAGCGTCACATCTATGTGGCCCTGTGGTTCTATATCGCCACCATCATCACAGTTGCGATGCTCTACATTGTGAACAACCTACACTTTCCAGTAGAATTCATGAAGTCCTACTCGGTTTTTGCCGGAGTTCAAGATGCTCTGGTTCAGTGGTGGTATGGTCACAACGCCGTGGCCTTCTTTCTGACCACACCATTCTTGGGTCTGATGTACTACTATGTTCCTAAAGCCGCCAAGAGACCCGTCTATTCCTATAGACTCTCAATCATCCACTTTTGGAGTTTGATTTTTATCTACATCTGGGCCGGTCCTCACCACCTGCTCTACACCGCCCTTCCTGAGTGGGTCCAAACCCTCGGGATGATTTTCTCTGTTGCCCTTTGGGCCCCATCATGGGGTGGGATGATCAACGGTCTACTCACCCTAAGAGGTGCTTGGGATAGAGTGCGCACCGAGCCGGTTCTTAAATACCTGGCCACCGCGATTACTTTCTACGGCATGGCCACATTTGAAGGTCCGCTCCTCTCCATAAAATCGGTCAACGCTCTGGCCCACTTCACAGACTGGATCGTTGGACACGTTCACGCCGGAACCATTGGCTGGAACTACATGATGATTGTAGCGATTCTCTACTACATCATCCCCAAAATCTTTAAAACAGAACTCTACTCAAAGAAAATTGCCAACACCCAATTCTGGCTAGCAACCATTGGTCTCTTACTCTACATGATGAGTATGTGGGTTGCCGGTATTACTCAAGGTGGTATGTGGAGTGCTATCGACGAAACTGGCAAGCTCGTTTATCCAAACTTTGTTGAAACAGTCATTAAAATTGTTCCCATGTACTACGTGAGAGCGACCGGTGGAACATTTGTTCTCATTGGTTTTGTTCTACTCATCTACAACATTTTTATGACTATTCGTAGAGCTCCTGCTGGAGTTACTGACGAAGTTTACGAAGCACCCGCTCTTGATGAGTCAAGCATCGAAGCGCATGCAACTCCCCACAGAAGACTCGAAGGACTTCCCATTCTTTTCACCGTCCTCTCCTTCATCGCAGTTGCTGTAGGTGGCTTTATTGAAATCGTACCTTCACTCCTCTCTGATTCTTTCATCGAAAGACGCCCCGAAATCAAACCCTACACCCCGCTTGAACTCGCTGGACGAGATATCTATGTTTCAGAGGGATGTTATGTTTGCCACTCGCAAACAGTAAGACCCATGGCCGCGGAAAACCTCCGTTACGGCGCCGTGAGTGAAGCTGCTGAGAGTATCTACGACAGACCTTTCCAGTGGGGTTCGCGCCGAATTGGACCAGACTTGGCCCGCGTCGGAGGTAAGTACAACAACCTTTGGCACTACCGTCACATGCTAGACCCGCGTGAAGTAACCCCTGGTTCAATCATGCCCGAGTACACTTGGATGTTTAAAAAGAAAGCTGAGTTAGACGTTCTGCCTAAGAAGATGTCAGTACTCGCCGCTATGGGAACACCCTACTCGCAAGAGGAAATTGATGGCGCAGTGGACACAGCTCGCAAGCAGGCCCAGGAAATTGCTGAAGACCTCAGTAAAACCGGGCAGATTGATATCAAAGTGGCCGACAAGCAAATTGTCGCCCTCATTGCCTACCTACAACGTTTAGGAACAGACATAAAAAAAGCAGCAGTTAATGCAGAGATACTAGAAGGTGAACAATGATTAAGGAAACTCTACTTAACTTTGACATGCTCTACCTCCCGGTAATTGCGCTTATGATCTTTCTGGTGATGTTTCTTTGCGTGGTCTACTGGGTAAATCGCAGCGATAACAAAAAATTGTACAAATACATGGGCAATCTTCCCATTGAGCTTGATGAGGCGGGAAATGAAAGAAACTAAAGTAAACGGCAATACTGTTTTGGAGGATGAAGAACACATCCTCCTCGACCACAACTATGATGGCATTATGGAGCTTGACCACCCACTTCCGCAGTGGTGGCTCATGACCTTTTGGGGAGGGATCCTCTTTGCTATTTTTTACTTCATCTTTTTTCAAATCATGGACGGACCCACATTAAAAGATGAATACAACAAAGAGATGGCCCAACTCGCAGAGATTCAGGAGGCCGAGGCCAAGAACGTCTCCAACTTTGACATTGAACAATACAATGCCTGGGTTGGCACTGATGAGGGACAGGCCATGGCCACAAATGTTTTCGTTGAAAACTGTGTCGCCTGTCACGCAGAAGGAGGCGGTGGCGACATTGGGCCCAATCTCACAGACAATCACTGGATCAATGTGAACCGCGAGCCCGAAGCTCTCTATAAATTTGTCGTTTACGGTAACGAAGAAATGGGGATGCCGGCCTGGGGAGAAGTGCTCTCTAAGCAAGAAATCATGGCCAGTGTGAAGTACGTGATGGACCTCAAGGGCACCACTCCACCCAAGGCCAAAGAGCCTCAAGGTGATATCATAGAGGAATAAGACTCTCTTAAAAGTAGTAGGACAATGGCAAAGAATAGATTTGAACTCCACGAAGAACGCTTAGCAACCACAGATGAAAAGGGTCGCAGAGTCTATCTCTACCCCGAAGATATCAAAGGTTTATGGCGCCATAGACGGGACTTCTTCTATTGGACGCTCATTGTCCTCTACCTAGTATTACCTTGGACTAAATTTGGGGGTAAGCAAACGATTCTGCTCAATATTGCCGATCGCGAGTTTACCCTCTTTGGTCAAACCTTTTTCGCCGGGGATCTGCCGCTCCTTCTGATTGCCATTCTAGGCGGTCTCTTTCTCATTGGCTTTGTGACCTCAATTTGGGGTCGCGTGTGGTGCGGCTGGGCGTGCCCCCAGACTGTCTTCATCGATGCCATCTATCAAAAAATTGAACTACTTGTTGAAGGTAAAGCTCGTGCCCGTGCAGCACTTCAAGCCGCACCATGGACCAAAGAAAAAATCTTTAAGCGCACACTTAAATGGACCCTCTACCTGATTGTCTCACTTCACATCGCTCACTCTTTTCTGGGCTACTTTGTCGGAACACGCGATCTCTTTTGGATCACAACCAGGCCTCCAGGTGAAAATATGGGGCTCTTTATTGCGATGGTTGGAATCACTGCCCTGTGCCTGTTTGATTTTGGTTGGTTTCGCGAACAATTCTGTATTATTGCTTGTCCCTATGGCCGCCTGCAAAGCGTGATTATGGATAAGGACTCGATGGTGGTCGCCTATGACCCCAATCGTGGAGAACCCAGACGTGGGGTCGCCCCGACAAGAGAAGATGAGGGCGACTGTATCAATTGCTATCACTGCGTGAAAGCCTGCCCTACTGGCATTGATATTCGCCGGGGCACTCAGCTTGAGTGTATTGCCTGCACCAATTGTATTGATGCATGTGATGAGATTATGGAAAAGGTGGGACGCCCGGCCGGACTTATTCGCTACGCCACTGAAACCGAACTTGAGGGCGGAAAAGTCTCTCACTTTCGCTTGCGCTCAGTGATCTACCTCGCAGTCTCGCTTGCTATCTTCCTTGCTGGCGTCTTTCTCGTCTCGCGCGCAACCGAGATGAGCTTCACCGCCATTCGCGCTGTAGGTGAACCCTTTACAATGTCTGAGAGCACTAGTGGAATGACTGAAATTCAAAACCGCTATGTGATCACTGTCGATGTAAAAGATGAAGAGCAGTCTAGACCACTCTGGTTTAGCTCACCCTCACCCAACGTTAAAGTAATTAGTGCCCCTAGACCTCTCACCCCCAAAGTCGGTCACACTCGCGCCAATGTCTTCTTTAAGTTTCCACCTGAAATCCTACAAGAAGGCTCGCAGATCATTTCACTAGAAATTCATCAAGGTGAAAGTGAAGAAAGTGCAGAACTTGTGAAAAAATTGGAGATTAAGCTTGTTGGACCATTTCAATGATATTGCTCGCGCCAGTGCCGGCGCGATGCCACTAGTTGCTCTAAGCGTAGGGGCCCTCGGGAGTCTTCATTGCGCGGGCATGTGTG
Organism: Bacteriovoracaceae bacterium; assembly: GCA_048264885.1. Taxonomy (GTDB): domain Bacteria; phylum Bdellovibrionota; class Bacteriovoracia; order Bacteriovoracales; family Bacteriovoracaceae; genus JBLWXV01. Next base: position 176,055 of record JBLXCO010000005.1, read on the forward strand.
GGCCATTAATTGTGGCCAGCTCTAGAGGAGTCAAGGCCCAGGCGAGCTATCAGTCAGGAAGACTTATCTCCTACCTTGCACTTGGACTAGCTAGTGGTTTTATAGGTCAGTGGTTTCTCCTGCAGCAAGAAACACCGCTTTTAACTTTAATTCCCTCAGTCCTCATGGCGCTCGCACTAATCTTTTGGGGATCAAACTTTGTCACCAAGAAAAACCTCACCCCGAAATTCATCGTGAGGATCTATCGTAAACTTCCAATGAGAGGACCTTTTTACATTGGACTCTTTAGCGTCTTACTACCTTGTGGTTTTCTCTATGGCGTCGCCCTCACTGTCGCCACTTTTCAAAATCCCTGGCTGGGCGCTCTGGCCATGGGCTCATTTTGGCTTGGAACACTCCCGGCCCTCAGTGGTTCGAGTTGGCTTGTCTCAAAGCTGGCGCGCGGTCAACATGTGGTACGCGAGCGCGTCCTAGGCCTTTGTCTTATTGGAGTGGGACTTACAAGTCTCACTTATCGCTTTTATCAATTTGTATCCACCGGTTCATGCCACTAGGAGAAAAAGTGAAAGAGAAAAAACCTAAGACGCTAGAGGATCGACTCTTTGATTTGCTCATTATTAGCGTGGTTATCATCCTTCCGATAACTTCAGTTATCATTTTGCTGATTTACTCTTAGTGAGTGTCTTCCCTTGCAAACATGTGTCATTGGATTTTTTACACGTTTAGCCCCGATAAGCTGAAGCTTTGTTAAGCTCGCCCCCGACTGATTTATCTGAATTGGGGACTTACATGCGCACTTTCAAAAAGCTCAAGCTCTTAGCTCTCATCACCATTACAAGTATCAATTGTACTCCTGCCTTCTCACAGGAAGCGCAAGATCAAATGATCGGTGTGAGAATCGATGATGTAGCAAAATTTCTGCCAAACGAGATTCCCAATTTAAAGGCCGAGCTCCCTACTATAAAGCGGGAATTGGCCCGCCTCCTTGATCTCAGTGAGCCAGTTGAAGAGATATTTGGAATTTTCTTAAACGACCTTCCAAACGATGATTGGTTTACACGTGAGACGACTCTTCCCATCACGGCCTTCCTTAAGCTCAGAGAAAGTGGGTATGTCTTTGTAAAGGGAGAAATCTATCTCAAAAGCTCTCGTCTCGTTGGGCGCGGACTAGAAAAAATTGCAATAGATGAGACTGACTTTAAGGCAGAGGTTGGCCTCATTGAGAGAATTCTAATTTTGGAAGACTACAGCAATCAGATCAAAATGGTCTTTCCTCTCGGAGTTGGGGCTTTTGATGAAGGCGTACAAAACCTAGGACAAGTAAGCTTAGTAACTCCCAGATTTCAAAAGGCCTGGCTAGATAAGCGTGAAGCCTACGCGGCAAGAACGAAGCCTTCATATTATGCAGGAAAGCCCTTTTTAAGGATCACCACAAATCAAGAACTCGATGTAGGCTACACAAGCATCGGCTTTCACGCTCAACCCAACCTTGCTCCCTTTTTGCGTGGGTTTGATAGCCACGGTTGTATGCGCATGCAGACAGATGATCTTATTGCCTTTCATCGTTTACTCGCCAATAACCCACGCCTGCATATTCCCATAAGCATTTCCTACCACATTTTTAAGAACGCCGATCATCCGGCACCAAAAGTAAATAACCCCTACAAGACAATCTATAATGTAGGATCTCACTCTGCTCCCTACTTCAAGCTTGATAGTGATGAACTCGTTCAGCTTGGAAGTGTCAGAGGCGAAGCTCCAATCACTCGCCTCTTTGACCATCCTGAAGACGACTATTTTAATCTCTTTAACTACGACTCTAGAGAGCGTTTAATCCCAGAGGGTGGTATCCCTCATCGCATCGAAGATGATCGCCCTACTTCCCCATCAATCATCACTTTCCCTAGAAATGATGAACGTCGCAATCAAAATAGAAGAGACCTTCCAGGAGTTACAATTATTCGCGGAGGAAGAACATCCCCTGCAAGACCAAGGTTATCGGCCCGTCAAATAAGTGCGGCTATCGCGACTTATTGTAAACGTCAATACCCTTATGAAACGGTCTTTTTAAACTGGGAGCGCAATCGTCTGATTCGCTCATACAATACTTGCACGCGTGTTTTAGTCGATCGCTATAACACAACAGGAGAACTTCCTAGTGGGCTTTAATCTTTAAGGCCCAATTTAGTTCACTTCATCTTTCACTTTCAATGTACTTTTAAAGAACAAATCCTTGTCTGTTTTACAGTACAAGCTCTGATGAGTTATCGTTACCCCAAGTAGTGCCCCGACTGGCCCACTTAACAAGGGGGATATTCATGCACTCAATAGGAAAATTTTTTTTCATCATTCTTCTCACTGTCTCCTTCCCTAAAAGTGCTCATTCCATTTCATATGAAGCACGAAACCAAATCATCGGTGTACGCCTAGACGATGTGGCCCGTTTTCTGCCTAGAGAGATTCCAGCACTAAAGTCGATTCTGCCAACGATAAAGTCCGAGCTTCCACGACTCATGGGCATCAATGAGGAAATCTTAGAAGTACACAATATATTCTTTAATGCGCTTCCTGATGATCGCTGGGGCGACAGAAGAGTCACCCTTCCTATCACTGCGTTTGTAAATCTCAGATGGAGCGGATATGTCTTCATTAAAGGTGAAGTGACTCATTACCGTTACTCTCGATTATCTGGCCGATATCTGGGAAAGGTCGCTCTTTCAAATACCAACTTCAAAGCTCGAGTAGGTTTAATTGAAAGAGTACTCATCCTTGAAGACTATAGAAATAATTTAAAGATGGTGTTTCCACTGGGCGTAGGAGGGTTTGACGAAGGTGTGCAACACCCAGGGCGAACGAGTCTAGTGACTCCCAGGTTTAAGAATGCATGGCTAGATAAACGAGAGGCCTATGCCACCAGATATAAACCAGACTATTACGCCGGTCAGCCCTTTCTAAGAATCACAACCAATAAAATTCTGGATGTTGGCTACACCAGTGTAGGCTTTCACGCTCAACCTCACCTCGCTCCATTTTTGCGAGGGTTTGATAGTCATGGCTGTATACGCATGCAAACTGAAGATCTGATTGCCTTTCATCGCATCTTGGCCAACAATCCACGCCTGCACATTCCCATTACCGTGTCCTACGAACTCTATGATAGTTTTGATCACCCAGCACCAAAAGTGAATTCACCTTATAAGACAATTTACAATGTAGGAACTCGCAACGAGCCCTACTTTATCTTGGATCGTGACGAGCTTATTCAAATGATTAATGTAAGAAGAACACCTCCACTAGGTGTTCTCTACGATAGATATGATGATGACTACTTTAATATTTATAACTACGACTCGAGGGATCGACTACTTCCAGATGAATTCACTCTTGGTGCCAGATGACTTATGGGACGCAAAGCGTCCCATAAGTCATCTGGCACCAGGAGCAGCTGTCGGGCGTGGCATATTAAGTTTCTCACAAAGGAGCTTAAAGAACTCTTCTTCTTCAAAGCTTACTCGTCCATCCCAGTTGATGATCTCGCGAATAAATTCATAGACGACTTTTTTTGAATCAGTATTGAGAGCGCAGAGCTTATCTAAGCTTCTCATAAAGGAGTCAGCGGTAATCTTATCTATTGGAATAAGACTCTGACACCAAGGAAAGGTTTTTTGAAAATGCTTTCTAATCCTTGCGCTATAATCAGAATTGGTGCACTCAATGAAAGCACTAAAAACTAAAACTAATTCGACTTCAAAATAGGTAAGAGGATGTGTGCGCTTATAAACGCGACGAATTCGAATTGAGCGCCCGCCAGCGATCTCTTCTTTTTTTGATTTAAGTGCCTCCAGAGCAAGCCAGTAGCGAAATCTAAGCGTATCATTATTTGTCTTTTCAATTTCACTCACCAGGGCGCTCTGAATACTATTAAAGCGCTGTTGAGAGAGACTGAGCACGGCCAAACTGCTCAGGGAAAAATTCAACAGATCCGAGTAACTAGAAGCTTTAAAAAGACGATCGAGAAGGGCATCTGCACTATATGATTCAGGTTCGATTTGTCTTTTTTCAATCTGAGTTTGGACCACCTTCGATTCAAAATTCTCTGGTCTAAAGCTTTTAAAGCGAAAACTTGGATCTATGCGCTTAGCTCGCTCTTTAAGAGTTGGATGGGTTGAAGTGCTTCCCTCAGTTCTCTTTGTTGAGGTTGTAAACATGAAGTGTGCGACTTCCATTGCGTAGGGAGACCTTAGGTTGTTGTGAAACCGTTTCCACCATAGTTTTTGAAAGACGCCAATGATGCCTTCTTTTGAACGAGTAAATTGAACTGCACAAGCATCGGCCAAAAACTCGCGCTCCTGGGAATAAAAGGATTGAATCATTCCTGCCACAGAGCGGCCAATGAATCCCGCCAGCCAGAAAAATGTCCCCATAATAATAAAGAGAATACTCGCATCTTTTCGAATATGCCTGGCCCCCCTAAAGAGGATCTCTCCCATGATAGTAAACATCATCAGGCCGTGCATCACTGCTGCGAGATACGTATTTGTTCGAGCGTCGCTGCCCAAGATGTGGCCATATTCATGGGCGATGACGGCGCTAAGCTCATCACGACTGAGCTCATCGACCGCTCCAGTAGTTAGACAAATCACGCTGTCACTAATTTCAAGTCCTGCGGCCAGAGCGTTAATACTCTTATCATTAATAATATAAATAGCAGGCGGTTTTATTCCACTGGCAATGCCCATCTCTTCCGTAATATTTTTAATCTCAATCTTTTTTTGTGCAGAGAGACCACTTTGATGGAGGGAGACACCCTTTAACATCTGGGCGACACTCTTTCCGCCACGGCTCATTATGATCAGTTTAAAGAGAACGCCACCACCCACAGAGAGGACAACAAAGGAAATAACCCCTTTAAAAATGCGAAGCCCACGACTTGTAAAATCTAAGTAATCAACTTGCAAGGTTGAAGGCGAGACATGAAAAATGGGGACATTAAAGAGATAGTGAAAAAGCGGTAAGAGCAAAACTGTTGTTAAGGCAATGACCAGAAGTGTTCCCAAAATAAAGAGAACGAGCAGCTTTGCGCTTTCGCTTCTGGCCTCTTCCTGGTGTTTAAAAAAATCCATGCCTAGAATTTGACTTCAGGGGCCAATCGCTCTGTCGGCGCAATATCCTTCCACAACTCCTTAGTGGGCCAACGAAAATATTCAGCGATAAACATTTCAGGAAAGCTCTGCAGACTTGCATTGTAGTCCGTAGTGACATCATTATAGTGCTGCCTAGCAAAGGCGATGCGATTTTCTGTGCTTTTAAGCTCTTCCATTAATTCTCTCACCTGAGCATCGGCCTTGAGTTCAGGATAATTTTCATTAAGAGCAAAGAGTCTTCCAAGCGCTCCTGAGAGTCCCGACTCACTGGCAAAGGCAGTGGCCAAATCAGTATTAGAGTCGCCGGCCTGGGCCTGCTTCCAGGTCTGGTGTGCAAAATTCCTGGCCGCAATAACTGCTTCAAGCGTCTCTCTTTCGTGCTTTAAATAGGCCTTCACACTCTCAACTAAGTTGGGAATCAGATCATAGCGGCGCTTTAACTGAACATCAATCTGCGACAGAGCATTATCACTTTCATTGCGTCGGCGAATGAGTGAGTTAAATAGTCCGATAACGTAACCCGCACCAAAGACCACAATAACTAGTAGACCAATGAGAAACATCTCCATTGCATGACTCCTGAAAAACAAAAAAAATTTATTATTCTAAGATAGCACAGGAGGATTTCATGGATAGTGAAGATTTTTTACCGGTACCGGTACCAGATGACTTATGGGACGCAAAGCGTCCCATAAGTCATCTGGCACCCCAATCGGTGGGGAGTTCTTTGCTATTTTTGGCACCAAGCTCACGCAACTTCTCGACTCCGGCCACTAGGTTTCCACGCCCTGTGGAGAGCTTTGACTTGGCCATGCCCAGGGAGTTCGTGGCTTTAGAGAGCGCCTTATCGACCTCATCGAGGTCACTAGTAAAGCCCACAAACTTGTCATAGAGACGGCCAGCGGCAAGGGCAATTTCTTGAGCATTGTCGCTTTGTCGCTGAAAGCTCCAGATGCCAGCAACTGTTTTAAGCGTAGCAAGTAAGGTGGTCGGGCTGACAATAATTACTTTTTTCTCCCAGGCGCTGGTAAAGAGTTCAGGATCGCGCTCAAGCGCTGTGGCATAGGCCGATTCGAGTGGAAAAAAGAGAAGCACAAAGTCAGGAGATAATACCGCCTCCCCTTCATAGTAGCGCTTAGAAGAAAGTCCTTTTATATGGTCGCGAATGGCCTTTGAAAATTGAGTTAACAGTTCAGCGCGCGCCAATTCATCTTCAGCACGTAGAGCGGCCTCATAGGATCTAAGTGTCACTTTTGAGTCGATGATCAAATGCTTTCCTTCAGGAAGATCAACAACGACATCCAGAAATTGCGAAGCACCCTCTTCATTCTTTTGGTAGACTTGAGTGCGATACTCGTGATCACGCCTAAGCCCACTGGCCTCAAGTACCTTTTCTAAAATCATCTCCCCCCAATTGCCTTGCATTTTACTATCGCCTCTTAGTGCTTGAGCGAGGGCATTTGCCTCTTGAGAGAGCTTTTGATTGAGCTCAAATATCTTATTGATCTCACCCTTAAGAACCAGACGCTCAGTATTCTCACCTTCATAATACTTTTCAATGCGAGCATGAAAGTGTGTGAGATTTTCTCTTAAGGGTGCGATCGCGCTGTGCAAACTCTTCTCCGTTCGCGCAAGTGAGCGCTCCGTGTGACCAGTGATGATTTCATCGGCGAGCCTAGAAAATTGATCTTTCATCGCCCCTGAATTTTCCACCGACTGCTCATAGAGGGTCTTAAAGCGAATTAACTCGCCACTGAGCTTTGATCTGGCGGCGAAATACCCGACCAAAACGCCTGCCGTTATACCAACAATAAGAAGCAGAATTTCCATGAGCGCTCATCCATCCTTGAGGTTTGAAAGACAATGTTTTCCCTTTAGCTCTTAACATTATACGGCCTTGATACAATATTTGGGATAACTTTTAGAATTGGAGAACTCATGGAAGAGTCCATTCAAAGCAAGTGGATCGTAAGCAAGCGCTTTGATCTCATGTTCTTTATATGCCCGGTAATCATGACTCCACTTCTTTTTTTAGGTTACCTGGGCGTGAAAGATGGACTGGGACTCGCCCCCACTGAAGCCTCGACTCTCATCTATGCTTTCTTTCTTCTCCTCTTTGATCAGGCCCATATCTTTCAAACTTTCAGTCGCTCTCATGGCGACCCTATCGAATTTAAGCGCCACCGCTGGCGCCACCTCCTCGCTCCCGTTCTCATTATAGGTATGGGGCCACTCTACTGGTATCTAGACTACAGCGACACGATCTACTTTATTTTTATCTACTATGGCATGTGGCATATCTGGCGCCAGAATATGGGCCTACTTAAAGTCTACCGCGGCCTTCACAAAGACTATGCTCCTATTGATACAAAAATTGATATGAGTTTTTACTGGCTACTCTTTTGGGCAAGCCTCCTACCTGATCTCATGGAACAAATCCACACCGTCATTGCCTTCATTGACGTCGGCGACTACGCCGATGGCGCGCGCGGGGTGCTCTACTCTCTTATGCTAACCGCAACACTCACTTTCTATGGCCGCCAAATCTATCGTCACAAAAAAGGCCTCGGAGTTAATATTCCCAAACTTCTCTTCGTGACCATGACCGGCGCTCACTACTTCTTACTTTATGGCGTACTCGACACCTATTTTGTGCTTTCAAGCTACCTCTTTGTCGCCCTCGACACTCTCTATCACGACATTCAATACCAAGGCTGGATGACGACTTATCAAAAACGCCGCTTCCCAGAGAAAAAGAAGCTGATTGGCAAATGGCTCACTATGAGCTACCTCTATGCGACTTTTGTTTTTGTTTTTTTTATTGCGAAAAAATTTAGTCCAGGTCCAGTTATGGATCTCATTCAACTCATGATCGTCTTAGTCGTGTTCTATCACTACTACGTCGATGGAATCATCTGGCGCTTTCGTGAAAGCTCTGAACTCCAAGAGCTCTTTACGAATCGTGTACCTGAGTCCAGTCAATCAATACCTTCCCAACCAGCTCCTTTGAAAGAATCTGCTTAAAGGCTTGGGGAAGTTCGCGCGCACTGAAAGTCGCAGCAATGGGAATTTCAGGCGCATCCTTTACGAGTGAGTCCAGACCGCGCTCAATTACCTCCATATGATCAAATAAGCGCAGGACATTGAGTCCATACACACCATAATTTCCATTCATTAAAGCAGCGGGGAAAATTGGCCGCAGTCCCCACAATGTTCGAAGCGTTGCCCGCAAGCGCCCCATTAAGCCTGAACTTACTAATTCTGATACACCCAGGGCCACCATTCTTCCCCCAGGTCTCAAGTGCGAGATCATTTGGTGAAAGGCCGGGCCCCCACGGGACTGGATGATAATATCAAACGGCGAAATGAGACTTGAGTTAGTAAACTCCTCATGAGTATAGGCTTCATCATAGCGCTCTAAAATCGACTCTTTCTTGTGGGCGCTTGAAGTCAGCCCGACGAGATAGGCACCGCGCTTTTTAGCTAGAATGGCCATCATACTACCTAGGGCCCCACTAGCGCAGTCTACTAACAAGCGATCCCCTGGCCTCACGCGAGCGTACTCATAAAGCGCAAGCCAAGCTGTGAGATAACTCACCAGCACACTGGCGCCAGTCTTGGAGTTTAAATTGCTTGGCATCTTCACGCATTGTCGCTCATTGACAGTCACAACACTTGAATAGCCGCCAAAATAAAGGCCCGCAATCACCTCGTCACCGCTTTTATAGCGCGAGACCCCTTCGCCCACTGCGCTCACCACACCGCTCACTTCATAGCCGGGGGTAAAGGGATAGCTGGGAGCATCAGGGTAGAGACCCCCGAGCATCATGGCGTCGGCAAAATTTAGACCAGAACAGCTCACCTCAATTTGGACTTCCCCTGGACTTGGAGCGCGCCGCGCAAACATTTCTAATTCAAGTTGATTCTTACCCGTTAAAACCCAATGAAAATCGGCCATTTTAAGTCCTTGAAAGATTACTAGCACCTGTTGTCAAAAAGGGGCATTTGCTTTTATAGTTCGCCCTCGAACGTATGTCATTTAGCCCTAGGAGTGCCTCAATGCGTGAAAGCTATCACTTTCATGATCGACCCAATCCACACACATTGCGCGGGCGCGAGATCATTAAAAAATATCCGCAAGTGCGCGAACTCATGGGCCCCTATCCGCTCTCTGGCCTCTACATCACTCTCGTAGTGGCCCTGCAATTTGCCATCGCCTACTTGCTGCGCGACAGCTCCTGGTGGCTCGTGCTCTTAGTGGCCTACCTCATTGGCGCAATTTGTAACCACGCCCTTTTTGGTATGCTTCATGAAGCTTGCCACGACCTTGTTAGTAAATCAAAAAACGCCAATAGAATTTGGGGTATCATCTGCAATCTGCCTCAAGCTCTACCAAGCGCTATTGGCTTTAGAAAATTTCATCTCGTTCATCACAGCCACCTAGCTGAGTATGAATACGACGCTGATCTTGCCAATCATTGGGAGGCCAAGTTGGTTGGCAATTCCTGGTGGCGCAAAACAATTTGGTACTTAGTTTTTGCTGTTATTGAAACCATTCGTCCGATGCGCCTGAGCACTGTCAAACTGTGGGATAGATGGGTTATTATCAACGCCGTTGTTGTGCTTGGTTTTGATTTTGCCGTCTATTACTTCTTTGGGCCCCAGGCCTTGGGCTATTTTGTTCTTTCAACATTTTTTGGCATAGGACTTCACCCGGTGGGAGCACGCTGGATTCAAGAACATTATATCTTTAATGGTGAGCAAGAGACCTACTCCTACTACGGACCCCTTAATAAAGTCTCTTTTAATATCGGCTATCACAATGAGCACCATGATCTCTTTAGAGTTCCCTGGGTGCATCTGCCTAAGCTCAGGGCCATTGCTCCTGAGTACTACGATACCCTCTACTCCCACAAAAGCTGGACCAAGGTTCTGCTCACCTTTCTCTTTAGTCCTCAATTTGATCTCTACGCTAGAAATGTAAGAGTTGGAAAAGGTGTAGTAGCCGCAGATGCTCAGTCCATTGCCGCTAATTAAAGATTTTCCTTGGGCCCAATCGGGTTGCCGATGGGCAAAATAAAGCTAAAGGGATTGGTTAAAAACATCTTTAAAACCATCATAAAAAGTTGACCATACTTTCTAAAATGCACCTCTCTTGATTTGACGGCAACGTAGAGAGAGGGCATGAAGCTAAAAATAAAATTCATTAGCCCAATCAGAGCGACTCCGAGAAAGGCTTCCTCAATTAAATGTTGATAATCTGGCCAAGCAAGAGAACTCATCGCCACCCCTACATTTCCGGCGGAGAAAGTGATGTGGCGAATATCGAGCGGAAGACCAACAATTTTTCCGATAGTACTCGTAGTTCCTAAGAATACACCGAGCATGAAATTGCCCCAGATGGCACCAAAATTGTGAGCAGTATAATCACTGAGCTTTACTAAAGTTCTGGGCTTTAGGTAGCGTCGCAAGAAAGGCTGAAACTTTAGGCGCGCGGGAATTTTTTGAATCACGCTAAAATTGTCAGCGTGACCCGCAATGAGCCCAGACAAAAAGAGATAAATACCAGTGTGTGCGGCGTAGAAAATTGAAAGAGACTTCGTGGGATGAACTTCCATAATCAGGGATTGGGCCTTTTGGGAATTAATGAGGGCTTCACCTTGAGAGTATTCATAGAGAGAGCCTATCCCAAAAGCAATCAAAAAGGAGATCACCACGTTGCCGGTAAAGGCAATGAATTGTGAGCGCAAGATAAGTTTAATCACTTCAGCGAGCTCGGCCAGTTCATCTCGATCTTCATCCATCGAGTCGTCAATGGCCGCCGCTAGTTTTGAGGCGGTCATGGCCGGCTGTTTAGTCGCAAGCTTTGAACCAGTGACATGAATGAGAATGAAGCCTAGACCATAATTAAAACTATAGCCAAGCGCCGTCCCAAAAAGTGGAAGATTGAGAAAATAAATACCTAGCTTAATAAATACTAAAAACGCGACGATCAATCCCCCTTGGCAAGAAGAGAGAAACATTTTGAAATAATCGCGATAGTTAGTCGTTATATATTTCTCACCCGTTTGACCGGTGTATTCAGTGATTTGATAGGCAATAAAGGAGAGATTTTCTGAAAAGAAGCGATGGAGGTTATGCTTCTGTTCTTTTCTCTCTAGAAAGCTCTTAAAGAAGTTTATCTCCTCATCAAAATAGATTTCTTGCTCATGAGTCGTGACCAAATAAAGAAGTGTGCGAATGCGACGGACATTTTGCCCCAATCTTAGATAATAATTGGTAAAGCGAGCACTTACTCCAAAGAGATGCTTGCGCTCTCTGAGCTTGGTCACGTAGCCTTCACACTGATCAATTAAAATCATAATCTGACGATAGTCAGTATTATCAGTTGTCCGGTCATAATTCTCTTTGAAGTAATGATCCAGATAATTACTGACCTCTAAGTGTTGCATCACAAAGGGTGAATCAAACTTTTCAATTTCTGGTAGTTTTTGAATAATATCGCTATCCAAGCTCAGGGCATCGATTCGTAGCGAGATAATGCGAATAGCATTGAGAACTTGGCGCAGTATCGTCTTCTTAACATCGAGTTGATGAATTTCTCTAAAACCTAGCAGTCTTAAAAAGCGCGACCAGCCCTCGTTACGAACATTTGTCACCCAAAGATAGTCTTCGGGGTGAGAAAAGAGACGCTCGATCCAGAATGTTGCGTCTGAGCGATCCTTGTGTTCGGGGAGAAACTTAGCAAGCAGTCTCGTAAAAACACCCGAGGTGAGGCTCTCTCCTCGAGAGATGCCCATCTGAGTAAAGATTCGCAAAAAGTTCTTATCACCAAAAATATTTCTAACGTCTTCGCTCATGGCCAGACAGAGATCTTCAGACTGCTGCATGTGCATGACCAGGTTCATAAAGTTCTTAGTGCACTGATCAATATCGAGCTTAGAACTTCTGCCTCGCAAAACTGCGAGTAATCCTTCTAACCGTCCCGCTGCACCAGAACCGAGTGAATGGTAAGTTTGTAGATCGATATAATCGCCCTAGTGTAAATTAAAAATTCTACTCAATTTTAACGGGAGACGTTCTTACGATCAATAAACAGTTGGAAGGAGGTTAAACACGCCTAGAATCTCAGTGAAATGAGGCCAATGTTCCACTAAAGTATAGTGCAGCTGTGTCCATGGTAAGTGCGACTAACATGTGCAAGGCGACGCCTCCCCAAATGGAGCGTCCTTTAAGGGCCATATGGCCAAGTACAATTCCAGCAATGATGCTTCCTAAAGCCTCTGCAAAGGGCTTATGGATATGAATAAGCGCGTAGGGAAAAACCATCAAAAAGAGAGCACTCACTCCTAAGCGCTTGTTGGCGTAAGAGAGTAATGGCCCACGAAAGAAAAATTCTACGGCAAAAAATTGTGGCAAATAAATGAGTTCGAATAGAACCCACTGACTATAAGACTCTGGGCGATAGAGCGGATAGAAGCGATAAAACGCGGGAGACTTGGCTGCGAGCACAAGAGGAAGAAACATCAGTGCATAGGCTAAAATATAGCCCTTGTAACTTGAAGTAAGCGAGCCAAGGCCAAGCATCCACCGGTAGTCGTCTTTCTTAAAAGCAAAGCGCAAAACCAGCGTTGGGATGAGTACCAAAAAAATGAGAAAGGAAACTGTCGTCCACAGCTGAGCGTAGAGATTGCGATCCATACGCCCAAGTGAGGTATAAAAGGAACTTCCTCCCATCAAACGATGAAAAGGGCCTTGCCATCCAAAATATTCGATCACCAAAAACACTAGTGTCAGTAAGAGAAAAAATAGGGACCACTTATCTTTAAAAAGATTGGCAGGAAAAAAAGCTTCCAACATTCGCTTGCGCGAAATCATTTTCTCTTGGCCCTTTCTCTCATAATAAATTCATAGCGCTTTAAAAGAATTTCATCTGGCACATCAAAAAGCGTGGGGTAGGCCACACCAGGAATTGAATTGAGGCAATACAGAAAGTCATTTTCAACTTTGACTTGCTCATCTTTGACACTTCTCACATATGCATAACGATCAAGGCTAGCCTCAATACACGACTGCACCGTGGCTTCTTCTGTGCCACGCGCCCACACGGTGCTAGCGACAAAAAGAATGATGAGTAGTCCAAAGAGTGTCTTCACTGCTGGCTCCTTCAAAAGACGTTTACTTAACCAAAAGCAAGATGAAGGCCAGGCATTTGCAGCAATTTAAGAGACTTGCCCAGCAAGAGAGCGTCTAGTGTGTGAGCACTGTCAAAATAATAGACAAGAACCTAAGAGATTTTAAGGAGCGCCCATTCATAGGGAGACATCAGATAGAAAAGATCGAGGCGCTCATCTGCCGAGAGTTTCATAAAGCTCATGCGCTCGAGGGCTTCAAAGCGGTTTGGCAGCGAGAGGCGCAAACTCTCTCGCACCTGGGACCCGTAGTAATTCCCATGGGCCCATTCACACCATGATCTAAAGATCAAAAGCATGGACTGGCGAGCGAGTTTTGCTTGGCCCATATCTTCTAGGGTATGCGCAAGCTCCGTGGCCACTTCCCAGAAGGCGTTAAAATCATGGAGATGAGGGCTTTGACTCTTTAAGAGGTCTGAAATGGCCATGCGCTTACTCACTAGGCGGGCCAACCTTTTATAATTGTGTGAATTTTCTTCCATTTACAACCTCCCATGAGAAATTTTACACACCAATCAATTGTTTAACAACTCAAACATTTACCTACCCCCTTACATTCCCTTAACAACAAAGATTATTTTGCCGCTACGGTCAAGCAAGCGGACGAATCCGCTAAAATATTAGACATGTTAAGGAATGCTATCTCGGTGATAAAAGTCCTAAGCCTTATCGCCTTCCTATTCACTTGCACTCCCAGTTATTCGGCCAGCGTTGTGACTGTGGACTATGGTTATTCAAAGATAGATTACGAACCGATGAAAAACAACAATGTCACCCCACTAGGTTCGGGTTTTGGACTGTCGATTGGATCGCGCTCTGGACTACTGGGAACTGAACTCTACTACCGCTCCCTCGCGGCCAAAGCTGATTATATTCACGACGCTCAAAGTGGAGAATTTGAGCATCAGCAAAAGACTTATGGTGCTGCTGTAAAAGTTTACTTAACAAAGCAGCTCTTTCTGCGCTTTGGTTACGGCTTTTCTCGTATAGAGCAGTCCAATTTAAACCCTAGAGAGAGCTATCGAAATCAACAAATTAATCAGATCTATGCACTCGTAGAAAAGAGCACTTCAAGTGGACCAAGTTACGGGGTTGGATACAATTTCTTTGATGGCAAGCGCTGGGATATTTATGCGGCCATTCATCGCGAACATATTTACGATAATGCCACTGAATTGCGAATGAGCGTTGGTATCAAGTTTTACTTTAAACTGGGGATTCGAAGTGCTTTTACTAAATAAGTTCTCCTCTTTGTGCCTGCTAGGTTTGCTTGCCATGAGTTGTGTCAAGGACCCCACCCCTACAACGAGCTCCTTTCCCGTTTCAAGTGGCGATATCGTCGTTGCCAATGAGACCTCTGATGCCGTCTACCTCTTGGATAGTAACGGCAATTATAAGAGTGTGGTCTATAATCACATCAATACAGAAAATGCCTATGGAGTCACTTACGCCAACGGCAAGATCTATCTGACGGTAGATGGAGTTGACCGCATTGAAGCCTACAATATCTACACTGGTGAGGTTGAGACAGTCATTCAGCATCCACAACTGACGGGGACTCTAAGAGGCATGGCCGTACTCTCAAATGGCACACTTCTCATGATTGAATCCAATAACCTCGAGCGTTTTAATTCCTCCTACGAACGAGTGGCCTCAGGTGGTTGGCCAAAAACTAACCTAATGACGACGCCTACTCATGTAAATGCACTTTCAACTGGAGGCTTTATTGCCTGCTCTACTGGAACCAGAGAAATTCGCCTGTATGACGAAGATGGTAATCAAACTGCCTCGGCTTCCTCGCCAGGAGCAGGCGCCACCAACCCCTATGACTGTATTGAATTAGATGATGGCCGAATCGCAGCCGTCTGGAGCGGGACGGCCGACACTGTTGCCATCTATTCCTCTGATCTCTCAACAGTAGAAATGAGCTACAGCGACACCAGCGTGATTGGGGACCCACGCTCAATTGCTCAGGCGGCCAACGGCAATCTCTTGATTGCTGACTACGGCCTTGATCTCTTAGTCGAACTCACCACCAGTGGAACCTATGTCCGTACACTTGGAGACACAATTCTAAATAATACCTCCACCGTCATCGTCATTCCCCCTGGTATTTAAGTCTAACCATAGAATATTTACCGGCCCCAGGGCAAAGAAGTATTTAATTGCTAAGCTCCCCGCAAATTATAAGTCGGGGAATATTGGTGAGAACTGTCTTTAAGTTGGTCCTTCTAGGTGCCGCTCTTTTGATTCATTCAAGTTGGGCAAATAAACCCAGAGAAAAACAGGTTGTCGTAGCAAAGGCGACCCCTGCCGAACTTTATGATCGCTACAGTTATCCAGCGCAGGTTGAGAGTGAGATTCACGCCGTGGTTCTAGCTGAGTCGACGGGAATATTGAGTGCCAATAACCTGCAGCTTGGAAGCGAGACTCGCGCCGGACAGAAGCTCTTTGCTCTAAAGCACATTGATCCGGCCTACCGCGGGGGAAGCGTGGATCACTACGCTCCTGTGAGTGGTCTGGTATCTGAGATTTTTCAAAGCACCGGCTCGACGGTAGCTAAGGGTGATAAAGTTCTTCTGATCACCGACCCAAAGCAACTCAAAATGAAAATCGAAGTCAGCGCCGCCCAAGTACGAGATCTCTCCATAGGTCAAAAAGGCGAGCTCGTGGTTCCTTACTCAGAGAAAAAATATGAAGTTGTGATCAAGGGACTCTCCCCCATTCTCAACGCTGTCACCGGAACTTCCAGTGCAGAGCTCATGCTTGTAAACGAAGATCACGCGAGTGAGGTCTTAGTAGGAACCTTGGGCAAAGTGAACTTCAAAGTGCGTGCTCATCAGGGAATTCAAGTGCCAGAGCACGCCGTCGTCTATGAAGGAAAAAAACCTCAAATACGCATCGTCAAAGATGAAGTTCTCTCACGAACAGATGTCGTTCTCGGACAAAAAAGAGAAGGCCAAATCGAAATCCTCTCGGGTCTTGAAAGCGGAGAGGACTATGTTCTAAGGGCCAATACCTATATTAAGGATGGGGAAAAAGTGGTGGTCACTCAGTGATAGCAAAAACATTTACCTCACCACTTCGAGTCTATATCGCCCTTGGGCTATTGGCCCTGATCGGTATATACGCAGGTCTTGACCTGCCGATCTCACTTTACCCAAATTCAAGTCGCCCCACGATTCAGGCCGGGATTCCCTATGGCGTGCAAAGCTCTAATGAGTTTAGAGAGAGCTACGGGGAGATCATTGAGAGTAAACTCAAAGCAATTGAGACACCGGAGTTAGAAGTCGACAAGATTGTGGCCGATTACACCAAAAGTCGGCTCCTCATAAAAGTAGAATTTGCTTGGGGCGCCGATCCTAAAGTGGCCCTCCGAGAAGTCTCCACAACCCTCAACGCTCTATCAGGAAGCTGGCCAAAACTGGTCAGAGATGGCATGTGGGTAAACTACTGGTCTGAGTCTGGCGGATTCACTGCCATTAGCTTTTATTCTCACGCCAGATCTCTTGATGAACTCTACGATATTCTAGAGCCAGAACTTTCGCCACGCCTGCTTAAAATTCAAGACGCCAGTGAAGCCGAGCTTTGGAACCCCAATCAAAAGATGCTTCAAATTGAGCTTAAACCTAGTGCCCTCGCCTCGTTGGGGCTCTTTCCGAGAGACGTTGAAGCGGCTATTTACAAAAGTTTTGACGGCTATCTTGGCGGCTCACTGAACCTGGGTCCAAAACTCATCGGCATTCAACTCAATCGCCAAGTCGATCAGCTCGATGACTTAAAAAATATCCTCATCCCCACTCCCAATGGCGCCATTGCCACACTCGATGAGGTCGCGACTCTCTCCATTGGCCCCTCCACTAAGAGCACGCGAATCTTTAAAACCAGTGGAGCTAAGTCTCTCATTCTCTTTGCCAACCCACGCACCGGAGGAAATGTTAAGCGCATGGCCGAAGAGGTTTTAGCGGTCGTGGACGAAATTAAAGCAAATATCCCAGGTGATATTGAGTACAAAGTTCTGGTGGACCCGAGTGAATTTATTAGAGACGCTGTCAGCAACGTCTTTCATGAAGTTCTCATGGCCGCGGGACTGGCCGTGCTTGTCCTCTTTCTCTTTATTGGCTCACTTAAAAATACTGTCACTGCTGCCATTGAAATTCCCCTTTCCATGGTGCTTGCCTTCATCATGATGAAGCTCACTGATATGAATATCAACCTCATCTCTCTAGGAGGACTTGCTCTCTCTGCAGGGATGAACGTCGATGCCTCCGTAGTCGTCATGGAAAATATTTTTAGGCACCTAGAAGAGCACGAAGGCGAACTGACTGCGCTAGGAAAAGTTCAGCTCGTCATCAATGCGGTTCGTGAAGTGGCCCTACCGATTATGGGGGCGACCATTGCCAGCCTAGTGGTCTTTGCCCCTCTGGCCTTCACAAGTGCCCTGACCAACGCCATTCTAGGTGACCTCGCCAAGGCGGTGGTTTTCTCTCACGGCTGTTCTGCCTTTGTCGCCCTACTCTTAGTTCCAACCGTCAGATTGCAGATGATGTCGCGGGAGAAAAAAACATTCATTCCCGTCTCACCGATTGAGGGCACTCTAAAGAAAGTCGAACTTTTTTATGAGAAAACGCTACGTCATTTTTTAACAAGTTCAAAACTACAGGGCTTAGTCTACCTCTCAAGTGCGGCCGCCCTCGTGCTAAGCCTCGTCTTCATAGCTCCCAATCTCAAGCGCGAAATTATTGGAACACCTGATACCGATTGGATCATTCTCGGGGTCAATACCAGTGGCCATACCTTGATTGCACAGATGGAAACTGTCACCGATAAAGTTGAAGGAGAACTACTCCAAAAATTTGGCGCTGATATTAGCTACACATTCACGCAAATTCAGGGACCCAACCGCTCTAATATCATGGGAAGACTGCGCGATAAACACGACATGGACCGCGTCTGGAAGGCGATGCAAGAAAGTTTTCAAAATACACCAACCATTCGCTATTGGGTCATCCCTTGGAATCCGGCCGAACTTCCCATTCCCAATCCTCCCGATCTCTCAATTGAAGTGCGCGGAGGTAAAGATGAAGACCGCGCTCTGGTAGCAAAATCTTTAGACGAAGAAATCTCTAAACTCGAACTCTTTGACAATACCTGGGCCGAACCCTCTGCCGATCAACAAGACATCATCACGATCCGTCCCTATATCAATCAATGGAGTGTGCTCGCCAAAGCAGGTATTAGTCTCACACCCTATGACCTGGCCGACCTCTCACGAGTGGCCACCGAGGGGAAATCTCTAACCAACGTCACCTTGGACGGTGAAACAATGGGTGTCAGCATGAACTTCCCAGATGGCACCTTGACGACCAAAGAGGATGTTGAGGCCCTGCCCATTCGCGCCGGAGGAAAACTCATTCCCCTTGGCGCCTTGGCGCGCGTGGATTATGAAAAAGACGCTCCTAGTGTGACAAGAGAGGATGGACGCTCACTTTTTAAAGTCATTGGTCGCTTTAACAAAGGAAACGAGGCCAACAAAGAAGAAGCGCTTCAAAAGACCGATCAATTTCTCACAAAGTTTAAGGCAGATCTACAAGAGCGCCTGGAGCTTGACTCTGTTCCGAGTGTCACTCGCATTGATGCCAGCGTGGAACTAACAGAGGCCCTTTCTCAGCTGGCCGTGGCCATCGGGCTCTCCATTGCCCTCATCTTTCTCACTCTGCTCTTTCAATTTGGTCATCTCTTGCACGTTCTCATTGTCTTGAGCGCCATTCCTACCGGAGTACTAGGGGTGCTCTTGTCACTTGGAATCTTTCAGAGCACTCTCTCGCTCAACTCAGCCCTGGGAATAATCTTGTTAAATGGAATTGCGGTGGCCAATAGTATCATCATGGTAGATTTTATTCGTACCTTAGTTGCCAGAGGGCATGCGCCAAAAGAAGCCGCGATTTGGGCCAGCGTGAAGAGACTGCGCCCTATTCTTATCACCTCACTCACAACCATTCTCGGAATGCTTCCCATTGCTCTGGGGCTTGGTGAAGGTGGAAAAGTACTGCAGCCCCTTGGCCTTGCGGTGGCCGGAGGACTTTGGTTTTCGATGCTCTTCACTCTCTATATTGTGCCGGCGCTAGAATACAGCTTCTACCGCCGCTTTCCGCCAAAGAGACTCACACCAACGAGCGGTCACGAAGACACTAGTGAAGAAGTCTTGGAGCAACTCCAATGAAAGTGATCATCGCCTTAGTAAGTCTCACGCTCTTTAATGCCCATGCCAATTCCCTTGGCTTTAAAGAAGCTTTTTTAAAACTTAAGTCAGTCGATCCACGCTTAAAGGCCAGTGAGGCCAGTGTAGAGGCCGCCCATACCAATGCGCTCGCTGCAAAGCTGACTTTCCTGCCCACCCTCAGCGCAAATGCAAATCGACGCTGGCAAGGAGCGATCGATCGCAACCGTCGGCTTGATACTTTAAGTGCTGTCGCCAAATTAAATCTGATCTCATTTGGTCGCGACTACTATAATCTCAAGGCCTCACAACATTCTCTGAGGGCCCAAGAGTCCACTCTTGATCAAGTTGAGCTACAGGTTGAAGAAGAAATCTTTAGTACTCTTCTCGATTTTATTGTCGCCAGTGAAAACGTTAAAATCTTAGATGAAATTGAAAGGCTTAAAAGCGATATTCTCAAGGTAACAGAGGCCAGATTTAAGCGCGGCTTAGATCCCAGTAGCGAACTTCTAAGAGCACAGGTGGAAGTGGCCAATGCCAACGCCAGAACTCAGAGTGCTCGCAGTGACTTAAGTCTAGTCAAAGCAAGACTAGATGCACTCGCAGACTCTCCCGTTGATATCAAAGCTTCCTGGCCACTTGATTTATCTAAGCAGCGCTCAAAAATGAAGGAGCTGCTCACTAAGAATTTCGACTTGACTCAAAGACCCGATTTTCAGAAGGCCAATTCCCAAGTTCTCGCTGCCACAGCAAATAAGAGAAGTGTCTTCTCAGAGTACTTGCCGGCCCTGAATTTTAGTGTGGCCAGAAATTATACCGAGAACTACCTCAATGAATGGGAGACGACCTATATGCTCTCGGTTAACTTCACACTCTTTTCAGGTGGCAGCACACTACAAAAGCGCGATCAGATTGAGGCCCAGCGCGCCCTTGCGCTGAGTGAGATGATTCTCGCCAAGCGCAGTGCCCCCGAGAGCTTTCAAGCACAGGTGAAAAATCTAGAGCGTGGACATGAGACCCTCGAAGCCAGACTTCGCACCCTAGGTCTCTCAACTAAGCTCTACCAAGAAAATCTCTCGCTCTTTAAAAAAGGGCGCCGTCCCCTTTTTGAGTTACTCCTAGATCAAGAGCGCATGCTTAGCAGTAAGCAACTGGCCAATATCGGCCAGCGCGATTTCTACTCAGCGATGATGAACGTCTGTCTCGAACTTGGAAGTTCGCTAGAGGACTGCCTTTTTTAAACACTCTGCAAGAGCGCATAGCTTCATTATCAGGATAGAGTTAGGATGCGGCCATCATTAGATTGAGAGTCCTCACATCTCCTTACATTTAAAGACAGCTGCAAGCTTTTTTCTTAGGCTTTTAAGCCTATGAAAAAACTCAAATATATTTTACTGCTCAATTTATTTCTGTTCTCAGTGGCCCGTGCTCAGGTTTTCACCAGTGCCCCGCAAGTACTGGGAGAATTGCCCTTGGATCAAATTAATGAGTCCTCAGGACTCGCCTACGATCAAGAGCACCAGATACTCTTTCACATTAATGATTCCGGTGATGGTCCTTTTGTCTACACCACTGAGCGAGATGGTACTGGGGTGATGAGATGGAGCTACGGTGAAGACGATCCCAAGGATGTTGAGGACCTCGCCGTCGGTCCTTGTGCTCCGAGTGTGCTTAAGAAGTGCCTTTTTATCGCGGATATGGGCGACAACCGTCGCAAGCGCTCTCATATTAAGATCACAGTTATTGAAATCGATGAGTTTTTCTCGGCCATCAATAAAGAACGTCGCCAAGTTGAACCCAGAGAAGTTTATAAACTTGAGTATCCCGATCGTGCCCATGATGCTGAATCCCTCATTGTCACTGAAGAGGGGGAGCTTTTTATTCTGACCAAGGAATGGAGTGAGTCCTCAAAGAAAGTATATCCCAGCAAGCTCTTTCGTTTTAATCCCGCCACTGCTCTGGCCAAACACGAGCTTCAATATGTGGTCAGTGTTGACTTCTCTAAGATGATCCCAAATGTTCCCTGGTGGGGCCAAGTGCCCACCGCCATGGACTACAGTAGTACTAGAAAAGAAGTGAGCATCCTCACCTACTCATCAATAGTAGTACTCTCTTGGGAAAACTTACTTAAAGGCGGCGAGGCCCATCAGCAATTACATCACTTGATGGGACCTGAACTTCCCCAACAAGAGGCCATTACATACACTCCCGAGGGTTTAATCTACAGCACTGAGTTTGTTGAAGATTACGGCCCGGCCAATTTGTACTTTTGGGCCTTTAACTAGATAGCGCGCGCCTGATTTTCATCGCCTTCATGGTAGATATGCCAGAACTCTGAGGACTTGGGAAAACTCACTTGCTCGCCCGTAGCTAAAACGCCCACGAGAGAGAGACCATCACTACTTTCTCCCACAATTTGCACATACTTTACTCGGTGATTCCAATCGCAGTAGCGCAACTTCAAATCATCAAGCTCTCTATTTTGCTGCCAAAGGTGATAAATATTTTCCATTGCCATCCTCCCGTGGATATTTATTGATTCCATTTTCACAGGCTAGAAAACGGCTGGCAATGTTTTTATACACTTGTACAAGTATTATAGTGCAAAATGTCTACGTAGCACCTGCAGGGGTCTTCGGAAATTACCGGAATTATAAAACTCACCCGCCTCTCCCTTAAAATACTGGGCCACGGCGCTTGAGCTTTGGCCTTCTAGCAAAAAGAGCTCTGACGCCTTATGGCAAAGGATAAACAAGCAAGAAAGGGGATGAATATTGCTGGCATTAAGGCCACGGGGATAACCGCTGCCATCAGGAAGCTCGTGATGCTCGAGAATCATGTGGGTCACGTCCCCTTGAAATTCATTGTAGGGACTCAAGATCTTAACCACTGCCTCTGGGTGAGCGCGTAGGGTTTCGTAATTCTCTTCATCAGTCACATCTTCAATCACGCCCTCACTCACGACCAGGGTTTCGTCTGAGATAGCAACATCATGGAAAAAAGCCGCGTGGACAATCTTTCTCGTTGTCGATTCACTCGAGAGACCCAGATCTTTGGCCAAGTAGGTGGCAAGAAAAATCACAAAGAAGGTATGATCACTGAGATAGTTCTCACTTTTGAGCATGATATTGAGTAACTCAGAAAGATTTGGTCTTTCATTGAGCTCCTTGACCATCTCTTCAACTACCTCACTCACTACCGCAATATGTTCCTTATCGATACCAAAGTTGCTCAAGGCCAAGTGAAAACGCGCATGAAAGGTCTTACAAACATCAGTAATTTTACTTAAATGATCGCGCTTACTATCTTGAATAAAGGTATCGAGATAACTTTGGTGATCTTTAAAAATTGAGTGCACCCAATCGCGAAAATCTTCACGCTTCATATAAAATGAATCCACATCTTTAGAGCGGTAGTGCTCGATGAGGTCTCTTAAGCTCTGCTCATTCTCTCTGACAATTTTGACAAATTTTTTCTCACTCAACTTGAGATAGAAAGGATGAGGAACACCAGACTCATAAGAAAGAGAGCTTAAGCGAATTTTACTATAATCCCCTTCCCCAGGGCCTTCTGAAGCTAAATTAAGAGCTTGATGAGCTAGCCCTTTTTCAACCTGCTCTAAAAATTCATCCATCTCAAAAGGTTTTTCAAGCACACAGAAAAAAGGGAGCTCGCGTGAAAAGCTCTCAATATCGAGCTCACTGGTTAAACTTCCCGACATAAAAATAAAAGGAAGAGGGTTCGCTTTGCCGAGATAATCAAGAACCTTTAGCCCACCACCACCGGGCATATTCCAATCACAGACGACCATTGAGATCTCTTGAGAACTCTCAAGTATGGCAATCCCTTCCTCAGCACTGGTGGCGCGAAAAACGTGATGACCGATTTCCCCCTCAATTAACATCGAAAGCAATTCGAGCAATTCACATTCATCGTCAATTAAGAGAATATTGGCCATTAAAAAAAGATCCTTTAAAAGCAAAGTCGCTCCTAAATATTCTACCTCTAAATTGGAATCTTTGTGACCAAAATCTCGACATAAGCAGCTGGCAAGATGACACCAAGTAAGGCCTAACAAATGCTAACCTACGAATATAGTTTGGCGCCTTATGGCACAATCCCTGCAATATTTCACAAAGTTCACTTGGTCATTGAGGGCCAGTAAGCGCAGGAGGCGCAATGAATCACAATCAAACTTGTAGAAACTTTAGAAATCTTAGTAAAGAGATGCTCATTCACTACCGGGTAGCTCGAAGAGACCAGGCCGGACAGTCCAAAAATCAGGCGCTCCAACTCTACAAACAAATGAGCCTTGAAGAGCAGGAGACTTCACTCATGTGGCTTGAAAAAAAAATTGCTATTTATCCAGAGCAAATCGGATTTTTGCTCGAACTCATTAGTGACCTCTATCACTTTCATGCTCAAGAGAGAATTTTCCTGGCCGGTAGTGGCCTTTTTCTCAGAACCGGCCTCTTACTTGCCGCACGCCAAGAGTTTCAGATAAGCTAATTGCATGGATATTCAAAGTCATCGCATTCAGCTCCCCCTCGTTACTCCCATTGATTTTCTCACTTGTGGAGATCTAGAGCAGGCGCAGCGGGTATACCTTTTGCTGCATGGATTTAACGAACGCGCTAAAAATGCGGTTAAGCGCTTTAGTGAAGCCCTCCCCAAAGAAGCTTGCTTTCTTGCCCCAGACGCCCCCTATCCTCTTCCTGAAAAGCGTGAGGGGTATTGGCGTATAGGACATGCTTGGTATTTTTATGACTCATTCAAAGAAGAATACTTTATTACTCCCATCGTCTCGGCGCAAATACTCGCAAGTCTGCTGAGTAAGTTTTGCCCAAAGGCCAAAGTGAGTGTCATAGGATTTTCTCAAGGCGCCTATCTCGCCCCTTATCTTCCCATCGAAACGTCTCAATGTGATCAAGTTGTACTCGTTAACGGGCTCGTGAGGTCGGATATGGTGAGCGCCGTTAAAAATGTTCAATACGACATTATCAACGCTACCGAAGACCCTTATGTAGATTTTGGTAAATCAAAGCGCCACTATGAAGCCTTTGCGACTCACTCGAGTGAAGTTAATTTTCATGAAATCCCCTGTGACTCTCATGAGGTCGTACCCGATCACCTGCAACTACTCAGACGCATTTTAAAGTAATCCAAGAAATCTTGGCAGTTTTGAAGAAAAAAAGCATTGTTTGTTGAATGCCAATTTTCTGTGATTTTTAAGCTCTAAATACCTGAAACGATAGGGCCCTTTAAAGATTTTATCCCCACCTCTTCTCATACTCTTGAGCACTTCTCCCCATCTGATAATCTCTAGCTATAAAAAAAGTGAGCACCTTCCGGCTTAACTTGGTACGTATGTGAAAGCGGTCCGTTGATTCTTCTAAGAGCGGAAGGAATGATAAGCAAAGACATTCTTTTTAAGGCAAAAGGGCCTTAAGGGAAGCGATTCAATTTTTTGAATCAGGGGATCTTTGCGTCTTGGCTGGGGGCCGCACATGAATACACACGGAAGTCTGTTAAGGAAATCTCTCCTTCTCATGGGCTGTCTGGTGGTTTTTTCTGCTTGTAATCAGCAGGAATTCTACGAGAAGCAGTTTCTTGAAGGTGTCGGAGTCGCTGATGATCGACTCCCTGATGTCGATATCACCGATCCGAGTGATATCACAAATCCCGATGAAGGCGTTGTCATTACAGAGCCAGATAATGGCAGTGGTGATGGCGATGGTGGGGTAGTCATTGTGACTCCTCCCACTACTAATCCAACTGATCCAGGCGACATTGCTGACGGTGGCAACAATGGTGGTGGAGACGTAACTGATCCCGCGACACCAACTGATCCCACAAGTCCTACTGACCCAGTTGATCCAGGCGACATCGCGGACGGTGGTGACAATGGTGGCGGTGACGTAACTGATCCCGCAACACCAACTGATCCCACAAGTCCTACTGACCCAGTTGACCCAGGCGACATCGCGGACGGTGGTGACAATGGTGGCGGTGACGTAACTGATCCCGCGACACCAACTGATCCCACAAGTCCAACTGACCCTGTTGACCCAGGCGACATCGCGGACGGTGGTGACAATGGTGGCGGTGACGTAACTGATCCCGCGACACCAACTGATCCCACAAGTCCTACTGATCCAGTTGACCCAGGCGACATCGCGGATGGTGGTGACAACGGTGGTGGTGATCAAGGTGGAGACAATGATGATGGCGAAGTCGTGGTTGTTCCAACCCCAGAACCAACACCTGAGGTGATTCTCATTGATAAAGTTGAAAAGTTTGTTCAGAACAAGGCTAAAGATGCTCCTGTAGATATTCTTTGGGTGATTGATGACTCTGGATCAATGGGTGATGAGCAACGCTCACTCGCCTATAACTTTGATGTCTTTATCAACGAGTTTTTGGAAAAGAAAATTGATTTCCAAATGGCCATTACAACGACTGACCCCACTTCAAGAGGTGATGGTAAGTGGAAAATCAATCCCAAAATGCTCACTGCCCAAGCAGCAGCAAAGAATGAGAAGAAGTTTCTCAATGATTTTAA
Organism: Bacteriovoracaceae bacterium; assembly: GCA_048264885.1. Classification (GTDB taxonomy): domain Bacteria; phylum Bdellovibrionota; class Bacteriovoracia; order Bacteriovoracales; family Bacteriovoracaceae; genus JBLWXV01. The sequence continues at coordinate 202,173 of JBLXCO010000005.1, forward strand.
GAGAACTGTTCAAGTGGGAACAAAAGGCTCTGGTTCAGAAATGGGTCTTCACACAGCAAATAGATTTCTTGAGCGCTATGAAGGAAGTGTCGCTCACCAATGGCTAAGAGATGATGCTTACTTGATCGTAGTTATTCTCTCAGATGAAGAAGAGCAGGCCAAAGCAAGTGTAGAGAGTCTGGTTTCAAACTACCAGTCTTACAAGAAGAATGGTGGGATGGTTAAGGTCTACACGATCGTAACCACAGACCTTCGTGGACAACAGTGGGAAACAATTGGTGAGCGCTACATGAAAGCTGCAACTATGACCAATGGTGTGATCGCTGATATTCACCAAGATTTCTATACTGTACTAAGAGACATGGGTGCCAAAATCGTTGACCTACTTGATAAGTTCGCTCTTGCAGCGACTCCTCATCAAGGTGTTGCTGTAAAGGTTAACGGTCAATTGGTCGAAACAGGCTATGTGTACAACAGCGAAACCAAGACAGTGAAGTTCCTCGATGGTCACGTACCAGCTGAAGGCTCAGCAATCGAAGTTCACTATCAAGTTGAGCAAACTAACCAGACGCTACTAGCTTCAGGGAGTAACTAATGACGAGAGCTTCTCTCCCCCATAAAACAACGCTACTAAAATCCATAATGGTCCTACTGCTTTTAGCAGTGGGACCTTCTCTTCAAGCGGCAGAAGATGACCTCTACAAGTTTCTTTGGCTCGACCCAGATAAACAAGTGTATGTTCTGCAAAATAAAGTCTATAAGAAAAAGAATTCCTTCTACGGCACACTGGGTTTTCTCTCTGGAAGCACCAATGAATTCCAAGACACAACTGGTTTTCATGTGGCCGGTGGATGGTATTTTCATGAAGAGTGGGCCTTTGAGCTCTACTACAACTCTTATAGCAACAAAAATAACGATGCCTACGACAATCTCCAAAGGGTGAATGGTTCAGTTCCCTTCATTAGAAAAGTAGAGAGCTCTTACGGGGCCATGGCGATTTGGTCACCGTTCTACGGTAAGGTAAATACCTTTAATAAAATTTTCTACTTCGATTGGAATTTTGGTCTAGGCCTAGCAAAGATTAATGCTGAAACCAACGCCACAACAGTCGCCGACCCAAATACTTCAGACCAGTTCTCTAGCGAGTCACACACTGGACTCTCATATAAAACTGGACTTCGTTTCCATGCTAGTGAGCATATCCACATCGGTATCGATTACTTCAGACAGAGCTATAAAGCTCCTGGTCCGACAGTAAACGGAGCGGCCGGCTCGGATAAGTGGAGGCACAACACTGATGTCATTTTCTCTATCGGCTTTAGCTTCTAGGTAGAACTTAACAAGCAGGTGGAAAAATGAAAAAAATGATTAAACAAACACTAAAAGCAGCACTATTAAGCTCATTCGCCCTGGCGAGTATGCCCACAAGTGCATCTTTAAAAAAGGCCCAGGAATACTGGAAAAATACCGCAGACCCCAAGCGTGCAGAGAAAGTCGTCTATGAACTCATCGACTCAAATCTCTACTTCTCAGCAGTTCCCTTTGCCGCCATGGCGATTGAGGCTTCAAGTGAGCTTGATCCCAAATTTGAAGCGGCCCTTGAGAACCTAATTTTAAAGACAGGGACAGCGGCATTTATCGGTCTTGAGGCCAAGGACCTCTGGAAGCATAAGCGCCCCAGTCTCTCCCTCGTACTTGGACTCAAACTCTTTAAAAGTGAAAAGTACGACAAGGTGAGTACCGTCATGAAGACGATTCCCAACACTCACCGTTTTGCCCCCGAAGCGCGCATGATTGAAGGCAGTGCTCTCAATCTTTCGCAGAACTACTCGGGTGCTATCGATCAATACCAAAAGTGTGTCGATGTCGCTTCAAAGTTTGAGTCTCAGGCCAAGCACGAAAAGCTTAAGCGCTACTACACTATTTTGCGCGAATCATGCACCATTCACATGGCGCGCGTGAAATATAAAGAGAAAGATTTCAAAGGTGCACTTCTGGCCTATAACGAAATCCCAAAGACGAGCTACCGTTGGCCCTATATTCTCTTAGAAAAGGCTTGGGCCAGCTACTATCTCGAAGATTACAATAGAACACTTGGACTCCTAGTGACTTACAAGTCACCTCTCATGGAGAGCTACTTCTTTCCAGAAGCAGAGGTTTTAGGGGCGCTCAGTTACTACAAGCTATGTCTCTATGGAGACTCACTGAGCACTATCGATCAGTACTACCAAGTCTATAAGAAAAAAAGTGATGATCTAAAGAAAATTCTCGTCGATCACAAGGGCTCAAACAGCTACTTCCTAAAGTTAATGTTCGCCCCAATCGATCAAAGTGAGCAAAAGAACCCGTTCATCAGAAACCTAGTGACCCAGATTAGAAAGAAAGTAAAATTCTCAGTTGACCTAGTCTCACTAAAGACTGCTCAGCATGAATGGGATCACTTAAATAAGATTAAGAATAATGATTTTGTGAACGAAATTAAAAAACATGTGGGTCACCATGTGGTTTGGCGCTCACATCACCTTAATCACTTTGTGAAGAAGCTGATGTTTAACTTTTTGAATGACATGCACCGCTTTAGCTATGAGATGTTTAATATCCGACTAGAGATCATGTCAGATAAGAGAAACTTGGTTTACGAGAATAAAAAACTCATCGCTGATCGCGCCCGTGGCTCACAAGAGGGAGTCAACCGCCTTTCGAGCGAGCATTTTTACGACTTTAACGGTGAATTCTGGGCCGATGAATTAGGAGACTTCTCTTTTGGTCTTCTCTCTAATTGCGAGTCTAGAAAAGTCACGGCCAACTCTAAGTGAGGAAGAAATGATGAAAATGTGGATATTTTTGGGATTGGCCGTCTTTTTTACTAAAGTAATTTGGGCCCAAGACCGAAAAGATAACGTTGTCGTTAAATATAAACAATATGAATCCTTTGATTTAGGAAGTTTAGAAATTAAAGGGGAAATCATCGCCCCTGGGGACCTGTCGGTCAAAGAACGTGAGCGCAAGCAGTTTCGTCGTCCCCTCTTTGAACGCTACAACTTCGATCCAGAGGTTGTGGAGGATATCAAGAACCTAAGGTAGAGGCTTTTAGTAATTGGTATCCGTAGAGTGAATTGTCACTGAAAAGAGGTAGAAAATGGAAAATGAAGTTGTGCAAACGGCGCAAGCTGCTGCTGAAGTAGCTGCAAGTTCTGATGTGTCATTTATTCAAAGTTTAGCGGTCTTTATGAACGAGGGTGGGATCTTTATGTGGATCATCCTTGCCATTTGGGCCATCGGTGTCGCCATCGCGCTAGAACGGGTGAAGGCCCTCTATGCCTACGATGTAGATGGTGGTGCTTTGATGAATATGATTAAAAAACATGTTCTCACCAATGAAGTCGCCAAAGGGATTCAGGCCTGTTCTGAGTCAAAGGGGCTTCTTCCTATGGTGCTTAGATCTGGTCTCAAGCGCGCGAATCAAACTAAAGAACAAATTCAAGACGCCGTTGAGTCAACGCTACTTGAAGTTGTTCCTAAAATTGAAAAGCGCATGGGCTACCTAGGTCTTGTGGCCAACGTTTCAACCCTCATTGGTCTACTAGGAACAATTCAGGGTCTTATCGAATCATTCGCTGCCGTTGCCACGGCCGACCCGGCCAGTAAGGCAAAGCTTCTGGCCCTTGGTATTTCAAAAGCGATGAACACTACGGCCTTAGGTCTTGTGTCAGCGATTTCAATTATGGTGATTCACTCTATTCTCACCTCAAAGCAAGAAAAAATTCTTGGTGAACTTGAGGAAAATAGCGTGAAGCTCGTTGATCTTCTTGGCACTAAAAAGAGTGGCCTACCTGCAGTTCCAGTTAAGGGAGTAAAAGAAGAGAATGCTGCTTAATTTAAGCAGCACTCTTTAACCGCAGGAGAAGATCGTGAGAATGCCTAAGAAACCAAAAAAGCTCGTCAAGCCAAATCTGATTCCGATTTTGGATGCGGTCTTTATCTTTATTTTCTTTCTACTGATGAGCGCTCAGTTCCTAGACATCTATGAAATCGGCAGTGACGCTCCTGCTGTGAAAACAATCAGTGAAGAGAAGAAAGACGATCGCCCTCCCCTTAATCTCACCCTTGATATCACTTCAAGTGAGATTACGGTGAAAACAGGTCTTGATGAGAAAGTCATTAAGACGATTAAGCACTCAAAAGACGGGTTTGACTTGGGTGCCCTCAATGCCACCCTGGCCGATCTCAAGGTGAAGAATCCAAAAGAAAATAGCGTGATTCTTCGTCCTAAGAGCAATGTGCCCTACAACGAACTCGTAAAAATTATGGATAATTGCCGCTCACTAAGAGAAGGCACTCGCAGTATCGCTGCTGAAAATGAGAAGGGTCTTGTGAAAGAGAGTAGAACTCTATTTGACCAGATCATCTTTGAGACGATTATTTAAGCCAAGGTTAAGTCGATGAGAAGTAGAAAATTTGCCCGATTGGGAAAATCAAAAAAAGAAGCACTCGACGTAGATATTACCTCGCTCCTCGATATCTTGGTTATTCTACTGGTGTTCTTGCTCAAGTCTTATAATGCCAGTGATCTCACGCTCGAGGTGGTAGAAAAGCTTGAACTCCCCCCTTCTAAGTCTGAAGTACTAGGTTCTATGGCCATCACCGTACAGGTCAATAAAGAGAGAAATATCTGGGTTGATAATGGGCCACTCGGAGTAATGAAGGAAAACGGAGAGATCATCACAAATTTAAAAGATAAGCTCACTGAGCTCAAGAAAGAGCGTGATGAAGAACTTCGTGAGCTTGAGACGAGAAAGCCCGCCAATATCAATGAAGAAGAGGCACTCGCCAAAAGACGTCAAACCAGCAAGATGGTCAATATCGTTCTTGATCAAAACCTTCCTTACTCAGTTCTTAGAAAAGTGATGCACACTTCAGCAACTGTGGGACTCTCAGAATTTAAATTCATTGTTCAAGGGAGCGCGGATTGAAAAGCTTAAAGCTCCCTACTCTATTGATGATACTTGGCCTGGCAATGAGTTCATTGCCAAATTCTTCATTATTGGCCCAAACTAAGAATTCACCGGCGCAGATGAGTGCGAAGTGGCACAAGCTGCAAGAGCTCATCGATAAAGAAATTCGTGTCATCTCAAGTGCTAAGAATATTGGCCCAGGCCTTCGCTATCGCCTCTTAGCGCTTAAAACAGAAAAGATAAAGCTCACCAAAGAAAAGGAAAACCAGCTCTTTCTCGATCACTCAGTTCGCGGCAAAACAAATGGTCCCAAGGAGTCTTACTTTAGAGGTTCTAAAAGCGAGGCACGCCGGATTGAAAAAGAGGCCATGGTTCTAATGAAAACCTATCCACGCTTTAACTACACTGCCGACCTACTCTATATGTTGGCCCTCAATGATCGCGACTACTTGGAAGGTAAAAATGTCGAGCGCTACCTCTTGGGCGCACTAAAGCGCGCGCCAGGTGGGAGCCCACTGATTCACGCGACAAAAACCAGCTTGGCCGAGCATTACTACAATGAAAAAGACTACGCCAAGGCCTTACGCTATTATGAAGATGTTCTGCGCAATAAGCACGACGAATGGGCCTCAAAGCACACCACCAACGCGGCTTGGTGTTATTTCAAAGTTCAGAACTACCCAAAGTCAATCGAGCTCTTAGAGGAATCTTTCTTTCTCTCTAAGGATAAGCGCTATATCGATGTCTCCGAGCAAACGCTGGAGGCGATGAGCGTGTTCTACGTGCGCGCTAATATGGTTGAGCGTGGTGTTGCCTTTTACCTCAAAAATGCAGGCGATCTTAAAGTCACCTATCTCTTAAAGCTTGCTAAGCGTGCCACTGACCAAGGCCTATTTAACGAGACGAAATCAACCCTTGAGACCGCCCTGCGAGTAGCGGTCACAAATAAGAATATCTCTGAGCAATTAGATGTGAGACTCACAGAGCTTGAAATCTATCGCACTTTTAAGCGCCATGATCTCTTTTACAACTCGGCCAAAGACATTTATCGCCTGAATAAAATTGCCAAAATTGATCAGGATAAGAAACAAGAGGCCATCGACAAGATTAAAGAACTCGTGGGCTATCTGCAAATTCGCGTCTCTCGCAATAGCAAAGTGGGCGTCAAGGAGTATGACCCCCAAGAACTCCAGCAAACCATTAACTACTTCTCTATCCTCTCAGGACTTGATCCCGAGTCCAGAGATCAATATGCATTCTACCAAGGTGAAACTTACTTTAGTGTGGGCAAGTGGATAAATGCCGCCAACGCCTATGTGCGCGCGCTCAATACATCAATAAAAATGACAAAATTTGAGCACGCCCGCGCGGTTCAAGAGGCCATGGCCAAAACAAAGAGCAAACTGGCCCCCAAGATTGATTTCGCAGACTCTCGCCTACAGATGAAGAGAAAAATCATGGATTCTCTCCTGGCCGTTCTTGAGCACGGTGAATTTGCCCCGGCAAAAGTACAAAAGCTTTCACTCTATGCTTTTAAAAACCATGTTCTCCTCTGGCCTAGAGACGAGCGCTCACAGGTTATTTACCCCAAGCTTTTTAATATCTATTTTACGACCAAGCAGTTTGACGATGCTCACTGGACAATCGACGCCTACAATAAAAATTACCCGGAAGACATTGAAAAGCAACGTCAAATGTTCACGTTGGTTCTCGATCATTACATGAATACCAAAGACACTAAGAAAGTGGCCTTGTGGATTAGAAATCTTGAAGGTGGTTATTTAAGTTTCTCTAAAGAGACTATTGTTAAGGCCACTATTTTGCTAGGTAATATTCTCTTTGAAGGCTATCACGCACTTGATGTGGCCGGTAAGAAAGAAGAGGCGCTAGCAGGCTACATCTCGCTTTATATGAATCCACAATATCCAAAGAAGATTAAAGCCAATGCAGCTCTTAATACCTCGATTCTCGCCGGACAACTTGGTCGCGCCACTGAGAGCTATGATTGGATGCTGAAATCACAAGCGGTAATGGGTCGCGAAGATGCGCTTAAAAATGCCTCTAAGTATGACGCCCTAGCAGAGACCTATGCCCTAGAAGGCGACTTTAAGTTGGGCGCGATTGCTGCTCATAAAAACCTGCGCTTTCTTTGCGCTCAAAGTAGCCCCGTTAAATCGGACCTCTATCGCCGCGGGATCGAATACGCCATCGTCCTTCACGACATCAAGCTGGCATTTGAGACGTGGAAGCTCGCCGATGTGTGCTCACTTGAATTAAAAGAGAAGATTGGCTCTGCTAAGCAGATGATCCTCTTTTCAGCAAAAATGCGCGATCACCGCTACCTTGAAGCACTCCACCAAGTTCTCGGTGGCGTCAGCGAACTCGTCAGTGTATTTGCCCTTTCCTACTATGATCTTTATTGGGACTCAGTCTATACAGGTTCTGTGAATTCAAAGGCTTACATGCGTAAGCTTGAGGAATATCTCTCTCATCCCGATATGCCATCTGATATTCGCGCAAATATTGTGGCGATGAATGCAGGGGAACAATTGGTTAGAAAGATCAAAAGTCTAAATAAGTTTAAGTTCACAGACGCTCCGGTCTTTGCTGAGGATCTCTTTAATAGTGAACTCGAAAGACACTTTATGACCTTAAAGTCGCTCTCAGATGAGGCCGCTCCACTGATTAAGTCCAAGGAAGTGGAAATCGGCATCACTCTCTACGAAGCGCTCATTGAAACTGGCCGCAACCTAGAAGCTGCCATTCTCGCCTTCACTCCCCGTGGAGTTCCGCCAGAATTTATTGAAGGTTTTAAAACTCAAATGAAATCAATCGCCGCAGAACTGGCGGGTCGATCAGAAGATCTTAAGCGTCTCTCATTTGAACTGAGAAAAAATAGTAAATGGATGGGCGTTGGCTCTTGGAGTCTCTATGAGCCGACTCCAGGCTCACAGGTGGTCTTGAGACTTCCTGCAAGCTCACTAGCTCGCCCCGTGGACGCGAAAGTAGAGGTGGCCCAATGAAAGTAACTCAGCTATTAGTCGCACTCACGGCCCTGAGCTTGCTTGCTAGTTGTGGGACGACAAGAATTACCTCAAAAATTGCCAAGGATGAATCCGATGTTCTGCGCGGGGAATCCTATGCACGCTTACCTGAAGTGGAACTCAAGAAGCTAGTGAGCAGTAAGAATCTGCTAGTCTCAGGTGCTGCCATGTGTGCCCTTAAAAAGTTTAACGAAGGTGAGAAGGTTCTTCTTTCTCAAGTAAAGACTCAAAGAGAGAATCCTCTCTTTTGGAATGCCCTCGCCGTCTGTTCGATGAACTCAGGCGCCTATCAAAAAAGTGAATTTTACCTCTCACTGGCGATGGGTCTAAAGAAAGTAGGCCCAAAGGATCAAGCCGTTCTGAAAACAAACCAGGGCATGCTCTATCTCAAATTGCGCCACTTCACTGCGGCCCGAGAAGCCTTTGAAGACGCACTTAAGAAAGACCCTGAGAGCAACACTCCACGCTTTAACCTTGCCCATCTCTATTTGAAATTTGGTCTACTAGAAGCGGCCTATGATCATCTCAGTCAGCTACTTGCCCAGTCGCCAAAAGATCACGACCTCATTGGAGCGATGGCCACTTACTACACCATGAAGTCTGAAAGTGAGAAAGCACTCTCCTACTTCAATAAACTGCCTTCTGAAGTACTTGCCCGAGAAGATATTTCTAATGCCTATGCCCTAGCGCTCTATCAAGCAGGCCAATATGAAAAGGCCTACCTCACACTCGAGCACGCTCAAAGCACAGTGCTCTCGAGCTTGCGTCAAACCAAGGGCGAGCTCAAAGAGCTAATCGGGGCAAAATTAGCGCAGATCAGGCTAGCGCAAAAAAAGCAGGAACAGGGACGAGCGATCTCAAGCGGACCTGAACCCAAAGGCAATTAAGACAGTACCTAGGAATCGATCATGAAGAGTATGCTTATGAGCGCCACAAATAAAAAAGAAGTCAAGCGTAGCCCGCTCAAGATCCTGTCCTACAGGAACGGAGAGGTGGTGATTGACTTCACTCCCACTCAAAAGAAAATACTCGTCGGTCGTGGCGAGGCTTGTGATCTGCGCATTAATGATCCCAGTGTCTCTCACTACCATGCTTTTCTCATTGTCGAAGAGTCTGGCTTTACCGTGATTGACCTCGCCAGTGAAAATGGCGTCTTTGTGAGTTCAAAGTCTGTTGAGCGCGGCTTCGCCGCAGAGGGCGACATCATTCAGCTGGGTGCGATTGAACTTCACCTCGAAGAAATCGTGGTCACTAGCAAGAAAGAAGAAATTAAGATTGTCGATCACGATCAAGAAACAGTTAAGCTCTCTGATGATGATTTGGGCGTCTTTATTCCTGAACTTCCTCCACATCCAGGGCTGGTGGTCATTGACGGTGAGTATTGTGACATCGTCTTTGACGACAAGAACTTTACCCCACTTGCTGAGGCTCCAATTCTTGAAAACTCAAAGACTCTCGACTTTAAGAGCTATATTGACGTCGACGAAAATAAAGAAACCCTTCCCATTCTACGCTCAAGCGAAGAAGATGCCGTCGAAGTGGTGGTGCTCTCAAATGGGGTTATCCTCTCAATTGATTACTTCTCACTAAAGAGTACTAAGAAAGTTCTCCTCTCGGCGAGAACACACCAAAAAAACTCAGTCCACGTGCCCACCCTTGATCTTGAAGACGATATCGAATTTATTAGCATCAATAGTGGAGATGTGAGTGTTCACAAAGTGCCCGACTGCTTTGCCACTAAGAGTCTTATTGAGGGCGCTCAGGCCGATAGCACCATTTACAATCACTCCGATTCATGTCGCCTAAGCTCGCAAGAGCGAGTGGTCTTCACCTACCACACCGTTCAAATCATGGTGAGAACCACCAAAGCTCCGCCAAAGCTAAAGGCAGCGCCTTTCTTTGGTCGCGACAGAGAGTTTCAAAAGCAAACCTCACAAATCTTTGGCGCCATCATGGGCCTATGTCTACTGCTACTCTTTGTCGATGTAACGATTAATCCACCAGAAGAAAAGAAAATCGCGGTGATTTACCGCAAGGCCGTTAAATCACCTGAAGTGAGTAACGAGAAGAGCACTTCAGAAGTTTCAAAAGTTGATAAAGACAAAGGTGTCAAACAAGAAAAGCAACCTGAAGAAGAAGTGAAGATGGCGCAGAAAATGGCCGAAAAGGCGCCGACCAAACAAAAAACTTCTCCCACGCCACAAAAGAGTGCCCCGGCCCCTGCCGCTTCTGCTGTCAAAGTGCCTGAGAAACCTAAGATGAAAGCCTATGAGTTTAAAGCAAAAACTTCGCTCTCTTCTTTGATGGGCTCTACTCAGGCACTCAAAAATAATAACGCTCGTGCCGACTCAAGAAGCCTTGCTAAGTCAACGGGCTTTAGTGCCAGCGACACCGATTCATCGGCCGCTCTCAAAGCAGATGCCTCCAGTAATGTGGGAAGTCTTGGCAGCGACGTTCGCGGCGCCTACGACACCAGTAGTGGTGCTCAAGGGCTTTCTAATAAAGCGGGGATCGACACCACCTATATGGACCCAAAAACGGTCGTTCTCGGTTCAATGGACCCAGAGCTCCTAAGAAAAATTTTACGTGAGTATCTCCCACAGTTTAGACATTGTTATCAGCAAGAGCTTGAGCGCAGTGAAAACGCCAAAGGTGTAGTTGATCTACAATTTAGAATTAATGGCAATGGCTCAGTCTCAAATGTCCAAATTGCCTCTAAGAAAGCTAAGTTCTCGGCCCAGGGCTCAAATTGTATGGCCAATGTTCTGCGCGTGATCCCCTTTCCTAAGCCAAAAGGCGGCGGTCAGGTTGATGTGAAGCAGCCGCTCAACTTCTTTAGTGAGCGCAACAAGATTTAAGAGCTAACAGCTAAAACGCACAATATCTTCATGAGAAGTTGGATCCGGGAGTGCCATCAGGCGCTCCCGCCATTCACTGCCCCAGCCAAAATACTCGGTAAAGCCGCGCTCGAGATTTAGACCATAGCTAAGATAGCGCTCAAGCACTTGCTTAAGTTCAGCGCCATGCACTTCAAGTAGAGTTTGCATCGCCTTAAATAAGCGCAGTTCAGGTATTTGATGAAAGTCGCGCTCGTCTTGAAAAACGCGAACTTTAAAATCTTTAAATTCAAACTCAACACCGGCGCGATCTCGATTGACCGAGTAAACAAGGCGAGTTTTAATCTGCAGGCGCTCGAGTGACTCTTTAAAATTAATCTGTGGTGACGTCACAATGAGACGCAGCTCCACAAGGCTACCAGGAGGATTTACAAAGCGCAAACCTAGTCCCACAGGACCCAAAACCCAATAGTCGCGCTCAGCAGTTAAATCCTCTAACCCTAAGAGCTCTAAGATGGGAGCGATTAATTTTAAAGACGTATTTGAAATCATTAGCGCCTCGGGGGGCTTAAAACATATATATTTAGTTTAATGGGAGTTGGTATTTGGCTCAAGCTAGGAAGATTTTAAGATTGTGTTGGCCCACGCCCTATTGGCAGGCTTAAAATACTCCTATGAATTGGCCCAGACTCCCACTCACCTCACATAGTAAAATCGTCATTCTCACCGGTGCGGGAATATCGGCCGAGAGTGGGATTAAAACCTTTCGCGACCAAAATGGTCTGTGGGAAGAGCACGATGTGATGGATGTCGCCACCCCCGAGGGTTTTGAAAATAACCCCGAGCTTGTCTATCGTTTTTATAACCAAAGACGAACCCAACTGCGCTCAAGTGAAGTTGCCCCTAACCCCGCACACCAAGCCTTGGCCCGGCTTGAGAAAAATTGGCAGGGTGAAGTAATCATCGTCACGCAAAATGTGGATGATCTTCATGAGCGCGCGGGCTCAAATCGTATTGTGCATATGCATGGGGAGCTCACTAAAATGCGTTGCGCGCTCACGGGCGCCGTGTTCACTAGTCCGACAGTAATTAATAGCGCCTCCATCTGTCCCAAGTGTGGAACAACTGGACATTTGAGACCCCATATTGTTTGGTTTGGTGAGGTTCCCTTTTTCATGGAAGAAATAGAGCGCCATGTGAGCGAGTGTGAACTCTTTCTTGCCATTGGCACGAGCGGTCTAGTCTATCCAGCTGCCATGCTCGTTTCCTGGGCCCGCGCCGCGGGAGCGCGCACACTTGAAATGAACCTCGAACTCACTGAGCGCTCAAGTCTTTTTCACCACACCTTTCATGATCGCGCGAGCACTCTAGTGCCAAGCTTTGTGGATCATCTCTTTAAGAGTGCCAACTCCCCCGCTTTTTGACTGTGCGGTTTCTCCTCGGGTAAGCTTATTTCTAAGCCCACAGAGCATTGAGAGAATAATGAAGTCAAAACGAGCGGCCATTGAAAATTTCAAAGAGAGTATCTTTGCTGTCATGTCTAAGAAGGCAGTCAAACACGGCGCAATCAACCTCTCTCAAGGCTTTCCCGATTTTGATGGACCAGAATGGGCACGCGACGCTCTTGCAAAGGCGGCCCTTTCGACCGGTGCAGTTCACCAATATGCTCCTGCTCCAGGAGATTTAAAGTTGCGTGAGCTGGTAGCTGAGTCCTTTGAAAAAAGTCAGTCCCTTTCCTATCACCCTCAAAGTGAAGTCACGATCACCAATGGGGCCACTGAGGCTATCTTCTCTAGTGTTCTGGCCCTTGTGAATCCTGGTGATGAGGTCATCATCTTTGAGCCCTTCTACGACTCCTATCTTGCCAGTATTGAAATTGCGGGAGGTATTGCGGTTCCAGTCACTCTCCATGCACCAGAGTTTCGCTTTAAAGAAGAAGAGCTCGCCCAGGCCTTTGGCCCCAAGACAAAACTCGTCATTTGGAACTCCCCCCACAATCCCACTGGCCGCGTCTTTGATCGCAGTGAAATTGACCTCATTTCCAAATACTGTCAGAAATATGATAGCTACGTGCTTTGCGATGAAGTCTATGAGTACTTAACATTTGAACACCATACCCACCACAGTCTCGTCACTCGCGCTGGTATGAGAGAGCGCACAATTGTGGTGAGCTCTATGGGTAAAACCTTTGGCCACACTGGCTGGAAGATAGGCTGGGCACTGGCCCCTATGGCGCTCACCAATGCCCTTAGAATGGTTCACCAGTTTAATACCTTTAGTGTCAACCACCCTGCTCAAATGGCGGCGAGAGAGCTCTTAGAGAGGCTCCCTAGCTATCTCCCTGAGTTTAGAGAAACCTATCAGCGAAAACGCGATCTTTTTTGCCAAGGTTTAGAAGAGATGGGAAGTAGCCTCATTCGACCTGAAGGCACGTACTTTGTCATGGTTCCCATTGAGAGCAAGATGGAGCGCGGTGATATCGGCTATTGCCAGGAATTGATTGAAACCAAAGGAGTCGCTGCCATTCCTCCTTCGGCCTTTTACCTCAACTCACGCGATGGTGAGAAGTATCTGAGATTTTGTTTTGCTAAAAAAGATGAAACTCTAAGACTTGCCCTCGAGCGCCTAGGCTCCAAGTGCAATTGGCGCTAATTCCTCGCGCTCCAGCACATTAATCGCCCTCAAGTACTCTTTAAAGATATCTCCCACTCCCATGATGTAGACCGGAAAACCTTCTTCATCGATGATCACCAAATTGCGGTAGCGATGACTCAGAAAATTTTGAATGGCCACACCCATCGGGTGCTTGGGAGAGAGCGCATGAGGTGCAGGAGTCATAAAGTGGGTAATGGGAAGATTCTTGACTTCATTCCAGGGGCGCGGAAATATCTTCATCAGAAAATCTCTCTCAGTCACAATTCCTTTCAAAAGCGTTTCATAGCGCACGATTGTACAAGCACTCACTTGTCTGGCGCGCATTTTAAAGAGCACCTCTTCCACCGTACTTCTCTCATCAACTCTTAAACATGGAAGCATTGAGAGTTTTGAAATTTGAGCAGAAAAGAAATTTTCTGCCAGGCACTTATGATCGCCCCCTAAGAATTGATAGTCTTCTTTTAAAATAAGGGGAGCTTTTTCATTAAAGCCCTTAAGAACATCATAGCGATCAATAAATTGAGACAGACGGTTCATGGACCATTTAAAAAAATCTCTCACCCCAATGATGTAGTAATCATCCCCACTACGAATGGAGAGATAGCGCTGATCGCGAATGAGTAGATATTTAAGCGCCTCTTCGCAGCTAAGCTCTAAGCTATGAAAACGTGCCTTATCGCCTAAGAGCTCGTGAAGTGCATAGTCATTAGGATCGCGCTCAGGATCAAAGTGAAAGAGGATTTCACGCTCTGTGAGAATTCCCACTCGGCCTTTCTCACTGTCACCTGATTTAGCAAAAAGACAACCCTGCGCCTTTGAACTCATCATCGCGATCACTTCACTCATTGATTTGGACGCGTCGGCAAGCTCAAGCTTTGGAGGATTAAGTTCTGAAATTGGTTTTTGATAAAACGAGCGTTGACTCATGTATTTCCTCTTTAAGGGGCGATGGGTGCCCCGGAATCACGAATACTAACGACCCGTAACAAATTTTTTGAATTACCAAGGTAGAGTGCATCTGCACCATCATGACCAAGAACAGTGTGAGTTGAGCCCACCAAAGAGGTCGAAGAGAGGGTACTTACAGAACTAAGCGAACTCGTATCAAAGCAGTAAAGAGTGCTTGTACCAACAATAGCAAAGAGAGTGTCTTGGTAAGAGTTAATTCCAAAAACAGCAGAGGTCAGATCTGATACTCCCCCCGTACTCATTGAGCTCACAGCTGAAGTGATGTCAAAAAACTCAGGCGGCGAACTAGACTTATAAGCGACCAAGGCGCTTTCAGTGGCATTTGATACTAACTTGAAAGAGCTAAGTGTCGTCGAGTGAGAGCCGACTAAGTAGGCCGAACCAGGGCTTGTAAAATCCACTTCATTGATCATCGTTCCAGAACTTAGAAAAGAGCGCGAACTTGTTGGGGCCGTTGCTTGAGAAATACCACTTGCACTGGCCACACTTGTCATGAAGGTGATTGTGTTGATATCTGTGATCTCGTAGACCTCCACGGTCCCACCTGAAGATTTAGCAATCGTAATAACGTTGCCACTAATGGCAAAGTTATAGATTGTTCCTGAAATTGAAGGTGGAGTACCAACTAGTGTCGGCGAAGCAGGAGTCGAAAAATCGAGAATCTTAATATTATTACTTGAATTGGCATTAGCGTAATAAACATACCCACCGTGCAGCGCTAGTCCTTTAATCCCAGTCGAGTTAGGCTCGATATAAGAGCCCAAGAGAACGGGACTAAAAGGGTTAGTGATATCAATGGCGTTGATTTGCTTTCCGGCGGCGAGATAGAGACGATCATTTGTTTCATCAACCACAGCATGTGAGGGCGTGCCTCCCAAGTAGCCATGAAGATTTACTGGTGAAGGAGTGAGAGAGCCACTAAAGAAGCGCACTCCAGCCCCCTTCATGGCGGCGACCATGAGACTTCCATTAGTTGCCACATCGACAGTCTCAACCATCAGAGGAGTATTTATAGTTGGGGAGCCTGGAGTGGTCACATCAAAGGTGCCGATCGCCTGATTGCCAATAGCATATAGTGTGGACCCCTCTACATAGGCTTTCGTGACAGAACTAAAACTCAAAGAGCCCGTCCATAATGAGACAGGACTTGAGGGGGTAGAAATATCCACAGTTTGAATATCTCCTGTACCGGCCAGGGCCACGGTTGATGAATCAATAAAGGCAAAACCAGTATAGCCGGTGATGCCACTTACGGTCAGTGATGAGCCAATCGCCACAGGTGACGAGGGAGTCGAGATATCTAAAAGATGAAAGCTATCCCCATTGGCCACCCCTAGCGTGGTACTCAAGACGTCCATTTGACCGATCGAGCCAGTTCCGACTGTGCCTGTGTAAATAATGGCCGGCGAAGCATAGGTCGTAATGTCCACGACCTTAAAATTGCCGGCAGCACCTCCCACAAAGAGAGAACTCCCACTCACGGCCATAGTATAAAAACTTGCTCCCAACGAAAGGGAGCCAACAGTTGTTGGCGCAGAAGGAGTTGAGGCATCGATTAGATACAGCGTACTTCCGCTTGAACCTAAGACCGCGAACATTGAAGTTGAGATCGCCTCCACATCATAGACCGTTCCAACACCAGAGACGATGGCCTGTCTAGCAGAGACCGTTTGGTAGTCCGTGACCTGGTAGAGTTCCAGACCAAAATTATCATCGACCACGGCCAGGATGTTTGAGCTTGTCAGCGCGACCTTGCTGACACTCGACCCGAGATAGAAAGACCCCACAGTAAAGGCACTTGCCATCGAAGTATTTTGTGAATCAGGGCCAGTGACGGAGACAGTGTAGTCGCCAGTACTTAGAGAACTATCAGTGTTGCAATTAATCTCCGTTGCACTTACAAAGCTTACACCCGAACAGGTCATCCCACCTACCATCACGCTCATACCAGGGCCTAGATTGGTAAAGTTAGTTCCGGAGATTGTAATGAGTGTAGAGGACTCAACAATGCCAACATGGGGAGAAACAGAAGATATAGTAGGTGGCGCCAAGTAGGTAAAGGAAGGTCCTCCCGCACTCACTTGTCCATCCATATTAGTAACCACAACTTCATAGGATCCGGCCGTGGCGGTGCCCGTAATACAAGTGAGTTCACCTGTATTTACAAATGCCACAGCTCCACAAGTATAGCCCCCAATGGTGACGTTAGGATTGCCGCCAACTGTAGAGAAATTTGACCCATAAACGGTGATCGTGTCTCCCCCGCCTGGGTTTCCATAGTTAATTGAGAGCGAGGTCACATTTGGAGGGTCTTGATAAGTAATGGCGCCAACAGAAGTGTAGGACTCTCCATTGGGATTAGTCACCACGACATCATATGTACCGGCGGCCAGCGCCGGGGTCCCAACACAATCAAGACTAGTTGCACTGGTAAAAGTCACTGAAGAACAAGCACTACCACCAATTGTAACGGTGGGAGTTCCCATGAAGTTAGTAAAGTTAGAACCATTCACTGTCAGGGTCTCCCCGCCAGCAGTAAAGGCATAGCTTTGGGAGAGGCCACTCACTATCGGTGCTTCATTGTACTCATAGAAATTGATGAGTGAGGCCACTTGCCCATCCATATTGGTGACACTCACGGTTTTTGGACCGACAGTTCCGGTAGGAACAGTACAAGACAGAGTACTCGCATCTGTCACCACAACTGAAGTACAGGCATTGCCATCAATCGTGACAGTGGGAGCGCCCCCTAGGGCCGAAAAGTTTGTCCCGGTAATCACAATAGTATTACCACCTGTGAGCGTGCCGCTAAAAGGAGACACACTGACCAGTGTCGGTGGATCTTGATACGTGAGTGGCATCGTCTGGCCGGTTGAACTTTGTCCATCGGCATTTGTCACGATGACATCAAAGGCCCCACTACTACTGGCCCCGGTGGTACAGGAAATATTGGTGGGGTCGGTATAAACTACAGAAGTACAGGCCACCCCATTAATAGTAACCGTCGGACTTCCCCCCAGATTAGAAAAATTTGTCCCCGCAATGTTAATTGTATCTCCACCTGTACTTCTTGAGTAATTGGGAGAGAGCGAAGTCACTGTGGGTGAGGCCTGATAGGTATAAGCATTGGCAAGGTTGCCGGAGAGACTTGAAGCAGTAGTGAGCGTCACCATCTTTAGGCCAGTAGTTGCCGCCGTGGTTGTACAAGTGATTGTTGCTGGATCAACAACCACGACCCCGCCACAGTTAGCGCCTCCAATATCAATTAGTGGAACGCCTCCATGGGTGCTAAAGCCAGTCCCTGAGAGAGTCACAGTGGTTCCCCCACTCACCGCCCCAAAGCTTGGCGTAACAGAAGTCACAGTTGGAATAGCGCCGTATTCATAGGCCGAAGTAGCCGTGGTCGCCTGCAGGTCAACATTAGTGACCACCACATCATAGATGCCAATAGTAGCAGCACCCGTCGTACAGGTGATGCTCGTACTCGTCACTGTGCCCACCACGCAATTAACTCCGCCGATAGTCACAGTTGAATTGTAAAAGTTAGAACCAGCGATAGTGATGACATCTCCACCACCGGCAAGTCCACCAATGGGCGAGACACTTGAGATGACTGGTGCTGGCGGAGTCGTCCAATCGTTTAAAAAGAGGCGGATCTCGCTAGAGTCAGCAAAGCTCTTAGCAATCAGTGGATCGAGTGAGCTCATCTGCCCATCAACCGAAATCCCTGTGAGCTCATTACCTGCGCAGCCCAGAGTATCAAAGGCCTTGAGCTTAAATTTAAATAAACCGGCCGCTCCTAAGAGGGGGATACTCCACGGCGTGGGATGCACACTGGTTCCAGACATATCTTGACAGGCACTCAAAGAGCTGGCGCTGGTCCCAGTTGCAGTGGCCAAAGCACCACTATCATAATTTAAAATCTCAACTTGATAACTAAGAGCACTGCCCGGACTAGAGTCGCAATTGCTTGCGAGCGAACTTGCCGCCGCGAGTGAAGTTGAGTCACAGCTCACCATATTTAAACTAAGAAGTTGGCCAAAACCGGCCGAGAGGCATTTGGCATTTGTCAGAGACATCGAGACTTCGGTGGCCTCATTGCCAATCTCCATCGCCAACTCATCACAGCGAGGCGTTCCTGTAAGTGGCGCTGAACCAGTCCAGCCAATAGCATAGAAAGTCCATGAGCCCGGGGTGAGATCGATGCTGTCTTGAGACCGCACGTCCAAAGAAAAGCTATGACCGCTCTTTTGCTCTACCCCCATGACCATCGCCCCACCCTGATCATAGAGCGGAGCACTTAGCGCTGCCATATGAAGTGCAAAGGAAGTCTGTGCCTTTTCCGCCTTTTTCGAACAAGACGACAGCAGGGCAAGTCCTACAAAAAGTAGTACCAAGGCTCTCGTGAATGAGTGAAATTGCCGTCTCAAATGCATCACAACATTATCGGGAGGAAACGGCATGCTCTAAAGAAGTTATTTAAAAGTCAGTAGTTGAAGGATATTTAGTTTTCTTAAGTTCCCAAAAGTGCCCACTCTCAAAGGCGCTACAAACCCTTTGACAGCCCCCAATGGGCGAGTATGATCAGTCAAACACTTTTATGCCAAGGATCTTTTGATGTCCGCAAGCCGCTCAAAACTGGCCATTGCTTATCTCAATACCCTCACCTTTAGCTGTGTGCAGATGATTCTCTACACCACCATTCCCTATATTGCTGAGCAAACTGGAGTAGCGACTTCAAATATTATCGGCGCCATCAGTGTGGGTTCGCTCTTTTTTGCCATCTGTAGCCCCTACTGGGCGACCAAAAGCGATGCCCTGGGTAGAAAGCGCGTGCTCTCTATTGGCATGTTTGGGATGGGACTCTCATTTATCCTGCTCTCAAGTCTCTTTCTCTTTAATCACTCACTCAGTCTGACCACTAAAATTGTCATGGTCTTTGCCGCGCGAATTATCTACGGACTGCTAGCTTCAGCGGTGGTTCCCGTCTCTCAAGCTTGGCAACTCGATCTCACCGATGAAGACCAGCGCATCAAGGTCATGACCAGAAACTCTATGTGCTTAAACCTAGGCCGCATTCTGGGTCCAGTGATCATTCTTTTTAAGAAAGTAAACTTTGAAATCATGATCTTTGGCGCCACAATTTGGATTCTCACACTGGCGCTGGGCTGCTTTTTAAGTTCGTCTGCAAACATTAAAACCAGCGCTACAGATGCGGCCAGCTCGCTCTCTTTTAAAGAAATTCTTAAAGAGCAATCAAAGAAATGGAAAATTGATATTAAAGAATCGCTCTACCCCATTTTACTGGCCCTCGTTTTCACGGGCTTTGTGGGCATACTTCACACCTTCTTAGGTCATCACTTAAAGGTGACGCTTGAAATTCGTGGTGATGAGGCCACGGTTCTCATGGCAAAGATTGTTCTGGTTCTAAGTGCCCTTGCTCTTATTGTGCAGCAATCAAGCATTTGGCTGCTAGGAAAAGCTTGGAGACCCAGAGTGCTGGTGGGCGCACTGTCTTTGGTGATTGGTTCTTTTATTCTAATGCAAGCCGCTTCCAGGCCTCAAATTTGGACCGCCGTCGTCTTTATCTCAGTGGCGACGGCGCTGATTCCACCGGCCTATCTCGCCCTAGTGAGCCGCACCCAGCGCGAGCACCAAGGAAGTATTCACGGCAAGAAACTTGGGCTAGCAAGTATCGCTCACTCGCTGGGCTACGCCCTGGGAGCAGGTCTTATCGCTCTGTCTATGAAACTCCACGTGCTCTCTGAGAGTGCGGTGGTGATCTTGATCTCTCTATTCATTTTAAGCGTAGTGGCGATGCTGATTAAAACCACCCCCGCAAGCACCAGTGACTTGGCCCGTGAGAGCGCAACTCAATAAGGCTTACTTTGTAAGTGAGTAAAAAAGATGATCTTTGTTTGACCAATCAAACTTTTCATTGAAATAACAACCTTTCCCTCGTATAACGGGCATAATAGCGATTCTAACCAAGATTTTTCGCATGTTAGGCTTGAGGGAACAACATAACTCCGCGCAACAAAAGCACTCCATTCATCGGGAGAGCTTTGCCAGTTTTACCAACTCGCTCTTGCGTGAAGCGGGCCATATTGGCCTAGATTTCACAGTGAGCGCAAATCAAATAGAGTTTAGAAACTCCTCAAACGACACTCTCGTACTCCCACTCTCTCGCTACTCAAGTCTGGGTCGCCATCAGTATCAACTCCAAGAAATCACGCTTAGCGGAAATCCACTGGACCCAAGTGATGCACTAAGATGGCTCACCGGGCTCGCGGCCCAAGCCCTAGGGAGCGCAGACGCGCAGAGAATAGAAGAATTTCTCGCGCGTGCTTTGGCCAGCAACCAAGCTATGCAAGAGATCCTCACTGACTGCGGTGAGTTTATTGAGGCCGCCTATCACGAGCGCGAGCTCAGCTTAATCAACTCTGAGTCCATTCTCTATCAAGGGCACAGCTTTCATCCCTACCCCAAAAATCGTGGTGGCCTAAATGCTAGTGACTTCACTCGCTACTCGCCTGAGTACGCGCAAGCCTTCAAGCTTCACTGGGCACTAGTGAGTCCAGAATATTTCCACGAAGAAAGGGCAATGGACTTTAACGATGACTGGACGCTAGCTTTACTTAATAAAAGTGTGAGCAGTGATTTTATCAAGGCCCACCTAAGTGCAGAGCTCGCTGCCGGCAAGAAGATTCTCCCCGTGCACCCCTGGCAGCGCCGCCACCTTGAGGCCAATGAAAGAGTGGCAAAGTTAATCACCCAGGGCCATGTGCGCTTTATCGAAGGCGATGAAAGTGAGAGTTGGAGAGCGACTTCTTCGGTGCGCTCTGTCTACAGTGAGTCCATGCCCTATATGCTCAAATTCTCTCTTTCCATGAGGCTAACCAATTCCATTCGCCATCTCCAAGCAGTAGAAGTCGTGCGTGGGATGCAAGTGCATGATGTCTTTCACACCTCCAAGGGGCGGGAATTTTTAAATGCCCATCCTCAATTTGAAGTGCTTTATGAAGGGGCTTATGCTTCGCTTAAAGATGGCCAAGGCAAAGTTATTATCGAGTCTATCGTCGTCTGTCGCGATAATCCCTTTAATTCTGAAAGCGCCAAACGCACCCATGTCCTGGCAAGCCTCAACCAGCCTGCTCCATCAGGAGCATATTATCTTCAAAGTGCCTATGGCCTAGTTAATGAAAAGAGCGCCCGCAAGTGGTTTTCTCAATTTATGAAGGTCGTACTCGCTCCACTCATTGAGGCCCAGTCCAACTATGGCATCTACCTCGGCGCTCACCAGCAAAATCTTGTACTCACCCTAGATCAAGAGGGAATGCCCCAAAAATGTTATTTTAGAGATTGCCAGGGAACTGGCTACAGCGAGTTGGGACACGCGCTCTACAGCGACCAGTGTAAAAGCTTAGTGCGAGAAAATGGAAATATCCTAGGCCCTGAGATGGGCAGTATGCTCTTTTGTTATTACCTCATTATCAATAGCACGTTTAACACAATCATCTCCCTCGCCCATCAGTCTGGAGCAGAAGAATTAGTTTTTATTAATGATTTAAGAGAATTTCTCATTACCCTTGCCCAAAAAGGTCCAAAAGATTTGAGCACGCTTAACTATCTCCTTGAAAGTGAAGCGCTCTGGCAAAAAGGTAATTTTGGATGCTGTTTAAGAGATATCAATGAAAACACTATTCTTAATCCCATGAGCATTTATAACCTAATCCCTAACCCACTCAGAGCATCAGATGACTAGTGAAATGAAATATACTTTTTCTCGCCCGCACCTGCTTCATCCCTTTGAAGTCACCCTTTTTAAATCGGGGCAAATTGAAATTGCCACAGAATATAAAAGTGCCACTCTCACGCTGGTCGATAATCACCTAAGGGGTGAGTTGAGAGATACAGACATGCTCCTGGCAGGGCTAGAGGCCATCTACTTGGGAACAAAGTGCGATTTAATTGAACTCGACCACCCTCTATCAGCGCTTCTTGCCAGTAAGATCACCACCCCAAATATTGACCGCAACCAATTTAGTGAACTCGCTGGAATTTGGACCACTCCGCCAGAGAGTAGCTCTCAAGTCAATCGCTACCTGCAAACCGGTGAGGTCAAGCACCCTGAAAGACCAAAGCTTCTAGAGGGCACTGTCCTCTACCGTCGCCACTCACCCACAAATGGCAGAACTATTTCCTTTCGAGTTGTCGATAGAGAGCGCGATCTTAAAAAATTCAATGAATGGCACAACAAAAAGCGAGTCAGCGAATTTTGGGAGCTCGAGGGGAGCCTCGAAGATCACTATGCCTATCTCACAAAAGGACTCGAAGACGCTCATAGCACACCAGTGATTGTCAGCATTGACGACACTCCGGTGGGCTATTTTGAATTTTACTGGGTGAAAGAAGATCGCCTTGGGCCCTATTACGACAGCATGCCCTTTGATCGCGGTTTTCACTTTCTCATAGGTGAAGAGAGCTATCTAGGCTTTAAAAATACCGATGCAATTTTGCGGGCCACCGTTCACTTCATCTACCTTGATGAACCACGCACCTATCTCATTTCGGCCGAGCCGCGCTCTGATAACAAAGGGGTCCTTAAGTACGTCGAAACCTTTAAGTGTTGGCGCTTTGTCAAAGAATTTGATTTCCCCCATAAACGCGCGGCCCTCTTACAATGCTACCGCGACCTCTACTTTAGTGGAGGACATGCTTGGGCCTAAGAAGAGACCTTTATATTCGCGCTAATGCCGAACTCATTGCTAAAGCAATTGGGGAACTCTTCTATGAAGAGCTCCTCAAACCCCAAGCGCTCGCCGACTCAACTTATCGCTTAAATCTTGGTGAGGTGAGCTATACGTTTACCGGCAGCGAGACCATTTGGAGCTCACTTAAGGTGGAGGCGACATCGATTGAGCGCGAGCCCCAAACCGAAATCCTAAGTGCGGCCCAATTCTTTATCGATATTAAAGAAATTCATCAAATGGGTGATATCACGCTGGGAAATTTTCTTGAAGAACTTGGTAACACTCTCGCGCGTGAAGTGGAGATTCTGGCAAAAGTTGAGAAAGTGAGTGCCGGCGAGCTACTTGCGATGGGAGAAACACAACTTCAAAGTCACCTCAGCGGACATCCTAAAATTCTGCTTAATAAAGGCCGCCTCGGTTGGGGAGTTCAAGATTCAAATCAGTTCTCTCCCGAGGCCACTGCGCGCTTTAAGCTGCACTGGGTGGCGCTCAAAAAAAATCTTGCGACCGCGAGCTTCGCCCCTGGCGAGACGATGGAGAGCGTGCTCTTAGAGTGCATGGACTCTGCTGAGCTGGGGCGCCTAAGAGACTGCGCCCATAAATTAAGTGCTCCAGAGAGCGATTTCTACTACCTTCCAGTTCACCCCTGGCAGTGGGACCACGTGATTCAAATTCAGTTTGCTTATGAGTTTGCAACAGGTGCGCTCATAGACCTAGGCGTTTTTGGCGACGACTTTGGGCCACAAGTCTCTCTTAGAACTCTCACCAACTTATCCCGGCAAAGAAGACTCGATGTAAAGTTGCCCCTGAGCATTCTCAATACTTCGGCCATTCGCGGACTACCGGGCCATTATATCAAAGCCGGTGTTGAACTCTCTGACTATATTCAAGCACTGGCCGATGAGGACTCCCTACTCTCACAATCTGGTCTTGATGTTCTTAAAGAACGGGCGGGACTTGCCTACACTGGCACTCATTACCGCCAAGTGAAAGAGGCCCCCTATCGCTACCATGAATTTCTGGGCGTCACTTGGAGAGAGAGCGCTCACACCAAGGCGCAGGAAAAACAGGAACGCGCCTTGATGACAGGAGCGCTGCTCTTTGTTGATCATTCGGGGCAGAGTCTGATTGGCGAGATCATCAAGCGCTCAGAACTCACTCCTTCTGAGTGGCTAAAGGCCTATTTCCAGCACGTCGTCACTCCCCTTTATCACTTGCAAATGAAGCATGGTCTCGGACTTGTCTCCCACGGCCAAAATATTGTTCTTCGGCTGAAAAACTTCAGGCCCTGTGGAGTCTTTATTAAAGATTTTGGTGGGGATTTACGACTGGCCTTAAATTTCAAAGAGCGCTATCAGAGCGTTGCTAGTATGAACGCGCTTACCACGCTGCCACCCAATTATCTCATTCACGATCTCTACACTGGCCATTTTATCACCACTCTTCGCTACCTAAGCTCGATCATGGCCAAGTATGATAATTTCTCTGAACTAGACTTTTACACTGTGGGCGCACAAGTTCTCAGCGAGTATATCAACCAATTCCCTATTGGTGGGGCGCCCAATATTTTGGCCCCAACTTTTGAGCGCGTTCTCATCAATGCTGTGCGCTTTGATATTGGCTACGGCGATTCGGCGCAAAGACCGGTGCCCAAGCTTGGCAGCGAGCTCACCAATCCTCTCTACCTAGGTCTTCAAGAACTAACTGAAGACAAAGAAGTGCAACTATGAAAGCAAATATTCTCGATCTCGCCGGTATTGGAATCGGTCCTTTTAACTTGTCTCTGGCCGCCCTCTGTAGTGGCCTTAAAGAAATCAACTTTAAATTCTTTGAAAAGAAGCCAAATTTTGAATGGCACTCAGAGATCATCTTTAATGACTCCTACATGCAGACCTCCTATCTCAAGGATCTGGTAACGGGCGCCGATCCCACAAGCCCCTATAGCTTTCTCAATTACTTAGTAAAAAATGGCCTCTTCTACTCATTTATGAATACAGAGCGCCAGAGTGTGACACGCAAAGAGTTTGAACTCTACTGTCAATGGGTGGCCTGCGAACTCGCTCCCGCCCTTAGTTTTTCAAGTGGAGTGAGAAAAGTTGCTTTTAATGAATCTATGGGAGCCTTTGAGATCGACACTGAAGCTGGCACTCACTTTGCTCGCCATCTCTGTCTGGGAACTGGACTTATTCCCCGTGTTCCTGAATGCGCAAAGCCTTTTCTAGGCAAAAACCTCTTTCACGCGAAATCAAAAGAGCTCGCAACAGTTGATCTCACAAATAAGCGCGTGGTCATCATCGGCGGCGGACAAACCGGAGTAGAGGTTTTTAGAAACGCCCTAAACGAAAAATGGGGGAAAGTAGAGTCTCTTAAAATCGTCACTAGCCGCGCCAACCTTGAGCCCTTGGACAACTCTCCCTTTACTAATGAGTATTTCACTCCCCAATATGTCGATGAGTTTTTTAAACTCGACCCAAGTGCCAAAGCTCCCATCACCAGCTATCAAAAGCTCGCCAGTGATGGCAATACGCCTGAATACCTCACCCAGCTCTATAACGACCTCTATCAGTTAAAAAATATTTTAAAAGATGAGCGCGCCATTGAGATTCTACCCTACCGTCGCATGGAAGGAGTCGGGTTGGAGCAGGGTTCTTATGAGCTACAGATTAAAAACCGCTTCTATCAAACCAACGAAGTCCTAAGTGCCGATGTGGTGGTGCTCGCAACTGGTTTTGAAAGTGTTGTACCAGAACTTATCGCCCCTTTAAGAGAGTTCATATCATTTGATCTCTCTGGGCGCTTTAACTTCAACCCCGACTTCTCACTTAAGTGGAGGGGCGGCGAGCGCAATAAGATTTTCGCTCTCAATTTTAGTCGCCACGGTCACGGTATTGCCGAGCCGCAAACCAGTCTCATGGCCTGGCGCTCAGCAACAGTGATCAATTCACTCCTTGGCCGAGAGCATTTTCAAACAAAAAATAGTGTGCCCAACTTCATCAATTACGGGACAAAGTAAAAAAGCAAAATTAATGTTTGATATATCAAACTAACTCTCATATAACTAGGCCACAACAACGTCAGTGAGAGTTTATCGTGTTTGAAAGAGCCCTTTTAGCGCCCGGTCTACACAAGATCAATATCGTCGATCCCAAAGTTCCTGAGGATGCTCCGGAGTTTTTTAGGGCGCTCGATGAGTTGGTTTCAGGTGAGCGCTTTGGTCTCATCTTCTACACTGAAGGCAAGGCCGGTTTCTCAGAAGAAAATAAGCGCAAGCTCACCAAATGGTTTCGCGAGCACAAGCCCATTTTAAAAGAGAAGTGTCTTGGTTACGCGCGGGTTAACACCAAAACCGGATTACTTGGAAAACTTGAGAGCAAGGCGATGAAATTGGCCATGCCTTGTCCCTACCTCGTCACCCGCTCTGAAGCACAGGCCCTGGCGTGGCTCACTAAGCTTGCCAACAAATAGTTAACACCTTTGGAGAATTTCTCGTGAATAAGTTTCTCGTCTCTTTGCTCGCCCTCACACTTACTCTAGAGGCCAGTGCCCAAAATCAAACCCAAGCAGAATCGCTGGGTGACATCATCGTGACGGCCCGTAAGAAAAAGGAAAATCTGCAAGAAGTTCCAATTTCAGCGACTAGCTTTGATGAGAAAAAGATCGAGGATGCTGGCATTGATTCCGTCAGAGACGTAGCCGACCTGACACCTAACCTTTCAATCATTGGCTCTAGTTCTGGTCGCTACATCACCCCCTATATCAGAGGGCAAGGTTCTCAAGATACAAATCTTCCCGAAGAGATATCTGTCTCTTTTTATCTGGATGAAGTTCCATTACCACGCTACGGTTTTGATAATGAGCTCATCGACGTAGAGAGCATTGAAGTTCTTAGAGGCCCCCAAGGAACTCTTTTTGGAAAAAATACCATGGGTGGTGCCGTTAATATAAAAACAAAAGATCCTTCAGTGAGTGAAGGGCACAAAATTGTTGGGGAATATGGCAACCTTGATACGAGGGCCATTACTGGAAGCACAAATTTTAGAGTTTTTTCCGACCAGCTCACCAACCGTCTCACCCTCAAATATAAAGAGCGTGGTGGCTACATTCACGACACTCTTCAAAATCGTGAACTGGGTGATATGAATGTATTTGCCGGCAATAATACTCTACTCTTTAAACCCAGTGAAAGCTTCAAGCTGGCCTGGAAGTTTGGTCTTCAAGATGAAGAAGGTACTGATCCACTGATTGTTGCAAGAAATGTGAGTGAGGGATATCCTAAAACTGGCCAGGATATACTTCCAGGATATGACAACCACTTAATTACCACCTCACTTCGAGCAGAAAAAGACTTTGGTGAAGTGATTCTCACCACTATTGCAGCCTTTAACTACCACGATTTCCAAGTGAAATATGATGAAGCAGACTACTATATCACCTATGACTATCTGGTCTCAGCAGTTGGTACGGGGCTCGCTAATACTTATATCAACAATCCGAATTTCTTCTTTCGCGATGTCCGTGAGTATGATCGTCAATATTTTGGTGAAGCTCGACTCTCTAATAAAGATGACAATTTTTCATGGACGAGTGGGGTAAACTTCTCAAAAAGTAACTATCGCCTAATCAGTTACGTTAACACCTCAAGAGGCATGACTCTGCCATTTATTATTTCACAAAATATTCAACTTGAGAGCACAAACCTCTCTGGTTTCGGAGAGATCAACAAGAAGCTTCCTAAAAACTTTTCTGTGACACTTGGTGCTAGATTAATTAACGATCAGAAGAAATTCAACTCGCTACACTCTTCCACAGGACTGAGCTACTATGAGCAACACAGCAAAGAAGAGTACACGAGCTACAGTGCTAAGATGGCCCTTGGTCATCAAACGACTAAGAATATCAACACCTATCTATCGGTCACTCGAGGGTATCAATCTGGTGGCTTTCCTTCTTATCAATTTAACAACTACAACTCTCTGGCCTCCGACCAGCAAGCTTATGATGACTCATCTTCCATCGCCTACGAGCTAGGAATGAAGTCCAAACTACTTCAGAACAAACTTCGTCTTAACGCCGCTATTTTCTATGATGACATTCAAGATAAGCAGGTACGCTCGAAGGATCCATCCACCAACCTGAGCTACTACTCAAATATAGATACAGATATCTATGGGCTTGAATTTGAAAGTGAATACAAGCTCTCTAGGGATATAGATTTTGGCCTCAACTTAGGCTACTTGAGCACTGAGTTTAAAGAAGAGTCAACATTCAATGGAAGTGTAGTCAACGGCAAAGGAGCACGAGTGGCCAACATTCCGACATGGAGTGGGAGCTCTTATGCCCAATACTCACGCTACCTCGCGGCTATCAATGGGGTAAGTTTTTTTAGACTGACCTACAAATACACAGGGAGTCGCTATGGAGATAATAACAACCTCACAAAGATGGGATCTTATGGGATCTGGAATGTAAGAGCAGGTCTTGATAAAGAGCGCTACTCCTTCTTTGTCTACATGGACAATGCTTTTAACAAAGTATATGAAAGCCAAGCTTACTACTACACAGGTCTTAGCACCTATGTTTCTTCACCCGCCTTACCAAGAACATATGGGGTGAAGGCCACAATTCGTTTTTAACAGGGGTTCAAGATGACAACACTAAATAAATTAATTCTAACTATCATTATTGCGACTTCCTTTGCCACCCAAGCCGAAACTTTCAAACTCCCCATGGGTACAACCTTTCGGGCAGCGGCCGATGGCTATGACTGTGGCTCTTTTGGCCCAGAAGACGAGTACGTAAATGCTCCCCTAGAGTATGAAGCGCGCGAGATTTCATTTTTCCAACTCTCGGCCGATAAAGAACTCAATCACTTTTTAATTGAGCTGACCTACCCCAGCGAAGTGGGAACACTCTGTACTTATGGTGTCTTCTTTGATCGCAACCGCGAGACCAAGCGCTTAGACTTTTCATACTCGCAATTAGTGGCCGAGTCAGAAACGCAAGTGTGTGAAACCACCCGTCAATGGCTCGACGCAGAATTTTCCAGTGTCGCCTATGAAGCTTCAAGACGTGGATTTCGCTACGTGGCCATTACTTTGAAAGAAAGCGCTCAAGCACAGGCATGCGCTAGCGCAACTACACGTATTGTCTTTGATCGCAGATAGCTCTTCCCTTCAAATAAAATCCTCTTAGTTGTAAGAGGATTTTACCCCGTTTTAATTTCTCTGAGCTGGGCCAGGTCTGTGATATTCTTTGGCCATGAAAATGTATGCTCTCTTCATTCCAATCTGCCTAATTCTTACCAGCTCAAATCTCTGGAGCAAGAACAGTCGCGATCTTCCTAAAACACTCAAGCTCTCCATCAGTAATTCTGTCCCACCCTACAATATGCTCGCAGAAAAAGTGGATGGGCTACCTGGAATTCAAGTTGAAATCGTCACTAAAGTAATGGCGAGAATCGGCCAGCGAGTTGACTGGCAGACGATGACTAATAATCGGGCCATTCAAGAGCTGGGTAAAGGCAGACTTGATGGGGCCGTCAATATTTCTGATTTTCTCACTAACGGCTACTACCATACCAAGGGTATTGTTGAGTTTAGTAATTGCCTTATTGGGGAAATAAAAGCGGACACAAAATACAAAGACTTTAAGAGCTTTTACGAGGCGCTCAAGGCCAATAAAAAAATAGTACTCACTGGGTTTCAAGGGGCAGCGACGACATTTGCAGAGCAGCTCCCAGGGCTTTCAAGTCTGCCCAATTATCATGAAGTCCCCCATCAAAAATCCCTCGTGGCCACTCTCTTAATGGGAAGAACAACCTTCATTCTCTCGGACTTTCTGGTCTTTCGCTACTATTCCCAAGAGCTTAAACGCTCAAATAAAATCAGAAATCGCCCCGATGATTTTACCTGCTTAGCGATGATTCCATCCGCTCCAAGAGTTGTCTCTTTAAAAGATGAAAACCTCCAAAAGAAGTTTGATGAAGAGTTTCAAAAGATGATTGATAGTGGGGAGCATGAGAAAATCATGGCCAAGTACCAGAGCTTTTTAAGTCAGTTTCTAGACAAGGGAAGTTTTAATGAGCATTTCAAACTTCCCCAGAATGAATCCTTTGCATTGATTTATAAATAGAAGTGCCCAACCACCCAGGCCAGATCACTGCGAGAAATACTCACCGAGCGGTTAAATTGTTTTTTATACTCAAATTGTAAATCAATATGGGGGATTGGCAGCCATTGCAGCCCCACCCCATAAGTGCCTTGCAAACTCCTCTTCTCGGCCAAGTCGCGCTGAAGAAGTTCATTTACAAGATATGGCATAAATCCTTTAAAGCTTTGATGCCCTAAGGTCATTGTATGCGCCAGTAGATCCTTGTCAGGGTTCGCCCGCGTCCTTACATGGGAGCGTTCGTAGAAGGTTTCAAACTTAAAAATACCTCTTTGAGAAAGTGAAAAGACGCCATCTAGCCCTAAGAGTTGCCTGGTTTGAGTTCGAGCGACTCCGTTAAGAAGACTCAACCCAATTTTATTTTTTCCAGAGATGTAGTGCGAGTATTTAAATGAAAGTGAGCGCTCATCACGAGTGCTCGCCCCTTCTTTAAATTCTCCCAGACTGGCCGAAACAAAGAACTCATGGGTTTGCGTGAACTTTGAAAATTCGAGAATATAGGATTCACTGCCCGCGCCAAAGCCAAGTGGAGCTTTGGTGAGACGGGTGTGGTTTGGATCATTTAGTCCCACTCCCAAGCGAAACTTTCCCGCACGCAGATACGCCCCTTCACCCACCATGGCCAGAAGATAGTGACGCTCAGAGAGAAACTCTCCTTTATTGGGCGTTCCAGTAGGCCCGCCTTGAGCGCCAAATGTCCCTACCACCATCAGTTCGTGAGTACCAACACCCAGCTCAATATTTCGTTGCATTTCAAATTGAGTGCCGCGCTTAATCTGATCATTTTCAAAGTGAGTTTGAATATGTCGGTAATCGCCCCCAACTTTAATCCACTTAGTATTTTTAACAGCACCAAAGAGTGGAAGCTCTGAGTTTTTCCAGCCCCAGGTACTCATTAGCTCTTTTGAAAGTGAGCGACCATAGTCTGTCAGCAGATCTCCTCCCGTCGGAGAGACATGGCAGGCCATGCAATTGGTGTATCCATGAGTCACATTCTCCACAAAGGCTTGGGCCGTGGGAATTGAAGAGAAGATCAGGAAGGTGAGGATAAAAAAGCGAAACATGGTGATCCCTAATTTTGATTTTGTTTTGCTAAAAGTGGGGCGTCCACTTCAATGAGGACTTCTTGCGCGACAGTGATTCCTTGAAAGCTAGGAATCTCAATTTGAAAGTCAGAAAGATTGAGCGCGAACTGCGCTGTTAGTCGATCTTTGGCCAGGAATCCACTCCCATGGATTTCGCGCTCGACACCATGAAGACCGAGGATTGCCTTAAATTGGATTTTTCCCTGCTCGGTGATTGTCTGCTCTTCTTTTAAGGTCAGCTTCGCATGCGGATACTGACTAATATTGAGATACTTATTTTTTAAATGATCATCGCGCAGCTCAATTCCAGTCGTGACAGAAGAGAGTTCAAAGACAAGCTCGCCACGAATCATATTTCCAACTTGCTCGATGACACCCTCTAGCCCACTTCCACTGCCCTCTATCGCAATAAAAGAGGGCACACCCTTGGCGCGAAAGCGCACCGATTCACTTGCGGGTTTTAGCTCATAGGTCGCACCCAGAGCAACATTTAGACTTAAGACAAACAGAATTATTAAACTTTTCATTTTTACGCCTTTATTTTTGACCTAGGGTAGGCCTTTTCTAATCCACTCGATGAGCACTTCTTTTTCTTCCTCTGTCAGTTGAGCAATATTAGACCAAAGAGGTGGCATGGGTTCATAGGGGTCGTTAATCACTTCTAACAGATAGCTCTCTTGGGGATGATCAAAGTCAAGCAAAGTAATTCCTCCAAAATCTCTACTTCGCCCATCAAACCAGGCTTGCCTAGTTGAGAGATCAAGAAACTTCGCCTCACCATTTGGGTTGTGGCAAGAGGTACACTTTGGGTAGAACACCTTCGATGAGAGTGACTGCCAGGTGGGAACAAGGGGAACAGGATCAATTGGTCCACTATCAACACTCCCCCCCTGAGGTGCACCGGCATCTATCCAAGCAAAGAGTAGCTCTTTCTGAGCTGAATTGAGGGCGGGCATATTCTTAGGCATGCGATTGCTCGCCACTGCACTTCTAATCGCCCCAAGCTCATTGACCACCCCAGCATAGCTCTCGTACTGAATATGACAGCTGGTGCACTTACTTTTAAAAATTTGCTCACTCACCTCTTTAAATGAGATGCTCTTTGTTCGATCAAGTCTGGCACTACCAACTTCTACAAACCCTTTAGTTTCTTCATAATTTCCGCAAGCAGCGACAATCACTGTCAGTAGGACCATCATTATTTTTTTCATTTCATTACTCATTTATTCTGAGGTGAACCTTTCATTTACTAAAAGCGTGGTGATTCTCCAGAGATTCTCATCCAGTGGCCATCAGCGCGCTCTTCAAAGCTCTCAATATCTCGGTCAAAGTTGCGTTTCGCCCTGGCACTCACAAAGAAGTGAAGGCGATTGCCATTAATGGTATAGAACTCAGTGCGAATATCGACTTTACTTCCAGAGGCCATGGCATAGGCACAAAATCCGCCATAAGTAGGCTCATACTTATTAGGGTTGGAAATAAATGTTTCCCTATTGGCTTCGCTTGCAAATTGATAGGTCACACCTAGGTGCTCGTACTTTATGGCACTATTGCCCGCCATCGCAGTGGAGCCCCCTTCAGGAAAGAAAGAGACGGGATCAAAACCTTTAAGCCCAACTCCTCTGGTCAGATTGTACTCAGCAACATTGCGTCCAGCTTGAGCATAAGCAGAGCTCACGCTCAAAAGAAGGCTTAGGATGAGTCCCACTAGCCCCCAAGTTTTAGGATAAGAAATATTCATAATTGACTCCCTTTTTTTAAAAGCGTCTATTCGCTTACTTCAATATCTAAAGGGAATGAGGGCGGGTGTCTTGATTAGAATAACTAAACGCGCAATTAAGTATTACTAAACATTGTGCACGAGCGTTTTTCTAGCTATTTATAAATTCTGCCCAGCCCCCGACAAGGAAAAAACTACAAATGATCACTTTTGATACTCACTCTTCACAATGCATGCTAAAGTCTCGCCCTATGGCACGAGATATAAATGTCGACCAAATTAAAAAGCTCTGGATCTTAGATTTAGTGATTCAACAAGGAAGTCTTAAGAAGGCTTCGCTGGTCGCGCGCGTCTCTCCGAGTGCCATCTCACAGACTCTCACATCACTTGAGAGCGCCTATGGAAAGCCACTACTCATTCGAGAAAAAGGCTCTGTTGCCCCTACTCAGGATGCGCTTTCGATGCTTCAAATTGTAAGACCTGCTTTTGAGGCTTTTGAGCGTCTCAAAGATATGAGCAGTGAAAGTGTGCCAGAGATAAGTTGGCTTAACTTTGGAACTTATGAAAGTATTGCCATCGATCTACTTCCTGGCCTCTTGCACTCGCTCAAGCAAAAACTACCCAACATGCGACTGGGGCTGAGAGTTTCTAGGACCTCAAGTCTATTGACGATGGTGAGAAAGGGCGAACTTTGTAGCGCACTCATTGCTCAAGTGGATGATCTGTCGCGCTTTTATGTTAAAGATGTTGCTGAAGATAAGCTT
Organism: Bacteriovoracaceae bacterium; assembly: GCA_048264885.1. GTDB lineage: Bacteria > Bdellovibrionota > Bacteriovoracia > Bacteriovoracales > Bacteriovoracaceae > JBLWXV01. The sequence goes on from JBLXCO010000005.1 coordinate 236,122, forward strand.
GGGCTTTATGTGGCCAAAAACCACCCGATAGCCCAGCGCGGGGCCCGCGCGATTGATGAGTATGGCCTAGGCTCTCTGACCCCGGGCAAAGACGGACTACCGCTCTATTTCTCAAAGTTTCTCAAACAATTTAACTTAGGTCGCCCCAGCATTCTGAGCGATAGCTTTGAAACATTAAGAGCAGGGGCCGCAGCGGGGGCCATCGTCTCAGTGCTCCCACGGCGAGTAGCACTGCGCGATCAAGATCTCATTGATATCTCTCTTCTAGTCAGTAAGAGTAAGACGCTTAAAAACGAAGGCTTGCACCGCATTTGCGTTGTGAGCCAGGTGAGTTGTGACCGCGAAGAGACCGACTTTATCGCCGAAGAGGCCACTCGCCTGCTCTCTCGCCCTTAAGCGGGTGCCACCACCTTGTGATAAAATTCTTTGACATCGCCCTCGTTAAGAAGCTCTTTATCAAAGAGCTGATCTCCCATTTCTTCCAGCACGTTGCGATGGCGCTTAAGTGTCGCACGCACACGCTCCATTGACTCTCTGAGAATGCGCCCTACTTCTTCATCAATGAGCTTGGCGGTGTACTCACTATAGTCCTTTGCGCTAGTGAGCTCTTTACCTAAGAAAGGATGATCGCTCCCTTGGTCATAGGCCTGGGGGCCAAAGCTGTCACTCATTCCCCAGTGAGAAACCATTTTCCTTGCAAGTTTAGTCGCGCGCTTGAGATCACTCTCAGCACCGGTCGTAATCTCATTATAGACGAGCTCCTCAGCAAGTCTTCCGCCAAAGAGGATATCAATCTGACCTAAGATATAGCTGCGAGTGAGATTGTAGCGATCTTCTTCTGAACTTTGCTCAGTAAAGCCAAGGGCACGCCCTCTGGGAATAATCGTCACTTTCCGCACTGGATCAGCACCTTTAGTGGCCATCGCCACTAAGGCGTGTCCCGCCTCGTGAATAGCAGTCACCTTTTTATCGTGATCGGTAAACTTCTCTTCACGCGGATTTCCCAGCAGAACTTTATCGCGAGCTTCATTAAAATCGACACTGGTCACTTTTTCTCGTTTTGATCTCGCTGCTAATAGAGCGGCTTCATTGACTAAGTTCTTAAGTTGGGCGCCACTAAAGCCCACTGTGGCCCGGGCCAGTGACTCAAGGGAGACATCTGCATCGAGGGGAACCTTCTTCACGTGAACGCCAAGAATTTTTTCGCGCGCTTCTTTGTGAGGAAGATCAATTGTAATCTGACGGTCAAAGCGTCCAGGGCGAACCAAGGCACTATCTAGCACATCGGGACGATTCGTGGCGGCAAGGACAATCACCGCTTCACCGGTATCAAAGCCATCCATCTCGGCGAGGATTTGATTGAGCGTTTGCTCCCTTTCATCGTGTCCACCACCTAGGCCCGTGCCGCGGGCGCGTCCAATCGAATCAATTTCGTCGATGAAAATCATCGAAGGCGCCTCAGAGCGAGCGCGCTCAAACAGTGAGCGCACGCGACTGGCCCCCATGCCCACATAGAGCTCGATGAACTCTGAGCCACTAATAGAAAAGAAATTAACTCCCGCCTCACTCGCCGTCGCCTTGGCCAGTAAGGTTTTACCAGTCCCTGGAGGCCCGACTAAGAGCACCCCGCGCGGCAGACTGGCCCCCATCTTACTAAAGCGATCTGGCTCGCGCATAAACTCAATAATCTCTTGAAGATCGGCCTTGGCCTGATCACAGCCGGCGACATCATCGTAGGTGGCCTTTGCCTTAGAAGCCTCAAACTTGCGCTCGAGTCCCTTATTGGGAAAGAGCCCACCGCCGCCCATGCCGCCTTTGCCGCCCAATTGGCGGTTCATCTGGCGCGAACTCCAATAAAAAAAACCAAAGATCAACACCCAAGGCAGTAGATTGATCAAAACGGTCATCATCGTCGAGGGACGCTCACTCTCAGCAAAAACTTCTACTTTGTGTTTTTCCAATAAACCCATGAGCTCGGGATCTTCGATCACTGGGAGTCCCGTTTGATAAACACTCTTGTCAGTTGCTGTGACTACCGCACTCTCACTGGTGAGCTTTACTTTTTCCACCCTGTCGCTGCGTACATTTTCCTTAAATTGAGTATAGGAAACCTTTTCACTCGGCTTTTCAGAAGTGAGGGTGAACACGTACGCCGAGAACGCAAAAATAACCAACCACATCAGTGGCGACCAACTAAGATTTTTGCGAGGTTCAGGCGTCTGTTTAACACTTGGCATAATTATCCTTGGAATATTGAGTCCGACAGTCAGTCTATCCCCATTTGTACCTGAAATTCAATGGATGGAAGTGATTCATGTCAGCTTTTAACATAACTTAGATAGCATCGCTTCTGCGACTAAAGCGGTATACAATAATTAAGCATCCAATAGAGGATAGCCGCAGGAGGATAAAGAATTGAAAACTACTATCACCTTTCGCAATATTGACCACACTGACGCTCTTGATGAGAAGATTTTGTCAAAAAGCACTAAGCTTGAGCGACTTCTCGGACCAGAGTCAGAGCTCAATTGGGTAAGTTGGGTAGAGAATGACTTCCAAGTTTCTGAGGCCCGCCTGCACTACAGAGGTGAGCACTATGTGGCCAAGGCCACAGATAAAAACCTCTATCACACTTTTGATCAAGTGATTGATAAGCTAGAGGCCCAGATTTCTAAAGAACACAGCAAGTACAAGGACAAGCGCGTTCCCAAAGTAAGTACTATTGGCTAGTCTACCCCGTGCTGGCCGCACTCGCGGCCAGCGATCACAATTATTTCCTAACCAAAATCTATACTGAGCTTAATGAGACGATTGCCTTGGGCCTTCTTAAAATGAAAAAAAAGGAGTCAAGCGATGTGGAAAATACTCTGTCTCTCTAGCGACTTTCTCACTTCCCTCATCTCAAAAATTATCCTGCGCTCTTTTGAGCACAAAAGTGAAGGCCCATTTCTTTGCATGGCCCAGATAAAGGACTGGACGCAGTCTTAGCCCTCCCTTAATATTTCTTCATGATAAAAATATTCTTTCTCCTGTGCGCCTTTAGCACCTCTCTTGTCCACTCTCCAGTGCTTGCTCAGGAGCGTGATCGCAGCGGTTTTCAAATGAGCCTTGGTGGCGCTGTGGCGATCAAAACCAATATTCGCAAGGACAATATCGACGATTCAGAAGATAGTAATCCCATTGTAGTTCCCGTTCCCTTTGCTAGCTTTGCCTGGGGCCCGGCCAAAATAAGTGGTCGCGGCTTAGAGATCACTCCTTATGGCAACCGCAATTTTGGAGTCTCGGCCATCCTCAGTCGCTATGGCAGTAACTATGAAGCCCTGGGCATGGCCAAACGCAAGGCCGGCTTCTTTGCCGGTGCGGGACTGAGAATCCTCTCCTTTAACGCAAGCATAAAGAAAGATATTGATCATGATTCCAATGGAACTGTTTCCGACTTTTCCTGGACTCAGCGCTTTCCCCCACTCTTTAGCGCCAGTGTCTTTCCCTCGGTGAAAATTGGCGCCGAATACATGAGTCAAAAGCTTTTATCTTACTACTACGGTGTGCGCCCAGATGAAGTCACGCCAGAGCGCCCACAGTACAATCCAAGTGGGGGTTGGAGCTATAATATCGGACTCAACTTCATGTTTAAGCACACAGACAACCTCTCAACTATTTTTGGCCCGGGCATGAGGATCTATGGAAGTGAAGTAGAAAACTCACCCACTGTGGTTCGCGATGAAGAGTACAGCCTCTTTGTGGCCACTTTCATCAATCTCTAAAAAAGCTCACTCCTTCATTGAAGTTAGGCCCGAGATTAGGGATAATAAATTCAGTCATTTATTTAACTTCGGTGATCAACTAGTGAAATGGTATTCAATCCAAAATCCCTATGAAGTGCGAAACTTTAAAAATTTCGACGTCGCTCATTTTCTGCCACATGAAAATGTGGTCCTCTATTTTGGCGAGACCATCACTCACTCCACACGCCGCGAGTTGGTGAGTGCGGTGCTTGAGAGCACTTCAAATATTAGTGTCGTCCTCGAAGATCAAAAGGCCCTTGGCAGCCCCGATCTTGAAATGCTCGCCGAGCTAGGAGTTAAGAAGCTCATCATTCGCCAGCGCCTCACTGAGATTTCACCGGAGGCCAGCGACTTTAAGAATTGGCGCTTCGTTGGTTTAACGGACCGCTCGCTGCCGGGACTGCTCTTTAAAATGATTCAGCCCGAGCTCATCAACCGCTTTGAACTCATTCCAGAGCTGGTCCTCACACGTGAAGGACTGCCACTGCTCTTTAGCACCCTCTCTCTCTATGCCAAGTTTCAGGTGCCCTATATCATTTTAAATCCTTTTAAACTCGAACTAACTGAAGATGCCGACGCCATTAAAGAGGCACTTGAGCTCTATCAAATGTATTCAGAAAAAAAGGTGCGCCTCTACATCTCTCCAGAGCACCCCCAGAGTGAGAGCTGGCACATCAAATTAGAAAATAAGTTTGGAGGCCCGCGCTACATCGACATCGACTTGTCCAATTCTTGTAATCACGACTGTGTCTTTTGCGGCACCCACTCAAAAGAAGTTAAAGATCGGCTGGCCGGCAACGTCTTTCACCAAGACTTTTTGCGCAAACGCCAAGACGAAAACGTGGTTTTAAATTATCTCCAACACCTTCCCGAGTCTGTGAAGTTTATCCAGTTTGGTGGCGTTGGAGACCCTGCAAGTCACCCTAGTTTTCTGGAAATTGTCAGTCGCGCCCGCGCCCGCAATTTTCCAGTTTCAGTCCTATCTAATTATAGCTTTTTTACAAAAGATCAAATCACTGCGTTGAGTGAATTGGGTTCGCGCGATCCCCATAAGTTCTTTTTCATCATCAATATCTCTGGGGCGACACCTGAGACCTACGTCAAAACGAGACCAGGTCAAAGTGAGCGCACCTTTCACAAGCTACTTGAAGATCTGCGCCACACGACGGACTACGCCCTTGAACACGACAAGGGGATAGGCCTGTGGCTTCAATGTGTGGTCAATATCCTCAACTATGAGGAGATGCCGCTTTTTATCGCGCTCGCTCGAGATGTGGGCGCCCTCAACGTCTACTTTAAGCCCATGCAGATTCACGAGCGCGAAACTGAAAAATATCTCATCCCCAAAGAGCTTGAGCTCGATTATCTGCGCCACATTCGTCTGGCCGTTCACTTCGCAGCGGTGCTTGGCATTGGTCTCAACGGCAGTGAATGGCTCGATGAGATGCTGGCCAGTAATGAAGAAAAACTGCGCGCCGTAGATGAGAAGTACGGCCCCTTTGAGTCTCAAGTCAAAGAGTGTCTCGAGCGCTTTCTCTTGCTCGCTGACTATGTAGGTGGCAAGCGCACGCGCCCACGTCCCTTTGAGAGAAATTATAGCGAAGTTAAGTTCTTTAACCCGTCTCTGCCCTATGATCGCCCGGCCTCCAATCAAGAGATTATCACTAGACCTATGGAGCTCTTTAGCATTTCAAATGAAAATGAAGAAGAGGGACTTGATCTTGGAATTCTCAATAAACAGATTCCCGTCAATTTTTATAAGAAAAACAAATGCTATATCGGCTTTGATTATCTTCGCATTGATGTAGAGGGAAAAGTTCTGCCTTGCTGTGTCTCTCCCTACAATTTTCCCAATGACGGGCTCGTACTCGATCGCATTTGGTTTTCAGAGCGTTTTGATGCCTTTAGAAATAAACTCAAGCGCATCGATGAAGAGCAGTTCTTTACCAAAGACCAAGAGTGGACCTTTTGTCAGTACTGTCCTCATATGGAAATTAATAAGCTCTGGAACGGAGTTCACAAGAAAACGCTCAAGGGAGAGAAGTCTTGAAACTTGCCAAAGCTTGGGAAGAAATTCGCGCCCTCATAAACCTCTTTTACCGCGCATTCTTTGTCTCGCCCTTTAATCGTCGTGATCATGCCATGATGAACCTCTTAATCATTTCAAAGAAAGGACCTGAGTTTAATATTCATGCCCTCTTAGAATATGACTACGCCCTCAATGAAGAGATCACTAAGCTGCGCGCGCGCATGGGTGAGAGAACCGAGAATTTTCAAGATGAACTCAGGCTGGCCAGTGCCCGTATCGATGAACTTTTTGTCAAGGCCGGCACCGAGACCTTAGACGCCAAGGACCTCTCACAGATGAAGCGTGAGATGGATATTGAACTCAAGCATATGAGAAGTGAATGGGAGAAGTGGCAAAATCTCATTGAAGATGAACTCCACTCTCAGCGCGATATCGGTGGCAAGATTCGCACCGCTTGGTACGCCCTGACCCCAAAGGATCCCGAGCATTATGGTGACGCGACGGAAGTTGTGGCCGCGGTCATTAAAGAGCGAGAAAAGCTTAAGACGGGATGGAGTGACCTCGCCCGTGAGCAAGAGGAATTCTTTGAAAAAGTAAAAGAATACAGCAATAAACACATTGAGATTGATGAAGCTTGGAAGGCCATCTCCTATGCCCAAAAATCGATTAAAGAAGAGCGCGATCGTCTGCGCGAGAGCTGGCATAGCCTAAAGAGCGAGCAAGAAGATATCGTTCAGCGCTTTAACGAAGTTGAAAAGGGCTATCAGCAAATTGATGAGGCCTGGAAGGAAATCTCCTACACTCAAAAGACCTTGGGCAAGGCCAAGAAAGAAATTAGCGCACTTGAAGCTCCAAACAAATTGGGAAATATTCAAATCCCCAAGGCACAAAAACTTGGACTTAAGCTTCAAGAAGAAAATCTTAAAAAAGATCTGTTTGAAAAAGAGGCCAGTCGCTATATGGGCGATATTAAATCACAGCTTAAAGAGGCGAGGAAACTTCCCGGCAGTGAAAACTCAGTTAATAGCGTCCTCGAACAGATTATTGATATTACCCATAAATCTCGCTTAGAGCTCGAGGGCCAACACCCTTTTCAATTGCCCCAAAGAGATGGCGAGGGAGTACTTCCCACATTCTATTACCAAAGTAATGTCTACGATTTTTGGAAATGGCTCAGAGATCATGGGGAAGAGGAGGTGCTCGTTATCGGTCCAGAAAAAAGTGACCCCCTCTGGGAGCGCACTCTAGACTTTCTCGCCGGCAAAGGCGCTAGTCTTGCTCATTTTGACTGCAACGTTTCACTTATTAAGAGAAAGTCGTCATGATTCCACTCTTGCGGGCCCCGGCCATCGTTCACCGCGTGCTTGAAGTTTATGGACCAGCGATCTTCTTCATCCTGGGCTTCGTCTTTGATATAGCCACATTAGATCGCATTGACACGCTCTCGACCTTGATCCCAGTCTCACTCTACCTGTGTGTGGCACTTGGCTTTATCATCCGCGATTCTTTAAAAGGTGAAGGCACCTACACCCAGGATATCATCCACTTTGCTCTAGGGGCGCTACTGTCTTCCTACACGCTCTTTTTCTTTAAGTCAGCAAGCCTCATCTCCTCTCTGGCTTTTATGCTCTTTATGGTGGGTCTTTTGCTCTTTAATGAGACTAAGTGGGCGCGCTCTTTTGAAGGCGCCCTCCAAGTGGCGCTCCTCACGCTAGTCATTCACTGCACCTTTATTCTTTTCTATCCACTGGTATTTGGCAGTGTCTCTGGCATGGTCTTCTGGTACGCCATTATTTCTGGGGTCTTAGTTCTTGCCCTACTGATCTATCTACTTTGTAAAAAGCTAGAACTTGAGAAAATGAAGAAGTCATGGATTATCCCCGCGGCTGCCATGACGCTCCTTTTGGTCTTTGCCAATATCTTTAAAGTGATTCCTCCGGCCCCGTTGGCGGTGCAGGAGATGGGAATCTACCATCACGTTGAAAAGGACTACCCCCGCTACTACCTCTCACTCGAGCGCCCGGCGTGGAAATTTTGGCAAGCGGGAGATCAAAACTTTAAAGCGCGTCCCGGAGATAAGGTCTATGTCTTTGCTCGCATTTTTGCACCAGGTGGCGTGCAGGAGAAAATAATTCTGCACTGGCAAACCTACCAAAAAGGTTGGGTCACTAGTGATCGCATTGCTCTCACCATCAATGGCGGACGTAGCGAGGGTCACCGGGGATACGCCTATAAACAAAATTACACGCCTGGCAGTTGGCGCGTAAGCGTTGAGACCGAAGACGGGCGCGAAATCTCGCGGCTAGACTTTGAGATATACGAAGATACTTCGCAAGATAAGCGCTTGATGCGCACCATCGTCGATGGTGAGTAGCTCAAGCGATTTGCCATTAGTTCGCATTTTCTCTAGAATATTTTCATCCTTTCTCTTGGAGTCCACATGAAAGCCTTTCTTATTCTCGCCTCAATTCTGGTCGCTAGCTTTCATGTTCAAGCCAAGTCCAAGCCTGAGAATAAGAGCGAGACTAAGGAAATCGAGTGGCAGACCTTGAGTAAGCTCGTCGTGCCCTCCTTTGAGGAATCAAAAAAAGGCAAGAAGCCCATTGCCTCCAAAGAAATCAAAGAGATTTTGGGTAAAGAAATTGTGATCAAAGGATTCATGATGCCACTGGACTTTAGTAGTAAAGAAGTCAGTGAGTTTCTCCTTATGCCCTACGTGCCTTCATGTATGCACGTTCCCCCACCGCCTTCCAATAATCTGATCGTCGTTAAGATGGCCAAGGACTCTAAGATGAAGGCCACTTTTTATCCGGTGGAAGTTAAGGGCGTGCTCGAGCTTGAAGAAAATATTGAATTTGAATCATCCTATAAGCTGGCGGCCCAATCAGTCGTTGAGCTGGATCCAAAAAGGTTAAATGAAGATGACAAAAAGAAACTTGAAGGCTCTACTCCTAGTGTTAATCACAATGGTGGCCGTTAGCGCTTGCCAAAAAGGAGATCACAACCACTCTTCTGACCAAGATCATCAGCACGAGGGTCACGATCACGCCCACAGTGAAGCGACTAAAGGCAAAAACGAAGTCAAAGACACTCACGATCACCTCGACCACAGTGATCATGAAGGTGAGCACGACCATGAAGAAGGCGGCTCTCTCTCAGCTCACGTTCATGGTGAGGCCCATTTTGCCCTGGCCGTTGATGAGAAAACCGTAGCGCTTGAACTAACGGCACCGGCCGATAGTATTGTCGGTTTTGAAAAGAATCCCTCGACTGAGGAGCATAAAAAAATTTGGAATGACTTTGAAGCAAAGTGGAGAGAGCAAAATCAAAAGTACATCACTTTTGAAAGCAGTCTTGGTTGCTCGAAAGTGAGTGCCAAGGCAGTGCTAGAAGTTGAAGGCGAGCATTCAGAAGTAAGGGCCGAGGCGATCTACACCTGTGAGAAAGTTCCCAATAAAAGTAAGTTCTCTCTCAATCTAATCTCGGAGCTCCCGCGCATTCACAAATTAGAAGTTGAAGTTCTTCCCAACGAGAGCGCAAGCTATGTGAAGACTCTCAATTTTAAAGAAGGCGAACGCGCCACCCCTCAACTCGATTTTTAACAGCAGCGATGAAGAACGTTATTGAAATTAACTCGCTTAAATTTAGCTACCACCATAGTGGTGGGGATTTAATTTCAATTGATCAATTTTTAATGAAAAAAGGTGAAAAGATCTTTCTCTTTGGGCCTAGTGGCAGCGGCAAGAGCACCTTTCTCAATCTCATCGGCGGCATACTCTCCCCGCATAGTGGAGAACTCGTGGTCTGCGGTGAAGAGCTCACTAAAATGTCGGCCAGAAAACGCGACCATTTACGCGGCTCAAAGCTCGGGATCATTTTTCAGCAATTTAATTTACTCTCCCACCTGAGCGCACTTGAAAATATCATGCTGCCAGGGCTGTTTCACAAGATTGACCACTTAAAAGAGCACGCGCTTGAGCTCTGTCACAAACTTGACCTCGAGGGAGTGCGCGATCAAAAAGCATCGACCCTGAGTCTGGGTCAACAACAGCGAGTGGCCGCGGCCCGGGCCTTGGTCTCAAGACCCAAGCTCATACTTGCCGACGAGCCAACCTCAAGCTTAGATGATGACAATACAGAGCGTTTTTTAGAGGGCCTCTTCACTCTTGCTAAGCAAGAAGAGACTTCCATCTTACTTGTCAGTCACGACCGTAGACTGGCCAGCTCTTTTGATCGCTCGCTAGCACTAAGCGAACTCCAAGGAGGCGCCAGTGCTTAAGCTCACCCTAAGATCTATGCTTGAGCGCAAAGTCACTGTCTTTTTGTGTCTTTGTTCTATCGCTTTTTCGACTGCACTCTATTTAGGCGTTTCGAGACTCTCCACTGGCGCCAAGGATGGATTTACCGGCACACTCAGTGGAGCTGACTTAATTGTTGGCGCCAAAGGCGGAGAACTTAATCTCCTGCTCTATTCAATCTTTCACCTGGGTAACCCTACTAATAATATTCGCTATGAAAGCTATCAGAAGTGGGCAAGTAACCGCCGCCTGGCCTGGACGATTCCGATCTCTTTAGGAGACTCCTACAAAGGTTATCGCGTCGTTGGGACCAATCAAAGTTTTATTGATCACTACCGCTATCGAGGAGATCAAACAGTAAAAGTCCAAGTGGGCGAATTTGCCAGTGGCATCTGGGGAGTCGCGCTGGGCTCAGAGGTGGCCAAGTCGCTGGGGCACAAGCTGGGTGATAGCCTAGTTTTAAGTCACGGCGTGGCCGAGGCCAGCCTTTCCCATCACGATCACACACCTTTTACAGTCAAAGGTATTCTCGCTCCCACTGGCACTCCCATAGACAGGAGTGTCTTCATCACCCTACAAGGAATGGAGGCCATGCACATTGGCTGGGAGAGCGGCATTGCCAAGCAAGAAGATCTTCCCAATCCAAATGAACTAAAATTTGAAGATATTAAAATTCATCAAATCACTAGTTTCATTGCAGGGGCCAGGAATCGCATTCAAGTGCTGCACCTAAGACGCGCCATTGATACTGATCCTTCCGAGCCCTTAATGGCCATTATCCCTGGACTGGCCCTGGCCCAATTGTGGGAGATACTCTCAGGAATCGAGCTGGCCTTACGAGTGATAGGGATTTGTGTGCTCATTGTTGGCGTCATTGGGATCGTCATTGCTCTCACCACTTCATTGCAGTCAAGAAGAAAGGAGATGGCCATCCTAAGAAGTGTCGGTGGTGCTCCCAGACATATTCTGCTCTTGCTCTTAAGCGAAGCCCTGGTCCTCGCCATTTCTGGTTTTATTCTGGGAGAAGTACTTCTCTTTATAAGCCTAGCTGTTGCTCTGGGTTTAATCGAAGGCAGCTATAGTATTGCTCTAGATCTAAAGATTTTTGAATTGAGTGACCTTAATTATCTAGCGCTCACTTTGAGTTGCGCCTTACTTCTGAGCTTACTGCCCGCCTTTATGGCCTATAAGCAATCCCTTCGCGATGGCCTCTCGGCAGGAAATTCTTAAGTTCTTGAAGTAATTCCATTCTTCTTTATAATTTATAAATAAGCACCCCTAGCATTTAGGAAATCTTAACCATGAAAAGATTGGCACTCCTTTTAGGCACCATGGCTTTTGTTGGACTTTGTACTTACGCCGTCATGATCTTTACCGGCAACACACCCAAAGTCAGTGAGGGTGTCGAAATTGAAGTAAGTGGAATGTTTGAAAATGCTCACACTAATTTAGTTCTACTTCAGGCGATCAAAACAGCTTCCCTCATTGCCCAAAAACCCGATAATATCTCCCGACTCAAGGAGCTCTTTAGTGACTTGAGCTACGAAATGGCGTGCATTCAAATTCTTGAGCTTGAAGACGACGCCCAAAAGATTCGCGGTCTCATTATGAATCTCATGATGAAGCAAAAGTCACTCGCCCCAGGCTATATGAGCGCCCTTGATAATTACCGCCAAGCAAATAAGAACGTTTTTCGCAGTGATACCCAACGCCCAGACATGGCCTTTGCCCACTGTAAATTGGAACTCACTCCCAGTGAGAAGACAATCTACTTGCAGCGATGGAAGGATCATACCCTGAAATAGGACTGTTAGAACTCTAATGAACGCCAAAGATACCAAGCAAGAAGTGTTCTCCAAGGGGCGTAGGCCCTTGCCCAGAGCTCTAGCTCTTTTTGATTCTTACTAAACGCGTAGTCAAAAACCAGCGCTCTGCCCTTTTGCAGTCCCAGGTCCGCTGGCGCAAAAATATCCATACGCCCCAAATTAAAGATCAAAAACATCTGCGCCGACCACACGCCAAGGCCGCGGTAAGATGAAATCTCTGCGATAACCTCTTCGTTGCGCATTTTTTTAAATTGTGAAAGCGTTGGAATCTCACGCTGAGAAAGTTCTAAAAGGGCCTGGGCCTTATTTTGACTCAGACCCGCTGTGCGCAACTCTTCTGGAGTAAAACCGTGGGCCCGCTCTAAATTTTTGCCACATAGATCAGTCACGCGAGACCAGATGGTCGCCGCGGCTTTGCCCGAGAGTTGTTGATAGACAATACTCTTTGCTAGCGCTCTTAAAGGAGCTTCAGGTCTTTTCTTGCCAGGATCAAAATCAGGGGCCTTCTTTAGCAATTTGGAGAGCTCAGGGGCAAGTGCTCGCAGTTCTCGCTTGGCCTTTGAGAGATCAAAGTCCGAATCAAAGTAACTCACGGGTGCAAAAAGCTCCACTCCCTCGAGTCGCAGTAGCTTCTCTTTGGTTCTAAGTCCACCGGGACTAGAAAAGCCCCCTGTCGCATTTGCTTTTCCCAAAACGCGGTGACAGGGAATCACCAGCGGCAGTGGATTTGCGCCCACAGCACTTCCCACCGCTTGATGCCCCTTCGTTTGCAGGGCGCTGGCAATATCGCCATAGCTAAGAGTCTTTCCATAGGGAATCTTCATGAGTTCTTTTAAAACGCGAGCTTGAAAGTCTGTGCAATATTTTAAATTGACGGGGATCTTAGAAAAGTCGACTTCTTCGCCCTTAAAAAAACTCTCGATCTTTCGTACCCAGGGAGCGAGCGCTTTTGGCGTGGCCCTCACTTTGACGTTTTGAAACCTGGTGTCCTTGAGCGCTTTTAGTTGCTCGCGCTCAGAACTATCGGGCAGACACAACTTAATAAACGCCGGGGTCTCAAGCTCAAAGATCACGAGCATTTTTCCCCACGGAGAATCAATCCAGTTGCGTCCCAGCACTTAGACTTCCTTGCGCGAAAAAAACCAATGAAGCACAAAGAGCCACAAGATGGTGGTCACAAGAAAATGGGCCGACTGAGAAAAAAATGAGAAGTTGCTGAGTGCTTCAACTTTACCACTCAAAAAGACGTCTGTGACATTCGACCAAAATCCCATGCGCGGAAAAATGGAGTCCACCACAACACTAAGATAGCGATATAATGAAGGCTCATTCAAATACTGCTCGTAGGACGTCTCCATAAAAGCGGAATTCATAAATCCGACAATAAACATCATCACGAGCGTAAAAATAAAGCTAAAAATTTTGGGCAGAAAAAGCGAAAATAAACACGAGAAAAGTAGAATCGGGATGATGCCAAGGGCATAGGTAAAAGAGGCAATCACCACTCCCATGTGGAGAACCTTCTCACCAGAAACGTAGTGAAAAAGACCCGCTGCAAAAGCATAGGTGGCCAAAAAATAGCCAAAGAGCAAGGCCCAGGTGCCAAAAAGCCGCGAGGCGAGGTACTTCCAGCGAGAGATGGGAAGTGAGAGCAGCTGGGGCAGTACCTGATAGTCCAGATCATCCTTGACCACCCCCGCACCGATGAGGGCGACGACGAGCTTACTCCAAAAACCTACCATCGTGAGAAAAATGGCAAAGCCAGTTGATCCAGCTCCAAACATTTCATTCTTAGCAAGAAAGTTATTGATAATAAAATCGAGTAAGGATGTAGAGACGATTAAAAAGAAAATCGTTAAAACAATGAGAATAAGAAGTGAGCGTGAGCGCCATTCTTTTTGAAAAGTATTGATAATGAGAGTCTTCACTTAAACCTCCCCTTTTTTGCCGACCAGTTCATAGAAGTAGTCCTCTAAGTGGCGCCCGGCCAGCAGTGACTTAATCTCTCCTTGCACCAATAGTTTGCCCTCATTCAAGATGGCCACATTTTGCGTGACCTTTTCCATTTCAGAGAGAATGTGACTATTAAAAAAGAGAGTCTTCCCCTCGCGGTGGAGCTCTACAAAGAGATCTTTGAGCTCTTTGATTCCTATGGGGTCAAGCCCGCTAAAGGGCTCATCTAATAACAGTAAGCGCGCGCCACTCACGAGCATATTGGCCACTCCTACCCGTTGCATCTGACCTTTTGAGAGCGTCTTCATTTTTCTTTTAGCCAGTCCACTCATGCCAACGCGCTCAAGCGCCGCACCGACACTACTTTTAGGGCTGCCGTAGACCTCGGCAAAGAAGCTCACCACCCCTTCGACGGTGTAGTAGGGATAAAATGAAAACTTCTCTGGCAAATAGGCAAGCTCGCGACGGGATTCTTCCCCAGGAGCGTTTTTACCAAAAATGCGCAACTCACCTTCACTAGTGCGAATGAGTCCAAGCAGACACTTGATAAAGCTTGTTTTACCGGCGCCATTTGGTCCTAAGAGCGCCATGCTCTGCCCTTCTTCTAATGTCAGGTTCACACCATCCAGGGCACGTACCAATCCATAATCCTTCACTAGCCCTCTGGCCTCAATTGCAAAACTCATCGTGACGAAGCTCCAATCTTTTTTACGGCCGCCAGCACCTCACTAGGCTCGGCCCTCAAAGTGTAATCGGGGTCAATAAAAGCATAAGTAATGATACCCTGTTGATCGATCACGTAAACACCCGGCATAGGGAGAACCTTCTGGGTATTTCCTTGGGAAGCGTCGAGGTCAATGCCAAATGTTTGATAGTGCTTAAGAGTCTTTGGATCGACTTTGAAAGCAATGCCCAAGCGCTTGGCAATACGATTTTCTTCATCACTCACCACCAGGTAATCCAAATTATATTTGCGCTTGGTTTTAGCAATCTCCTTATAGGTGTCAGGAGCGATGGCAATAATTTGCGCCCCCAATTTGTCAAACTCCCCTTTCATCTTTTGATAACTCTGGAGCTCGAGCATACAATAGGGGCACCAACCACCGCGGTAGAAATTGAGCACCACTGGGCCATCGGCATAGAGACTTGAGAGTTCGGTGACACTTCCATCTTCAAGCTTAAAGGCTATGGTTGGAATTTTCTTACCCTGCATTTTAAGAGCGCGCTCGTGAAGCTTTTGATCGCGCAGGTCCTGAATCCCTTTTTGCATATCCTGGCGCACATTAACGTTAGCGCCCTTAGACTTTTCACGGCGTTCTTTAAGTTGTGACTCCAGCGTTTGCGCGCCAAGGGTGAGGCTTAACAAGAAAATTGCAAGTGGCCATTTCATAGGAACTCCCGTGGGAAAAAATTGATAACTTATTGTGCCATGTCCGACTCTATTCCACCTATCACAGCGCACAAGAAGTCTTACAGATGTCGCATCTTGTGCTAGAGTAAAACGATGTCATCAAACGAACTCTCTGCAAAACTTATTCACCATTTTGAGCCCCACATGCGCGAGCTAGGGGCTTCACTCATTGGCCTGGGTCAGGTGCAAGTTTATGAGATGAGCGCCGAGCGCGCGCGCGTGATGACCAGTGAATCAAATGCTAAAGTTCACAGCACCCTCTCTTGGACCCAAATACGCGATCATCGCTCTCTCATGGTCAACTGCGACTGCACTCACTTTAAATACAAAGGGCTTTGTAAACATTTGTGGGCCAGTATCTTAAGTGTTGAGGGTCGCTCCTTTGCCCATGGGGCCCCAATGGCGGGAAAGATTGACATCGTCATGGGTGAAGGCGAAGCCGATGATTCTCTGGCGCTAACGGAAAAGGCCCGTGAGCAGCAAGGAGAAAAGCGCTCAACGAAGGCACCCTACCACAACTCAAGCTTGCACTTGCTGGCTCGCTCACTGGCCAGATCCAGGGCAATTGAGACAACCGAGCGCTCCTCCCAAGTTAAGGAAAACCAACTGTGCTTTGAATTGGTGCTCAAAGAGGCCAGTGAAAATAATGTTCACCTGATCCTCCATACCAGAGAGCGCAAAAGCGGCTCCAATGATTGGGGCGTTCCCAAGACTTTTAACGCCACAAAAGAGCGCTTGGCCGAACTCTCGGACCCCTCGGATGTGGCCCTGGCCGAATTGCTGCGCAAGATGACCTACTGGGATAACCCCAATGCCACCATGCGCGCCAGTTCTCGTGCTAAGCAAAGTATTGCCGAAGTCCCTCCCGCTCTCTTTGACATGGTCTTTACCATGCTCAGTGAGAAGGGCCGACTCTTCATCCCCGGTGATGAGGGCAAACCCAACTTCTTAGTGTGGCGTTCGAAAAAATACTTTCGCGCGCGCATCAAGGTCGAAAAAAGTGAAGATCATTGGTACTTGCGCGGTGAATTTGCGAGCAATCAAATCGTTCTACTCCACACTCAGACAAGGCCACTGTGGTGGGCCGGTCTCATCGTCGCTGGCAATCAATTGTGCCGTCTCAACACCTATGGGCTCGGTCCCTTCTTTTCGACACTCAAAGAGAAAAAGAGCAATGCTCTTAAATTTGAAGACTCTGAAGAAGTCAGAAACGATCTTAGAAAGTTTTTAATTGAAAGTGTCGGTGCTCAAAATATTACAGGAGACCTTGAGGCCAGTGAACAAGAAGGTCAACCGGACAAGAGCGATCAAGGACTAGGAATTAATCTTCGCATCCTCTCCCCCACAGCCACGCTTAAGGTTGAACTCTCCCACAGCGCCCATCAAACACTCCTTGCCGCCAAAGTGCGCATGGAATATCAGGGTGTCGAGATGATTCCGCTCAGTGCCGAGGCACTACCCATTCGCATCAAAGAGGGATTTTCTTTTATGCGCAATTTGGACCGAGAAGCCTCTCTCATGGAAGAGCTCACCAGCGACCCCGCGGTGACTTTAATGCCCAGAGAAATCGATCCCCCTCTCACCATTCGCTTTGAGGCTTTTAGCGATGTGGTTGCCAAGCTCACAAAGAGCGGTTGGATCGTTAAAGGTCACAGCGGCACCCGCCATGAAACCAAAATTGTGGCCCCCACAAGAAAGGAGTCGCGCCTTAAAACTTTTGAAGAGTGGATTGAGTTTAGAGGCGAAATTGAGTTTGAAGGTGAAATCTTTGATCTGCCCACTCTGCTAGCAAAACTTAAAGAGGGCAAGTATGTCACCTTGGCCGATGGCTCAATGGGCCTAGTTCCAGAGGAATGGCTTAAAAAGCAGTTGGCCATGGCCCAGTTAGGAGAAAAAGAAGAGGATCACTTTAAACTAGATAAAAAGAATATTCCCTTCATTGATCTGCTCTTAGAAGAGATGCCAGAAGTAAAATTTGATCACAACCTGGGTGAACTGCGTGAGCGCCTTAAAAAGTGGCGCGATTCAAGTGAAGTTCATCTCCCCAATTCCTTTCGCGCGCAGCTTCGGCCCTATCAGCGAGTTGGACTTAAGTGGATGCAATTCATTTCGCACTTGGGTCTTGGTGGCTGTCTGGCCGATGATATGGGTCTAGGAAAAACGGTTCAGGTGCTGGCACTGCTAGAATCCCGGCGCCTAGATTTACTTAAAGAAAAAAATAAACTTCCCACACTAGTGGTTCTACCAAAGAGCTTGATGCCCAACTGGCGCGCTGAAGCTGCGAGCTTTGCTCCCAGTATGACCATCTGGTCTTATGAAGGAAAGCCCAGTGAGCGCGAAAAGATGCGCCAAGGTCTCACGCGTGAGGAAGCCCCTGACGTTGTGCTCACTACCTATGGGCTCGTCAGACAAGATATTGCCGAACTCTCACAAATTCCCTTTGATTACGTCATCCTCGATGAAGCGCAGGCCATTAAAAATGATCAAAGCCAAAGCGCCAAGTCAGTGCGCGAACTAACTGCACGCGGCAGGCTTGCCATCACTGGCACGCCCATTGAAAACGGACTCGATGAGCTCTATAGTCTTTTTCACTTTTTACTACCATCAGTCTTTGGTCACAGAGTTATTAAGCAGACACTTTTAAAAGGCAATGAAGATGTCACTAAGAATATTCTCGGCGCCCTTAGACCCTTTATTTTAAGAAGGACAAAGTCAGAAGTCTTAAGTGATCTACCGTCAAAGACTGAGAGCATTCTCTACTGTGAGATGGAAGAAGATCAAAAGCACTTTTATGCTGGTCTTCACCACAGCTATAAAGCTTCCATTGGCGGTGAATTAGAAAGTGAAGGCGCCAAGGCCAGTGTGCACGTGCTTGAGGCCATGCTTCGTTTGCGCCAGGCCGCTTGCGACCCACATCTGGTTGATCCCCACTTGCCCAACTCCACGTCGGCCAAGCACGAAGTCTTAATTCACAAACTACTTGATATTAAGGCCACTGGGGCCAAGGCCCTCATTTTTAGTCAATTCACCTCTCATTTAAAGCTCATCCGCGCTAAGCTTGATGCCCATCACATTAAGTCGAGCTATCTCGATGGCTCCACCAATAATCGCGAGGAGGCCATCAACGCCTTTAAAGAAGATCCTGAATGCACGGTATTTCTCATCTCCCTTAAGGCGGGTGGTTTTGGGCTCAACCTAACTGAGGCAAGCTATGTCTTTTTGATGGACCCCTGGTGGAACCCGGCCGTGGAGGCCCAGGCAATTGATCGTATTCACAGAATTGGACAAAAACAGGCGGTCTTTGCGTACCGAATAGTCACCCGGGGCACGATTGAAGAAAAAGTTCTCCAACTCCAGCAAGAAAAGCGCCTGATGGCCTCGGAGCTGGTGACAACTGATGGGGTGACGCTCAAGCAGATGTCTCTGTCTGATCTCAATTTCTTGTTTTCTTAAGTTAATACTCGCGCCCAAAATGCCGACATGCCCATTAGCATTGGCGTTTATTCAAGTTGGCCCATGGCCTAACTCGCTAGTAATCCATAAAAGGTGCATGAGAGTTTCAGTTGAATAAAATGGTCAGAACTAACTGGTAGCAAGGGACTTCATGAAACACTTTGTCTTACTCGCTCTTCTTATCTGCTGGGTGCTGCTCTTTGGCTTTTCATCCAATGAGAGCATAGACCATGGCACGTTTAGAAAGTACGAAAGCAAAATGCCCACTCCTGAACGCGCCTTGGCCAGCGATGACTATCTTAAAAAGAATTGATCAAGCGCCTTGGTTGTTGCCTTAAAGTCCTCGACAAAGGGCATGTGGCCTAAATTTTTGAGCACCACGAGTTCTCCCTTGGGAATCATCTTAATCACTTTCGGCCCTAATAAATCATAGCGACCTAGCGTGGGCAAGAGCTCCTTACTAGCAGTGTCTTTTAGCAGTGCCGTGCGATCGCGATCACCTAAGAGTAGAAGTGTTTTTACCTGCAAGTTTTTAAACTCGTAGTAAACCGGCTGAGTGTAGATCATGTCGTAGAGTTTGGCCGAAATCATCGCCATATGAGGCCAATCTGGTCCGGCCAAAAGCCCCTTATTGACCGCTAAGAATTCTTCGTACTCAGGCTTCCACACTCCATCGTAGTAGCTCTTTTGCTGATAATTTCTCATTCCCTGCACACTGGCCTTAAGCTCGCGCTGATACCACTCATCGATCGTGCGATAATCAAGCATCGTCTTCCAATCTTCTAGACCTATGGGGTTGACCAGGGCAAGCTCACTCACTCGCTTCGGTGCCATCAGTGCTATTCGAGTCGCAAGCATTCCCCCCATGGAGTGACCAAGAAGCTTAAACTTTGTCACGCCAAGGGCATCGAGCATGGCCAGCGTATTTGTCCCCAGGGCGTGGAAGCTATATTGATAAGAGAGCGGCTTCGTTGATTTACCAAAGCCTATCTGATCGGGAACGATCACTCTTAGGCCTTGGGATTTAAAGTGATCAATGAGAGTTTTAAAGTAGAAGCCACTAAAATTTTTGCCGTGAAGTAAAACAATCACGCCCTTCTCTGGACCCGTCGCCGCCACGTCCATATAGCCCATCTTAAGTGTACTTCCCTGAGAATCAAATTGATGAAATTGCACCGGGTAAGGGTACTCGAATGCACTTATGTCTTTTGTGAGCGGAGTAATTTCTTCTTTACTAGTTGAGGCACAAGCGCCCAGCAGAGTCATTAAGACTAGTGTCCAAATCAGTTTCATGGGTTTCCTTTAGAAAAGTTGATTTGAACAATTTTGCTATGACGTTGAATTACAGTCAAAGAGGAGCGCTATACGCTCCTTTGACATCACCACTTTATTTCAAAGCCCACCCAACCTTGATTGCGACCAGTGTCTTTTTCATGCTTCATCTCAACATAGACTCTTGAGCCAGCGCCTTTGCGGCGAGCATTCTTGCGCTCCCAATTTTTACTGGCCGAAGCACTATAGATTTCACTTGAGCCTTCAAAGAAGAAGGGGATCTCATCCAGAGGTCTTTGATAGTTAAAATCAAGGGCACTGCCAGTTTTCTTATCACCTACTCCGGTAGAGACACTCAGTGTTTTACCGACCTCGCGAAAGACCAGTTGAACGCGTGTGCGCCCCACAATTCTGGGTGTAAAATCGCGCTCAACCTCAGTTTCCCAAGTGGCATGATCAAAATCGAGCGTAAATCCCCCACTCGTTCCAGCGGCCACATTTTTAAAATTTACGTTGCCCACAACCTTGATCTCACTTGAAGCGCGAGTCCTGCCATCTTCAGAAGTCATTTCGCCGCGGATGCCGGCGAAGGTTCCAACTACTGATTCGACGTTAGTGCCTTCTTTAATATAATTGTCAGAGCGACGAACAACTTTGGTATTCATCAAGGCCATTTCCGTGTCAACGCCGCCAAAGCCAGTGAGCTTCACAGGACCCAACTCTTTGGATTTCTCGAGCCACTGCTTCAGGCGCAGATAAAGCATTTGCTGATCAACACTCTCATGCGAGCGCTTATTACCCTCGCGGTTAATAAAGGCGACCCCAACCTCTCCACGATAGAGATTACCAGCAGTCAAAGCGCGATCAAAGGCCACACCTGTATAGCGATCACCTGTGAGAGTTGAGTCTCCTTCGAAAACCATGCCATCGGCCCATTTCGTTTTAAAAATGACTTTCTTCAATGTGTAGGTTGGCATTACCTGATCGACTTTACTTTGGCCCCCAGTGACTTCTCTCAAGATTTGGCCAATCTCTGAGGGAATAATCTCGACAGGAGAACCTTCAGCGTCATAGATGCGCGTGAAAGCACCCACGTGAGTGAGACTGCCATTAACTTGCAAGGCACTTCCTCCGCTCACACCTGTAGTGGCGTTGGTGGCCGAATAATTGACGGTTAAAACTTTTTGCGGGTTGTTGGGGTCTTGAACTGCTAGGATCGCGTGACTAGCTCCTGAAGTTGAATAGGCCATGATATAGACCTTATCCTGATCAACTCCCAGTGATCTTAAGACCTGAGCTTGCGCCAGGGCGATATCGCGGCAGACTCCACCGGCTTCATTATTTTTAAGATTCTCAAGCATCTCTTCGATAGTGACAATCCCTGAAGCGTGAGTTCCCACACCATTGGCACGATCATTATCATAGTCATTTAAAAAATCGCCTCCAAGTCTTGAGGCCACGTGAATTTTCTCTTCAAAGCTCAGATCGTTTTTCACCTGAGACAGAGAGTTTTGCCACGCCTGAGGATTACTCTTCACCGCCCTAAGCGCGAGTTCAGCGGCGAGTATGCCCGGTTGAATATCCTCACCTAGTTGATCTCCCACAAAGCTGGCCAGCTCTTGGGCCTGGTCAGAAAGTGAGAGTGACTGGTAAGTAGATTTATCGTGTGACTTAAAATATTGCGTTTCGGCCTTTGAGAGTGACTGATATTTAAGGGCATCACTCTTGCCGTCACTTGCCAGATTAGTCATCTGCATGGACCAGCTGGCGGTGGCCACGTAGCCCATGGCCTCATCAAGTGAGTCAGGGTCGGTAAAGCTCATCTCATAGCTGATACTAAATTCAGAGTCCGAGAGCAGCTGCGCCGCTCGTTCAGTGAGACTTCGACTCTGCTCGCTCGCCTGGGTTTGGGCCCAAAGAGTCGCTGGAGAGACCATAAAGAGAAGACTTAGACACAAGGTGGGTTTAATTAGTTTTTTCATTCGCAGATATTAGCGCGAAAAGAAATGAGTTGAGCTTACGCCCTGTAAACAATGGGTGGCCGTCTAAAACTTTGACGGCCACATGAATGCTAGAGCTTCTGATAGGGATCTAGGGCACGCTCGGCAAGCAGCAGAATCGACTCATAATTCTGCCCTACCGCCTTGGCCACAGCATCGGCCCCGGGATAAAAGCCCCCATTCATTCGCCCCTTGGGTGAGAGCTCAAAGGTAAAACAAAAGACTCCCGCTGCTTCATAGGCCCAATCACAGGTGTCCCCAGTGGAAATATAGAGTTCAGAAGACTGCTTATTAGTGTAGCCATTACTGGTGGCCATCTGATCGCCCCAGTTTTTAAAAACTTCCAAGTCAGCGCCTCCCACTGATTCAAATGAGCCACTCCAAGGATAGAGCACTAGCTCGCCAAATGAGTGAAAAGAGATCATCGCGCGCAGGTCCGGATTAGCTTCAACGAACTCCTTAATGGCAATGGATTCTGGTTCAGAAAACGCGTGTGGGCCGTGATAGATATCACTCATGGGATAACTACTCGATCCGCCACGGGCCCAGTTCTGATCATAATTGCGGTTGAGATCAACTCCGTCACTTTGGGCCGTGCCGTCTTCGTGATTTTTGCGCCACATATGATAGCGCCCATCTCTAATGTCATACATCACCCCATCGGGGTTCACCATGGGAATAAAGATCAGGCGGCGATTATCTAGAATGTGCTTAATGCGGGGGTTAGTTGCGTATTCTGCTAACAGCCGCTCGGCCGCCAGCAAGGGAACTTCAGTAGAGAGGTGCTCACGAGCATGGTGGGCGCCTAGATAGGCCACGGTGGGAATCATCTCGCTTTTTTCACTCTTTTTAAGACCTAGATTAAGGGCGTAGAGATTGCGCCCAGACTTACTCTGGCCAATCACTTCCAAAGTGGCGAGCTCCGGATGATCTGCTACCAACGCCTTCATCAAGGCTTCCATCTCTTCATAGGTGTGATAGATCGCATCCCCAGCCGGAAAGTCCATCGCGGCTTGAAGAGATTTTACCGGGCGGGGTTGCTCAATCTGATAGCTTTCAAGTAAGCGCGACTTAAAGCGCTTTTTAGCTCAGCAAAAGAGGCGTCTCCCACCACGGCGTAGACCCGGTCATCGACGATACTATCAATATGAATGACCTGAGCAATCTGGGAGCGAACAAGCACGTTGGGAGCATCGAGCGCCACCCAGTGGAGGGCGTGGGCCTGGAAGCTAAGAGCGGCGAAAAATAGGAGGAACTTTTTCACACTAGTATCCTATGATAGAGAGGGCATCATCTTAATCTCAAATGAGATCAATGTATCTAAAAAGTATCTGACAAGAGTAAAAAGTCAGATGATGTATGAAGTTTATTCATATGAAATTTAGCTAGAGCCTATAGGATCAATCTATTTTAATTAGTAAAAGTCTCCTGCTATAAAACGTTTACTTTAAATGACTATTTGGGAGAGCTCTATGAAAAAATTTACCATGACCTTAACTCTGATTCTTGGATTCTCATTATCAACCAACGTCCTCGCCAATTGTGAGAGCTTTGGGCAGACCAGCTCAGAGCTCTTTGACCAAATCGACGCTGGAACTCTCGTCCAGGTTAGTGAGAACTTTCTCACCGAAAATGCTCAATTTAATGATCGCGAAAAAGAGCTCGTCTATAAAACAGTGGCCAAAATTGAAGAGAGCGACCTAAGCACGGTCTCCTCTTGGGATTACATCATTGAAAATTACGAATTCCCGCGCAGCTACAATGAACTTCATATCGTCACTTTTAAAAATGTGAAAACCAATGAAAGCTATGACTATGTGTGGAGCTACCCAGGCGACAACGAGTATGGGGTCATCTTTAATAGCTCAGGAGAAATCATCGCCGAAGTGGGTGATGGGGATCTCTACTGCCTCTAGTTCTCCTCACTGTCATCAAGGTCACTTCTAGATCTCAGCCGCTTTGAAGGGCGCCCCGGACGAACTTTAAAAAGGGCGTGATTAAGAAAGCGAAAGATTCGATAGGTAAAGGGCGAGAGATCGCCCTTTTCACTATTGCACCTGTCGTGAGTGAGGGCCAAATTCTCTTCGGTGTCACTACCACCTTTAGACAATGGGATAATGTGATCCCAACTCGCTTCTTCTACTGTCTCAATCTCCCTTCCACAGAGGTAGCAGGTGGAGTTAATCTTGAGCTTTTCAATCTTCTTTTTGCGCGAGCGGGCGCGACCTTTTTTCATCGCTTGATTATACAAAAACTCGGCCCCTAGCAAAAGCAATCACTAAAGGGCCCTACTGGTGCGGCCTGCTAACATCTGTTCGCTCAATGCCTAAGGCTGTCTGAAAATGTTAGAGGCCTTTTTTATTGCGAGGAGCTTCCTACTCTCCTATGATTTCACTATGAAAACACTTATCACTACCCTCGGACTCATGCTTTCAACATCCCTCTTTAGTTCAAGCGCCACTGCCATGGACGTATGTCAGTTCAAAGCGTGGAACCACTTGGACTTTCGTCTTCAAACGGGACAATTTAGAGACGGCACTTGCTATATATCCGTGGGTTCAGGAAAATTAAATGATCTCATCTATCGCAGCTACCTCATCACTTCCAAAGGTCAGTTGATGATCTTTAATTCCTTTGGAGATGGCCCTAGCTCAACTCACACCGGGGCCCGCGTCTATTATTTTTACCCCAAGCAAAGTGCCTTAGATCTACGCCTTGATCAGGACGACGTCGTGGTCACGATGGTTTCAGGTCATGAGTTAATCTTTGATGCTTCCCAAGTGGAATTGGCCGCGATGAGTGAGGCCAAGGTAGTTGTGGACTCGGAGATCAGACCTGATAATGAAGGCGGTGTTGAAATTGAACTCGACCGCTCCTATCTACTGGATATGGGCTTTAAGCTTGGTAACACTCCCGAGTGGGATCTCTCGCGCCCGAGCGTCTTTAGAAATTCACGCGGACAAGCTTGTCGCTTTAAAAATCGCGAGCTCTTTTATAAGAAAGATGACGAGGTCTACCCGCGCTATAGCGATGATCGCAAGCTTCAGAGTGTAATTTCTTCAAAATGCCCTCATTTTATCTTTGATTAAGGGGGCGTTTACGTCCCTCCTGCCCCATTTCAAGTAATCTTTTCTCGCCCTCTAGAAATTTTGTTCCCCCTTGCTAAAACACCGAAAATTAAAGTTTTAACTTAGCTCAAAAGCTGGGGGAGTTTTATGCAAATGAAGACGCTAGCGCTACTTGCGGCGTTCACCATGAGTGGATATGCCAATGTGAGTATGGCCCAAACCCGATCGTTAAATTGGAAAGTAGAGCACGAGGCTTGGACCAGCACCCATGAAAAACTCTTTGAAGAGTTTGTGGCCAAGCTTGGAGAAGGACGCGAAAAAGGTGTGTGCTTCACCACTGACGAGTGTCTCAAAAACCCTGTCTCTAACCCCATGTACGCCAAGAAAAACCCCAGCAGCTTGCGCAATATCTTCGCTGATTGTGCCGACCTACCGCACATTCTGCGCGCTTACTTTGCCTGGATGAATGGACTTCCCTTTTCTTATCAAAATGGAGTGGCCATCGCCGATCCTCAAGTAACCCCGGCCAATCAAACTCCTCAGTTTCGCGCCCTTGAGTATCAGCTCAGAGACGCCCGCTCGCGCTTGAGTGACGCCAGATCAAGGCTTGCAAACGCCGGTTTTTTCTCTCGTCTGTCAATCAAGAATGAGATCAATGATATTGAGCGCGAAATTAAGAGCTACCTCGACCAGATGTCTGTGCTCGCGGGTCTTGGCAGTGGTTCACGCTCTAATGAAGACGTTCGCTACTCTAAAAGCGGCAACAAAGTAACCTCGAGAAAGATCGTCAAAGATGGCGACAATATCAACGACGTCCTTGATCAAATCGTTATGTCTCTTTCAACCGCGAGCTTTCGCATTAATGCCGGGGCCCAGGATTCAGGTACGATCTTTAGAGATACTTATCCCGTCACTCTAGACCGCGAAGGAATTAAGCCCGGTACCATTCTCTATGATCCTGCTGGCCACATTGCCATGGTTTATAAAGTAACTAAAGATGGACGTATCTACCTCATCGACGCTCACCCGGATAACTCTCTTACCAGAATTTCTTTTGGAGAGAAGTTCTCGCGCTCACCGGTAATTCGCGGCGCTGGGTTCCTCAAATTTAGACCAATTCGTCAAAGTGGCCCACGCCATCTCCCCACTACTAATAGTGAACTTGCAGACTACTCCCTACAAACTTATCAGGGCTTTCCTGAAGTTCCTGGTGTGAATTTTCAAAAAGCAAAATTCATAAAAAACGGCAAGAACTATTCTT
Source organism: Bacteriovoracaceae bacterium (assembly GCA_048264885.1). Classification (GTDB taxonomy): domain Bacteria; phylum Bdellovibrionota; class Bacteriovoracia; order Bacteriovoracales; family Bacteriovoracaceae; genus JBLWXV01. The sequence continues at coordinate 262,478 of JBLXCO010000005.1, forward strand.
ATTTTGATTTTATCCGCGAGAATCTCTCGTTGGGTGACCTCAAGATCGATCCAATTAAAGAATTACAAATTATGCTCAATGACCTTTGTATTGATATGAAAGATCGCGTGGACTCAGTTGAGAAGGCCATCGCGGCCGGAATGGATCGCAGAGATCATCCCTCACGCTTGCCAGAGAATATCTACGGAACCCACGGTGATTGGGAGACCTACTCTACTCCTTCAAGAGACGCCAGACTTAAGGCCAGCATCCATGAGGCCCGCTCAAAGACTGAAGAGTATATCCAGCGCTACAATAACGGTGACCCCAAGATCGTGACGGATTCAGTAAACCTCATGGCCGATCTCGCCCAGACATACTTGGATGAAACCAGTGCCTGTGAGCTTAAAATTAAAAACTCAAACTCTGAGACAGTTCTAATCGATCTTGATGAAGCTATGGAGAGCATTTTTGACTTCTCTTTTGACCCCTACCACTGCGTAGAACTTCGCTGGGGCCTCACTTCAAATAGTGACCTAGCTAGCTGTCGCCAAAGTGAAGAGAAATTTGATTGGTACCGGGCCGAGCGTCGTCTGCGCAATCAAATCGAGCGCGACTACGAACAAAAAATGGACCTCACGCTAAGAGAGCTTCAAAGCTCAAGCCTCGGCGTAGAGCAAGAGCCAAACGTTTCACTCAGAGATCTCTTAGACCTTTAAGAAGCATTGCAATGGGGCCAGCCTGGCCCCATTTTTATTAAGATCCGGCCAAAATTCAAGCATAACTCAAACAACTTCTAACTCCCTCTTCGCCCTCTTCACCTTCTTGCGCTATAGTAATTGTCATGAATGTGAAGGAATTCCTTGAACTCGATTTACTCTCACTTCCAGGCGTTGAAAAAAGGGCATCGGCCAGAGGCCCTTATGAGTGCTTTACCTACAAAAAAGATGAAATCGCCTACCTAAGTGGCGAGGGACTGCATATTCGTCTAGGTAATCAAAAGATCTATGAAAAGCGTGATGAATGGGAAGGTGATCCACGTTTGGCCCTTAATAACCCTCAGTCGGGATGGGTGCTCATTAAAATTCAAAAGCGAGTGGATGCTGAAGAGGCCGTGAAACTCTTTCTGGTCGCAAAAGAAATTCCCCCCGAAGAATTTTTGCCGCCCCCCTCAGATAATTAATCTCCCAAATGAGACCTACTGTGAGCAAAGCTCTATCTCATTATTTTGAGGGGTAAACTCTTTAAAACCAAATTCCTCAAAGCGCGAGCGATCGGCAAAACCATAGAAATCTCTACCGCGGATGAGATCTTTCCCACGACTGTCTTTGACAGCGAGAAAGAGGCTTTGATGCTTGGTTTGAATTTCAATTTGTTCTCCAGACCTGAGCTTTTGGTGAACATGTGTCTGCCAACTGTGATCTGTGTGCGAACGATACTTCGCGATGACATTGACCTCAGTAGAACAGTTTGATTTGAGCGTAAAAGTGCTGAGCTTCTTTTCTTTAATAAAATGATTTTGAATATAGGAAATGCGTGAGAGCCTATTGATAATCGTTTTATAAGAATCTTGTGGATGATGAATACTCTCAGCGCAGCCATCGAGAGCATTCATTGTCACCCCTCTTTTTGAGTTCGTGAGAATTCCCTCCACATATCCCGTGCGCAAATTAACTAGTGCCGATCCGGAATTATTCTTAAAGGCGTCCGAATCAGTTTGCAGATAGGGCCTACTTTTGGAGAGAATTCTCCCACCAGGAGTATAGGTAAAAGGCAAACCTAATGGGTAGCCAAGGATGGCCACAGGGTCGTGAAGCTCGGCCTGATCGCGAGGATCAACCTTGAGAACCGTAGCGTTTGGCACCGATCGATTGAGTTTTAAAACGGCGTAGTCGGCCTCTTGATTATGCTCATAGGCCAATACTTCCTGACAGTGAAAGATATCTTCCTTTTTTAGGAGCGCCCTACCCTCAGGGGGAGAGCTATAATGATGAAAGAGCCAGGCATCGTCGGAGCAATCAGCTACTGAATAGTCCTTGCAGTGCCCGGCGGTTACGAGAATATCTGGTGCTATTAAAAAGCCACTACAGCCCCCGAGAGTGCGCATATTTGAAAACTTCTCTCCTGGGCATTGGTTTTGAATTTGCCCCGTGGGATAACTCATCGTTTTGTCGCCCTCGCTCTTGAGATACTTGGCACTCAGTTGAGTGGCGGTGGCATGGGCCAGGCGAGCGGGATTAAAATCGTTTAATTGCTCATAGCCGATGCGATTATCTTCCCCCAGGATTGCGCCCTGGAGTAAAGAAACAGGCGCTCCTAAGAGCGCGACAATTGAAGGAATTAAAAAAAGTCTCATGGAATCAATTTACTTTAGATGCCAAAAGGCAGGCGCATTGTTGTAAAAATGACAACTCACCTCCATTTTTTAGACGGCCTAAGCTTCCCTTAGCGCCTCGCTTGCCCGCAGTGAAAGCCAGCGTCTGGCCGAGATCTCTCCCACCACTAAGGCCAGTAGAATACAGGCAAACCCAATTGCGAGGGTCAAAATGTAGTTAAACTGGGTGAGCCCGTTAAAGAGATAGCGCGCTAGCACCCAGACCACGACTGAACTTGAAGTGAGTCCAAAAAAAGCGGCAAAGCCAGCGATGGCAAAAATCTGAATGCGCACACTCTTTTCAATAAGAGCGCGATTGGCACCCAGAACCTTTAAGAGCACCAGGTCGCGAGCGCGCTCGCGCATTTGGTTATTAATAAGTGAGTAGAGAACAAGTAGTCCCACAATCAGGGAGAGCACGGACATAATCTTAAGCGCCATGGCCATTTGGGCCAAAATCACCAAGGTTCGCTCAATAATTCGGGCCACATCAATTGAGGAAATATTTGAAAGCTCTTGGTAGAGATCGCGCTCAAAGGCCACCTTGGTCGCTTCATCCATTTTCTCCATTGCGGCCAGGTAGGTCTTGGGCGCGTCTTCGAGAACTCCAGGTTGCACGAGGACAAAGAAATTGGGAACAAAACTGGTCCAGCGCACTTTGCGAATAGAGGTGACCACGCCATCGATCGGTAGCCCAAATACACTAAAAGTGAGTTCGTCTCCCAGCTTTAATTCCATGCGCGAGGCCCAGCGCTGCTCTAGCGAGAGTTCAATAGGTTGATCCCCGCCTTCATAGGGGCCAGAAAACGGTTTTCCTTCAACGACAGTTTCGCTGACATCAAAATCACTGCGATAGGAGAGATTAAGACCTCTATTGCGAATGCGTCGTTGTTCTTGATCTTCTCTAGTGAGCGCCTCTGAGTTGTCGCGCTTATAAGGTTCGCCATTAATGGCAGTGAGGCGTGAGCGAATCAAGGGCGAAACTAAACGCAGCTTGGCCCCGTGCTTTTCACTCAAGGCCCGCAAAGTCTCGAGTTGCTCTTCTTGAATATCAAAGAGAAAGAGCGAGGGAAGCGCGTGATCACTGGGGGCGACAAATTCCTCTCTCAGACTCTCTTCAAGTTGGGGAATGAGGTGAAGCAAATGAACACTTAGAGAAAGGGCGACAAAGAGCGAGAGAGTCGCCAAGCGAAAGCGCACTAAGTAGCCAACCGCTAGTTTCATGGCAAGCGAGATGCGAGCAAGCGAGCTGCGCTCTAGGAGCTTCAATCCTAAAAAGCCAATGAAAAATAAAAAGAGCGCCACCACAGCAATGACCCCCACAAAGAGAGTCCCTACTTTGGGCCCCCCCGCCATCCACACAGAGAGCAGGTAACAAAAGATGAGCCACGGTAAAAACCAAAAAGAGCGCTTCCAGCTCAATACGCTGACGCCGCCGATGCGGTCGCGCAACAGGTCAATGGCGCGAGTTTTAACCAGCGGTGAAATGAGTGGCAAACATAGTAGAAGGGTTGCACCGATCCCCACACAAAGAGTGGCAATTAAGGCACTAGTGGCCAGTGAGCTCTGAAGCTTAAAGGGCAAGAGCTCATTGACAATATCAATGACAAAGGGAAAGAGCACACTGATTAAAATGAGTGAGACAGCAGTTCCCAGTAGGCCCAGGAGAAATAAATGGATAGAGAAAATTCTTAAGATCTGGCCCTCTTTAAGACCCAGAAAGCTCAGAACTGCAATTTCTCGGCGCTTACTCGCTAGGTAAGAGCGATAGAGATAAAAAAGTCCAACACTGGCCAAAAAGAGGGCCACGACTGAGACTAGCCCCAAAAAGTCAGTGAGATAATCAAGCCCACGGGCTAAGCCTTCACTGGCCTTAGTAGGAGTGAGAACGCGCACATCTTCAGATGAGTACTTAGTGTCTAGGGTTTCGGCCAGCTTCTCAAGTTTTACCTGAGCGGAGCTCGGAAATTTAAATCCTACTTTGTAGCGTACCGTTGCCCCCTCACCTAGTAAATTGGCGCGCTCAAGCCCCGGCTTTGAAATAAAAACCTTAGGGGCAAAGCCACCCATGCGCATGGTTTGTCCGGGATCTTCGGCGACCACATCTGAAATGGTGTAGCTCGCTTGCCCAATAGCGATTTCATCTCCAATCTTTAAACCCATCTGAGCGAGGAGCTCAGAATAAACCCAAACACTTTCACTTCCAGGAGCAAGGAGATCACTGCGCGGAACCTCTCCGGCGCGCTCAAGGATGAGTCGTCCGTAGTAAGGGGCGCCCTCGCCAATAGTTGAGAGATTCACTAAGCGTGAATTTTTCTGCGAGCGCGCCATGGACATCATACTGAGCTGAAGACTTTGGGTGGTTCCAACCGGTAAGTCCCCCATCACTTTGGCAACGAGCTCATCTGAGATGGGAAGTCTTGAACTCAGGGCCAAATCTGCGCCCAAAATAGAGAGCGAGCGCTCATTCATAAGATGAGAAAAGACCGCTTTAAACTGCTCAACAAAGGCAATACCACTAAGTCCAAAGGAGAGATTGACGACAAAAAGCAATGTGAAGAGACGATTTCGAGTCAGCTCCCTCCAGGCAAAGGAACTTACCTTCATACGTTTTCTCTGAGGGCCCCTTCTGTGAGCTGATATACTCGCTCGCAACGAGAGGCGAGCTCTGGGGAATGGGTGACCAGGATCAATGACATAGACTCACTGGCCACAAGTTCAAAGACTAAGTTCATCACAGCGGCGCCCGTCTCCACGTCAAGGGAGCCGGAGGGCTCATCGGCGAGCAAAAGCTTCGGCCCCTGGGCCAGGCTTCTGGCGACGGCCACGCGCTGACACTCACCACCACTAAGAGCACTGGGTAAGTGATGGGCACGCTCTTTGAGACCCACTTTATCTAGCGCCGAGAGCGCGCGCTCACGCACCTCCTTGGCCCCACTAATTTCTAAGGCCAGCTCAACATTTTCAAGGGCGCTCAAATGTTCCAGGAGATGAAATTGTTGAAAGACAATTCCAATATTTTTAGAGCGATTGCGCGTGAGCTCCTCATCTGTTGCTTCAAAGAGCGAAGTCCCATCAAAGAGGATATCGCCCTTATCGGGTCGATCTAGCCCACCCAGTAAGCTCAGGAGCGTCGACTTACCACTGCCACTGCGACCAACGATGGCCATAGTCTGCCCCTTATTAAGATCAAAGGAGAGATCGCGCAAAATATCGAGACTGCCGCTTGAAGTCTCAAAGGACTTGTAAAGGCCTTGGGCCTTCATCAAAGTAGTCATAGTATTTCCTTAAATTTTTTACTTACTAGGCGGGCCATAATTTCGTGACCGGCTTCGTTGGGGTGAATGCCATCGGATATATTGAGCTTGGGGTTGCCTGCCACCCCTTCCAACAAGAAAGGGATAAACTCTAATTTATATTTTTTTGCCAGCCCTTCATACATCGTTTTAAATTCCGATCGATAGGATTCACCATAGTTGGGTGGCATCAGCATCCCGGCCAGCACCACTTTAATCGAATTTTTTTGAGCGAGTTCAATGATGGCCTCTAAATTCTTCTTAGAGTCCTCAAGCTTAAGACCGCGCAGCCCATCATTGGCCCCAAGGGCCAGGAGCATATGGGTTGGCCGGGCCTTTAAAAACCACTTGAGTCGACTGAGCCCACTGGCCGTGGTGGAGCCGCTCACTGAACCATTGAGAACTTTTACACCGAGCTCTTTGCCCACGAGGACGGGATAGGCCCGCGTCTCATCCACTCCATAACCTTCAGTGAGAGAGTCGCCCAAGAAGAGAATTGACTTATCATTGGCGCTTGAGGGGCCACAGAGAAGTAGGCCCGCCGTGAGCAACCAGCAGAGAGTAAAGATTTTTTTTTTCATCAAAATATTTTAACACAAGAATCTAAAATTCGGCGCCCTAGCGCAGGCCGGACTTTGCTAAGACACGATAGGCCCGCTGCAATAAGTTGAGCATTTCACGCTGCCCTTCACGGATATCAGAGCGCTCACTATATTTTAATTTGGCAAATTCACTTAGATAGCCCGAGAGATCGCGCGCGCAGCTCAGCTCAGAGGCGGCGACGACCTCACTCAAGCGTTCGGGTCCCCAACTAGGAGTGAGAGCGATGCCCTTTTTAAGTAGTTGAGCTCGGATTTTTTCGTACACGCGATTTGAGCGCTCAAGCGCACTCATCCGACGTCGTGAGAGTAGGAGTAAGGGCGCGCAGATAAGGCCACAAACCATAAAGGCGAGCGCAGTGAGCTCTAAGCGCGAAAGTTTCGCAAGCCCCAGGCCCGCTAAAAAATCTCTCTGAGCATCAACGTCATAAGCAATGAAGGTTTGATTTAATCTAAAAAAGACGAGATCCAAACCTAGTAGGAGCTCACCCAAGAGTCCTGAGGTGCCGGAAGCGAGAAAGCGGCGTATTCCACCTTCGTAATTTTCAATGAGTTCAAAATATTCGGTCGCGCCCAGTTCAATGCGAGAAGGAGCAATCCACTGAACCGGATCCAGCCGCACCCATCCTTTCTCCTCACTCCAATACTCAACCCAAGCGTGGGCATCGCCCCCGCGAACGAGATAGTAGTTTCCATAGCGATTAAACATCCCCCCGTGAAACCCAACGACAACGCGAGCAGGGATCTTCATCAGTCTGGCGACCACTGCTGTCAGAGAGGCATAGTGCTCACAAAAGCCCGCTTTGCGCTCAAAGAAGAATTCCTCGAGGCCTTCCATCTGAGTGTAACTACCCGGAGTAAGAGAGTAGCTAAACTTCTCTTGCTGAATGTAGCGCATAAACTTACCCAGACGCTCACGCGGGGGAAGATTTGGATGAAAGCTCGCAACAAAGCTGCGCAGCCTCTCGCCCACTCCCTCACCAAGTTCCATCATCGCCTCGCGCTCGCGCTCACTCATCGTTTGTTTAATCAGGGTCTCAGTTTGAGCGCGGTAATATAAAGGCGAGCGACTGTAGGTATCTAGACGGTAGGTCCCCCCCACATCCGTAAGCAGACGCGCCCTCATTTGCGTCGTAACCGAAACTGTATCTTCAAGAGTAAAGATGATCCCTGAGCCACGATCTTCAAAAGTTACCTGATAATCATAAAGAGGACGACTCGATTCACTCCGATGAATCACTCTCGCACCACTGCCCTGCTCCCAGTAGAAACCATCCATGCGCGAGAGCACTGCCCCTCTCCAGTACATGGCAGAGAGGTTCGGCTTTTCAGTGGAATTAAAAAGCACTCGAAAAAAAGGTGAATTATCGCGCACGATACTGGCAAAACTTCCAGGTTTTAGAGACTCAGAAAATCCCGTTAAGCTGCCATTGGTATTGTCGTTATAGAGCATATTTCCCCACTGTAAGCGAGGAAAGAGAATGAAGAGAATGAGAGTCGTTGGAAGCGAGAGCAAAAAAATGAGCGCGATGATCTTCTTTCTGGCCCCGAGGGAGCGAAAGCGCGACTGGCGTTCATCATAACTTGCGAGCATCCAGAAAATCACAAAGAGCGCGCCCATAATATGCATAAGAGCATAAAAAGAATCCACACTCACCACCAGCCCCACCATCAAGAGTACCAGCACTAATAGGTAGAGGTAGAGATCGCGCTTACTTCTAAGCTCATAGAGCTTGAGAGCGGCCAATATTGACAAAAAGCCAACACCTGGAAGCAGTCCAAAGATGGTGCCAAAAACTTGGAAGGTATAGAGCAGCGCTAAGGAAATGAGAAAGGCACTAAAGAGCGCGCGCGAACGCAGACGATAGTGATAGGTGAGTATTGAGGGCAGTGCTAAGAGCGGGCCAACCCATGCAATGGTGTTTGGAAGTAATGAAACATAGGGCAGATAAATCGCTAAGTAGAGGGCCAGCGCCAAAGCGTAACTGCTCTTTTTAAGCGGCGTCTCTCCCCAACTAAAAAAGGCAAAGAGCAGATGCTTCACTTGCCCTCCCTTTCCAGAAAAGTAACAAGATCTTTTAAAATTCTATGAGCATGAGTCTGCCCCTGCCCTACGGCCGAGTTAATTCCAAGCACGGGGGCAAGAACTTTAAATGGCCCATTTCTCTTAGCGACTTCTCCGATCTCATAGCAAAGGGCCCAGATACCAGGCCAGAACTCGCGACTGACAAGTTCGATGCACTCATACTGAGGAATATCACCTTCAAACTCCTTAACGTAGAGAGTTCCAGAGCGAGCATAAAGATTCCAATCCACACTTCCAAAGGAGTGCCCTGGTAAAAAGAGACTGTGGTGAGAGAAGTCGTCGTGCTCACCTAGTATCTTTTTCTCAATCTCACGTTCTGTGCCAGACTCCTCTTCACGGCGCAATTGTTCAATCGGCAGGAACGTCGTTTGAATATTGGTAGGAGACTCGCGCTTTTTAGGATAGATCCAAGCATCAATATCTTCACTGTAATAACACCAAGAAAAGAAAAGTCCGAAGGGAAAAGAGCTCTTAAGGCGTATATTGAGCTGTTGGTAATGACCGTGAGGAATATCTCCAATGGCAATGAGCTTAGTTTCGCTCTGCCCTGGAGCAAGAGTGCCGGCAAATGAACTAAATTGATGCTGCTTTAAGCCTCCCAGTAACGCCAAATCAAGTTCGAGATCAAAGCGGTAGCGACCACTTTTATTAGTCAGGGTTAAAAGTAGCTCCGGGGCGTCGCCTTCAAAGGCGCAGACTCCACCACTCACTCTCAAATCGACCCCATTAATAATATAGTTGGTAAATGGCAGTGAGATAACCAAAATACTAATCAGAATAAAGGCACTGGAATAGGCCAGAGAGTGACCGTAGGAAAATGAGATTAGAAATAAGATAAAGACCACGGCGCTAAAATAAAAACCCACCCGCGTAGGCATAATATAGAGGCGCTTCTTGCGAGACCTCAGACTATAGCTGGCCAGTCTCTTTTCAAGGAATCCGTACATTGTGAATGAGCTCCTGCGCCCAGCGCGCTCCTTGTGCCACACCTGCACTGGCCCCTAAACGATGCCCCCACACACTTGGCGCCACCGCCTGAACATCCTCGGGGTAAACTGCAGAGCGCTCGGCAAGTAAAGCGTGAATTTGCGCCGCCAAGATCAGGTCTTTCCCTGCGCGTGGAGAGAGCGTAAAGCTCTCAAAGTTATGACGAGCGTAGGAGAGAAGATCCAGCACGTAATCAAGCAGTGGATTAGACAATTCAATCCCCATAGCTTTTTGATGAAGCTCGATGAAATCTGGAAGTGCCGCCAGCTCTTTAAGAGCATCCACCATTTCACGGATATCGCCTTGACGTAAAATCTCGCGCTCCCCCTCTCTATCGGGCAGCCCAAGAGTGAGACCCATAAAAAAACGATCAAGCTGCGACTCGGGTAGCGGATAGGTTCCAATTTGGCCGCGGGGGTTTTGTGTGGCCATCACTAGAAATTTATCACCTATCTTATAAGTGACTCCATCGACGCTCACACTGTGCTCTTCCATGGCCTGTAAAAGTGCTGACTGAGTTTTAGGGGTCGCGCGGTTGAGTTCATCGGCTAAAATGAGCTCACCAAAAAGCGGACCTTTCTTAAAGGTAAATTTTCCGGCACTTTGATCAAAAATGTTAGTGCCCACGATATCAGCAGGCAGTAAATCGTTGGTGAACTGAATGCGTGAGAGCTTCATCCCCAAAAGGTTGGCCACCAGATGAACCAGCGTGGTCTTTCCCATCCCGGGAGAATCTTCTAGGAGCAGGTGCCCTCGCGCAACAACGGCGATAAACGCCATTTTGAGCTGGTGATCTTTACCCTTGAGATACTGTGAACCAATAGAGAGAAAATCATTGAATGCTGACATGACTACCTATTCATGAGAAAATATAAAATAAAGTTTATCACAAGCCCAAGCTAGCTAGGAGAATATTATGAGTGCTCCCATTTATGAGATCAAGGCCCAAACGATTGAAGGCGAAGAAAAAGCGATCTCTGACTTCAAAGATAAAGTAATTATCGTTGTCAACGTTGCTAGTAAGTGTGGCTTCACGCCGCAGTATGAAGGACTTGAGAAAATTTATCGGGAGTATAAGGATCGGGGTTTGGTGGTGCTGGGCTTTCCCTGTAATCAATTCCTCTCTCAAGAGCCTGGCGATGAGAGTGAAATCGCCAAATTTTGCTCGCTTACCTATGACGTCACATTTCCGATGTTTGCCAAAGTCGATGTTAATGGCCAAGACGCCCATCCCCTTTTTAACTATCTTAAAAAAGAACTACCAGGCTTACTGGGAACCAAAGATGTGAAGTGGAATTTTACTAAATTTCTGATCGATAAAAATGGAAATCCAGTAAAGCGCTACGCTCCTAGAGACGAGCCCAGAAAGATGATTGAAGATATCGAAAAAATTCTCTAAGTGAGACTTGCCAACTTTTCATCTAGCCCCAGATTTCCCTCGAACAACACTAGTTTTTTGGCGCGAGTGAATTTCTCGGGATGAAAGCTCTCGCATTTATTCACAAAGAGCGTGGCCTCGCTACCAAGTGAGGCCAGCACTTTTTCAATATATTTATCATATCGAATTTTAGTTGCGTTATCGGCCATGGCCGGTAAGACCAGAGTGACTGAACTCTTATTTTGTGCCGCAAGTACTTCCAAGAGTGCCTGACAAGGTAGATTGGGACCGAGATAGATCGGGCCATAGTGATGGTGAAGCGATAAGAGCGCCGCCGCGAGAGATTGCAATTCATCGAGCATCCCCTCGGGTGAAGCCACAATCATTTCACCAGAGTGCTTACGCCGATCCTTGTAACTATAGAGTGTATGACCGAGGTGAAAGCGCAAGAGTGACATCAAAGCATGCTCTTGAGAAAGGGAGAGCTCTCCTTGCATCACTTTGCGACTGACTTCTCTAAAGAGAGAGCGCATCACTTTTAGAACCATATCTCTGGGGCCCGCGACCAGGGCGAGCTTATTAAATTCGTGAGAGATAATATCGAGCTTATAGCCCTCGAGCGCCAAAAGGAGCCCCGCCACTGACTGATCGAGATCTACCGTGGGCGAGAGCTTTTGATCAACACTCGTCTTTTCACTTACCCGTCCAAGAGAGTGCAGCATTTCTTTTAAGACTTCGGTTTCGAGCTTAGCGATTTGTCCAATGGTATGACCCAAAGTGCACAGCTCACAAAGTAGACGCAAACGCTCTACTTCCGTCTCAGAATATTCTCTTCTGCCCGTATCTCCACGCTTTGGAGTCACAGCTTGATAGCGCTTTTCCCAGGCGCGAATGGTGTGAATGCCAACACCGGAAACTTTTGAGGCAAGTTGAATTGTATAAACGTTGTGCTTAGACATGCGACGTATCCTATTTTCACCCTAGAAGAACTATCTTTAGCTTATCCCCGGGCGCAGGCTTCGGTGTGGAGATAGATGGATGTCTAGATTTTGTCTAGATTTTACCACAGTCTCATTCTTGGCGAAATGAGCGATAATTTACTCAGGTTTAATGAGGAGGATATATGAAAGTTCTAGTAACCGGTGCCACAGGATTTATCGGAACCCCGCTGGTCAAGAAACTGAGCGAGCGCGGCCACCAAGTCCTTGCTCTGAGCCGAACCCCCAGCAAAATTGAAGAAATTTTTGGCCAAGGGGTTACCCCCTGCTCATTTGCGCATGTAACAGGTTTAATTGAACCCAGCGCGCTTGAGGACGTCGACGCCGTCATTAACTTGATGGGAGAAAATATCTCTGGAGGGCGTTGGAGCGACGAGAGAAAGGAGAAGATTCGCTCCTCGCGCATTGAGGGCACTCGCGCATTGGTAGACTCATTCAAACACCAACCCGAAGGAAAGTTAAAAGCCTTTATTAATGCTTCTGCGATTGGAATCTATCCTACTAATACCGACAATAAGCTGGAAGAGGACTCTCCCCTAGGTGAGGGGTTTCTCGCCAGCGTCTGTAAGGATTGGGAGAATGAGGCCAAGCGTATTAAGGAGATTCATCCTCAAACGCGCCTGGCGATCACTCGCTTTGGCGTAGTGCTTGGAAGAGGTGGTGGCGCGCTTGATAAGATGATTACCCCTTTTAAATTTGGGGTGGGCGGCAAAATAGGAGACGGCTCCCAAATGATGAGTTGGATTCACTTAGAGGATCTCATCGAGATTCTCATTAAGTGTCTTGAAGATGAGCGCTACGCCGGAGTCTTTAACGTTACCGCGCCAAAGCCGGTCACCAATCAGGAGTTCACCAAAGCTCTGGGTAGTGCCCTTCACCGGCCGACTCCATTTCCAGTACCACCCTTTGCCTTGAAGGCGGTTTTTGGAGAAATGAGTAAGATCATCTTAGATTCGCAAGACGTGAGACCCACTCACCTTGAAAATCTCGGTCATCACTTCAAATACAAAGATATCGATAAGGCCCTGAAGTCAATCGTGGAATAGACGGCCAAAGACTTCTTCATAACTATGAAAACAAAGGCTGGCCTCAGGTGGCGGGGTTCTTCTCAAGGGATTGTAGAAGAGCCCCAAACAGCCAGCATTTTTGGCCGCTAGCATATCAAAGTCAAAGTCACCAACATAGACGACTTCTTGAGGCGCAAGATTCCACTGCGAACAGATATAGAGCAAGGACTGAGGATCAGGTTTTGGTGGCAGGTGATGATCGCGACTGATAATGGGGTCAAAGTCACCAAACTCAAAGCGCTTGAGGGTCGAATGAGCGGTGCGATCTGAGTTGCGAGTTAAAATCGCCAGCGGCAGACCGGAATTTTTAAGGGCGCTGACAAAGAGATCGGCCCCGACAATCAACTCTGACTTTAAATGACTCTGCCACTCGTAGTCATCGACAATACTCATCAAACGCGCGCGTTCATTCATGCAGTCAACCGTGTCCACATATTCGAGAATGGGACTGCCGTCGACGATTCCTAGGAGTGAGCGTAATTCTTCGAAATCGAGCTTGGAGTCGACCAAGGTACCATCGAGATCAAAGACCCAGCCTTTTACTTTTTTAAGCCTATCCATTACTCTGTTTTAACAGAATCAATTCAATTAGGGCAGAGACTTTTACGATGAAAAAAGTCATTATCACGGGCTTTGGTCCATTTCTTAGTAATCTTGAAAACCCGAGTGGAGAAATCTGCTCGCGTCTAAGTGAAGTTCAAAAGGAAGTTCCAAGTGATGTGAGGCTAATTGGCCTTAAGCTTCCAGTTTGCTATCACGAAGCTGCAAAGATCCTCACTCAATCAATGGCACAGGAAAATCCAAGCGCGGTGCTCTCACTCGGTCTTGCCGCTGATCGCGCGCAGATTGAAATCGAAAAAATTGCCATTAATTACCGTCATTCAAAGTCACCCGACAGTAATGGCCTGCTCGCCAAGCACGAGCAAATTGATCAAGATGGTCCGGCCGCCCTCATGACCACACTTCCCTATCAGGCCATGATTGAAGGCTTTGCGGCTCATCAAATAAGTGCCGCACTTTCGCTGAGTGCGGGCAGTTATGTTTGCAATGAAGTCTTCTATCGACTCATGCAAGTGGCTACGGCCAAGTCAATACCAGCGGGGTTTATTCATCTGCCCGTCAACTCGGCCACCTCCTTTCTCAGAGCGCTCCCAACCCTCCTGTCTTACCTGGACTTGCGATGAAGCGCTACCTTCCCTTTTTAAAAGGCACCTATCAAGTGGCCCCTGGGCTTTCTTTACTGACTAAGGATCAAAAAATCTTTGAAATAGATGAGAGTTACGAGCGCTATCATGAAAATAAAGTGGCCGCTCGCGATGAGGATCTTTCCAAATACTATGTGCGAGGAAAACTCAAAGGTCACGAACAGGCACAGATCGTGCGCTTTATGGCGCGCACATTAGCTAGAGAGTATCCGCAGTATTTTGAGCTCGATGAGAATGAAGAAGTTTTGCGCCTCACATGTAAACTCACTAGCGAGCTCATTACTTTTGATGATGAGTATTTTGATGCTCACAACTCAAGCCTACTCTATGACTACCGCGATGGCCTTGATGCCATTGTCAGTCAAATCCCAGAGGATGTGGCCATTTGGCGCAAGGATAATACCAAAGAGTATCTCGATACAATTCACCTCTGTGCTCCTAATCACTGGGACCCGAGAGAGAAAGTGCAAAAGAATTTTAATGAAGTGCATGCTCCAGTTGGCAATTGGCAAGAGAGTCTGGCCCCTAAGGCCCAAGCACTAGTTGAGAGCATGATCCATAAAGGTCCTTTTGAGCGCTTTGCCTGGGGTCTTGCCACTGATCAAAGGCTCAATCACCACCCCAGTCCCAAACAAGGCACTGATCTGGCCGAGTGGGCCGGTCGCTCCTTTGATCCAAACAACCCGGAGCTCTTTTTAAGAGTTGAGCGCCAGGTGCTCCTTCCCTTTAGTGATCTCGGTCTTTCTCTCTTTCTCATTCGTACCTATTTTTATGAGGCCAAGAACCTTGAGCACCAAGAGCGAGAGGCCCTGATCAGCGCTCTTTTGTCCATGACGCCAGAGACTTTGCGCTATAAAGGACTCGCCCAGGACCAGGCCCAAATCATTGATTATTTAAAGGCTTTGAAATAACTCGCACTTATGAACCCAGCGCCAGATAGAGCAGGCATTTTTTAGTCTCGAAAAGGGATTAAATTTACCCAAATTCAATAAATTATCGAAGTTCTTCTCTTCATTTTTAATCCAGCTAAGCTAGCAGCAGCTATAAAATGAAGAGGCCCTATTGAAACTCTCTGCAACTCACTCCATTGGGACTGGACTTATCCTTCTGGCGCTTTGCTCATGCGCGGGGCCCATGGGTCCATTTGGCGCCAGCGCTCTTCCACCCAAGAAGGTTGGCATACTACCACTTGACGGGGGTTCTTCGCGCTTGCCCGCGGGAAGCTTTGCCAAGGAAAACCCAGCTCGAGTTAGTTTCTATCCCAGCTTTCAAAACTTTCACGCTTCAAGTGATCTTCAAGTCATTATCGAAGATCCAGCAGGAGTGAACCTCGCCGGCGAGCAGGTCTTTATCTATGGCGACGACGATGTCACAGAGCTTTGGAACACGCACGCTAAAAAAGAATTTGATCAAGGTGGACGCAAACTCACCTTAACCATGTCTAAAATTCGCTTCCTAGCGGGAACAGATCGCCGCTTCATGGTCGCCTATCGCCACAATAACGAGCGCGACTACACCATTGCGACTCTACAAAAGCCCATCTGCCCCATCTATGAATTGGCGGCGATACGAAATCCACAGGCTTATCGCCGCTCAAAAAACCTGGTCTCAACCATTGAGCGCGAGGCTATTAAAGCAGGTATCAACCCCAATCTCATGGCGGGACTGGTCGCTCAAGAGTCTGGCTACAACCCTAAAGCAGTGAGTGTTGCTAAGGCCATAGGCCTCACTCAAGTCACCGACGCCGCTGGCTCTCACGTGGTCACCAGTATTGAAAATGCCAAAAGCTACGCAGGCATTGAGAAGATGAGCTACCCCGAGCTCATGCTAAAGATCTACAGTGGTGAGATCAACCGCCATAATGAATGGCGCCTCAATCCTACTCAGTCGATTCAAGGTGGACTTGAATATATCAACTTCCTTCGCACTTACTGGCAAAGTGAAGATAGTGAGCGCCACCTAACCAATGTCTTTGATAAAAAAATTCCCTGGGAAGATATCATCTTGGCCAGCTACAACTCGGGCCCCTACCGCGTAAAAAGTGCGCTTCAAAGCCATGGAAAGAATTGGATTTATCACCCCCGACTCAAAGAAGCGAGAAAGTACATGGCCAAGGTGAGGTCGTACTGTCAAAGCTTTGCCGGCACCAATACGGTAGTGAGCAGGAGATAGTCACATGAATAAAAGACCAATATCCCTCAAAGTCGTGGCCCTTTTCTACCTCATCGTGAGCGTCGGTTTGCCGTTACAAATCGCCTGGCTCTACGAACATAATTTATTAGAGTGGCATAGCATCTTCATTAAGATGACCACTCTCAATTGGATTGTCTTTGGACTTGGACTTGCGACCTCACTTATCGTTTGGAATGGACATAAGCTAGTAAAGTTTGTTTTGCCCGTGAATATGCTTTTAGTGGCCATCAATAATTGGGCGGTCTCTGCTTACGGTAGTGACTACAACGAAACGATGACCCTAGGGGCGACCCTGGCCTTCACAGTCTTTAACTCCGTCTTGCTCTTTGGTCGCGGTCTCGATGCCATTCTCTACCCAGAGCTTCAGTGGTGGCGCGTGAGTGAGCGCATTGAATGTCACCAGAACGTTCGTCTCGCAACTCCCAATGGCAATGTAATCGAGGCCAAAATTTTTGACATCTCAAAAACGGGCGTCTTTCTCGAGCGCGGTGATGCCTTTAGTGCTAGCGAACTTAAAGCGGGAGAGAGCGTGACTCTAAGCCTCGAACTCCCCCAAGAGAGTGAGCCGCTCATTATCGCCGCCAAAATCGTGCGCGAAGCTCCTGCCAGAGGACACTACCCCAGTGGCTTTGGTCTTTGCTTTGAATCATTGAGTCTTTTTAAACGTCTCAGTTTGGCCAAGTATCTAAGAAGCACGGGTCTGGCCACTGTTTCATAGGCAAAACCTAGACAAAATAAGTCCCAACTGACCAACTCGCCTACGCGCGAGATACTGGCCTTATGAAAGCTCCAGTAATCTGTTGGATCAGAAGAGACATTCGCACTACCGACCACCACGCTCTCGCCATGGCGCTCAAATCAGGTCATCCAGTTCAGATGGTCTTTGTCTTCGATGAAAATATCTTGGCCCCTTTGCGTGAGCAAGAATCGGGTAATAAAGATAACAGACTGAGCTTCATCATCCAGGCATTGGTGGATGTAAATGAGCAAATTCATAAATTTGATTCGTCCCTGGAGATTCTCTATGGTGATCCCACTATCGAAATCCCCCTCTACGCCCAAAAAATCAAGGCCCAGGCAGTTTACTGCTGCGAAGACTACGAGCCCTATGCCAAAACGAGAGATGCTAGCACTAAGCGCGAATTAAAATCCAAAGGGATTGAGTTCCACACTTTTAAAGATCACGTTATCCTGGGCCCTAGAGAAGTGCTCAAAGAAGACGACACGATCTACAAAGTCTTCTCGGCCTATAAAAGAAAATGGCTAGAAGTGTTCTTAGCGCAAGGGCAGACGCTCTCCAGTTACGACTGTGATCTCAAAGGTCTTGCCCAGCGAGAAAAGAATCAATTAAACCAAATCGACATGCACCACAAGCTAGGTTTTGAGTTAGTAGACACTCCTTTTAAAGGATCACGTCGCCAGGCCGTCGAGCGCCTTAACTACTTCGCCGAGAATATTCTCTCAAACTATCACCATAGCCGCGACTTCCCCGCTCAAGATGGCACCAGTATGCTCTCGTGCTACATTCGTCATGGCCTACTCTCAATTCGCGAGCTCTTTGACCAAGTGGCGCAGAAAAAGGGAGAAGGTGACAAGACCTGGATGAGTGAACTCATCTGGAGAGAGTTCTATCAGATGCTCCTCGCCAATCGCCCAGAGCTTAAAGATCATGCCTTCAAGCCAGAATACGATAAAATCAAATGGCATGGCGATGAAGTTCTCTTTGAAAAATGGGCCGCAGGGCAGACCGGCTTTCCCATCGTGGACGCCGCCATGAGATGCTTGGCCCAGACGGGCCTCATGCCCAATCGCCTGCGCATGGTGAGCGCTTCATTTTTATGCAAAACCTTACTCGTCAATTGGAGGCTCGGAGAAGCTCACTTTGCCAAGCTCCTCTTTGATTTTGATCTCGCCGCCAATAATGGCGGCTGGCAGTGGTGTGCTTCTTGTGGAGTGGATGCTCAACCGTACTTTCGCATTTTCAATCCCTACACTCAAAGTGAGAAATTCGATCCGGAGGGAGAATTTATCAAGCGCTGGTGTCCTGAGCTTGCCTTTATAAAGGGCAAGGCCATCCACGACCCCTCTCTGCTCACGCCACTTGAACAAGAAATGGCCGGCTGTCGAATAGGTGTCGAATACCCGGCGCCCATTGTTGATTATAAGACCAAGCGCGATGAGGCGCTTAAGATGTATAAAGCGGCCCTAAATCCGAGCGAGTGACTCCTCAAAAAAAAATCTAGCGCAACTTTATCTGCGCAGGATTGTTGCGCTCTGCTGGCCCCCAGTAAGATTGAGTCTGAGACCAATTTGGGAGGGCGGAGTATGCAAAAGTCAAAACGTTCCTTAGGCGCTGTGGCCTTTTTCCTCTTTGGTGCCATTCTCGCTTCTGCTTTTTTTCTCTGGCGCGACCCTCAAGTGATGCAGGGAAAGTCAAAGTGGCAAGGAAGAATTGAACAGAACTTCAGCGACTCCACACCAGACTGGAGCAACCTTACGCCCCAAACACCTCCCTCCAATGCTCCCAATATTCTATTGATCTCCTTTGAAGATATCGGCTTTGGAGATCTGGGTTCTTACGGCGGAATGCTTGACACTCCCAATCTCGACGCCATCGCCTTTGATGGACTTCGCTACACCAATTTTCATATCCCCGAGCTTTGGGCGCCTGCTCAAGCAAGTCTGCTCACCGGGAGAAATCATCACAAGATTGGCTTTAGTGCTTTTAGTGCCACTCCTACCGGATTTCCCAACTCTACTGGGGTGATTCCAAAAAGTGCTGCCACCATCGCTCGAGTCTTGCAAAAAAATGGATACGCCACTGCCATGTTTGGGCAATGGGACCTGAGTGCTTATTACGCAAGAAATCCTGGGGGCCCGTTTGATACCTGGCCCACAGGAATGGGATTTGACCGTTTCTATGGATTTATGGACCGCCCGCTGGGGATGCAAACCACTGGGCTCTACCGCGATAATCAGCTCAGACGACTCGTCTTTGACTCTAGTGAAGTGACCGCCAATACACGAGCGCTCTCGGCCCTCAATAACTTTTTGTCTGAGCACCATCAAATGACTTCTGGTAGACCTTTCTTTGGCTATCTCTCCCTGCGCTCGCCCTATAATAAATTTCCAAAACCGGAGGACTTGGGCGAGAAATACTATGGCCTCTTTAATGCGGGTCCAATCCAAGATTCAGAAAATATTTTACTCAAGCAAAAAGTTCTCAAAATAGTTCCTAAAAATACGCGTTTGCCCCTGAGTAAAAGAGATGATGAGATGCATGCCGAACTCGACGTCTATCACTTTCCTTCCTACGCACAAGAAAGAGAAGAGGCCACCGCCAAGTTTAAGCAAATCGACGACGCTCTGGGTGGAATGATGGATCTTCTTGAAAAGTTGGGCATGAAAGAAAATACCATCATCGCCCTGGTCTCTCGCTCCAATGCTCCCCAAGAATCATTTAGCATGAAAGTTGGAAACACCCCTTATGTAGGAAACTACAGCTCTCACGCCCCACTCATTTTACATTGGCCAGCAGGCATCATTGATCGCGGAGGACTTCGCCATCAATACCACCACATCATTGATCTCGCTCCCACTCTACTCGAGCTCACTGGTCTTGAGTGGCCAAGTTCAATTGATGGAGTCAAACAAGATGAAGTTGATGGAGTGAGTATGGCCTACACTTTTAACTCTCCGGAAGCCCTTAGTAGGAGAAAAGTTCAACATTATGAATCTCTTGGTAAGCGCTCAATATATGCAGAAGGTTGGCTAGCGATGAAAGACGCCCCACCAAGAAGTGAGTGGGAACTCTATTATCTGCCCTCAGATCTCACGGCGATGAAGGATCTGGCCGGTCTCTACCCGGAGCGGTTGCGCGACCTTAAAAATCATTGGGAGAGACAGGCCAAGAAATATGAAGTCTATCCCATTGATACGCGCGCCCAAAAAGAGCGCGTGAGCGACCCCAAACCACTGGCCCATCTCGGGCGTGACACATACTTTTTCTATCCGGCCAGAGCGGCTATTCCCCACCACGCCCTCCCTAATCTCAATGAGAGTGAATATATTTTTAAGATTGATTTTGCCTGGGAGAAAGATCAACTCGGCGGTGTTCTGATGAGCTTTGGCGATACTGAGTCGGGTTGGAGTCTAATCCTTGAGAGAGGAAAGCTTGGTTTCTTTCACAGTTATCACAACAAACAAGTCAGTCGCACCAGCCAAAAAACGCTTAAGGCAGGAAGTCACGAAGTGAAACTGCACTATATTGCCAGACCAGGACCCCAGCGGGTGGCCGACATTTATCTCTACCTTGACGACAAACAGATCGCCGAAGTTCGCGGCGCTCAGTATGAAGAGGCGGGCAGTCGCTCCTCCAAGTATCTCACCGTAGGTCATCTGCTCGGTCCCACGGCCCCTGAGCAGTATCAAGGGCCTAGCTCCTTTGAGGGAGAAATTCGCTTGGTGACGCTGCAGATGATGCGAGATACCGCAGCTCAAAGCTTCTCAGAGTAAAACTCAAGTATCCTTAAGTAACTTCAACAACATTAAGTTAAATTGATGCCGCCTTCTCTCGACCACTTTAGTAAAATGAAAGAGAGAGTTCGGCAATATGGCCACTCTCTACAAAAAATAGGCTAAGAGTCGTGCCTATGATGTAGAAGCAGGATTATCTGATTTACTTTGCTTTTACATACTAAGATTCGCTAAACTGGTTAACAAATATGGCCGTACTTAAAAGATTCCTATTCATCCTCTCGCTCCTATGCCCACTCCTGTGCCAAGCTGCAGCTGAAAAGAAGACCTATCGTGTGGCCGCGCTCTACTGGAGTATGAATATCGAAGGCCAAGTGGCGATGAGAAAGGGCCTCGAAGAACAAGTGAGCGCGATCAATAAAGCAGGCGCGATTGAAATAAAACTCTCCCCCTTCATCGCCGGTGATGGAGACGAGGGAATTAAAAAACAAATTGACCAGATGAATAAAGCTGTGGCCCAGAAGTTTGATTTGATCATTATTCAACCCACCGACAATGCGGCACTCTCCAAAGCGCTCAAACGCGCTAACAAAGTAGGAATTCCCGTTGTCGCCTACGACCAATATATTGTCGATGGAGAGCTCGCCTCTTTTATCACTTCCAACAACTATCAAGCTGGCGCTCTGGCCGGTGAGTATATTGGCAGTCTCTATCAAAACGAGAGTGAAATTAAAATTGTACTGGTCGACTACCCCAATGTGTCCTCTACTATTGACCGCGTACAAGGCTTCTTTGATGCACTCAAAGAGCAAAAACAAAAATACCGCGTGATTGGAAATTTTGAGGCCGTCGAGCCTGTGGGAGGTAGGATTGCAGGCGAGCAGATTTTAAAGCACTTTCCTAATAAAAATAGTATCGATGTCGTCTTCACCATCAATGACGGTGGCGGACTACCAGTCGCCGACGCACTTTATAAGGCCGGAAGAAATGAAGTTAAAATCGCTACCATTGATGGGGACCCGAAGTCCGTAGAAAATATCAAAAACTCCAAACTCACTGTCATTGATAGTGCTCAGTTTTGCGCCGAGATAGGCCGCGAAAGCGCAAGGCAAGCCGCAAATGTCCTTCAAGGAAAAAGTGTTTCCAAGAAAGTTTTAGTCCCCACCTTTCCCGTTACCAAAGAGACCTTAAGCCTCTATCCTGGCTGGATGGGGACAGTTCCTAAGTCATTTGCTAAACCTTGGCTTGCTCAGCACAAATGGGATAACTCTTTTGTTAGGGAGTCGCAGTGAAAACCTTAAGGGTCTTTCTCACTGCTCTGATGTTATTAGCGAGCACAAGTGTCACGGCCAAGGTCTACACCGTAGGGGTCGAGCGACTCTGTCCCTACTCCTGTGATGATCCCGCCAAGCCTGGTTATATCATTGAGATATTAGAAGCTTTTTTAAAAAAACAAGGCGATGAACTCAAGGTCACCTACCTCCCCTTTATTAGGCTTACTGAGTTCATCAAGCTTGGAAAAATTAATCTCACCGTGCTTCCTCAATACGAAGTGCGCTTTGATTCAGAACTGCGTCCGCTGGGCCCCGCCCTGGGAATTAGCTACGTGGGAATCGTGAGCCTAGAAAAAGAGAAAGGTCCCTTTATCAGTGTGAGCGACCTCGTCGCCTTTAAAACAGTTGTTCCTAAACGCGGACAAGAGTATACCAAAATTAAGAGCTACTTCAGGGCCAATAAAAAAGAGATGTTGCTCCTTGAAATTACCGGAGACGATTCAGTTGATCGGCAATTAAAAATGCTCCAACTTCACCGCGCGGATTTAGCAGTGGGTGACTACGATATTTTGAAATATCACATCGCTGAAAAAAAGCTGCAAAAAGAACTGCGCCTCTCTGCCACTTCAATTGGTGGCTTTCATCCGATTAACCTGGTCTCGACCCAGTCATTTGAAAATCAGGCCGAATTCGAGCGCGCCTTCACCCAATTTTTGGCCGAGATGAGATCGTCCAATGAATTAAGTGAACTTTTGGCCAAGTACAATCTCAACGACTGGCAACAACTCTCACCCTAATTAGTGAGAGAGTAGCGAGTTAGAAATTGAAAAGCACGAAGTTGGAAGCTGCCTGCTCTTAAAAAACTCAAGGCATTCTTTCTGTGAGACGGTGTGCGTGCGCCCACTCAAGCAGTTGGCGTATTCGATATAGCGAAGCCAAGCCTCGGACTGAGTGGCATAGTGCTTGTAGTGATAACTAAAGCCCCCAGAGCTTCCCATGGTGACTGTTTTCAGCTCATCCACCGGAACTCCAGTAATTTCAGAAAAAAGCTTTTCATACTCGCTATAAAATTCTTCACCCCAAGCTTTGTACGTGGCCACGTCAATCCAATCGGGATGAGCGTTACCATGCAGTAGCCCAACCGCCGTTTTTAACTTCATATGGGCGACGTTATCGCGCTCCCAAATTTCGGCCACTTTTTTAAAATCGGTATTTTTTACGAATTCATCTAGCACATAAGCATCACCAAAGTCGCGCAAGACGACTTTCCCTGTGGGCCTAAACTCCGAATCGAGTTCGATCATAAAGTTTTGCGAATGAGGCGAATCATAGTAGACGCCGGTATAGGCCGAGAATTCGGCCAGAGCGCGCGCCAGTGGCAGGTTATAGTGTTGGTTCCAAAAGGCAGCGACATCAGTAGCGCCATTCATCTCGGCAATTTTTCTACCCTCACTAGAGTGAAGGGCACTAAAGCCCGGAAGATAGTAAACTTCACCTTCTGGTACATCATTGAGTGAGCGCACGATCAGGCCCTGATCAAGCTCTTCAATTCCCAGCGCCAGAGGTTCATCCATAATAATGAGGGTATCCGTTCTCATGGTATGGGTGACTTCATTAATCCAGTCGCTGATTTTTCTAATTTGCTTAGCATCGTCCCAAGTCTGCTTTTTATCTTTCCAATTTCCACCGGTTTGGTTGGTAGAGACTTTTACTGAAAAGCTCACCCCATTTTCTGGGTTAAAAGCAATCAATGAACGACTCGCTGTGAGATGCCCTTTGAGCACCGTTTTTAATTCGGCCTGCACTCCGTGGCGACTTAGAAACTCGGCCACTTGTAAATGCCACTTGGTGTCCTCGGGGTTTACTAGCCAGCGCACATATTCTTCACCGTCTCTGGTGAAAACCAAACTCTCGCGCACCTTCTCATCTAGGCCATGAGCAAAGTCCTGCTTCAATAGGCGCAGCGGAATTTCATAGTGATAGAGATCAAATGTCTCACTCGAGCGCTCACCTACAATCGCAGCATTTGCGCGCGTCTCCCACTCAACTAACTGTTTCACAGTATCGGGAATATTCTCAGATGAGAGATTGCGCCCAGAAAATTGAGAACAAGCACTAATAAGTAGAAAACTACTAATGACTAAGTAGCTATGTAGGTATCGAATCACGCGTCCTCCAAGGTGACCACAAATATTCCCACTTTTATCGGCGTATTCAGGTAAATGAGTAAGCTAATTAAATTTGAGTAGACTAATCAACTGCTATGGACTTCGATTCAGAGATGATAGGGTGAAGTGATGATATTACTTAAAGTTCTCATTCTTTTTTCAATACTACAGGCTCAAGGGAAATCGGTGTCCAAGGTTGAGCCTGTTGTATCGAAAAAAGAGACGAGGAAACAAATCACTCTGGGCGCCGCTCACTATCCCCCTTTCTTCTCCTTCACCACAGGAAAAAAGGCGACTGGACAGGCGGTAAATCGTATCGAAAAGTTGCTCGGAAGCGACTTCAAACTCAACTGGAAGCGCATTCCCTTTGCTAGAGGAGAGATCGCCTTAAATAATCAGGTAGTCGACATCTTTGCCGGCTACGCTAAGGCCGAGCGGGCGCAAACAAACTCGCGTGAACTCGACTACAGTGACCTCCCCTACATGAGTCTCTCTCTCATTGTTTGCGCTCTTAAAGACCAAATCGAAAACTTTACAGTTGAAGACATTAAGGGAAAGCTCCTCGTTCATCCTTCAGGAAGTAAAACTCCCCAGGTCCTCACTGGGCCGGGAGCAAAACTCGTCTCCATCGAAAATGATCAACACTACACCACTCGCGCCATTAAATTGGTCGAGAGTAAGCGCGCTGATTTTTTCTACCTCCCAAGCATTATGCTCCTTAAATCTCATCAACCTGAGCGCTTTAACTGCATTCCCTATGGACCCCCTTTCCAGCTCTACCTCACCTTAAAAAAGGGGAGCCCTTTAACAGAAAGTGTGAACCAGTCCATGAAGCGGGAACTGCGTTTACAGTAATAAAATTTCTTGCCCCTCTGAGCATTTTTTACAGGGAATTTCTCACCCTCTAATTAGACTTGTCTAAAAAGGGAGCTGGAGGCAAAATCGCCTTCATGAAGCTTCCAAGCGCCTCCCATCTCAAAGATACCGCCCTCTTTGCTCTGCCACTCATTGCTGGGCAAGTTGGTCAGATGCTCTTTGGCATAGGAGATATCGCCGTTGCCGGACGCTACTCTCCCGAGCTCCTGGCCGGACTGGGAACTGCCACCGGAATCTTTGCTCCTTTTCTTATGCTGGGCCTAGGAATCACCGCTGCTGTTGGCCCCCTTCACGCCAAACGGCGCGGAGAAAAAAGTGAAGAGCCAAGTTTTCTAGCGAGCTCCCTGCTCACAGGTCTTTTGTGTGGCTCGGTGATTATGGGTCTGATCTATCTGCTCATTCCCTTTCTCTCTTTTTTAAATTTAACTCCTGAGATTATTCCACTAGTTCGCAGCTACCTCATTATCGTAGCTCCTTCAATAATCCCGGTCCTACTCTACCAAACCCTCAAAGAATATCTTCAGGCCGAAGATAAGACTTTTATGGCAAACGCCATCATCTTGGTTTTCACGCTCATCAATCTCCCTTTAAATGCCCTCTTAATGTTTGGCCATGGCCCAATTCCTAGTCTTGGAATCCACGGGGCGGCCCTGGCCACTCTCATCTGTCGCACCCTGATGACAGTGGTCATCTGGGCGCATACTATGAGGACTCACACCATTGGATTTAAGATAAAGTGGGACCTCATTAAAGAGGTCTTGCGCTTAGGCGTTCCCATTGGAATGGGCACACTCACTGAAGTTCTAGTGTTCTCAACGGTCACGGTCTTAGTGGGGGGAATGTCGGTGCTGGCGAGTGCAGGACACAATATCGTCCTCAACTTAGCCTCGCTCACCTTCATGGTTCCTCTCGCCCTGGGAAGTGCGGCTTCCGTAAAAGTGGGCTACCAATATGGGGCCAGAAACGCCAAAGAACTTGATGCCTACGCTCTGAGCGCTCTCGTCCTTGCTGCGGGCTTCATGCTCTTTACCGCCTTTCTCTACTTCACAGTGCCAGATCTTCTCCTGCGTTTTGCCACTGATGATCCAGAGCTACTAGCAGCGGGAGTGAAGCTACTCTTTTTCGTTGCTCTCTTTCAAATGCCAGATGGTTTGCAAGTGACTCTCTGGGGTATCTTGCGCGGAATTGGCGTCACCAAGGTACCGATGTTCCTCTCTCTGATTGGGAATTGGTGTATTGGACTTCCGATTGGATGCTACTTGGCCTATCAAAAGGCCATGGAGGCCGAAGGGCTTTGGGCGGGGCTAGCGATCGGTCTCACCTTTATGGCCATCAGTCTTGCCTTTGTTTACTTAGGTAAGCGTCGCCAGTTGCAATTTGCCTTTGAAGGGGCCGCCTAATTTAGGAGCTTACTAGGGGTTACTACCGGCGAGATTTACCATCTCGCGCTTTTCGAGCTCGGCAATCACTCGCTCAAAATGTTCGATGGGATAGGCGCCGCGAATGGGAATACCGCTGAGAATAAATCCAGGCGTGCCACGAAAGCCAAAGCGCTTGGCCTCGGTGATATCAGCTTCAATTCTCTCGTCGATCTTTGGATTATTGAGCAGGGCTTCGCGCAGAGCACTCATATCAGCACCAATCTCGGCCGCAATCTCACGCAGAAACATATCCCCATTTTCTAGCCTGGCCTGATTTTTAAAAACGCGGTGATAAAAATCTTTGGCAAAAGCCTCCTTTTGCAACCTTAGGGCCTCATAATATCTCGCTGCCGGCATCGCCTTAGGATGAAAGGAGAGCGGAAAGTGCTTTAAGATGATGCGAATTTCGCCCGAATAGCGCGACTCGAGCTCTTGGACAGTCTCATACCCCCGGGCGCAAAAGGGACACTCAAAATCAACATACTCCACCAAGGTAAGCCTCGCCTCAGAAGGGCCTCGAATCAGCTCATCGCTGCGAATTTCAGGGCTGAGAGGATTTTCAAAACTCTGATAAAAGTCTTTTTGTTCGCGCTCTTTGCGCTCTCGCGCCATCTGCTCGCGAGAGGAGTGATAGGCGTTCTGAATCGCCTCAGTAAATTGCAAGGGGTGACTCTCAATGACCTCGACGAGAATTTTAGGGTTTTCTTTAAGTGACTTGGAAAGTACCTGACGCAATTCATCGTCGCTTCCTTTGCAAGAAACACCGAAAACAATCGCCACCAAGCACGTCAATATAAGTTCTAGCCTCGCGCCCTGATTGAAATAAAGCTTCGTCTCCATCACCCAAATATCTCATGAAGACGAGGCTTAAGTGTCAATCCGGGGTCAAAACAATGTCATTTTAGGGGATGAACAAAGCGGTAACCGATCCCGCGCACGGTCTCAATCATGCGCTCGTCAAGCTTTTGGCGAATTTGCAGCACATGGGTGTCAACGGTTCTGGTCGAGGGAAAGTGCTCATAACCCCAAACCTTATTGAGGATCTCATCGCGGCTAAACGCGCGATTGGGATGCCCCATGAGTAGGCGCAAGAAATCAAATTCCATCTTGGTAAATTCTACGACTTGACCCTTGTAGCGCACTTCTCGGCGCGCCAGATCGAGCGTGAGATCATCCAAAGTGAGCTCTTCATCATCGGGCGGTGCTGAGCCAATCCCAGCCTTTTTCTCTCTGAGCTGAACGCGAATGCGGGCCACTAACTCGCGTGGCTCGAAGGGCTTGGTCATATAGTCGTTGGCGCCACTTTCTAGCCCCAAAACTTTGTCGATAAGTTCAGTGCGCGCCGTGAGCATAATCACCGGGGTTAAATTTTTCTCACCCCTCATTTTGCGCAAGAGATCGACCCCCTGGCCATCAGGTAGCATCCAGTCGAGAATCACCAATTTGATATCATCATGACTGGCCAGTGCATCTTCGGCACTGGCTATATTGCGGGCGAGGGTCACTTGAAAGCCTTCGTCAGAGACGAATTTTTTTAGTGAGGCGCCGAGGTTTTCGTCGTCTTCAATTAAAAGAATGTGCTCCACTCACTTCTCCTATGGCACGTTTCACCTTCTTTGGTAGAAGAATTGTAAACGTCGTGGGGTTCTTTGAAAATTCTAATTTACCGCCCATTTCCTCGATAATCTGGCGCACAATTTTAAGACCGAGCCCAGAGCCCTGACTTAAATTGCCTTTGACGAACTCAGTCGTCATGTCATCGAGCAAACTAAATTCACACACGCCCTGATCAATCACAGAAATCGACCACCACTTGGATTGGCGGCCACAACAATCAAGACTCACCTTAACCGGCGGCTTACCGTGATTAAAGGCATTTTCCACTAAATTCGTAAGACAGATGCGCATCCAGTAAGAATCGACCTGAATGGGTCCATCATCACTGTGCAACTCAACTGAAAAGTCGTCACTATAGTCGTGAATATAGTCTTCGAGCATCTCCTCAACAAAGAAGCGCAGCGAAGGATGACACTCATTGCGAAACTCAATCAAGCGCTGCTTATTATCGACTTTCAAGTAATGGCGCGAAAGCTCGGTGAGGCGCTGCAAGCGATAAACTTCACTACTCATGCGCAAAATAGAATCCTGAGTATCCTCATCAAGCTCATGAAGCTTGCGATTAAGACTCTCAGTCTGCAGCAGCAAAGAGGCAATGGGCGTTCTAAACTCATGAGTGAGCACCCGCAGGGCCAGCCTTCTGCGCTCGTCTTCCAAGCGATCATTGCGAAGCTTAACCCAGAAAAGTCTAATGACAAGGGCCACAATTAAAATGAGCCCGCCAAAGAGGACCAGGTAGCCTTTATTGGTCATTTGAAAGAAATGCTTGGCCGAGTACTCCCAGCACAAACTGCCGTCTTTATAAAAGCACGGGCGCTTAGGGTTAAGATTTCTTAAAATAAAGGGAGTTCCCTCTAAATACTCTTCCAAATCTCGTCTGGTATACACGCGGTACTCGAGAATGGAAAAAAGTGAGGGATAGCGCAACCTAGCCCACAGGTGCTGGCGCGTGAGAATCGTTCCATGCCCTTTTGACAGTGCACTTAATTCCTCTTCATTCAAAGTCGCCAGAAAGTCAAAGGCCCCTCCCAGCGGGCCCGCCTGCTCGCGCAACCTAGCTAGCTCGCGAATGTGAAAATAGGGAAGATGGCGACGAATCCACCCGATGCTGGTAAATGGAGGCTTGCCACTGAGATAGGCCAGATAGGCAAAGCTGCGGCCACTTGGATGCATAAAGGGTGGATCGCGAAAAAAGGAAGCCCCTAGCCGCTTGGTTTTTCCGCAGCGAAAGGACTCCCAGAACCAGACCTTTTCAAAGTTGTCGATATTGGTGAGGCTTTGCAAGTTCTCAAAGCAATTCTTATTACTAGTAAACTGATTGGGTGAAAGCGAGCCACTGGTGCCCGGTGCAGTCATTGTGTAGAGCGGATCGATGAGTTGAAAATGATCTTGAGTGGGATAGAGCGCATTGAGGTTGAGGATCGCTCGGGGGTCTACAGAGGCCTGAAAGCCAAGCTTTACCTCT
Organism: Bacteriovoracaceae bacterium; assembly: GCA_048264885.1. Classification (GTDB taxonomy): domain Bacteria; phylum Bdellovibrionota; class Bacteriovoracia; order Bacteriovoracales; family Bacteriovoracaceae; genus JBLWXV01. Next base: position 291,937 of record JBLXCO010000005.1, read on the forward strand.
TCGATGGCCTCAATATCTTCACCCGTCGCCACCGGCTTTTCTTGTATAAAAAAGGCAAAGTAGCCCGTCCCAAAGGCCATCGCCACGACGCTTACAATGAGGACGAAATACAGCCTAAGACCGACTTCTTTAATCATATGGGTTTATTCTTTCAATATTTTTGCAGCAAGTCTAGTGACCGTAGTGCAATTTAGGCTTCGTCCAGGCCTAGAGATGGGCAATCCTTACCAACCTAGGGCCAATGAAGCGGTATTTGACGGATCGAGTTAGAATGGAGGGGATGAAAAGAATGCTTCTTCTCACCCTCCTTTTTACGACGCCTACCCTTGCTTCACAAAAAGAAGTGCGCCGACTCGAGCACGAAGTGGCCAGGCTGCGCGATCAAGTTGAACTGCTGGGGTTTAAAAACAAAGGCCTGCACAGCGAACTTGAGCAGCGCAAGGAAGAGGAGCAAAAGAATCGCAAAAATAAAAAGCGCCTCGAGGCCAAGCTTAAAGAGCTAGAAGAGAAGATTAAATCGCTGCAAGCTGAGCAGGCCAAATTCCAAGCTGAGCGCAAAGAGCTTTTAGATAAAATAGAAATAAGCGCGCAAGAAATTGATACTCTCAAATCCCTCAAACTCGAAAACGAATCGCATCTACAGACTATTTCGGCACTAAACAGTCGTCTAAGTGAACTCGGCCACACCCTGCAAGGGCAGCAAGCTGAGCTGAAAGAGCTCAGTTCAACTCTGGCCAGTAAAATGCTCAAGCACCCCCAAGAGCTAAGCGCCAAAGAACGCATCGAACATGACCGCAAAGAGCGCGAACAAGTGCGAGCGCTAGCTGGTCACTACTGGGAAGGAGCGCGAGCGCCCGCAAGTCAGACTTCACCTAGCTGGCAGCAAATCGTCTCCCAATGGGCACAGCAAAATTCAAGTGATTTCCGTTTTGACCCCACTAACAACTCAATTCTCATTCTCGCCGGAAGAAGTGACCTCTTTAAAAAGGCCAGTAGTGAACTTGAAGAGCGCACCCAGAGACTCCTTAAAAGGCTCGATCTCTTTATTAAAGGGCCACTCTCTCATGATCTTTCAAAATTTGCTAAAATTGAATTGATTGGCCACGCCTCACCAAGCTACCGAGGTAGGCCAATTGAACCAAGATTTGCTCCTAAGAAAGCCCAGGCCTTTAATCAAAAGCTCTCTTTAGAGCGCGCCAATAGTGCGCGCAATTTCCTCTCTCAACTCTCACCCAAGCTTCCCATGATTGCCAGCGGCGCCGGTTTCTACAACCCCATTGAGCGCACCCCAGCAACGGCCCAGGCAGATCGCTGTGGTAAATATGACTGCGCACTTTCACGCCGACTTGAAGTAAAATTTCATCTAAAGTAATCGGAATAAATTATGATCACACGTCTCAATCATGAAAATTTTGATAGTGAAATTGCCGCCACCAAAGGCCCCTATCTGATAAAGTTCTTCTCCCCAACCTGTGGCCCTTGCTCTTCGATGAGACCCGTCTTTGAAGCCTTTGCCAAAGAGAAGGTAGACTTCAAGGTGTTTGAGATCGACACAATGGAATCCCCCCACCTGGCCCAGCACTTTGGTATCCGTGGCGTTCCCTTCACCGCATTTTGTGAAGGGCGCGAGCTAATTTATTCCATCACTGGGCTGACGCCGCTTAGAGATTTACTCTATGTTGCAGAAAATATAAATGATTCCCATCTAAGACAATTTGGTGAATTTAAAAGTGAGCAGCAGAAATCTCAGCTTCCCTACTTTGCGCTGATCATTGCAATCATCATCGCCTTTTACGCCCTCATTATTGCGTTCAACTAATTGAGCTAGAAAGCCTCGCCCAGCATGAGCATAATCACAATGCCAAGAATTACTCCGCGCGTGGCCGACTTCTCACGCCCTTGGCGAAAAAGTTCCGGCAGCATTTCCTGACAAACCACAAAGAGCATCGCCCCAGCGGCAAAACCGAGCGCCACTGGCAATGACCAAACCACAATTTTGGTGGCCAAAAAACCAAAGAGTGCCGCCACCGGCTCAACTGCCCCCGAGAGAAAGGCCATCCCCACCGCGCGCGGACGCGAAGAGCCCTCACTTAAAAGACCAAAGGCCACGACGAGACCTTCTGGCATATTTTGCAGCGAGATCGCAAAGGCAATTTCAAGCGCGTGATCAAGGTCTGTGCCTCCAAAACCAACTCCCACCGCAAGTCCTTCGGGAAGATTGTGAAGCGTGATGGCCATCACAATGAGCATCACTCGCGACAGCGAAGAATTCTTCTTCATGTCCTTATCTTTGAACAGATGCTCATGGGGCAGATGATTGTGGATAAAGATAATTGCGAGGTAGCCAATAATGAGGCCCAGTAAAACCATGATATAGGTATGTTTATACCCAGGAAGGAGTAAACGGGCGTGCTCAAAACCTGGCAGGATTAAGGAAATAAATGAGGCCACCAACATAATCCCAGCACTCGCCCCGAGTGCAAAATTAATGAAGCTCTGGCTATATTCTTTGCGAAAAAAAATGGGCAGAGCTCCTACTCCAGTTGAAAGTCCAGCGACGAGGCTTGAGATAAGAGCGATTTCATTATTGGTCATTGATTTTTAAAACCTCAAAACAAAAAGGGGACCGATTGGCCCCCCCTTAGAAACTTTACTTAAGTTTGAAATGCAATCTTATCTCTCGTCAAGCAGGAGACGCTTTGTATCCATGCGTCCGTTAGAGACGGACATGTCTTCGAGTTCACCATTATTAACAGCAGTGGCGATTACGCGCTCGCGTACTTCGCTCACCGAGAGGTTGGGCTCGTGAGAAAGAAGAAGGCCAACGGCCCCACTCACAAGAGGAGTGGCCATTGAAGTTCCAGACATGCTTTGGTAACGGCCAGAGCGTACAGTTGAATAGATATTTGAGCCAGGAGCAAAAACGTGAACTTTAGTAGCGCCGTAGTTAGAAAAGCTTGAGCGCTTGCCCTTGCCTTCCATCGCCCCTACAGTAATGACGTTTTCCACATCGTAGTTTGCCGGAAAAGTTTCGCGTCTATCATTGTTAGATGACTCATTCCCAGCAGCGGCAACGAAGACGATTCCAGCATCGCGAGCGCGCTCAATGGCCTCTTTAAGAGCTTCAGAGCGCTCACCGCCGCCCCATGAGTTACTCATGATTTTAGCGCCGTTGCGAGTGGCATAATCCACGGCGAGGATCGCATCTTCTGTCGTGCCTGAACCACGGTCAGAGAGAAATTTAATCGACATGATTTTCACATTGGCCATCATACCGGCGATCCCTTCATTATTGTGAGCAGCCCCGATATTGCCAGCGCAGTGTGTGCCGTGCCCATGGCCATCCATTGGATCACCATCTTTACCGGCAAAGTCATAGCCGTAAACGTCGTCAACATAACCATTGCCATCGTCATCTACGCCAGCTTGGCCATTTTGTTCGGCGGTGTTAACCCAAAGGTTACCTTTGAGATCAGGGTGGGTGTAGTCCACACCAGTGTCAATGACGGCCACAATCAACTCTTGATTGCCCTTGGTGATATCCCACGCATTTTCAGCGTTCATATCTTCCCCGGCCTTACCTGAGCTAAACCAGCCACCGCTGTTGCGGCCGGTGTTTTTAAGTCCCCACTGCTTGTCGTAGTAAGAGTCGCGCACGCTGGCCTTGTCACCACCGAGTACTTCTCCGTATTCGATTTTGGGAAGTCCATAAACATAGTTGGGTTCGATGTACTCAACATTTGGATCAAGCGCGAGGTCACTCGCGGCTTTGTCGCTCACACCTTCTACTTTTACAAAATTTCCAAAAGAAACTTTAATAGGAGTGACTTCACCTAATGATTTATTGCTGAGCGCAGCGCCATCTTTAAGCTTAACAATGTATCCGCGTGATTCGGCCATCGCCGTAGAGGCCACAGAGGCCAGAGCAAAACTTAGAATGAGAGAGGTTTTGACAGTCTTCATACGTTCTTCCTTGATATATGGTTTCGACGTCCTGTAATTTAATAGCTCAAACATCATTTCAGGGGTTGAAAGCAATCGACAATGCCTTTTGCCCTCTGTAAGTTTTTTTTATGCAACTAATTAATTCAAGTATTACCAAGGTCGATCCGTGAGCGAACAAGAAGCAAAGAAAAGTGAAATGAGAGGGGCCAAGGGCGCCGAGAAAAAAGAAAACGGCCTGCTCAATATCCTCATCAATGTGGCAATTCCAAGCTTCATTATGATCAAAGGGAGTAAGCCAGAGTTTTTAGGTCCCGCCCTTGCCTTTGCTATCGCCATCGCCTTTCCTCTAAGCTACGGAATCTGGGATTATTACAAGCGCAGAAAAATTAATTTCTTCTCTGGACTGGGTCTAGTGAGCGTCTTTCTCACCGGTGGTATCGGGCTACTCAAATTGCCTCGTGAATACATGGTGTGGAAAGAGGCGGGTGTGCCCCTACTCATGGGAGTTGCAGTTCTCATTAGTCAAAGAACATCTTACCCACTCGTGCGCACTTTTCTCAATCAAATGCTCGACATTGAAAAAATCGATCAAGAATTTGCCAAGCACGGACACACCGGTGAGTTTGAAAGCAAAATGAAGAAGGCCGGCTACTACTTTGCCATGAGCTTCTTTTTAAGCTCCTTCTTAAACTACGCCCTGGCCACACTCATTCTCGTTGGCGAACCAGGCAGTGAACAATTCACCGAATCCTTTGGCAAAATGACCGCCTATAGTTACGTTGTCATTACAGTCCCCATGGTCATTGTAGTCGGGGCCATTCTCTTTTACTTACTTAACTCAATTAAAAAAGTCACAGGTCTTGAGCTCGAAGAAGTCGTCAAGCAGTAGACTTTGAGGTCATCATGAAAAAAAAGCAGTTAGGCCATACTGATATTGAAGTCACAAAAATTTGCCTAGGGACCATGACTTGGGGAGAACAAAATACTGAAAGTGAAGCTCACTCTCAGCTAGACCTTGCGCTAGAGCGAGGAATCAATTTCATAGACACGGCGGAAATGTATCCCGTGCCTCCTAAAGCGCAGACCTATACCCTAACTGAACAATATATCGGAAGTTGGAGGGGACTTAAAAAAAATCGCGATCAAATAATCCTCGCCAGTAAAATAGCGGGTCCTGGTAACGGTATGCCCCACGTGCGCGAAGGACTGACTCGCTTTAATAAAGAGATGCTCAAAGAGGCCCTCGACGCTTCTCTCAAGCGCCTTGGCGTAGATTACCTCGACCTCTATCAACTTCACTGGCCTGAGCGCGAGACCAATTTCTTTGGACGCTTAGGCTACCCCTATCCCAGTAAAAAGGATGAAAGCCTCACGCCGATTCTTGAGACGCTTGAGGCATTAGAAGAACTCAAAAAAGATGGCAAGGTACGTGCCTTCGGGCTCTCTAATGAAACCCCCTGGGGAGTCATGAAGTATTTGGGCCTTGCCAATAAATACCACTTATCTCGGATGGCGAGCATTCAAAATCCTTACTCACTTCTTAACCGCACTTATGAAATTGGACTCGCTGAAATTTCCCACCGTGAAGATATTGGTCTACTCGCCTATTCTCCCTTGGCCTTTGGCAGACTCTCGGGCAAGTATTTGGGAGGGGCCAAACCCAAAGGCGCGAGGCTCACTGAATATGAGCGCTTTAGCCGCTACAATTCTCCAGAGTGTTTAGCCGCGACTGAACTCTATCATGAAGTTGCACTCAAGCACGGACTCTCGCTAGTGCACTTGGCGCTGGCCTTTGTGAACTCGCGCCCATTTGTCACTTCAAATATCATTGGTGCTACAAGCCTGGATCAGCTCGAAGAAAATATCGCGAGTGCTCAAGTGACACTAACTGCTGAGTGCCTGGCAGATATTGAGGCAGTTCATAAAAAGCATCCCAACCCGGGGCCTTAGAAGCTAGCGTGGAATGACTCCCCCTTGGAGAATTTCGAGGTCCGCGCGCTCAATTTGCCCATAATCTTTGAGTGATTCATAAAGACTAATGAGGTCAGTGCCCTCTGGTGTTTGAGCGTAAGTGACTCCTAGCCCCGGTGATTTATAAAGAACTTTCACCCCTAACTCGGCCTCCACGTCAAAGCTTGGATCCATGCATTTTACAATAAGCCGGCCCGTGAGCATTCCAAGCATAGAGTTATTAAGACCCTTCACCACTGGGAAAGAGTCATTCTCATATTTCCTGGCCTCCTCTACAGTGAGGTTACCATCTACCGGACGATAAATAACAAAGCCATTGACCATATTGATTCGTTTTCCCAGAGAGCTTTTAAAACGACCAAATGAAGTGGCCCGGTACTCTAAACTCAATTCATAATCGCGCCCGATATTAATGAGGCTCTTCTCATTAAAATCAAGTTTTGTAATTAAACCATGGGGGCGAAACTTCAGCATAAAATCAAGCGCTGTTCGCGCGCGATCACTAGTCTGACTGGAGTGCGGGTCAATAGAAGTTGGAAGTCGCTTTAATGAACTCTCTCTACTCGTGAGTTCAATCGCAACCTCATGTTGAGAAGAATTGAGTAAAAGCAGGGCAAGGGCCAAAATACTTCCACCGGCCAAAGTCATAACCACGAACTTCTTATTCATGTTTGCTCTCCTGCGACAAGTTTACACAAAGACGCTGCGGACTCTGGAGCTTACTCAATACTTTCTCGCGCTTTGTGCGTGAAAAAATCACTCCAGCTGCATCAAAGGTAAGCTCTTCACTGCCATCAATTGTCTGAGCAACGCTCCCATTGGCAGTAATTTTGAGTGAATGCAGGCCCTTTTCCTCAAAGAGACTCTGAGGATTAAGATCCTCTAATAAAAGTGCAGCGAGTCCTGAGCCTGTGAGATAATGAATTTTCTCGCCCGCAAAAATCCCCATGGATAAGTCGTAAGGGATGAACTCTCCTTCTAAAAAACTTTCATCGATAAGATTTAAATGCTGGTCAAAAACTAGAGTTTTGGCGAGCTCTTGCTCATCAGCGCTTCTCATGGCGAGTACGATTTTGTCACCCTTTTGGTGAAGGGCAAGTAGGCCCACTTGAGCGAAAGTTCCTGGCAAAGTCGCACTTCTATCATTAAAAGTCAGCGTTACTTCTGAGTCTCTTGTCACCAAGCAAAGTGCATCGCTCTGCGCTTTAGTAGTAGGCTTGTGCTTACCTGGATTCTCGCCAGTCAATTGAGTACTCACAGAAGAAATCAAGCGACTAGGACTCTTTGGGGCTTTGCTCTTTTCACTTGCCTCAGCACTCTGCCTCTTCTGAGTAAGCACATTTGCTCTGGCACTCACACCTACGGCCGAATTCACGTAAACTTCAGGTGAACTCGCCTTTTTTGTAAGCGACGACTGATGGGCCAGAGTGCTCTCACTGAGGACCTCAGGACTTGCCGTGGCGGCGTGGCCAAAGATGTGAACTCCCCAACGAGTGAGGGTCCCGCTTTCTCCCTGGCGCCCATCTAGGACTTTTAAAGTCCACTGACCTTTAGCGTTTTCTCCGTAGAAAGCATTGCTTAGAAAAATAACATCATTTAATTTCTTATCAACAATATTAGAGTTAATCAGCATTAACTGACTTTTAGTCCCAGTAGGAGAAGTGAGCTCCACTCCCAAATCACTGGCGCGCGTGTGATCAACGCTTAATCTCACCTGTACTTGCTCGGCGATCAAATCTTCGGTGACATTTTGAGAGTCACTGGTGCCCGCAGCACTAAAGTCTGGGATCGCGCGCGAGAGCGATTTCAGGTATTTCCAATTGCCATTACTAAGTGTTTCAGCATAGGCCGGCATCGTGGTCGCTCTAGAGCGGGCCAATTCAAGCGCGGCCTCAATATCAAGCGCTCCAAAACCATACCAATTGTGAAATTTAAAGCCGGCGGCGTTAGTGATCCAGCCCTCTTGATAACGATGCCCTGAGAGGGCCGGAAAGCGACTGTCACTCACGGGATAATTTGAACCCATATTACTTGCGTCTATCTGCCGAGCACTGCGAGCGAGAATATCCTTCACATCCCGCCAAGTGAGTTCTGGTCGCTCCGCGAGGATCAGGGCAATCGCGCCTGAGACCATAGGGGCGGCCGATGAAGTTCCGTTCATTGTTGAAGTGTAGTTGCAATCACTATTGAGCGGATGAGTTCCACTTTCAAAGGAATTTTCCTGGGCATTGTTTTGAGAAAAGCCATGATTGCAATCCATCAAGTCAGTGCTCACTATCGCCGGTGAGTCGTCTCCAAACTCGCCGGCCGGCGCACTCAACCACACCGAAGAACCAGGGGTTGAGTAAGTTGAAGACTTTCCAGCGGCGTTCATCGCCGCCGTGACAATCAGATAGGGGTAGGAGTTTTCTTCTTCAAAATTGGCGTTGCCCAGGTAATAGTCACCACCACTGTCACTGCAATCGGAGAGAGAAGAAATATACTCGTTGCCAGCGGCCTTCACATAAAGAGCACCCTTACCCGCTCTTAAATTTTGCACGCCGTATTTGAGAGCATCGAGATAACTTGGGTTACTGTAGTGATAGCTGCAGCTACTTCGGCCATAGGAATAATTAAAAATATCAAAAAGCCCACCGGCCTGATCAATCTCTTTAGCATAGGAGCCACTAGTGCCGACATATTTAAAAGGCACAAGCTTGGCATTCGGAGCGATGCCAAAGGAGCCGCGAGAATTATTCTTAATCGCTCCAATTATTCCAGTGACGGCCGTGCCATGAGCGGCGATCTCAGCACTGCCACCTGCGGGGGTCGGCACCCCCAGCCACTCATTGGGGTCATCACTGCTATAATTTCGCGTCAGCCCCTCTTCGATATTAAAGTAGAGATCTTCATGGTAAATATCAGTTCCATTATCTGAGATCGCAATGCGAACCCCTTCACCAGTATTAAAACGATCATGGGAGTTTCCTAGCCCTGAATCCTCACCGGGCTCTGCCTTGCCATAGGTGCAACTGCTCTCCACACACAGAGGCTTAGAAAAACTATTTTGTCCGTAGTTACGAAGGTGCCAAGAATTAAAGGCCAGCGGGTCAACGCCGCTTCCGCCCACACTCCCGTCCCCTGGACTTTGATAGATATCCCCAGACAAAGAGCTATCGGCTTCTTCATCACTACTTTTGGGACTACTACTCTTCACACTGGTTCCTTTTGAGCAGGAGACCAGCACCAAAGCGGCAATCAGAAGTTTGAGTGAGGCCTTCCTCGACATTCACACTCCACGTGAATTAGTACACTAAATGACCCTATCTTATCGGTTGGAAGGAGAAGGTACTTGAGCACAAAGGTCACCTAAACCAAGAAAATATCTTTGCTTGTAAAAATTGTGGTATCCTAAAACCCTGTAAGTACATTGCAGTCAAGGATAGACCAATGAGTTTTATGAAGAATGTCTTTGCCAAGAAGAAAGGGCCTAGCGAGTCGCTACTCATGCGAAGTGTACACTTACATGAAAATGGCCCCATTGATCCCTTCGCCCTCGCTCGCCAATCCCTGAGTGAACTTAAGCGCCAAGCCAGTGATGAAGAAGAATATATTCAATACCTGCTCGAAGACATTATCTACACCTCAATCTACGCCACTTTCTATGAAGAGTTAATGGTCACGATCAAGGATAATTTTGATCTGGCCAGAGCACTGGTGGAAAAGTTTCAAGAAGAGTCCCACAAGCGCGATGCTATGATTGGCTCGATTGCCGAAGCTCATGTCCAGTACATTTTACGTGATGGCCAGTGTGATGGTTGTGTTCATTGTGAGAATCACCCCGATGTGAGAGAGCTTTTGGGGCCGTGGCAGCGAGTGGACACGGCATTTTTTGAAGATCTCTACCTGAAGATGCAGGCAATTCAAACCATTATGGAACAGATCGTTTATGATGATGTGTTTGAGGTCGGTGAGCGATTAACCAGAGAGATGGGACGTGAAAATATCCTGGCCCTTAGGCAATATATTGCTTCCTTGCAATTCTAAAAAACTGCCCCACTACCGTGGGGCTACACTTTTTATCCTTCAGTGCTCAAGCCTATCCTTTTAAACTCACTTCTTT
>JBLXCO010000006.1:0-235788 GCA_048264885.1 Bacteriovoracaceae bacterium
CTCTCAATTGTCCCCACGGTAGTGGGGCAGTTTTTAATCGATTTGTTGGCTCCAACCATCGGGACCAACCACTCTTCCTTCTTGAATTCCAAGTAGCTTTTCTCTGAGCATTTTGGCCGTCGGTCCAAAGTCGTTTTGAACTTTGTAGCGAGTGCCATTTTCCTCACCGAAACTTCCAATGGGAGTGATGATAGCTGCGGTTCCACAGGCGAAGGCTTCTGTGCAGCGTGCGCTCTTAATATCTTCGACTAGTTCTTCAATACTCATGGCGCGCTCGACGACCTTTAGGCCTTCGAGCTCAGCAAGTTCAATGATCGACTTGCGTGTGATGCCGTGGAGAATAGTGTTGGTGATTGCCGGGGTGTGAAGTTCACCACCGATGACGGCAAAGAAGTTCATCCCTGAGAGTTCTTCAATGCGCTCGTGATTAAGAGCATCGAGCCACAATACTTGGTGATAGCCCGCGCGCTGGGCTTCAATCACGCTCTTTAAACTCGCGGCGTAGTTGCCCCCAGTTTTAGCCGCGCCAACCCCACCGGGACAAGCGCGAACTTTACTGCGTTCAATGAGAATATCGAGCGAGCCCGACGAGAAGTAAGCTCCCGAGGGAGAGGCCACCACCATAAATTTAAATTTTTCGGCCGGTTTAATGCCGAGGTTTTCCTCACTGGCAAACATGAAGGGGCGAATGTAGAGAGATTCTCCGGTGCGCTTGGGAATAATATCCTTACAGGCGCGGGTGATTTCTCTGACTGCTGTCATGAAGATATCACTTGGCACGCGTGGCATGGCCATGCGGTCGGCCGAAAGATTAAAGCGCTCCATATTTTCTTCGGGTCTAAAAAGTCGCGCGCCCTTTCCTTCAAAATTGTAGGCCTTCATTCCTTCAAAGATTTCCTGAGCATAGTGTAAGACTTTTGCTGTAGGAGACAGGGAGATGGGACCGTAGGGGATCATTTGAAGTTCGCTCCACGTGCCGCGGTCATAATCGCAAACGACCATCACCGGGGCGATGGTTGAGCCAAAACCAATTTCGGCGGGCATTTGAAAGCGTCTCAGCGCTTCAGTGGCCTCTGGAGTCACTTTTAAGAGGTGAGTGGACATAAATCCTCCTTTTTACAAGACCTTAGCAATATTTATCACGAGCAGCAAAGATGCTCCATGCCAGAGCAAAAGAGTAGGCTACCAGCCAATCTGGGCACTTTTATGAGTTTAATTTATTGGGCCATCTCTCCCATTGAGCTCAAAATGCCCGAAATTAGGGAGTTCTTCGCTCTTAGTGCGGGGGGAAAAAAGCTCCCCTTTAAAATAGAGCTAGCACTCTTTTAAACGGTTTAGGGGTATTGATCCGAAAAATTAAATTGAGATGAACCAAAAAGTAACAACTCATCAATTGATCCAGCTCTTGCTCGCCCTCATCCTCTTCATGGGTTGTGTGGCCGGCGAGATACAAGACCCTAAGAAAAAGGGGAGCGAGCTCATTGGGCTCTCGGGGATCACTCCGTCTTCGGGCATCAGCATGGGTGGCTACGCCGTGGTTGTGAGTGGCTTTGGGTTTACGGACTCAACCACGGTGAGTATTGGTGGCGTCTCTTGCCCGGTTATTTCACGCAGTAGCTCTCAGATTGCTTGCACTGTTGGAAACTTAGGGTCGATCTCAACAGAAGTTGATGTTGTGGTGAGCGACTCACGCAACGGTAGTGACTCGCTACGTTCTGCCTTTTCAATTCTAGGCAACCCGGTTGTGACTTCGGTGAGTCCGCGCGGTTCGGCGCTTGCTGGTGGGGGCTACGTTGTGATCACGGGAGCGAATTTTACAGCGAGCGGGGGAGCGACAACTGTCACTTTTGGTGGAACTTCCTGCGCCAATGTGACCTACCTCTCTTCGACCTCACTTTCTTGTCAGGTGCCCGCACATGCTGCCGGGCTAGTGGATGTGGTTGTGACAAATCCTGGTGGACTGCAGGGAACGGGAAGCTCTCTGTTTGAGTATCTCGCTGATCCAACGATTGCTTCGGTCACTCCCAATTATGGTGTCAGTGGCGGAGGCACAACTGTGACGATTACGGGCACGAACTTCTCAAATAATTTTGGCACACCCACGGTTGTGATCGGCGGGGTGAGCTGCTCGAGTGCCACATATGTAAATGCTACGACTCTCACTTGTGTCACTGGGGCGATGAGTGCTGGAACTCTAAGCGCTACACTCACCAATCCCAGCGGACAAAGTGCAACACTTGGAAGTGCCTTCACTGCCCAAGATGCACCAACTCTCACATCAGTGACTCCAAGCTACGGCAGTAGCGCTGGTGGCACGACTGTGACTATTAATGGGGCAAACTTCTCAACCCTTGGAGGCAACCCAACGGTGATGATAGGGACAAGTGCCTGTAGTGTGGTCTCTGTTCTTCCAGGCGCGATTCAATGTACAACCAGTGCCGCCACTGTGGGCGCGAAAACTATCAGTGTCACTAACGCTGACACTCAAAGTGGAAGTTTAACAAATGCCTTTACTTATCAAGCTGCGCCAAGTGTTTCGGCGATTTCTCCGGTGGGAGGAGCGACCACTGGCGCGACTACGGTCACGATTACGGGCGCAAACTTCTCAACCTTGGGCGGCAACCCAACTGTCACAATTGGTGGCACCGCTTGTACGGTTTTGACGGTACCAAGCAGTTCAACGCTAACTTGTCAGACGGGAGCGCACGCTACGGGGGTCGTCGACGTAGTGGTGACCAATCAAGACTCTCAAGCGGGTACAGGCAGTTCGCTCTACGAATATCGAGACGCTCCTACTTATACATCAATCTCTCCAGTTTCTGGCCCACTGGCCGGAGGAATCACTGTCACAATTAATGGCAGCAACTTTTCAAGTCATGGAGGCAATCCCATCATCACATTGGGAGGGACTCCTTGTTATGGTGTGAACGTCGTCACTGCTTCTCAACTGACGTGTATTACTGGCAGTCATAGCGCTGGACTTGTTGATCTGGCGATCACTAATCGCAGCGCTCTATCGGTGTCGGCGAATTCTGTTTTTACTTATCAGGCGGCGCCCACTATTAGCTCTATCTCACCTCAAAGTGGAATTGATTCAGGGGGAACAAGTGTCACTATCACGGGGACAAACTTTAGTAGTCTCGACGCTCTTCCAAGTGTGAGTATCGGAGGAATTTCCTGTGGCAGTGTGGTGGTCAACTCAAGTACTAGTATCACCTGTACCACCGCTGCTGGACCGGCCGGTATACACAATGTGAGTGTTACAAATGCGGATTCGCAAGTGGGCTATCTCGCCAATGGTTATCAGTATCAGGCAACGCCCACAATCGCGAGTATTTCTCCGCTCGGTGGTCCACTGGCCGGCGGGGGTACGCTCACCATTACAGGCACCGGCTTTTCAAACTTTGACGGCGCACCTTCCGTGAATGTGGGTGGAAATCCATGCACGAGTGTGAATTATATCTCCTCAACACAGCTCACTTGTACACTACCGGCGGGCCTGCTTGGCAGTGCCGATGTTCAAGTGGTCTTAGTGAGTGGGCTGCAAGTGACTTCAAGTGGCCTTTTTACCTATCAAGCAGCTCCAACTTTTGGAGGTATCTCGCCTAGTTTTGGTGATCTCGCTGGCTCGAGCGCCGTGACTGTCACTGGGACAAATTTCTCTACACTCGGTGGCAACCCGACTATTATGATTGGCACCAGTACCTGTGGGGCTTTGACTGTTGTCAATGCTACGACGATCACTTGTTCGACCACTGCGGGCGCGAGTGCGGGGGCCAAGGATGTGGTAGTCACAAATGCCGATGGGCAAGCTGCTACGGGCACCAATGCGTACACCTACTTGGCCGCTCCAACTATCACCAGTATCTCACCTGTGGGCGGAGCGCTCGCAGGAGGGACGACGGTCAATATTGTCGGGACAAACTTTTCTAATCTTGGTGCTGGCCCCTCTGCTTCTATTAATGGAGTCAACTGTCAGAGCGTGACTTTTAATAGCAGTACTAGCCTTGACTGTCTCACCGATGCGGGTGTTCTTGGAATTGGAGATGTGATTGTCACGAACCCCGATGGCCAGAGTGTGACAGGGAGTAATTTATTTGAGTACCGCGATGACCCCACCTATGTTTCTGTCTCTCCCGTTTTTGGACCTGACTCGGGTGGAACTAGCCTGACTATTACGGGGACAAATTTTTCTAATCACACCGCAGATCCAACAGTCACCGTGGCCGGCGTTGCTTGCGCCAGCCTCACTTTTGATAGTGCCACCCAACTCACTTGTGTGACTGGATCTGGAATGAGTGCTGGGGCTTCAGATATTGTCATCACTAATAGTAGCGGCCAGAGCGTGACGGGCAGTGGAGTGTTTGAGGTGCTCGAGGCGCCGGTTATTTCGAGTATCTCGCCCGTGGGAGGAGTGAGCGCTGGTGGTGGTGAACTCACTATTACAGGCTCTAAGTTTTCAAATCTTAGTACTGGTCCCACGGTTTTAATTGGCGCCAATAGTTGTACTCCGGTGACCTTTGATAGTGCCACTCAACTGCGCTGTACGATTCCTGCCGGCGTGAGTGGCGCCACTGATGTGACGGTCACTAACCCCGATAGTATCTCGACCACTGGGTCGGGTCTTTATGAGTACCTAGATACTCCAACTTTTGTCTCTGTCTCACCAACTTTTGGCGCGGCCAGTGGGGGCACGAGCATTACTATCACGGGAACAAATTTCTCAAATCACGTCTCCGATCCATCTGTCACGGTGGATGGAGTGGCCTGTGGTGCGCTGACTTTTAATAGCGCTACCAGTCTCACTTGTACTACCGGAACAGGGATGAATTCAGGTGCGGCAAGAGATATTGTCATTACGAACTCAAGTGGCGAGACAGTGACGGGGAGTGCTGCGTTTACTCCCCAAGACGCGCCCACAGTCACTTCTATCTCTCCTAATTACGGAGCGCTGGCAGGTGGAACGACAATTACCATCACGGGAACAAATTTCTCAAGTCTTGGGGGCCTGCCATCTGTCGATATTGGTGGGGTGAGCTGCGGCAGTGTGATTGTCGACTCGGCCACGCAAATTAGATGTGACACCGGTGTGCATACACTCGCTGGCGCAAAGCTGGTCACTGTCACCAATCAAGATTCACAGTCGGGAACCCTTACAAATGGATTTACTTATCAAGGGGCGCCCACCGTGACCGCCATTTCTCCTGTCGGGGGAGTGATCCTGGGATCAACGGGCGTGACCATTACCGGCACAAATTTTTCAAGTCTAGGTGGATTGCCTAATGTGAAAATTGGCGCCGTCGATTGTACTGGCGTTGCTGTCAATAGCGACACTGAAATTACCTGTACCAGCGGCTCAAGTGCTCTGGGTACTTACACCGTGACAGTTACTAATGCAGACACTCAGGCCGGCACCTCAGCAAGTGCGCTTTATGAATATCGAGATGACCCAACCTTTGTCAGCGCAGTTCCCGCTTTTGGAGTGGCAACAGGTGGGACGAGCGTGACAATTACGGGTACCAATTTCACTGATCATGGTGCTAGTCCCACGGTCACTGTTGGGGGCACTGCCTGTGCCAGCTTAACTTACACAGATTCGAGTACGCTCACTTGTGTGACTCCCGCTGGTATGAGCGAGGGGAACCTGGATATTGTTATTACAAATCAAAGTACGCAAACAGTGACTGCGGCGGGTGCGTTTGAAGCACTGGGAGCTCCGACTCTTACCGGGCTTTCTCCCGATTATGGGACGGCCTTGAGTGGCCCAACGATTTCACTTATTGGCACTAAGTTCTCTAATGCCGGTAGTGGACCTTCCGTCACTGTTGGTGGGGTCGCCTGTACTACTGTGACCTATGTCAGTAGCACTCAGGTTGATTGTGTCGTCCCGGCCGCCCTTACCGAAGGGGTCTATGATGTCGTCTACACGGGACCTGCGGGTGCAACCTCAACGCTTTCAAATGGCTATCACGCGCTCGGTGCTCCTACTGTGAGTGCCGTCTCACCAGTGGGAGGCGATGCTACTACTGGTGGAACGACCATCACCATTACTGGTACAAAGTTTAGTGCTCTTGGTAGTGGGGCGACAGTAACTGTAGGTGGCGTGAATTGTGGTTCAGTCGTAGTAAGTTCCGATACTCAAATTCAATGTCAAACCGGGGCCCATGCTGCAGGGGTTGTGGATGTTGTGGTGACTAACCCCGATACGCAAGCGGCCACACTGGCAAACAGTTACCACTATCTCGATGCGCCGACAATCTCTGGCGTCTCTCCAAACGGAGGCCCCGTCGCTGGTGGCACCACTTTGGCCATTACCGGTACTAATTTTTCAAACCATACCGGCAATCCAACTATTACAGTGGCAGGAGTGAGCTGTAGTAGTGTTGTCTTTAATAGCTCAACTCAAATTGACTGCGTGACTCCGGCCGGAACGAGTGGCGCAGCTGACGTTGTGGTGACTAATCCAAGTGGACAGAGCGTGAGCGCTGTCGGAGCTTTTACCTACGCCGATGCGCCGACTGTGAGTGATGTCACTCCCAAAGTGATTGCCAGTGCTGGAGGAACCACGCTCACGATTACGGGAACGGGCTTTTTAAGTGGAGCAGGCGTGAAGATTGGCGCCAGTGATTGCACCTCTGTTAACGTGAGTTCGACGACGACCATTACTTGTGATGCCCCTGCTGGGACAGCGGGCTACGCCGATGTGATCGTCACCAATGCGGATACGCAAACTGATACTCTTTCAAATACATTAATCTATGAAAGTGCTCCAACCCTGCTGGGGGTTTCCCCAAGTCTTGGACCTCTTACTGGTGGACAGACTATTACACTGACGGGCACAGACTTTGGAACAAGTGTCTCGGTCACACTCAGCAATGGTGGCGGTTGCACCAGTGTGACTCGAGTGAGTGACACTTCAGTTACCTGTGTGACTACGGCGGTGGGAAGCGTGAGTGTGCTCTCAGACGTCACTTTGACAAACACGACGACTTCAACATCTTCAACCTTAAACTCTGCTTATAACTATATTGGACCCCCAACTGTGGCGAGTATCTCTCCTAGCAGTGGGGGAGACTCTGGTGGTGACTCAGTTACGGTTACTGGTACTGACTTTGAGTTTCCGGTGACAGTGACCATTGGGGGAGTTCCTTGTACGGTCGCGGGACCGGGTGATGTCACGAGTACCAGTATTGTTTGTACGACAGGTGCTGGGAGCGTCGGGAGCTCAGACGTAAGAGTGACAAATCCCGATGGGCAAAGTGATACTCTGGCCGGTGGTTTCACTTATACCAGTGACGCCGTCTTGGCCTGGCAAGGGGGAGCTTTTGATTTTGGAAGTAGCGGGGTCTATGTCACTCAGTCTTTCACCCTCGAAAACACCGGAAGCTCAGACTCGCAGTCAATTGTGATTAGCTTGAGTGGAGCAAACTCATCTTACTTTCAAGTCTACACTGATAATTGTGGTGGCACGGTTGTGGCCGGATCTGGTGGTACTTGTACTGTTGAAATTTTATGGCGCGGCGGCTCGGGGACGGTGCCTTCCGGAGGTCCTTATTCTGTGACCCTCACCGCTAGCGGTACTGGTATGACGAGCGCGACGGTGAATATTCAAGCAACCAAGCCATAGGGCGGGCAGATGATGAAAATCAAAATGAAGTTCTTATATTTAAATTTACTCACTTCACTGGCGCTTTGTGCTTTTGCTCATGCCAATGACTGCGCTCAAAGAGTTGCTGAATATGGCACAGATACTTCAAGTGGAGAGCTTGAAAGTGAGTGTGTCGAGTGGATCAAAAGTCAAAGCTTGCTCAATTCCACTCGCTCAGCGGTGGGATCGAGTTATAAGTCCTTTGCGACAGACGGAGTGATTCTCTATGAAGACAGTAAGGGAGTGATTTCAGTGACCGCTGGGCCCAATACTCAACTAGGTCAAGTGCATGCGGTGGCATTTTCTTTGGGAGCAAGAAGAGTCTATGCACTGGACTCGGTCCAGGGGAAGATTACTTCCTATGATCTCGAGATTGCCGGTAATGTCGCCCCTAAGGGCGCGCTGATCTCCCGGGAGATTATTGGAGCTAAAGATATCGCCGTTTCAACAGATGGATCAAAGGTCTTTGTGCTTCACTCAGATCAAGCAAGAGTCACTGTCTTTGATGGCACTCGCAATATCTTAGGGCGTCAGGAAGTCGCTCAAATGAAGATCGTCGGGCATATCGAATTTGAAGACCTCTCAAGGGCGCATCGCCTCGCTCTAAGTGAAGATGATAAATCTCTGCTGATCGCTGTTGATGGGGATCAAGTCGTGCGCTATCGATTCTCCGAGTAGTGGGGTCGGAATAACTGTTCTCACTAGAGATGTTAGCTCACTGGAAATTCAAAGCACTCTCACTGTATAATAATCTCAATACCTTCTCTCTTGTGAGTGATAAGCATGGAAGCTTTACCCTGGCGCATGAGCGCACTCATTGTTGTGGGCCTATTTTTTTCAAGTTCGCTCATCGCTAAGCAGACTCGTGGACCTTTTAAGGTCTCTATCGAGGGCTTTACCAAAGACATTGAGCCCATTAAACTTCGGGCCGAGTATCAAGTGGCCAAGGGCACAAGCTATTGTCGAGGCATTCGCATGCCAGCTCCTGTTGGCAATTGGGTCTGTCAAAGTGTTGGGCCCGGTGTCAGTCAGTGTGAGCGCTCCTTTCAGTGCCAGCTCGTGACTAAAGACTTTAACGTTCCCGCTGAGACTTCAAGAATTCTGGCCGCCCTCAAATCCTATCCAAAGATCACCACCAAATACAAAATTGAATACGCCGACAAACCTAAAAATAAGCTTAAAAAGTCTGTTGTCTCAAAAATTACCAATCCCAATGACCTGGGAGATCCCTCAGGGTTAAGGCTGAGCCCCGCTGAAATTGAAGCACTCAGACGAGATCGTCTTGATCAAGAGAAGTTGCGCGAGGCCCAAGCTTCACTGCGCGAGCAAGAGCGCGAGCGCGAATTTGATCAGCAAAGAGTGCGTGCAGAAAATAAAAAGCGCCTGGCCGAGAAATCAGGACAGGCCCGGGCCCAAAAATTTACACCGATTAAAGAGACACAAGGCAAGCTGGCCAAGAAAAAGCCCGTGTCCGATCAAGAGGAGCTTGAAGATCTCTACTCTGAAATTTACGTCGCCGATAAAGAAGCGCCAAATTCAGACTGGAAGCTAGAAAAATCTCGCAGCACTGATGGCGACACATTCTATTATAAGCTCGGTGAAAAAAAGGTGAGTGCAGACAAAGTTGTCGGAGCGCTGAAATTAAAATCTTTTAGCGGCGCCATGATTCAATCAAGTGATAGTGATGGCAACTCGCTCGCAACTTTTGAGCTTGGTTGGACTCCCGAATACAGTTTTAAAAATAAGTGGGGTGCACGGGGACTTTTAGGCGCTCACTTTTTTAAGACCACTAATGTGGTGGACGCCAATGACCAGGGAGAGAACTTTTTAGTGGTCGACATTGCTGGCCTTGCAACCTATGAGATGGGGCGCGTTTACGCCGAAGCTGGGCTTGGGCTGCAAAAGTGGAATGACACAGTAGGTGATACCTATACAGCACTTCACCTGGGAGTAGGGTATCGCTTTCGCAATTATCAGCTGGTCTTTGTTGATCGTGTTTTCATCAGCTACACCAAGATTGATAACCTCACGAGTAATACCGACTTAAGATTTGGATTGGGAATATCGTTCTAGAATGTCCACTTTCTTTATTGAGGAAGAAAGTGGTAGGGCTATGCAGATTCGAACTGCAGACCTCTACCATGTCAAGGTAGCGCTCTAACCAACTGAGCTATAGCCCTAGAAGTAAAAGGGATATTAATGGGGAAGGGCCGGTTTCGTCAACAGTTGAATTGCACCTAATGGCTTCGTGCGTCTTTTAAAAAAAGTGCCACACTCCTTGATTCGTCCTATAGTAAACCCCTCATGTCTGAAGCAATCGTCATTAAAGAATCCGCCAAAGAGTCTGGCGCTGGCCAGGTTCAAAAGAACCGACTCTCGGTCACTCTCACAAAGCTCATTCTCACTCAGTTTGGAGAGTTCTGGCCCTATTACCTAGCGGCCCTGGTGTGTTTATTTGGGCTCCACTATACCCAGAGTTGGCTGCCGTTTTTCGCTCAGGATATGGCCGAGATTATCACCTCCGGCACTGGAGAGGTGGCCACTTGGCAGCTCTTTTTAGCGGCGATTGGGATTATCTTATTTCGTACCGCCTCAAGGCTCCTTTTTTTCTATCCCGCCCGGGTGCTGCAAAAGTTTTTGCGCATTGAGATCACGGCGCGGCTCGAAGATACCAGTCCCACTCGCTATCGCCATTACCCCGCCGGCCAGCTCTATCAAATCATCTCAAATGATATGGACCAGCTCAGAGC
This sequence comes from Bacteriovoracaceae bacterium, assembly GCA_048264885.1. Lineage (GTDB taxonomy): Bacteria > Bdellovibrionota > Bacteriovoracia > Bacteriovoracales > Bacteriovoracaceae > JBLWXV01. The sequence continues at coordinate 10,399 of JBLXCO010000006.1, forward strand.
GCTCATCGGTTTTGCTCTTTTGCAGGTGGGCAATATCGTGGTGGCGATGATGGTCCTCATTCCAAGGCTCTCTAAATTCGATCCGCGTTTGATTCCAGCACTTCTTCCCATGGTAGGAACGTTTGTGATCTTCACGCTTATCACCTCGAATAATCGCAAGTACTACCGCAAGACCCAGGACCTTCAAGGTGAGGTGCAGAACTTTATCATGGAGTCTTATACCGGTAAGAAGACGATTAAAAACTACCAAGCGGAAGCGCCCTTTATTGATTTGTTTAAAAAGCATTCGATGGCAGAGCTCATTAACTTCTATAAGGCCGGGGTTGGAGTATCCTTTTCAATTCCTTTGATCATTCTGGGTGTGAACCTCTCTCTCGCCTGGGGGGCCTATGTTATTCGCATGGGCGATTTAGGAGCTTCGGCACTCGTACTCTTTACTGGCTTTGTCTTTCTCTTTTTAGAGCCGCTGGCCTTTCTCTCGTGGATTGGTTTGGTCTTTGCTTCCTCAGCGGCTTCTTGGAAGCGCATTAAAGGCCTGGTAAATGCCCTTGAAAAAGAGAGTCAGAGCGAGATTCGTCTAAGTGAACTCAATCAAGGTCTCGATTCAGAAACCTATCAAGTTGAATTTTGGAATCAACCCCTAAAGCTGGATATTAAGAAGTCTAAATGGACCTGCCTGGCGGGTAAAACTGGTTGTGGTAAGTCGACGATCCTCACTCAGATTGCCATGATCGCCAAAGAGCGCGGTGTGAAGCTCTCTTATGTGGCCCAGGAGCCCTATCTCTACAACGACAAAGTACTCGACAATATTTTTCTTGGTCGTGAAGTGACTGAGAAGTCAAAGGCCAGGGCCTATGAGTTACTCAAGCTCTTTGGACTAGACTACCTGGCCAGTAATGTGGATAGCCTCCTCAATATGGAAGTGGGGGAAAACGGCAAGCGCCTCTCCGGCGGACAGGCCAAGCGGCTGGCCCTAGTGCGCAGTTTGATGAGTGATGCTGATTTATTGGTATGGGACGATCCCTTTAGCTCTGTTGACGTCATCTTAGAGCGGCAAATCGTGCGAGAACTCAAAAGCTTGCCGGAGTTAAAAGAGAGAACTCTCGTTTGCACCAGCCATCGTCTCACCACAGTGCGCTTTACTGATGAACTCTACTTACTTCAAGAAAAAGAGGGAGTCTGTGAGGCCGGCAGAGTTTCAGAGTTATTAGTTAAAGGAACGAGGACCTATGAGCACTTTCAAGATCAGATGGTCTGACTTTCTCGCCTTTGAAGGCGCGAAGCCACTGATTATTTTTACTCTGATTTGCTTGGGATTTTCCGGCTACTTTGGGGCTTTGACTCCAGAGATGACCAAAGCGCTTTCTGAGTCTTATGAAGTTAAAGCAGCTTTTTTTGAAAATCTCTGGGCGCTCATTTATCTTTTTATCGCCATCTACATTAATCGCGTGATCTATCAGCTAGCGGTGAATAAATTTATTAAACTCTTAGTTCAGCGCACTCGCGTGATTTGCTATCAGTCTTGGCTTCTCAATTATGAGATGAGTGGTGATAAAAAGTCGCGCAAAGAAGAATTTCCGCAAGGAGAAGTACTCGCGCGAATTATGAGTGACACCGAAGCCGTGCGAGAACTTATTACCTCGGGAACTTTTGGTATCTTTATCGACCTCGTCTTCGTCGTCTTTGGGCTCGTTGGTTTAATTCAAATTAACTTCGTTTCGGGTGGCACACTCGCGGTCTCTGAAGTTCTCGCTATGGCATTGCTCATTTGGGGCAGCAAGCATATGAGAAAGATCTTTCTGAGTGTGCGCAACTCAAGAGGTCTACTGGCCCGCACGATCGCTAATGTCGTGGGGGGAGTGGGCGAGACCTACTACACCGATCATCAGCAATATGCTTCAAAAAAGGGCGCTATCGTCTATGATGATTACCTCAAAAAGCAACTCGAGGCCAATGTTTGGGATGCTTCCTACTACGCGGTGGCCGAATCTCTCTACCCACTTTTTCTGGCCATTCTCGTTTTTGTGGCCCCTTACTCGGCCATCACCACAGGGGCAGTGATCTTTGCCATCATCGACCTCATTCAACGCTCGATCAACCCGGTTAAAGATATCGCCGGTAAGATCGCCAATATCCAAAGAGCGGCCACGGGTTTTCAGCGCATCAGTGAGTTTCTCACCTATTTAGGCGAGGGTCACTCTTCTGTTCTTTATACCGAGCACGAAAGTGTGGAGTTTAAATCTTTGAGAGTCGATCTGCCGCATTTTTCCTATCCCCGTCGCGACTCGAGCGAGACCGCCTTTGCCCTCGCTGACATTCATTTTGAGGCCCACCCAGGGGAGCTCATCGGGATTGTGGGTCTTTCGGGCTCAGGCAAATCAACTCTGCTTTCTTTGATGGCCGGAAACCTGATTCCCTCTCAAGGGGGAATCAGCATTGAAACGACGAGTGAAGAGAAAATTTCTTTTCCTGGTCGCAGTAGCGAAGATGTTATGCGCTATCGCTCATTAGTGGGAATTGTTTCTCAAGAGAGTCATATTTTTTCTGAGAGTATCAGCTTTAATCTCTCTTTGGGTGAGCGCGAAGACGAGGTCGCCGCTTTTTGGGAGTGGGCGAGCGAGAAAATTAACTACCTCAGAACTTGGGGAGTGACGGTCGACACTGTGCTTGATCAAAACTCGCTGAGCTTAGGTCAAAAACAGCTGCTTTCGGCCTTGCGTTCATGTTTTCTTAAAAAGCCCATCGTTCTTTTTGATGAAATTTCTTCTGGCCTAGATAGTGAGCTTGAAAAGGCGCTTCGAAGTGTGGTCTTACTCATCCAGGAAAAGTCGCTGACTTTTATCGTGGCCCACCGGCTTGAGACCATTATTGAGGCCGGCAAGATCATCGTACTCGAAGATGGCCGAATTATTGACTCAGGTATTCACTCCGAACTGCTGAGTCGATCAGACGTCTATCAAGAGTTTATCGCAGAATTGTCGCATTAATGTTCACTCCCTGCTACCATACTCCTTATTTGTCAAAAGGAGTTCTCATGAAACGACGGATCGTAGCCCCTGTGCTAGGGCTAACCCTGCTTGCTGTTGGCATTATTTCTTGTAGCGAAAAGGCCAGCACAAAGCCAAACTTCATCTTCAAACCAGCGCCCAATCAAAATAGTGCCGCTTTGATTGATGGCAAAACCATTACGATGGATGAGCTCAATCAAGGTGTTGAGATGGAGCTCTATGAAGCGCAGATGAAGGTTTACGAGATTCAAATGAATCGCGTTCGCCAACTCGCCATTGAAAAATTTATGGCCGCCGATCCTAAGAGCAAAGGTCTCTCAAATGATGAGTACCTAGAGAAATATGTGGTCTCTAACGCCTCTGTCTCTGACAAAGAGATCGACGCTTTTATGAAAGAAAAAAATGTTCCCAAAGAGCACATTACAGCTGAACTCAAAGGCAGAGTAAAAGAGCATCTTCTCAGAGAAAAAAAGGCCCAGGCCCTTGAGAGCTGGCTCGCTGAAAAAACTCAAAAGAACCCAATTGAAGTTTACCTTCAGGAACCAAAAAGACCAGTCTTTGAAGTTGCCGTGGGGGACGCTCCTTTCCTAGGGGCCGCTGATGCCAAGGTCACAATTGTTGAATTTAGTGATTTTCAGTGCCCGTTTTGTTCAAAAGGGGCAGACGTTGTTCACGCTCTTAAAGAGAAGTATGGCAAAGAAATCAAGGTGGCTTTCAAGCACTTCCCACTCCCATTTCACACCAATGCCGCTAAAGCAGCTGAAGCTTCTATGTGTGCCCATGAGCAAGACAAAATGCTCTTTTGGAAGATGCACGACCTCATGTTTGCCGCTCAAGACAACCTTCAGATCGAGGGACTCAAAGAGATGGCCACTAAAGCAGGTGTTGGCAATATTGACGCTTTCATGGACTGTCTGACTTCAGGCAAGTACCAGGCCCGCGTCGAAGCTGATATGGAGCAGGGGAAGAAGATTGGGGTGAAGTCAACTCCGACCTTTTTTGTCAACGGCAAGATGGTGATGGGTGCTCAGCCAGTTGAGGTCTTTAGCGAGATTATCGACGCCGAATTAAAAAAGTAAACTATTCTAAGTCTTCGATTCTAAGTGCGGCCCGGGCAGTTTTGTCCGGGCTTTTTTATTTGGGCCCAGGCCAGTTAGAATATAAGCTGACGTCGTCCCGTGCAGGAATGGAGACCCATGCAAATTAACGATTATACAAAGCAATTGGCCAAGGCAAGAGATGACTATGCTGACAAGGCAAAGACGCTGCGTGAGGACTACGATCACAACCTGAAAAATATTCAGGAAACTCACGAAGCCAAAGAAGTCTCCCAACGTGAAAACTACCTCAAACAAAAGCAAAACCTAGAAGAGAACCTCTCTGAGATAAGTGACAGCTACGAATCCAAGTCTCGCGAAGCCATTATGCAGAGTCAGAAGGAATTTAGAGATCGCATCGGCACCCAACAAGGCGCTTTTGAAGAAGAGATGCGCGAAACCCGTGAGGATATGCAGGCAAAGCTAAGCAATATCTCAGACTCCTATCGCAAGTCTAAAGAAGAGCAAGAAAAATATAATCAGCAGCTTTTGAGTCAAAAAAACATGGCCTTTGAAGAGGCGCAAGAGGCGCGGGCCCGCTCGTTTGATCACAAAGTCTCTGAGCTCTCAGGAAAAAATAGAGATGATTTTCATAACTTTCAACGCGAGCAAGCCGCTGAGAAAAGAGATCTCATCCATGGTCACAAAAACGAGCTTCAAGGTCTCGTTTCCGAGTCAAATCTGGCGCGCCAAAAGGTGATGGCCAAAAATCAAGAAGAGCTTGAAATTCTGCGCGACGCTCACGCTCGTGAGAGTGATGCCATGAGAGATCATCACGCTTCTTCCATTGGTGAAGTGATCAATCGCAAAGAAGTAGAGAAAATGAATTTACAGTCAGAGTATCAAAATCTGACTCAAAATATTATTGATCGCAATGAAAGTCAGGCCGAGCAAACCAGACGAGTCAACGAGCGCGTCTCGCGTGAGCGTGAAAATCAGTACGCGACCGACCTTCAAGCGGTGACCAGAAAATCAAATGAGATGGTCAATAGCGGAGGCAGGGTTAAGAGCCTAGAGGATGATAAGCGCAAGCTGATCGACAATTATGAAGGACGAATTCGCGATCTGCGCTCAGCTGCTGAAGAGACTGTTTATCAAGGGCAACTTGAAAAAGAGCGAATGAATAAAGAATTTGTGCAACAGACCCGTGAAAATACGGCCCTCGCCGATAAACAAAAGGGCGAGCTGCAAAGAGATCTACGTCAATTTCATACTGAAATGCAGGCCACCACTAAAGATAAGAACGATAAGGTGATGAATGCCTACAAAAAGGAACTCACTCAAACGCGAAACGCTGCCGAAGCTAAAAGCATTGATGATCGAGTTGAGAGCAATCAGCGCCTAGAAGAGCAGAGAGTGGCCTTCAGTAAGACCATCGATGCTATGAATAACAGAAATCGTGAGACGATTAATGAAATTCAAGAGCAAAATGCGAAAGAGCAGACAAAGTATATTCAAGAAACTAAGCGCAGTATGCACCACGAGCGCGAAGACATAAAAGACAATCTAAGATCAGTCTTTGCCCGCAAAGAGGACTCTTACGAGAAACGTCTTGAAAATCTCGAGCGCGAAAAAAAATCAGTGGTGGAGTCCTATGAATCAAAGCTAGCAAATCTTGAAAAGAAGTACACAAAAGAGCTTGAGGAAATGCGAGTCATCATGGCCGAGACCAGAGCAGGAGACATGCGCGACTTTAAACGCCAGATCGAGATGAAAGAGCGCGCTATGGCCAGTGACAAGATGCAGATGAAGCAGGAGTTCGATACTAAGCTCATTAAAATTCGCGATCGCCAAGAAACACAGCTTGCCAAGTTACACGAACGTTTTACTCAAACACTTGAGAGCGAGCGACTCGACCATTCGCGTGAAATGAAGCGCAAACTCGACGAAGCCCATACAAACTATGAGCGCCTCTATGACACTGCTCAAATGGAAAAAGAGCAGATGAAGCACCAATATGAGGTGAGGCTTGAGAAATTGCGCCAAGATCGTCGTGAAGCCGAGCGCATTAGCTCTACTCGCAAAGATAGCGAACTCGCTTAAGGTAATTACTTCCCCGAGCATTCAGTGTTATTCTAATTGAAATCCCTTTCAATTGTGTGGAGTTTGCATGCGTCGGGCTAAAATTGTTGCCACCCTAGGTCCATCTAGTAATACCATCCCTCAGATCGAAGCGCTGATGAAGGCCGGCCTTAACGTGGCCAGGATCAACATGAGCCACGGCACCCACGATGGTCATCGTGAAGTGATCAAGAACGTGCGAGTGGCCAGTAAGAATCAAGGGGTAGAGGTGGCCATTTTACTGGACCTGCAAGGCCCAAAAATTCGCGTCGATAAACTACCGGAACCTCTAAAGCTTGAAGATGGCGCCGAGTGGGTGATTGGCCCCACTCATAAAGAGGCCGAGTATCCCAAGTATAAAGGCCGCTTCATTCCCACTATTTATGAAAAACTCGTCGACGACTGTCACGACGGCGCCCGTATTCTTTTTGACGACGGTAAAATGCAAGCCGTTGCTAAAAAGCGCGATGGAGATGTGTACGTTATCGAAGTCACTGTGGGAGGAGAGCTTAAAAGCAATAAGGGCATTAACCTTCCCGACTGTATTGTCTCGGCCCCTGCTTTTACCGATAAAGACCGCCAGGACTTGATGTTTGGCCTTGAACAGGGAATTGACTATGTGGCGCTTTCATTTGTAAGACGCGCGCAAGATGTTCAAGACGTTAAAGAAATTCTCCACAAGCTCAAAATGAATCTTCCTATTGTCTCTAAAATCGAAAAACCTCAGGCCATCGAAAATCTCGATGAAATTTTAAAAGTCACCGATGTCATTATGGTCGCTCGTGGTGATATGGGAGTTGAAGTGGGCAATCACTTGGTGCCCTCACTTCAAAAGCTCATTATCACTAAATGTAATGAGGCGATGAAACCAGTGATCACCGCCACTCAGATGCTCGAGAGTATGACCGAGACTCCCACACCCACGCGTGCTGAGGCCAGCGACGTCGCCAATGCTATCTGGGATGGAACGGACGCTGTGATGCTCTCTGGAGAGACCGCTTCAGGAAAATACCCTGTGCTCGCAGTTGAAACGATGTCGGCCATTGTCGTTGAGGCGGAAAAGACCCCCAAAGAGAGACCGCTCCTGCGCAACATGGATCTCTCAAATGTTAATGCTTCAGTTATGGTTGCCGCTTCGATGATTGCTGAGAAAGTTCATGCCAAGAGAATTGTCTCAATGACGGAGTCGGGCCACTCGGCCTTAAAGGTCAGTATGTTTAGACCAAAAACTCCCGTACTCGCTGTGACTCACACGGTACAGACTGCTCGTCGCATCTGTCTCTACTGGGGGGTAAATCCTTATCTCATCTCTGAGTTTGATGAGGACCAATTTAACTTTCAAGAACAAGTGATCAATCGAATTAAGAGGGAAAAATTTCTTAGCTCGGGCGATAAGCTTGTTATCACTCGAGGAGATGGCAAGTTCTTCCAAAAGGGGAGTTCGAACTCTGTGAAGGTTGAGATTCTTCACGACATGCCCGATCTCACAGCAACTGGAACTGATGTCGATGAGTATGTTGATGATAAAAAGAAAATTCTCTTTGACGCCAACGTGTGTGCCAGCTGCCAAAATTGTATTACAGTTTGTCCTTTTGATATTTGGCAGGTAAAGCCCGGTGAGCAAGGCGAGACCATGATCAATAAAGAGACAGCTCATAAGTGTACCCTTGATATGCAATGTGTGGAGAAGTGTCCCACCGGGGCAATTGAAATTATTCCCAAAGGAGAGTGGGCCTAAGTGAAGCTGCCTTTTAGTCGCGCAGAACTCGAAGCTCTGGGGATTTACGACTATGGGGTTACCACTCTTTCAAAGCCTCTGAGCTTTGATCATTTTAACCAATGGGTCGAGCGCGGTGAGCACGGTCCCCTTGGCTATCTCGCCGATCATCGCCGCGATCTTCGAAGTGATTTAATAAATTATTTTCCCGAATTTAAATCGGCCTTGGTTTTCCTTTTTCCCTATAGTGAGACGCGCTTTACTCGTGAAGATACTCGCTATCACCTGGCCAGCTATGTCACGGGCTTTGGGGGCGCAGATTATCACTATGTGATTAAAGAGCGCTTAGAGCATATCTCTCAGAAGCTCATTGAATCGCGGCCGGGGCTTATTTCTAAACTCTCACTAGATGTTCATCCCGTGCTCGAGCGCGATCTTGCCTACCGGGCGGGGCTCGGTTGGTTTGGAAAAAATAGCATGTTTATCTCAAGGGAGCTTGGCTCTTTTGTGATGATTGGAAGTCTATTGCTCTCTGAAGAGATCGAGCTAGGTGAGAGAGAGATTCAAAGTGATCATTGCGGGCACTGTAATGCTTGTGCTCCGGCCTGCCCAACTCTTGCCATAGACCCGCTTCAAAGAACATTGAGTGCCGCCAAGTGTATCAGCACTTGGACGATTGAACTCTTTAAAGACGCTGAAGCACTTCAGGGCATGGAAAACGCAACTGGCGAGCTTTTTGGCTGCGATCTGTGTCAGGATATTTGCCCCTGGAATAAGCGCTTAGTGCGCACAGGAAATTATCCAAAGACCCACACTGAGAGCGAGCTTGCGAGTTTGCTTTCAAATTTTTTTACTCGCAGACCATTAGTTGAGGTAGCTACAGAACTCAGAGAAATGAGTAATAGTGCTTTTAGAAAAAAGTTTAAAGGCACACCACTTGAGCGCACTGGAAGAATGGGTCTTCTAAAAAACGTCGAATTTTGGCTAGGAAAAGAAGCCTAAATCTTTCAGATGCTTTTTAATATGTGGCGCCGCCATTTCGGGCATGTGGTGTGGCATTTTAGATGGCTTTTGAACTGTCACCTGCGCCCCGGAATCTTCGAGGATTTTTGCCAGGCGCTCGGCGCCATCGCTTCCCACCACCATGTCATCTTCACCACAGATAAAATGAATTTGTTTTCCTGGCAGCTTCATCACTTCCTTCTCGTGCTTGATCCAAGGAAAAATGAGCTCTGGTGAAATAGCTGGAGAAACCAGTTGCTCACGAATGGCGAGAGTTGACTTATAAAAGGGCGTATCAAAAATATGAGTGACTCCCTCAGGCGGAAGGCCAAAGCCGATAGCGAGTAAATGAAGTTTATGAAACTCAAAAGCGTCGAGTTCACTTGCTTTAAGCGCTAGGAGCGAGCCAAGTGAATGGCCACCCAGAACGAGGGTGTGAGCGTCACTCTCACACAGGTGAGTAGAGAGTGGACGCTCGCGCTCAATGCAACTTGTAAGTAGGTGATAGGCATCGAGAAAGAGATAGGGCGCCTTTTCTTTGAAGGTCTCAAAGCTCGCCACTTCGCTGTAGTTACCGAGATAGTGACCTGGAAGATCAAAGATCACCGAAGGCACGCCCTCTTCAGCAAGGCGAAGCGACCAATTCAAGATACTTCCTTTATGACTAGTATAGCCATGAGTGAAGATCGCAAATGTGGGGACAATGTCCTTTGACGGGTCGGGTAAAAAGACCAGCGCATTGGTCTCTTGGTCTTCAAAGTTAAGTGTGTCTTTGATGAGCTGTATTTTCATGGCGTTAAGATAACGAATATGAAAAAAAACCGCCACTTTTAGTTTGACGTTTTTTAGTGAAACCCGTAGATTTACACCCACCAAAAAAGAATCGTCATGCCCAGTTAGCTCAGTTGGTAGAGCAAAGGACTGAAAATCCTTGTGTCCGTGGTTCGATTCCGCGACTGGGCACCATTCTTTAAAAAAGCCACTCTCCTGAGTGGCTTTTTTATTTTAATTCATCATATCATCTGATTCGACAATATCACAAAATTGCTTAGTCCTATTGCAGAGTTAGCGCTGTGACGGAGGCCTCATGAATGTTCTAGTTATTGGGGGAAGGGAATTTCTTGGCAGACATATTGTTGACTCCCTCTTGGCCGCAAAGCATCGAGTTACTTTATTCAATCGCGCCCAAACAAATCCAGAGTTATTTTCTAATTTAGAGACAATCATTGGCGAGCGAGAAAAAGATTTAAATAAATTAAGAAATAGAAAGTGGGATGTGGTTATTGATACCTGTGGTTTTCATCCAGAGAACCTCGCGCTGAGCGCAAAGTCATTAACTGGAAATTGCGACCACTACATTTTTATCTCAAGCTGCTCAGTGTATGAGCAATACCCCAAGAGCAGAGTTTTAAATGAGGGCGCCCAAATTGTTGCTTTGGATATTGATAAGGGCAATCTTCAACCTAAGGGAAAAGATTATGGTGCCTGTAAATATCTTTCTGAGCGAGCGATAGACGATAATTTTGAAGGTCATATCACACATCTGAGACCAGGGCTAATTGTAGGGCCTTATGATAAAACAGCAAGATTTACCTATTGGGTTAATAGGTTGGCCAAGGGAGGAGTGACGCTAGCACCCTCATCACCACAAGTTGGAACTCAAGTGATAGATGCGAGAGACTTGGCCGACTGGTGTGTCCATCTTGCAGAAAATCAGATTGTGGGCACCTTTAACGCCACTGGTGAGCGAAAACCGCTTGGGGAAATCTTATCAAAGATCAACGAAACTCTAGGACGAAAAGCCACGTTGAAATGGGTGCCAGAAGAATTTTTGAGAACCCACGATGTGAGCTGTTGGACTGAGCTGCCATTATGGGTTTTTGATGAAATTGACATTTTTGTGAGCTGGGACTCGAGTAAGGCCGTAGAAAATGGCCTCATTTACCGGCCAATAGAACAAACAACTTTAGATACTTTTAATTGGCTTAAAGAGGTAGACTTTGATTCATTGAAGTTTTCTCCTATGAGTCTAGAGCGTGAGAGCGAACTTTTAGAGAGATTCGAAAAACGTCCACTTCTAGGCAAAACTCGGTGAGAAACCAAGTCATGACAATCATCTCGTCTCGTATTTAATTTATATTTAAGTTAGGCTGTACTCTATGGATGAAATCAAACTGGTTCACCTCTTTGAAATCAAAGAGGCTGAAATTATAGCGCTAATGAATAATGAAATGGTCCGCAAGCAGATGCCTCTCCTAAAAGAGAAGTTCTCCACTCATGAATGCCGCGCCTTTCTACAAGCAAAACAAGAGCTTTGGGACAAACACGGTTATGGTCCTTGGGCCTTTAGGATTAAGGGCGAATTTGCAGGCTGGGGCGGCTTGCAGCCAGAAAATGGGCAGGCCGACTTTGCTCTTGTTCTTCATCCTAAATTTTGGGGATGGGGGAGAAAGATTTTCATGAAAGTTAGAGATTGGGCCTTTAAAGAGACGACTATTGATTCGATTACAGTTCTCTTTCCGCCCTCGAGAACAAATTCAAAGGCCATCACGCGACTGGGATTTGTGGAGGAGGGGAGTCTAAGTATTGAGGGCGAGATCTTTATTAGGTATCGTCTTACTAAATAAGCTTCATGTTTTTTTGATCGCGGGAGTTAAGGATCTTTAAAATTTCGATTAATCTGAGAGGTCATAATGAGTTACGAAATGCTTGTTGGTCTGCAAGTGAAAGATGATTCAATGTATACTGATTATAGGGTTGCGATGACCCCGATATTGAAAAATTTTGGGGGAGGTTTTCGCTATGATTTTAAAGTCTCAGAAACTTTAATAAATGCTGAGGGTAGACCCATTAACAGAGTGTTTGCCATCTTTTTTAAAGATAAAGAGAGTATGAGTGCTTTTTTTAGTGATCCACAGTATCTCGAGATAAAGTCGCAGTATTTTGAGAGCTCAGTTGAAGCGACTACTATTATCTCAGAGTACACCAGATAAGTTTTTGAGTGAGGGCAAAGTGAAAGATCTAATTGAAACCGAACGCCTCATTCTTAGAAGGTTTCTACCCACTGATTTTGATCTCATTTGTCCAATGCTTGAAGATGAAAGAGTGATGGCGTTAACGGGCTTTGCTGGAGCTCTTGGGCGAGAGCGAATCGCAGAATTGCTACAGCAGTGGTCGGAAAGTAATGGAGTTTGGGGCGCGTTTGCGCGAGATGATAGCGATTTTGTAGGATGGATTATGCTCAAGCCCACTTCCTTTGCCGATCCTGAAATAGGCTTTATGTTACCGGTCAAACACTGGGCAAAAGGATTTGCCACTGAGATGGCCCGCGCCATCATACAAGCGGGGAGAGAGGACTTGAACCTACAGCGAATCGTGGCCACCACAAAACCGCAGAATAAAGCTTCTATTGGTGTGCTCGTAAAATTGGGCATGAGAAAGTTTCAACCAAGACCACAATCTGATAACTTAGACTGCTACGAATTATTACTTGGGGAGAGTCATCATGGATCATAAAGAACAGGCAAAAGCATTTCTACAAACTGTGGGCACGGGAAATGTGAGAGCTGGCTTTACTAAGTTTGTGTCTTCGAATTTTATTCATCATAACCAATATTTTAAAGGGGACCGCGAGAGTCTTATTTTGGCGATGGAAGAAGATCACCAGAATGCGCCCAATACAAATATTGAAATTAAGCAAGCCTTTGAAAGTGGTGAGCACGTGATTACGCACTCTCTGGTGCAAAAAGAAGGTATGGATATTGTAGTAGTGCATATCTTTAAATTTGCAGCGGGAAAAATCAGTGAACTTTGGGACGTTGGGCAGATCATTGAAGCCAATGGGCCCAATGAAAATGGATTATTTTAATTAAAGAAATTATGGAGAAATCATGGCCCATCACCTCGGTTCATGTCTTTGTGCTCAAGTGAAATTTAAAGTGGAAGGCGAACTTGAGAGCTTCTATCTTTGTCATTGTTCATACTGCCAAAAAGATACGGGGTCAGCTCATGCCTCAAACCTTTTTTCAAGTAAGGCGAAGTTAACTTGGATCACAGGTCAAGAATTTATCGTAAATTACAATCATGCAGGAACCAGGCATGCAAAAAGTTTCTGTCAAAATTGTGGTAGTGCCCTTCCCAGAGGAGCGGACGATGGCACTTTAGAACTACTTCCCGCCGGCTCACTTGATACAGACATCGAGATTAGGCCTGCGGCGCATATCTTTACCGCAAGTTGTGCCAATTGGGATGTGAAGTTAGAAGAGATTAAGCAGTTTGAAAGTTTTCCAAATTGAGGATCATTCGTTAGGTTGCAAAGCGTTACTCGTTGGTAATGATCCTTTAACTCCAATGTATAGGATTTATCTGGCCTCTCAATGAGGCCATAAGAAAAACCTATTAGAAGAAAGTTTGTCGTTGTCTTAACGTATAGATACCAAAATTTTAAAGGGGTATTTATGCGTAAAAGTAAATTTCCGATCGCTGTCACGGCGGCCTTGTTGCTACTGCAGGTGGGCTGCGCGACTGGAGAGAAAGACCAATCTACTAATCTTTTTGCCAAGGGAATGGCCAAGCCAAATTCATTTTGGTGGCCAAAAGATGTCGACTTGAGTCCTCTTCGTGCCCACTCAAGTGAGTCAAGTCCGATGGGTGAGCGTTTTGACTACGCTAAAGAATTCAAAAAGCTCGATCTAGCGGCCGTCAAAGCAGATATTAGAAAAGTTCTCACCGACTCTCAGCCCTGGTGGCCCGCTGACTGGGGACACTATGGACCATTTTTTATTCGCATGGCCTGGCATAGTGCTGGAACTTACCGCGTATTTGATGGTCGTGGTGGCGCCGGTGGTGGACAGCAACGCTTTAATCCACTCAATAGCTGGCCTGATAATGCCAATCTAGATAAAGCTCGACGCCTTTTATGGCCCATTAAAAAGAAATATGGCAACAAGCTCTCTTGGGCCGACTTAATGGTGCTCACGGGCAACGTTTCGATGGAAGACATGGGCTTTCAAACTCTTGGGTTCGCCGGTGGTCGTACCGACGACTGGGAAGCTGAGATGGTCTACTGGGGCCCTGAGACGAAGTGGCTTGCAGGCGATAAGCGCTATCATGGCGAGCGCAAGCTGGAAAAGCCTCTGGCCGCTGTTCAAATGGGGCTGATCTATGTCAACCCTGAAGGTCCAAATGGTAATCCCGATCCGCTACTGGCGGCCAAAGATATCCGCGATACCTTTGGTCGAATGGCGATGAATGACGAAGAAACCGCGGCACTCATTGCCGGTGGACACACTTTTGGTAAGGCCCATGGCGCGCGCAAGGTGGAGTGTGTGGGAGTGGAGCCAGGCGCTGAAGGTCATGAGGCACAAGGCTTTGGTTGGAAGAATAAATGCGGTAAAGGTCATAGTGAAGACACCATCACCAGTGGCCTAGAAGGTGCTTGGTCGGCCTCGCCAACAAAGTTTACAATGCAATACCTTGAAAATCTCTATGCCTTTAATTGGGTGCTGACAAAGAGTCCAGCTGGTGCTCACCAGTGGATTCCTGACGATCCAGACGCCGCTTCAATTGTTCCCGATGCACACGTGAAGGGGAAAACTTCTGCTCCGATTATGTTCACCACCGATCTCGCTCTCAAAGAAGATCCAATCTATCGCAAGATCACGACTCGTTTTTTAGAAAATCCTAAAGAGTTTGAAAAAGCTTTTGCCCAAGCTTGGTTTAAACTCACCCATAGAGATATGGGACCACGTGCTCGCTATCTTGGACCTGAAATTCCACGCCAAGTATTTTCTTGGCAAGATCCAGTTCCAGCAAGAAATTATAAGCTGATCACTAGTGCTGATGTCTCTGAGCTTAAAAGAGCGATCAGAAACTCGGGTCTTTCAAACGCTGAATTAGTTCGCACGGCTTGGGCGGCAGCTGCCTCCTACCGCGGAACTGATATGAGGGGAGGGGCCAATGGCGCTCGCGTGAGACTTGCTCCTCAGAAAGATTGGCCTGTGAATAATCCGGCCGAACTTGCAGCTGTCCTTGAGAAGCTTGAGAAAATTCAGCGCAATTTTAACCGCTCACTCACTGGAGGAAAGCAGGTCTCTCTGGCCGATGTGATCGTCTTAGGGGGCGCAGTTGGAGTTGAAGGAGCGGCCAGAGTGGCCGGTTATAAAGTAAATGTTCCCTTTGCTCCCGGACGCACAGATGCCACCAGTGGACAGACTGATGTTGAATCTTTTTCCTATCTTGAGCCAAAAGCCGATCCTTTTCGCAACTACTACTCAAGTGAGAATGAGAGGTCACCTACTGACTTAATGGTTGATCGCGCCAATATGCTCACTTTAAGTGTTCCTGAAATGACTGTCCTGGTTGGTGGGATGCGTGTCATTGGCGCTAATTCCGGAGGTGTTAAGCACGGTGTGTTTACCGATCGTCCCGGGCAGCTGACAAACGACTTCTTTGTCAATTTGCTTGATATGTCGACAAAATGGGAGAAATCTTCTGAGTCAGATCAGCTATATGTGGGAGTCGATCGCGCAAGTGGGGCCCAAAAGTGGAGCGCCACTCCAGTTGATCTTGTTTTTGGTTCACATGCCGAACTACGTGCCGTCGCTGAAGTTTATGCAGCTGACAATAATAAGGCCAAGTTTGTGAACGATTTTGTGACGGCCTGGACCAAGGTTATGAGACTTGATCGCTTCGATCTCAATTAGAAAGAACCTAAGGGCACTTTGAGAAAAGTGCCCTTTTCTATTTTTAATTACCTTTAGATTTTGTAGACTTGAGGTCTATGAAAATTCTGCTCCCTCTCATTATATTTTTTTCTCTTCCTCGCTTGTGCTTTGGGTTAACTGAACTTGAGCAACAGCAAATGAGAGATTTTCTAGATTTAAAGCTGCGCTCGTATAAGGAAATTGGAATCCCTTCAACTTTTGAAGGTGAGCAAAGGTATCGCTTGATGATTCCCTTTCTTTTCAAAGAGAGCTCTCGTCTTGGTTTTGAAAATATCTCAGAAGCGAGTGTTCATGATATCTTGCGCTCTTCAGAAAAGATTATTTTTCATAAGGTCTATACGCTTGACTCTTTATCACGACGAAAAGGGTATGCTTGTCAGGGTGAATGTGAATTCCTCTCATTTCTTGGCTGCTCCTACACCTTCGGGGAAGGGCTTGCTGACCATGAAACTCTGGCCTATTTGGCCGGGGAGAAGTTTGGAGATACTCAAACCTTCAACTATGGCATCATTGGAGCAGGTCTAAACACTGCCCTTAGGCAAGCTCAGGTTTATGAGTTTCAGGATGAGCTCGCTATTAAAAAGGGCGCCTTTGTGTATGTCTATATCGATGACCATATTCCTCGCTCGATTGGAAACTTACCGACTTTGACTTGGACTAAAGCCACACCGTACTTTGAACCCTCAACTCTTGAAACACATGGCCCTATCCAAGAGAGTCGTAAGCTCAGAACATCTATTTTGCTTACTCTTTACGAATATTTTCCATTTTTATTTGGTGATCACGTATTTCCTCCCCTTACTGAGAGTCATTATAATTATGCCTGTCGCATGATGGTAAAGATGAGTGAGGTTTTGCAGCAAAAAATTAATAACTCTCAATTTCTCGTTTATTTTCATCCTTACTCTGGAGGAGAAAGTTATGCTTATTTACAAGAATGCCTGGCCAAGCATGGTGTGAGTTCATTAAGGTCTAAGATTGATATCTCTAAAAATTCCGACTACTTGATTAAAGATGAAGGACACCCTTCTTCCCAGCTTAATGGAGTGATTGTAAAAGAGCTTCAAGCATATTTTGAGAAGTAGAGTCCCTTTTCAAGCTGAGAAAAGGGACATCATCTTTACTCGCAATAATCTCTGTCTCTACTGCCTTCTGAACAAGTCTGAGCTGCCTGCATTCTCGTTGCAGGGCCGCGATAGACAAATTCTAAGCATGACATATCTCTAACCCCGCGACAGGCGTGTGCTGCCTCTAGGCGACTTCCTGGACCTTGATAGACCCATTCAACACAAGCGTGTAGTCTTACGCCCTTACAGGCTTGTGCCGACTCTTGTCTGCTAGAGGGGCCCCCATAAACAAATTCAACACACTCCATGCTCTTGACTCCCTGACAGGCCCGAACAGCGTCCTCTCTGGTTCCTGGACCTTGATAAACCCACTCGACGCAAGCGAGATTAAAGTTGGGTCCAAAGTTTTCCAGGCTCTTTTGCACACCCGCCTCGGATGAGAAGAAGTCAAAGTTATACTTTCCACTCTCTTCAATTGCCTGGGCTTCTTTTTCGATTTTCATCAGGTAGCCCATCCGATCGAGCTTGAGTTTGAGCTGATAATAGTCACTGCTCATAATTTCACTTGCCTTTACTGAACTTAGGCATAAAAGTGATAGAAACAGACATTTTAACGCGTGCATGATTTCTCCTTTCCAAATGACTTCCCTTTATTAGTAGTAAAGAAGCAGGGGAAGACTGACAAGATTAAGTCAGAGTTTGTTTAAATTGAGATCGTCTCGCTTATATTTGTGGTGTCATTACGACCCGACAAGGCGTTATGAAAGCGACGGCAGGCAGTTATTTAAAGAGTAAGGCACAGGCCCAAGGAATTGAAATTCGCCCTTATCGAGTGAATGATTTTAGGGTGTGCCAGCAAACAGCAGAGCTTAGGGGAGTGGCGAGAAATCGCTTTGATCAACCTCACCCAATTGCTGAGCTCTCTACTAAAGTGCAGTTTAGAGAATTTGTTCAGAAAACACGTGCTCATGGCAAGCTGCGAGTTCATTTTATTTACGGCATCTTTAACAAGAAGACTGGTGAATATCTTGGACAGGTCGATTTGATGACAATCAACTCGCAGTTGAGTTGGGCCAATCTTGGTTACTATATTTTTAATCAATTTGCCGGGCAAGGGTATGCCACTCTTGCGGCGAAGCTCGCGCTGGTAATCGCTTTTGATCAGCTGGGCTTTCACCGCGTTGAAGCTGCGATGGAGCTAGATCACCAAGCTTCGCAAAAGGTTGCCAGAAAAAATTCAATGGTTTCTGAGGGGATTAGACGCAAGTTTTTTGCCCATGAAGGGGGAGTTGATTTTAAAGTCTACGCCCTAAATGCTATCGACTATAAAAAGCTAAGGAGAAAGAAATGAGTGAGACAGCACCGAAGTGTCCAAAGTGTGATTATGAGTATACCTATGAGGATTCAGGTCTATGGAATTGTCCCGACTGCTCTTATCAATGGGATCCAAGTGCCACTAATGCTTCGAGTACTCCTGAGATTAAAGATGCCAATGGCAATGTTCTCGCCGATGGCGATAGCGTCACCGTTATTAAAGACCTCAAGGTCAAGGGCGCCTCAGGTTCTGTGAAGGTTGGTACGAAAGTGAAAAATATTCGACTGGTCTACGATAGTGCAGATGGACATGATATCGCTTGTAAAATTGATGGTTTCGGGGCGATGAATTTAAAGTCTGAATTCGTCAAGAAGGCCTAGCTTCCCATTGAAATAAAAAAGGCACTGACTGAGTCAGTGCCTTCGCGTTACACGCCTTAGACTTGGAATAAATTTCAATTGTCACTCTGCAAGTCCCGTTGACGGGAACCAGGCCAGTGGTCAGAATCCAATCAAACCATCCCAAGTTTAACTATTATCGGATGGAATTTTTTTTTCTCTATTACTTAAATTCATTTTTTACAAAAATTAACCCTTATTAAATAGCATTTCTCTATTTAGTAAATACTCAATCTTTAATGTGAATTTATCGTTAACGAAGGTGGATAAATGAACTCCGTTGGATGGTTTGAAATTTATGTCGATGATATGCCTCGCGCTAAGAAATTTTATGAAGGCGTCTTCAATAAAAAGCTTGAGGCCATGGCCTCTGCTGACTCTGAAATTCAGATGCTAGGCTTTCCTGGGGATATGAAAGGCTATGGCGCCAATGGCGCCTTGGTTAAGATGGAAGGTGTGCAGGCAGGGCACAATAGTGTTCTTGTTTATTTCTCCTGTCTTAACTGTGCTTTAGAAGAATCTAGAGTTCAAGAGTTTGGGGGACAAGTGATGAAGAGTAAATTTCCCATTGGAAATTACGGATTTGTAAGCTTAGTTGCTGACAGTGAATCCAATATGATCGGACTCCACTCGCTAGAGTAGCAAGTCTTTAAGGGTAGAAAATCAAGCACTCTCTCAGGCAATCCTCTTCAATTTGGGCCACGCCAGATGTAGCGAGTTTGATTCCTGTTTGATTGGCCTTGATATCGGCTTGATCTGGCGTGCCGCCACCAAAGGCATCGTAGATTTCTTTACTGAGTCCAAAGAGATAAGTTTCAATCGCGCTGCACTCAAGTGCCACAATGCAAGAGATAGAGCAGTGCTTAGTCTTGTCGGTGCCCGGCATTTTGAGAACTATATCCTTAAAACTCAGAGCTCTCGGAAGGGCGCAGAAAAATTTCTCATCGGCCGCTTGGGTCGGCCGGAAGAGGGAGAGTATTGCTAAGCACAGGATGGTGTAGATCGTTTTCATCTCCAACTCATAAATTTCTACCTGTTTTTTGACAAGGTCTAATTGTAATCAATTCGTATTTATCTAGACGCTGTCGTAAGCTAGGGCCATTACTCACTCAATCCAGGAGATTTATATGAGCGTCATCCATTTAAAAGGTCGTCCAATTCATACTACCGGCGAGCTACCCCATCTAGGCACACTAGCGGCTGATTTTGAATTCACTACACCTGAATTAAATGACGTCTCACTCTATTCAGTTAAGGCGCGTCGTAAGCTGCTCAATATTTTTCCAAGCGTGGACACTGGAACTTGTGCCATGAGTGTGCGCCAATTTAACAAGCACGCTAGTGAGATTGAAGACACGAAGATTATCTGCCTGTCGATGGATCTGCCTTTTGCTCACGAGCGCTTTTGTGGAGCAGAGGGTATTGATAACGTCCTCATGGGCTCTCTCTTTCGCTCCACCTTTAAAGGGCGCTATGGCCTTGAGATTGTCGATGGCCCGTTGCGAGGGCTACTCAGTCGCGCTGTGATTATTCTAGGAAGTGAGAACGAGGTGATTTATACCGAGCAGGTCTCTGAAATTGTAGATGAGCCAAATTACGATCTCGCACTTGAGGTGCTCCAAAGAGATTAAGCCTCTTATTGGTAGAGTCGCTTCGGCCGAAACCGAGGCGACTTTTATTTATTTAGTGTGCAGGCGAAGTAGAACTTTGCTCACTTCTTCCATTTCTTCTTCTAAGTGTTCTTTGCGCTCATATCTTCTCGATGGCGCCATCCCTTCACCCTGAGCACGCATGAGATCCTCAATTGATCTCTTCCAATTCTCAAGCAGTTGTATTTTCTCATCGTAGTTGATGCTGCCTAATGTGAGTATTTCCGAAGGTTCGCTAAAGTATTCTCTGGGGTCAATAATCATGCGCTCCAGATAACTTAGGTCTTCGTATTCCTCAATTCTTTGCGCCATTCCCATAAATCCCCCTTATGATGCGCTACAAATTGAAGGAGGGCTTTTCAATTTGAAACTTCTTTTGTTCATTTTGGCCTCTTTGGCCCTCTCTGCTATTATGTAGAGCAAATGCGATGCCATTTTGCTATGATGAGGGCCAAAGATTTAAATTAGGGTGGTGCATGTTACTTGAAATTCTTGCTGTAGTTTTGGGAATTGTTTTTCTTATTTTAAGTGCGGACAAATTTGTTGAGGGCGCTTCTGGGGTGGCCAATTACTTTGGAATGCCGCCGCTTCTTATTGGTATGGTTATCGTGGGCTTTGGAACTAGCGCTCCCGAAATGCTCGTCTCCACTTTAGCCTCACTTGAGGGAAAACCCGCCCTTGCTCTAGGTAATGCTTATGGCTCAAATATTTCCAATATCGGTCTTATTTTGGGCATTAGTGCTTTGGTTGGGCCCATCTCAGTGGAGTCAAAAGTTCTCAAAAAAGAGCTACCTATTCTCATTTTCATTAGTTTGCTAAGCGCCTTTTTTGTCTATGATTCTTATATTTCTAGGCTCGATAGCTTGGCCCTACTCTTTCTTTTTTTGGGCCTTATGGGCTGGAGTATCTATGAAGGAATGCAAAAAGATGAGGACGCGCTCTCTGAAGAAATTATGGAAGATATTGTCGAGGGAAAGCTCACCATTTCAAAATCCTTTGTTTTCCTGCTGGCCGGTCTAGTTGTTTTAATTGTGAGCTCTCGCATTCTCGTTTGGGGTGCCGTGGGGATTGCCACTCGTCTGGGAGTGAGTGAACTCATTATCGGTCTTACTATTGTTGCGATTGGAACCTCTTTGCCTGAGCTTGCTTCTTCAGTTGCGGCCGTACGCAAAGGACAGAGTGATATTGCCCTTGGAAATGTTCTTGGGTCGAATCTCTTTAACACTCTCGCCGTCGTTGGTCTCGCCGGGGTGATTACACCCTTTGACGTTGCTCCAGAAGTTCTCTCACGCGATATCGTGGCCATGAATGCCATTACCATTGGTTTACTCTTTTTATGCTTACTGCGCAGAAGAGCGCCTCAGCTCACACGCCTCAGTGGCTCGGCGCTACTCAGTGCTTATTTTGGCTATAACTTTTGGCTTTTATCCTAACAAGCAACCTTGGGGAGTTGGTGCCAACTGCTGAGGTAGGCGGGGGAGAGTCGCTGTTGAAGCATTTTCCATGTCGCCTTAGGCGTGAGTGAGCAGCCGGCGGATTTCACTGTAAGTGGCCCGTGTCGCGCATTGATTACATCAATGACATGCATTAGCTTGACGCGTTCAATACTGTCGATTGCTCCAGGGCACAAGAGATCCAGTTGAACTTCATCTTGATTGCAGAGGTTATTGAGCGCCACTCCCGCTTTTTTGTAGCCAAGCCCGGGTCGATAGATGCGCTCTAAAAGTTCGTGACAAGCTTTAATCACTTTAAAAGAGTCGAGGGTCGCCACATCTAAATTAAGGGTGTCATGACCTGTGTATTGAGGGGTATTTTTGAAGGGGTTTGTGCGTATGAAGACACTGACCGTTTTCACCATCGAATCCTGAGCGCGCAGCTTTTGGCAGGCGAGGGTGGCAAAAGTCGTGATTGCCTCACGCAATTCTTCCAATGTATAGACGTCACCTCCAAAAGAGCGCGAGCAGCTAATTTCTTTTTTTCTCATACGCTCGACTTCTAAGTCCAGGGCGCGAATGCCCATGAGCTCGTGCTTAATGGCGAGACCTACCTTGGTGAAGGTTTTTAAAATCTGGCGCTCATTTTTATAAGTAGCAAAGTCATAGGCCGTTTTAATTTTGAAGTCCTTCATTTTAAGAGCGCTTTGACGACCTATTCCCCAGACGTCCTCGATGGGCATTTCTTTGAGCGCACACTCAATTTGAGTGGCATTCTCTAAAACACAGACTCCCTCATAGCGCTCGATTTTCTTAGCGCGATGATTGGCCACCTTGGCAAGCACCTTGGTGGGCGCGACTCCAACACCCACTGGAACGCCGACTTCGCGCTCGACGCTGTCTTTGAGTTCGCGCGCTCGCGGTTTGAGGGCCGGTCCTTCAAAAGCGAGAAAGGCTTCGTCAATGGAGTACTTTTGAATTTTATAAGTATGGCGCTCAAGAGTGTTCATGACCCTGGTTGAGATATCCGTGTAGAGCGCAAAATTGGCGGAGAAAACTTGCAGGTCATGATTTTTCATTAGGTCTTTGAGCTCAAAGAGTGGGACCCCGATTTTAAGTCCAAACTTTTTGGCCTCTTTAGAGGCCGAGATCACGCAACCGTCATTATTTGAGAGCACGACAATAGGGCGCCCGAGAAGATCGGGTCTAAAGAGACGCTCACAATTGCAGTAAAAAGAGTTGCAGTCGACCAGGGCAATCATTTCACTTCTCTCGCATGTCACGGGCGATGGCGGTGACGGCGCCAAAGAAAGAGAACTCTTCGGGGTTATCTACAGTGATCGGACGATAGAGTGGATTTTCACTGGTGAGACTCACTATGCCTGCTTTAAGAAAGTAGCGCTTGCACAGGAGCTGCCCTTCAAAATTCACCACGTAAATACGGCCGCTTTGAATTTTAGCTGAGCGATCAACGATGAGAATATCACCGTTTAAAATTAAGGGCGCCATAGAGTCGCCCGCGGCTTCAAAAAAGTAGGTCGAGCTCTTTTTGCGCACGAAGTGCTCGTCGAGGGAGAGCTCTATCGGGGCAAAGTCTTCTTGAATACCAAAGAGAGAGCAGTGGGCGAGGGGGAGTTTTGTTTCCATGGGCCCATTATACGCATGCGTAAGTTATGCGTAAATATAGGCAAAAATTAAAAATTGCGGATTTTGGGCCATTTCCAGCAAAATCCGCTAGTTGATCTTACTCGACTAAAACACTATAGGGGTCGGCCGCCCACTTTACGAGTTCAAGTGCGGGGGCGTAATTAGCGCGAAAGGCGGTGTCGATCATATTGGCGCCAGGGTAGAAGCCTCCAGACCACATGGATTTGGGGCTGAGCTCAAAGGTAAAACAGAAGATGCCAAGCTCGCCATAGGCCCAATCGCAAGTGTCTCCTGAAGCAATGTAGAGATCACTGGCCTGCATGGGAGTGTAGCCATTCATACCCGCCATTTTTTGTGCCATTTTTTCAAAGACCTGCTGGTCTTCACCGCCCACTCCACTTTCTTGACCACCCCAGGGGTAGAGCACGAGCTCACTAAAAGTGTGAAAAGAGAGAAGGGTTCTGATATTGGGTTTACTCATCACAAAGTCGCGCACGGCCTGGGTTTCTGGTTCCGAGAAAGCCTCGGGGCCCATGTAGACATCAGAGTTGGGTGAGCGCGAAGAGCCACCCGTTCCCCAACCGTAAGAGTAGTTGCGATTGAGGTCGACTCCATAAGAGCCGTTATTATTGTGGGCGCGATTTTTTCTCCAAGATTTATAGCGCTGTCCAGTAATGTCGTACATCGCTCCGTCTGGGTTGACCATGGGGATGATATAGAGGTCTTGCACACTAATGAGGGCGCGAATTTCGGCATTGGTCATGGTTTGCGCTAGAAACTCTTTAGCAAAGAGAAGTGGTACTTCAGTTGAGAGGTGCTCTCTGGCGTGATGGGCGCCGAGAAAAACAGTTGCAGGAATAAAAGCATTAGTCTCTTTGTTCGTTGTAATTTTGAGCGCCCAAAGTTCTCTGCCTTCAAGGGATTTACCAATAGAGAAAAGCTCGGTGATATCTGCATAGTCGCGCGCAAGAATTCTGAGCTCGGCGAGCATTTCATCATAGGTATGATACTTGCTATCTTTGCGTGGGAAATCGACAACATCTCCCTTTTGCACACTGGTTGGAAAGGTGTAGGAGTGAGAGGTGATAAGCTTTGAACCAAAGCGCTTTTTAATCAACTCATAGTCATGAGCATTCACAACTGAGTAGACACTCTCTTCAACGACTTGATCGATATGGAAAAGCTGCGCCATTTGTGAACGCTCGAGGGCATTGCGCGCTTTGAGATGAACAAAGTAATGAGTGCTTGCGCGGGCACTACTGGCAATCAAGACAATGAGAAACCCCAAGATAATGAATCCTTTCATTTTAAAAACTCCTTCCATGGACAATGAATCCATTTTAATTGGTCTTTAAAAAAAAGGGGGAATGCAAGTTTATGTCAGGAAGTTGTAAGAAGCTCGCAATCAGCTGGTCATAAAGGTATCAAGCAAAAAACTCGGGCATACCTGAGTCAAATCAGTATAAAGATTGTTTAAAGGTAGCACTAAGACAAAGGCCCGCTTGCTTAGAAGCGATTCATAAAGCGAGTTAGCATAAAGGGTAGTACAAATCATCTCGAAGGAGGATGCAAATGAAAACTACTATTAACCGTCCTGAGCACGATCAGGAGGTCAAGGAGATTAGGCGAATCAATGGCGCCTATCTTATTTCTAGAATTTTTTTGGGTGGTGCCTTTCTCATTGTCGGATTAGATGCTTTCTTTGGTTACTTGCCTACAGTAGAACTTTCGCCCGGAGCGAGTGTTCTCTTGGAGTCCTTTCGTGAGTCTGGATATCTTTATACATTCGTGAAGGTTGTCGAGGTCACTTGCGGAGTTATGCTCGTTGGTAATATCTTTGTGCCGCTAGTGATGTTCTTTGTTGCACCCTTACTCATTAATATTTTGCTCTTTGGCATTTTTCTTGAGCCAATGACCTTGCCTCTAACGGCTTTTATGTTTCTTGCCTATGGTGTTCTAATCTATTATTTTAGACGCTTCTTTGGTGAGATTTTGCGCTATAGTCTGAAAACGGACCCCAATAGACCTGAGAACTTCTCTCTCACGCGAGAAAATCTTATCGAAATTGGGATTAAGCACTTGCACCACAAGCCCCGTAGCAGCGGGCATGGATCGAGTGCTTAGTAGTGCCTAATTGCTTAATTGAAAGAGGAACTTCATGGGTGAAAATCGAATTGTCTATAGCAGTGATGGATCGGGTAAAAATTTAGTTGAAACCAAGAAAAAGGGAGCAGCTGAGTACGAATCGATAGAGCCTGCGCAGACAACTTTGAAGTTAAGACTGGAAAAAAAGGGTAGGGGGGGCAAGACTGTGACGGTCGTGTACTCCCTGCCCGACAACCCACCCTATTTTAAAAGTCTTTTAAAAGAGCTCAAAAACCAATGTGGTACCGGGGGCACTCAAAAAGAAGACTCACTAGAAATTCAGGGTGATTACTTGGCACGGGTGCGAGAACTCTTAGTTAAAAAAGGTTTTCTCGTTAAGGGCTAGAAACGGGCCCCAACAGTGGCCATCATGCCATTCCCACCAGTAGGAAGGACAGCAAAAAGAAAATTTTCATC
Organism: Bacteriovoracaceae bacterium; assembly: GCA_048264885.1. Classification (GTDB taxonomy): domain Bacteria; phylum Bdellovibrionota; class Bacteriovoracia; order Bacteriovoracales; family Bacteriovoracaceae; genus JBLWXV01. The sequence goes on from JBLXCO010000006.1 coordinate 36,080, forward strand.
ATTCTTTGCCCGCTCACTCACTCCCCAAGCGTAGGCAGCGCCAATCGTTGCACCGGCCATCAAGTCGTGTAGGTAATGAAAGTCATCATTATTGCGGCTAACAGCGATAAAACCGGCCACTGCATGGGCGGCAAAACCCCAGCCCCAACCATGTCTGGCGGCCACTACTCCTGCAAAGCTAAACGCTCCAGCAGCGTGACCTGAGGGAAAGGAGTTTTCGTCATCGGGAAAGCCCGGGCGCTTTTCTTTGATGACTGACTTAAGAGCAGTGGTCCAAGCAAGAGTGATCGTCGAAGCGCGGGCCATGAGCTCAGCATCTTTGAGCGCCTTTTCGTTGTCATAGGTCGCGCCGTAGTACCACATCCCAAGAGTGTAGGTTCCATTGAGAAAACCGTAGCCAATGAGGTCTCCAATAAATCCAAAATTACGTAGCGGCTTGGCGTCTTCAAAACTTTTTGTCTGGCGATAGGAGCGATTTCGGCGATTGAGAGCGACGGCGGCCGTCGCAATTGTGCCACCGATCAAGATATATCTAGCGTCGGTTGTCACCGGAGAGACGAAGTCTCTGCCAAGAGTTTTTAAAAATCCCTCTCGCTTGAGGTTGTCTTCCTCTGCCAATGCCATGAGTGGGATGAGAGCGAGGAGTACGAAGAATCTTAAAAGGCCCATATGTACTCCAGTGAGGTGGAATTTGATTCGATTTCAAAATCAATTTCTTCAGAGGGAAGATCTGAAATATTGTTAAAAATTCTTGAGCGTCTGACATGTTCTAGCGAGAGTGTCCCCGTAGAGAAAAGATAGGCCAGAGTTGCTTTTATATGAAGAGAAAAACCTTTGTCAGACTGTCTATTGTAACTTGCTGAGTGAATGTTGTAATCGTTTGAGAGTCCAAAACCAGGAGTGAGAGACATAAACCAGGAGGAGGGTTGATAACCAAGAGTCGTTTGAAGCTCTACTGAGGAATAGGGGTCCGTTCGCTCTAACTCATGGCTATTTTTGACGATTTTTTTTGGGCCAAAAAACATCACCTTTAGGAGTGTTTGGGTAAATAATCCACTCTCAAATGTCCATCTTGATAAGTGGGCCCCACCGACGTTGAGTCCTCCAAGACCAGCGCGCCCGTCATGTCCTCGCCAGGGAAGGCCGTGGAGCTCAAGGAGCAGACCCTGTTTTCGGTGAGAAGAATTCTGATAGTGATAGATTCCCCTAGCACTAAGCGCCCTTAGACCTTTGTAGCGAAAATCTAGCGTGGGTTGGTTATAGTTATGGTTAAAGCGATGGGCCGACTCACCAAAGAACTCAACTTCAGCTCCAAACTCAACAGAAAATTGAGAATTAAAGATATGGCCCTTGGTGAGATTTAAAAACCATGCTGTGAGATCGCGTTGATCAAGAACAGTGTCTCCATCCTCATACTCTCTCTCGCTAGAGTACTCGCCAATCTTTAAACTCCAATTGCGCGCTTGGAGAGGGGTTGTCTCGTTAAGCGAGAGGAACTCCTCTCGTGCGTGCAAGCCAAAGGAGGCTAGAAGCACGACTAGTATTAAGTATCTCATTTAGTTATTTTTTCTTATATTCACCGCAGTCACTTTTAAGCCACTTTCCCTGGGAGATCATTTTCATCTCACGCTCCTGTCCATCCTCGACTACTTTCATATCAAGTTTTGTCGTGTAAAACTTAGAGTTTTCAGCTGTGACAACGGCATTGCCCTCGGCCTTAGGGTCTTTACAGTTAAAGCTATAAATAAATTCATTTTCGCTGCGACTCTTAACCTTCATGTCACAGCCTTTTTCTTGAGGAATTTTTTCGAGCTCAATCTCTTCTTTTGTAATACAGACCTTTATGCCCTTAGAAGGTTTGCCAATCCCTTGCTGTTCCATCATTTTTTTGAGGTGCTCTTGGGCCTCTGGCGGGAGATTTTTCATCATGTCGCTCATTTGAGGCATGCCAGCGCCATCAATCTTAGTTTCGCGCGTGATTTCCCAAAGGCCTGGCTCGATAGGGAGTTTGGCCCAGGCACACGTACAAAAGAGGGTGGCAGTAAGAAGTAACTTGTTGCTTCGTGTAAGCATATTTGCCTCGCGATTAAGAGTTCCAGCTCAAATCCTGCCAAAAATACTCTAAAATTCCAAGTCCAACACTCTACTGACAAAGTCCAGTCGCGAAGACTTTTTCATAGACTTCAAACTCTTCTTGATGGGCGGTTGGAATGAGCGCTTTGAGAACGACTGCCTTTTTATTTTGGCATACCTCAAAGTGGCTCCACTCGCTAAAATCGCCCTGCGGTGACTTAAAATTAAATTTGACCAAAACACTCTTATAATTGGGAAGAGGAACTACTTGAAGCGGACTCGTTGACTTTGCGTCAACTTTTTTAAGCCACTTATCTTTTTGGGCTCTAATACCGGCTTCAAAATCCGATAAGTTATCGGGGTAGTGAAAGGACGAGGCGTAGAGGCTTATCATCGGGCGCGGCGCTGGAACTTGAGGGTTAAAAAAAACGAACGAGTTCTTCTTTTCGCTTCCCTTTGAAAGCCACTCTTTTGGAAAGGGCAGCTTTATTGAGTTTTCTTGTAAGGTGACAGAAACCTCAGCTTGAAGGGTTGAAGTGAGTAGTGTGAGTAAGGTGAGACTGGTCAACATTTTTTTCATTTTGATCTCTTTCGTCTTTGGAAGTTATGCTCCCGTCACTTTGGCCGAGCCATCCAAGACCCATTATACCTACATTGATAATAAACAGAATGGTCTTGGAGACTTGTTTTATAAAAACAGCGCATATTACCGCTGTCTCACTCAAACTCATTGTAAAAAACCAATCGAAGAGGCCCAAAAAGCGCAAGAAGAAGGTAAACCTCTCGAACCAATGGAACCTAAAAAACTCGCCATTTTTCTCAAGAAATCTGATAGCCGTGAAGTGATTCCCTCATTTTTGCAATGTAATGAAAATGGAACAGGCATGGTTTCCATGGCCGAGGAGCTCATTCCAGTGGTCAATGAGGCGGTGGCCAGAGAAGATAAGTGTGCTGATGTGGCCCCGGTAGAGGGAGTGATCCCGCAGCGCTTTGTCGACGATACTCTCAAGGCCCTTCAAGGCTATGACAAAAAATGTAAGCGCGAGGATCGCAGCTGTATGACCCAAGTTGTTGATGGGCTTGAAAATGATCTCAAGAATATGTTCTCTCTCTTTGGCGGTGAGAAGTCTGACACCAGCAAAATGGGTTGCTTTTCAACTATGATCTCAAACGTTGTGGAAGCTCTCTACTCCACGCTTAAGCTCTTTCTCTGGGATTTGCCAAAAGGGGCAATCAATCTGGCCAAGAACTCTTGGAATTACTTCTTTAGCGAGGAGGAGGAAACCTCAACGGCAATGCTTTATGCCAGTGTCCTTCCGCAGAACCTTGCTGAAGCCCTGGCCGATTGGGACTTGGCGAAGTTCTACGATATCGTGAGGAAGAATTTTTTAAATTTCTTAGGAGATATTAGAGAGTTCTATACTGAGCTTTTGGGTTGTTCTGAGTGGAGCGGAGTGCCTTATCAGTCAGAGTGTTTAAAGAAAACGAATTGGTCGTGTCCGACTTGTGAGTCGATTATGAACTTTGGATGTGGCCTGGCCGGTCAATTGGGCACTGGCTTTCTCTTAGGCGGTGTGCTGGGCACGGGTAAAAGTATACTTGCTCTATCACAATTAAAAAGGCGTGTGAGCCTCTCGCCTAAGAGCTTTGGCATTAAGTCTGAAGCGATTAATGAGATACGCTCTCGTGAGGCGATACAAAATTATCTTCACAAAGCCGAGGATGCCTACACCACAGCTCGCTATAGAGCAGGCAAGGTCACCCAGCCAGTTGCTAAAGTTCTCTCAACAATTGGTGATGAGATGAAGTTTGTTTTTGGCGTGGGCTCGGCGTTTAAAAAATTCATCTCTTCAAACCCAGTGACTCTTCCCTATCACCTTTCGTTTCAGGCCGGAAAGCAGCAAGCATTTAAAGCGATGAATAACACCGCTCTGGATAAGGGTTACTTTACTAAGAAAAATCACTCACTCAACCTTGGCCGTCGCTACGCCATGAGATTGAAGAATATTCAGGATAAATACCAGCAAACGGCCAAGGAACTCTACCGACTTCGCGGTAGGCGCTTTAATGAAAAGCTCTACAAAGAGATCACCGATGAGTATCTAAGCACTGTCAAAAAGGAGTTAGAGCTGCTTGGGGTAAAAGTTAATAAATTAAGTGATGACACTCTTACTTTTGAAAAAGCGGGAGAGATTGTTGAGTACCGACCAAATTTCAAGGAGAGGTTACTCAATGGTCAGGACTCTATTAGCGTAGATGAATTTACGAAAACTCTCACTTTTGATGACCTCATTCTCGAAGATCGCAACGTCGCCGGGATGGCCATGAATAGACCGAAGTTTTTACAAGAGATGATTGATAAGGCATCTGACTCAAAAGATATTTACACCATTAAGGGCGATGGCGCCGATGGTCTCATTTACTTGGGTCACTTCACAGGCCAGCAAAAGAGTGTACCAGCAATTCAAAACTGCGACGACTTTCTTCATGAGGCCGAACCCCTGCAAGTGCAAGAAATTCAAGACTCTGCACTTGAGGCTACATCTGAAGTGGCCGCTGAAGCTAGCTCTGAAACCGCTCCTGAAGCAACAGTTCAATAGAATAATCTCGACAAAAAAAATTGCTACTGTTAAATTTGGCTTGTTGAGTCTATTTCCGGGACAGCGGTGTGTCAAAAATAGTAGCAAAGTTCAGGCAATGGATTGATTTTAAGACCTTCGTCTTGAGCTTTTCTATATCTGCTCTGTGGATCTTAACCTCAGATTACCTGGCCCATAACTTATTTAGACATTTTATCGATCTTCAAACGCTGCAATCGATAAAAGGCATGGTCTACATCACAGCTTTTTCAGTTATTCTCGGCGTCTTTCAGCAGCGCCAAAAGCGCGCCCAACAGTCGCTCTTCTATCGCGATAAGCTCATGACCCTTGGTGAACTGAGTGCGACCATTGTTCACGAGATTAATAACCCCTTACAAGTCATTGGTTTGGGTCTCGATAAACTTCTCATTCAGTATCCTGGGGATAAAAAGATGGGTGAGATTGTGGCCAACATGGAAGTCTCCCTCGATCGACTCAAAGGAACAATTGAAGTTCTCAATCGCCTGGGTCGCAACGAGTCGGTGGATGATTTTGTCACCGTCAACCTCGGTGAAATCATTGAAGACGTGAAAGAGTTTTTACATCACCGCTTTGCAAGACTGCGCGTGCCCTTTGAAATTGGCGGGATCAACGGTGAAAAGATTTTAGTTCAAGGCCACCCAGGTCTACTTACACACCTCTTTCTCAATCTCCTTAGCAATGCTTTGGATGCCTGTGCTGGGCAAGCTGAGGGAGAGGCTTGGGTTCGCGTAGGTATTCGCAAGACAGATTCAAATCAGTTACAAATCGTGGTTGAAAACTCGGGCGCCCCCATTCCCAAGCACAACTTAGAAAGACTATTTGAACCCTTCTTTACGACCAAAGAAAGGGGCAAAGGCACCGGGATTGGCCTCTCCCTTTGTCAGAGAATCGCTCAAATTCATCATGGCAAGCTTTGGTATAATTCGGGCAGCTCTCATCCCTGCTTTGTGGTCGAATTGCCAACGAACCTGTAGAAACTATCGGTTGCACTTGGCGTGGGCCACGCATTTTGCTAATCAAGGGCAGTGAAAAACCAAGAACTTATCAAACCCTCTGAACTCCTTCTCCCGGTGGGAGATAGAGAAATGTGTCTGGCCGCCATTCATAATGGGGCAGATGCCGTTTATATTGGCATGCCTGGCTTTAATGCCCGTGGAAGGGCGAAGGATCACACCTTGGAGGAGCTGAGGGAGATGGTGGACTTATGCCATCTCTATGGGGTTCATGTTCACTTGGCTTTTAATATCCTGCTCTTTCAAGATGAACTAGAGAAGGCGCTAGGACTTTTAAAGGAAGTCCTTCCGATGGGGATTGATGCTTTTATTGTTCAAGATCTTGGCTTGGCGCAAATGATTCGCGCCATGGCGCCCACTCAAGTCATTCATGCTTCCACCCAAATGACAGTGACCAATGAACTCGCTATTGAACTCTTAGCGGACTTGAAACTTGAGAGATTCGTCTTGGGTCGCGAAGTTTCGATGCCGGAAATGAGAAAGATTCGTCAAAAGACCGATAAGGAGCTTGAGGTTTTTGTCCATGGGGCGCTTTGTGTGGCCTACTCAGGTCAGTGCTTTACTTCAGAGGCCATCGGTGGGCGCTCGGCCAATCGCGGTCAGTGCGCTCAAAGCTGTCGGCTTGATTATGATTTAATCGTCGATGGCAAAGTGGAGAGAAGTTTAGATCGAAATTATGTCGTCTCCCCAAAAGACCTCTATGGGCTCGATGAAATTGATGAGCTTCAGCGCATCGGTATTGATAGCTTTAAAGTCGAAGGGCGACTAAAGGGACCTGGCTATGTCTCAAGCGTGGGAAGGCTTTATAAATCTAAGATGACCTCCAATGAGGAATTCTCCCTTGGAATCACCAAGAGCGATCTTGAGCGAACCTATTCGAGAGGATTCTTTTCTGGTTGGCTTCATGGCGTAGATCATCAAGCGTTGGTTGACGGCTCTTACTCAAACCATCGTGGGGAGCTGGCCGGAAGGGTTCTTTCAGTTGATAAAAAGTCGCTTTTAATTGAGTCTGCTCTAGAACTTAAACCTGGCATGGGAATGCTCTTCACTTCAAAAGGAGCACGCGCCTCTGAGGTCGGAGGCTTTGTCTACGAAGTCACTAAAACTCGTGAGGGACTGCGAGTGAGCATGGGCCGAGACTTTCCACTGCATAAAATTAATAGTGGTGATCGCGTTTTTATTAATAAAGATCCGGCGGTTGTAAAAAAACTTGAGCAAACAGTCACCCATCGCGATCTTCTTAAGCGCTTGCCCATTGAAATTCATGCGCAGTTAAAGCGAGACACCCCCATCAAAGTTTTGGTTCGCATTGGAGAGAGTGAGCTCACGGTGCTTTGTGAAGAGCACCTCCCAAGTCTGGCACAAAATCGCCCCTGTGATGAAGAGCAGGTGAAGAGTGTTCTGTGCGCGCTCACTGGCACGGCCTTTAAATGTGATGTCTTTAGCTGTGAGCTTGGGGAAAACTTATTTATTGCTCAAAAATCATTGAAAGATTTAAAGAGAAAAATGCTTGAGGCGCTCATTGAGCTTCAAGTCACACGCAATGTTTCTTTTGATAACGATTATCAGCTCAGTCTCTCCCGCTATGAAGCCAAAGTGAGTCCTGGCGCGCTCAATCTCTTAGTGCGCTCTCACACTCAGCTCACTGGTTTTTTAGAAAAGGTCAAACAATCGGGGTCCTCAAAGCTTAAAGAGCTTGGGCTATTCATTCTAGATTATGAATTTGGCAAAGATTACCGCGAGAGCTTAGAGTCTTTGCGCGAGCTTGGATTCAAGTGTGCAATTGCAACCACCAGAATCTTGAAGCCAGGTGAGTATCATCATCTAAATGTCATCAAGCGCCTGGCCCCAGATGCCATATTAGTGCGAAACCTGGGGGCCCTAAAGTTCTTTAGAACAGAGGCGCCTGAGATTGCATTACTCGGGGACTTCTCTTTGAATGTCACCAATTCGATGAGCTTTGAATATCTGCATAAGAAAGGTCTTTCGCAAATTGCCCTTGGACTTGATCTCAATCAGTGGCAAGTAGAGAGTTTACTCTCAAATATTGACTGCAATGTCGCCGAGGTATTCATCCATCATCACATGCCTGAATTTCATATGGAGCATTGTGTGTTTGCCGCTTTTCTCTCCGAAGGAAGCTCCTTTAGAGATTGTGGTAAGCCCTGTGAAGAGCACAAGGTGGCGCTAAGAGATATGTACGCTCAAGAGCATTACCTCGCGGCCGATCAAGAGTGTCGCAATACTATGTTTCAGAAACTGCCCATTTCGACCGCCTCTTTGATTCATTCTTGGCAAGAGTTAGGGGCCAGGAACTTTCGCTACGAAGCGCTGTGGGATGATGGTCATCTGCTCTTTGATAAAGTGATGATCTATCTCGACCTAATTGCTGGTAGAATCGATGGGGAGCGTGCGAGTAGCTTACTAAGTAAGCTCGAAGGGCCGGCGGGAGTGTCCCTGGGTCAGATTAATCGTCGCGACACCTATGTCGATAGAAAACAAAATTAGATGTCGTCGCACTCAAGAGAATTCATAATAATCGAGTAGTCATCTTGAAGTTTAGCTCTATCACTCTCGGGGGTGAGTCTAGAGATATTCACGAGCGCTTTCCCGCAGAGAAAGAAGAGCGATTCTTCGGTGTAAGTGAGATCGGCCAGGCGATAAGTTACACCAATTTGATGGACTTCAATATTTCTTCTTGTCCGGTAGACTTTATAGGGAACCTTATCAACCAGGGTTGCCCCTCTTTTTGCCATCCATTTGAGGCGGCCAGTGAAGTAGTCGTCTTGCTTTTCTTCTAGCTTTTTTTTGTTGAGATTTTCATTGCCTTTGGGAGCATCAGAAAAAATCCAAGCGGCTCTTTTAACGGCAGGGTCTTTATCCTGGGCCTGTGAAATAGGCCCAAAGAGCGTGAGTGGATTCTGCAGAAAGTTCACTGAGCTTTGCCACTCAGAGGGAAGCGTGAGCTTTATTTGAGAGGCTTTGAGAACGAAGGATTCTGCTTGAGCTGTGCCCACAAAAATTTGTAGGAGTAGACAGGAGACAAGTAAATAGCAACAAGTTAGCGATCGTTTCATTACTTCTATTTTCGGAGCAATAGGGGACTAAATAAAAGTAAAATTACGCACTTTAACTAAAATTAAGAAAGTCGATAGCTTAACCTGATTCAAAATCGGACGAAGAGTATCTGTCAGATGTTTTTCTCTCAATAATATTTGTGATTATGAGGGAGAGTATCTCGCCTTCTATCGAGGATACATGAAGTTCGATTTGCGAAAAATAATTTGTCTAAAAGTAGTGATGTCGCTGATATCTGTATCAATCGCTCCTAGTATTCAGGCCTCTTCAGGACCAAGTGAAGTTTCTATAGAGCAGTTGTCTAGAGAGGCTAATGAAGAGCTCATTGTTGAAAATGAAGAATTAGAAGAGCGCATCGATACATTCCTAAGTCTATGCTCTGAAGACGCTGATCCAGTAGAACTCCCGCCAACACCCGAGTACTCATGCTCTCTTGAAGCAGAAGCGCTAGGACCAATCATTGAAGAATTAGAAGAGCAAGGGCGAGTTGAAGCAGCTTCAGAGGCGCTTTCTTCTTGTGCTGAAAGCCCAAGTGTTATGCCGAGCTCTATCATTCACAATTTCAAGGAAGATCTCACTGGTGAGCTTCAGTGTCGTAAAGATGATGTTGAATATTATGAGCAATCTTGTGGCGAAGAATTCCAGTGTAATCTACTACGCTCTGGAATTTCAGCGAGTAAGGTTTTCCCCGAAATCGTTCAAAAGCCCATTCGTCAGTTCCTCGTATCTAAGGCCATTGGGGCCAGCGATACAAAGCACTGTCTTGATGAGAGTCGCTCAAACTGCTTAACTGAAGTTTGGACTGCCTTTGTCGCCAATATCACCGATACGATGAGTTCGCTTTGGTCTTTGGCCAAGACGGGCTGGAATTCACTTTGGAACCTCTCTGACTTCTTTGATCGCAAGTCAGATGAACTTCATGTGGCCGCATCTCAGAAAAAAGAAGATGTCGTAAGTTTTTGGCGCTCTCCCGGAGAGTGGGTGTACAAAAAGTTCGGTGATTTCAAAGAGAGTGTCGAAGATTGGATGAAAGAGAGTGTCTTTTGCCAAGAATGGGAGGGCACTCCTCACATGGGAGACTCAAAATGTGTGCGCCCGCTTGAAACCTTTGGGTGTGTGAATTGTGGTGATATGACAAATGCTTTTTGCGCTGCTGCTGGAGTGATTGCTTCAGAGCTCGGACTGGTTATCGCCACTGCTGGGGCCGGGACTGCGGTTAGTATTGCGGCCCACATGGGTGTCAAAGCGGCAGGCCGAGCGGCGCTTAAAGTTTCGGCCAAGGTGGCCAGTGTTGCGCCTAAAATGAGTAAGCTCACTAAGGGGACGGCCAGTGCCGGGAAGACGTCGAGCTTAAGCACGAAGGCCAAAGTGATAGCTGAAGCCACGGTTGAAGCTTCCCGCGTAGTCGTGAGAATTAGCTCTGAGAAGCTGGCCCACACAAAAGAATTAATTGGAAAATACAAGGATGGACTACTCAATACTCGCGCCGCCCAGGTCACCCTTAAAGCGATTGATGTGGCCTCGACCCCAATGATTGTTCTTGATAAAGCAGCAGAAATGGGAATCGTTGCCAGCGAGAGGTTAATGTCGAGGGTTATCCCAGGTTCGACCGGACGCTACCTAAGAAGAAGAGCGACAGTTAGACAACTTGCCACCCCAGAGACGGAGAGTACTCATCGCTTGAGAGAGCGCTTAAATTTTACATTGAGACATCAGGCTCGAGGAGCGAGAACGGTTTCAACTTATGAGCAGAGAAAACCAAGTAACTCTTCAACTAATAACGCTCGTAGTGGTGAAAATTTTTCTGAGCCTCGTGAAATGGGTCTTCATGCTCAAGGCGCTCATCAGGAGGGCCCCTCTAGTAACAGAAGAAATGCAGACACTAAAACAACAGCGGCTTCTAATGAGAACACAAGTAGGGCACAAGAGAGGCGCCAGCAAAGAAGCGCTGAGCAAGGATCACAGGGCCCTCAGCATAGTAGTGAGCATCCACAGGCCTCTGAATCAAAAGAACAGCGCTCCTCTGAACGCGCACTAGGCCGCAAAATTGTCTTGGCCGATGCTGCTCTTAAGGCGAGTGGGGTTGGTAATGTGAGTGGCGCCGATGACATGATTGCAGAAGCCGAGCGCTTAATTGAAGATCACGAGTCTGGTCAACTTCAGAGTGAAGCCGCCATTACGACTCGTGAAGAGGCCCTCAAGGCACTTACTGGAAATTCTTCAGAATCTCAGTCAGTGACAACTCAAGAAGCTAGAGAGAAATATCAAAATCTAAGACAAACCTACTCGCAAGGAAATAAAAGAAACTTTGTCAGGTCTATGAGTCAAGCGACAGGACTTGATCCAAGTGTTGCCGCAAATTATTTTGATAGGCGCCAAAAAGAAATTGAAAGTGCTGGGAATATGCTCTTTCCCACTGAGGATGAGAGCACGCGCAAAAAGAGAAACCTCATCTCTGAACTCTCAAGAGAAGTTGAAGGTCTCGATGATGAGATGGACGATCTCAGTGAAAGTATAGACCGAGATCGACTGGAAAGTGCTCTTGGAGCAAGAGCTGTTGCTAGTAGCACCTCAGCGGCCGAAAATGACCAAGATGAAGTAAAAAGAGGGGATTTTGATAATACGGTCGCCGCAACTCCGAGTCCGGTGGCCACTGGAGTTCCTGCAGCAAGTTCAATCGCCAGCGGGGCGAGCTCTCCTGGCCGAGCTCCGGCCTCCACTTCGCCAGCTGCTCTTAGCGAGGAGTCGGCCAGACGGGCTGCACTTGAGAGTGCAGGGCTGATTGAAACAATTGGGAGCAGTGAGGCCCGCATTCTTGAGGGGCTCATTAATGTGGATGCTCTGCGCCTGATCAAGGGAACTCCAAGTGAGCTCGAGGCACTTCGTGAGAACTTTGCAAGTGACTTGACTGAAGTAACGGCACACGGAAAGATTCGCTCTTCAAAAGGAGAGTTTCTCTTTATTCAGACTCCTAGTAGGTTTCACGTCTTTAAAAAGAGAAATAACCTTTGGGTTAAGATTGAGTCGAGTTCGCTAGAGAATCTCTTACGTCAAAAAGCGATTGCTAGCCGGTAGTGAGCATTCCTGTCGCTATCCCCGTGACTGATTCACGCAGGAGATGTTCGTGTGAGCGCTCAAGTGCAATCACTTGAATTAGATTGAGAGGCGTAATATTGGGAGACCTCAAAGAGATGCTCTCAGAGAGCCAAGGGCGCTCCCAAATGAGTTCTTTTTCTCCTGTGAGTTCTTCTAGAAACTTAAGTGCTCGCTTAAATTCTCGATTGATACTCTTCTTCCACTTTTCTTTGTCTTCCCCTGAGAGCTTGCATTGATCGAGGTAGAGTTCAAAAATTCCCATCTCGACTTTTTTAAGTGTGAACCCAAATGACTTGGCAAAAGACTGCAAAAAGGGATCATTGCGATACCTTCTGATGAGTTCAAGTTGATTTTTAGCTTCAAGCTGATCCCAGGCACTACCCACGCCCCACCAAGTGGGTAAGAGGAGTCTGACTTGGGTCCAACAAAGAACCCAGGGAATGGCCCTGAGCTTTTTTCGTGAGGAGCTGGCCCCTCTTTTGGAAGGGCGGCTACCAATTTTGAGCAGATCCAAGTACTCATATGGAGTGGCCTTTTCAATGAGGTCCCAAAAGCTCTCGCTCTCAACGAGTTCGCGATATTTTTCACCTGATTGATTGGCAAAATCTCTAAGTGTGCTCATTGCGGTACTTTTTTTATCCACCTGCTTGCGCCCAGCGAATTCTTCGACAATCTTATCAACTTGGCCATTTAAGATTGAGCGGTTTGCAAGCGTTCTTGCGACCATTTCACCTTGAACCGTCACCTTATAAATATTAAGTGCACTCTCTGGCCACCAGGCAATTTGCTCCTTAATACTGCCTCCACCGCGCTCAACACTTCCGCCACTACCGTGAAAGAATACTGGTGTGAGCTTCATTGAGGTTAGGAATTGATCAAGTGTATTGAGAGTGTCATAGATGAGAACGCGGCTTGAAAGGACCCCGTTCTCTTTGGAAGAATCAGAGTAGCCAAGCATAATTTCATAGCGACCTTCACGCTTTGATTTGTGTTCTTTCAGTACATCAGGACAGGCCTTAAAAAATTCTTTTAGAATTTCAGTCCCATTATCAAGTGACTTCTTATTTTCAAAGAGTGGAATTACCGGAATCGGATAGGAGTTGAATATTTGTTTGAGTAAAACGTTGCCGGCCTTAAGGTGCTCGGCCTCTTCGCACATTGAAAGTACAAAACCCCGCACATACCATCTTGGATCAAAGCCATTTGAAAGAGACTTTAAGGTCTTAAGCATTCTGGCAATTGCCATTGTTTTATCTTCGAGCGCCTCCATGACAAGCTCGGAATCTTCTCGAATTTCTAAGGGAAGAACAAGTGCTGGGTAAATCCACATGAGGCTATTGATATTTGAGAGTTGGATGAGATCGCCATGTCCCAACTTTTCCAACGTCTTAACTAAGTCTTGAAAATTCTCTTTGAATTTTACAATTCTCTTGCCGTCACCCTCTCTGACAGGATTGAGCTCAATCAATTTCTTTTCAAGGTTTTGCAAACGCTGAATAAGAATTTTTGATTCTTTGTCTCCTAGCAGGTGTAGAAGCTGTGAGAGCTCGCCTAGCTTTGCGCTAAGGAAGTCTACAAGTTTTGAACGCGAAAGAGAGAGGGACATGAGCAGAGTTTTCTCATCAACTCCCGGGTGGCCGTCTTTGTCACCGCCCACCCAGCTTCTAAAGTGAAGAGTGAGCTCACGCTCTCTCAATTCACATTGAAGTTGTAAGATATCTTCGGCCAGAGCATATCGATAGATACTGGTGGCTTCGTCCTCCACCGTTGGGCGCTCTCTTTTTACCATTGATATTTTGACCGCTAGTTTTAAATATCCTTCTAATTTTTGAGAAATTTTATCAAAGCCTTCATTAAGGGCTTCATGTAGGGTTTGCTCAATAACTTTAAAGAGCTTGAGGACCTCTTCAGATCTCGCCTCGGTTGGGTGGGCCGTAAAGACATAGATAAGCGCGTAGGGGGATTTCTTTGGTTCACTAGTGGGGCTCGTTCGCTCTTCTAGTCGAGTCGTACGATAGACGGTTTCACATCTATTCATGAGTTCTAGCATGAGACCAAAGCTTTGAGCGATAAGATGAAGATCCTCAGATTTTTTCTTGCGCAGACCTTCGAGTAAGGCCGTCAAGTCTGCCGATTGCTTCTGCGTGGGTTTGCTGGCAATTTTTTTACTGGCCACGCGCAGTGACTCAATCTCATTAAAGAATTCTTCACCATAGATGTCCCTAAGGCAGCTGCCCCAGAGAGCTATGGTTTGAGAAATAAGGTGCTTTAAAGTGCTCGGAAGCTCTTGCCTGGAAGATTTAGACATGGTGATCTCATTGATGATTTTTTAAGCAATTATAGCTTAATCTTAGCGTCTATATTGCTATTTTCATCAATGATTCTAAGAGAATTCCCTTCAACTTTCCACACCGGTTGATCAAAGGTATAGGGAGCGCCACTGCTCACTTTATACTCAACGGGATAGTCGCCTAAGAACTTTTTACTACTTGTGTTATAGAGCAGGGCATAGGTGTTTTGTACTAATACTGAAGTCCCGGCCACCCCAGCGTCATAAATAATGGCGACAATGTCATTTCCATATTTTTTGACACTCAATATCTTAGGCTCCCCAGACATGACCGTCAGCGAGGAGGACACCCCGTTGTCACTTTTTAGTTTCAATGAGTACGTACTCTCTTCGCGTGAGATCTGCCAGTCCTTGGGCGCCACTTGGGCGAGGGCGCTATAGCTTGAAAGTATTGTCAGAATTAGGATAAGGGCTTTCATTAATTTCTCCAGTCCGTTTTTGGATTACGTGACCAAGCAATGTCGCGGTAGAAGTAATGCTTCACGCGAGTGGTGCCTCTAACTTCCTTGCCATCTGCCGTGACAGCAACTCTTTTATCACTCACCTTCCAAGCCGGTGAGACGTAATTTGTATGGTAGTGGTAGACGCGGTCTACCTCGGGCTTGGGCTCCAAATCTCCCTTTTGATACTTGATAAAACTTTGGATCGCCACAGTGAAATTTTCACGTCTATCAATATCTAAGCAACGTCTCCAGTTGGGATCACTACTATTGTACATCGAGAATTGACTGCGATCGAGCACAACGTCTAATTGGTTAAACGGCTTTCTCGTGGCCCGTCGATAATTGTTTGCCGCGTTCATGCGATTGTCGATAACTTTCATGATCGCCATCATCTCTTCATGTTTGGGTGGATTCCTAACCGCTAAGCTAGAAGCCTCTCCATGAGAGGTAAAGATGAAAGCCGCAAATTTTTGTTCTTGTCTATTGAGTCTACGATAGAGATTTTTAAAGACATCTGCTCTCACAAGTCTACCGCGTGAATCACGGGCACCTTGGTTGATTGCCGATTGAATTGAGCGAATGCACTGAAAGAGCTCTCTCGAGTTCTCATCTTTGAGTGCTTGCTCATTGGCAAGTACCTCACACCCAGGCTTCCATCTCGTATTATCAGTAACAACAGGGACATCTTTTTCTTCGGGTGCTACGAGATCTTCTTGGCTCACCGGCTCTGCTTTGACTGGTTCGGGGTTACTGTCCACATCTACACCACAGCTCTTGCAGTCTGGCATCGGGGGTTGAACTGAGCTTTCAATTTCCTTTTGAATTCTAGCGGCATGAAGGGCGGCTTGAATATTGAGAGCGCGACGGGCCCACTTATGGGCCACTAAGTAACTGCTCTGACTAAGGTTTCCATAAGGATCGACAACCTTAATCACGTAGGCCCATTTATTTTTCCCGACAATTTTGATCTTCTTATTTTGTCTAGGTGTGAGGCGACTTTGCTTGCCCGTTCTGGCGTTGATCACGTCAAAGGTTTTGTAGATATCAAACTCAATCGTACTAATATCTACATCATTGCTGTGGGCATGAAGAGCAAAGGGCAGAGAAATTAAAAAAATGAGTAAAAGACAATTTTTCATAACAAATCCTTTTGGCTCTCTTCGGCAAACCTGACCAATAAAAAAAGGGGAGGGCACAATTGAAGTCTGAGGTGGAAGATTTCGCCGTAAACGCGCGCGTGTACTTGAGTGTACTGCTTAGTCTTTTTTGTTTTTCCACTCCAAGAAAAATTAGTGCTAAACTCATATGAATGGATAAAAGATGTGAACTTGCCCTGGTTATGCCTGTCTACAATGAGTCAGAACTCATTGGTAAAGTCGTTCGCGACTGGGCAGAGGCTTTGCGCGCTCTTCATATAGATTTTTGTATTGAAGTTCACGATGATGGCTCAAAAGATCGCACCCCAGAAATTTTAGATGAGTTGTGCCAGGAAATCCCTGAGCTCAATGTCTATCATTGGAAAAATAGTGGCCATGGTCCCACCATCCTGCGTGGTTATCGCATGGCCAGTATGGCCACCTGGATTTTTCAAGCTGATTCTGACGGAGAGATTTCTCCCAAATATTTTGAAGAGCTTTGGAATAAAAGAAGTGACTACGACTTTCTGCTTGGAATGAGAAGACCCTATCTCGTCTCCCTTGGAAGGCGGGTCATTTCTCGCACCGCTTGGTTGCTCTCTAAGATCTTCTATGGCGCTAGGGTTTGGGACACCAACATACCGTTTCGACTCTATCGAACTGAGAGATTTGCTCCAGTTTTTAATTGTATTCCCGAAGATTCTTTCACCCCCAATATCGTTTTGAGTGGGGCAAGTGCTCTGCTTAGATTTAGAACTTATGAAACGAAAGTGACTTTTAGCTTTCGGGCCGCCGGTGAATCGACAATTGTGCGCTGGAAGTTAGTGAAGGCGGTGGCCCTGGCCTTTGGTCAGCTTGTCACTTACCGCTTTCTTATTTGTTGGCGCCGTCTTCGTAAAGCTGCCAAGTCTTATCAGACAAGTAGCGCACACTAGCGACAAATTCCTTGAAGGGCATCTCATTCCATTGCCAAGGGGCGATGAGGCTCAGTACGCGCTCATCATTGTGTCGTATGTAGAGATAATAGATTTGCCCCGGTACTGGTGTAAAACTAGGGGAGAAGTTGGCGAGCTCCTGGGAAATGAGCGCTCGATTTTTTAGGTCTTGCGCCTGCTTGGCCAAGACTTGCATGCGCTCATGGAGCATTTGCAATTGAATTTCAACTTGCTCTTGCATGGAGCTAATAGCTTCGTGCTTTATGGTACTGCTGTCTTTGATCGTGATCGCAAAGCCACCTCTTTCGTGAGCATATTGAATAAGCCCTGGAATGTCGGTGGTCTTCTCTTTTAAGATCTCAAGATCTTTATCACTGAGCTCTTTTGATGGAGTCGGTTTTTTATTTTTATGACTAGACATCGCTATCTCCCGCGCAAGCAGTATAGGAGAGTTTCTCTGCGATGGGTAGGTAGTTGCACAAAATGAGCTTTTGCGTAACCTAAGCTTTGATATTTACGAGCAAGCTTTGCAAGGGAAGAGACCCACTCTGGGCCAGGGGTCTTTAGCGTAATGAGAAGCACTTCAGGACGGTGCTTCAGGTTTTCGAGGATTTTGTAACTAAAGGCAATTGTTTGGCTGGGGTTTAAGTTCATGTCAGAGGTGAGCAGTTGAAAGCTGCCTGGCAGATGCTCATTTGTGAGCTCTTGAACGGGGAGGTTGAGATAGTGAAAATTTTTATTTTCTAGGACGCTCGCCTCGACTAACGCTGGGTCTACGCCATAGACTTCATATCCTCGCTCGAGTAGGTGAATGCTTGCACCACCTGGTGCGCATCCGAGCTCAATAACTCGCTTAATATGAATCTTCTGTAGTGCTGCGAGTTCAAATGATTCTGCAATCTTCAAATAGGCACGGCTTGGTGCTGATTCTGGTTTTTGAAGTTTGGGAGTACCGTAGGCGTCAAGAAGTTGAGAGCGGGTCTTCTCTTGGGAGCAGGACCAGTAGGTCTCTCCTTTTAGTTTGAAGAAGAGCACTTCTCCCAAAGGGCCGCCCACGAGCTCCTGGGTCTCAAGATCAAAGTAACTTTGAGGTGGGTCTTGATCTTTAGTATTGGGCCCTGCATCGGCGCCCACAAGTCTAGCAAAGGCAAAGGGAAACAGTTCGAGGTCTTTTTTAGTGATGGGGCCACTTGTTTTTTTAAAGCTTACAAAGCCACTGTGAGAAAAACTCGGGACTAGTCCTAGACCCGAGTGTTTGACACTTTCTTTAAGCAGATCTTCGTTACCGGGGTTGGTGAGGGCAAAGAGGTAAGGGGTTTCGAAGTTACTTCCCATTCCCATTATTGCCCTTTGGGTTTTTCTTGACCCCCAAGTGGAGAATGCGCGTTCCCGCTTCACAAACGGGATTGATATTCTTTCCGATAACATAGCCATCTTCGGGACAGAGAATCTCATCGAGAGTTTGTCCCCAAATATCACAGACAGTTCCAATCTTTTGACCTTTTTTCACAAAGTCAGTCAGTCCTGGAGTGACGTCCACCACACCACCGGTGTAGGAATATATCCAAGAGCTCTTGTCGCAAACTTGGATGGAATCTTCTACGCTCTTTACTTTTCCCGGCACCATCTTTAGGTGGCGCATGAGATTGAGGACACCTTCATAGGTATGGTCAATAAGGTGGTGCTGAAAGGTGTGGGGGTTACCAATTTCAATTGTAATCGTCGGAATATTATGAGAGTTGGCCCATGATCTGAGCGTGCCTTCCTCGTCGTATTTATTGACGATGATCTGTGGGTTTTGGAGGTAGGCCATCTTGCGACACATTTCATTGTCTAGATCAGCGCGTACGTAAAGAGAATTGATGCGCCCAAAGCTAGCGGTGTGAAGATCAAGCAAGTAATCAAAGCGCGAAATAATGCGTGAAGTGATATTGAAGTTAAACATCTCGGCCGCTGTGCCACGCTCTTTACCAGGCATCAGTCTGTTGAGGTCTTTTCCGTCACTAAACTCTCTTTGTTTGAGAATGTAGCCAGGCACATTCACCACTGGCACCGCAATCAAAGTGCCTCTGAGTTTTTCAACTTTTAGATTATTAAACAGTTTAAATATTGTTGGGAGACCGTTGAGTTCGTTGCCGTGAACTGCAGCTGTGATACCCAGGGTTGGTCCATCCTCATTGCCAATGGCAACCATCAGTGGGATGCGCCAGTTGACACCAAGAGGGTTGCGCTGAACTTCAATCGCAATTCGATGAATTTGACCGCGCTTTAATTTTTTTAGGTTGAGATCTTCGTAAGTTTTGAGAACGAGTCTACCGGCCATGGTTACCTCAAAAATAGCCTCTCAATCAGTGAGAAGCTGCTTAGTTCGAGAGACGACTTGATTTCTAATCATATCACGCTCTTGAAACATTTCATGCTTAGAATCTTTCATGAAAATTAGTTCACAGTTTTTTTGCTCTTTACAAAATTTTGTTTGGCGTTTGGAATGACTAAATTCATCATGCTCTGCTTGAAAGAGTAGCGTCGGTGGGAAGTTGACCCCTTTTCTCCTCTTAAAAACGAAGCGCCCGAGCTTTAATGATTGCAGTGTCCAGCCCACTGTGGCCGAGGCCATGACAAGTGAGGGGTCATTATTCTCAAGCTCTCTGGCCATTTGAAAGCGGGCGCGACTTGAAGTCACTCTATTTTGCTCAAACTCACGGCCACCAATGTCGTCAGAGCCGCCAGGAATATATTCTTTATCTTTTCCTAACCAAGAGAGACCTTGCAAGTAGCTATAGACCACGGGCTCTGGCAGACCATTAGTTTTGAGCTCAATCATCGGACTTGATAGAATCATTTTGCTAAAACTTCCCGGGTGAGTGAGCTCATAGAGTAGACCAATCCCTGCGCCCATCGAATGCCCAATTAAGATAACTTGTTGGTAGTCTGAGAGCGTCTGGGAGAAAAGAACTTCTAAATCCTTAGCGTAGTCCGTAAATTTTTTAACGTATCCCTTAAGTGGCTCATCGGGGATAAGTCTCTCGGAGTATCCCTGTCCACGCGGGTCGAGCAAGATAAAATCATAGGGCAGTGAGCGCAAGTCGTAGACGAGTTCGGCGTACTTTGAACTAGGCTCTGTCCTACCTGGGAGAATCAGAATGGCCTTTTTAAATCCGCGCGCAAAATGGCGATAGTGCAACTGAGTGCCATCAAAACTTTGCATTTGGTGAGAGACACCCAGGTCATAAAAAGGGACGACGGATGTCTCATAAATGTCTTGATAGTTGGTCTCATCAACAGACCAAGCAGTGAGACTTAGCAAAGAGGTGATTAAAAGGATCAAACTTTTCATAACCTAGCGTCCTATTTGGCGCCCCCAAAGGCGCGAGAGTGAACAAAATCCTGGTGAACTCAAAAGAATTTCTATACTCCCGGCGCTCTCTTGGCCAGTAGCAGAATCTTTAGTCTCCTAAAATTACACGTTTTCACTATAATACTAGGTAGACTAACCAACGAGGAGTTCTAAGTTATGAAAACACTTTTTTCAACGATTGTTCTAGGTACCCTTTTACTTGCTTCTAGCTGTGCCCACCATGGCAAGTGCAGTGGAGGTAAATGTGAAGTGAAAAAGAGCGATTGCAAATCATGCTGCGAAAGCAAAAGCTCTCAGTGTGATATGAAGAAAAAAGACGAAAAAAAGAAGTCTTAGTTCAGTACTGGGGGCCCTACGAGGCCCCATCATTCCAAACAGTGGCCTTGGCCTGCATAAAGCTGTACATGAACACGGCATTGGGATCTCTTCTGACCAGTGAGAGCTCCTTACTTGCTTTTTCAACCGTCTCTTCATCTACGCTTCCGGCCGAGAGCAGTTGATCTTTCGCACTCAAAAGTAGCTCTGACCAAAACTCGATAAATTGCTTGCGCTTTTCTGGCATGCGATTGTCGAGGTGAACATCAATCATCTGTGTTTTAACACTGCGATAACCCACTTGTGTCAGTAGGTTACCAAGCTTGGCCCCAATGAAGGGGTCGCCGGCATTTTCAAACTGAAAGTCGTTAAAGGCCATCCAGTACTTCCACACATTGGGTGAGTAGGGTTCGAGAAAGAAAGTATGGTTCATCACTTCATTTACGACCACTCTGGCCCCCGGGCGAAGAACGCGTCTGACTTCGGCCAAAACTCGTGCCGGATCGGGCACGTGCTCGAGTACCCAGCACAAGAAAGCTCCATCAAAGGTATTGGATTCAAAGTCTAAGTTGCTCGCATCCATTTCATTAATACTGTAGCGATTACTGGCCCAAGGCACATTGGCCAAAGTCTGTTTGGCCGCTTCGATTTGCGCTTTGTTGAGTTCGACACAAGTGAGTTCAAGTTGGGGGAAACGTCTAAGCAGAATCTCAGACTGGGCACCAACTCCCGAGCCAACTTCTAAAAGGTTTTTTACACCGGAGAAATTCACATTCTGATAAATCAGATGCTCCCAAAAGGTTGCTTGCTTGCGAAGTCTCTCTTGCTCGATTGCAGAGAAGCCGTGAAGGTAGGGAAATTCGCTTGCGCCCATGGGGCCTCCTCAAATGTATGTAAAAACAATAGGTTAAAGCTTTTTTGGTAAGTTTAAGTCCTAGGCCCCAAGCTTTGCTCAATTAGGCTAGCTTTGCAAGATCTAGCGGGTAAGGCTGTAAAAACCGCCTCACTCACTGGTGCCTGGGACCAATGGCCGGTAAACAAGCACTCGATAAATAAAACTCATCTCAGGTTTTATCTAACGGGGGATTATTAAGATGAAAAAATTTGCACTTTTAGCACTTGCCACGCTTTCAGTTTCTTCTGCGGCCATGGCCTATCAATGTTCATACGAAGTTGTTGCCGGACGCTTTGGTGGCCGCGTGATTGACGTGATCACTGTGGGCTCGGATATTTCGCGAGGACAAGCATGTAAAAAAGCGAGTGTTGCCTGTGAAGGCATGCTGCGTTCACGCTATTCACATATTAGAGACGCTTTCTGCTCTCCCGCGCGTGGCGGTGGCTATGACCCACGTCCAGTTCCGCCAAGACCATTTCCTCCCTATCCAGGTCGCGACTATGTCACGAGAACTTGTCAGGCAGATCTTATGGAGCGTGGATACTACAGTGATTATCGCGTTCAAACATTTACCGCGACTTCAACCGGTCTTCGCGGCACAGGTGTGAAGGCGACAGCTTGTAATGAAGCTCGTAGGGAATGTGAATTCTCAAGACGCTACAACCAGTACTGTGTGGTTGATCGTTAATTTCTATCGCACATTTTTTTTACAGGGACTCTTGCTGGGTCCCTTTTTTTTTGCCGAGCTGATGTCCAACACTCACAGCGCAGAGCGATTGCGCATGCGCGTAAAAAAAGCGAATTTAACTACCGTTAAATTTTTATCAGGACAGGACCTTTAATGAAAGAAGCAGCTAAGGATGTATTTACTCTTGAAAAAATAATGTCGGAATATGTCTTTCCTTTTCTCCCGAAATTAGGCACGGCCATTTTAGTCCTGGTCGTTGGTTGGCTCCTTATTAAATTGATCCGCAAGCTTCTCGCCGTCTCTCTTGCTAAAGGCAAAATCGATAATTCTTTGAGTAACTTTTTGCTGGGCTTCACTAGCATCTTACTTAAAATTGTTCTTCTAATCTCGGTTGCTTCAACCCTCGGTCTTAAGACGACCTCATTGCTGGCCGTTCTAGGCTCTGCCGGTTTGGCCATTGGTCTTGCGCTTCAAGGCTCGCTTTCAAATCTGGCCGGGGGAGTGCTGATTCTCTTTCTCAAGCCTTTCAAAGTGGGAGATTTTATTGAAGGGGCAGGGCACTCGGGCTCAGTTCAAGAAATAGGTCTCTTTAATACGACCTTACTCACTCCTGATAATAAGCGTGTCGTGATTCCAAATGGCACGCTCTCCAATGCTTCTCTTACCAACTTTACGGCCGAGGGCAAGCGCCGACTCGACTTCACTTTTGGGATTGGTTATGGAGATGACATTAAGAAGGCCAAGGAAGTTCTCACCCGCATTGCCAATGAAGAGACGCGCAGGTTGAATGACCATGAAATCGTAGTGGCCGTTGGCAGTTTGGGTGACTCTAGTGTGAATCTCTTACTTCGCTTTTGGGTAACGAGCCAAGATTACTGGGCGACTTATTGGGACAACGTCGAAAAGGTGAAACTTACCTTTGACCAAGAAGGCATTAGTATTCCCTTTCCTCAGCGCGATGTTCACCTCATTAAAACTGAATAGCTAGCGATCTTAAAAACTCAACTTGGAGCTCGGGCTTTAGGCCCGCTGTTCCAATGAGAATCTTTCTCATGGCCCAACAAGCGCTCTCATCAGAGTTAGATGTGCCAAGCGCCAACACTGTGACCAAACGTTCGGAGTCTTTCTTAGGTAAACCCTTGGCAATTAACTCTAAGCCTTTTTGCAGTGATTTGAGGTCAGGTGTTTCGAATTCAACTTTTTCCCATTCACGACGGCCCGATTCAATCATAATAGATGTCCACGTGCCCAGCTCCTCTTTGGTGAGATGGGAAAATGCACGCCACAGGGTTTCTTCAGTGAGGTTTCCGGTGTAGAGGCCACTACAGAACTCATCGTCTTCATCGGCAAGACGCTTTCTGAGTTCATTCCAGCGAATGAGGTCCTTGGCCTCAAGGCGCTTAACTCCCGAACCCGTCAGTTCTTGGAGTAATTTCTTTTGCTCTTGCTCATTCAAGGTGGAGAGTTTCTTTCTCAGGCTTGGCAGATGAGTGAGCGCCAGCATCCGCGTATTCATCATATTCTTAACTCGGTAGTAGGGGATACCTACTTCGTAGAAGCGCGACTCGATTTCCGAATCTTGGAGAATGAGAAAGAGGCAGCAAAAGAGCACGACACACATGCTTAGTGAACCAAGCAGCCTGGCCTTAAAGCTTTTGAGGAAGGTGAGACACAAGACAATGGAAATGAGCGCGCTCACCGAACCTAAGAGGCCACCCCATAAAAAATGAATCCACGTCAAAACAAACTCCCAATAAACTGATATCATTGAATAGATTATCATAATAGCGCACCAATGTTGGGATGAGTATGAAGCTATTTAAAAAAATTCTCATTTGGTACTTTGACTGGAAGGGTTGGAAGTATGCCCCTAATCTTTTTGAGGGCATTGACCGGGCGGTGGTGATTGGAGCGCCCCACACTAGCAATTGGGATTTCATTGTGGTGATTGCCTATTTTCTCAAGGTAGGGGTTCGCATCCGTTTTGCCATTAAGAAAGAGTGGCTTACAGGCTTTCTTCGTGCACCCATGGAGCGACTGGGCGCCATTGGGATTGATCGCAGTCAACATAACGGCACGACCGAGTCTTTGACTCAGCTATTTAGGGAGCACTCAAAATTACTTCTAGTCGTCACCCCCGAGGGCACGCGCAAGAAAGTAACAAAGTGGAAGAGTGGGTTTTACTATGTGGCGCTCGCTTCAAAAGTTCCCATTGCTCTTGGGTATATTGACTATTTAAATCGCCAAGTCGGGGTGGGTAAACTCTTTTATCCCACAGGAAATTACGAAGCAGATATGAAGGAGATAACCGCCTTTTATCGTCAGTTTTCTCGCATGGGTAAAAACCCGGAACAATTCTCGCTTGATCATAGATTTCTTTGATTTACGCTCAAAAGCCCTGCGCGCTCTACCGATAAGGTGAGTGGAGGTCGCTTTGATTCGCACACTATCTCATCTCATGTTGATCATGAGTCTCTTATTTAGCTCGCTTGCTAGCGCTGCAGATCCCTGCCCAGGAATCTTTGCGACGCTCTTTCGTTCTAAATCAAAAATCGAAAAGCTATCCGACTACGAATATTTGCGCAAGATCGATCGCTTGGAGCGATTAAATAATCGCCTGCGTAACTTCCGCGACCCCAGCGTGCCTGCTCAGACAATAAAGACGAACAAAAAATTAGTGAAGGTCGACTCCTTCATTTTAAGTGGTGACGTGCAAACGGCCGAGCGCGAGCTAGCGCCGCTTTTTAGAAGAGTTGAGATGAGTTATCTCGTCGCCCAGAGAAATCAAGTTCTCATCGATCACTTGGAATCTGTACAGTCAATGGTTGATTGGGCAAAAGTAAAAAAGCTCGGCTTTGACGATGCCCAAGTAGAGCTTTGGCAAGAGTCGCTAGGGCGTGAAGTCGACTCAGTCAGAGCGCTCAAAGAGCTCACTCGCCAGCGCAACAATTCTCTCATTGAACTTGGACTTCATTACCACGATTATCGCATTTTTAGAGAGCATCTAGATGAGCTCTCAGGTGAGAGTAGTTGTAAGCCCGAGTGCGTGGCCGCAATTAAGCACTTGCTCTCAGATATTGGCATTCACGCTGAAAAAGAAAAGCTGCGCTTTCCGCGCATTTTGGCAGGGGCCACTCGCCCGACAATGGAAGAGATTAGAAACACTGTACACAGCTCAAAGCTTGCAACCTTGGTCAGACTTCGCAAAGAGAGAAATGCAGAGCTCGTTCTTGCTCTAAGAGCGCTACTCAAAAAGAGCATCCTCTTTGACGTGATTTCTAAGAAAGTTCTCGCTCTTCCTGGACTCTATGAGACCAGGCTTATTCGCCTTTTTAAATCATTCTATGATCAGCAGGCCCGTGAGCTTTTCTTTCCCGAAATGAATAGGCTCCTTAGAATGGATATTAAAGAGCTAGAAGAAATCCTGGCCACCCTCAAAGCTATTAATGCCAAGTTTGAAGGTGACGAATTCTTAGTGAATCTTTCTCGTCGCATTGATGGCCTGGCCCGCGACTTTTGGTCGGCCCTTAAAGCTGAAGCGCAAAAGTCAGATGCAGACTTCCTAGAGCGAATGCTTAGAGCGCAAAAAATTGGCGAGCAAAAAGGTGGGCTGAGCTTGACTCCATCGCCCTCACTTTTAAATAAGTTTACCCTGGCGCTCTTGGCCGGTGGGGGAGTGGTCTACTTCACTCTCTCTCCTAAAGTCGAGGTCAGTGAAGTGACCCCTGTGGCTTCAGACTCTTTGGAAGTTTCCGTCTTTGATGAAGAAGCGGAGAAGATGCTCGATGAGCTTTCTAAATCAATTGAAGAAAACGAAGAAATCTTTGGCACTAGTACTGATGATGATTTGGGATATCTAGGCCCTGTCTGGCCAGCACTACGTTTACCTGCTTCTGAGTCGGAGTTAGAATCGCCTCCTGGCGCTTTTACTCGCTGGTTTAAAAAGTTTCACTGGATGATGAGGGGAAAATTCCTATGGCGCTAAAAAGTTTAATTCAACTTTGCTTTCTCTTTTTATTAGTATTCTTAGGGGCATGCTCTTCCTATACTGCGCCCTCTCATCGCGCGCCAGCGGCCGTTGAAGACCAAATTGTCTTTAACAGTATGCTTATCGTTAAATCCCATGGCACCGAATACAAAATTCTGCTTGGACCCAGAGATGCTGAAAATGCAGTCGTTTTTTGCTCGCATAAAGTACCTGGAGTTTTGCTCATGCGCGGTGCTGAGCTGGACCTTGACGCACTCAAAGCGGCGAAGTTAGATAATCATAAGAGTTTTTATTCTGTTGAAAGTAAAGCAGAGTGCAACAAGCTCGCTGGTGCTACTAAGTTTATCGACTCAGGGGCACCACTGATTATTAACCTCGATCGGGATCGTCAAAAAGTCCTGACTTTCTTCTACTAAGCTATGTCCAATACCACTGGTGAGCGCTTTAATCTTGATGATCTTCTTAATGCCAGAGCACTGAGTGTAGAAGTAGTTCATGGCGTAGCCGCTAAGGTACGGCCCGGTATGAATACCGAAGATGTCGAGGCCATTCTCACGGCTGAGCTCGACCAGCGTGGAGTCACAAAACTCTGGCATCCCAGTAAAGTGCGCCTAGGCGCTAATACAACTAAGTCTTTTAGAGAACTCAACGACGACGTCACCCTTGAAGAAGGTGATCCCTTCTTTCTCGATATCGGCCCAGTCTATCAAGATCACGAGGGTGATTACGGCGAGACTTTCATCTGTGGAAGAGATCTCAAGGGCCACTCCAGACTAGCGCTGGGTGTGAAGCAGATTTTTGAGGTGACTAAGTCCGCTTGGCAAAATGACAATTTAAGTGGTGAAGAGCTCTATCAGGTGGCGATGAGCGAAGCCGCAAAGCTTGATCTGGTACTCAATCCCGCTATGGGTGGGCACCGCGTGGGGGAGTTTCCCCACGCCCTTCACTACAAGGGCCAGTTACTTCCCTATGATTCCATTCCCCATTCAGGTCTTTGGATTCTTGAAATTCTAGTAGTGGACCCCGCTAAAGAGCGCGGCGCGTTCTACGAAGATCTTCTGATCGAATAAGTTACCGAATAAAAAAAGGGCCTTGCTAAAGACCCTCAACATTTTTTGTCTGTGCCAATTAAATTATGAGCGGTGACCTTTCATAAGTCTTCTCTTCTTAGCAAGACGGCGAGTGTGGTGGAGATTCTTTTTTCTTTTGCGACTGGCCATAAGGCCTCCTTAAGGTTGAATTGTTGATTAATGGACTTTAGCATAGCTCTCCCACTAGAAAAAGTGCGCATTAACGCTTATCATAGTGAAAACGTCGAAATAGGATTATTTATATGAGCATGAGCTTATTTGTGATTTTAACACTCGTTGGAACTTGGGGACTGATGATTGCCTCACTTGCCATTGCTATTCGCGACTTCGACGAAGCTCAGATGGATGATCATCACGATCACTAGTTTTTAGGATTTGCTTAAGTTTAGCTCCTTCTACTTGCCATCACTTTAAAACTTCTTTCATAATAAATTCATTGGGGAGGGACACTTCTAACCACAAGGAGTGGCCCATGATTCGCTTTATTTTATCACTTACATTTCTTTGCTCCTTTGTGAGTCTCGCTAGTGCTAAGGCGCAGTGGGAAGACGTGACCACCGCCGGACTGTCGGTCTTAAAGTACGTTCCCGCTCCTGCTAGCGATGGCACGCGCTCGCTGCTAGTTGTTCTTCACGGTTGTGCCCAAAAAAATGAACATCTCATGAAGGCCGGAAATTTAGGTGCTAGTGCCGATCGCTACCACACCGTCGTGCTGGCCCCTCAGGTGCCAAACGGAGGCGTGATCGCTGGTTGCTGGGACTTTTATGGCGATAATCACACGCGCAGCGATCGCATGAACGGACAGATTTTGGGCTTAATTCAAGCCGCACTGGCCGATCGCGCTCTTAATATCGATGAGAGTAGGGTCTTTGTGGCAGGAATTTCTAGCGGCGCAGGGCAAGCCTTGGTGCTTGGCTGTCTTGCCCCAGACATTATTCGTGGGGTGGGACTTGTGGCCGGTGTGGCCCTTGGCCATGAAGCCGCAGATATTTCTAGGCCTAATATTGAAGCACAGACTTCAAAAGAGAGCTGTGAGCGCTTGGCGGGCGAGCATAAAGATAAGCTACTCGAACAAGAGGTTTCGATTATCTATGGTACAGAAGACCGTCTGGTCAATAGCGAACATTCAAAGCTTATTGCTCAGATGTACTCTCTAATGAGAAGTAAGCTCAGAGAAGATCGCTTTTCACTTGAAGCTCTTCCAGGTGAAAATAGCAAAGGTGTGGGCACGCGCTATCTCGATGGGGATGCAGTTTTCATGAGTTTAATTGAAAATGACGGACTCGGGCACGCCTGGCCCGCTGGTGTTAAGCCTCAGACGCGCACACCCTTTGTCTCGGGAGAGTCAATTGATTACCCCGACTACCTTTTAAAATTCTTGCTACTCTAGATTTTGATTCATTTGGGCCACCTGGTCTTTGAGCTCTTGCTTGTAATCATCTAATTTACGCGCAAGCGCAGAGTCCGTGGCCCCTAGAATTTGAACGGCGAGAAGTCCGGCATTAAAAGCACCACCAATGGCGACACTGGCCACTGGAACTCCTTTTGGCATTTGAACAATTGATAAAAGCGAGTCGATTCCTTCAATGGAGTTAGAGGAATTCACTGGCACGCCTATGACGGGCAAACTTGTGTAGGCAGCAACCATTCCGGGAAGGTGGGCGGCCCCTCCAGCACCAGCGATGATGACCTTTAGTCCTCTTTTCCTGGCGGTGGTGGCAAAATCGGCCATGACTTCAGGTGTGCGGTGGGCACTCACGATTTTGACTTCAGCACAGATACCAAATTTCTTCAGTGCCACCAGTGCGCCCTCCATCACTGGAAGATCACTTTGACTTCCCATTATTACGCCAACAGAGGGAGTGTTTTTATTTTCAGACATGATTTAGCCTTGTGATAGAGATTTAATAATTCTTCTGAGTTATGGCCGGGTGATAAGATCGTGACGTGTCCCATTTTTCTGCCCGCTCTACCTTCATACTTTCCGTACCAATGCAAAAAGACTCCAGGGAGCTTAAGCAGTTCATCTAGGCCTTCAAGTTCTACTGGACCTGGCAAAGCGTTTTTATCCATGACGAGATTATAAGTAAGACTTAATGAATGCTGATGAACGCTTCCAAGCGCAAGGGCGCAAACTGCACGCACATGCTGGGCAAATTGATCGGTGAGGGTAGACTCGATAGTGTGGTGACCTGAGTTGTGAGGTCTTGGCGCGAGCTCGTTGACGAGCAAATCACCCGCACTGGTTTCAAACATTTCTACCGCCATAATGCCGTAGACTTCCAACTTTCTGGCCACCTCAAGCGCGAGCTGCTGGGCTTGATGTGCTAGCTCAGGGCTAAGATTTCCTGGCGCTAGGGTGTAGTCAATCAAGTTGAGTTCAGGGTCAAAGACCATACTCACAGGCTCATAGGTGCACTCATCACCCGTTTTTGAACGGGCCACAAGGACGGAGATTTCACTTTTAATTTTAATTTTCTCTTCCCAAACTAAGTCGGCGTCAAAACCGCTAGGCAGACCCTTAGAACTTTCAAAGCGACTTACGCCCTTGCCGTCATAGCCGCCACGACGAAGTTTAATGATGCCATCTTCGGTGGGAAGTTCACCTTTTTGATAGAGTTTAAAACGCGCGGTGGGAATTTGATTTTTTTCAAAGAACAGCTTTTGCGCGCCCTTATCTTGAATGGTGCCAATGACTTGGGAGCTGGGGGTGACTTGTACGCCCTCTGACTCAAGCTGGGCGAGGGCCGCGGTATTTACGTCTTCAAGGTCAATCGTAAGAACATCAACTTTTCGACCGAAATTTAAAACGTCATCGTAATTTCTAAAGTCTCCAAGAGTGTGCTTATCGCAGCCACTAGAGGCGACTGCGCCTGCCCCGTCGAGAACGTGGCTCTCAAGCCCCAAGCGCTGACAAGTGGGGAGCATCATTCGTGCGAGCTGGCCGCCACCGAGGAAGCCAATTCTTAAAAATTTCATGTGAGAAAGCTAGCATGGTCCAAGAGGGTTAGGCTAGAAGGTCTCAATTTTTTGCTTGAGCGCAGCCTTGTTGAGAGTGAAGAGCTCGAGCAGATATTCGGCCTCAGCACTGAGGTAATGCATACTGCTAGGAATCACTTCATTCATCATGCTGGTCTTGTAAGTGGAGCCAGAGTGTTCCATGGTTTCGTTGTCGTGAGTTCGACCGAGGGCGCAATGTCCCAACTCGTGAAAAATAAGCACGCGCTTTTGAATGACCCCGGCATTGTCCCAGAAGCTTTTGCGAATGATGATCTCTTTAGAGCCGTCGCCATAGGTATAGCAAACTCCATCGAAGCTCTCATTCTCGGGTGTGCCAAAATTGATGGGGATATCGCCAACTTTATAGTCGGGATTATTAAACTCACTGGCAGCGCTGGCCTCAAATGCCCTGACGTAATCGGCAAAGGTCGAGTCTGTCTGGGCATAAAGCTTAGTTGAAACCCCAGGCTTATAAATCATGTCATTTTTCTTAGGAATGAGAGGCATTCCACAACTCGTGGTGAGCCACAGTAAACTTAGAACAATGAGGTGAAGTGTGTTGAACCCTTTCATGTCTTCTAATAAAGCAGGAATGAGGCCAAAAGCTCTCTCCCAAATTGGGACACTTAGAGCTTGTGAGTGTCTAAAAATCTAACACCCATGCAAAAAGTATAGGCGGCCAGGCGTATGGGCATGTTAGGATCAATGAAAAGGGGAGGGCCTATGCGCACTAAGACTGAGTGGTTTCGTGAGTACTCAAAATCTCATCAAAATCCTATGAATATCAAAATACACAAAATCTGCGTGCCCTTAATTGCCTATAGTCTCATTGGCATGATCTGGCTTATTCCCTCGCCCAGTTCATACCCAGCGGCTTGGCCCTCGTTGTGGGGAAGTCTCTTTCTTTTGCTCGCCATGGCCTTTTACTTCACGTGGAAGAGCCGCGCAGTAGTCATTAAAATGCTGGTCTTTTTTTTAATCCCCAATCTCGTTTTATGGGAAGTGATGAGGGCCAATGCTCCCCATATGATCCTGGCGATCTGCCTGCCGATTTTTATCGCGGCTTGGATAGGACAATTTGTTGGGCATAAAATTGAGGGGAAGAAGCCCTCTTTTTTTGAGGACCTCCTCTTTCTCTTGGTGGGACCGGCCTGGGTGTTTGAGCACTAGGCCAGTTCAACGACCTTCTTAATACAAGCTGCGATACCATCAGCAATTTTTGCCAAGGGAGCATCGTCATACATATAGGCCGGAGTTGAGACGATCTTATTTTTCATATCAACAGCAATTTCATTGGGCGCGCAATTTTTATGAACGGCCCCAAGAGTTTTGAGAGCGCTGGCCGTGCCTTCGTCATTTCCAATTGTGAGTTCAATTCCCTTATCCTTGAGCGCAAGAGCTATTAGGGCCGGCGCAATACAAAGGGCGCCAATGGGTTTAGCGGCACTGTAGAATTGCTCGATCACGCTTTGGACTGCTGGAGTCACGATCGCTTCAGGACCTTTGAAAGCAAAGGTGCAAAGATTTTTTGCCACCCCAAAGCCGCCAGGAAAAACCAGGGCATCAAATTTGGTGTGATCCAGCTCTCCCAGGGGAGTGACCTTGCCGCGAGCAATTCGTGCGGACTCAACTAAAATATTGCGAGCTTCACCTTCGGGCTCACCTTGTTTGTGATTTATGGTGTGGTAGGCAAGTTCATCGGGAGCAAAGATCTCTACCTGGGCGCCGTTTCGATCGAGCTCTAAGAGTGTGAGAACCGACTCGCGAATTTCCGCTCCATCGAGGTATCCGCATCCCGAGAGGACAACTGCTACTTTCTTTGCCATTTGAAATCTCCTTATTAAATTTGAACTGATCTTTGGGCCTTAAAGTCTGGGGCTTGCCAGAAATCGTGATGATAATCAAACTGACACAGCTCTTTGATCTTCATGAGATAACGATGAATCTCACTGGGAAGCTGTACCTCTGGCACAATATAAAGCCCCCAGAGGTGAGCGGCAATCATGATGTCCACAATAGTGAGTGAATTTGACTCGTAAAATGGTGAGAGCTTTGCTGCCACTTGATCAAAAATTGGGGAGAGTTCTTTTAAAAACTCATCACGTCTATTGACCAACAAATGAAAGGGGCCGCGCTTTTTTTCTTTCTTACTTTGAAAGTAGACGCGCGAGCGTGGGTCAAACTCTGGCGTCCAAATCCAGTAAGGCATGGCGAGGTTGTGAACTGGAGAGCCGATTTTAGTGAGGAGATTCTCAATTTCTTGCGAGCGCTCATCAAGGTGAGAGAAGTTAAGAATATTTTGGGTGTCCAAGCCCCTTAGAATATCAAGTGACTCATTCTGAGCGCCGCCACCCGCTCTTTTAAAGATGGGAAGCATTTTCACTCCGGTGAGAGCGATAGGGGTTTGCTCGTCATCGTAGGCGAGAACAATGGACTCATAATCTTTATTTAAAAGACCCAGACCCATGCGAACGCGAACACAAAATGGACAATGAACATAATGGTATAGCTTTGACATGGGCCAACTATAGCACCCCTTTGTCTTGCTCTAAAGTCCTTAAAACGGTAAAGAGAATTGTTCAATTTTTTTGGAGGTTCTTCATGCGTCAAATGGTACGCTGCGTATCTATCATTGCACTTTTCGCTGCGAATGGCAGTGCTTTTGCCCAATTTAGCAATGAGTCGGAAGTGGGCATTAAAGTTGAGGGTGGCAACACCGAAACTGAGTCTTACAACGCTAAAACTCTCAATACCTATGTTCGCAACGCCAACACTTTTAAGCTAGGCGGCCACTATACTTACGGCACTTCGGCCAACGTGGAAGATGCCAGAAATTGGGACGCTCTTATTCGCTATGAGCGTTCATTTAATGGGCTAGGTGCCTATGCCGCCAGTCAGATTGAAGGGGATGAATTCAAGGGAATTGAAGAGCGCTACAACGAAGATATCGGTGTGCTCTACAAGTTTATCAACACTGATAAGGAAACACTCTCGGCCGAAGCCGGTTATCGCTATACGCTTCAATACAACACCAATGGGACTCACGATTCTGAGCACAAGGGACGTGTTTATTCGGCCTATAATCGCAAGCTCAATGAAAACGTTGAAGCGGGCGTATGGGTTGAGTATCTTCCAAACTTCTCTGACAGTGAAAAGTGGATTCTCTCTTTTGAGCCCTACATGAGTGTTGTGCTAAGCAAAGAGCTCTTCTTGAAACTCTCTTATCTCGGGGATTATGAGAATAAGCCCACAGCGGCAGCAAAAAAGTACGATTATACGTATATGACTTCTTTAATTGCGAAGTTCTAAAAGTAGTAAAAACTAGTCTTACAAGGGAAGGCCAGCTAAGATATTTTATCAGCTGGCCTTTTTTTTGAGAGTAAGTCTATGAATCGATCACTGCTTCGCGAGCGGCGCTTTGGCCCCCTCTTTCTCACCCAGTTTCTGGGCGCGCTCAACGATAATTTCTTTAAGAATGCTTTGGTCATTCTCATTACCTACAAAAGCGTTTCACTCCTAGGCTTGGAGTCAGGTGCTTTAGTGGCGGCAGCAGGGGGGATTTTTATTTTGCCCTTCTTTTTGTTTTCAGCAACCGCTGGTCAGCTCGCTGATCATTATGACAAGTCCTACATGGTTCGAGTGACAAAGATAACCGAGCTCGTTTTCATGGGGCTCGCCGCCTTGGGCTTTATGTGGGAGTCTTATGAACTGCTCTTCGTGGTGCTCTTTTGCATGGGGGCGCAATCGGCTTTTTTTGGACCGCTCAAATATGGCATTCTCCCGGAAGTGCTGAGCGCCAGAGAACTCGTTAAAGGAAACTCCTTGGTTGCCGCCGGAACCTTTGTCGCTATTTTACTTGGAACCATCATGGGTGGAAAAAGTGCGGCGGTGGAAGGGGCCCTCTCGGTTATTTCTATTGGCGTCGTAGGTCTCTCTGTGATTGGTCTCATCTTGGGCTATTTTGTTCCGGCCACTAAGCGTGCTCAGCCGGAACTCAAAGTTAATTGGAATTTCTTTGCTTCAACGGCGCAGATCATTCGCATGAGTCGCAAAGAGAGAAATCTTTTTCGAACGCTGATGGGTGTTTCATGGTTTTGGTTTCTCGGCGCTGGGGTACTCAGTCTTTTGCCTGTTTATGTCAAAGATATTTTGGGTGGCACTGAAGAGGTGGCAACTCTGTTCCTGGCGATTTTTACAATAGGCATGGGAGTGGGGGCTTTTATCTGTCAGATAATTTCAAGAGAGAAGGCCGAAGTTGGAGTCAGTCCCATCGCCGGGCTTTTTATGAGTCTCTTTCTCATTGATCTTTGGCTCACAGGCCGGGGTCACGCAGCAGTGGGAGAGCTCCTGGGCATGAGTGAATTTCTGGCAAGCCGAGCCTCACTGCGGGCGATGATTGATCTCTTTTTCATGTCTACTTTTGGTGGCCTTTTTATTATTCCGCAAATGACCTCACTTCAAGAAGAAGCTCCACCCGGTGAAGTCGCGCGCTATATTGCCGCCAATAATATTTGGAATGCACTCTTTATGGTGGGGGTGAGCGTTTTTATTATGGGTCTCTATGCGGTGGGTGTGAGTAGCGCCGAAGCCTTTGTGGTGCTAGGGGTGATGAATCTCGCCTTTTCTTTTTTGCTCTATGCTTGGAGAAGTGAAAAAACCCTACGCTTTATTGGTCAGATTCTCACTCATTCTTTTTATAAGCTTAAAGTGAAAGGGCGTGAGCATCTGCCTACTAAAGGGCCTTATATTATTGTTTCAAATCATGTGAGCTTTATTGATTGGCTCTTTTTAATGGCCGTTGCCCATGCGCCGGTACGCTTTGTGATTGATCACAATTACTATTACAAAAGAGGTCTTCCCTTCTGGCTTAAGCAGGCCCGCCTCATTCCCATTGCCCCGAGAAAAGAGAGTGAAGAGAGGCTGGGCTCTGCCTTTGAAAATATCTCGCTATCTTTGCGCGAGGGAGCGATCTTGGGATTTTTCCCAGAGGGGTTTCTCACTCGCAATGGCAGAATGAGAAAATTTCAGCCTGGACTTGCCCGTATTCTCAGGCAAGACCCCGTTCCAGTTGTTCCCTTGGTCATTAAAGGTTTGTGGGGGAGTACTTTTACTCATGAAGGAGCTGGAGTTTTAAAAAAATGGAATGGTCTTCGTCGCCGCTTGGTTGAAATTGAAATCATGCCAGCGATTGGGCCCAGTGATTATGATTCAAAAACCCTGCATGAAGTAATGCGCACTCAGCTGGGGGAGGTTGAAAGTGAGCAAGCTTAAAACGGCTATCATTGTCGACTTAGATGGCACGCTAACAAATTGTGATCACCGACTTTTTCATGTCAAAAAAAAACCAAAAGATTGGAAGGCCTTCTTTGATAAAATGGAAGACGATGAGATTCACTCATGGTGCGAAGAACTTATTCTTGCTATGCAAGCGCGAGGGCACGCCATTATTTTGCTCACTGGTCGCCCTGAGGATTACCGTGAACCCACGCAAAAGTGGCTCTCACGCTATCAAATTCCCTATGATCTGCTGCTCATGCGCGCGCAGGGCGATCACCGCGAAGACGCTCAAATAAAGTGGGAACTCTACCAGCGAGAGATCGCCCCCAAGTATCGTGCGCTCTTTTGTGTGGAAGATCGGGCAGGAGTTGTTGCGATGTGGCGAGAGAAGGGAATCCCCACACTTCAATGTGATTTAGGGGACTTCTAGGTCTGCTGTAGACATCAGGGATTCTGCGTCATACAATTTCTTTATGGAAACTGGTTTTCAGGCCAAGATATCTCGCCAAGGCCCTATCATCACCGTGAGCTTCCCCGATCTAGAAGAGCGCATTCAATCAGGATGGGAACATACTCTGCAAGAGCTCGCTCTTGAGAAGGTTCAGCAGTGGGCCCGAGTCAATAAAGAATTACTCATCTCTGACGCTTTAGTGACCACCGAGTTTCATATCAAAACTAAAACCTCAACTTTTATCTGGACTCCCGATCCGGGCTTTTTCCTCGCCCATTAACTTGTCAAAGCCCTCCCTGATTTCTTACCCTTAAGAAAGATCAAAAGTTTTATCCATGGAGGGATATCGTGTTTAAGTATCTACTACTCCTCGTTGTTCTGGGCACCACTGTGGCCTGTGATATCGGTCAAAAAGATGAAAAAAAAGACGATCGCCTAAGAGGCACTGATCCTATCGGAGAAACTCGTGAGTTGAGCGCCGACGAAGAGGGAATTGTGAAAACGATTTGCGAATCTTTGCGTGAAAAGAGAAATTATCTCTCAACCCTCTTAGATAATACTCTTCGCATGAGCATTGCCGTGAGTGAAAAAGATTGCAACGATCGTGGGCTTAGAACACCCCTGACAATTGAGGCCAGCGTGGCCGGAAATTCCACGGGAAATTTTAGACTTGAGAGTGCTTACCGCGGCACTCGTTTTAGCGATATTGTCATCGACAATCAAGGAATGGCCTATCCCCTTTGCCGCAACTTCTTTAATGGCGCTAAGCTTGAGAATGTGATCAGCTTTGAGGGAGTAAAATATAAGTACCGCGTTTTAAATCAATCTAAACATTCAATCTTAGAGCTAGCTGTTTATTTAAACGACGATGGGCCAAGCTCCATTGAGCAAGCCTATATAATTAAAGAAGGCGACAGCAATGGTGTGCCGGTTGTGGGGATGGTCGAGCAGAGGAGCAAGTCGGTGAAGTGTTCTTCGGGTGGAGACAGAGTCATTAGACATACACTGCAGTCGGTTCGCGAGTAACCAAACTGCAGTGCCATCTTTTTTATCCTAGTAATTCCTTGGCCGCGGACACGATCGACTCAGTATTCATGTGATGAAGTGAGTAGAGGTGATCTGCGGCGTAGGCGCTGCGGCCGAACTCACCGTGAACGCCAAGGCTCTTCATTTTCATTGAGACACCTGTAGTTGCCAGTGAGTGGGCCATGATCGAGCCAAGTCCACCGGTTACTTGGTGATCTTCAACCGTGACCACGCGGCCTTTGGTTGTCTTCACCGCTTCAGCGACTGTATCAGTGTCCACGCGGTTGATGAAGGGGTGGTTGATCACGGTGGCCTGGATGCCATCTTTACTGAGAGCTGCGGCTGCCTCTAGTGCTTTAAAGAGAGTGGGGCCAGCAGAGATAAGAGTGATATCATCGCCCTTTCTTAAGACCTGGGCCTTTTCCCACTGGGCGACAGACTTATCTTCAAAGTATTTGGGGAAGTTCTCACGTCCAAAGAAAAAGAGAGTTGAGTCGGGAGTTTCTCCCTTTTCTCTCTTGGCCGCAAAGTCTTTGATGGCGGCGTAGAGAAGTTCCTCTGCCTCTTGCTCGGTAGCGCACATGACCACTCTGGTGTGGGGAATGGCGCTCGTGGCCGCCAGGTAGGTGAGTGACTGGTGGCTTGCTCCATCGGCAGCATCTTGAAAACCGATGTGAGAAAAGAGGGCGATCACAGGCGCTTCAGAGAGGCCCGCCATGATCAGAGGCAGATTTCCTTTGGTGATTCCAAATTGAGCAAAGGTGTCGACGATAGGGATAAAGCCAGCTTTTGAAAGACCAACAGCAGTACTCACCATATTGGCCTCGGCCACGCCAATGTCGATGTAGTGAGAGGGGAATTCTTTGTGAAAGCCAGCAATCCCAGTTGAGCCTTGAAGGTCGCTACTCACAGAAAACACTGGTAGGCCTTCGCTGGCGGCCTTAATCGCTGCATTTGAAAAGCCGGGCTGAACTTTTCCGGTTGGAATGGATTCACTGGACTTCTCACCAGAGGCGGGTTTTGAAGCGAGAATGCTCTGGGCCCATGACTTAAATTCGCTGGGGACTTCGGCCGGGGCATAGATTTCTTCAAGAAAGCTCATGAGTGAGCTGTCATAGGGCTTGAGTGGGTAGCCGTGGCCACCTGAGGAGCTCTCTTCTGTGCTCTTGACTCCCTTTCCTTTGATGGTCTTGACCAAAAGGGCAATCGGGCGCGACTTATCGGCTTTTGCATCGGTGAGAGCCTGGCCAATTTCTTGATAGAGCTTTTCTAAGTTGTGACCATCCTTTACGAGACGCAAATCCCAACCAAGAGTTTCTAAACTCTCAAATGTGGGTGACATAGAAAATGAATCTTTACTAATGCGCCCAGAGAGCTTGGTGTCGTTGTCAGAGATAATCATCACGAATGGGGCCAGAGCGCCGCGAGCGGCGAGGCCTGGTATGGCACTCATGGCCTCTTTGGCCTCTCCTTCCATTGAGGCGCCATCAGAGATGGTACAGATCGTTGTTCTGTCCGTGCCCGAGAGGGCGTCAGCTAAGGCCAGGCCTTGAGCTTGAGGCAGACCTGAGCCCAGCGGGCCATTAGAGATGAGCACTCCTTCGGGATTTAAGTGAGCTTCTCCGTGACCGGTGAGCTTGCTTTCAATTGAGCGAAATTTTTTCAGGGAGTCAAAGGAGACTCCCGCCATATTGTAGTTGGCATGAAGGGCGTAGACCCCATTTTCAGTGTGGCCAGCGTCGTTGACGAAATTAAATTTTTGATGCCAGGGATTGGCCTCAAACATATGAGCATGGATGGCCGACATCATTTCGGCCATGGCCGCGGGCCCACCCCAGTGAGCGGCAGCCCCACCGATCACGGCGTGCTGATTCATCAGCGCCACCAGCGCTCGAGTGGCACGCGGGTCGACCAGAGTCTTTTCACTTCCAGTAGCGTCTTTGATTTGGACTGCATACTTGGGTTGCTGACCTGGGTTACCGGCGAGTTTCGTTTGAATTTTAAGTGGGGTTAAGGGCTTAAAAGTCATGAGATCTCCATGATTGATAGGGCGCAGTTGAAAAATGATGCCCATACTCTAGCGTGGGCGCCGCTCACTTGCATAGACGCAAACGTCCGCAAGAGTTCTAAAGAAAATTTTCTTTCTTACGATAAGCATTATTGAGAAGAATACTTAAAAATGAAGAGGTTTACTGTGTGCGATGTGTGTCGCTCAGAGGAAGAAGATTGGACTTTTCGCAACGGCGAGAAATCTAAAATTACCAATGTGAAATTTTATCGCGTCTATCAGGGCAGAGAGGCCAAGGCGAATTTATGCCATCTCCATGCAATTGAGCTCTTCACCAGCGGTGAGACGCGCTTTCTGCGCTCGCATCTGGCCTTTGCGCGCTTTCTCGCCGTTCGCGCCCAGCGCTATCACGAGGAAGAGGACAATGCCTTTGACTTTGCTGCCTACTAGAGCGGTCAATTTTCTGGTCATTTGATTCTTAAATGATTTGTAAAAGCCTTTGATTTTTAGGGCTTACTCAAAACGCTTGGGTCGAGCTCCAGAAGCGCCGATAATAGACTCTATCAAGGAGTCTGTGGTGTGTGATGTGTGTAAGACTGAAGGGTTAAATCCAGCGGATCGCAACGGAGAGAAAGCGCATCGAATGAGTGTGAAACTCTACCGCGTCTATCAAAGTAAAGTCGCTTCGGTGAATCTTTGCTACCTGCACACTATTGAGCTTTTTAAAATTGGAGAGCGCCGTTTCTTAGGTGTTCACTTGTCCTTGGCCCGAGAGCTCGCTTTTCGCTCCCATTAACTCACTTAAATAACTGTTGTTTTTGAAGCTCTCGACATCGCCAAAATTTCTGGCCACAGGGATTTCGACTTAAGTCCTTAAAATCTCAAATTAGACCCCCTTATCGGCCGCCGCGTTTCGCCTGTGAGCAGCTATCGCTTATTCTTTTTTTAATTCAGCAACTTAGAGAGAGTTTCTAAAGTTTGTGGGCCAATGGGGCGATAAAGTAATTGAGCAAAACCTTCGGCAATAGGGGACCGGGTAATATGAGACGATTGTCTAGCCTATTTAAGTATCTTCAAGTGATTGTTTTATCCCTATCAATGCTGCCTCTTTCAAGTATTGCTGAGTGTATCCCACAAACGGAGGAGCCCGGTGTTCTCTCCCGACTGATGGGCTCTGTGACAGATGCTTTTAAGCGCTTTACGGATTCAGAGAGTATTGTGCGCTACTGCTACATGCCCAATACCTTCGAGCCTCATCAAAACCTGGAGCGCTTTGCGAGCATTCCCGCGATCCCTAAAGACTTCGAGGCCGCCTGCGGTTGTTTTGAAACTCTCTCTGTCGTTCCCACCGAGCAGGAGCGCGAACAGAAGTACAATCGTTTAAAGGAACTTAAATATCGCAAAAGAAATTTTGAAGAATTTATTAAGAATAAAAACGTCGTTGAAAACTCAATGATTTCTTTTATTACTCTTTTTCCAAGGCGAGAAATCCCTCGGGCCTGTAGCGAGCTGGTAGGTCGCGATGCTGCGATTGAAGGAAGTGAGGGCTGTAAAGAAGACCTGGCAAAACTAGTCAACGTTCAACTTAATGTTGAGCCCTTTGTCCTGAGCCCTGAAGCGCAAACTCGAAGCACTGCCGTCAATAGATATACCCGAAGAGATGGGGGCGAGCGTGCACCTGCCTCAAGTGAAGCGCAAAGTCCCGAGTCTGATGATAATGACAATATTGTAGTTCACCTGTCTGATTCCTATCGTGCCTTTAGTCGCCCGAGATGGGCCATTTTGCGCCAAAGAGCGGCAGACCTGGCCAGAGAGGAAAGTATCGATGAGTCTGAGGCCAGAAATCGACTCAATATTAGATCAATTACCCCTAGAGATATTTCTGATTATTTAACCTCAGGGATTAGCTACGAACTTTTGGATCGCCAGCGCAATCTCGCTCTAGGAACTATGCTTGAGAACAATCAGAGCTTAGAGCAAGCTGCTGCTAGCTTTAAGGCAGATCAAGTCGCTCCCTTTGAGGATAATGAGATCGACCGTGCTGCGGCCAAGATGATGGCCGATACTGTAAGAGGAGGAGCATCTTTTCTCAATCAAGACTTTGCCATTGCTAGTAGAGAGTCTCATAAAGACTTACTTCAAAATACTGAAAATAATCCCTCTGAGAGAATTGCTCGAATTGTTCGTCTCTCTGAGGCCAGAAATGACACTCAGTTTTCCATTCCCCCTCGACCCTTTAAGCAGCCGATAGCTGATCCTCAAAACCCAGAGTTTCTGGAACCAGCAGCAGATGATGATTTTCAAAAGGCGGTCTTTGCTCGTTATGAGCAGATGGCCCGTACGTTTAATATGAGTAACTTTCTGCGCGCTAACCCAGACAAGGTTCTAGGCCTTGGCGCTGATGGGGTGACTCTACTTCCTCATGATAATATTGATCAAAGTCTACTTGGCCTTGCTCAAGAGGCTTATCAGGCAATTGACTCGGCCAATCTTCTGGAAGCAGCCTGTGATAGGGCCCTTGAATCTAGAAAGAGGATCTGCCTTGAAAGATCCGATGCTGACTTGACCGAGGAAACTCTACTGCCTGAGGAAATTAACACTCTTGCCGCAACCGACTTAAAGCGTGGCGATGAAGTTGAATACGGAAAAATTGTTTGCGGTAGTTACATTGACTGGAAGAGCACACATAGAGGAACGATCAGAGATTTTTTTGGCCTACAAGCTCCTGAACAGACATTTTCTGCGTACCTTGAATCGAGATGTGACACTTCTTCAATTCCTAAAGCCGGTGATTCAACACCTTTCTTTGCCGTTGGTTGTGCCGAGTCGACACCAACCCCGGCTCTACGTCCATTGCCTCCACCAAGACTTAAGTCAGAAGCTGAAAGAAATGCTCTGGACGCCATGTACGCTGCTGAAGACTTCGGCTCAGCGAGCACTCTCAGCGCCGGATTAGCCGCTCTCGATAGCGCTGCGGATGCTCGACCAGTTAGCTTAAAAGCGACAGCCAGCTCTCCGCTCCTTAAACCTTTTGGTGCATTTGAGACGACCTCGGGTGGACTTGCCGGGGCCGAGGAGCGAGACTATTTTCAATCAAAAGATTTTGTTGGCCCACCCCTTCCTCCTGTGAGGCCAAAGGTCCGTCCTACAAGTGTCTCTCTTGAGACTGAGGTCTTAGCGACGACCAACACAAATTTGGAGCCCATTGAGGCTCCAATACCACCTTCTAGCCTAATGGGTGTCGACTCTAAACTTGGTTCAGACAGTAACAACTATGTTGGAGCTGTCGACGCAGATAATATGTCTTCAAGTGGTTTTGATATGGCGTCCGCGTTTAAGACCAATGTAACTGATACTGGACGCTATAGTATTTATGACAATACAACTGTATCACCACTGCTACCTGAGATTGCAACGGCCGAGGATTATGAAAACTCTGCTGAGATGGATAGTAGAGACATTGGCCGCGCCCAAGCGGTAATTTCTCAATCCGATAGACGCTTTGATGAGCTCCTAGAGCAATATGAAGATATGAAAGAGGAGCTTGAGTCTCTTAAAGGCGAGAAAGCCGATAAAGAAACCAACGAGCTGATCGTTGAGTTAAAAAAGCAAATCGCTGAATTAAAAGACTCGCGCAAAGAGCTCGAAGCGAAGATTGAAAGAGAAAAAACACTACGTGAAATTGAAGCGGCCAAAGCGGTTGTGAGTGCAACTCCTGCACAAACTCAACCGGCATCAACCAGGCCAACTTTTTCACGCCCTAGTGAGCCTGCTTTTAGACCGGCGCCTCAGCCTACTTATAGTGCAGAGACTGCAGTCGTGGCCCCCGTTCGTGTGAATACACCAGCAATTAATTCGCAAGCAAACTACTCTGGTGCAAGCGCCGCCGCTAGAAGAAGCTTTGAAGAGGCGCCTAGATTGAGTGAGCTCTCAAGCGCCAGTATCTCAGGGAGCGCAGGGGCCGCAAATCAAGCTGCTGCTAGCGCCAGGGTTACTGTCAATGCACCTAGCACTTCCGGTCTGCGCTTAACTTCACAGGCCTTTGATAAACTCTCGTCCAATGATTTTCAAAGTCTTTATGAGTCTAATAAAGGCGGGGCGATCTATGTGGAAAAGAGTGTTGCCGACGGCAATGGAAACCGCAACCTGGTGGTGGAGAAGTATGTGCCTGAAGTGATTGAGGGAGAAGTTATCTATATCAATCAAGGTGAGGTCGCCGAGGAAGCTGCGGCCACTGAAGAGCAAGAAGGTCCCTCGCGCGCCATTGCCTCGATTAGTGAGCCAGAGGTGGTGGCCGAAGATCAAATTGACCTAAGACGCGTTAAAGAAGTAGCGCGCTATCAAGACGCTCTCTATAGTCCTATTCACCAACAACTTATTGATAAGATTCAAGCTGCTGTTGCTGAGGGGCGTCGTTAGTTTTAGTTAGACTTCTTTTTTTGCCAGCGCATTTCACTCCTGGCTAGAATAGCCCCCTAAAGCCATCCTTTAGGGGGAATCATGCGACAAAGAGTCCTGCTTTTTTTACTCACTTTTAGTGTGCTTAGCAGTCCATTAATGGCCATGGGAGGCAAGTCTTTGGATCCTATGGATGCCGACTGGTCTGTCGAGGCAAGTGTGGAGTTGGGTGAGCCGCGAGAAAATATCTACAATCAAGCCCCGGGTGAGTTTGAAGCCTCAGTTGCGCGCGGTTATGGTCACGCTCTTAAGTGGCCGGTTCCAATCACCGGG
The DNA here is from genome assembly GCA_048264885.1 of Bacteriovoracaceae bacterium. Taxonomy (GTDB): domain Bacteria; phylum Bdellovibrionota; class Bacteriovoracia; order Bacteriovoracales; family Bacteriovoracaceae; genus JBLWXV01. The sequence continues at coordinate 79,653 of JBLXCO010000006.1, forward strand.
CTCATCGTTCCCTATGATCCGCTCAAGTACTTTTTAGAAAGCGATGAGCGCAATCCCATTCAAGACTTAGTCTACCGTCTCTCGCAAAAGCGCATCCCTTTTAAAGATATGCAGGGTCTTTACGATTGGTTGGGACTCAATCCTTTTAACGACGAAGATGCGACTGGCATCTATCGCATTCCCTATCCAGATGGAGTCAAGCCAGATTATCCCATGGGGGCTTCCATCATTGAAACGCAGTGGGGCAAGGGTCTCACCTTTAGCTGCGCCACCTGTCACTCGGCTTCGCTCTTTGGTAAAACTGTGATGGGACTCACTAATAAGCGCGTTCGCGCCAATGAGTTCTTTGTCATGGCCAAGCAATACATCCCCCACGTTCCCTCACCACTTTTTAAGTGGGGCACTAATGCCACTGAAGATGAGCGCTTAATGTTTAGAAGGACCAAGTACAATCTAGGGGCAGTGGGCGCCGTTGAACCCCAGGTCTTGGGCCTTGATACCTCTTTGCCACAAGTGGCGCTTTCTCTTTCTCGTAGAGGAGGGGATGAGTATGCTACCAAGTCAAATTTCTATGAGCGCTTTCCCCGTCCCAATAAGCTCGATCACTATGTGGCCGATAGTAAGCCCGCCGTGTGGTGGAATTTAAAGCACAAGACTCGCTGGCTCTCTGATGGTTCTATCGTCTCGGGCAACCCGGTCTTTACCAATTTTCTCTGGAACGAGCTTGGGCGCGGCACTGATCTGAAAGAATTAGAAAAGTGGATGCGCGATAACCCAGGGGTCATCAGTGATTTAACGGCGGCCGTTTTTGCCACTAAGCCTCCGCGCTGGACTGATTTCTTTGACGCTTCAACGCTTGATCTCGAGCGCGCAAAGCGCGGTCAGGCCCTCTTTAATGACACTTGTAAAAAGTGTCATGGCGAGTACCAAAAAGCGTGGGATCTGCCACAAGCTTCAGCTCTTGCAGGCGCCGATCTCTTTGCCACTACTAAAGTGGTCTACTTTGAAAAGACTCCGGTTCGCAATGTGGGCACAGATCCTCAACGCGCCCAAGGGATGAAGGCCTTTGCCGAGCGACTCAATGAACTCGCCATTTCAAAGTGGATGAAAACAGTAGTGGAGCCGCAAGAGGGCTACGTTCCGCCCCCGCTTGAAGGCATCTGGGCGCGCTATCCTTATTTCCACAATAACAGTGTCCCCAATCTCTGTGCCCTACTTACCAAGGCCAGCGAGCGGCCCAAAGTTTTCTATCAAGGACCGGCCAACGACCCTGACACTGACTTTGACAGTGAGTGTGTGGGCTACCCAGTGGGTGAGAAGATTCCCCAAGAGTGGAAGGCCGAAAAAGAGGCCCGCTTTGATACCGCTAGGCCCGGACTTCGCAATACTGGTCACGAAAAGATGTTCTTAAACGCCGACGGCTCCTATAAGTGGAGTGAGAGCGAGCGTAGAGACTTGATTCACTTTCTTAAGACCCTCTAAGTGGACGCGCGACTGCTTAAGTTTTTAGATAACCCCATCGCTCATCGTGGACTTCACGATGAGCAGCAGGGAATTGTGGAAAATTCTCTGCCCGCCTTTGAGCGCGCAATCTCGCAGGGACTTCCTATTGAGTGTGATCTGCGCCTCACCCTTGACGGTGAAGTGGTGATTTTTCACGACCCCAATCTCATGCGTCTGTGTCAGAGTGATCTGGTCGTTGAAGAGAGTTTGCTAAGCGAACTTCGCTCCTTTCATCTCCTTCACACCGACCAAAAAATTCCGACTCTAGAAGAGCTCCTTGATTTAGCCCCTGCCGAGCATCCTTTACTTTTAGAACTTAAAGTTCCCAAATTTAACGGCGCACTTGAGGCGCGAGTGCGTGAAATTATTCGTGGTAGAGAAGAGCAAGTGGCCATTCAATCCTTTCATCCCGTTTCTCTTTGGTGGTGGACTAAGAATGCTCCTGCATTTTTAAGAGGGCTGGTTTCGGGAGATCTTCGAACGATCGATCTTCCGCGCTGGCAGCGCCTTTTAATTGAGCATCTTATTATGGGGCCCCTCGTGCGTCCTCACTTTGTGAGCTATCAAGGAGAGTTGCTCTCAAGAGCGGTGCTTTCACTCATTGATTTACCGATCTTCGCCTGGACCGCGCGTTCTCAGGGGCAGGGAGAGCGCTTTATGATCAACGGGGCTTCGAATATTATCTTTGAAGGCTATAACCCACGGGAAAAAGGGCCAAATTGCCCTTAATGTTAATATCGCCTTGCAAGCTATTGAACATTCGAACTCCTCTCACAGTTAAAATGTAAGAACCACCGCTTTGAGCAAATTTTCTTTCAAGGCCCTTGCCTCAAATACACCCACTTGGCATAAGGAGCACAACTTAATCTCTTATATGGGTGGAGGTAAAATGAAATTAGCTCTTGTTGGCGCTCTTGCATTCTCTGTAATGTCCCTTACTTCTTTAAGTGCTCAGACCGTTGATTCCAAGGCCCGCTGTGTGCGTGGTAATTGTAATGGTGGTGGCCGTGTAGACCGTGCCCCGCGTGTCCCTCGTCATGACAGAGGCACAATCAACCCAGGTCGCGGTCGCCATGATCGTGTGGATCGCCCTCGTAATGACCGGGGAGATCGCTGGAATGACCGTCCTCGCAATGACCGGGGGGATCGTTGGAATGACCGTCCTCGCAATGACCGCGGAGATCGCTGGAATGATAGACCTCATCGCCCCGATGTGAGACCGGCCCCACGTCGTCCTCGCGTTGTGGTGAGAAACCATACACCACGCTATAGAACGACTAGAGACTACGTGAGAGTTGTCCCTCGTCATCACGTCTATCGCAATCGTTGGGTGCGTTGGAATGACAGCCGCTATGACGGAGTATTCTGGGAAAATGACTACCCTTATCTTGGTTACCGTGGCTATCGCTACCGTTACTCACCAGTTGAGTATTGTGACTACGAACTAGTAGATGATTACACTGATCAAGTTTTTGATCGCTTCTATGGCATGACTTGTCAGGATGCCTACGACTACTGTGCCGACCTTAGAGATGACCTCAATTACTCTGAGCCCTACGGCAACCGCTACTTCTGCGCCGAGGCTTATTCGTACTAATAGGCAAAAACCAACATTCTGTATTAGACTAGAGAAGACCCACTTAAAAGTGGGTCTTTTTTTTATTCAATGATGGGGATGAAGTTTGAAGAAGATTATTGCCGTTTTAGTACTCGTTATTATCGCCGCTTCTGGCTACCTGGTTTGGCAGGCCGGCACCGACAGCGCTGAAGAAAATGTTCTCGTTGAAGAGCGCGTGGTGCTCACACCCAATGATGAGCAAGAGCAAGTGAGAGATGAGGGCGCCGCAAAGCTCTCAGGCGCCAGTGAAAAAGGACCTGAACGCTCACTCTCTCCCGAAGAGCTCAAGGAACTGGAAGATAATTTTGATAAAGTAGAAAAGGAGTGGGCCATTGCCATGGATAAGCTCTTCACTGAAGAGCTCAAGCTTGGGGCGGATGCCTTGGCCGAATATGAAAAGCTGCGTGAAGCTTATGATCAAGATAAGTATCAGGCCTTCCAGGAATATCACGCGAAACTTCAAGAAAAGTATGGCGATAATTATCAGTACAATCCCACCGAGCAGATGGAAGAGTTTGAAAATACCGTGCTGGAGGGCTATCAAGAAAAGCTAAAGGCGCAGATTGGTGAAGAGGGTATGAGAAAGTATATAGAGACGCTCGATGCTTTTAACGAGCGCCTCATGCGTGAGCAGGATCAAAATCAAGGGTCGATACTCATCGACTTTTAAGCCTCGGTTTTAGGTTTAGCGCTCGTGCGACGGGGGCGCTGCTTTTTGCGGGCCCCGCTTGAGAGGGTAAACCAATCGTCTTTTGTGATTGCGTGCCAGTAGTCGGCCTCTTCTTTGAGCAAGTGGTGGGTGGTCTTTTCAACAGAGGCAATCTCAACACGAATCCCTTCCGCCTGTAAGTGGCGTACAAGTTCGATATAGTCTGAGTCACCAGAGAGAATAATAATCGTATCCACTTTGCTCGAGAGCTGAGTGGCCTTAATGGCCAGTGGGATATCTGCACTTTTATGACAGGGGCGAACCGAGCCGTGGTAGTTGGTGTGCAGGCGCTCACTGAGCTTAGAGCTGATATTTTTACCTTCTCTAAAGTAGATCAGGCGGTTGAGGGAGCGATTGGCGAGCAAGCGCGGGATGAGAATGTCGAAGTTGAGCATGGTGCCTGGGTTACCTGTGATGTCGGTGATGGACCTCTCCATATTATTACCGTCCACGAGGATCGCGACACTTTGGTCAATTCTGACAGTTGGATTCTCGGCCATGAGATATTCCTTTTCTTAAAAATTTAAGATGATGATTGTTAAAACTTCTTAGTGTCTTTCCGAGTTGGCCTGGGAGACCAAGAAGTTAAGAATGGCCCCAATATTGAGCCTTTCTGCGGTGATCTTACTCTTATCACTCACATAATGGAACCAAAGTAGTTCAGTTGTACTCGGAATCTCCATATACTTGATGAGGTAGAGAAAGATACTTTCAGTATATTTAACCTTGCCTTCGTCGAGTTTGGCAATGTCGATAATGGCCTGTCTATAGGTTTTAAAAGCCTCTTTAAGCTCCTGGGCATCCACTTGGTTGTCGCGGTTGACATCATAGCGCAAGAAAGTGGATTCAATATTGAGCATGGCCCCAAAAATGAGCATATACTCGCGCTTATTTATTGGCACATTGTCGTCTTTAATATCGCGGGCAAATCCCTCCACCTTGGAGAGGAAGTCAAGGCGGGTCTTTTGATCTATCCTGCTAATATAGCTCGCCAGATGAGGCATATAGGTCTTTTGATCGAGCTTATTTAAGAGCACATCAAAGAAATGCTCGCGTGAGCACTCGACAGCGATTAGGGGCTGCTCATCGCCTGGCTCACTGCCACAGCGCTGGTTCAGTTCACTGATGAGTTCATCGCCAAGCTTCATCGCTGTGATGACCAAAGGGCCATATTCAGTGATTTCAGGAACGCTAATATGGTAGTCTCCGTCAGAGTTGAGAGTGAAGAGATCTGAGAGTAGTAGCATATTGCGAGCAAAGGTCTCGGGCGACTTACTCCAAAGCCCAAGCTCTTCAAGAATGGGTTTGTAATCATAGAGAATCGTATTGGTTGCGGCCATGTCTACTCGGTATTGATCAGACTTACCAGGCATGAGCTTGCCATAGCCCAGGGCCACCAGGTCCGCAGCCCACTTTACAATTGCGAGCTCAGTGAATCCACGTGAAGAGCGCAGGTAGGCGTGAGAATAGAATTGGTTACCACTACTTGTTTCGCGCAAAAACTTATATCTCGCGATGAGATTGTTAAAATCTTGGCGGAGTTCATTTAACCTAGATTTTGAGTAGTACTTGTACTCCTCGTGCCAAATATTGGGAACCTTTGTCAGGCGCATATTGATGTTTAAGAGGTTACTATGCTCGGCATAGGTAGTTGTATTGAAGGCGAGGTTTTCAATTAGGCGCTGAACTTTTTCTAGCACATTATTTAAGTCAGAGCTGGTGTAGTGCTCTTTATGTCCGCCAAAAATTTTGCCTTTGAGATTTTCAAGTGCTGGAAGAAATTTTGAGACATCTACATCTTCGGCCATCACTTGACCCAGTAGCGCCACAATATCTTCATTAGTGAGCACAATCATTTCACCAGGCAGTACTTTAAGCAGTTTCCTAAAAGTGAGAAAGCGCGGCAAAGTGAAATTAAAAAGTTCGCGGTCACCTTCTGGTCTCAGAAGAACTAGATCATAGATTAAGAGGGCAGTCTCGGTTAGCTTATCAGTGAACTCGTTGAGTTCGCCTATTGTTAACTTCTCTCGCTCCCCGCCAAGTAGGAGGGTTTTTGCGGCAAAGGCCGCTTCGATGAAATCGCTCGAGAGCTTTTGCTCATAGAGATCGCGGTTCACCGTTAGGGCCAGCGCCTTGAGTCCGATCGAATCTGGTAGGGTTGGTGTGGCGGCAATGAGTTTCTTTGTCTTCTGCGCCAAACCTTCCACTTCACGAGCAAACACATCTCTTAGGTCCACTAGCTTTTGAGTGTCTTTGTTATTTTTGGCGATATCGCTGGCCTCATTGTAGGTGTTAACCACCATGACGCCTTCAAGTCCAATCTTGAGGTAGGCAAAGCCATTGAGAATGTGCCCAAAAGTATATTTTTCGCGTCCGCCCCCAATGAGGTGCTCTTTAAAGTCGTAGATGAGCTTGCGGTAAGTTTCGATATCAAAGTCATCAGCGGCAAAAGTATCGATAATTTTAAAAATATCACTCGTTGTAAAAAGGACTTCGTGCTTGGGAACTGGGGCGAGGAGTCCCTCTACCTCGGCCACTTTCTCGCTATAAAAGCGCAGGCGGTTATTCTTAGATTCGAAATTCTTTTCTTTAGTAAAGAAGAGATCAATGGCGACCATAATCATTTTGGGAAACTTTTTAATTAAAGTCTCAACTTCGGTACTGGTGATGATGGTTTTTTCTCCACCGACAAAAAGGCGCTTTAAAAAGAGCATACAATCGATGGTCTCAGCGTCGACATCAAAGTCATCAAGACGATCGTTTAAATCTAGAATAAACTTTCTGATATCAAGATTGCGCGGGAGTTTGCCCGTACTTGTAATAATGGCCGAAGTCGAATTTGAGAAGCGCTCGATTGCGGCTTTGAGCTCTTCTCTAAGCTCCCAGTAGCGCTCTTCATTGCCCTCTGTGGTCATTTCTCTAATGGTTTTAGTGATGGTCACGGCCTCACGATTGGCAACCACGAGCAGTCTAAAGAGTGGGTCGATACTATCACGACTAATTTGGCCGACTTCATCTCTAAGTAGAATGGTATTGAGCTCAAAGAGCAGGCCCAAACTCTTAATCATCGTCTCTGAGTTGGCGCGAAAGAATTTTTCAATAAAGCGCTCTAGCTCAGTTGAGCCCACAGAGTCTGGAACATCAGTGCGAACAAAGAGGAGAAATTGGCGGAAATTTTCTTGGAGGCATTTGATCTGACCTGAAATATCTTGTTCGAGGATTTGGCCAAACTGATCAGTGTTGAGTTTACACTTGGCTTCGAGATTGGCCGGTCGATAAATATCTTGATCTTCGACGGGCTCATCAGAGTAAAAACCGCAGCTACTTACTCCAAGCGCGAGCGACAAAATAACGATGAAGTGAGTCCACTGACTCAAGTAACGAATTGATTTCATAGTAATTTTGTTAACGTAACACAAGCAAGTAAGCTTCATCATTACACTCTAGCCCATAGGGGCAAGTGAGCGGGCTTTTGGGTAAAAAGGTAAGGGATTGGCGATTTTTCATACAATCCCAACGAGACTTTAGGATGTTAGCGGGTTAGACTTAGAGCATGCTTAAGATTCGGTTGAGACAACTAGCTGTAATTTCGTTGATGCTAGGGGGAATTTATTGTGAAAAGGCGTCCGCTTATGACGTCGATTTCTCCTATGAGCGCTTCTTTCGCCTCAATACTCCGCTTAATAAATCCGAGGCCGACCAGTGGATCGGGACTTCTTTTCGAACTGAAAAACCTGATCCCGCTCTCTATTGGGATTATTATTTAGAGGGCGACACTCGCCTTTACTTAGGAGACGGAGCTGATTTTAACTATTCAGCACCGGAGTTCTACGCCCAGCTCGATGATAGCTATGTCACAAAAGAGAGTGCGCAGCGGGTGGAGCTGCTCTATAGCTTTGGCCGGCGTTTACTCGACTGGAACGAGCACGAGCGCTATTGGCAGCTGGGCTACCTCAATGGTCAGCAGGGCTTTGCACTTTTAAGTGAAAAACAAGAGGGCCTGACCGGTTTTCACTTCACCGCGAGCACTGATATTTTTCGCGCCAATATTTTCTTTTCCTATCTCTTTATTCCTTCCATGAACCCCTCGATCGATGAGGAAAATGGTCGTATCACAAGTACGAGTGAGTGGATCCGCTTGCCACCATCACAGACAATTTATAATGGAGTGCCGGCCGATATTTCCTATCAGATCAATTACCCAGATCTTCACCGCGTGGTTTTAAATAAATCACTTGGGGGCTCACTCGATCTCAAGTGGAGCGAAGTAGGCTTTTTTAGAATTTACGGAATTTATAAGCCTGAAAATAAAATTCGCGTCAATGCCCAGGCCTATTACGATACGGTGACGGGCAAAGTGCAAGTGGAAGCGAATCCAGTTGTAAATCACCACCTGCTCTATGGCGTGCAGGTTCATCAAAAGCTTGGTGAGCACTTCAACTTTATGGCGGGCCTAGACGTCAACGACCCCAACGCCAGACTCGGCAAAGACTTTGACGTGCTCGATCCGGTGCAGTTGCGCGAGCAAAATAGAACTTTTAATAGTGAGTTCTTTAAAATTCTTCCTAGCTATGACCGTGAAAGCTACGCCCATTACTCACTCACTTACAATAATCGCCGCTTGATTTTGGGCTCGCACTACATTCATCTACTGAGTGATAATGAGCGCGGAAGTGATGACTTTTTTAGTGATACTGTGAAGTGGCGAAGTGCTTTGGGGCTCTATGGAAAGTACTATGTCACGGATAAGTGGGATCTGCTTATTGATTGGCGCTACGACTTTGCTCGCGAAGATAATATTTTAAAGGGCGAGACGAACTATTTTTTCTGGCCCAATCTTCACTTCTCGCTGGGCTTTGAACTCTTAAAGGCGCCTGATCGCAACTCTTATTGGAGCGCCTACCGCGCCAATGATATTGTCTACACTGGCGTGGTCTACACTTATTAAGTCCGCTTAAAAAAGACCCATCTTCTTGGCCTGCTCCATCATCTGGGCTTTTTGCTCAGGAGTCATATTGGCCACCATCTCCTGCATGCGACGAAGCTCTTCAGGGTCCATCTTGCCCATCATCTCTTGCGCCTGGGCCATCATGTCTTCTTTTGACATATTCTCAGGCATACCCATGCTAAAAATAATCTTGTCACCACTCTTTTCATGCAGGGTGCCCTGGCCTGCGAGGTCTGCAAGAATATCGTTGAGGTTGGCCCCTTTGCTGTCGGCCACTTCATAGAGCTTTTCAAGTGGCAGCGAGACGCGCTTGCCTGGAAAACCGTTACTCGCGAGGTTTTTGACGATCATTTCTTTTAGGGCAGTGTTGGCTTCTTTCATATTTAAGTCCTATTGCTCTAGAATTTCACGCTCGCGCGCTAGATCGCGCTTTTGCGCCGCTGCTGCGGTGAACTTGTCCCCATAGCGCGCTTTGAGCTTTTTAATATTAGTCTCCATCAGCGGCTCAAAATCTACGCCGAGTTCATCACAAGCAATGGCGAGATACCAAAACAGATCGCCGATTTCTTCTTTGAGATTTACGCGGTCGAGTTCTTTGCCGTAGAAAATGTGCTTTTTAAGAGCGTCCAAAAACTCACCAGCTTCAGTTGAGAGACCAATTCCAGCGTGAAGGAGGCGCTTGAGTCCGTCGTCGTTAAGACGAGAGTTCATTGCTTCAAAATCGCGTGATTCAGTGACGATGGCGTCGTTAATATAGTCTCTGCTTTGCATAGTGATGTCCTTTGAGAATGTGTGGAGAAAAACTAGCAAAAAAAGGACGCGCCTTCTAGAGACGAAGCGGCGAAAGTGCCCTAGGACTGACACTTAGGGCAATAAAAAGTGCCACGCCCTTTGAGCTCAATCTTTTTCACCGGGCCCCCGCACATCTGACAGTTCTTTTGCCAAAAGACCACGAGATTTAAAACCCCGGCGCCCTTGTCGCCATTGGCATCTTGGTAGCCGCCACTAAAAGTAGTGCCCCCGGTGCTAATGGTGTCGTTCAGAATAGACTTTGTCGCCTGCAGGAGCTTTTCACACTCAAGCTTCGTCACCTTTGCCGCCCGACGAGTAGGGCGAATACCCGCGCGCGCGCAGATCTCACAGGCAATATAATTGCCCACGCCCGCAAAGAAATTTTGATCGAGCAAAAAGGGCTTTAACTCCCGCTGGGGGTAGCGCTTAAGTGTCTTATAAATATATTGCGCGCTAAATTCCTCGGAGCCAATATCAACTCCAAGCTCATCCCACTTTTCATCCCTGCGCTCACCATTTAAAAAATACATATTTCCAAAGCGGCGCGGATCAACGTAAGAGAGAAAAATCGTCTCGCCTTTAGTATTCTTGGTCTTAAATTCCACATGAGTATGCTTCAGGGCGAGCGCCTCTTGGCTCACTCGCCAAGTTCCCGACATCCCAAGGTGTGAGTAAATCACACTCTGATCATCGAGATCAAAGGCCAGGAGTTTGCCCTTTCTTCTGATCTCCACAATCGTTTTTCCTCGCGGAGAAAACATCCGATCCTTGTCTTTTAAACAAGAGCCCACCACAGAAGAATAAGTCTCCTCCTCAATCTTCAAAGGAAGATAGTCACTCAACTGTCTGCGAATTGTTTGGACCTCTGGTAGCTCCGGCATTCCCCTATGGTGCCAGATGACTTATGGGACGCCAAGCGTAAGAGTTCTCGCTACTTCGATCAGGTTTTCCCCCTCTCAATTTGACGTAATTTTGAGTGGTTAAGTGACTTTGAAGTGTAGATTCTCCCTATATTTCAATGTAATTTTTTTATTTGCACTAGGCTATTAATTTTTTAGTTGGTACGGAACTTAACTAAAATTAACAGGCGCTTGGTTTGAATAATCCATCTCTCCACATTTTTTCTGTGATCCTTATTTCTTTTTTTGCAAGTGCTCTTGCGGCCCAAGTCCAGGATCGTGTCCGTTGTGATCATGACTTGAAACCTAGAGAGACGATTGTTGATGAGGGTTTAAGTGCGCCCAGGTTTAGGGCCGCGATGCCCATTCTTTCAATGGAGCACTCATCTAAGAGGGGCAAAATTGAGCCTAAAAGTAATTACGAAGCTGACTTTAAAATATTGATCCTGAGTGCTGTTGATAATGAAAGGCTCGACCCTGGTCTGAAGCTCGCTATTGAGACTCTGGAGAGCTTTTGGATTCCCTATGAGGTCGTTGTTTTAACGGCCGATGGATTAAGAAGAGACGATATTAAGCTTGAGTACACGCATCCAAGTGGAGCGGCTAAATATTCTGGCGTGATCACCACTGAATTTAATCTCTCCTATAAAAATAAGATCACTCAGCAGTATGAAAGTGCCCTTAGCCCCAGCGAGTGGGAGGAGCTCTTTTTATTTACTCGTATGTTTAATATTCGCCAGGTGTCGCTCTTTACTTATCCCCAAGCCTATATTGGCGTGGAAGAAGTTAGTGGGGTTGATCACGGGGCAGCCAATGCGGTGAAGCTCGAAGCAAAGGGTCTCAGCAAGTATACTTCAGGTATTAAGACTGATCCCGTCATTGCTATTAAAGATGTTTGGCATTATCCGGTTAATATCCTACCTACTCACGAGAAATCAACGCGAGCAATTTCCTATTTCACAACAGTGAGCACCTCTGTCTCTGGCGTCCTTCATAGAACCGAAGATGATCGCGAACAGATGCATTTTTTCTTTACTCAAAGTAAAAATCTCCTTTTATCAAAATATCTGGCGCCCATTTGGGTGAAATGGCTCGTTCGAAATCTCTATACAGGCAAGCGCCGCACTTATCTAAGTGTGCAAATTGATGACGTCTTCATTCCAACTGAACTTTGGGACTCTCGCACGCTCTCGGGCCGGCGCTTTGAAAAACAACTCTATCGCAGCACAGTTGCTGATATTGACCACTATCTGACTTTTCAAAATGAATACTTAAAAGAGCAGACTAAGGACTATCACTTTAAGATTGAAATGGCCTTTAATGGAAAAGGAATTCTTGATTATGGTGGACTTCAGGTTGACCCTCTAAGCATTTATCTGCAAAGAGAGGCCAGAAGTTTTAATTGGGTTAGTCACACCTATAATCACTTCGAACTTGATCATTTATCGTATGATGAAGTTGCAAGTGAGGTTGTTGACAATAATAAGGCGGCATTTAAGTTCTTAGCAGAAAATATAGACTTGTATTCAACGAGAGGACTCGTTACACCAAGAATATCGGGCCTCTTTAATGGCAATGCCTTGGAGTCTTTTGCTGATCATAATTATCACTACGTGATTGGTGATAATACTGTGAAGAACTTGGCGCCGATTGGAAGTAAGCATATTCCGAGAAAGACTACTAACGAGCTTAATGGATATGAAGGCATCACTATTATTCCTCGCTTTCCAAATGATATTTTCTATAATGTGAGCATTCCCTGGGAGCTTCAAACTCTTTTTAATCATCTCTATCACTATAGAGGTCCCGATCGTTTAGATGTTGAGGAAATTCTTGAAAAAAATGCGAATGAACTCACTTCGGCACTTTTGAGCTTTGATTATTCAATGCATATGTTTCACCAAGCCAATATGAGAATCTTTGAGTATCAAGGAAAAAATGAGAGCTTGCTTTCTTTGTGGTTTAAGCGAGGTATCGCCCGTTATCGTGAGTTCTCAGACCTGCCCTTAAAGAGTCTGAGCTTTGACCAAGTTATTGATGCTTACAATAATAGAGTTAAATATGAAGCATGTGGGCTGCGAACACGCTTCAAATTCATCAATAAGATAGTTAAGGAGATTAAAATTTCCTCAGAGAGTGAGTGCCTGGTGCCAATTACAGGTTTAGAGCATTTCAGTCTGATCACTCCAGAGTTTCGAAAATCTGAAATCTTTGGACCTGATAAAACGATCTACGTCCAATCAAACCCCGACTATGAACTCTCAGTTTTTATTGATTAGGCTAGAGTTTACTAAGTCTGTAGAATTCATTTTTGTGAATTTATCCACACTTCGCTGCCAGGCCGCTATCTCCTCATCAGGTATGTCTTTACTAGCAACAATATAGAGAGGGGAGCTGATCAACTTCAAGGGGGTTTGCTCTAGAGCATCGAGGGGTTGATTGGATTTCTCTAGCCAGTAGGTCACACCCAGAGGGGCTTCACTAATGGCGAGATCACAACGCCCGTTAATGGCCTTGAGATAAATACTACTAGCACTACTACTGACTTCAAGATTTTTGAAACCAGCTTCTTTTAGGATACTAAAAACCAGTCCATGGTCTCGAGCACAAACGGCATGCACTTTTTTAGCATCTTCGAGCGTTTCAATTCTTAAATGGCTTCCTTTTCTTTTATAAAAGTAAATCGACTGCTCACCGATTGGACCAATCCATTTAAAGAGGGGTTTTCTCTCAGGCGTGAGGATAAAAGAAAATAAGAGGCTGCGGGGAGTCGTGTCGAGCGTCACTCTGGCGCGGGCACTTGGTAGGACGAGAATTTTATTTCTTAGCCCGAGATCATTCATCACACGTTTAACGATTTCAGTCGAACTACCTTTGAGTTGATTGTTTTCGGTGTAATTAAAGGGTGGCCACTCTTCGGTGATGATTGTGAGCGGCTTTGAGGAAGCACTAGCTTGGGTGGTGCTGATCAAAAGAGCAAGGATTGGCGCTAAGCATACTTTAAAATTCACGAGAGAAATCCTGTGGTTTGTCTCTTTTAATCATTATATTTCAACTTCGTGCTCATGGCCCAAAATTAAAAAAGGTGAGAAAAAAGCTTGAGGCCGTACTATGGTACAGGGTGTATATTACCTTCATGAATGAATTAATGACAATAGGAACCTTGGCCCAGAATTCCGGTGTAAATGTAGAGACTATTCGCTTTTATGAGCGAAAGGAGCTTTTAGTGCAACCCCAGAAGCAGGGGGGCTTTAGGTATTATCCATATGACTACATTACTCGCATTCGCTTTATTAAGCGCTCTCAAGAGCTCGGTTTTACTCTCTCAGAAACTAAAGAACTTTTAGAACTTAAGCTTCGGAATCAAGCTAAATGTGCAGATGTACTTACTAAGACAAATGAAAAGATTAAAGAGATTGAGAGCAAGATTAATGATTTAAAGCGAATGAAGAAGTCTCTAGTAGGGCTCGCCAATTGTTGTGTGAAAGAGGACCAACCCCTAAGCGAATGCCCGATCCTCGATTGCTTTATCTCAGAAAAGGATAAGTTATGAAAAAGAATATTCTCTTTCTCTGTACTGGAAACTCATGTCGCTCTCAAATGGCCGAAGGTTGGGGGAAGTTTTTAAAAGGTGATCTCTATAACTTTTTTTCTGCTGGGACCAAAAAGCATGGTCTCAACCCTAGGGCGATTCAAGTCATGAGTGAGGTTGGTGTGGACATCAGTCAGCATGAATCGAACACCGTCGATGAGATCACTAATGTAAAGATAGATTACGTCTTTACTGTTTGTTCTGATGCCCATGAGAATTGTCCCTATTTTCCAGGAGGGAAACTTATTCATGTGGGATTTGATGATCCCCCACGTTTAACTAGAGAGATGACAAACGAAGAAGAAATTCTCGAGGTCTACAGAAGAGTGCGCGATGAGATTAAGGTTATGGTGACTCAAATTGAAAACTACATAATGGGTGAAAAATGAATCAAGAAGCGCAGGCAATGGGATTTTTCGAGAGATATTTAAGCCTTTGGGTCGCTCTTTGTATTGGCGCAGGAGTGTTACTTGGGAAATTGTTGGGGACATCAATCAGTTTTTTAAGTGATCTCAATATCGCAACAGTAAATATTCCCGTGGCAATTTTGGTTTGGCTCATGATTTTCCCCATGATGGTTCAGATCGACTTTGGCTCCATTAAAGAAGTGGGTAGGAACCCTAAGGGACTCATTCTTACCCTGGTGATCAACTGGCTCATTAAACCATTTTCGATGGCTTTTTTTGCATGGCTCTTCTTTGATAATCTCTACTCGGCCTATCTCGCGCCTGAACTGGCCAAAGAGTATATTGCAGGGGCCATTTTGCTGGGAGCTGCACCTTGTACGGCGATGGTCTTTGTGTGGTCTTACCTGACCAAGGGGGACCCTGAATATACTCTCGTTCAAGTGGCCATCAATGATCTTGTTCTCTTGGTGGCCTTTATTCCCATTGTAAAGTTTCTTCTCGGTGTGACTAAGGTGGAGATTCCTTTTGATACGCTCATTTCTTCAGTTGTGATTTTTGTGGTGATTCCGCTCGTTGCTGGTTTTCTCGTCAATAAAACTTTAATTAAAGCTCGCGGTCAGAAGTGGTTTCGAGATGTTTTTCTCGCTAAACTCAAGCCGGTCTCGATTCTTGCTCTCTTGACGACATTGATTCTGCTCTTTGCCTTTCAAGGTGAGAAGATTTTGGCCAATCCACTGCACATCTTTCTGATTGCAATTCCACTGACGATTCAAACTTATATTATTTTCTTCATTGCCTGGGGCCTAGGAAAGAAGATGTGCTTACCTCATTGTGTCTTAAGTCCTGGTTCAATGATAGGAGCGAGTAATTTCTTTGAGCTTGCGGTCGCTGTGGCCATCGCGCTCTTTGGCCTTAACTCGGGAGCGGCCTTGGCCACTGTGGTAGGTGTGTTAATTGAAGTACCAGTGATGCTAAGCCTCGTGAAGATTTCAAACAAGTGGAGATATTAGTGAATTATTTAAGCGAAGAGAAATTTAATTTAATTGATAATAATGGCACAGCTTCAACTCATAAGCCGCGCATACTCATGCTCTATGGATCTCTTAGAGAGCGCTCGTTTTCTCGTCTACTTGCTGAGGAGGCCGGGCGTATTCTTGAATTTATGGGAGCTGAAGTTAAGTTTTATAACCCGGATGGACTACCTACCTATGACTCTGATCGCTCTGTCGATCATCCTAAGGTGCAGGAGCTTCGAGAACTCAGCCTTTGGTCTGAGGGACAAGTTTGGTCTTCACCTGAGCTGCATGGAAATATGTCTGGGCTTATGAAGACGCAAATTGATTGGATACCTCTTGCTCTCGGAGCTCTAAGGCCTACCCAAGGTCGGACGTTGGCCTTGATGCAAGTTAGCGGTGGTTCACAGAGCTTTAATGCCGTTAATAATATGAGAATACTTGGGCGCTGGATGCGTATGATTACCATTCCCAATCAATCCTCTGTGGCCCGTGCCTATCAAGAGTTTCAAGAAGACGGCCAGATGTTGCCTTCTTCTTTTCGGGATCGAGTTGTTGACGTCATGGAAGAGCTAATGCGCTTTACTTATCTCACGCGCGATCATTCACACTTTCTGGTCGATCGCTATAGTGAGAGAAAAGAGCTACGCAATAAGACTTTCGAAGCGATGAATCAGGGTGATAAAAAATGTAAAAGCTCAACTAGTTGTTGTTAAGTGCTCGTAATTGTAGGGCTTTGTAAACGCCCTTTTTGCCTAGTGATTTAGTTTATATTATTTTCATCCGATATAGTTCTCCATGAACAGAATGCTATCGGTGCTCTTTATTTTGGTCTCATTTATGATTCTGACTGGTTGTCAGAGTTTTAATAGCCGCACTCCGGCCATGGCGCTGATTGAGGACTCCTGTTCGCAGTTAATCCATGGTCTTTTGACGGGAGAAAATCCCAACCTTCTTAAGCGCATGGACACTCACGCGCTCAATATTGAGCCCGCTTTTTTTGCGAGTTTTGCCGCCTATATTCGCGATCAAGGCACAGGTCCGGAACTTGTGGTGAGACGATTGAGTGATGGCAAAGAAATTCATACCGGAAAACTCAAGTCAACTGACATCGAGCGCGTTCATTTCAATGATAAGAAGGGGCGTCTAGAGTTAATTGGTCCCAGGGCAAAGGTGACTCGCTATCGCGGCTTTGCCCTTAAACCAGTTCACCGCACACCGGTTTCCTACCAGGAAGTTCTCGCGCAGATGGAGCGCGATCCTTATCCAAATGGAGAAATACCTAACATCCCGATTCAAATGTTTCGCTTTTTCAAAGAGCGCTTGGTGGATTTCTTTGTCGCCAGACGCTCGAGTGAGATTCTGCGCGCCGGTGCCGACTACCGCGTCCAAGGAATGAAAAAGCCCATTCACCCTATGGGTGTCGGAGTGACAGGTAAGGCAATCTTTTTTCCTTCTAAATATTCTGGCGCTTTTAATGGGGGCGAGTTTCCACTCCTTGGTCGCTTATCTATAAGTCAGGGCAATCCTTCCAAGTATAAGGCGCGCTCTTGGTTGCGCCAAAAACTTGGGCTTCCCGCCAAAGAGGAAGTTCGCTCGGTTGCGGCGGCTTTTAAAATCTTTCCCACCCAAGACCTGGACGCAAAAGTTGTGACGGCAAATGCTGTGTTTCAAAATGATCTCAATGGCGAGGAGCTAAAGCACTATCTGGATGGAGTCATGACGAATCAGCCACAGCTCAATGTCCTAAAGATTCGCAAGTCCTATGAGATCTTTACCCTCCTGGGTGTCGCCAAGGGAGCTCTCTCAAACCCTAATGACCTCAAGGCTAAATTCCCTTACATGAACCCACAGCTTAGACCTCTGCACCAGTTTGCGCAGATGGGTGTGGCCCACTCAGGTGATGTTGTCACGCCCAAGTGGATGAAAATTCAGACGGACTCAGCTCAAGAAGTTATACCTAGCGATGATTTTCGAATCGAGTTACAAGAGACCATTGAGCAAAAGGGACTGGTCTATCGCATCTTTCTTGCCGATCAAGTTGACGAGAATGGTGAGATTATTTGGGAGGAGGCCGGCAGAATTGAGCTGGAGCGCTCAATATTATCGCGCGGTGTGGATGAGAATTTATTATTTCATCACGACGGTTTAAGAAGCCCACTTACGGGTGAGATTATTGATGCCGACGTCGTTCCAGTTCCTGTGCGCTCTCCCGAAGTCTTAGACTAGAAGAGTTGGTAGAGTGAAATGATAAGAAGAACAATACCAACCATTGTCTGCGTTCCTGGCATGATTAAGTTACAGTTCTCTGCTTTTTGCTGATGTCCATAGGTCATTCGTGGCTTGAGAAAGGTACGGCGCAGGTCTCCTCCAAGATCATAGGCAATCCCCTTGGCGAGATTTCTCTTGATATTAAAAATGCCAAAACTGATAAGTCCAAGAGAAAATAAAAGCAGAATATAGGTCATATTGATATCCCCGAGTTATTCAATTTATTATAAGGTCTTCTGTTCATGGGCGATAGTGGGCCAGTCGTGATGGAGCGTTGTTGACTTGAAGGGATGGTTATTGGGCCGTCAAGGATTTCACGAAGTAATGCCACACTATGAAAAGGGCCTATTTCTGGTCTCGATGCTAGGCTCTGGCCATGAGTACTCTTGATCGAACTCTTAATTTAATTCGCCAAGTTGGAAAAGAAATAGAGCTCAGGCCCGAAGAGCTCTCTCGTCTTACAGAGACGAGCACTTTTGATAAGGACCTTGGGCTCGATAGCCTGGCGAAAGTAGAGCTGCTCGATCGAGTTGAACATACCTTCAATATTAAATTCAAGGCAGAAGTCTTCAATCTTGTGAACACTCCCAATGACCTGGTCAGAGAGATCACGCGTGCGAGTAAGAAGTCGAGCGATAAAGATAAATCGCAACAAATAGAATCTGAAACTGAAGATACGCAAGAGCTCCCGTCGCCAAAGCAAGCTGAGACCTTGCTCGATGTTCTGGCCTGGCATAGTGATCGGAGCCCAGAGCGAAAACATATTCGCTTTTATCAGGAAAAGGGCAATGAGCGTGTGATTACGTATCAAGATCTAGATCAATCTGGAAGGAAATTTGCTCATTCGCTGTCGCTCAAGGGAGTTAAGCCCGGAGACCGTGTGGCCATTATGCTTCCAACTCTTCCGGAGTACTTCTTTTGTTTTACGGGAATACTTATGCTGGGGGCGATACCTGTGCCCTTGTACCCTCCGGTTAGAAAAGAGCAATTAAAAGAGCACATTGAAAGGCATCTTAAAATTCTCGGTAATGCTGGAGCAGTTGCGCTTATTGCCACAAAAGAAATTAAGCTTTTAGGTGAGTATCTTGAAGCTAAGGTTGCAAGTATCAAATTCGTGGCGACTCCCTCTGAACTTGAAAGCGGACAAGCCAGTTTTGAGCTAGCTGCCTTAAATTGGATTAAGCGCGATACACTTGCCTTTATTCAATACACCTCTGGAAGCACTGGGGACCCCAAAGGAGTGGCGCTCACGCACGAAGAACTTCTGGCCAACATTAGAGTGATGGGAGAGAGACTTCAAGCGAACTCTAAAGATG
Source organism: Bacteriovoracaceae bacterium (assembly GCA_048264885.1). Classification (GTDB taxonomy): domain Bacteria; phylum Bdellovibrionota; class Bacteriovoracia; order Bacteriovoracales; family Bacteriovoracaceae; genus JBLWXV01. The sequence goes on from JBLXCO010000006.1 coordinate 98,721, forward strand.
TGATGGTGAGCTGGTTGCCTCTCTATCACGACATGGGGCTCATTGGCGCCTGGCTTGGATGTCTCTATTTCGGGGCCAAGTTAGTTTTGATGTCGCCCTTTGACTTTATTGTAAGACCTGCCAACTGGCTTTGGGCCATTCATCGCCACCGTGCCACTCTCACTGCTGCTCCCAATTTCGCGTTTGATTTTTGCTTAAAGAGAATCAAGGAGGATCAAATTGAGGGGCTAGATCTCTCTAGTCTGCGTGCCGTTTTAAATGGCGCTGAGGCGGTTAGCCCCGTCACACTTAAGTCTTTCACCGAGTATTTCTCAAAATATGGGTTTAATGAAAAGTGCTTGATGCCTGTATATGGTCTGGCCGAAAATTCAGTCGGTCTCACCTTTACGCCTCTGGATCGCGGCCCTTTGGTTAAAACGATTGATCGCGATCTCATGATGAAGGAAGGAAAGATTCAAGAAGCAGGGGAAGGGGGGAAGGTCGTTTCAAGTGGAGTCGTTCTTCCCAAGCACGAGGTACGAATTGTGGGGCGTGAGGGCGAGGTCCTTGCTGAGAATCGAGTCGGAGAGATAGAATTTCAAGGCCCCTCATCGACCAGGGGATATTTTAATGCCGAATCAAAAACAAAAGATCTCTTTCACGATGATTGGCTGCGCACTGGGGATTTAGGTTTTCTCTCTGATGGAGAGCTTTTTATCACAGGCCGAATTAAGGATATTATCATTAAGGCCGGTCGCAATATTTCTCCTCAAGAGCTTGAAGAGCGAGTGGGAAATTTAAAAGGTGTGCGAAAGGGCAATGTCGTGGCCTTTGCCGTTATTGATCCGAAGCGCGGAAGTGAAAAACTCGTTATCGCTGCTGAAATTAAGAAGAAAGAATCTGAATTTAAAAGAGAACTCAAAAAAAAGATTAATGAACTCACTGTTGATCTCTTAGATACTGGTGCGGATGAGATCTTGCTCATGCCTGCTCATAGTATTCTTAAAACATCGAGCGGAAAGATTAGAAGGTCTGCCTGCAAAGAGGCCTACCTCGCTGGTGATCTAGGTCGCGACGAAGACAATAGACCGATTTTAATTCAAATGAAAATTGTCTCTAGAGTAGCGCTTTTAAAAGCGCAAATGGCTTTAACTAAGACTTATACTTTTGGTCGCAATTTTTTTTATAGTAGCTTTTTCTTTTTCATGATGGCGATTTTCTTTCTTCCTGTTACTTTGTGGGTGGTTGCTGCACCTGAAAAGAAAAAGTGGCAGGGGATGAGAAAATTCATTAGCACTTTTCTCTTTTGTACCGGCATCAAGCTGAGCTTAAAAGGGCGCAAGAATCTGCCATCTATTGATGAGCCCTGTGTCTTTGTGGCCAATCATCATAGCTATATTGATTCGGCCATTTTGTCGCTAGTCCTTGAGCGACCATTGATTTTTATTGCAAAAAAGGAGCTCTTAAACAACATCGTATTTAGAAAAGTTCTTCCCCTTTTAAATACAATCTTTGTCGAGCGAGATTTGTCAGCGAAAGCGCTTGAGGAACTCAAGTCGGCACAAGAGTCACAGAAAATGAAAAAAATCTCGCTCGTCTTCTTTCCGGAAGGGACATTTGCTCGTGAAGCCCAGCTCCTTCGCTTTCACATGGGAGCTTTTGTAACAGCGTTAAATAATGAGTTACCCATTGTGCCCGTGGCCCTAAAAGGGACGGGATGTATTTTGGGTGAAGAGCGGTTCTATCCAGCGCCAGGAAATACACTTGAAGTAACAATTGGAGAAATAATACCCGTCTCAAGACAAGAGCACGAAAGTAATTGGCAAGATGCCCTCGTTCTCAGGGATAAGGCGAGGGCGCAGATGAATCAAGGCTTAGGACTACACTAGAGAGAGTTTAATTCCTGGGTGAGCTCTAAGAGGCTCTTTACTTCACTGTTAGTGAGTTTTTCTTTTGCACTCTCAGTTAAGCGCTTAATACGCAGCTTGATCTTATAAATTTCACCTTCAGAGATCGATTCATAGGCGCGCATTTTAAGCTCGTCTAGGTAAGAAATATATTCTTCTAATGAAGGCGAACTCCCATGGGCCAACTCACTATCGACAAGCTCTAAAAAGTCCCAGGTCGAGAGCTTTTTATATTTTCTGATAATTTCCATTCCGGGCCTCTAGAGCTGATTCTCAATCACCTGGGTAATTTCCTTTGATAAGGGCTTTGTGTCTGAGCGAAAACGAGCGATAAGCTTACCTTGCTTATCTATTAAGAATTTTTCAAAATTCCATTTGATCTCGCCCATTTGCTTAGGATCTTCCTTTAGAAGAGTCTGAAATAATGGGGTCTTCTCATTACCGCTCACCACTTGTTTATGAGTGAGAGGGAAGGTGACGCCATAATTGAGTTTACAAAATTTTGCCACTTCTTCATTTCCTTCAGGGGTTTGACCGCCAAAGTCATTGCTTGGAATACCAATCACAATAAGGCCTTTCTCTTTATACTTTTGGTAGAGGGACTCTAAGTCGTCAAGCTGACCTGTATAGCCGCATTGAGTGGCGATATTGGTCAGGAGGACAACTTTCCCCTTGAGATCTGCTTCTTTTAAGTCTTCTCCACGTATCAGCTTGAGCTCTTGTCCTTTAAAGACGGACTGGCCTTCGGCGAAAATTGGTGCCGAGGCGATAAGTGAGAAGAGGGTGAGGATCTTGAGATAGAATTTCATAATAATCTCTCTTTAATACATTTTAGTTGAAAGTTATTCTCGCAGAAACTCTTCGCAGCTGCAAAGATTTCTTCTTTGTGGTCGGTCTTCATTTTTTCTAGGGTGCGCACCATCATTGAGAGACGATGATTGCTGGTAAAGAACTCTTTGTTCTTCTCGATAAATCTCCAGTAGAGCCCATCAACCACGAGACACCAGTCACCTTTTTTGTAGTCGCTCATTTTTAAAAGATAGTTAGAGCCGCACATATAGGGTTTGGTGGCAAAAATTCCACCGTCACTAAATTGTCCCATGCCAAATACATTTGGGCCCATGACCCAGTCACTGGAGTCGACAAAGAGTTCCATAAACCAGCGGTAGACTTCCTGTGGGTGAATTTCACACAGGAGCATCAGGTTTGAAAGTATCATGAGACGCTCAATATGATGAGCATACCCATACTTGATAGTTTTTTTGATGGCATCATCAAGTGGAGGAATTCCTGTGCTACCTTCATACCAAGACGGGGTGAGTTTCTCTTGGTGAGAAAAGAAATTACTTTTTTGCAGCTCATAATCGTAGTTTTGATAGATGCCGCGGACAAATTCACGCCAGCCCATAACTTGGCGAATAAATCCTTCGGCCGCATTAAGGGGAATCTTATCGTTTTTCTGATATTTCTCTTCAACGGCGCTAACCACTTCTTGTGGAGTTAGAAGCCCCATATTGAGATAGGGACTAATAACTGAATGGTAAACAAAGTCAGAGCGTTGAGTGATTGCGTCTTGATAGTCCCCAAAATGAACCAGTCGATGGCCTAGAAATCCTGCAAAAACTTTTTGGGCCTCTTCTCGATTGGTCGCCAGCCAAAAGTTTGAGACCTCTCCCGGGTGTGATGAAAAGTTCTGCTCAACAAGATCAGCGACCTCGCTAAAGTAGGGGATGTCTTTAGGCTTGGGAAAGTCTAGGCCTGGAGGCTCTTTGTCCTTAGGAAGTTTTGATCGATTCTCGCTATCATAACTATACTTGCCACCCAGCGCAGAGCCATTCTCCATGAGTATTCCCGTCTGCTTGCGCAAGCGCTCATAGAAAGTTTTCATCAGAGGAGCTTTGACCGATTTTAAATACTCTTTAAAATCTTCGCGACTCACCATAAAAAAGGGAGAGGGCAGAATTGTTAGTTTGATTGAGAGTTTATTTGCTAGTTTTGTGATCTCTTTTTCAAAGAAGAGATCTTCAATTTCATAGGTGATGAGCTCAGTCGCCTCTTCATCTTGTAAAAAATGAGCGAGGGTTTTAATATAGGAGGATTCTTTCTCTGGAAGTTCATGGTAGTTGACGCAGAAACCCTGCTCTTGAAGTTCGTCACGATATCTTCTCATTGCAATTAGAAAGAGCAGGATTTTATGCTTATGATATTTAAAGTGAGTGCAAAGCTCGTGGGCCTCGGCCATAAAGACAGGAATATTTTTGTACTCTTTGTAGTACTTTGAATCAAAAAGCTGATTGCCAAGAATAAGAAGGACCTGCTTGCTCATTGTAAAACTATAGAACGCTTGAGCGCGCCTAGGCCTATCCTCTGGCAGCTGTCTAGATTTAGTCTCTAAAATGAGGCATGAATGTCTCGCCAAATGGGTGACTCGATTGCTAGGATGAGGGGATGAAAAGACCTCTACGCCCCAAGGCGATACTCATTAAAATCGCTGCTCTCGTGCTTGTCCTCTATCTTTGGTTTGTGATGTATAGTGGACTCACTTCGCAATAAGTGATTAGCCGCGCTCATAGAGGGCGAGAAACTGTCCGTAAGTCTGCCCGTTTTTCTCTATGGTATTGATAATTGAGTGCTTGAGCGTTAGATCAAGCTCTTGCGCCCATTTAAAGAGCGTCTCTTTGGAAAAACCAAAATGTTTTACCCCCATCTTCTTTGGATCGGGATGAAAGCTGCCATCTTCTTGATCAAGATCTACGATGGCAATTTTTCCGCTCGGCTTAAGCATCGCTTTTAACTTACCGAGAACTTCATCAGGATGGTCTAGGTGATGAAAGGCCATAGCCGAGACGATCAGATCAAACTCTCGCTCAAGGGGTGCCTCTTCAAGATTCCACAAAAGACTTTCAATTTGCGGGTTATCTTTGGTTTTCTCATCAAAAACCTCTAGCATTCCAGGAGAGGTATCAATTCCCAAGAGAGAAGTGTCTGCGTGTACAAACTCAAGGCCCAATAGACCTGTTCCACACCCGACATCAAGCACAGAAGAGTACTTGAAATGATCTAGTTTATTTTTAATTTTCCCCGCCAGCTTTTGGGTTTTTTGAATTTTCTCTGGGGTATCCCACTGGCTTGCCATTTGATTAAAGTGACTCATTACTTATCCTTTAGTCTAGAAATTGATCTATTAATTCAATCAGCTCGTCGGGTGCTTCGAGGGGAATGAAGTGACCGGACTCTTCAATCACCGCTAACTTTGCTCCTGGAGCATTGTGTGCCGAAGCTCTAATGGATTCCAGGGAAATAATCTGATCCGCTCTGGCCGCAATAAAGAGCGCTGGTACTTTTAAATTTCTCATCTGCACGAAACAATCTGGCCGATCCAAGATCGCTGCGAGTTGGCGCAGATAAACCTCTTTAGCATCACTTCCCGCCATCTTTTGAATTAGGTCTTTAATTTCTTGCTTTTGATAAGACTCGGGGCTGAGATATTCTTTAAGTCGGCGCTCAGATATGCCTTTGAAGTTTCCTCTGTGAATCATAGGAAGCGCCGCCCTCACGATCTCGCGCTCTCTTTCTGGGTAGGCATCACTTGAAGAAGCGATCGCTACCATCTTTTCCACGCGCTTTGGATATTTAAGCGCAAACTCCTGGGCCACTCGGCCGCCCATGGAAAAGCCAATCAGATTGAATTTTTGGTAACCCACTCTGGCCACGCGCTCAACCATCTCTTCGATGGAGCTATCCAGTCGCAAGCTCACGACCTCGTGAAAAGGGAATTCACTGATTATGAGCGAGAAGACGCGCTCATCGCACAGCGTGCCTGGTAAGAAGACACTGGGAAGCATTAGAACACCTTAGCTTCTAGGTTTATTTTGCTCATAGGCACGCTCGCGCACCACTTGAAGTTTTTTATAACTTTCAATGAGTCGAAGGTGTTTGTCGAGTCCTATCAGTTCACTATTTGTTGGTGGGAGTCCATAAAAGCGCATTTCACCATCCATAGAAGCTTCGATGATTTCTATCAGCTCAGATCCGTACATGCGCACTAGGTTTGCTTGATAGTCCTCGTAGTCGAGTTCTTCGATGGCAATATCCAAGACCACGTTGAGCGCCTGGTAAAAGCGTCTTCGCTCTGGGGTGCTATCGTTAAAGGTGAGAAACATCTCGACAAAGTTTTTGGCAGCTTCAAAGTCACCAAGGGCGAGATAAGATAGGGCCTTGAGTTCTCCAATGGTGAGGCGTCCCCACGAAGTTGTTTCATCAAAGGCGATTCCGATGAGTTCTGAAATGGGCATATTGTCGTCGAGTTCACTCTCTTCAAGTCGACCCATAAGATTTTGTAGTTCTTCTTGGCCCAGCGAGTGAAGATTTAAGATGTCTTCGCGGTAGTCTAGTGCGCGGTTGTGATTGTCCCAGACTAAGTCTTCGACTTTGTAGATCTCTGAGTAATTAGGCACGATGATACGGCAGGCGGCAGCACCTAATTCTTCATAGTCAGCTACATAGACTTCCTTACCAAGCTCATTCAATATACTCATTAGGTAGCTAAATTCTTCCTCAGTACTTCCAGCGAAATTCCACTCGCAGAACTCATAGTCACTCTTAGCGCTAAAAAATCTCCATGAGATGACGCCAGTTGAGTCAATGAAGTGATCGATAATATTATTGTGCTCAGTAACGGCAAAGCTATTAAATGTGGGAGGGAAGGTGTCGTTGAGTCCCTCGAAGCTTCTTCCTTGTAAAAGCTCAGTGAGACTTCGCTCGAGCGCCACCTCAAATTTTGGGTGGGCCCCAAATGAAGCAAAGACGCCACCGTTGTTGGGGTTCATGAGCGTCACGCACATGACTGGAAAACGACCCCCAAGCGAGGCATCTTTAACCAAGACGGGATAACCCTTCTTTTCAAGTTCTTGAATGCCTTCAAGAATTTTTGGATACTTGGCGAGAACTTCGACCGGAACATCGGGAAGGGCCATTTCTTCGAGAATGATCTGATTTTTGACCGCGCGCTCAAAAATTTCTGACAAACACTGCACGCGGGCCTCGGCAATAGTGTTACCGGCACTCATGCCATTACTGACAAAGAGGTTACCTACAAGATTGACGGGGATATAAACGCTGGCCCCATCCGACTGGCGAATGAAGGGCAGGGCGCAGATTCCGCGCTCAGAATTTCCCGAATTCGTGTCGATTAAGTGGCTTGCAGTAAGCTCACCTTCAGGGTCGTAAATCTCTTTCAGATAAGGATCGAGTAGACCCTCTGGAAGCGAATTATCTTCAGGAATTTCAAACCATGATTCATCTGGATAATGAACAAATGGTGCTCGCGCTATTTCACTGCCCAGATAATAGTCGTTATAGAAGTAGTTATTGCTAATGCGCTCAATATATTCGCCCAAGGCCGAACAGAGGGCGGCGTCTTTAGAGGCGCCTTTGCCATTAGTGTAGCAAATAGGGGAGTCGGCATCGCGAATATGAACTGACCAAACGTATGGAACAGGGTTTCTCCATGAGGCAATTTCAATATTAATGCCCAGCTTTGAAAGCACCCCTCGCATTCTAGTGATGGTCTCTTCAAGCGTACAGTCCTTGCCCAGAATTTGAGTTTTAAAATCCGTCTCAGAGTAGACTTGATAGTCAAGTGAGGCGTCGTTTCCAAGCACGTCTCGCGCTTCAATTTTAAAGTCCGGCCCGGTTTGAATCACTTTTTTCACTGTACAGCGATCCATGGCGGAGAGAATTCCAGCGCGATCTTTTTCAGAAATATTGGCCGGTAGGTCAATTTGAATATTAAAAATTTGATTGTAACGATTATCTGGGTCGACAATATTATTTTGCGTGACCTTAATATCTTCAGTGGGGATATCCCGGGCCTTGCAATAGACCTTTACAAAATAGGCCGCACACAGTGCAGATGAGGCCAGGAAGTAGTCAAAGGGACTTGGAGCGGTTCCATCGCCTTTATAGCGCACAGGCTGGTCAGTCATGATGGTGTAGTCATCAAAACTGGCTTCGAGTCTTAAATTATCTAGAAATCGTACATTTATTTGCATGCCCCTAAGTACCTCGACTGCGAGTAATGAAGTACTTAATTTTAGTGGCCGTGTAAGAATTATAAGTATTTTAAAAAGAAATTTTAGCTAGTTAGCAGTGAGGCTTATAGTTTTTATAAAGGGACTCGTCTGCTTGGAAACAATCGTTAAAAATTCCGACTTCACTAACTCCTCTAAGGATGTAAAGATGAAAAAGACTTTGTTGAATCTTAGTGCAATTCTTTCTTTAACCGTACTCTCTGCGGCCATGGGCTGTGAAACTGAGAGTTATCAAGAAACAGTGAAGGACACTTCTCAGAGCTGCCGCGAACTTATTCTTGATTTTGCTCAGGCCGATGGCTGTAGTGATGAACATATTGAAATGATCGAAGAGAAGATTGCAAGCAATCAAATGACGAGCGCCCTCGAAGGCTCGGCAACCTTTTGCAAGCTCGAAACAAGAAACGGTCAGTACTTAGTGATGAAGGATGATTTGCCCACACTCCCACTGGCCACAGTTTACTTCTCGCTCGTTGACTAGGTGAGCGTCTCTTTAAAGAGAGCGATAGTGCGACTCCAAGCGAGCTTTGCCGCTTTCTCGTCATAGCGAGGAGTGGAGTAGTTGTGAAAGCCGTGCTGAGTCCCTTCATAAGTTTGCATTTCAAATGAGACCTTATTCTTTTCCAGGGCCTCTTTATAAGGCTTCATTGTTTCATTTACTCGCGGGTCATTTTGCGCGTAGTGAATAAGAAGCTTAGCCTTGATTTGATCGACTTGCGCTAAGTCGGGTGCCGTACCGTAGAAAGGGACGGCGGCCTGGAGTTGCCCACCCATTCGAACTGCTAAATGGTTTGAAACCGCTCCGCCAAAACAAAAGCCCGTGACCCCTAGCTTTTTATTAGAGAGCTCGTGGTTTTTAAGATAGAGGGCGCTATTGTACATATCCGTATAAATTTTTTCGCGATCGAGCTTGGCCTGCATTATCTTTCCCTCCTCATCATTGCCTGGGTAGCCACCCACGACGCTAAGGGCATCCGGGGCCAGGGCGAGAAAGCCCTCCACTGCAAGTCGACGGGCGACATCTTCAATATAAGGGTTGAGGCCGCGATTTTCGTGGACGACGAGGACGCTGGGAAAGGGACCTGCGCCGTCGGGCTTAACGAGATACCCTCGCATTTTTCCTGAATTCCCCCCCGGCGAATTATAGCTGACATAGCTGGCCTTTAGACGATCGTCGTTAAAGGAGACCTCTTGCGCTTTAACGTAATCTGGGAGCAGTAGCTTGGCCATTTGCAGACCACTGAGCCCCCCAACGACAGTGAGGGCCGCAGCGCGAGCAAAAAACTCTCGTCGAGGCATGCCACTGTGAGCAAATTCATCATAGAGGTCATAAATTTGGGGGTCGATTTGACTATTCTCTGACTTTATATGCTTCATAGGGTCCTCTTAGTTGATAAAGTTGCTAACAATAGTAGATTACTCTGGTAGCGGGAGTTAGAATAAGCATTAAAAGTCTGTAGAATAGATTTTTATTCTGCTTCTAGTCACTTCGAGGAAGAGTTGATCGTAAATTTATTCACAATATTGATTTTCACTTTGCTTGCGCAAGTAGAGATGCCTCGCAAAGTTCATCTTCAAACCCAAGAGTGGCCACCTTACCAGTTTCTTGAGGGAGAGGTTCTTAGAGGTTTATCGGTAAGTGCAGTCCGTTGTGCCTTTCACAAACTCGCAATCGAGCTCGAAGTAAGCGTTGTCCCATGGAATAGAGCACAGCTTAATACCAAGGAAGGAAAAGCGGATGGCTTTTTTGCCGCTTCTCAAAATACATCTCGTGATGAGTATGCATCATTATCAACACTTGCCCTTCGACAAAATTGGGTTTGGTTTGAGCACAAAGAGTTCACGATCCCAAGTAATCAAGAACTTTTAAAGTCGCTTTCATATGGGGCGATGAAGGGATCAAACATGCTTCATACTTTAAAGGAGGAGAACTTTAATGTTGAAGTAGAAGCTCGATCGACGAGTGATCTCTTTAAAGCACTTGCTAGTCGCAGAGTGGCTCGCATATTAGTAAGCGAATTAGTGGCCCAGGAATTAGAAGAGCAGAAAAAAGTTGATCTCGGTATTTTTAGGAAAACTCTTTTTCGTACACACCCACTTGGTGTTTACTTCGCTAATGGGTTTATCCAGAAGTACCCTAAATTTTTATCGGCTTTTAATAAGCATTTTGAAGCTTGCGCTAAGAAATAACGATGAATAGCTTTCACGTTCTCACCGCTTCACTTGCCGCCCTTGTTCTCTTCCTCTTTGCTATTGAATCTTTCGCTCATGAGCTTCAGTCAACTTTTAAAGAGCAAGCACAAGCGCTGATAAAAAAGGCGACGCTCAATCCTATTTTAGGAATTCTCTCTGGGGCTTTTATTACTGCCATCATTCAATCTTCAAGCGCGGTCTCAGTGATTACCGTCTCGCTGGTGGGAACCGGAGCGATGTCTCTCACACAATCCATCACCATCTTAATGGGAAGCAATATTGGAACGACTCTTACAGCGCAATTAATTGCCTTTAAACTTGCCAATCTAGGCCCGCTCTTCATGATTGCTGGCTACGCGATAAATTTTTTTAAAAATCGCTTCGGTTTATTTGGAAAGCCACTTTTTTTCTTTGGTCTGCTGCTCTATGGTCTCAATCTCTTGCGAGGTGAGCTCTCTCATATACAGGAATTTGAGTTTGTGAGGGCCTATCTACTGACGCCTTCATCTATTTACTGGGGGCTTTTGGCGGGGGTGATTACAACTTTTCTTTTACAATCTAGCTCAGTAGTCACTGGTCTCATTGTGGTTTTAGTGGGGCAAGGAGTGCTCAACCTCGACTTGGCCATTGCGATGATTATCGGAGCGAATGTTGGAACAACGGGAACCGCGCTGCTGGCCTCGCTCTCACTTGACCGGGGGGCTAAACAAGCGGCCGTCGCCAATCTTATCATGAACATGCTGGGCTTTGTCCTCTTTCTTCCACTTCTGCACCCCTTTATCGACTTTATCAAAATGGGTGATGCCACTCTGGCGCAGAAAACGGCCAATGCTCACTTGGCCTTTAATGTGGTGACTGTGATTGTGGTCTTTCCTCTTCGAAAGAAGATTTCAAGTCTAGTCGAGCGTTTGATCCCCAGTGAAAATGTGACTAGCGAATCGCCTGCTCGATAAATTGGCCAAGTTGATCTGAACTCATCGCGCCACTTTGACGGGCCACCTCTTTTCCACCTTTAAATATAACGGTAGCGGGAATGCCACGAATTCCTAAGCTAGAGGCCAGGTGTTGCTCGGCTTCGGTGTTGACCTTGATAAAAACCGCTTTTTCATTATTAATGGATGTTTTAATAAATTCTGGGCCATACATGCGACAGGGACCACACCAAGACGCCCAAAAATCGACCACTACCGGAAGGTCGCTCTTTGCTATCAGGCGCTGAAAATCCATAGCATTTACCTCGGATACAAAACCTTCCAGCTTAATCTCATGCTGGCATTTTCCACAGGTCGGAGTGGATTTGCGCGCCTTTTCACGGTTGATTTTGTTAAGCGCGTGGCAGTGAGGGCAGGGCGTGAATGTGTGAGACATAGAACCTCCTATGTCCATAAGATGGGATGAATATTGGGAGTGTCAAGAGTCTCTAATGAATTCTTACTTTGCTCGAGTTTTAGCGCCAAACAAGGGATAATTCTTCATATTAAGGGGACAAATCATGAGTAAACTATTCATCTCAATCTTTCTTTTCTTATCCATTTTTAGTGCACAGGCCGCGGGTGAAAAAGTCATTCGCTTTTATCCTGATCAATTAACCTTTGTGTTTACTGACAGTGATGGCAGCGGCACCTCCTGTGAGCACAAGCTCCTCACTCACGTCCCGTGGTATCGCGTCTACTGTGGTGAGCGCGAATTTACAGTCGATGTATGGGTCGATATTGCTAAGAGTACTGCGCGTGAGCAAACTAAGGTCACTTTGATGTATTGCGTTTCTGAAGGAGTGAGATCAAGCGGCCAAAAATTGGTTCAATTTAATAATCACTTCACTGATGTGATTGTGTCAGACCTGACGCATCTTGCGGGGATGCAGTCTTCAATTGATGTGCAAAATGGTCTGGCGAGTTTGACTGTTAAGGCCCAGTTCTAAGAGCTAGCCCATGAGACTTAAGATGATTTTGCGCTCATGGGGAGCGCGCCGATGCTCAAAGAGGTAGATCCCTTGCCACGTCCCGAGTCCGAGTCTCCCTTTAGTGATAGGAATGTTAAGGGAGGTGTGGGTGAGGGCGGACTTGAGATGAGAAGTTGTGTCGTCTGGTCCTTCCATCGTATGCTGGTGCCAGCTTTGATTTTCTGGGGCCAGTCGATTGAAAAATTCCTCCATGTCCTCTCTCGCCGTAGGGTCGGCATTTTCTTGGATCAGTAATGAAGCTGAGGTGTGCTGGATGAAGAGGTTTAAAAGGCCCATGTCTGGAAGATTACTGCCTAGGGCCTGAATGATTTTATCGGTGATGAGATAAAGTCCTGCACCCTGAGTTTGAATTGCAATTATGTCCTGCTTCATCTTGACGACGTCTCCTTTTTGCTACACTAGTATAGAGGGCCTAGCGTCCAATCTGCAAGGAAGTGATGTGAGTGAACTAATAGAAGTCCATCCAGTATGGGAGATTGAAATTCCCGTTGTGAGAACGCTGATTGTAGGGTCATATCTTCCTCGCAAAGAAGTGAGGGACTTTGATTTTTTCTATCCCAATTTTAAAAATCGAATGTGGCCTACTTTAGCGCGCATCGCGCGTGTCTCACTGCACACCGATTTAGCACCGAAGGAGCTTCGCGCTGAGAGGGTTGAGATTATGAGAACTCTCAACCTAGCGATGATTAATATGGGACGAAAAATTGAGCGTCTCAAACCGAGCTCACTTGATAAAGATATTCGCATTAAAGAGTATCAGGACGTTTTGGGCCTACTTAATAGTCGAAGTGAAATTGAGAAAATTCTTTTGAGTGGATACTCAGGCGCTTCAAGTGCCTTTGAGACATTTAAGCGCTATTTGCGAGAAGAAGGTCATCGCTGTGACTGGCCAGTTGGCAAGCAAAAACGTGCCCTGTCTCGCTTTACTCTTAAACTTAATCAACGAGAGATTTCCTGCGTGCTGATGAACTCGACTTCTCCTGCTTCAAGAAAAGCAGGAGTCACCGACGGAGTCCTCTATGAACAATTTCGACAAGAAATTCTCTCTTAGCCCGCTAGTGTGGCATGAATTTTCTCTTTTACGCGCTCATCATCAGGTGTGATGTCTGGAAAGAAGCGGGCCACTAGTCTGCCATTGGCATCGAGTAGAAACTTCTCAAAATTCCATTTAATATCTTCACTAGCACCTGTGAGCAGACCATTGTCGCTTAGTAGCTTTTCAAACTTGGGCTCACTATTTTTTATGTATTCAAAACTTTCATGAATGAGCTTTTCAAAGAAGGGGTGAATCCCTTCACCCTTAACCACAGTCTTGGCCATTACCGGAAAGGTGACGTTGTAGTTGAGAGAGCAAAATTCTTGGATTTCTTCATTCGTGCCAGGCTCTTGAGCGAGAAATTCATTGGCGGGAAAGCCAATCACCATCAGACCCAGATCTTTATATGCTTGGTAAATTTTCTCTAATCCTTCATATTGAGGGGTAAGACCGCACTTTGATGCTGTGTTTACAACGAGGTAAGCTTTTGCTTTAAAGTCACTTAATTTTTGGCTTTCACCTTTGGCATTAGCAAAGGGAATTTGAGCTAGTTCAGACATATTTTTTTTCCTTTTTCATCGAGGGGGTTAAGTTCGCATGATATCATCGTCACGCCCATTGTCACGAGCTATTCTAGTGCTTATAGTTTTTGTACAATAGCTAGTTACAGGTTCTTATGAAAATACATATTGCCTTCTTGTTCTGGGCGCTCAGCACTTACTCCTTTGCCCAGTCCCTTGATCTCTCTCAAAGCTCGCCGGCGATAAAGTGGGAGCGCATTCACAATGAATTCGTCGATCTTCTCTACCCAGAGAGCATGCGCGATGAATCCATTTATATTGCCAATCTCATTGAACACTACTCTTCAAAGGTTGGAGATAGTTACGACATTAAAAAGCCCCTGTTATTTACCTTAATTATTCGTCCCGAGGTGGCCGTACCCAACGGTTTTGTAACTCTAGGACCCCGCCGAAGTGAGTGGTTTGCCGCTGCGAATTTTTCGCCATTTGTGGGCGGTAGTGAGTGGTATCAAACACTGGCCATTCACGAATATCGGCATGTGGTGCAATTTGATTATCTCGATCAGGGACTTATCAATATTGCTGATTATCTCTTTGGTGACTTCGGTAAAATGCTGGGGATCTCTCTGGGTGTTCCCAGCTGGTTCATGGAGGGCGACGGCGTTTGGGCCGAGACTAAGTATAGCGACGCTGGCAGAGGGCGCTCTCCCATCTTTTTAGCGCGCCTGAAAGCCATTTTGTTAAGTGGTAAGATTCCCACTTACGATGAGTTCATTAACGGAACTTATAATACCTATCTTCCTAATCACTATGTCTATGGATACGTTCTCGTCTCTAGTGCCACGAAGCGCTTTGGTGAAAACTTCTGGGCCAAGGTCATGGAAAAGGTTGCCAGTATCCCGCACCCCTATCGCATTTATTCCGCCTTTGAGAGTATTGCTGGTGTGAGCTTTGAAGATTTCTACAATCAAACGATGACTGAGCTCCAAGGCGCTTGGTCAGGCGATAAAAATTCAAAGCTCTCTAAAATTAAGCGAGTTGACTACCGCGAAAATTTCTATCCTTTTGCCATTGGAGATGGCCTCTACTATCTTCATTCTTCGCTTGGTAGTTACACTCAGTTAAAAAGAAGAAGGGGCGCACAGACTGAAGTGATCAGTGAGATTCCTATTGATCGTGATCTACAGCAATTTCATGCCGCAGGTTCGAGTGGCCTCTACACTGAGTTTCATCCCGATAGTCGCTATGGCCTCAAAGGTACATCCGTGGTCTATCGCATTGACCTGTTGACGCGAGCGCGCCATAAACTAGTGGATGGTGAGCGTCTCTATGCCCCTAGACTCAATAGCGATGGGACTCGTTTTGTCGCTGTTCATTTTACAGACGATCAAGAATGGGTGCTAAACGAATATGACCTTCAGGGTGTTCCTAAGCGTAGAGTGAAGATGACCCATCATAATTTTGCTGAAGCTGCTTATCTCACTTCAGATCAGGTTGTCGCTATTTTGAGTGACGAACGTGGGCTTAAGCAAATCGCCCTGGTGAGTCTCATTGATTCTAAGGCGCGAACTATACTTGCTCCTTCCAGAAATAATATTCATGCTCTGAGCACAGATCCAAAAGGAAATATCTTATTTGAGGCACAATACAAAGGAAAAGTAGAGATCTTTAAGGTTGATCCTTCTGGTACTTTGAGTAAGTGTACGGACACTTCCATTGCGGCCTTGTCGCCGAGTTCAACTGGTAAAGATATCTACTATAGTGAGATGGATAGCTATGGGTCGCATATTTCAAAAGTTTCTCTTTCTCAGTGTCGTCAGGTTGAAAAGAGTGAACTCACTAACTATCATTACTTAGGAGACAATCCTTCAGATCATTATAGCAAGTTGCCTCTGGCCCCTTTAACCGAGCACCGCGAGCTTTTTAGTAAAAATAGTGGCGACTATCACCCCGAGTCCTATGGGGATTTCGATAAGCGCCTCTTTCTCCCTCACTCTTGGAGCTTTATTGGCGGCAGAGGCTTTCAAATTGGGGTTACGACCGACAATTATCTTGGGACCATGGGCATTAACGCCGCCTATGGCCTAGACTCAGAAGAAGATGAGAATTTTGGTAATATCCGCATCGACTATAAAAAGTACTATCCCATTTTTAGTTTACTTGGTGAGATTCGCGAGCGGCATGTGGATATATATAACTTTGGCAATGACTTGGAATGGAATGAAAAGCTCGTAGGTCTCAAGGTCACGCTTCCCTATATTTCAAGATCTGGACTTTATAACTTTGAGCATACTTTGAGCTTTGGGTCCAGTTATCTTGACGCTAAAGACTACAATGAAACCAATGTGAACCTCGCTCGAGCTGATCGCTTTTTCTATATTTATTCAATTGGCGCAGAATTCAATTTTTTTAAAGACCTGACCTATCGCTCTCTCATTTCACCCTGGGCGATAAAGCTTGAGGGGCGCTATGACGATGCTCATAATACCAAGGTTGGGGCCTATTCTGGAATGCGCCTTTATGCGGGAGTAAAGCTTCAGATACCTGGCCTTTTTAGTCACGATGGACTCTTTTTTACTTTAGACTTTGAAAAACAGCGCGACTTGCGCTCGGCCTATCAGTTTACTCCCTGGAAGGCCGATGTCCTAGGCCATGTTTTCTCCCGGGGCTATGACTATGAAGCGGTGGCTAATTATAGAAAATTCACAACAAATTATATATTTCCACTGGCCTACCCCGATCTCAATATCTGGGGGCTCTATTATCTTCGCAGAGTATTTGGAACACTCTTTTATGATCACACGCAGATTGAGTCACGCTATCAAAATGAATCAATGCAAAGCTTTGGCGCGCAAGTTGAATTTGAGTCGAAGTTATTTAGAATTCTCCCCATCAATTGGGGAGGTCGCTACATTTATAGACAGCGAGATGAGAAGAGTATCACTGAATTTTACTTGGGCACTGAACTCTCTTTCTAAAGTCAGCCATTATAGATCCACTTGAGTAGATCGTGGTGAGTGATGATTCCGGTGAGTTCTTGATTTTCGTTGATCACTAAAATTCCGTTGATATTTTCGCGGCAAAAGACTTTAGCAATGTGATCAATGGGCGTCTCTTCATCACAGAGAATCACTATTTTTGACATAAACCACTCAAGCCCAAGTTGCGACTTTAATAGTGAGGATTTGTCCTTCAACTTTAATAGATCACGATCAGAGACGATGCCGAGAATATTTCCCTCAGAGACAATCGGAAGATGATGTATACGCATTTCGTCCATTAGCTTAAGCGCTTTCTGTGCACTATCACTAGGACTAAGCGTAAGGGGGGATTGAGTCATGACTTCGATTGCATAGGTATTGGTGACCGAATCGGTTCGGTCACTTGGTACCAAGGAGCGGGTCGGCAGCAGCGTGGGCTCAAGTCTCCTACCACTTTTTAAACTAAGGTAGTCGAATTTGTGATTATAGATTTTTGAGTTTGAGAGAATGAAAAAAGGCATAAAAGTTGTCCGTTTTAGTTCGTTGAAACTTTAGAGTATCATGAAAGCTTTTGCAGTAATTGATCAATATCTTTAAGGGCATTTTCTTTATCTTTTATCTCTAGCTTTATCTGCATTTTCTTTTCCTCAAGGTCTTCTTTAACCCCATCACATAGTCTTCCAAGCTTGCGCATATTTTGAAGTGCAAGCTTTATTTCATCTAGACTTAAGCCGATCTTCTTACTTGTTATGATAAATTCAATTTCGTTTAGATGCTCACTTGAGTATTCGCGGTAGCCATTCATATTACGTGCCGGGGGATTGAGCAGTTTAATTTTCTCATAGTACCTAATGGTATCTCTAGTAAGTCCAGTTTTTTCTTCCAGTTCTTTTATTTTCATTTGATCCCTTGACTGTAGAGCTACTTCACACTTTACCATGGTTTAACTAAAGGAGGAACTTATGCAGAATATCTCAGGAATTCAACAAATTAGAAATGCAACCGTAATTATAAGCTATGCTGGTAAAAGAATACTTGTGGACCCAATGTTATCGGCAAAGGGCACCTATCCTGGTTTTGAGGGAACAGCAAACTCACACCTTCGAAACCCGCTAGTAGAACTTCCAATTCCGATGAATCAAATTATCAATGTTGATGCGGTCATCGTCACTCATCTTCATCCTGATCATTGGGATGATGAGGCTCAGGAGCAGATCCCAAAAGATATGCTTATTTTTTGTCAGAACCAAAAAGAGAGAGAATATTTTGAAAAGGGTGGTTTTACTAATGTAAGACTCTTAGAGGATAAAACAGAATGGGAAGGAATTACGATGATAAAGACCTCTGGCATGCATGGAACACCAGAGACTGTTAAGGCAATAGATATTTTAGATGAGGTTTGTGGTGTTATCTTAAAACATCCCGCTGAGAAAGTGATTTACCTCGCTGGCGACAGCGTTTGGAATGATAGCGTTAAAGAAAGTATTGATAAGTATGATCCAGCTGTCATCATTCTCAATGCGGGTGGGGCGGTTGTTGAAGGGTTTCCTCCAATAATCATGGATGAGAAAGACGTAGAAGCAGTTGTTGACTACACAAATGATGCTCAAATCATTACAACGCATCATGAAGCCGTCAACCATTGTTTAACGACGCGTGAAAGCTTGTCCGATTTCTTAAAAACAAGAGATAAAGCGCTTCGCGTGAATTCTCCACTTGATGGCGAATTTGTATCTTTTAATTAGCGCTCTTCATATTCTAGATGAATGGGGTGATTAGATTTTGATCGCTCCATTTTCGCCAAACTCTAGTGAGCAGCGATAAATTTTTTCTAGGTTTACGGACTCACCTTCTAGATGACCAATATTTAAGGCCTGGCACTGAACTCCAGGTGCACTGAGAAATGATTTTCCCATGGCGGCATCCTGAGAGATAAAACTTCCGGTGTATTGTGAGCGCTCAATGAGAAAGTCCCAAATCTTCTTGGCCTCACTTCCCGTGAGTGTGATGGTGGTGGCCGTACTCTGACCGAACTCATCAACTTGAGTGTCGACAACAGTTTTTGCAAATGAGTTAAAAGATAGCAGAGTTAGCGCTAGAATGATCATCGACTTCATAAGAAATACCTCGAGAGAGTTTTTCTTTGGAGTCTATCAGTTCTGGTAGGCCCGTTAGGTGGGGTGGGCGAAGATTTTAGAGGTGTCTAAATCTTAGACACTAAAAGCTGCAGTCACTCAGCAGGTCAACGTAGCGCCGAGCGAGCTCGCGCGGGGGGAGGTCTGGATGCTTTTCTTTTAAAAGGGCCAGAGCAATGCGAGTCTCTTCGCGGTTTGCCCCTGCCTCATGTAGGTCCACTAGTCTTTGAAGGGTCGGCTCTTGGGCAATAAAGCTTGTATCTAAGTCATCAAAATCACTTAGCTTATAGCTAGGCCCTGGCCTACTCACTACGAGCTCTCTCACCAGCGTTTCACAACTTTCTGGATGGGAGGAGGGACTTCTTCCCAAAAGGTTAGGGGTACTTGAACAAGCAGTAAGGGTGAGTGTTATGAGAATGAGGGGGAGCATTCTAGTCATAAAATATATTCGGAAAAAACGAAAAGATTCTTAAGTATCTCTCCGATAAGAAGTCGATGAGGCGATTACTAATTTTCATCTTATTCACATTCTCACTAAACCTTAGCGCTTCCTCTCTAGAAGAAGAGGTTGGACTCATCCATGATCGCGTCGATTTAAAGCTTAGGCTTATGAATACGGTGATTCAAACCAATCAACGTTTAGAAATTGCCCTCGGTGGGCTCGAGCGCGCGGGGTATGAGCACGAAGAATTCAATCGCCGCTGGGCCTTGGAGTTTAGGGCCATCACAGAGAAATATATCGAAGAGCAGATGCGAATTGGTGAACTCAGTAGCAGTGATAAGAACGTTTTTAGAAAGTTTTTTAAGCATCTCAAGTGGAGCGAGCTCTCTGAGCTACACCTTAAAACCTGGCGAAAACTCAGACCTGTTGCCAGGGCCAAGGGCGTGACTTTGATGGGAGCACTCGTGATCGTCAATATTCTCAACTATGTCGTGCCTTATACACTAACTATGCTTGGTCAGCCCTATCTTGGGGCGATGATCTTTGCCGCCCCGGTTAATCCTCCAACAGTCTTTGTCTATCAAACCATTGCTCGCATAAAGCTTGAAATTGAGATGAGAAAGATCTTGGGTGGTTCTAAGGGAGTTCGTGCCTACCGTGCGCTTGATCGCGAGGTAAGAAATGCGCTCTCTTTAAAGAGTGCTTCAGACTTTATTAGTGGCGCATATATCTCTGAGGACCAAGCAGTCAGAGTAAGAGCAGGGGGAATTATTGATACTGTGGTGAGGCTCTTTGGTCTTAGAAAGAACGATCTTAGCCTTGCTGGCCTCAGACGATTTCTTAAAGAGGAAGATGCACTCAGTCCGATCTATCAGCAACTTCTCTCAAACCGAGACTTAAGCGAGCCAGAGAGAGTTTCAATGATGATCACAGAGCTCTCTAAAGAAGAGGGAGAACTTTTTTCTAAGTTTAAAATGCGCTTTAGTGCAAGTTTGGTGAACAAACCTCGCGCTCCACTCGAGCTTATTCCCTTAGAAAATTGGGCCCTAAAAGTGCTCAGCTCTAAGTCCACTGAAGATATTTTCTATTACATTAAAAATGTACCACAGTCCGTTCATCCCTATCATCTCTTGACGACGTGGGAACAAATCATCTTGCCCGGACTCGCCCATGGTGAGCAGCTCAGCTATAAGCAAATGAGAGCACTCTCAAAGCGCTTTCAAGGGCTTCGCTTGAAAAAAGAACTTTTTTTGAGCGAGCTCACCTTCGAAGGGGTGCGTGAGGATCTGCTAGAGTACTTTAGAAGTGGGGTGAGTTTGAATCGTAAAAGTTGCTACCACACACCTGGTGAAGTTATTGAGCAGCTTTTAAAAGCCCACTAAGAAGTTCTGAAAATTCCCCCTGGTATGTCCTCACTTGAGAGAGCTTCTGCCCATTCTTATCTTTGGGGATGAGCTCAACCAGACCGAGGGACTTCTTATTCACAAAAGAAATATACTTAAAGACGAAGGCATTTGTTGATACATGTATAAGAGGGGGCCATTCACTAAATTCTTTTTGATTAAGAGAGAGCTCTGAGATTTTATTAATAAAGGGTATGCCCCAAGGTCGTATCTTTACTTTAAGTGAATCTGAAAAAACCGGCATAAATTTTTTATCAAAAGAAGAATAAATGATTAGAAATTCTAAGAGTTTTCTCACCTCATCCCTACTCAGGTAAAAGCTTACTGTCGGTGTGCCAAGTTTATAGTTTTCACCAAAACCCAGTGGAAGAATTTTAAAAACTTCAGAGGTATTATAATCGTAATCCTTAAGGAGCCCGGTTCTGATGAGGCCAAGGGTAGTGAAGTAGAGATCAATACTTGGATCGTGATCATTGAGAGAGCTTTTTACCTTGCTCGTGACAAAGCTCCCAAGCTCGCTGTTAAAAACAAATTTCTTACTCAGCTCTTTCTTCGAGCGAAAGGCGATATTAGTGCTCTTTGGAAGTCCTTCGTCTTCTAAGATCTTGTCAATTTTAGTTTGATAGTCTTTTATTTGAGCTTCAATTGTTGGGTCTTTTTCAAATTTCTCTTCAATATCTAAGGTGAATTTCCCGTCCTTTATCTCTTCTCTGAGACTCAAGTGCTGCCCATCCCATTGAAAAGGGAGGACGCCTAAGTGCTTGGCGTAATGCCCTGCTTGGGCCACAACTGTTTCTGCTACTTTTTTGACGTAGACCTCGTGAGTGTGGCCAGCAATGATAACGTCAATCAAAGGAATCTCACGGGCGATCAACTCATCCTCTTCACCACCTCCATGGAGCATGAGGATGATGATATCAGCGCCCTCGTCTTTTAGCTGTTGAGATTCCTTTTTTAAAAGATCATAAAGCTCGCTCCAGCGCTCTTTATTATCTTGGTCACTAAAGCCGTGAAAGCTTAGTTTTTGGCGCATCCCCTTACTCACCTTGCAGCCATTAGGCCCAAGCGCACCAAGGAACCCAATCTTCATGAGACTTTTTCCCTCTGCGTCCTTATACTCTTTGAGGTAAGAAGAGCGAATGATGTGAGAGAGGTCCTTGGGTGTTTTAAAGTTAGTAGAGACAACGGGAACTTCGACCTTACGCTTGGAAATCTTATCCATCATCACGTAGAAACCCTGATCTTTGGCATCGAACTCATGATTACCTAGGGTGATAGCGTCGTAACTTAACTCTCTAAAGAAATCGTACTCGGGAAAGTCTGAAATCTCTGCTCGAGGGGCGAGGGCGTGAAAGAGTGTGCCCGAATAAAAGTCGCCAGCATCTAATAGTAGGACGAAGTCATCACCTGATTTTAATTTTTCGGCCCTTGTATTTTTCACCGCCCAGGCGAGACGAGAGTAGGTTCCTCGTTGAACAATGGACCCATCACTATTTTCGAGGACTCCATCGAAATAGCTGTGTAGATCATTGGTGTGGAGAATTGTGAAATTAACTTTGGCACACAGAGCACTAGAGATTAGGAGGGAGGCCAAGGCAACGAATATATTTTTTCTCATGAAGTCAGTCTAACAAAGAGAGGGCTTGGCAGTCTAGTTAAGGGTGTCGATTGCGATAAGATTAAAGACTGGAATTACACCGTGATTAGATTTGTCACTCATTATTTTCAGCACTTGTCTGGTTGCTTTGATTTGAATGTCGCGAATCTTTTTGAGCCCCTGTTCATTGAGAGACTCTGAGAGGTTGTAATAGAAATTGGGAGCTTGTCTTTTTTCGGGGTCAGTCTTTATGTAGTTTGCCACCGCTTTGAAATTATCAATAAAGCGATCATCTGAGAGCCTAAATGATTCAAACGCACTTATATAGCTGTCGTCTACTCTTTTAACTACGGCCGCCTTTTCGAGCTTGGTAATGGAGTCGATTCCCATTTCTCCAAACATCCTTAGAATTTCTTGATATTTTACGCCTGAACTATTAGAAGCAAGCTTAAAGACGAGATAGCTGATTTGATCGGGTAAGAAACGATCAAGATTAATTTGTGGCGCGCGCTCAGAGTCCTCCTCAAGGAGAAACTCCTTGTTCATATAGTTTCTCAGATTCTCTGGAACTTGTTTTCTAATCTCGGCGAGGTTATCTGTTTGATAAAGGTAGCAAAGAATTTTGATGACCGTTTGGTTTTTTGGCATGCGCTTTAAATCGCGCTTGTAGAGTCTTCTGAGGCTTGTCTCAGGGACATCACTTCTAAGCGCAATTGCATTGAGTGAGAGTCGCGGCCTCTCTAACAAGTAGTTTTGAATAAGGTCTGAGAGCTCTGTGACTGGGGTCACAGTCCTTCCTTGGTAACGTAAATTTTCGATTTTGGAAGCTTTATTTCGTCATTTACTACCTTTTGATAGATTGATTTTAGTCCAAATATATCTTCTAGTTTAGAGTTACCTTTGCGTATTCTCTTTAAGTCGTCAGCGCTCATCTTGAGATTAATAAGAACCTTGCCAGAGCCTCCACCGCTTTGCTCGCCTCCAATGACTCTCTCAAACTGACTCTTCCATACTTCGTACTGGCCAAACTCTAAAGGATAATCCATTTCTGTGCGAGTGCTAATTAGCTCAATTTTAGCCTCTTCAAGCTCGCTTTCAATATAGTCCGTGAGGCCCTCCTTCGCATTTGACCAACTTTCAAAATAGCTGTTGCTGATATTGTGGTTAAGGAGGTTGCTATAGAATACGGCCTCTGCCGGGCTCGCCTTTCTTTGGAGGATAGTTTCTTTATTGTATGGATTCAAAATGAATTCAGAGCATTCTTTGATATTGTAAGTCTCTACTTGTTTTGAAAGAGGGTTGTAGTATTCACCAGTCGGAGCAATGAATCTATAACGATGGAACGTGCGTTGATCACTTATTAAGAGCTCTTCCACACTAATTGCCGGGATATGCTCAATTTGGGCAAGCCGCTCATCCCTCGCACGCACATAACCTTGCTCAAAGCAAAGCTCACTTACCCGCAATGAAGTTAGGCGCATTTTAATTTTTGGCGAAAAGTCTTGATAGGCATAGCAATGGGTGACGAAAGTGTAGGTTAGAAGGCCTGAGATAAGCTTCATCATAAATGCATGCCAATGTTGGAAATTTTATTTTGCAATATGCCGTTTACAAGTCCTAAGAGCAATAGGTGTGTAAAAACTCCTATTGCCCTTAGGTTCTTTAGACCTAGTTACAAGCTGGGATTGTGTGTGTCCAAGAAGAGAGAACTTGATCTACTTCGTATTGAGCTCCACCCTCATTTCCTTGCACTCTTTTCATAGATACTTTTTTGATAGTGTAGGTTGTTGGAGCCTTTACTTCAGAGTAGCTAATATTTGTACAGCCATTATCACCGTCTTGGCGTCCCCAGGCCGTGCATTCGCCCTTAGTCTTATATTCAGGGCCAAAGAGGTGAAGCTTGCCCGTGATTAGGCAGCCATTACTGCTATTTAGATATGCATGACGTGATCTGAAGTTTCTACGGTAAGTGACACATTTGTTGCTGGCAGGGGTGATTGTCTTAAATGATCCATCCGCTTGTTGACAGATATTTGTAACTTTAACGCTTTCAAATTCAAAGCCATTTTCTAAAAGCATTGAAGGTGTGATGACTTTTGTTAGAGCAAAGCCTGACATTGAGTAGAGGGCCACAGTAGCGAGTAATACGTTTTTCATCTTTCTCTCCTGAGATTTGTTGTTCATATGGAGAGAGTTATAAAGATTGATTATGAGAGCTTCAAGGCAGAGTTAGCACGATTGTTTAAGTCTTTCGCCAGTTAATTAAATAGCGATATAAATCGTGCTAAATCTCATTGGCTTGGGTCTTTCGAGTTCGCCACTTTTAAAAAGTGGCGAACTTTAGAGGTCTTTGTTTGGATTATCTAGGCGTCGCTTTTCAATGATAATCTGTTGCAGTTCATTTTTAAGACTGTCGCGCAAGTATTCCTGTCCTTGTGAGGCCAGATACTGATCTAAGTCACTAAATTGATACTGCATATATTTTATGCTTCGACTCAAAAGCTTATAAGAGCGATACTTTTGAATATTCAACTTAGACATGGAAATGAGATGTTCTGGGTTGAAAGGCTTTTCAATTATACCTGAAGCACCATGACTTAGGGCCTCGATACAAGCGTCTTTAGTCACAAAGCCTGAAACGATGATGATCGGCAATTGAGTGTAGAACTTTCTCGTCTCACGAATGAATTCAAGTCCACCCATCTTTGGCATTTGAAGGTCGGTGATAACAAGATCGGGGTGATCTGTCTTAAGGTTGTCTATGGCGAGGTTCGCATCCTCAAAGCACACACTCTCAATACCTTCTTCTTCTAGGATTTCCTTAATGTATTTAAGAACTCCTGGTTCATCATCGACGATGTAGATTCTAGGTCTTCCTTGTTCTCTTTGAACTACTTTTCGCGGTGCCTGAGTGACGGGTTTGTTTTGACTACTTTCCTTGGGAGTATTCTCTACGGTTGGGTCAATGAGAGGGTACTTGAGATTCATGTCCGTTTGGAAAGCGGCCCTGGCCTTGTCTATACCAGTGAGTAGGTAGTCAATGAGTTCATTCTTTAGAGGCTTTACATCTCGGTTCTTTATAATGAGATCTTCGAAGTGATGAAAGCCTTTTTCTAGCTCATCAAGAGCGAACATACCGCAGGCGCCTTTAAGCGTATGTAAGCAGCGAAGAATAACTTTATAGCACTCATCCTTCTCTTTGGAACTTTCATACTGAAGGAGGTTTTCTTCTGTTTGCTCCAAAAGTTCGAGTGATTCGATAATAAATTCTGAATCGATATCGTGAGTCATGACTTTTTTTCCTTAAAAATTCTTATGAGATAATTATCTGATACTCGTTTATGATTATGATACCTCGAAATGAAAATCACACGCACAGGAATTTTTTAAACCTATGATAGCGAAGAACGAATTATTAAATGATTTCATACTAGAATCCTTTGAGAATCTTCAGCAAGCATCTGAGTGTCTCAATCTGATTGCGAAGGGGGAGAATTGTAAAGAAAATCTTAATTCAGTTTATCGTTCTGTCCATACATTAAAAGGTTCTGCCTGCTTAATAAATTTCAAATCTATGCAGGAGAATGCTCATCTTGTTGAGACTGTACTTGACTACTTAAGAGATGAGACGCTGCCATTATCGGAAGAGATTGTTGATTTAATGACTCATTATGTGGACAGTGTTTTTGAAGAACTTAAAGTGATCGAAACTACCGGATCAGAGAGTCCTAGTGATGAGACTACTGTCAGGCTGCGCTTCTTGCACTTTTTGGAGCGAGTGGCAGGGGCCCCAAAAATGGGCAGAGGAGCGATACAAAATAAATTTACTACCCTAGGCAAAACCTCGACGGTTGAGACGAAACAAAGTGTTAGCTCTTACTCTCAAAAAGATGATAAAAATCATATTTTCAAACAGACGCCTGAAAAAGTTGAGCAAAATGCTGTAGCCGTTCAATCTCAACCAAGTGAAGCTGTAAAAGAGAAAGTAGAAAACTCGTCAACGAGCATTGTCGATTCCACTATTCGAGTAAATGTAAACTTACTTGATAAAATCATGAATAAGGTTGGTGAACTTGTTTTAAATCGCAATCAAATTTTGCAATTTACGAATGATCACTCTAATCCTCTTCTTAATAAGTTGGCCCAGCAACTTAATGTCATTACCACTGAATTGCAGACTGACATTATGACAACACGGATGCAGCCAGTATCAAGTGTGCTTAGTAAGTTTGAAAGATTAGTGCGTGATCATTCAAGAGAGAGTGGTAAGAAAATCAAGCTTAAACTTGTGGGGCAGGAAACTGAGCTTGATAAGTCACTATTAGAGATTATCAAGGATCCCCTTACTCATATCGTGAGAAACTCTATTGATCATGGACTTGAACTGCCAAAGGATCGGGTGCAATCGGGTAAAAGTGAAGAAGGCACACTCACTATTAGAAGTTATCACGAGAGTGGACAGGTCATTATTGAGGTGAGTGATGACGGTCGAGGACTTGATCGCTCTAAGATTCTCTCTAAGGCCATTGAAAAGGGACTCGTGAGTGCAGAGAGTGCTTCCAACCTGAGTGAAGAACAGATTTTTGCCTTAATTTTTAAGCCCGGATTTTCCACGGCGGCCCAGGTGACTAAAATTTCTGGTCGTGGTGTTGGTATGGATGTGGTGAAAACCAATATTGAAAAAATTGGCGGAGGAATTATTCTCAACTCTGAGCTTGGTCGCTCGACCACAATTAAATTGAGAATTCCATTAACTCTGGCCATTATTCCGGCGCTTACTGTGAATACTAAAGGGCAAGTTTTTGCGATTCCTCAGACTAATATTGAAGAGCTTGTACGGTTTGAAGGAGATGTAGGACAGCATTTTGAAACTGTTCTGTCTTCTGAGTTTATTAGACTGCGTGGGCAACTCATTCCGGTTTTTCGTCTATCTAACGTGCTAGATCTAGAAAATGTAGAGCATAAATCCTCACTCAATATGAAGGCGCTAGATGACGATCAAATTATAAATAAAAAGATTGAGAACCAAAAAAACAGCGCCTCTGAAAATGATAGTGTCAATATAGTTGTTTTAAATGCTGAGGGAACCACTTTCGGTATTGTTGTAGAGCGCATCTTAGACACTGAAGAGATTGTCGTGAAGCCTCTTGAACGTTGTTTGGCCGAACTCACATACTTTGCTGGGGCCACAATTATGGGCAACGGTGATGTTGCTCTTATTATTGACGCGCTTGGGTTTTATAATAGCGTGAGTCCACAAAATGAAGGTGCCGACCACAAGAGAACACTTGAAGAAGTTAAAGATACAGATACGCTCACACCAGATTTCCATGAGAATATTCTCTTTTCTCTCTCTGATGAAAGAACATACTCGGTTCCATTGGCACTTGTAAGTAGACTTGAAGAATTTATTATTGATGATGTTGAAAAGGTCGGAAAAAACTTTGTCGTTAGATACAATAATAAGCCGATGGTTCTTATCGCGCTTGACAAGGCCCTAGGTCTCACTGAAGGAAATCTGAAAAAAAGTGACCTCGGCGAATCTGTCCACACTTTGGTTGTCAATCTTAGAGGAATTAATTACGGACTCATGGTTAAGACTATTATTGACATAGCAGTGACCAATTCTCCACCAGATTCAGATACTGTCGATCGTAGGGGCTTTCTAGGGACACTTTATATTAATGAGAAAATTGTAACTCTACTTGATGTGCATGAAATCATTTCATCACTTGATGTTGGATTTAAAATTAATCTTGATAAGAAAGAGCAAAGTAAATTTGCTGGGAAAACACTACTTGTTGTCGAGGATTCACCCGTCTACCGAAAAATGGAAGTAGACACCTTTGAATCTATGGGTTTTAAGGTCCTGGTTGCCACCAATGGTCAAGAGGGCCTTGAGATTGCTCAAAAAGAGCGTGCACATCTCTCGATCATCGTAACTGATATAGAAATGCCCCTTATGACTGGCTATGAATTGGCGCATGCATTGCGCTTTGAATATGACATGAAAGAAATTCCCATCGTCGCCATTTCGACAAAGGTGGGGGCAGAAGATCTAGAAAAGGGAAAGAAATCTGGCTTTTCCAAGCACATTGAAAAATTTAGAAAAGATGAAGTGATGAGCGCTGTCGGCTCATTTTTTTAGAGGAATATTAATGGCTATCGAATCACAGAGTCAGATTGTTCAGTATTGTGGCTTTAAAATAGGCAAGGGGCACTATGCTGTTCCCGTGCTTTCTGTCCAAGAAGTCTTAAAACCACAGATCATTACCCCTATTCCCAGGTCCCATGAGTATATTAGAGGATTGATTAATCTTCGCGGTCAAATTGTCACCTCCATTAGTGTGAGGAAGCTTTTTGATCTAGATGAAGACTTATCGTTGCCACATATGAATATCATTGTGAAAAGTACTGATTCACTTATCTCACTAGTCGTTGATGAAATTTTGGATGTTATTGATGTAGAGCGATCATTAATGACCGCTCCTCCAGAAACACTTTCAAAGCAAATAAGAAAATATTTAAGTTCAGTTTATAAAGCAGAAGATAATTTAACATTGTTGATTGATTTAGACAAAATCTACAACGCACTTTAGTTTGGAGAAGGGTTATATGAGCGAGACGAAGGAAATTAACACAACTGCGGTTTTTGAGGCGGTCACACAGTCGTTTGCGGTGATTCAGTTTACTCCCGATGGCATCATTCAAAATGCCAATGATCTGTTTCTTGAGGCCATGGGTTATCGCCTCGATGAAATCGTTGGGCAACATCATAGTATGTTTTGTGATGAGAGCTTAACCAAGAGCCCTGCTTACAAACAGTTTTGGGATAAACTTGCCCGTGGTAATCCACAAGTGGGAGAGTTTAAAAGAGTAAATAAAGCTGGAGACGAAATATTTCTAAACGCAAGCTATTTCCCATACAAGGGTGAAAGCGGCAAGACAGAGATTGTCGTTAAAGTAGCTCAAGATATTACGGAAGTTAAGCGCTTTGCCATGATGAAACAGATGATTGATTTGGCCCCGATCAATATGATGCTCGCAGATCCTGAAGGACAGCTCATCTATATGAATGAAAGCTCGAAGAAAACTTTAAAGTCACTAGAGTCTTACTTACCCGATAAAGTTGATAATCTGATTGGTCAGTCAATTGATATCTTTCATAAGCGTCCTGAGCACCAGAGAGCTATTATTGCCAACCCTAGAAATCTTCCTCATCAAGCAGTGATCGAAGTTGGACCGGAAAAATTAGATTTGCTCGTCTCTCCCATTACTGACAGCAATGGCTCTTACATTGGCCCGATGGTTTCTTGGGATGTAATTACAGATAAGGTGAGACTGATTGATAATCTCACTGCAAGTGCCAATGAGCTCTCTGAAGCCGCAAAAAATCTCATTGATGTCGCCAGTAATATGTCAGCGAGTGCAGAAGAAACCACGGCGCAATCTAATACGGCCGCTTCTGGAAGTGAAGAAGTCGCCGTTGGGGTACAGACAGTCGCCACTAATATTGAAGAAATGACGGCTTCAATTAAAGAGATCACCAATTCAACCAATCAGTCTTCAAATATCTCTGGTGATGCCATGAAGGCGACAAATAGTGCTAGAGAGATTATCTTCACACTTGGAGAGTCAAGTGTAGATATTGGAAATGTGATTAAAGTGATTAGTTCAATTGCTCAGCAAACAAACTTGCTGGCACTTAACGCTACCATTGAAGCTGCCAGAGCAGGGGAAGCTGGTAAGGGATTTGCTGTTGTGGCCAATGAAGTAAAAGAGCTTGCCAAGCAAACTGCAACGGCCACTCAAGATATCACAAAGAAAATTGAAAAGATCCAAGGCGACTCAAAACAGGCCGTAGAGTCTATTCAATCGGTGACAGAGATTATTGAGCAACTTAACAATATCGCCTCTAGTATTGCCGCTTCTGTTGAAGAGCAGGCCGCCAGTACAAATGAGGTCTCTCGTGTTGTTCAAGAGTCAGCGGAGGCGGTACGCTCTATTAGTGAAAATATTGGCCAGGTTTCTAATGCCGCTGCCATGACTGGACAAGGAGCTATTCAGACTAAAGAGTCTGCTTCTGATTTACAGCGAATCTCTGAAAAACTGATGGGATTTGTTAAGGATCTTGAAGTGTAATGAAAAAAATTTTAGTCGTCGATGACTCGATGGTTTATCGAAATGCGATCACCAAGGCCCTTAAGAATCATCTTGAGGGTCTTGATATTGTTCAGGCCAAAAATGGCCAAGAGGCACTTGATCTCGTTTCAACTAATGGACAAGAGCTCTCCATCGTTATTTTAGATATGGAAATGCCGGTTCTTGATGGGGTCGAGACGACTAAGAAAATTCGCCAGATCAATAAGCAATTACCTATTGTTGTTTTTGCCGCACCCACTCTTGTTGGCGCCAAAAAAGCACTTGAGGCCATTGATTCTGGGGCCAATGACTTTGTGAAGAAGTTTGATCCGGCCAGTGCCAATTCTGGGACAGATGTCTTTAAAGATGAGCTTGTTCCAAAGATCTCCTCTTTTTTAAAGTTAAAATCTACACTGGCCCCACCCAAAGCGAGTTCACTCTCGCCGCTCAAGAAAATGTCTAATGCGGGGGAACTCAATGCCTTAGAGCTAAAACAGGCCATTGAAAAATGCTCACTTATTTGTATTGGCTCTTCAACTGGTGGCCCTGATATTTTGCGCAAGGTCTTTGCCGGACTTACTTCACCATTAAGAGTTCCCGTTCTCATGGTTCAGCACATGCCGCCCATATTTACGACTCAGTTCTCACTCATGCTGGCCAAGATTTCTGGGCAAGAAGTTTTTGAAGCAACTCATGGGATGAAGATTGAGCCTGGTAAGTTTTATCTGGCCCCGGGTGACTTTCATATGACTTATCACAAGAGACTCTCGGGTGTTCAGTTAGAGCTCAATCAAGGTGAGAAAGTTTGCAGTGTTCGTCCAGCATTTGATGTTTTACTCCGCTCGCTTAAAAGCTATGAAAAAAATATCCTCTTCATTGTCATGACTGGTATGGGGGAAGATGGCGCCAGAGGGATTCAGGAAATTAAAAAAAATGGTGATGTTGTTTTAATTCAAGATAAAGAAACCGCCGTTGTCTGGGGAATGCCCGGAGCGGTGTCTGAGCTTGGGCTTCAGGATGCGACTTTACCTGGATTAGAGATGTCTCAAATGATCAATTACCTAAAAAGATAGATAGGATGGATGTATGAGTTTTTTACGCTTTTTAAGAGATAAAGGGCTTTCTGAATCAGTGATTGTCGAAGCGACTATTTGGCAACAAGAGAGTGCAAGTACTCTTCTTTCTCAATTAAAGTCTCATCCTCATATCTCATCT
This sequence comes from Bacteriovoracaceae bacterium, assembly GCA_048264885.1. Lineage (GTDB taxonomy): Bacteria > Bdellovibrionota > Bacteriovoracia > Bacteriovoracales > Bacteriovoracaceae > JBLWXV01. The sequence continues at coordinate 130,327 of JBLXCO010000006.1, forward strand.
GAGATGCTTTTTAGCTTAATTGATGCCTCAAGTGAGACGGGGCAAACGTTAGAGCAGATTCAACATGCCCAAAAAATAATTCCTGCTGAGTATTATCAAGATTGCATTGAAGCCCATGAGAAATCACTCAATTCCATTGCAAGCTACCTTGTTGAGCAGGGGCACATGAAACTAGAAGACTATGAATCTTCGTTGCTAGAGTATATGGCCAATAGGGAGACCTCCAAGCTGGAGTCCTCAACTCTTGATAGAGGGGCTGCGCCAACAGATGATTCCTCCGAAATGATCAGTGATGCCGCTCTTGAATCATTGCGCGAACTCGTTGGTAGTGGTGGATTAGATGAGTCGACTATTACGGAGTTAGAGACCAAGCGAAAAAAGTAGTAGCCTCCGCACCTGAGGTCGACAAGTGCGGGGGGGTTCCCAATAGACTCTGGCGTGAGGCCAAGGACAATCTTAAAGACTTACTCAAGCGCGCCCAGAGTGAAGCTGATGAACTTCAAGGCGTGGACTTAGCTCAGCTTATCGCCAATATGGCCGACATAGACCGCCACCTAAGCGAGCGCTCAGGGCTAACATTATGGCGTCATGATATTGAACTAATTGACTCAGAATCTAACTCGGAAGCTAACACTGTGTTAACAAACTTAGAAAAGCTTAAGAACCTATTTCTTGAGCAATTGAAGTTTGCTCAAAGTGAGTAAAACCCTGCTTTTTATCTGCTTTTTAAGTCTATTTGTCTCTAAAACTCTCTCGTTAATCACCCGATAAATAAATGTAATTCTGGCTTCCCGCAAGGTGAATATATGTTCAAAAAAGATACCTATGGCTTTATTTCCGAACTTATTTTTAAGAGTACGGGAATGGTCTATGAAGAGAAAGAATTCTATCGCTTGGATTCTCGTATCAATCAAATTCTAAAAAAGTTTGAGCTTAAAAGTGAGGATGTCCTCCTTCAAAAGTTAAAAGATCCCACTCAGTCTAGAATGAGAAGCGAGCTGGTCGATGCGGCTACAAATAATGAAACTTATTTTTTTCGTGATGAAAAACCATTCGTAACCTTCTGTAAGGATATTATCCCCATGGTGCGTCCTAAAAGTGGAGGAAAAATTTCCATTTGGAGTGCGGGTTGTAGCACCGGTCAAGAGCCCTATAGTTTGGCAATGATACTGGGTGAGAATTTTCCTGAAATTGATTTTTCTATTGAGGCTACTGATGTCAGTGATACGACGTTGTCCAAGGCAAAAATGGGGATCTACTCAAAGCTTGAGCTCTCAAGAGGAATTGATCAAACGCGTATTTCACGTCATTTTAAAAAACTAAATGACAGTGAGTGGCAGGTTCAAGACAAGCTCAAGGCAAAAATGAGCTTTTCAAAATTTAACTTGCTCTCAGATAGCTTTCGCAAAAATCATTACGACATTATTTTTTGTCGCAACGTTTTAATCTATCAAAATTTTGATAATCGAAAAGCGATTATTAAAAAGCTGGGTGAGTCGCTTAAGCCTCATGGCGTTCTTCTACTAGGTAGTGGCGAGAGTATTATTGGGATGGATGTCGGCCTAAGGATGACAATGCTCAATTCTTCAATGGTATTTGAAAGAGTTGAGTTGCCAGTTAAAAAGAGTGCTTAATTTGAGGAAAAGCCCATGGAGAATTTCTACGCACTAATTCTTTGCTTAAATAAAGAGAATTCTCCGTTGTGTCAGGAGTTGCTAAAGCTCCTTAAGTCATCAAAGGTTCAAGTGAAAGATTTTACGTCTGTCACTGAATTCGAGAATTTCCTAAAGAGATATCACAAGCTCACTCTTGTCGTTTTTGTGGCCGGTGACCCTGCTCAATCAGCTCCGGCAAGTTCATTTCTTCATAATTTTAATTACACACTTCCTCTTCTCACTGTCGCTGATCATCAAAATGAAGAACTCACACCCGTAGAGTTTCTTCCTACAAATTTAAGTGCAAAAGATATTGCCAGTAAAATTTTGGTTAGAGTGGAGGAGCACCGCGAGTTCATCGATGATGAATTTGAAATGACAAAAGGTTTCCTAGAAGAAACCTATCCCATGCTCGAAGAAATTGAAGAGATTATTCTCTCTTTAGAAGAGCCTGTTGATCATACGGAGTCACTTAATAACTACTTTAGGCTCTTGCATACAATTAAGGGAACCTCAGCTTGTATTGGCTACACGAAACTAGGCGCCATCGCTCATGAGTATGAGTCTTATATCTCTGATATTATGAGTCAGAAGGTTCCCATTTGTAGCGCATCCATCTCGGTGCTTCTTGATGGATTTGACCACCTTAAGGCCGTAGTGGAAGAAGTGAAGAACTCTCACAATGATGAAGAAGCTGGAGTTCCAGAGCGCATCGCCAAGTTTAAGGCCAAGGCCAGTGAGCCTATAGTCGCCAATACTCAAAAGAACGATGAGATTGTTAAAGAAATTCTTGGCGAGGACCCGAAGGCCGCGAGCGCCAATACTAAAGATAAGGATAAAGAAAGTGATAGGCTCTCAGTCACTATGACCCAATTAGATCAATTTTCAGAAATGTCAGGAGAGTTGACGGTCATTCGTGGTGCCATTTCAAAAACAGTTTCCTCACTAGAGGGAAAGTATCGCGGTGATAGCGAATTTGAGCTTCTAAAAGAAATGCTTAGTTCTATGTATAAAGTATCAAGTCAAATTCAACAGCAAATTGTAGAGATTAGAAAAGTTCCAGTCTCAAATGTATTGCGTCCTTATAAGCGACTCGTGAGAGACCTTTCAAAAAACCTTGGCAAAAGAATAAATTTCGAGACAAAGGGTGACGATTTATCAATTGACAACATCGTGGCACGAGTCTGGTCAAATGCTCTCGTTCATATTTTGAGAAATTCTATCGATCACGGAATTGAAACCCCCGAAGAGCGTGTGGCCAATGGAAAGTCAGAGTCAGCAAATATTACTCTCAGTGCCTATGAGCAAGATGATTGCTATTTTATTGAAGTCTCAGATGATGGCCGTGGACTTAGTCGAGAGAAAATAGGGGCCCGGGCGATACAGAATGAAATCTTTGATGCCAAAGCTCTACAGGGAATGAATGACAAGCAAGTGCACGAGCTCATCTTCCACCCGGGCTTCTCAACTGCTGAGAAAGTCACAGATGTTTCTGGAAGGGGGGTAGGGCTTGATATGGTTAAGACTTCCGTTCAAGAGATTGGGGGGCAAATTGATATTCACTCAAGACTTGGTCGCGGAGTCACCTTTAAAATAAAAATACCGGTTCCTCGCTCAGTCATGATTATGAACGCCTTGATGATCGAATGTCAGGCGCAGATATTTTTAATTTCGATGGATGAAGTTGTTGAAGTTATTCGTGTGGACATGGCCACCGATAATCATCAGATTTCAACGCTCAATGAAGTCAAGGCTCTTCGTCATCATGATCAGATTTATCCCATTCTCTCGCTGTCTCATATCTTTAGCAAAGATGACAGCCCCGTTGAGCTTAGTGGGGAGCTCTCATTTATGCTTTTAAGAGCGCTTGGAAGAGAATTTGCTGTCTTGGTGGATGAAATTCTAGGGTTTGAAGAAATTGTTGTCCGCTCTCTTGAATATGGCTCTAACGAGAGTGGCCTTTTTTTAGGGGCGTCACTAGTTGGTAGTGGCCAACCTGCTTTAATTTTAAGTAGTGAGGGTCTAGCTAATGATTGTCAACTTGCCCTTAATAACTCTGTGCACCAAGACGAAGTCGTTATCCCTAGTGCTGAAGAACTTTCTTTCTTATCTTTTCACTGCTTTAGTGAAGAGACTTTCGCTCTTCCTCTTGACCAGATAATTCGCGTGGAAAAAGTTGAAGCGAGTCGATTTGATTTGAGTGCGAGTGGACCACTACTTTACTACCGTGAACAAGTCTCTAAAGTTTTCTTGCCAGAATTTAACTTTAGCTATGATCAATTTAAAAAAGAGGTTTCACTAAGAAAAGAGAGGACCGAGGTTTTTGATCTGGTTATCTTTTCACGAAAGGGAAGAGCTCATGCACTAGTTGTGAGTGAGATTTTGGATATCGTGACCACTCATCAAACTGAGTATGAACTCACAAATCTAGCTGATCACCTATGGGGGACGTTCTATAGCGAAGATCATACGATTCAGGTTATTAATCTCGATTTTATTGTAGGGAATAAGCCTTCTATTAAGAGTTCCCTTGTCTGCGAATCAAGCGATGGTGAAGAAGGTCTCGTCTTTAATTATCCGGACGTCCTCAAAGCCGCTTAATTTTGCGCATTTTGCTTGATTTCGGCCAGACCCGATGGTTCTGGTGGAGGAAGTATTTAAAAAACTGTCTTAGGTCAGAATTGTCTATTTTTTTGTCATGTAAAAAACTCTCATTTTTGGCGTTTGCTGCCAGTCAATAGATTACTTTTGTTAAGCTTGGTTCCATTAAATTGCTATGCAACCAAGGATAGAATCATGCTGCAAAAGCCTTTACGATTGGCCCTGATATTAACTTTTCTAGCGCCTCTTTATTCAGGAGCCGCGATTGTCTCTAATCAAGAGTGTATTGAAACTTACCGCAATGGCTATCTTGATCTCAGAGACTCAGTAGAAGACTTCAATTCAAAGGTCCTCACAAAGTGGGAATTTAGCGCTGATGTAGCCTCAATCTCAACAGAAGTAGGGGCCCTGAGATTCGCCTGTACTGCTTTTGAGAGTCCTGATGTAAGAAAATGTGTTGAAGACTATCGTGAACTTTATAAAGATTTGAGAGGTCGAGTCAATCTCACCGCTGTCATGGCCGGTAATCAAACTGAAATTACTTACGCTCAAGATTCGCGCAATGTGAGATCGAATATTGATGAAGATGACAACGCCGTTAGTCGCTTTTTTAGAAATATCAGAAATCGTGGCACAGATGTAGCGATGCAAACAAGCTTGGCAATTATCGACCGTAGATGTCGCTAGTACTATAGGATTTTACTTTAGAGATTTATTGGCCAAGTGATTGATTGTGAGTCGCTTGGCCGCTTCTTTATTTGGACGCTCTTGCACTCAATTTAAATTTGCCTATCATAGTTGAGTACTTCCTCACCAGGATGGCCTCTTATGAAAATTGGTTTTCTAAAGCTCTTGCCCATTGCTTTTCTCTCGATCTCCTGCGCTGGTCTTGGGGACCCCAATTATAGTCGCCTGCGCTCTTGGACTGGAGAGCTGCAAGCGAACTATCCAAAAGTACCTTTTGTTAAAAAATATCGAGCTCAAGATGAAGGTAAAGAATTGCACTTTTTAGCCGCCGATCATGAGCGAGACTTGAAAAGCAAGACACATGCACTTATTGCCTCGGAGATGGACTCTTTTAGGCCTGATATCGTGATTATTGAGGGAGTTGAAAGTACTGCAGGAACAAACCCTCAGCGTGTTCTGTCGTACCTGATGACTTCGCCCACTCAGATGAATGAAGCCAGCTACGCCGCCAAGCTCGCCATGGAGCAAGGGGCCCTCTTTATGGGCGGAGAAGTCACTTCGAAAGAAATTAAAGAATATTTTAAGTATGAATCGAAATATAACTTAAAGGACCTAGTAGGCTTTCTTTTGCTTAGGAGTATGGCCGCTTTTAACGAATCTAGGCCCGAGCTCAGCGTGGCGCAGGCAATTGAGAGAGTCTACTCTTATATTCCTCAGGACTACGGGCTACTTGAAAGTGAGTTAATAGGGGAAAAGGAGTTTCTAAGTTGGGCCAAGGGCGCCCTTGGCAAGCCTTTCTCTTACGCCTCACTCAGTACCGACGATGTCGCTCCTATCTGTGAAGAATCGGCGCTAAAGAGTCAGAAGATAAATTGTGAAATTAATAAGATTCGCAATACCCACCTGGTATCGGTGATTCATGAAAGTCTGAGAACTTACAATAAAGTTCTAGTCGTTTACGGAGCGGGGCACTTGGTGCAGGTGGATGATGCTCTCTCGTCCTTTGTTATCTCTGATTATTATGGAACTTACCGTGGAACCCTTCCCTGCGCTGATTGCGAAGGAATTGATACCGAATTCTCCATTACAAGCAATGGCAAGTTTCAACTTTCTAGGCACTATCTCGGTGTTGAAGATGAGCGGCGCTTTATGGGAAGTGGTACCTGTGAACTAGAGCCTAGAGGTGGGGTCTTACGCTGCCATTCACAAGAGAGTAGTGGAGAGTTGTACTTTTTGATTTCAAATCAAAGTTTAGAGGTGGCCGATAATAAATATGAGGGGACGGGCTCATATTTATTTAAGACTTCCGCGCCTTAGTTTGAGGGCGTAACTTTGCTCCTCTTAGAATCATTTTCACTTCCTCAACTAGTCTAATCGCCAGACCCTCTTGCTTATGCTTTGGCAGGTCAAGGGCTTCAGCACCCACTGTAAAGACAACAGCGACGATGGCCTCCGCAGCGTAGCTTGCGTGTCTTATTTTCTCGGAGCGAAGCTTGGCAAAGCGCTCTAGGTCTTCAGTCAATTCACTCACAAAGAGATCTATTTCATAGTGAATGGCCTTTCTAAAACTAGTCGATGCCCCCTGCCGCTCACCTAGGAGAAGTCTGAAGAGATTGGAGTTTTCGGCAACATAGCTGAGGAAGGCATCAACAGAAACCTTAGTGAGATCTGTTGCTGGACTGGACTCAGTTGTTTTGCGAGCGTTTCTCAGTAATCGCCTGAGACTCATGCCAACCTCGTCGATAAGTGAGAGGCCAAGCTCTTCCATATCTCTAAAGTGGCGATAGAACGCCGCAGGTGTAAGCGCTGCTGCGGCAGTTACTTCTCTTAGAGAGAGGGCCGCAAATCCCTTTTGCGCCGAGAGCTTTAGGGCGACTTCAATGAGATTGCGCCTTGTTTTTTGTTTTTGTTCGCTGCGCTTGTCCATTGCCATATGTTAACTGAAATTATGGCTTTTTGGGAAGATATACCAGAGAGAGGCAAGCTCAAGAGTGAGAGGTTGGCCTTGCCCAGTAAACAAGTGTATACTGAGCGAGTGGAGGATTTATGACAGAAAAGCCACTCCTTCGAGGTCATTTTCATCAAGCGATGTTCTTTGTCGCAATCGGTGCTTGCTTGCCTCTTATATTTAAGTGCGAGACTGCTCTCGAGCGTTTTGCGGCGATTGTCTACACTTTAGGAGTTTTAACTCTGTTTGGAGTGAGTACCCTTTATCACCGCATTACCTGGGATACTAAGCAACGGGCGCTATGGAGAAAGTTTGATCATAGCGCTATTTATCTCATGATTGCTGGAACATTTACGCCCTTTGCCCTGTTAAAGCTCTCGCCCGACTCAGGGAGGCACTTACTTATTATTATTTGGACAATTGCTTTGGTTGGAGTGTTACAATCCGTTTTCTTTGTGAACCTTCCTAAAATTGTGAGTGCTCTTATTTACATTTTGGCCGGTTACTCAATACTGCCTTATCTGGGAGAGCTAAAAAGCTCGATTGGGACTTCTAACTATTGGTTGATTCTGTGTGGCGGCTTTGCTTATTCTCTGGGGGCCTTGGCCTATGGGCTCAAGCGACCGGTGATTAACCCCAAAGTTTTTAGCTATCACGAAGTCTTCCACCTCTTTGTGAATCTCGGGGCCACTTTTCACTTCATCGCCGTCTATTCAATTATACGTTAGGAAAAACTTATTAATTGAGTCTCTTTTTGTAATAGCTGATACCGTGGATCTATACTTTTCTGAAAGAGAAGGTCTTTGGAGAGTTTATTCGCCTGAAGTGAACGCGTATTCACTTCAGTGGTTAGTGAATATTAAGTCATATAGTCTTTGTTAACTCAATTTTTGATTTAGTTTAAATTATCTATAGTTTGTAATTATTGGCTAAAGTTGTTGAGCGTTTTACTCGTAAAGGGAAATGGAGGACCCTTTATGAAATATATTTTAGAACATACTGATGAGTTTAATCGTCTTGAACGCCAATGTGAGCAAGTTCATTATCAACTTTCAAGTGAGGTGAGTCATCTCAATTTCTTCGCTGGAGCAAAGGTCTTGGATGCAGGCTGCGGCAGCGGAGCTCTCTCTCGTTATTTGGCCAGTCACTACCAGGGTCTTGAACTTACGGCATGTGATCGATCTGAATTAAGACTCATGCAGGCCAAAAACTATACTGCTGAACTTGGTGTGAGGGACGTTCAATTTGTACCAACCCCCTTAGAATGTTTACCCTTTGCAGATAATCATTTCGATGTCGTGATCTGTCGTTACGTGTACGAATATCTTGTTGCGCCTCTTGAAGTCACTGAAGAACTCAAACGAGTACTTAAGCCTGGCGGGAAGCTCTGTCTAATTGACTTAGATGGCGTTTTTTTGAATCTCTATAGTAACAACCATAAGTTGCAACTTATGATTGAGGAGTTGAGGCGAGGGCTACGGATTGATCTTTTTGTTGGTCGTAAACTCAGCTCTTTTCTCACCGAATGTGGTCTCAGAGATATTGAAAATACTATCAGCGTTTGCGAGTTCACTGGTAAAGAGCTTGGTGAAGAGTACGAAAATAATCGTGAGCGTCTTCGTTTTGCTCGCCCGGAGATTGTACGTATCTTTGGAAATGAGCAGATTGCTGATCAATTTGTAGAGTTATATTTAATTGAGCACCTCAATAGAACGAGCACTCTTTTTCATAATAAATTTGTGGTGACGGGAACCAAATAATATTCTCTCACTTCTTTAACCAATTTAGCGATTACTTGGGAGGTCGCGATGAATAGAAATATTCGAGTGGCTATCATTGATAGTCCTTATGATTCGTTTCAAGACTCAAAGGAAATCCGTGAGCTCATGGGTAGGCTTTGGAAGTTAAAGCTAGATGGCTATAAATCTCACTATCCCTATGGGATCATGCCTATTAGTGATGTCGATTACTTTGCTAACCATATCGTGATCTGTGAAGAAATCCAGGGGGAACTGCTCCCTTTTGCTTCTTTTAAATCAATCACTGTGGCCCGCTGTCATCAGGTTGGAATTGATTTTCCGATCTTTGATCATATGTTTAGAGGCTGTGAGCAAGAAGCTGCTACTCACTTTCAGGCAACGAAGGATTGGGTTGCCCAGACAATCGCTTCAGGTCGTAGTGTTGGCTACAATGCCAGCTGGACCATGTGTCCACGGGTCTTGCTCGATCCAGACCTTAAATTTTTTATGCGTGAACTTTCAACGGCGATGTTTTATTTTTACTATACTTCTCAGAATATTGATAATGTGATCGCCTCTGCCTCTAAGACATTTAAGGTCAATCGACTCAAAGAATATATGGGCTTTAAGTACCTGCAAAGTGGCAATGAAGTTTTAGAGGCCTACCCGGCCAAGACTTTTGGTGATGCTCCTTTTTATATCATGCATTTGGCTAAGGAGGACTATCCGGAACAATTCATTGCTCATTCCAATAAACTTAAAAAGTTCTGGGATGAACGCTTGGAGCTCGGTGGTAAATTTAAACTTAGTGCTGTAAAGAAAGCGGCTTAGATTTTCTTAGGTCCACATGGAATTGGCAGTGCTTGTCACCCTTGTGGACCGACTTTCCGATTGAGACCTCTGCTTTTGAAAGTCCGATATAGGTCGGCAATGAGGCGGCAAAACCGGCCCTGAATTTACTGGTTTCAATATTAGAGAAATTGCGGGTCTCAAAGTGATCAACGAGCTCTTCGTTGGGGTAGGAGTTGATGATTATTTCATCAGGAGTCATTTTCTCAATGCTATAAAACCAGTTGTCTTCAAAAAGCCTCCTCATCCCAATCCATCTTTCAAAAAGTTCTTGGGGAGTTTTGGCAAGACTTAATTCTCTGCCAAACTTTGAGGTTTTAAATTCCAAGGCATTTAGCTCACCCACAAGGTAGTAGTGAGCGCTATGAAAGAATTTTCTGAGGGCCGCAAAGGCATCTGAAATAAGAAGACATGAGACATCAATTTCCCTTTCGGCCATGAACGGCGTTACTTGTAATTTTTTAAGTAGGAAATCATCCTTTCCCATTGTTCTGGCGACACTAAGAATATTTCTGAGAGTGAACATGCGCGAGTGGGCCTTTTCAGTATAGCGCGGATTCAGATAGAAGTCGTTCTGTTTGCAGTAGTGCTCAAGTAAACTCTGCTTGTCGTAAGTTCCCTCAAAAAAGTGTTTTTCATCCAGGCCCAATTCCTTGCATAATTTTAAAATAGCGATGCAATCCAGGTCTTGGCGCAGCTCTTTGGCCTTCACATAATCTGAAAGATGCATGTCCATGACTTCGCTCACGAAGAGGTCGTCAAGTCTCAGCAGCCTCTGAAGCTCTGTGAGCGAACTCCAGATTTTATTTAAAGAATTACTTTGAGCGTACATTGCCCATAATCCTTATTTTTTTCAATGACCTCCATTCCCTGGGCCTGAAGTCCATTGAGTGCAATGAGTTCTGTGAAGAGGCCTGAGACAAATTGACCAAAGAACAAACGAGTTTGCTCATTGGTGATCAACTCACTTAAGTGCGGACGACTTCTAAAGCGCAAGTGCACTTCCTTTTCATTTGCGTCTAGCAGCTCATAATCATGATTGATATCTGCTTTGTGGGATAGGCTGATCATTTTGGCCAGGAAGGAACTCGTGCTCTTTGTTTTTCCCACAAACTTAGAGACGGCCTGATCTTTGCGCAAGTAGGGATAGAGTTCACTTGGAGAGGTAAGCACTCTCTTTTCAATGAGAAGGTCGGCCATTTGAGCAATGAGTAGGCTGTTAATGGGCGCATTGAGAATATTGGTGTACTCGACTTCAATTCCCTTACTCTTGAGGAACTCTTTAAAAAACTCTGCGCCAAAGTGCTTGATCATCATCGCCTTTACAGGTTGGATGGTTCTGATACTAGCACCAGGGTAGAGGTTATACTGCGGAGGGATTTTAAAATTGCCTACTTGAGAGATGTCGCGGCTGAGCTCAAGCGCTCCAATGGCACTGATCTCTAGTCCACTGTTATGGGCGAGACTTGGCTCCAAGTCGACGAGTTGGCAAAAATCAAACCAGACTGTCGCCGGAATAGTGTGGCGTTTGGCCAAATAATTGGACATTGTTTTCTGTTTGAGCCCCAGTTTATTGGCCAATTCTTGCTGGCTCCATCCCATATATTTTCGGATGGTTTCCATGTGCTCAGATATAAAATACTTTTCTTCCATCAAGGCTAATTACCTACAAATTTTCAGACTTTACCCCATCTTAGATTTCACCGGGCCCGCAGTAAAGCAGGTAGGAAATAAATTGACTATGTTTAATATCATTTATTCTATCCAAGAGATATTACTGAGAGGTAAGTCCTCTAAATGAGTTTGACCCCGGTCATAGTTACTTTATATTCCTTAAGATATTCTAGTGAGGAACCGGGAAATGGAGAGAGAAATGAATCAAATAATTCTACCCCTCCTAGGAGGAGTGTTGATCGGAGTGGCAAGTACCCTCATGCTAGCTGGCGTCGGCAAGATTACTGGCATTAGTGGAATTTTGGGTAGCAGTCTCACTAAGCCGAGCTCTTTGTTAGGGTGGCGATATGCATTCCTAGGGGGGCTCATCGTGGGTGGGGCGGTGTTGCTCTTGATTAATCCAGAGCTCTTTTCCTACGACCTAAATTTTAATGTTTTACGGGCCGTGATCGCCGGGCTCCTAGTAGGTGTGGGCACTCGCTTAGGTAGTGGATGTACTTCGGGCCATGGCGTCTGTGGCATTGCTCGGCTGAGCAAGCGCTCTGTGGTGGCCACCGGACTCTTCATGCTCTTTGGAATGATAACTGTCGCGGCGATGAGAGGACTAGGACTATGAGATTATTAATAAGTTTTACTGCAGGAGTTATCTTTGCCATCGGTCTAGTAATCTCTGGCATGACAAACCCGGCGAAGGTGATTGGCTTTCTCGATATCTTTGGTAACTGGGACTACTCACTGGCCTTTGTGATGGTAGGAGCTATTGGCGTCAATCTCGTGAGTTTTAGCCTCATTAAAAAGCGCGGACAGGCCTGGTGTGGTGATTCCCTCGATCTGCCAAAGGCCAAGCTTGTTGACTCGCGCTTGGTCATGGGCTCAATACTCTTTGGCTTGGGCTGGGGGATTTTGGGAATTTGCCCCGGTCCAGGAATTGTCAATTTGGTAACCCTGCATCCGGTGGCGCTTAGCTTTGTGGGCAGTATGATCGTAGGAATGCTTCTATACCGCTTTATGCTAGAGAAGCGAGCTTAATATAGTTTTTGCCTATATCGAAGATTGATCTAATCGCTTTTTCTTGAGAACAAATTTTGGCTATTTCTAGTCCTATCTTTAGTGGGAGACTAGAAATGAAGGCCGAATTACTTGAAAAAATATCGCAGCATCTAAGTGAACTCACTCATGAGTGGTCGCCAGAGCAAGTCTTGGCCACTCCACTCATGAAGGAGGCTTCAAAGAAAATTCACAAGGGCGAAGCCTTAATCTTTGTCCTGCCGGCCTTTCCAGCAAAGAGTCCTAGCCCTGAGAAAACGAGCGGGCAATTGCCCGACTACGGCGAAGTGATCGCGCTCAAGCGTCTCAATCAATTCTGTCAAAATATCAGTGTTATTTACCAACCTGGCGCCAAAGTGGTGATCTGCTCGGATGGACGTGCCTTTGGCGACTTGGTGCACGTGAGTGATGAACAGATCGATCTCTATAACCAGGGAATTCATGAAATTATTTCTGACTTTTCTTTAGACTTCCTTAGTGTTTTTACGATGGAAGATCTGTATCCACAACTTAAGGCCGACCAGCTCCGAGAGTTACTTCAGAGTGAGTTTGCGAGACCATTAGAAGAGGTAAAAGAGCTGATACGCAAAGATGCTAACTACCGTGCACTCTTTAATGGCATTCATCGCTTTCTCACCGAAGATGAAAGGACACTCTTTGCAGAACTTTCAAAAAATCAATTAAGTAAGCGCTGTAAACAACGATCCTATGAACTAATTCGACGCTCTGACTCTTGGGGCGAGCTTCTAAGGGCCCACTTTGCCGAAGCGCTAAGATTTTCTATTCATCCTTATCCAGTTGGCCACGAGAAGTTTGGAGTTAAGCTCGTTCCTGGTTCAAGTCGTTGGGCCACTCCTTGGCACAATGTCACGGTTAAGCTTAAAAACCATTTTGAATTGATGCATCTTAAAGACGCTCTTGAGTTGGGTGCTCAAAAGAAATTTTATGAGGATAAATATGCATATTTTGAAGTCGCAGCGCTTTAGCGATGAAGAGCTCCTAGAATTCGCCCTTTCACTGAGCAAGGGCCACAAAGGAGAAGTTCAAGATCGTATTCTGCATTGGGAGTTTGGGCCCATTATGAATTTAAAGTTTGATTCTCAGGCCCAGAATTATCTCTTTTCTAAGGAGCGAGTGCCGCTTCATTGGGATGGTGCCTTTTATAAAGTGCCAAGTACCCTTCTTTTTTATTGTACTCAATCTCGTGGAAGTGGAGGAGAGACTTTCTTTGTTGATACAAGCAAGGTTTGGAAGAAGTTACCTTCAAAGTTAAAACGTGCCTGTGAAGGAGTTGAAGTTAAGTATCAAACTCAAAAGATTGCTCATTATGGAGGAGAAATCAGAGTGCCGCTTTTACAGCGCCACCCGCTCTCAGGGGAGCCTATTATTCGCTTGGCCGAAAAAGTTGAGACTGCCCTTAATCCAGTTGAGTTTGAAATTTTTGGAGTCAGTGACCCTGAAGAATTCTACCAAGAAATGCTTATTCATTTATACGCGCAAGATGTGATCACCTACCATCGCTGGGAGGTCGGCGATTTGTTGACGGTAGATAATTTCACCTATCTTCACGGGCGAAATGAGCTTGGGTCCAATATAAACCGCGCATTTAAGCGCATACAAATTTTGTGAGGAAGCTATGTTAAGTGAGGAAATAGTAACGCGTAAAAGCTGCCGGGGAATATCATTTTTTGATGTGAAGAAGAGCTCTGATGTGGCCGAATTCCCAAATATTTTTTCAAAATACCTAAAGAGTTATGGCGATATTTACTTTTGGGAGAAAGGAAACTTTCATGTCATCACTAAGGCCAGTCATGCAAAAGAGATTTTAACAAGTTCAGACTTTAGCGCAAATCGCGCTCCCTTTTTTATCTCTCGCATGCCGGGTCTTAACTTAGAACTCATTCAGGATTTCTTCAGCGTTGTCTCAAAAATGATGGTGATGAGTGATGATCGTGATCACACCTTAAAAAGAAGAGTTGCTGCTACTGGTTTTGAAGAGAATATCCTAGCTCATTTTAAAGATAAACTCTCTAAGTCGGTAGAAGACTTAATTGATGGTATCAACCCTAGCGAAGGAATTGATTTTGCTAGTAGAGTTGCTAAAAAACTCCCGGCGACTGTTTTAGCAGACCTCTTTTCAATTGATGAGCATCAAAGAGAAGATTTTCTCCATTGGTCAAACATCATGACGGGTTTTTTTGGAGGCGCTTCTGAGTACCGTGATGAAGATGGTATCGAAGTTAATAACGCCGCTATGAGTTTAAAGAAATTTTTTAAAGACTTAATTAAAAAGCGCAAGAAAAATCCTGGCGTTGACTATGTTTCACTCTCTTTAAAAGCCGCGCAAGAACTTGGTCTGGGTGAAGAGGATCTTATCTCCCAACTCATCATGATGCTAGTGGCAGGAATGGCCACGACAACAGATCAAATAAATAATATCATTTTTTTATTAGCAACTCACCCTGAGGCCCAAGCAGAAATTCGTGGTAATCCGTCTTTGCTAGTTCCAGCAATTGAAGAATGTAAGCGCTTTGACCCAGCGGTGACCTTTATTTTTAGACTTGCTAGAGTGGATACGCAGATTGGTGGCCAGCCCATTAAGGCCGGTGAAGTTGTCTTCATCTCTACTCATCTCATTAACAGAGATCTTCCTGAAGATGATCGCCCATATAAACTTGATATTCATCGCCGCGCTTCTCACTTTGCCTATGGCCATGGACCTCATTACTGTATTGGAGCGAAGCTCGGACGAATGGAGATGATCGAACTCTTTAAGGGCATATTTTCAAAGCTTCCTCCCTTTGAGCTTGATCCAGAGCGGCTATCCATTCGCGACCACTACTCCCTATCTTTCTCTGGTTTTAAAGAGCTTCATCTGAGGTTTTTATGATTGAGCGTTATTGGTCTGAGATGTTTGGTGAGTTTGAAAAATCTCCTGGTCAATTTGAAATTCCAGGTTTTCCAGAACCTTTAATGTCCGCTCATTTTGGCGAGCGCAATAAAGTTGGAGAAGTATATCCTAGTGCCAAGCTCTCATTTTATCTTTGTGAGTTTTTACCTCTCAAGTCTCATCAAAAGAATTTAGATTTTAAACGAGAGCTACTCTCGCTTGCGATTACAAGATCAGATTTCTGGCAGTTTCAAGAGTCGCAAGGCCCTGAGACAGCACCTTTTATGAAGCGTCTCTTAGTGTTTTTGGCCAGTCGAGATCAGACTTATTTTCATTATTTCATTGAGCGCGAAGGAGAAATCGTGGCCTCGGCGATTGTGGGGCAGGCAAGTGAGAGCGCTCTTGTTTTTAACGGGCTCGTTGCCCTTAATCATCGCGCTCAGGGATATGCCCGAGATCTTTTTTTCGCTATTAGGCAGGACTTAAGTCAGCAGGAAGTGTTCTTTTGGACTAAGCACTCGTATTTAAAGCTCGGCGCCGATCGCATAACTCCCTATGTCCTCATGCCGTGAACGGCTACTTTTTATAGGGTGTCTTCATAAAGCTCACTCAAGAGTCTAAGTTGAGGACAATTTCATTTTCTTGGAGTTATTTATGAAAGCAATTTATGCCCTTGGCGTGTTTATTCTTCTGAGTGCGAGCGCCAATGCTCAGACGGCAAGTGCGCCCGTCGGCGTGTACCAATGTCCCATTGAGTTTGAAGAGTGGGTCGATATTTCAATTTTACCAGGTGAAGACTTTCCAAGCTTTACTCGACTCACCGAGACTCGTCAGCGCAGGGCCTTGCTTGAAATCGATTTCACATTGAGCTCATCAGGTCCACAGGCACGAGTAGTCAACCCAGAGGCTCTTCCAAATATCCTACTAGTTAATCCTGATCAATATACTAACCAAAGTTCTTGGTCATATATTGATGAAGAGACGGGCAAGATACGCTACAGTGTTGAATGGCATGAAACTTGGTACTTTGGTAGTACGGTGGCCATTGAGACAGCTGGCACGAGTGAGGGGAGTGAGGTTATCGTCGATCTGACCTTTGACGACAACGATGGCTGGGCCTTTACACTTAATTCGATCAAGTGTCGTAAGTAGATTGGCCATTAATTGAACGGCCCTTTTCCACCAGGGCCGCTTGACCGTATGATAAGCGTGTTATTTCACCTTCCCACCAAAGGGGATTAGTATGAAAGTACCCGCTTATGCCGCTCTCTCAGCTCAAGAAGAACTCACTGGTTTTGAAATTGAGCGCCGAGAAGTCACTAGAAACGATGTTGAAATTGATATTGAGTACTGTGGAGTTTGTCACAGTGATATTCACAGTGCCCGCAATGAGTGGGGAGGAACTCACTATCCAGTTGTTCCCGGTCATGAAATTATTGGCCGAGTGAAATCTATTGGACCAGATGTGAGTCGCTTTAAGATCGGCGACCTGGTTGGCGTGGGCTGCTTAGTCGAGTCTTGTCGTACATGCTCTTCTTGTGAAGAACATCTTGAGCAGTACTGTGAGGCAGGCGCTACGATGACCTACGGCTCGGAAGACCCAGTCTTTGGCTCCATCACCCACGGTGGATATTCGACTAAGATCGTGGTCAATCAAGACTTCGTTCTTCGCATTCCCGAAAATATTGACCCTAAAGGCGCGGCCCCGCTACTGTGCGCTGGTATTACTACTTGGTCTCCTTTAAAGCATTGGAAAGTGGGCAAAGGACAGCGAGTGGGGGTGATTGGTCTAGGTGGACTCGGGCACATGGGAGTGAAGTTTGCCCACGCCATGGGCGCCCATGTAGTGATGATCACACGCTCAATGAGTAAGGCCGAAGATGCTAGAGCGCTGGGGGCTGACGAAGTTTTAATTTCTACCGACGAAGCGGCCATGGAGCGCAATCTTTCTACCTTTGATTTTCTACTTAACACTATTCCGGTTAAGCACGATCTCAACCCCTACATAGAGCTCTTAAAAAGAGACGGCACCATGGTGATTGTGGGCGCCATTGAGCCCGTTGAGCCAGTGAATGGAGCAGGGCTTGTGATGAAGCGCAGAACTGTTGCAGGGTCTCTCATTGGGGGGCTCAAGGAAACTCAGCAGATGCTCGACTTTTGTGGCGAACACAATATTATCTCCGATCACGAAGTCATTCGCATGCAAGATATCAACTTTGCCTATGAGCGTATGATCAAAGGGGATGTAAAGTACCGCTTTGTAATTGATATGAGCTCATTAAAAAACTGATTTTTCCTCGGGGCTAAGCTCTCTACCCATCATCATTTTTAACATGATTGTGCGATCAACTTTTCCAGTTGGTCGCTCAATTAAATAATGGACGTGCTTTTCTGGGTCCTCTTTAGGCATGACCGACCATAGAGGTCTCACCCCTTGTGGAAGAACCGAAAAACGCACATCAATCACGGCCCCTTTTCTAAAACCTAGTAGGTCGTCAGAGAAGAAGCCAAATCTCTTAATGTCATTGGCGGCCACACTTTCCTTGGGAAGCTCTGGGAAATTCTTGTCCATATCAAAGACGGGCACGCTGGCCCCTTCATAGTGCTTGGTCAGCGGTCCTAGGGCAAAGATAGCATCAGTATAATAATTTTCGCCACTGCGATAGACGGTGCGCCAGAGGTAGCCATTGAGCAGAGTTGGCTTTACTAGTAGGTCCTGCACTTCATGATCTCGAGACTTCGCCACTTGCACAATTTTGTCTTCAGCAATCATTTTATTGGCGAAGTTGAAAGTAAAAATGAGTAGTATCCAACCATAGAGTAGTGTCTTTAGTTTATTTGAATTCTTACTAAGCCCCCAGATCGTCATGACAATAAGGGGAAAACTGAAAAAGGGGTCTACTACTGCCATTAAGTTTAAAGAGACGCGCATATTGCTCAATGGAAGAAAAAGCGAGGTCCCATAATTAGTGAGGGCATCTAGTGGAGCGTGGGAAGCGTAGCCTAAGACGCAGGCCAGAGCGAGCTCACGAGTGGAGAGCTCTTCATTTTTAAAAGCCTTTAAGATTGGACGCAATATCGCAAAGGCGATTAGCGCCCCAATAGGAATAAAAAAAAGTGAATGGGTAAAGGCGCGGTGGTAATCAAGGGTGAGAAGTGGATCGCTCTTAGAGCGAATGAGCACGTCTAAGTCAGCGAGCATGCCCGCTGCAAAGCCCACGATGTAGAAGGTTTTAGTCTTCTTAATCGGAGCGTCTTTTTTGCGCGCCAAAAGCGCAGCACTTCCTCCAAAGAGGCCTTGTGTAATTGGATCCATGGTCTCATTATAAAAAAAAAGGGGTGATCAAACAATCACCCCCTTACGACTTTAATGTCTTAAATAGTATTCTTAATTGGCCATTTGCTTGACACAATCAAGTTGGTAGTAAGTGTTTGAAGTGGTCTCTAGGCACGAGCGAATCACCTTCGCTTGCACTCTACCAGCTCCCGCCACACTCACACATTGAGCGGCGTAAGTTGAGTTATTGATATCGCTACATGCTTTTACTTGGGCCGTGTTTGCACCTGTTTTTCCAGCACTCTCTACGCACTCAAGAGCGTAGTAGGTGTTGCTAATTTTAGTACAGGCTTCGATGGTTTTGGCCTCAATTCTGTATTGCTTGGCAAAGCCAGCGCAGCTTTTGGCGTAAACTGAATTTGAGATCCCAGCGCATGCACGAACTGACTCTGCAAGGTCAAACACTGGAGTTGGAGCTGGGCGAGTGAGGTCATCAATTTGTCTTTGAAGCTCAAAGATGTGGCCTCTTAGAGAAGAGTTCTCACGCTCGAGTTGATCCACATCAGCGAGTAGGTCGCCCACTTGTTGGCGAAGCACTCTGTTTTCTTCTAAGAGAATACTGCGACCATTTCTGTCTTCACGACATGATTGCAGCTCTTCACTGGTGAAGCGCAGCTCTTGTCTGGTTTGTTCAAGACGGTTTTGGCATCTGGCAAGCGCCTGTGGATTTCCTACTTCAACGCGAATTCCTTGGGCCATTGCGCTGGTCGTGGCCACCGCCATAACTATAAGTGCTAGTCTTTTCATTGTTCCCCCCTGGATTTTAAAGACAATGGGGTTTTTTACCACAGAGCGCAAAAACACGGGAGAAATGAGGTAATTTTTATAGAAATTATTTGACCGGTCTTTTTGAGAGACGCTCTTTTAGAACCTTCTTCACTTCCTCTTCCTGAGAGTCGAGCTCATCCATGATTTCAAGCCCCAGCATGGTCTCAATTAGGTCTTCCATCGTAATGATTCCACTAAATTGCCCATTCTCATTGATGACGGCGGCGATGTGCTCCCGGCGCTCAAGGAGCTTGAAAAATAGCTTATTGACCGTCAGATTCTCGGCCACAATCAACATCGGCTTTGAGAGCTCAGAGAGACTGGGATTGAGCCCCATCGCCTTGGTTCGCAGCATTTGATTGCGTAGCACGTAGCCTCTGAGATCATCTTCATCCACCCCAAAGAGCGGGATACGGGAATAGTCATTTTCCGAGTCTTTTTTGAAGGCATCATCAACACTATCGCCCACGTGAAGGCCGTAGACCTCTGCCTTGGGAGTGCGCACTTGCTTAATGCGAATATTTCTAAAGAGCATGAGATTTTTTAGAAATTGGTGCTCGGCCTTTTCAATCACTCCATCGTGTAGACCGATATCGGCCACGGCCGAGATTTCCTCGCGGCTCACTTGGGGGGCATGGGGGCTTTTAAAGAATTTTGTAAGTAGCTCAGACATCCAAACTAGGGGCAATGAAGTCCAAATCATTACTGGCAAGATATTTCCAGTAAATCCCATGAGGCCTTTCCAGTAGGTGGCGCCAATGGACTTGGGGATGATTTCACTAAAGACCAAGATGGCCAAGGTGAGGATGGCCGAGAAGATGGCCAAGACCTCACTGCCAAAGAGCAGCTGTGCCTGGGCCCCCGCACCTGCAGCGCCGATGGTGTGAGCAATGGTATTGAACGACAAAATGGCCGCCAGTGGGCGATCAATATCGGTCTTTAAAAATGACAAGCGAACGTAGAGCTTGGGCTTTGAGACTTTGAGAGACTCTAAGTAGGTGGGGGTAATGCTTAGGAGTGCAGCCTCAAGTAATGAGCACAGAAATGAGACGCACAGAGACAGCGCAATAAAGAAAACCAGTAGGGTCAAGTGGAACTCTCACATGATTAATTTGGGGTCATTTAAGCATGAAAAAACTGTTTTTGTAAGAGAAGATGGCCCTTACAAAGCTTTGTAAGGGCCAGTGGAGAAAAGATTACTCTTTTGAGGGACGGGCGCTGAACTTGCTGGTGTAGCTAGTCTTTAGATCAGCAGCGTTGAGCAGCTCACTTGGAAGCTCAACCTCAGTAGTGATTCTCACTTCATAGACGTGCTTTTTAAAGACTCCACGAGAGAGCTCTAGTCCAAATTGGCGCTCGAGATCGATGTCGACTTTAGTTTTATTACCTACATCTCTAAGACTGTACTGCCCGGGCTTAAGCTCTTTACTTAGCTCGGTCTCACCTTCGCGAGTGATTCTTAGGCTCAGCTTTAAATCGCTGGGATCGACAACTTTTCCAAGCTTGAAGCTGAGAGATTTTTGACCAAGATAGAAGTCAGTGGCGCTACTCTTAACCGGGGCGAGTAAGGCGCCAGTATTTTGCAGCTTAACTCTTACAGTGCCGTTGATGCTGGTTTCGACACCGTCTCTGTCAACTTCAAGGTTGCGTGAGGCAACTAGCAGCTTAGGTGTATCAGAGTTGTCTTTAGCAGTGAGAATAAGTCTACCACCAGAGATGAGCTTAGCATTGATACTGGCCTTGGCCCCTTTGGTTGCTCCCGAGAATTCAAAATCAATATTGGCATTCACTTTCTCAGCAAGGGCCTCATAGGGCTCTTTTACTGTGCGCTGACAAGCATAGGTTTGAGTTTCATAGATTGGAACTTGACGACAAACCCACTCATCATAAGCAACTTGACGGCAGTCTTGACGGGCAGGTACCCAATCGCATTGGCGACGAGTGACTGGGCGGCAAATGCGGTCAGTGTAGGGAACCTGGCGACAGACCTGACGGCCTGGCTCATTGTCGCACACTTGACGACCCGGCTCTGTACGACAGATTTGCTCACCTGGTTGAGTGGCACAAACGCGCGCACCATTTCTTCTAGTCGTACACACTTGGCGTGGAGGACCTTGGCGACAAACTTGTCTACCAGGTTCATTGTGACAGCGACGGCGACCGGGTTCATAGCGACAGTCTTGACGGTAGCGAGTGACCACATCACAGTCTTGATCGTTGACATCGTAGCAATTGTTGTAACCAGGAACTGTGCGACACTCTTGGCGATAGCGTGTTTCGTTACCACATTGCTCGCGCTCACCCACCTGAACTTGTCGCTCACAAGTTGTGTCGATAGTGCGATCGCGATAGCGCGTTTCTTTGCGAACGAGCTCGAGCAAAATATTCTCAGAGTTCTGTCCATCAAAAGTGAATGTTCGCTCGGAGCTAAGATCTCCAGCGCGTGCAAGTCCTGCTGAAAGCAAAACGAGCATGGTAAAGGCCATCAATGTCTTCATGTTTTCTCCCTTAGAGTGTCACAGTGACTATTTTCTTTTTTGCACTAGACATCCATAGCAAAAAGCAAACCATAACGCACGGATATGTAGAGCTGCGTTAGTGGTATGAAAAAAGGTATGGGCGATTGCGTTAATTAAAGCAATCTCCCTGATCACTTTGCCACTGGGGTCAAGCTGGCTACAGGTAGGGAGTGGGTGTTGCGGGGCGCAAGAGAGAGGTCTTGGGCCTCTAGCTAAGGTTGCTAGTGGCCCTTACTTCTGTGACGACGTTCTTTGCGTGTTCGTTATTAAGAGCTTTGATCTGATAGGACTTAAGCCCAATGTGAACCAATTCAAAGTCGTGTTTGAATAATTTCTTTTTTAGATTTGATAAGTGCACATCAATGGCCTTTGAGGAAAGTGAGCGACCATGAAAAGCGCGGTCATGAATAAACTTTTTGTCAGTGGCCCAATTTTTTGATTCGAGAAAGACTTTGAGAATTTTAAATTCTGTATGGGTGAGGTCATTGTAGAGAACTTCTTCGAGCACACTCACGCGCTGTTGGGTCTTTTGATTGCCCGTGTGACGGTATATTTCAACTTTTGCCCTAAGCTCTTGGGGATTGAGCGGAAGTGAGAGGTAGTCGGCAACGTTTTTCATGACGAGCATTTTTTTAATTCGCAGCGGACACTCACCTTCACCTACTAAGAGGACGCGCTCAAGAGGGAAGCCCAGGTTTTCAATCAGGGCCACCATATCGATGCGGTGGTGCTTAGAATACTCTCTGACCACAATGAGGTTTGGCCAAGGGGATCCAAGAGCATCGATAAAGTCACCCGCACTTGAGAAGTGCTTCCAGCTCGACTCACTCAGCGAGTCTTTTAGCGTGTCATGATCGGCTTCATAGTCGCTAAAAGTGAAGACGCTGTCGCTGTTATTGATCATCGTTTTTTTGCTGGGCATTGGGTTCCTCCTTGAATCGGATGTCCGAGCTCTCTGGGGCGGATTGTTAGTAAAGAGTTCCGCAATTCATTATGACAAGGTCTAGTAAATTTCTACTAGTCGTGATTTATTGCGAACTTGTTATTTATTAAGAGAAGTCTATGACCTTCGTGATTTTAACAACTTATAATTCTGACTAGACTAGTCTTTGTTGATGCGGCTAAATAATTGATATATATGAATAATGCAAAATGAATGCTAACCCATTGAAAATGCTACTTGAGGGCGACCGTCGACGACGTAGTTTTCTAGCAGACAAACTCTGTGTCTCACCCGCTAGGTTGAGTGCTCTTTTGCGCTCTCCGGGTCATCTCAATTCACTTGAGGCCTTCTCGCTGTGCCGTCTCTATGGTGTGAGCCCACTTGGACTCTGGCAGAGCTATGAGCGGCCAGTCGCCGAGCGCAGTACCCTCGGCTCGTTTAACTTTGATCTATTCTATCCGCACGAACTCTCAGAAAAAAACTTTTGGCGCAGTCTCGATTTTATTTGCTCTGTACTTAAGCTTACAGAGGATGAGGTGGCCGCGAGGTGTAAGCTGAGCCTTGCCCAGTTCCAACACTATAGTGGGCGTTGGCGCTCCTATCCATTTGTGGCAGGTATGAGATTTGCCAATTGGTTAGGGGAGGACTTGGTCCTCCTGCACTCCACCGACCTAGATTATGAGGCGTTGAAAAAAAGACTTCTCATGGCCGGCGAGGTGATGGCCTATTTGCCCGAGCGCTACGAGCTAGGTGCAGGCTCAAAGATGCGCTTATTTGAAAATGCCCTAGACTATCTTAAAATTCAGTATGGTGAAGAATTTGTAACTGTGGTTTTGTCTTCGATGGGATTTCCTCGCGAGGCGCTGCGCTTTAAAGATAAGAATATATCGGTGCTCGCTTTTAAAGACCTTCATCGCAAGGCCATTGCACTGTCGGGCGAGAGTTTAGTGCCCTTTGAATTAGGCAGGCACAATCGCTTTAACCACGCCAATAAAGTACTTTTTAATCAACTCATGACTGTCACTAATCATCAGCAGTTCTACGCTGAAGTTGGGCGCGACATTGCGGCGAGAGTTGATCTCAATTTTACTTACCAGGCGATCAAACTCACGCAGCGAATGGCAGTTATTGAAGCGCGAGCTCGCCCCCATCGGCTCAAAGAGCTAGGGGAGAATTTTATTGATCGCAATGTGGCGCTCTATATTTATGGCCACTTTTTAGTAGGGCCAGGCTACTTTGGGCTAAAAGAGTGCCCTCCCGATCTCAAGCATCTAGAAGTTGAGCCGGAGAAGGGCTATTTTCGCTTTGTCTGTCGCTATTAGCCGCTCTCTTGCCTAGGCCCTCGCTTTGTCCTATACACTCACTATGGAAAGCACCGACCAAGTTCTTAAAGATCAAATTGATTCTGCCCTCTCACAGGGCAAGCTCATCGTGCTCCCGACCGAGACGGTCTATGGTCTGGCCGCTCCCATAAACTCACCAGAACTTATCGAGAAGATTTTTAAACTCAAAGAGCGCCCGCTCTTTGATCCGCTCATCGTTCACGTCGCTGAAGTTCACGAGGCCAAGAAGTTGTGTGCCCACTGGTCAGAACTCGCCGATAAATTGGCCCAGGCCTTTTGGCCAGGTCCTCTTACTATCGTATTAAAGCGCAATAAAGATCTGGTGAGTGATCTCATAACCGCTGGTCTTGAGACTGTGGGCATTCGCTGTCCGGCCCATCCGAGCGCCCAAAAAGTTCTCCAGCTCGTTGGAGTCCCCATGGCAGCGCCGAGTGCTAATAAGTTTACTAAGACCTCGCCAACCTCGAATGAGCATGTGAGAAAGTATTTTAGTAGCGAAGAAGTGCTGTATGTTGAAGGTGAAGAGAGTGAGGTTGGGTTAGAGTCCACGATCGTTGAGGTTCATGAGCCGATTGACCCTGACACAGGCGATCACCTGACAATTTTAAGGCGCGGGGTTATCACTTCAGAGATGATCTCTCAGCGCTTGGGAGCTGCACTCAAAATTGGCTTTGGCAAAAGTGCCGTTGAAGTGGCCCATGAAATTAAGGCCCCGGGCATGCACTACATTCACTATCGGCCTGATTGGCCAGTGGTCGTTGGCAAGAGTGCCCTGGAAAACCTAAAGCCCAGTGATCTAGGGGCATACGCAAGTGAGACATTTGAAGAGAGGATCCTGGGGGCCAGTCCGGCACTCGCCGCGCGTACGCTCTACTCGACTTTGCAAGCACCCTTGAAAGCTCCTGCGAGTGCGCTCTATATAAACGTGGGCGAGCTCGACTTTAACGATGAAATCAATTTAGCCCTGTGGGATCGACTTCACAAGGCCGCCTCTTTATTTTTGATGAATTAATAATTACAAGTGTACTCAGTCCAGTAGAGACGATCGCCCTTTTCTTTGTGGTCTAGGTACAGCACGGTCTTGCTGAGTTCGAATCCGCGCGAGCTTGGTTTTAAAAGAAATTCTAGCTGATCACCAACCGAATTCTTTGAGAGAAAGCCCTTACTTTTTTTAAAGCCACCAGAGCGCTGGGAGCTTTCGTAGACGATGACCCCGCCTTTAGTGAAGGTGATGGAGCCTCTTTTGGTGCCCGAGTGCTCGTCGAGTCCCGGGACAATAATTTTCATCTTGCTAGGGCGCCCTTCATTAGTGACCTCGGCATCGCAAACGTCATTGGCGGGAAGCTTGATGCGCTGACATTTCAAAGCGCGCTGCTCTTTTGAAGTGAAGAAACCGGCGTCCTTTTGCTGTGAGCACTTCGCGGCCTCTACAATGCGACCCTGGTGACTTGCGGCCATGGAGGCACTTGCGAGTCCTAAAGCGACTATTGTGGTGAGTAGATTGAACTTTTTCATAGATTCCCCCGTAGCGTTAAAATGTGGTTGTGACTATTGTGCCTAAGCTTTGGGGGCCAACCCAGTGGGCGTGTAAATTGGGAGGAGGGTGTTACGAATTTAACAATCTTGTGATCTTGAGGAGTTGAGTTCCTTTTTAAGCGATAACTCATTGTAATTGGTCTTCAGGTGAGAGAAACTCCCCGGTGAACCAAACTGTAAACGCGCCGCCAAACTGAGCTAGGGATAGCTTCGATTTTAGGCCTCACTGTTTGCTGTAAATTCGCTATGATAACCATTCTCATCAACCAGAGGATAATATGACGACCAATGAAGAAGCTGAAAACACGCCAAGAACGAATTTCATTCGCCAGATCATCGATCGCGATCTTGAAAGTGGGAAGCACCAAAGTGTTGTCACGCGCTTTCCTCCGGAACCCAATGGCTACCTTCATATGGGTCATGCCAAATCGATTTGCTTAAACTTTGGTCTCGCGCGCGACTACAATGGCCGCTGTCATCTGCGCTTTGACGACACTAATCCTGAAAAAGAGTCCGTTGAATACGTCGAGAGTATCCAAGAGGATGTGAAGTGGCTGGGCTTTGATTGGAATGATCACCTCTATTTTGCGAGTGACTACTTTGAAGATCTCTACAACTTTGCGGTGGAACTTATTAAGCGAGATAAGGCCTACGTGTGTGAACTCACACCAGAGCAAATTCGCGAATACCGCGGAAACCTCAAAGAGCCCGGAAAGGATTCTCCCTTTAGAAATCGCCCGGTAGCGGAGTCACTCGATCTCTTTACCCGCATGCGCGCAGGCGAGTTTGCTGATGGGGCCATGTGCTTGCGCGCTAAGATTGATATGGGTTCATCCAATATCAATATGCGCGATCCAGTGATCTATCGCATTCGCCGTGCTCATCATCACCGCACCGGAGACAAGTGGTGCATCTATCCCATGTACGACTACACTCACTGTCTGTCGGATATGCTCGAGACCATTACGCACTCCATTTGTACCCTGGAGTTTGAAGACCATCGCCCCCTCTACGATTGGGTTCTCGACACTCTTGAGACGCCTTGCCATCCTCAGCAAATTGAGTTTTCTAAACTCAATCCCGAGTTCACACTCCTTTCAAAGCGAAATCTGTTGCGCATGATTAATGAGGGCAGAGTGAGCGGATGGGATGACCCGCGCATGCCTACAATCAGAGGGATGAGACGCCGAGGTTTTACACCTGAGTCGATTCGCGCTTTCTGTGATCAAATTGGTGTGACCAAAAAAGACTCCTGGATTTCGATGAGTACACTTGAACATTGTGTGCGTGGAGATCTGGAGTCGCGTTGCGCTCGCGCTTTTGGAGTGATTCATCCCATTAAAGTGGTGATTACAAATTGGGAAGAAGGCAAGGTTCAAGAGATTGAAGCCGCTTATCACCCACAGGATGAGTCTTTTGGAACTCGCATGGTTCCCATGACTCGTGAAATCTATATCGAGCAAGATGACTTTATGGAAAATCCGCCCAAGAAGTACTTCAGACTCTCTCCCGGCGGCTATGTTCGATTGAAGTACTCTTATGTGCTCAAGTGCAATGAAGTTATCAAAGATGAGAATGGAGCAATTACCGAGCTTCGCTGCGAGTACTTCCCTGATACATTTGCCGGTCAGACGCCCGAGGGATTTCCCAAGGTCAAGGGCATTGTGAACTGGGTATCGGCTTCGCATGGAATAAAGATTGAAAACCGCCTCTATGATCGCATGTTCACTCACCCGCGTCCGGGTAGTGATATTGATAAGGCGTTTGGAGAGTGGTGGAATAACGATTCTCTGCAAGTGGTGACAAGCTATATTGAACCAGCGCTCGGAAGCGCCAAAGTTGGCGAGCGCTTTCAGTTTGAGCGCCAGGGCTATTTTATGAAGGATATGGATTCAACTGAGAGTGCTCAGGTTTGGAATCGTATCATCACGCTCAAAGACACTTGGGCGAAAGTTGAAAAAGAATTTAAAAACTAAGTTAAGAAGGAATACATCATGTCAGTTCGCGTTCGTTTTGCTCCTAGTCCCACCGGATACCTTCACATTGGAGGCGCGAGAACCGCGCTTTATAGCTACCTCTTTGCTAAGGCCCAGGGGGGAGAGTTCATTCTTCGCATTGAAGACACCGACCTTGAGCGCTCTAAGCGCGAATACGAAGAGGCCCAGATTGCCGACCTCAAGTGGCTCGGTCTTGATTATCACGAAGGTCCAGATAAGCCCGGAAGTGTTGGCCCCTATAGACAGAGTGAGCGCCTGGAAATTTATAAGGAGATTGCTTGGAGACTTGTGGATCAAGGCGATGCCTATCCGTGCTTTCTCACGGCCACTGAGCTTGAAGAGCTCACTGCCAAAGCGGAGGCCCAGAAAATTGCACCTCACACTTATCACGGAAAGTTTCGCGACTATCCTCTTGCTGAAGCTAAGAAGCGTATTGAGGCCGGCGAGGAATTTGTGATTCGCTTTAAAAATCCTGGAACCACTCAACATTTTACCGATCTCGTTCGGGGTGAGGTGAACTTTCCTGAAGATATGGTTGGCGACTGGGTGATCCTGCGCTCAAATGGCCTTCCCGTTTATAACTACTGCTGTGTGGTTGATGATCACCTGATGAAAATCACGCATGTGATTCGCGCCGAAGAGCATCTTAATAATACCTGTCGCCAGCTCATGCTCTATCAGGCGCTAGGGGCCGAGATCCCCGTCTTTGCTCACGTCTCCTTGCTCGTAGGTGAAGACCGTCAGAAGCTCTCAAAGCGTCATGGGGCCACTTCTGTGCTTCAGTACAAAGAACTGGGCTACCTACCTGAGGCGATGCTTAATTACCTCTGTCTCCTTGGCTGGTCTCACCCTGAAGAGCGCGACATTTTTAACGTCAATGAGTTGGGCGCAGTCTTCACACTCGATCGCTTTAATAAATCACCGGCGCTCTACGATATTAAGAAGCTCAATTTCTTTAACGAGCAACACCTGCGCGCAAAGTCCGATGAAGAGTTGGTGGCCCTTTGTGATCGCGATCTTCCTAGGGATAATCCCTTTCATGCCCAGACTAAGGAGTGGAAGCTTGGATTTGTGGCCCTCTTTAAAGAAAAAGTTCAACTCACCAGTGAGTTTGATCCCTTCGCGCTTGATCTCTTTAGTGAAGAGATCGACGACTCAGATGAGTTTAAAGAAATTTTTACTTGGGAGAGTACGCCGGCGCTTAAGTCTTACTTAGAAGGGGAACTGGCAAACTTTCAGGGCGCGCACTTAAGTGCTGAAGTGCTTGATGGTTGGATGAATCACCTTAAAAAAGAACTTAAGATTAAAGGCAAGCCGCTCTTTATGGGAACGCGTGCCGTTCTCAGTGCACGTGCTCACGGTCCTGATCTGAAAGCTCTCTTGGCGCTCACACCTGTGAGTGTCATTCGCAAAAGAAGCGAGAAGCTCGCTTAAGTTTTTAATTCATTTTCTTGGGGGATCGTTGGTTTTTTGTGGTGTAAATGGAAAGCCGACGGTCTCTAAAATCCTCTTATCAACCGCCGACATCATCAAACGTCTCTCACGTCTTTACGTATCTTTATTCTATGTAAGACCGGGATTTTTTTCATCCTTTTTCTTTCTTACAAGCTGTAACTTTCGTCGGAGTGGAGTAGTCGGTTAAGAGTATTAAGTCGTGAGAATTAAAGTGCTTCAACGATAGAAATTGTAAAAATAAACACTGCTTATTGGCTATTTTTTTTTCACAAAAACCAGCTCGCCCGCCAGTGAGCGACGAAGTAGGGTGAGTGAGTGCTCGTAACTCTCTCCTTTTTTAGTAACTTCGGCCTCAATAAACTTTTTAATTGCCTGGGTAGAGGCTTCAGTGTCTTCAACCATTGTGCTCGCAAAGAGAGGAGCAATGAAAGATTTGGGATAGATGAGCGATTGATAGGTCATCAACGTCTTACCTTCAAAGTGAGTGAAGGTGGCCATACCATCAATTTTATCAGTGGTTTCTGATTCGACGACAAACCACTTGATTGAGTAGCTCTTTTCACTTTTTGAAATCACCGTGCCATGAACATACCTTGCGTCTGAAACTGGCCAAGGCATTTTAAGTTCATACTCGGTGTGAACCTCGGTGGGAGAAACCTGTTTTGTGACTTCTGACTTTGTGAGGTTAGGCACGTAATCTTTTTGGCGCTCAAAATCACTAAAAAGCGCCATCGCCTCTTCAGGTGTGGCATTAATTTTCATATAGATCGTCACTCGTGGCCACGGCGCCTTGTTGACCATCTCGCGCTCGGTGAAGGAATCATGGGTTTTGAGAAACTCACGCTGCTTATGCGAAAGTGCGAGAAGACTTGTTGAGAGCAGGGGGCCAAAAAGGATGAGAGTGATAAGCTTATTCATAGCTGCTTACTTATCACCATCTAAGCTCGATTTTCTAGTGTTTACTCTAAGAGTAAGCAGGTCCTAACCATTGCCTGGCCACCCTGAGAATTATTGCCTAAACATTGGGAATTTTGGATAGGACGCACTTTACAGGTCCGCAGCATTTAGGTTAGCTTGAGCGCTTCTAAACTCACCTTTTGCTCAGGGAGTGCGGCTATGGCGCGCTGGGAAAAAAAGATTGGCCCCGATGGCAGATATCAAAGCATCAGAATCTTTAAAAGTCCGATTCTTGAAGCCTGTACACATGTTCACCCCATTATTCCACTTTTATTGTGGGGACCCTGCGCACTCTATTGGTTTTACACCGGCGTCACTCGCTTTGAGCTAAGTTTGGCCACCACCATCGTATTGGCCTCCTTAGGAGTGCTTTTTTGGACTTTCTTTGAATACGCTCTTCACCGAGTTGTTTTTCACTGGGACGCTAAGAGCGAGCTAGGCAAACGCTTTGTCTTTCTCTTTCACGGCCTTCATCACGATGATCCAGATGATCCAACCAGACTCGTCTTTCCACCAGTTCCAGCAATCGCAATTGTGGCGCTTCTCTACTTTGGCTTTGAAGCGGCTCTACCCGCCTGGGCCTTTCACGTTTTTCTCGCGAGCTTTATCGTAGGCTATCTCTGCTATGATTATATTCACTATGCAACTCACCACTTTCCCATGACTTCAAAAGTGGGGCGCTACTTAAAAAAATACCATCTCCAACACCATTTCCAACACGCACCTGCCAAGTATGGAGTGAGCAACCCTCTATGGGATTACGTCTTTAACACTGTAGAGGCCCCTAAAAAGTGAAACTTCTTCTGTGCTTAGTTTTGTTTGTAAGTGGTCTTAATTTGCAGGCCCGTGAATCTAGCTTTTATGGCAACGTCGATACGCGCACCGATGTAACCGAGGATTGGTGGCAAGCCTCTCTACTTTCATTGGGCTATTTCGCTCGAGGAGCGGCCTTGCAATTCACCCAAGTTAATAATCTAGGCTATGCCCTCGCGGCCACTCCAGCACTTTGGTACTCCTTTGCAGAAGATGACCGCCTGGTGGCTCACGCTCGCACCAAGAGCATGCCCAAGCATATTGAATTCACGGGAGATCTTGGAGTCGCCCTTAATTTTCCCCTTATTTCCATCGGCTACTACACTTACGCCAGAATGAGTGGAGAGAATCGCTACGCTCAATTTGCTATGGAATACTTTGCAACTCTCTATATCACCTTAGTCGAGTCGGGGATCATGAGTTTTGTCGATGTGCATGAGCGTCCTAACCAGGAAAATCTCTCTTCTTGGGAGACTAACTTTAGAGGCGATTCATCCTTTCCCTCTGGTCATATCGTTCCCTATTCAACGCTCTTTTTTAAAACGTTTCAATTTTTTGGCCCTTGGTGGTCTCTGCCTCCTCTGGTGCTGACACTTTGGTCGTCACAGCAGCGCGTGCGCGAGGGGCGCCACTACGTCTCTGATGTTGTGGGTGCTTTCTTTCTCACTGCCTTTGCTGCTGAGGGAGTAAGGGCCGCTGCTGGTTATGATAAGAATCATCCGCTTTATAGGAAATGGATGGAGAGAAAAATCGATGTGGGAATCACTACCTATCGTGGCGCTATTGGTCCACGCTTAAGCTATCAGTTCTAGAGAACCCCGCGGCTCAAATAATCTTTCGCAGTTATTTTAATCGTCTCTTTGAGATCATAGCGCGCTTTAAAGCCAAGCCACTCTCGGGCCTTGGCATCACTACAGAGCCAAGCCTCGCTTTTAAGTTCATTGACTTTGTCAGGTGTGAGGCGGGGATTTATGGGAAGCAGATTTGAAAGTACTTTGAGCACATTGGCCGCCACCGGAAGCGCCCACAATGGGGCGTTGTAGCGGCTGAGTGAGTGTATGCCGAGCTCTTTTGCAATGGTCATGATGATTTCTTCAAAGCTGCAAGTTTTCTCATAGGCGCAGAAGAAGGCTTCATCGCGCCCTCTGAATTTGGTGAGTTCATTAATGAGCTCAACTAGGTCGTGGACACACACGAAGCTATAGCGGTTATCAAAGCCACTTTTACCTGGAACTACAACCTTTCTCGATTTTACCATTTTAAAAACGTCTAGGATGGCAGGGTCTCTGGGACCAATCACCATGGGGGGTCTCACAATTGCGGTGGACCAAGAAGCTGGAGTTGCTTTCAAATATTTCTCGGCGCGAAGCTTTGATTTGCCATAAACGCTCACAGGGTTTTCGGGGCTCTCCTCAGTGAGGACCACCTCATTAGTGGTGGGACCGATCGCGGCCAGGGAAGAGACGAGAATGAAGCGCATCCCCTCGCGTGGAGCAAGATCTTGAATGAGCTGTCTGGTGGCCTCTGAATTAACACGGTAAAATTCAGCGCTATTAAAACTATGAACAATTCCTGCGGTATGAATGACCGTATCAAGAGCATCGGGAAGCTGTGCGAGCCACTTGTTGCTGCCGCTGGTGGCAAGATCACCGCGAATCATATGAACAGAACTTGGAAAGAAATTGGCTTTAGATGGACTTCTCACCAAAGCGTAGACGTTGTGACCCTCGAGGATAAGTCTTTCAACGAGATGGCCACCGACAAATCCAGTGGCCCCTGTAACGAGAATATTCATAGTCAGTTAGCTTAGTTTCTTTTCAAAAATACGGTAAGTCTTATAAACAATGGCACCCATATTAACGAGAGGTTTATTCATAAGCAAATTGTCTTCAAGAATCCAAGACATTTCACATTCTCTATATGCTTTGTGGTTGTGGGCCTCGTCGTAGGCTTTCTTATACATCAAAGCTTCAAGGCCCATCTTGCGGTAGTCCTTTTTCACGCCAAGAGTAATGGTGCGTAGGCGATTGATGTGCTTCTTCCTGGTGAGGAGGTAATAGAGACCCATGGGAAAGAGCTTGCCGGATTTTACTTTGTGAAAGACTTGATTGAGGTCTGGTAGTGTCACAATAAAGCCCACTGGCTTGCCGTCGACTTCAGCAAAGAGGACCAAATCCTCATCGGCAATCATCTTGAGGTCTTTGGCCGTATGCTTGAACTCTGCTTCCGTCATAGGAACGAAGCCCCAGTTTTTTTCCCAGGCATCGTTATAAATATCAAACATGCTCTGGACTTCGCTTTCCCAGTTCTTCTTGTTGAGCTTGCGCCAAGTAAGGTTTGAGCGACGCTGAGTGCGCTCGGCAATTTTCTCAATCACCTCGGGCATTTTAAAGCCCATGGGAATTTGATAGGCGAGAAGATCTTTGGCCTTGTGATAGCCCTCGTGCTCTAACAGCTCTTTATAGTAGGGTGGGTTATAGGTCATCATCACTTGTGGTGGGTCTCTAAAACCCTCTACGAGGAGGCCACACTCATAGTTAGTCGAGAGGTTAACCGGTCCGAGAACCTTTTTCATTCCCTTATTTTTGAATGAATTTTGCGCGCGCTCAAGGAGCTTATGACAGACGCGCTCATCTTTGATGGACTCAAAGTAGCCAAAGAAGCCAATTTTTTCTTCGTGAAATTTATTGTAGGCATGATTAATCACGGCCGCAATTCGTCCAACTGGCTCTCCTTCTTTAAAGGCAATCCAGGCGCGAATTTCAGCGTTCTGATAGAAAGGATGATCAGGCTTTAGCTGTTCATCAATACTCATGCGTAGAGGTGGGACCCAAGTAGGATCGTTCTTATAGATCTTCCAGGGAACATCGACAAACTGAGCGCGCTCTCTTGAGTTATGGAGAACGTCAACTTCGCGAACTTCTAATTCCATAGCAATCAAACCTTAGTGGAGGTGATGTCCCCCAGGGATATCAAATTCCTTCCTTGCCTTGGCAAAGACGTCAAGTACGTAGAGTAGATCACTCTCTTCATGGCTCGCCATATAGCTGGTGCGAATAAGTGCTTCGCCCTTAGGAACTGCCGGTGGAATTACTGGGGTAGCAAATACCCCATTTTCCTGGAGAAATGATGTGACTTGCATCGCCTTCATTTCATCGCCAATGAAGATTGGGATAATCGGGGTCTGTGAATTATAGGTGTAAAAACCAAGCTCTTTGAAGCCTTCTCTCATCAGAGCAACGTTGCGCCATAGCTTCTCATGAATGGGCTCTCCACTATTAATCACATCCAAACAGGCCGAAACGGTGGCCACTGCCGACGGGGGCATACTGGCCGAGAACATAAATGATCGGGCAGCGTGCTTGACGTAATCAATTGAGTCTTTGCTACCTGAGATCACACCACCGATGGAGGCAAATGACTTAGAGAAGGTTCCCATATTGAAGTCTACTTTATTGGTGAGATCAAAGTAGTCCATCGTGCCGCGACCTAGGTGGCCCATCACCCCGATACCATGGGCATCATCAACATAGATCAAGGCGCCGTACTTTTCGGCCAAGGCCACGATCTCTGGAAGTTTTAAGATATCGCCAGTCATTGAGAATACACCGTCAGCAACGATGATCACGCGGTTAAAACGATTGACCACCATTTGGAGTTGTTCTTCAAGCGATTCCATATCGTTGTGCTTGTACTTGAAGGTGGTGCCAAGTGCGAGACGACTGGCATCGATGATCGAAGCGTGGTTTTCACTATCAAAGAGCATGCAGTCCTTAGGACCGCAAACGGCAGAAAGCGTTCCGAGATTTGTTTGCATTCCGGTTGAAAACACAATTGCTTTTTCATGGCCCAGATACTTGGCCAGTTTCTCTTCAAGCTCTTCGTGAATATTGAGGTTCCCATTGAGAAAGCGCGAGCCTGTACAGCCGGTACCATATTTATCAATGGCAGCCTTCGCCGCTTCAATGACCACAGGATGGTGAGTGAGTCCCAGGTAGTTATTTGAGCCGATCATCACTTGCTTTTTGCCACCAACAGTGACAGTTGAGCCATCAGAAGCTTCAATAGCTCTAAAGAATGGATAGAGATTCATTCTCTTTAGAAGGTTGACTTTTTCGATGATCTTACTCTGCGCAAATGAACGGGCCATACGCTACCTTTGGAAAAATAATGGTGTCGGAGGGTTTTAAGACTGTTTTTGCTTTAAGTCAATTTTAAGCTTGAGAACGTGTAAATATAACCACTCGAAATGACATGTCTAAATAAGAAAATACGAGTATTTTGAATTTGGGTCGAAGACTTGTTTTAGGCCTTCTTTTTGCGCTTATCGGCTTCCATCTTCTTGCGAATCTCTTCGCCCCGAGCTTCAGAGTTGATGTGCTTGAAGAGTTCTTCCTCATCACCTTTGTTGAGGTCGACGAAAGCGACGCCTACTTTTACCTTCGCTACCTCTGGCTCATTGGGGTCTTCATAGTCCCACTGGCCGGCGATCCGGGCTTTTGGAATATTGAATTTGCGGCCATTGAGGGCGATGACATTATTTTCTTTAATTTCATCTTTTACGAAGAGGTGAGAGATATCTTTATTTACAATGAATGAAGTTCCACCTGCGGAGATATCAAGCGCTGGGTAGGCGGTCTCATCTACTTTAAATTGAACTTTTATATAGGGGCTCGCCATCAAGCGATAATTCGTTCGCTGCTGGCCTTTATAGACATCGCGATTGATATGAAGGGTGTAGATCTTTGAGTCATCATCAAAGGTCAGTAGGCTGGTTGAAAATACGTGAAAGCGACTGGTGCTCATCTTGATAAAGACGTCTTTTCCCACTAGGCGCGAGCCCGTCAGAAGTTTTAGAAGACCGGCCTTTGACTTCAAGGTCATCTTCTTACTAGCGGGGTCGAAACTTTGAATTTCAAACTCTTCGACATCTTTTTCGCTATCGCCTTTGAGCCACAGAAACAAAGTTTTCTTTTCGCGCGCAAGAAACTCACAGATACCCAAGGTATCTTCCTCATCAACGAGAGAAAAATAGTGCTTTCGGTTAGCGTCTTTCTCGGCCACAGATCACCCGGTTCATAGTCTTTAGCTTAACTCAATATCGGTCTAAACCCTTAGATTCTTTAGATAGATAATATTGATCCTAGCATAAGCCTATGATATTTCGAAATCTCGGTAAGTTAGGCTATCTTTGCTAAACACACGCATTTTTGGCATGATGGCCAAATTCAAAGTGCATAGTCCCTAGGAGTAGAGAATGATGAAAATTGACCAGGGCGCGGCCCCCAAAACGATCTATCTCAAAGACTACCAAGTCTCTGATTATCTGATCTCTGATATCCACCTTACTTTTGAGCTCGACGACACTCGCACGTTTGTTAAGAGCAAATTGAGTATATACCGCCATCCTGAAGCTAAAGGAGCGGCCCCTTTGATTTTAAACGGTGAAGAACTCGACTTTGTGAGTGCCGCTATTAATGGCAAGCAGCTCGCGGCCGGAGACTATCGACTTGAAGGTGATGTTCTCACCATCGCTGATGTTCCCGAGAAATTCACTCTTGAAGTTGAAAACTATATTAATCCACTGGCCAATAAGGCGCTTGATGGACTTTATAAGTCGGGAACTATTTTCTGTACCCAAAATGAGCCCGAGGGCTTTAGACGCATTACTTATTACATCGACCGTCCAGATGTGATGGCCAAATTTACTACAAAAATTATCGCAGATAAGAAAAAATATCCTGTGATGCTCTCTAATGGAAATCCCATTGGCGAGGGCGATCTTGAAAATGGCCGTCATTGGGTAGAGTGGGAAGATCCCTTTCCAAAGCCTTGTTACCTCTACGCACTCGTGGCCGGAGACCTGGGAATGGTCAGAGATTCTTTTACGACTGCTAGTGGTCGCAAAATTGACCTGCGCATCTATGTCGACAAAGGCAATGAGAATAAATGCGATCACGCGATGAGATCCCTCATTAAGTCGATGAAGTGGGACGAGGAAAAATTCGGCCTTGAATACGACCTTGATATCTTCATGATCGTCGCCGTTGATTCATTTAATATGGGCGCGATGGAAAATAAAGGTCTCAATATTTTCAATAGTGCCTATGTTCTCGCTGATGAAGCGAGCGCGACTGATAATAACTTTCTAGGGATCGAGTCAGTTGTAGGACATGAATACTTTCACAACTGGACTGGTAACCGCGTCACCTGCCGCGACTGGTTCCAACTCACTCTTAAGGAGGGACTCACAGTCTTTCGCGATCAAGAATTTAGTGCTGACCTCAACGCTCGCGCCGTCAATCGCATTAGCGACGTCAAAGGTCTAAGAAGCGCTCAGTTTGTTGAAGATGCTGGTCCTACGAGCCATCCCATTAAGCCCGATAGCTATATTGAAATTAATAACTTCTACACCGCAACTGTCTATGAAAAAGGGGCAGAGGTGATTCGCATGATTCATACCCTGCTCGGTGCAGAGGGCTTTAGAAAGGGCATGGATAAGTATTTTGAGCTCTTTGATGGTCAGGCGGTGACAACTGAAGACTTCGTCCACGCCATGAGTGTGGCCAATAATAATTTTGATTTTTCTCAATTTAAGCTGTGGTACTCGCAAGCGGGAACACCTCGTCTTAAAGCTCGCGGCAAGTGGGATGAGGCTTCTAAAACATATGAGCTCACCCTCACTCAATCTTGTCCGGCAACCCCTGGTCAAAGTGAAAAGAAACCCTTTCACATGCCAATTCGTTTGGGGCTCGTTGGAAAAAATGGATCTGACCTCGTGAACACGATGGTTGAACTTAAGAGTGAAACTCAAACATTTAAGTTTGATGGTGTGAGTGAAAGACCTGTGCTTTCAATTAACCGTGGCTTTAGTGCTCCTGTTGTGCTCGATGTCGATCTCTCTGATGATGAACTGGCCTTTTTAATGGGCCACGATAGCGATGATTTTAATCGCTATGAAGCGGGACAGATGCTTGGTGAAAAAGTTCTGCTCGGACTTATTTCTGACAAGCTCGCTGGACGCGACTTAAAAATGAATGAAGCTTATGCCAAGGCCTTTGGACTTCTTTTGGGCGATCAAAATGTCGACGCCGCCTTTAAGGCCCTGGCCCTTACACTTCCTGCCGAAGGCAACCTCCATCAAAAACAAGAGGTCATTGAAGTGGCGATCACTCATGAAGTTCGTGAGTGGTTTATGAAGGAGCTAGCGACTCGTTATCAAGAGGACTTCAAAAAGCTCTACGATGCACTTGCACCTGCAGGTGAGTTCAGTCTCGATCCTAAGGCCATGGGTGAGCGCTCGCTCCGCAATACTGCTCTTTCTTATTTGGTGAGCCTCGAAACTTCTGAGATGACCGCTCTGGCCACTAAGCAATTTGAAAGCGCAACCAATATGACGGCGGAAATTGCCGCGCTTTCGCTTTTGTGTGAGACCAAGGGGAGTGCAAAAGAAGAGGCCCTTTCAAAGTTTTACAACAAGTGGAAGGATCAAACTCTGGTCATGCAAAAGTGGTTGATGATTCAGGCCAGCTCAAGTCTATCTGATACGCTAGAGCGGGTGAAAAAGCTTGAGAGTGACGCTGTTTACGATAAGTCAGTGCCCAACCTGGTGCGTTCACTCATTGGCAGTTTTGCTCGCAATGCGGTTAACTTTCACGCGGCCGATGGCAGCGGCTACAAGTTCGTCGCCGATCGCATTCTCGATATTGATACCATCAATCCCCAAATGGCCGCCGGTCTGGCCCGCGCTTTTAAAGACTTTAAGCGCTTACCAAGATCTGCGCAAAATTTCATGAAGCCAGAACTTGAGCGCATTCTCGCCCAAGAGAAGCTCTCTAAAAACTGCTACGAGATTGTGTCAAAAACATTGAATCAATAAAAGTGAGGGCCCTGCTAAAAAGCGGGGCCTTTTTTTAGATGGCGCTCGCGGCCAGGTCCTTGCGGCAGATTTCAATTTTCCCACCTGTATTATCTCTGAGCTCACCCACTGTCGCTGTGTCATTGGGGTTGAAGTAGAGTTCAAATTTATCTGTGCCCAACATGTAATCGCTAGAGCGATCAATCTTGTAGTATTTATTCTTGGGAATAAAGCGCGGATTAGCAGCGGGGTTTAAGTACAGAGAAATATTTTGCGCCACTGACTTTGAAGTCGTGAAGGTGGGGACCTCTATGTCTTCGTTAAAGACAATATAGGCGCCCACTTCGAGATAGGGCAGGCGTGCCCCATCTCTAACAGCGACGAGTCCGCGAGCGCACTCGCCATAGGCCGCGGCGCTCGCGATGAAGAGACTAATTGTGCAGAATACTTTTGTGATCACTCTTTAAGTCCTTGCAGGCTTGGGCAATTCTGGCCGTCATTTCGGCCTCGGCCGCTTTCATATAAACGCGCGGATCGTAAAATTTCTTATTGCCAACTTCCCCGTCAACTTTGAGGACCTGATCGTAGTTTTTCATCATGTGATCAACGATAGGGCGGGTGTAGGCGTACTGAGTATCAGTATCGATATTCATTTTGATCACGCCATAGCCCAGGGTCTCGTGAATTTCTGAGAGCTCTGAGCCTGATCCCCCGTGGAAAACCAGGTGGTGGCGCGCTTCTTTGCCAAACTCCGCCTCAACGGCGTCTTGGCCATTTTTAAGAATCTCTGGACGAAGCTTGACGTTGCCTGGCTTATAAACTCCGTGAACGTTGCCAAAAGTGGCCGCGTACATAAAGGCACCAATAGGGCGCAGAGTGCGTGCCACTTCGACCATTTCTTCAGGAGTGGTGTAGAGCTTATCGGCCGGTGTTCCTTCTGTGTTGTGGCCGTCCTCTTCGCCTCCGACAACGCCAGTTTCAATCTCGAGGATAATCTCATTCTTAGCGCATCTCTCGAGCAGAGATTTGGAGAGTTTTAAGTTCTCTTCAAGAGAGAGTTCAGAGCCATCAAACATGTGGCTATTAAAGAGATTGGGAAGGCCCTTGGCGCGTCTTTTTTCTGTCTCTTCAATAAGAGGGATAAGGAAGCTATCCACTTCTTGAGCGCGGCAATGATCGGTGTGTAGGGCGATTAAAACATTGTATTTTTCGGCCATGAGGTGCACGTGCTGGGCCAAGCTGATAGCTCCCAAGGCGGTAGAGCCCACAGCTCCAGAGGCGAATTTTCCGCCACCAGTGGAGACCTGGATAATGCCGTCAGACTTCATATCGGCAAATGCTTTTAGCGCTGCGTTGGCAGTGGAGGTCGAAGTGACGTTGATCGCCGGATAGGCGTAGCCCCCTTTGGCGGCACTCGATAGCATTTTTTGATATTGTTCATAACTCGCAACAGGCATGGGTTCTCCTTGGAATTTGAGTGGGAAAGTTCGCGCCATCATAGCAGGAATTGATCCCAATATGCCCTACGCTTGGCGAAAGAATATTCTAGTGAAGCGTTTGCCAAATCCTGCCGTTATGGTTAACTAATGTGCTTGTTATTAAAAAGTTTTACGCCTAGCGATACTCACGGGTATTGATCGATATTTTTGGGGAGATTATGTTGAAGAAAACGGCCAATCGTCATTTTACTCTGAAAGGAACTGATAAGGACACGCTCAAGCAGTGGTACACACTGATGAGCCTTGGGCGCATGCTCGATGACCGCGCCCCCAATTATCTCAAGCAAGCGGTGGGGTGGAGTTACCACGCTCCCTACGCTGGCCACGATGCCATTCAGTTGGCCATCGGTCAGGTCTTCACTCTGGGTGAAGATCACCTCTTTCCCTACTACCGAGATATGCTGACTGCTATCTCGGCCGGTCTTAGCGCCGAAGAAATTATTCTCAACGGCATCTCTAAAGCGACTGACCTCGCTAGTGGTGGCCGCCACATGAGTAACCACTTTGCTAAGCCAGAGTGGAATATTCACAACGTGAGTTCGTGTACTGGTAACCATACACTACACGCCGTGGGCGTGGCACGTGCGATGAAGCGCTATCAGCACAAAGGCGTCGCTATCTCTTCTCAAGGGGAGAGCTCTGTGTCTGAAGGCTATTGCTATGAGGCCATTAACGGCGCCTCACGCGAGAAGCTGCCAGTGATTTTTGTTCTTCAAGACAATGGGTACGGGATCTCAGTTCCCAAGCGCGATCAAACTGCTAACGAGCGCGTTTCTGATAACTTCACTGGATTCCTCAACCTGCGCATTATTCAGTGTAATGGCATGGATGTGATTGATTCGATGAATGCCATGTACGAGGCGAGAAAGCACGTGCTTGAGCGCGGGGAGCCCGTGATCGTTGATGCCGAGTGTGTGCGCATTCACTCTCACTCTAACTCTGATAAGCATGAACTCTACCGCGATGAGGTTGAGCGCACAGAAGCCGCCGCTAAAGATCCTCTCGTTAAATTTAAAAAAGAACTTCTCGCCGCTAAGATTTTCACCAAAGAAGAACTTGAGGCCATCGATGAAGATTGTAAGGCCCAGGTTCTAGACGCTCACAAAAAGGCGATGGTAGCACCAAACCCTGACCCAGAAAGTATCTATGACTACGTCTATGCTCCGGCCTATGAAAGTCAAAAATACCCCACTGGTGAGCACAGCGAAGAGGGCGAGCCGATGAAATTCATCGACGCCCTTAATGGAGCGCTCAAAGCGGAGTTCCGTCACAATCGCAACACTTTCATTTGGGGCCAAGATATGGCCAACAAAGATAAGGGTGGTATTTTCAACGTTTCAAAGGGAATGCAACAAGAATTTGGTGAAGAGCGCGTCTTTAATGGCCCCATCGCCGAAGATTTTATCTTGGGAACGGCCAACGGCTTTTCTCGCTTTAGAAAAGATATCCGAGTGGTGGTTGAAGGGGCCGAGTTCGCCGACTACTTCTGGCCTGCCATGGAGCAATTAATTGAATGTACCCACGACTACTGGCGCTCAAATGGGGCCTTCGCTCCCAATGTGACCATTCGTCTGGCTTCTGGGGGTTATATTGGAGGCGGTCTCTACCATTCACAAAACCTTGAAGGAACTTTCACTACTTTGCCAGGCGTACGAGTTGTCGTTCCGGCCTTTGCTGATGATGCCGCGGGCCTACTTAGAACGTGTATGAGATCAGAAGGTCCATCACTTTTCCTCGAACCCAAGGCGCTCTACAACGATAAACGCGCGATGGCCGTAGTTCCCGATGACTTTGAAGTTCCCTTTGGCAAGGCCCGCATTCGTCGCGAGGGAGCTGACCTTACCGTTGTCACATACGGAAATACTGTTCACCAGTGTCTTGAAGCGGCACAGAAGCTTTATGAAGAAGATGGCGTCAGTGTCGAGGTGATTGATCTGCGCTCTCTTGTGCCTCTTGATGAAGAGGCGATTCTTAAATCGCTAGAGAAAACTAACCGCTGTCTCGTCGTTCATGAAGATAAAGTCTTTGGCGGCTTTGGTGGTGAACTCGTGGCCATGATTAATGAAAAGGGCTTTAAGTTGCTCGACGCTCCAGTACTTCGCGTAGGCTCAACTTTTACTCCGGTGGGCTTTAATCGCATTCTCGAGCGTGCGACCCTTCCCAACTCTGATCGCGTTCTCGCGGCGATGAGAGAAGTCTCAAAATTCTAAAAACGAAGGGCCTCTTATGAGGCCCTTTTTTATTTCATCGCTTTTACGAATTCTTCAAATTGTTTTTGAATATTAGCACGGTAGGGGACAAGACTTTTTTGGAGGAGTTCTCGAATAGTGGTATCATCCTGGTCTTGGTGGCCTAAGTAGAGATCGCCTTGATCATAAGTTGAGACCTGATAGTTTTGAGCTTGAAAGCCCTTTTTAATATTCATATCGAGATAGATTCTATCTAGTAAGGTTCCAGAAGCTCGTCCACTTTGAATGAGCTTTAAGCATTGCTCGTCAGTGTGGGCCGTTTTGTTGAGCGTAAAGCCCGTCCCCGCCCACTCTTCTATCTTGGGTCCGTAGTTGTAGCTACCAACGATACAAAATGGTTCTGTGCTTTTTACGTCCCTAATCATTAATATTGTCGAATGATAGACTGGCTCTGGCTTTGATTTTAGACCAAGGTCGTTGTATTCCCAGATCCACAGCGGATAGATGAGATCAAAATGACCGGCGCGAAAACCTCTTCTGGCGCGTCGCCAGGGGAGAAAAGTCACTTCGATTTTTTCTCCTGATCGCTCAAAGATATCCCTTAAGAATTTAAGGGCAATACCCCCATCTGGGCACTCACTGCAGGTGTGGGGAGGCCACTCCAATGTAACAACCTTCCAAACCTTTTTAGGCGCAGCCAATTGAGCGCTGCCTTCGCGGCTGATGAAGAGAGCGCTCACAATAAAAAAGATCAGGATGCAATACTTCAATCTTATCCTTTGGACGTGTGAGTAAAGACCCCGTCCCAATCTGGCGGCGGTGGCATTTTAAGATAGCCCTGAGCAAACTCGAGGACTCTCTTAAAGGTCTTGTCCTCAGGATATTTCTCATGTAGCGGTGTGAGAAGGTCCACCGCTTCACGAAAGCGTCCCTCTTGGTAACATCTCCAAGCAACGTCGTAGTCTTTTTGGGCCTGATCATCTCCCATGAGATGGTGAGAGGGGTGAAAAATTTCATAGATCGTGACGGCGTTTTCCTTACCTTTCACACGCACTTTATCAAGTATGCGATAGCGTAAAGTCTCTCTTAAGTTCTCTGGTATAGCATTTAAAGTAAATTCACTCACATTGAGTTGGACTCCATAAAACTTACAAAGTGCCTCTAGACGGGCCCCCAAGTTCATATTGTCACCTAGGGCCGTGTATTGAAAGAGCGTGTCTGAGCCCATATTGCCTACCGAGCAATCACCCGTGTTTAAGCCAATTCCATGCTTAAAGAGGGGAAAGCCTTGTTCTTTAAAGTGCTGGTTAATTTCTGGTAAGACTTCAATCATTTCTAGCGCTGCACTGACTGCATGATAGGCATGATTCTCTAGCGCCATGGGTGCTCCCCAAAAGGCAACGATTGCGTCACCGATATATTTGTCGAGAGTTCCTTGATGGGCAAAGAGAATGTCGGTCATGCGCCCCATATATTGATTGAGACACTTAGAAAGTTCTTCGGGAGTGAGTTTTTCAGAAATGGTGGTAAAGTCGCGAACGTCAGAAAAGAAGACCGTGATATTTTTCTTTTCACCTCCCACGCGAACCTTATCTGGATTAGTTGTCATTTCCTCTACAACGGCCGGCGAAACGTAGCGACTAAAAGTCCCTTTGATTTTGGCCTTCTCTTTGGTTGTGACATAGAAGTTAATAAATGTTGACCAAGAGTAGCATGCGATAGGGGAGAAGAGGCAGAAGAATAGCTTAATCTCATAGCCCGCCGGTAAGAGCACATAGGTATCAAGGTAAAATAGGCCGCCGAGGATAAGTCCTAGGGCAAAGAGGTCGGCCAGAGCGTTGCCAAAAATCATGACGATAACGATAAAGAGTGTTCCCCCAACTAGCATGGACCATGAGTAGAGGGTCGAGTCATCTTGCGGCTTAAAGAACCTTCCCTCAAGAAGCATATTGAGCAT
The DNA here is from genome assembly GCA_048264885.1 of Bacteriovoracaceae bacterium. Classification (GTDB taxonomy): domain Bacteria; phylum Bdellovibrionota; class Bacteriovoracia; order Bacteriovoracales; family Bacteriovoracaceae; genus JBLWXV01. Next base: position 174,588 of record JBLXCO010000006.1, read on the forward strand.
GTTCATGTGAAAGTAGATTCCTGGCAACTGGGAGTCAATCGGCGTATGTCTAAAGTCATGGGCACCAAAGGCGGTTGAGCCGATGTACACAATATTCCCAGCAAAGAGTTCGTGCAGCTTGGGGTCGTTGTCGCTGGCGTTTAGAATTTCATTGATTCCAATTTCAGGGAAATTGCCAATACCTCCAAACCATCTCACCTTGGCCTCGCCATTAAAGTTAAGTGAAAGGGTTCCTGTTTTTAGCTTTAAGTCGGCCTCTGAGGGACCCAGCATCTCTAAAATGGGGGTGTCACCGGTATAGAGCTCATAGCTGGCCAGCGAGAATGAAGGAAAATAGAGGTCATGGGCCTTGCTCGCTACTTGATAGTGTCTAAAGATGCCATCTGGATCCTTTTCGGCCTCAATATGGGCGAGGTAGGCGCCAGACTCTTGAATTTCTTTAATGGGAAAGACAGTGCGCCCGATGTACTGGGTTCGTAGTCCAAAGCCCGCTTTTTCTTTAGTGTTGACCATAAATTCGTAGAGAACTTCTGGAAGTTCTTCAAAGCCATTGGCCTGATATCGATCCATCGAGTAGGGAATGATCACTCTGCGCTCGGGGTCAGACTGAAAGTCAGTGATCGCATTGGCAAGTACGAGATCTGGTGATTCGGCATTACAGGCAAGTTCAGGCTCAGAAAAAAAGACGTCAAACCCAACGACCTTGGCCCCATAGAGTTTTAACTTTCTTAGCACTTCACCCCAAATTGAGCGAGTCCATGGCCATCTGCCAATCTCTTCAAGTGAGCGGTCATCAATCGCGGCGAGAACAATTCTCTTATCCATTGCCGTTTTATCGATGGTGAGATTCATTCTAAAGTCGTAGAAACGATCCTCAAAAAATGAGGTGTACTTTGTCATCTCTTTGAGGCTAGGCGAGGTGATGTCACGAACATTCAGAGCAAAGAAAATGCTGATTGCACTGAAGAGGAAGAAAAAGAACATCCCGGAGTATTTAAAAATTCTTAAAAACATAGGCCTTCCTAGAAGCTGTAGCGCAACTGCATTGAGGTGACATGCTTGGTGTACTCTCTAGTTGAACTTTGAGAGGTATTTTTACTGTAGGTATAGTCCGCAGAAATCTTTAAATCATCACTGAGCTTTTTTTGTACTTTAATCATCGGAGAATAGGTGACCTCTGTTCCTCTCGTGCTTTTTTGAAGTTTTGTATCAAGTAGAGTGAAGCTCATTGCCAGGTGGAGCGTGTAGGAGGGGATAATATTGGGCATGAGGTAGTCGGCGCGAAGTAGCGTGGTTGCCGTCGAGTTGGTAGGGGCATTGTAGTTGTCGGTGTCGTCATAGCTTAGGAGTAAGAGCAAGATATGACCTTTTTTGGTGACAACTAGTTGGTCTAAGGAAAAACCGGTGACATCGTTATCAAGGGGAGCTGAGTAGCTGCGATACGTTTTATACTTTAATTTAATACCCGTGTCTCCCGCATTAAAAATCTTAAACTTTTCACCCAGAGTATGTGTCCAGGTTCGACTGTGAAAGATCTTTTCTTTATTGCGATTGACGTCTTGCTCTCTATGTTTGAAGTCAACTGTATACGAGAGGGTGGCGGGCTTTCCGGCCACTGTGTGCTCGTAGCCAAACTTAACACTTGGATTATATTCAGTGCTGTCGTTGGTATAGACAACTGCTGTGTCTCGATCGGAGTGTTCGACAATGGAGACTTGCATTTCTGGTGAGACAGTGTAGCGACGATTAAAGACAAGATCACCACCGACTTTGGCCTTGGTAGTAAAGACAAAGCTATCCTTATTGGTGGTGTCGACTGTCGGCTGACCATTGCTGTTAGTGATATTGTTGTCATACTTTACATCTTGAGAGATTGATCCAGTAATTTTGCGATCAGGAATCTTTCTCCCATTGCGATATTTTGTGGGATCAAGTCCAAACTCACGCTGAATTTCTTTAATGCGTGAATCAATATCCGCAGCCGTTGAAGAAGCGCTGTCAAATTTTTTGGCCAGCTCGAGACTTGGAATAATATTTTTTTCGACAAAATCAGGACCACCTTTTTTAGATTTATGCAGAGAAAGGGTAGACTCCGCTTTTTGAAACATCGCCACTTGCGTGCTTCTGGTGTCTGCTTCTTGGTCTTTTAGAATTTGATCAAAATAGGCAATGGAAGTGGGGTACTCTTCTAAAATTTGAGAAATAAATCCCATGTAGTACAAAGACGTGGGACGCTTAAAGCCAGTGCTGTAGGACTTTTTAAAGGCAATTCTCGCGCGCTCAAGTTCATTGGCGGCGTAGAGCGCTTGGCCGAACTCATAGTAGAAGTCCTCTGCTTCAACCTTTGCGCGCAAAGCGTTTTCAAAGTGGGGGATCGCTTCATCAAAGCGTTGCAATCTACTGAGCGTGATCCCTTTGAGGTATTCTTTTAGCCCTTTTGAGGCCGCGTCCCTAGGTCCAATTCGCTCGAGAGTCTCAAGCGCCTGAATATAGGCCCCATTTTTAAACTCGATATAGAAGTTGGCAAAATCACCACTCGCCGCGTGTAAGAATGGGGAGTTAATAAAAGCTAGCAGAGCTAACAGGCGAAGAGGACCGATCATGATCACTTCCTTGTGACAGCAAAAAGGCGACCATTCTTGGTCGCCTCATGTTAAACGAGTTATTTCAATTAATTATAGTGGCTTCGCTAATTTTATTGAACGGTAAATGTTACCTTCGTCCTAGTGGCTTGCTCGGTTATCTCTTCGAGCGTCTCGTCTACAGTTTCATCTCTATCGGCCACGGCATCCTCGATCACTTCTTCTAGGTTTGTCTCGGTAGTGGAGGCGAGGTCGGTGTTCTCTGTTGAAGTGCTCTCAGTGGTCGTTGATGAGTCTGTTGAGCTTACTTTGATATCATTGCTCGCCTGAGTGAGAGTCGTAATATTATCTAGATCACCGTCGATCTTCACACCTTCAACTTGGGGGATCAGGTTGATCACCGGCGGCGGAGCAACAGCCTCGGTCTTTGTGGCAGTTGCTGTGGTCGTTGAAGCGGGAGCTCTTGAGGAAGTTTGAGAAGAGGTGCCGCTGGTCGTCTCTGGAACTTTGGCGACAAACTCACCCTTACTTGTCAGAGTAAAATTGTCATTTTTATAAGAGCCAGTCGCCGGGTCAAAGCTCCCCATTGAAGCCGGTGGAGTATAAGTCTTAGTCACCGGATCAAAACTCGAACCCTTTGGCGGCGGAATGTACTGGGCCGTCTTCATATCAATAAAGCCACCGGCCGTCGGGGCAATGGCTCCAGTTTTGCCGTTAACGTATCCTTCTGGAGGTGGGGCCTTGACATCGACTTTGGCGGCAGCATTCTGAGTCACCACGGCTTGGGCCTTGGCCATTGTTTCTGTACCTGCGGTTGATTTAAGGGCCTTTTCCATGCCCGAGCTTTCGTTGGCCACGGCTTTAGCGTTCATTCCTGGAGGAACAACACTTCTGAAGTTTTTCTTTGGTGTATCACTCTTGGCCTGCTCGTCGCCATCAACAGGCTCTTTGGTGCCGTCGTTATTCTTAATCACTTCAAATTGAGCAGGAGAAATAGTCACTGGTAAAGTGGCGCGTGGAAGATCAGGACCGGCGCCAGAGAATTGACCCTTAGTCACTGTGACCGCGTCTGAAGAAGAAACAGCTCGCTCAAGCACTGAACGGTCAATTGAATTGGCGAGAATATCGGAGTTAACTTGTACGAATGAAACCTCACCACTTAAAGTGACGAGGGCCGTTTTTAGGTTTTCAGGGTTAAAAGAAACTTGAAACTCTGTCCCTCGCACACCCATGGCGGCGGTCTTGGTCTTAATGTAGAGCTTCGACTTTTCTCCCTTTTCCATGTCCATATAGTTCTTTGTCACCTGTGAGCGCAATTCACCTTTCATTAAGGTGATGATTCCTGCTTTATTTTCAGGAAATTCAGAGATGATCATCTCTGAACTTGGACCTAAGTTCATTTGCGACTTATCGATGAAGAGAAGCTTGGCAAAACTCTTGGCCTCTGTTTGCAGTACCGTTCCCTCTTTGAGCCATGAGTTCTTAGCGACCGCAGTTTTCTTCTTATCAGGTCCCACAGCAAAAGCGCTGCCCTTGAGAATGATAATCTTCGCCACTCCTTCGCTAGCAGCACTGGCGAGAGAGGGAAGGGTTGATAGGCATAAGCTCAAGGCTAGTATTAATCGAATCATGGCATCCTCATGATAGATAGGCGTATTCACTGGCTTGTCGATCATTATAGAAAACTTCTTTAGAGATCAGGTATTTGACTGCAGTTCTGCGGCATTAGCTGCCCGGGCCTGCCTAGTCGGTGGAGAGAACTGCTAATTGTTTGAGGCGCTGGCAAAGTAAGGCCTTAGAATGATTAGAGGTCAGGGGAGTTTAAGAGGTCCTCAGGAGGCCTTCCGATGACGACGGCCTGGTCTCCTACCAGAAGAGGGCGCTCAAGTATTTTGGGGTGCTTACAGATGAGCTTGGCCCAAGCACTTGTATCTTCGTAGCTTGGAAGCTTTTTTATTTCCTTAAAATTATCCTCTTTTTTTCTTAAGAGAGCTTCAATTGAGGATTTTTGAGCGCTTTTTAGAAATTTCTTGAGAACGCTCTCCATCTCAGCGGGCTTAAGCGGAGTCTCTAAGTAGAGTATTATCTCAGGTTCAATTTTATTATCCTTGAGAATTTCTAGCCCTTGGCGGGACTTTGAGCAACGCGGGTTGTGGTAGTACATTAAGGCCATAACTAACTTCCTAGAAGAGAACAATCCCCATATTGAAGACGACAATGGAGTCTTCAATGTCCTGACCTCTTTCATCAGTAGTGAGAATATTGGTTTCTGTAAATTTACTGGCATCAACAGTAGAGATTTTATAAGAATTGCGATGGGAGTAACTGAGCTCAAAAAAGACGGGATGCATTTCTTTAAAGAGCACTTCTTCTTGAATCCCAAGAGTGAGGAAGTAGCCAAAAGACTCAATCGTTAGCTTTTGATTACTGTCAAATTTTCCAAGACTAGAAGTAAAGCGATCCATGCGAATCGTTTGAATGGCCCAAGAGGGTCCGGCCCCAGCGTAGAGGCGCCAGTTATTATTCAGGTAGAAGTGACTGTAGTACTTCACCATGGGACCAATGGCGACATTGCGATAAGCTCCACTGCCGTTGATAACATCTCCAGCTGCAAAGACGGAGAGGTCCTTGGCCTTGCCAAAAGTAATGGTTGAAAAAGCGCTGAACTCCCAGTCGGTGAGCATCACTCCAAAGCTCGTGTTCACTCCATAAGTGCCAAAAACCGAGTGGGAGTCGTCGAGTTCGTTATTTGGATCACTCGCTGGAGGGACGTCGTCGAGGGTTTCAATACTGGCCACACCAGCGGTGAAGCCACCTTTGAGAAAGAGGTCGTTATTGAAGGCCCACACGTGGCTACTTATAAAGAGTGCGAGAAGCGGCAAAAGGATTCTCATCTAAAACTCCGCCATTAAAGTGAGGGCCCCTGCTGACTTAAAGTCAGTGGTGGGTACAATCTGCACCTTGCCTTCGTAAAACCAAAATAGTGTTGAAGGGTTTATGGCGTGACCAAGCACGCGGCCGAGAGCATTTCCAGTGTTGAGAAGATACATTGAGAGTGTTTCAAGGCCTACTCCCAGCATTGAGCCAATAATGGGCGTTTGATAGAGATCTTGGATACTCGCGGGCTCTGTATAAATTTCGACCGTGAATTCAAAGAGCGTCGAGCTCACAAAGGCCATGGCGAGGGAGTTGATGCGGTCATAGCCATTTGCGCGGTAGTAGAGAAAAAGTTGTGAACCTGAAATCGGATGCACGACCCAGTTCCAGATGGGCTCATCTTTATCAAAGACCAGCTTTCCAAGATTGTTTTTGTAATTGCTCCACGATCCTTTTTCCTTGAAGACTTTGGGCTGGGTGAGTGGATAGAGTCCCCAAGTGACGAGGTAGAGACCCCCTATATGGCGCGCGGACTCCTTGAACGTGTGGTCGCGATCGATATAGCCCCAATGGTACTTGGGTTGTCGAACTTTTCTGTACTGATCTAATTGGTCTTTACTCTGATCACTCGTGGCCGCAAAGGAGCTGGCGCAATTGAGTAACAGTAGGCAAAGAAGGGCAATCAGATTTATTTGTCTGATCAGGACCATAGTTTCTTTGGTTTTCTTCTGAAGAAGGAACGTGTTAAATAATGAAGCTATTATAACGGAGGGGACCATGTCCGTACAATCACTAGAGCAATTAAAACAGGGATTTCACACTCATGTTCGCGATCTACAGGATCGGATCACTGCTGAGTTGATGCGCGTGGATCCACAAATTTCCCTGAGCGAAGACCTTTGGGAACGTGATGACGCTAAGGGTAACCCCGGCGGTGGCGGGCGTACGCGCGCCTTTAGTGGCAATTTGATTGAAAACGCAGGGGTAAATACCTCCATGGTCTTTGGTGCGGTGGCACCAGAGTTCGCTGCTAAAATCGGTGGAGACGGTGCTTCGATGTGGGCCTGTGGCATTTCGCTGATCATTCACCCGCGCAACCCGCGCGTACCAACGACCCATGCGAATTTTCGCATGATTCAGGCGGGCGAGAAATTTTGGTTTGGCGGGGGCGCCGATCTGACGCCTTATTATCCTCACACTGAAGACTTTCATTATTTTCATCAAGTCTGGCGCGAGGCCTGTGCCCCTTATGGCAATTACCAAGAGATGAAAGAGAAATGCGACGTTTATTTTACTAACACTCACCGCGCTAATGAAATGCGTGGAGTGGGTGGGATTTTCTTTGATCACTTTAATACCGGCGATACCCAAAGCGATTTGGCGATGGTGAAAGATCTCTCAGAATATTTTATCCCCAGTTACTTTCCGCTGGTGGATAAGAGAAAAGAGGAGTCCTACTCCGCTCTAGATGAGGACTTTATGCTTCATCGCCGCGGGCGCTACGTGGAATTTAATCTGCTGCACGACCGCGGCACTGCTTTTGGTTTGCAGTCTAATGGCCGCACCGATTCAATTCTCATTTCGCTACCAGGGCGTTGTAAGTTTACCTACAAGTATGCCCCGCCTAAGGGCTCGGTTCACGAGGAGATGCTTCAGTACTATTATCCACAGGAGTGGGGTGTTTAATTGATCACGCAGAATCGGGCCGCGGGCCATATGGTTTTGGTCTTTACCACGATGGTTTGGGGCATGGGCTTTATTGGCACGCGCTGGACGTTGATCGACTACGGGCCCATGTGGTCCAACTCTTTTCGCTATGTTTTAGCGGGCCTTTTAGGTCTTCCTTATCTACTGTGGGCGGGTTCATTTAAGCGCGGCTGGAAAAATCTGCGGCCAGCAATGCTGGCGGGAACGTGTCTTTTTCTCTCTATGCTTTTTCAAGTTTATGGTTTGGTCTATACCACGGTGGCGAAGTCTGGCTTTATCACTACCTTCTATGCTTTCTTTACGCCCATTCTCTGTATGATCCTCTTTGGTGCGCGCTACCGCCGCTCGTTTTGGCCCTTGCTTCTCTTGGCCTTTACAGGGGTCTCACTCATGTGTGATCTTAAGCTTACAGGTCTTAATATTGGTGACCTGCTCACTTTGCTTTGTGCTTTTTTTGGCGCCTGCCATATTTTGGTGATTGATCGCTACGCCAAGGATTTTGGTGCTTTTGAACTCAATGCTCTTCAGTGCTTCTTTATGGGAATTGTCGGTGTTGTGGTGGCCTTCTTAGTTGAAGGACCAATGGATATGGCCCCTTTATTTGTTGGCCCCCTCTTTCGTGTGGGCCCATTCATGGGCTTTGTGATCTTGGCGGTGTTTTCTTCAATGTTTGCTTTCACCCTTCAAGTTTTTGCGCAAAAAACTATACCACCTCATCAAGCGGCCCTGATCTTTTTGATGGAATCTCTTTTTGCTGCGAGCTTTGGCTACTTTTTCTTCGATGAAAAGCTCTCTACGCTCAATCTCATTGGGTGTGGGCTTATCTTGCTTGCCTGTGCCTTGGTGCCAAGGTTTGCCAGAGAAATAAAAAGGCCCGAACAAGTCGGGCCCGAATTACTCAAAGTAGAAATTTAAATTAGTACTTATTGGCAATTTTCTTAAGCTTTTTCTTTGTCGAGCCTGAGATATCTAGGAGTAGGAGAAGACCACTGTTTTCACCTTGATCATCTTTACCAACTAGAGAAATTGTCCCGGCAGCTTTGTCAGCGATGTAGTAGCGAAAAGATGCAATTCCACCTTGAACACCGATTTCAGCTGGAACGAAGAAACCAAATACATCTGGACCAACGTAGAAGGCCATGTTGTAGAAGCTCTCAATTGAGAAAGCAACAGCTGGAAGAGATCCAGACTTCACACCTGGAAGGGCACGGCCACCAGGTAGTGTTTGTGGATCAAGTTGCTGAAGATCATCGCTAAAGACGTCGTCGAGTGAAATTGACATCGACATGAGCGTTCCCGCACTTTGAAGATCTGGAGAGATTTCAAGGTATGAGTTTGGATACTTGGGAATGGCGTAGCGAAGACCACCGTCGAGTTGAACATTTTCAAAGACCATAGAAACCATGAGGTTGTCTTGAAGAAGGGTCACATGTGGACCATCAACACCTGCAATTTCAACATTCGAGCTGCCATTTGGATCACAGCTAGCAAATAGGAATAGTGAGCCTAGAAGTGCTGAGAGCACTCCCACTTTAGATTTCTTGTACAGTTCTTGTAACATCGCAAACTCCTCTCTCTTTCGAGTTAATTTTGATGGACCCCAAATCCATCTTTCAATATGAGATTTAGAGAGTTATCGGAATTTTTTGCCTAGGCCGTTATAAGAAAATGGACAGAGGGCGCAGAGAAATGAGAAAGCGCTTAACTTTCAAGCGCTTCGGTGCACTCTCAGAAATTCAGTGCCAGTGGGACTGCTATTGATTCTAGCACACTTAGCTCTTGAAGATGAGTAAATCACTCGGTCTCTTTTTTTAGACCGAGTGATAGGTTTAAAATTCGGGAGCGATGTAGACGTCAATCTCTGGATCGTATTCATCTCTGAGGATGCCCTTAATCGCCTCAAGGGTTCCAGTCGTTGAGCTCGGACAAGTCCCACAGGCCCCTTGATATTTTACCAAGAGAATGTGGTCTTCAAACGAGAGAGTTTGAATATCGCCACCATCGGCCTGAAGCCCAGGTCTAATCGTTTTATCGAGAATTTGCTCAATGGCCAGTAGCTCTGGAGAGAGAGCGCGGCGTCTCTCGGCCTCCGGGTCAGGATCGTGGTAGTCAGGATTGTGCTCGGGCATTTTTGCTTCAAGCGTTTTCATAATTCGCTCTTCCATCACTTCCCAGTCTTCATAGGAGAACTTTGTCACGGTAATAACGTTGTCAAAGAAGTGAAGTTGATCGACTCCACGAATGGTAAAGAGCTCGAGTGCAAGCTTATTCTCTCCACACTGCATTGGAGTGCGGTAGGTGGAGTTCCCTTCATTTTTGACCGGGCGATCAAGAATGAACTTGAGTGCGTTTGGATTAGGTGTTGGTTGGATTTCAATATCAAATGACATATTTAACCTGCAAATTCTCGGGCCTTCAAAAGACCCTTAGCAAGACGATCAACTTCGTCCGTGGTGTTGTAAAAACAAAAGCTAGCGCGCGCCGTCGCGGTGACATCAAAGCGCTTCATGAGGGGCTGGGTGCAGTGGTGACCGGTGCGAATGGCAATTCCCATGCGGTCAAGAAGTGTGCCCAAATCGTGGGGGTGAAGCCCATCCATCACAAAAGAGACGACGGCCGATTTTTCACGGGCCTCTCCTATAAACTTAATGCCCGGGATCTCGGCCAAGCGCTTGTTTGTCTCAAGCAGAAGCTCGTGCTCACGCTTCACGATGAAATCAAAGCCCAAGAGCTCTACGTACTCAATGGCCGCCTTTAGAGCAATGACTCCCGCAATATGAGGTGTACCCGCCTCAAATTTATGGGGAAGAACATTGTAAGTCGTCTTCTCAAATGAGACGGAATCGATCATATCGCCGCCGCCTTGATAGGGGGGCATCTCGTTTAATAATTCTTCTTTGCCAAAGAGAACGCCGACGCCGGTGGGGCCAAAGATCTTGTGTGAGCTAAAGGCCAAAAAGTCACAGTCGAGCTCTTGGACATCAACTTTGATATGCGCCACACTTTGTGCGGCATCGACTAAAAATTTCGCTCCCACCTGATGGGCCATCTCAATCATTTTTTTTATGGGGTTGATGGTTCCCAGTGAGTTTGAAATGTGATTGGTCGCTACCATTTTTACTTTAGAAGTAAGCTTTCTTTGGTAATCCTCGAGGTCAATTTCACCTAGGTCGTTGATAAAGACCTCGACAACTTTGGCCCCTGTTTTCTGGGCGATAATTTGCCAGGGGACAATATTAGAGTGGTGCTCAAGTGTTGTGAGAAGAATTTCATCTCCTGGACTTAAAAACCTCTCTCCAAAACTTTGCGCCACGAGATTGATTGAATCAGTCGTGCCCTTGGTAAAAATCACTTCATGGGTGTGCTTGGCCCCAATGAATTCCTGTACTTTTTTTCGCGTCTCTTCAAACTTGATTGTTCCTTGCTCAGAAAGAAAGTGAACACCACGATGAACATTGGCCGTTTGGTAGCGGTAGTGCTCATCTAGGGCCGCAATCACTGGAAGGCATTTGAGTGTCGAAGCCGCGTTGTCTAAGTAGACCAAGTCCTCATTGTAAATTTTCTGATGAAGACAGGGAAAATCGGCGCGAATTTCAGCAATGCTTCTGTTCATTATTGTTGTTCTCCATTGGCAATACTGTAGCGCTCAAATCCTTCAAAGAGAGTTTGCTCAATGAGCTCTCTGACTTGTGTGGAATTAATTTCTTGAGTGATCTCAAGTCCAAAGCCATGGCAGAGCATCTGGCGCGCTTTTTCACTGGTGAGCCCGCGGCTTTGAAGATAGAAGAGCTCCTCTTCAGAGAGTTGGCCAATGGTCGCTCCGTGAGAAGCCTTAACATCATCTGCATAAATCTCAAGCTGAGGTCTGGCGTTCATCTGGGCCTTCTTACTTAGTAAGAGAGCGCGACTCAGTTGGGCCGAGTCTACTTCAATGGCCTCTCTTTCAATTAAGATCTTGCCCGTGAAAACCCCACGCGATTTATCATCCAAGATATTTTTGACGAGCTGGTTACTCGTAGTGCGTGCCACTTTGTGATAAATAAATGCGCTCAGATCGGCTTGCTCTTGCTGCCTGAGCGCGGCTAGCGAGCGGATTTCCCCGTGGGCGCCCTCTTCAATCAAATTGATCGTAACTTCTTGGCGTGTCAGTTTACCACCAAGGGCAACGAGCGTGGTGCTCAGTCTGGCGTTGGCCTTGACGTTAGCGTTAAAGCTTGAAAGGGCGAGAGTCGACTCGTTTGAACTTGTGAGCTTAATATAGTCCACATTGGCATTCTCACTCACATTGAGTTCAAGGGAGTGATTGCGCCATAGCTCAGAGGTTTTCACGCCTTCAATATTTGAGTCGTGCTCGAGTAGATTTAGGTGAACGAGCTCTGCCTTGGCCCCTGTGCCGACATTCACTTCGAGACTGGCACTTTCAAACTGGCAGTCATTCACATCTCCCTTAGGTGAGAGCTCAATGATGGCCAGTGCAGAAGGGAGGGATGCATCTTTGGCAATCTCTAGGCGGTAGTTCTTAGGGGCACTTGCCCTGCCAAGTAGGGAGATGAATTCGCCGTCTTGCATTTCTTGTGCAACTTCCTTCAAGGTCACACCCGCTGGGAGCTGACCTAGCTCTTGGCACCAGTGTCCAGCGCTAAAGACCAAACGGTAGGGGAATTTCTCAAAGAGAATTTTGTCCGGGTCTCTTTGGCCGCGCACACTTGAAACTTTGAGGGCGTGCTTAGGGGCAAAAGAAGGGAGTGAGCTGTAGCGCCAGCTCTCCCACTTGGAAGTGGGAAGTCCCTTTTGTTTGATCCTACTAAGAAGTTCTGGAGTGAGAACACTCTCAAGATTTTCTAGCATATTTTCTTCTTTCGTTGTCGTCATTTCGATGCTCTAACCGGTTGCTTATGAATTAATGAGCCAGTCGTAACCTTTTTTCTCAAGCTCAAGCGCGAGAGATTTGTCACCTGATTTTATAATTTTGCCTTTGTAGATTACGTGCACGTAATCAGGGACGATATAGTCGAGTAGTCGCTGATAATGTGTGACTAGAACGACGGCGTTGTATTTGTTTTTAAGAGCGTTGACCCCCTTGGCGACCGTTTTAAGGGCGTCAATATCTAGGCCAGAGTCCGTTTCATCAAGTAGCGCTAGACGCGGATTTAAAACTGCCATTTGGAGAATTTCATTTTTCTTCTTTTCACCGCCAGAAAAACCAGTATTGACCGGGCGATCGAGAAAGCTCTCTTTCATCTCTAGGAGTTCTAGCTTTGGCTTTAGAAATTCTCTGAAGTCGGCCTCCGTCATCTCGCTCGCACCTTGGGCCTTACAGATGGCATTGTAGGATTCGAGCAAGAAGGTAAGATTGGAGACCCCGGGGATTTCTACAGGGTATTGAAAGCCGAGGAAAATTCCCGCTTGTGACCTCTCGGCGGGTTCAAGCTCACCAAGGTCGACCATTTTATTATTGTGCTTAAATTCAATTTTCCCCGCAGTGACTTCATAGGCTGGATGTCCAGCAATCACTTTTGAGAGCGTTGATTTACCAGAGCCGTTGGGGCCCATGATGGCGTGAATTTCACCGGCGCGAACCTCGAGGTCAATGCCTTTTAGAATTTCGTTGCCGTCGACAGATGCGTGGAGATTTTCAATCTTAATCATTTCTAGTTCCTACTTATCCAACAGAGTTTTCTAGTTTCATTTCAAGAAGCTTTACGGCCTCGACAGAGAATTCAAGCGGAAGCTGCTTAAAAACGTCCGCGCAGAAGCCACCCACTATTAAAGAGATACACTTTTCCATATCTAGCCCGCGGCTTTGCAGATAGAAGAGTTGATCTTCACTAATCTTGGTTGTTGAGGCTTCGTGCTCAACCGTGGCCTCGCTATTTTTTACATCAATATAAGGAAAGGTATTGGCCGAACACTTGCGCCCCACTAGCATGGAGTCACACTGGCTATAGTTGCGAGCGCCAGTGGCGCTTGGCATGATTTTGACCAATCCGCGGTAGTTGTTTTCTGATTCCTCGGCCGAGATTCCTTTAGAGATAATGGTCGACTTGGTGTTTTTTCCAATGTGAACCATCTTCGTTCCAGTATCGGCTTGCATTTTGTTATTGGTAAGAGCAACTGAGTAGAAAGCACCAGTTGAGTTTTCACCAATGAGATTACACGAGGGGTATTTCCAAGTAATGGCCGATCCCGCCTCGACCTGGGTCCAAGAGATAAAACTATTCTTGCCCAGACAATTGCCACGCTTGGTGACGAAATTGTAGATCCCGCCTTTACCTTCTTTATCGCCGGCGTACCAATTTTGAACAGTTGAGTACTTAATGGTGGCGTTATCTAGCGCCACGAGTTCAACGATGGCGGCGTGAAGTTGATTTTCATCGCGTTGAGGGGCAGTACAGCCTTCAAGGTAATTGACGTAAGAGCCTTCGTCGGCAATCACCAAGGTGCGCTCAAATTGACCGGTCTCTTTGGCGTTGATTCTAAAGTAGGTTGAAAGATCGAGCGGGCAGGTGACACCTTTTGGAATATAGACAAAGGAGCCGTCGCTAAAGACCGCTGAATTGAGAGCGGCGTAGAAATTGTCGGTGTGGGGAACGACGGTTCCAAGATATTTTTTCACAAGCTCTGGATGCTCGCGAATGGCTTCACTAATAGAACAGAAGATGACTCCCACTTTTTCAAGGTCTTCCTTATAGGTGGTGGCCACTGAGACACTATCAAAGACCGCGTCCACCGCAACTCCCGTTAAGCGCTTCTGCTCTGAGAGGGGAATGCCAAGTTTTTCAAAGGTCGCCAAAAGTTCCGGGTCCACTTCATCAAGACTTCCCGGGGCGGCTTCTTTTTTCTTAGGAGCGGCGTAGTAGTAGAGAGCATTGAAGTCGATCTCAGGTATTTGAAGCTTGGCCCAGCTGGGTGGGGTGAGGGTTAGCCAATGGCGATAGGCCTTCAGGCGATACTCAAGCAGCCACTCGGGCTCTTCCTTCTTTTGAGAAAGTAGGCGAATCACGTCTTCAGAGAGACCCCTTGGGAACTCTTCCACTTCGATATCAGTGGTAAAGCCATATTTGTATTCGCGATTTTCTAATTCATTGGTTTTCATGGCGTTCCTATTGTCCTCCCTCAGCGCCTACATTGAGACCCAAGATATTGCAGGGATTTCCCGCTCGCTCTGGCCCCATTTCAAAGAGATCGTGTAGGGTGAGGTTTTCAAGAAATTCATTGAGCTTGCGGTTGAGCTCTTCAATGGGCGTACTAATATTGCAAAGACCCATGAGTTCGCACTGACCTCTGGAGCTCTCACAAAAATGCTCAGTCTCTTTACCTTCAATTAAATGAACGAGATCCATGTAGCTCACATTTTCAAGTGAGCGCGCCAGGAGGTAACCGCCCTTGGTGCCTTTGACGGAGCACAGGATGCCGGCGTTATTCATGGCCTGCATGACCTTTGCGGTAGTGTCGAAAGGAATTTTAAAGCGGTCGCAAATCTCGCGCGCACTGGTGAGCTCGCCGTCTTTGCGAGCGGCGATTTCCCTGAGGGCCATGAGTGCATACTCTACTTTTTTATTAATTCGTAACACGTCGCCTCTACTCCTAGAGAGCTCATTAATGGGTTGCAGAATATTCGGATACTTAAGCAAGCTTTTAGTACCTCAAAATAGGTCAAAAAGAAACCTATTTATCCACTCCTTTAAAATAGGCTTTTTTTTGCCCTATTTCAAGTAAACATAGGTGAAGTTCTTGTAAATCATGGGCCAAAGAGATGAATAATCGATAAGATGGCCCCCATGTACTTGATAGGTGAACTACGCGATCCCAAGATCGCCCAAGCGATAGAAAAACTCTTGAGGCAAAAAAACCTGCGTGCGCGGGTGATTGCCCACGAAGATCACTTTGTGGTGGTGGCCGAAGATGAGGCTTCAATTCCCCAGGTCGATCATATTTATCGCTTGAGTGTTGGCTTGCCGGTGCGCCATGAGGTTAGGCGTATGCGCTTTGGACGTATCCCATTGGTACTTATCTGTCTTAGTATCCTCGTTTATGTTTTGGACTACTATGGAGTGAGCAAGACACTCTATTCCTCTCTTTTTATAAGTATCCAGGTCGACTCTTTATTCAGTGAAATTCTTAAGGGTGAAGTTTGGCGTTTGTGGTCGCCTATGTTTTTACATTTTAATTTTTTTCATATTTTCTTCAATCTACTTATAATTAATGACCTCGGAAGTGCCCTTGAAGACCAAGAGGGAGTCAAGCCGATGATCGTTCTTACGCTTGTCTATGGGCTACTCACAAATGTCTCTCAATACCTAGTCGTTGGTCCGCATTTTGGTGGCATGTCAGGAGTGGCAATTGCTTATATGGGGCAAGTGTGGATGAGGGGAAAGTTTGACCCCGAGGTGCCATACTCGCTTCCTAAAAGAGACGTTGTGTGGATGTTTGGCTGGTTAGTGCTCTGTATGACGGGGGTGATCGGCGCCATCGCCAACGTCGCCCACGCCGTGGGTCTCACCAGCGGTATGATTGTTGGCATACTGCTCACGCTGTACTTCTCGCGCGGGAAAAATTCTATTAGGCCATCGATGGTTATTATTTACTCACTACTAGCGCTTGGATTTTCGGCGCTAAGTATTTGGGTTGATTGGCTTCACCAGGATAAAGTCTTTTTCTTTGAGCGCTTTTTATCACAGGTTTCTCAGCCTTAATTTGCGATAAATTTTCTTAAATTTAGGTTAAGACGCTTCTTTACTATCGTGCTTACCCTATAGAATAGGGAGCATGAAAAAGAAAATTCTCATCATTGATGACGAACCGGCGATTTTAGATTTTATGAAGATTGTGATCGATGAAGAAATCGCTCAAATCAATGCTGACTTTGCGGCCAGTCTCGAAGAAGCGCACGAGAAAATTCAGCGCGAAAACTATCAGGCTATTATTAGCGAGTTCTACTTTAAAAAGGGCAATATCTTGCCCCTCTATCTCGCTAACAGAGCGGGTAACAAAATCCCCATGGCCTTTATGTCAGACGATTATCCCGACTATGTTCGCGGTTGGTTTGTGGATAAAAAAATCCCGCTGGATGAAGTAGAAGAGCTTAAGATTTTACTTAAGCCCTGTGGAGTGGAGGAAATCGTGAAGTGGATCAAAGAGATCCTAGCGGCTACATCCGATCGGGAGCGTGAATCCCGATAATCTCTAGTCCGGTCTTCATGACTTTTCCTGCCGCCTGGGCCAGAGCGAGTCTGGTATCTTTAAGCTCAGCTGTGGCCGCGCCTTTAATCTCGCAATTAGCGTAGAAAGAATTAAAGAGCTTTCCAAGCTCAAAAAGATAACTCGTGAGAGCGGCCGTTTTAAAATTTTCAGCGGCGTTCAGTGTAACGTCATTAAAGCGCTGAACTTTGAGCGCGAGCTCGATTTCTTCTTTAGCGCTCAGAAGAGACCAGTCCACATCGGTTTTAACAGGTCCCAAACGATGGCAAAGAGAATTAATACGAGCGCAAACATATTGCAGGTAGGGCCCAGTTTCACCGTCGAGGGCGAGCCACTCCGCGAGGTCAAAAATAATCTTGCGATTATTATCGACGCGAATCATGCCGTATTTAATGGCACCGGCGGCGATATCTTTGGCGGTTTGATTAATCTCCTCAGCGCTCCAGTCGCCCTCATACTTTGAGAGATACTTTTGCTTGATTTCCTTTTCCATGGATTCAATTAAGGTCATAAGCGGAACGATATTACCTTTGCGACTACTCATGGCGCCGTCGGGGAGCTCGACCACATCATATTGCAAGTGGTAGCAGTTTTTTGCATTTTCAAAGCCTAGCTTCTCAAGGACTTTGAAAACTTGCTTAAAGTGGTGGGCCTGGCGGTTATCGACAATGTAGATGGAGTGATCCACTCCGTATTCTTCAAACTTCTTGCGCGCGAGTTCGACGTCTTTAGTGGAGTAGAGCCCGGTTCCATCAGACTTAATCAAAAGGCAAAAACCTAAATTATCGTCTGAGAGATCCATGCCAATGGCACCTTGATCTTTGACTAGCTTGCCCTGTTCATAGAGCTCGCTCGCATATTTGAGTGAGGGAGCGTCGACTTCAGATTCCCAAAACCAGCGATCAAATTTAACGTCGGCCCAGTCGTAGGCCTCTTTCATCAGATTGATTGACCACTCACGAGTCTCCTTCCACAGCTCATAGAATTCACCTTTACCGTCGTGGAGCTCTTTTAAAATGGCCGTGAGCTCGGCGCGGTTGCTCGCCTCACTGGGACTGCCAAGTTCATGCTCGAGCTTTAAGTGGGCTTTGGTGTAGAGCTCACCTAGCCAAGCGCCTTTATTCTCACTCGGGATTGCTTCTTGATTGTGATACTTCAGGTACCACAAGCACTTGGCCACGTGAGTCCCCACGTCACCTGGATAAGTGACGGCCAAGACGTCGTGACCGGTATAGCGAAGCATGCGAATGAGGGCATTACCCAGACAGAGATTTCTCATATGCCCCACGTGCAAAATTTTGTGGGTGTTTGGCTGGGAGTACTCAATCATCATTTTTTGCTGATTGTCGGTGAGCTTTATTTCAAAGAATTTACCCGAGAGAATGAGGGCCAGAACTTTTTCTCCCACTGCCTTCATATTGAGGGTGAAGTTTAAATAGGGACCTTGCACCTGCGCTTTGGCGACAATATCACTGGGGCCCAGTTTTTCAGCAATCGCGGCGGCAATTTGCGGGGGTGCTTTGCGCGCAGTCTTGGCTAGCGTAAAACAAGGAAAGGCGAGGTGACCCATGTCGAGATTTGGTGGCTCACCAAGCATTTGGTAAATATCATTCACCTCTAGGCCATGGCCTTCAAAGGCAGCACTTAAAGCCTGGTGGATGAGTTGTGAGAGTTCTTTAAATAGCGGCTGGTGAGGGATCATAGAATTTCCGGTTTAGGGTCTGTCGATCTTCTAGAGCATCATAGTCAATTTTCATCAATCTTAAAAGTTTGAAGCGGGCCAGTTGTGTGCGAAAATATGGGCATGAGGACTTACTTGAGAATATTGAGTTTACTGGGTGCGCTGGTCTTGTCGGGGGCCCAAGCGCAGTTGATTAAGCCAGTGGAGCCCAAGCGCAATGTGCTTGAAGGATTGACTGAAGAACAGCTGCGTAACGAAATCATTCTGCCGCGAATTGATCTCAAGTACCGCGCTGGGGGTTATCTCATCTACGACTGCGCCGATCAGCACTTTGTCTGCGTTGATTCGCGCGGATTTTCTCAGTGCCAACTAGACCGTGAGTTCTCAAGAGAAAATGAGCGATTGATTCTGGCGTGTTCACCACTCAAGCGCTTTGAGAGCTTTGAGCTTTGCCTGGATGAGCTCTATCGGCTCATGCATCAGGCCAGTGCCAAGACTATCTGTCTCAATCCTAAATCAATCTAGGTTTTTAAACATCAAGACGTGAGGCCCGACGCCTGGGATGTCAAAGACGCCATCGATCTTTTCAAAACCAACTTTTTGATAAAAGCCCATCGCCGACTCTCTGGCGTTACACCATAAAAGTGAGCAAAAGTTTTGTTTCACGATGGGAAGACCCATGCGCAGCAGTTCAGAGGAGAGTCCCTGATGGCGAAACTCCGGTAGCGTGGCCATGCCACGTAGACGGTATTGGTACTCTGGTTCTAGTTTGGGGTGTTTCTCAAAGAAGAAACTTGCGACACTCACGAGCTTGCCTTCAACAAAGGCGCCCAAGTGAAAGCTCTGCTCATCTTCATCACCCTCAAAATGACAGGTTTCAATGGGCAGACCTGGTCTTAAGACTTGATGTCTTAAAGGGATGGTGTCACGAGCATCTATACGGCTAACTCTCAAAATATATCCTTGGCAATTTTTTGGTTCAGGGGCCTCTGGCATGAGGTGGTGTTGTGCACAGGCCCAGCTTGAAGATTTATAATACCAGAAGTCGGCTTCGTCACGAAGCTCTGGGACAATTTAGACCATAACCGACTTAAAGTGTCTTTGAAAAACGAAAAAGATGCTCAATCGCCAGGCGCCCGAGCGCCTGAGAGAAGAATTCAAAGACCAAGGAGTTAATTCCAGTATCTGGCCCTTTCCAATTGGCGCTACCGTAAAAGAGACAACGCTTTTGGTGCTCACTGACGTGTATTTGGCCCGTGAGACCCTGTAGAAAGCCATCGTCAAATTGATAGGGATAGAGGCCAGGCTTTTTAATGCGCGGGATTTTGAAGTGCAAAATCATGTTATAGGGCAGTAGGCTTGAGCTCAGCAGCAGGCGGATACGCCCTTCTTGGTCGTCATAGCCCGACTTTTTTACAAAATCGAGCTCCTCGCTAAAGCGTTCATATTGAGACAGCTTGCGCAGGGCAAAGCGACAGCTCTTGGGGTGCAGGCCCGCGATCTGAAAATGCAGTTCTTGGAGCTTTTGCGTGGGATTGGTGACCTTTGACTCGACAAAGAAGCCCCCCTCACTGAGCTTTTCTTTTGTTGCGTCATTATAGGGGAGTGTGCGCCACGTTACGAGGTCGTCTGAATCTGACACTACTTTTGCCTGAGCAACTTGCACCAGAAATACCATAAAAATTGCTGAAATTAAGCGGACTTGACTCATCGTCCCTTTTCACCCATCCAGTCGGTTCTTACTCTGAATTTAGTGTAACAGTAGAGCAGACTCGTGTCACACGTGCACATTTAGTTCGCAAATCGCTTACGATTGTACGAATCGACGTGCCTTATCGTAGGTAAAAGGAAGGACCCAAAAATGGCCATTGAGCAAGTAAAGCGCAAAGGAAAGACCAAAGATGCCGTGATCGAGAGTAAGGATCAGCGCTGGCATTGTCGCAACCGAATCACTCTAGTTTTCGGCTCCAATGATGTTGAAGATCTCGATACGTATATCTACACCGAAAATTCAGTGGAATTTAAAACGGTGAAATTTCATCAAGCAAAGAGCAAGGCGATTGAAGAAATTCTCGATAACTGTATTGATGAATACTATCGCGGCCACGTGACTGAAGTTCACACCTGGCTCTCAGATGATAAGTTGAGTGTGGGCATCGAAGATAATGGGATTGGCTTTCCCATTGATAAAGCACCACAGGTCTACACCGAGTTTAGAACGGGTTCAAAATTCAAAGATGAAGAAGTTGATGAGAAAGGATTTCTTCACCGCACACTAGGGCAAAATGGACTTGGGGCCGCGGCCACTTGTCTGACTTCTGATGAGTTTAAAGTTCGCATTCGCCACTTCAACTCTAAGAAAGAGCAGACCTGGACCTTTATTGATGGGGCGCTGAAAACCAATAAAACAAAGCCCAAGCCCTTTAAAGGTCACAGTGGGGTGAGAGTTGATCTGACGCTTTCAAAAGAAGTTTATAAAAATAATGTCATCGACGAAGATCTGTTGCGAAAGCGCATCATCGACCTTGCTTACAATAACCCAGGACTCGCCTTTTATTTTAATGGAGAGAAGTACCACTTTAAAAAGGGTCTCTTCGAACTGGCCCAACGAATTAATGCCGATGGAGCTCAGCTCATTGGGGATGAGTCTACGGTTTACGAAGACACTAATTCAAAGGGAAAAAAAGTTAAGGGGCGCATTGATCTTCATCTCTCGATTGCCATTGATAAAGAAAATGAAGAGCGTGAGCGCATCATTAGTTTTGTAAACTCGACTCCCACTTATGACGGCGGCTTTCACGTGGATCGCATGAAGCGCCTCTTTATCAATGCTATTAAAGATAAGCTTGAGAGCAAGACGAAAAAAGAAAAGCTTCAAATTGTCGACAATGATATTCTCACTGGTCTTACTTTTGTGGTCGGTGTGACCATGCCAAATCCACGCTTTGAAAGTCAGACTAAGCGCAAACTTGTCAGAGATTTGAATCTTGAAAAGGCCGTAGAAGCTTTCATGAGTAAAAATATCGACAAGTGGATTCGTAAGAATAAAGAATTCATGGAACTCGTGCTCGATCGGGCCCAAAGTCGTCATAAGTTTCAAGTTCTAAAAGAGGCCAGCAAAAAAGGTCGCAAGGGCAAGAAGCAAAGAGTGGAAAAACTTTTGGACGCCAATGAAAGACGCGACAGAACAAAGTGTACGCTCTTTATTTGCGAAGGGGATTCGGCCATTGGTGGTCTGCGCTCTGCCCGCGACAAGCTTCACCACGGTGGCATTGCTCTTAAGGGCAAGCCTATGAACGTCGCGCAAGCGGCCCTTAAAGATGTTTTGGCCAATCAAGAATTCATGGATATCATGTCTTCAATTGGTCTGACTCTGGGGCAAGAAGTAAACCCAGCTGATCTTCGCTATCACAAGATTGTTTTTCTCGCCGACTCAGATGTGGACGGTGGGCATATCAACACCCTTTTAACCAACTTCTTCTTTTCTTTCTGGCCCGAGCTCTTTAAAGAGCGTCGTGTTCAGTTTGCTAAGGCACCGCTCTTTGAAGTGGTGACAGATAAGGGGGTGGTGTTTCTTGAAACCCCCGAGCAACTTGAAGAACTTCGCTCTTCAACGACAAAGATCAAAGAAGTGATGAGAAATAAGGGACTAGGGGAGATGTCTCCGGAAGCTTGGAAGTATGTGCTCTCGCGCGAAGAGTATACGACCATTAATATCGAAGATATGTCGGCGGCCAAGAAGATGCTTCAAGTTTGTTTTGGAAAGGACTCGACACCAAGAAAGGAACTCTTGATGGATCAAGATTCTTCAGGTGAGCAGACGTCAGTGACTTATTCAGCGGGAGCTGAAAAGGCACCGGCCACGAAGTCGACAAAGAAGAAGACTTCAGCAAAGAAAGTGAGCAGTAGCGCTGCTCCCAAAACGGCTAAAAAGGCGGCCAAGAAGACGGCCACTCAAACAGCAAAGAAAGCGGCCAAGAAAAAAACAACAGCAAGAAAAAAAGCGTAATTAATTAAAAGGATTGTTCATGCAAGAAACCTATCTGCACGCACTCGATAGCGTGCCGCTCAAAGAGATCGTCAAGCAAGAGTATAGAACGTATCAGATCTACACTTTGATGGACCGTGCGATTCCCTATCTCCAGGATGGGCTGAAACCAGGTCAGCGCCGAATTCTTTTTACGCTCTTTAAAAATCAGTCCAAGGGCCTCATGAAGGTTTCTTCGGCAACCGGACTAGTGCTCACCTTGCACCCCCACGGACCTGCCTCAGTAGAGAGCGCGATTGTAAACCTCGCTCAGGACTACACCTTTTCAAATAACTATCCCTTAATCGATAAGAAAGGATATTTTGGCGAGAGGATGGAGCAAACTGCAGCTGCTAGCAGGTATATTGAGTGTAAGCTCGGTGAAGTGGCAAAGATTCTACTCTTTGATGATATGAACCAAGTGGAAATGGTACCCAACTACGATGAAAAGGTAATGGAGCCCACTGGGCTTTTACCAAAGCTTCCCATCATGCTCTTAAACGGGGCAGAGGGGATTGGAACAGGTTTCAGCTCTGTCATTCCCAGCTTTCATCACCGCGATGTAATCAATTCGATGATTGGCTATCTTGAAACCGGAAAGCCGAAAAAGCTCAAGCCATTTGTGAACTACTACAGTAGCGCTATCGACATTGATAAGTCGGGCCGCCACATCTATCACATGAAGTTTGAAGAGATTAATGGTTCAATCTTCATCACAGAGCTGCCAAAGACCTATGATTCCACCAAGACCTATCGCTTTTTAAATAAGCATATTGATGAAGACTTCATTAAAGATTATATCGACTCGACGGTGGATAACGAAGTTCGCATTGAACTTATTTTTAAACGTGGACAGCAACCAACACTTGAAGAAGTTCAGCAGCGAATGGGCACTTCAACGTCTATTACCCCCAATTACACCCTCATTTCTGAGCGCGGGGTGCGCATCTTTAATGCGCCCGAAGAGATCATTTCCATTTTTGCTGAACAACGAAGAGTGGTGGTGAGACGTCGCTATGAGCTTCTTTGTGAAGAATACGAAAGTCGCATTCGCCAAAATAATGAGATCATCCGCTTTATCAAAGAAAAGCATTACGAAGTGGCCACTAAAACGGCCAACCGCAAAGCCTACGTTGAATATCTTGATAAGAAAAAATTCACTTTCTCTGATTACCTAGCCGACATGCCGATCTATCGCATGACTAAAGAAGAAGTCGCCAAGAGACAACTTCTAGTCAAAGATGAGAGTGCCAAGCTCAAAGAGTTTCAAAAGATCGCCAAGAGTCCGGCCTTGATTCAGAAAAAACTAATTGAAGAACTTCAAGAAGTAGATGTAAAACTCACTGACTGGCTCAAAGCGCGAGAAAAAGAAAAAGCTAATCTTAGAAAAGAGCTTGAAAAGCGCGCCAAACGCAAGAAAAAATAACCAAGAGGCCCTCAAATGAGGGCCTTTTTTAAAAAGACCAAATAATTTACTCGGCATTAGTTAAGTATTTGGTCTTACAAACAGGCAAAAAAGTGCTCCTTAAAAGTTTTTTAGTGCGCGTAAAACAGTTCTTTGCTAACCTATGAATATTAGGAGAATTCAAAGGAATTACAGAGTCTTCACGGAGGAAGCCCTATGAGTCTCACCAAGGCCGATATTGTTGAGAGAGTGTACAAAGAAGCTGGCTTTAGTAAGAAAGAAGCCGCCGATTTGGTCGATCTCGTTTTCAAAGTCATCAAAGATACTCTTTCTCGCGGAGAGAAAGTAAAGATCTCGGGCTTTGGAAACTTCTCTATTCGCGACAAGGCCACACGTATTGGTCGCAACCCTCAAACAGGGGATGCGATGGAAATTTCGGCCCGCAGGGTTTTGACCTTCAAGCCTTCACAAGTTCTCAAAGAAGATGTGACCGCACGCTATGCTCATCGTCTCGATGAAGATGGGGGAGAGGATACTTCTCAAGCAGCACGCGAAGGAACTTCAAGAGCGATGAGCTCTTTCATGTCAAACTCTGAAGACCCACGCGATCTCGAAGATAACGACGACGACTTCGATCTCTAAAAACTGGACATCTCACCTCACTGTCACTCACAATAGAATGTGTAACGTTATGGTGAGGAGAGATGATGAGTTTTCACACCCCAATTGAGTCAATCGAAATTCCTAACAAGTCTGTTTTTACAACTGATGAAGTTTGTAGTCTCACTGGCGTGAAGCCCTATGTTCTTCGTTTTTGGGAAAATGAATTCGAAGAAATTTCACCCATTCTCTCTACTAGCGGAAAAAAACTTTTTGAGCATAAAGATATCGAGGCCATCGTGGTGGCCAAGAAGCTGCTCTATGAAGAAAAACTCACTGTTGAGCGCGCTAAAATCGAACTCTCGCTGAGACTACAGCGCCACTTGCCCGACCTTCCCGAAGACGCTCAGCAAGAATGTGAAGCGGGAATGGACTTAGATGTTGAGACAAAGTCTGGGAGCGCGACTTCGAGTGCAGAAGCCTTTCAGTATCGCCGCTGGGATGAAGAAGATATTAAGAAGCTCAGCACTGCTAAGGAGCGACTACAAAAGCTCTTAGAGCGTGCACACGAGGCCAAGAGCACTCACCACTGGAGTTAGTGGGCGCTCGGTGTGAGCGATGATGTTGTCTTCACCTTCATTTAAAAGGCCGAGTATTTTCTTAAAGTAACCCTGTAGGACAAGTTTGGTATTGTCTCCAAAAGAATCTTTGTGGGTAATAATCCAATTGAGATAATTAAGTGTTCTCGCTTCAACTTCACCGCCATAGCGAAGCCATGGGTTGATGTCTCTTTCGTGCTGACTAAGTTTTTCGTCCCCAAGCTCACAGAGATCATCGAGGAGTTGAAAGAGAATTCCGACGGCGCGACCAAATCTCCACTTCGTTTTGAGTTCCAAGGTGTTGGCACCCTCCAAGATAAGTGGCATGGTCATCGCAAGTTGAATGAGTCTGGCGGTCTTTAAGAGGTGAGTTTCAAGCAGCTCGCCTAGGTTTTCATTCATTTCATGGGAGAGATCTTTATACTGTCCTTGAATAAGACCCTTTGGGCCAGTTGCCCAAGTCGCAATTTTAAGAATTTCAATGGCGCGAGGGGACTTCATTTTAGCTAAGAGATGAAAAGAGCCAATAGCGAGGGCGTCTCCGGTGAGAAGGGCGCGCCACTGACCAAACTTCACGTGATGACTGGGGCGACCTCGTCTAGTGTCATCATCATCCATCGCCGGCATATCGTCGTGTACTAAGGTGTAGGCATGGTGAATTTCTAAAAATGAGGCCAAGAGAGCGAGGTCATCACTAGGCTTAAGCTCGAGCGAGAGCTCAGTGCCACTAAAGTCAGCATGGGCTGCCAGGGCCAGGAGTGGTCTAAAGAGCTTGCCTGCCGGCAAGACGGCGTACTCAGCGAGCTCAATCGGGGCCTTGGGCCCATAGAGCACTCTTAGGTGTTCACCCAATAGATTTTCAAGTAAAGACTGAGTCTTAGTAATTGCGCTCATGGGAGGCACAATAACAGGATTAGGGGTAATTAATCAAAAGAAATTTGTGGCATCGCTCCAAGCTGACCCTGGATATTAATCTTATAGCTGCCCTCGTATGTCTTTTGATTTTCTAGCTTGAGAAAGATGCTATTGAGCAGATTAAATTCAGGCAAGGCCTTGAAGCTCTCTGAAAAGCTCATAGTGCCTTTGAGGTCATAGGAACTCATGGCCGTGTTCATTTTGTTGAGCTCAACGCTTCCTGAGAAATTTCCCCTAATGGGCGACTCATCATTTCCTAGAAAGAACTCATCAACAAGAATCTTTTGTCTCGAATTCATGGTGACTTTTAGTGAGAGGAGCCCAATATCTAGGCGCGGCAGAGTGAAGCCCTGAAGATTGCTACTTTTAATCAGGAAATCAGTGGAGTTGGCCGAGAACTTGACGTCCTTTGGGGTAAAGCGCGAGTCTACATCGAAGTATCCATCAACAGTGACATCACCAGAGAGAAATCTTTGACCAATGAGCTCACCCACCTGGCCTAGTGAGATCTTAGTGGGGTTGAGCCTAAAGACGTGTCCAGTTGGTGTGAGCGCGTGGTAGGCGGTGAGTTTTGTTCCTTCAAGAGTAAACTGATGTGAGAGTTTTAGACCGATTGGCGAAAAGCTGGGGCCAAGGAAATTTGTGGCGAGATTCTTAAGTTCTACACTATTACCGGCGCCGCCAAAACAGATACTTGGTAGCGTGAGGGATTTGATTTTCACTTTGGGTAGGAACCATTCAAATTCGAGATCTTTAAAGCTCATCGGGCAGGCGCGATTCATTGCGAGAGCGTTGGTAATTCTGCTAGTGATCACTTCTTTCAGGGGGAAATTGATAAAGAAGCCTAAAAAGAGCATGAGCACCGAGATCATCGAGAGCTTGGCACCGAGAGTAAAGCCGCTTAGGTAGATGCGATCATCAACCTTATCCACTTGGAGCTTGGCCCCATTCTCCTTTGTCCCACCAGTTGCCGATTGGCTCATGACTCTTCCTCGATTGCTTCTGGCATAGATTTAGAAAAGTGCGAGATTTCTAGCTCACCGGCCAGCTTTTTGGTTTTGTCATTGCGATCTACACTGATGCGATTAATTTTTACTCGCTCACGAATTTGTAGAGTTTCAATCATTTCTTTAAATTCTTGCATGGTGAGATCATTAAACTTAATACCGGCAATGGCCTTACCAAGGCTTCCGGCCTCACTTTTATCAAATGAGATGACCATGACTTTATTACCCTTGGTATTGAGGCCACGTAGGCGGGCGAGTAGGTCAGAGTCTTGATTAAGCGTACCGTTAGAGATGATCTGTGAGCTGATGGCCTCAACTTCTCTTTTTTGGGCCTTGATTTCATCTACCAATTCGAGCGTGTCTTGTAAGCGTTCATTTTCGCTTGAGAGTTGGTAGTTTGAAATCATCATGACCACTGTGAGTATGACGGGGAGAATAATCAGCCCGAGTGTTGCCGCGTGGTTGACGACCTTTTGACCTTGCTCAGAAAGTGGCGCCATGGCATCCACCACTTTTTGATGGGCCTGCGAAGTCTCATAGCGGTCAACTTGCTTAAAAAGAAAAGAGTCTATTACCTTAAAGAGGGGCGGTCTTTTGCTCATAGTTATTCACCTTCAAAGCTAATTTTCACGAGCTTTGGATCTTCGCTCTCTTCGATGAAAAGCTTGGGAATTGAGAGAGTTTGAAGATGTGACTTAAACGTCTCAAGCGTTTTGGGGTCGTTGATTCTAAAAGTTGCATTGGCAACCTTATCCTCTGCTTCAAAGTGCTCGAGAATAACTTGCTCATTGGCCCCAAGAGCGCGGCTAAGACTCGCTAGCGGGGAGAGTGAATTAATTTCAATTGAAGACTGAACAAGTTTCACTTCTTGAGTGATCATGCGCATTCTCTTTTGCAATTCTGGATAGAGGCGCAGCGGGTAGCGCTTGAATGTTCGCTCTTCCTTGACACTAATTTCAAGCTCGGGTGATTTTATTTCTTTGGCTATTCGAGAGTGGAGTTGCTTATTTTCTTTACCGATAAAGAAAATGCGCTGCACTCCCAAAAAGGCGAGCAAGATCAAACACACGGTGAGCACCCTCATACCAATAAAGGTGCTGGAGTGAAGTGGAATATTCTGGCTATAGCCTGAAGAAAATTCTCCGTAGAGAAAGTTTGCAAGTGGGATTTTACTCTTTCCAGTCGAGCCCATAAGGACAGCAGACCAATAAGATTGAATCTCTGCTTCGACGATATTAGTGTCGCGGAAAGTGACATTTTTTGGCAGCTTAAAAAATTCAACCTCTAAGCCTAATGACTGGGCCAGGAAATTATCAATATTATTAATTCTAGAGGTTCCACCTGTGATCACAATCTTATTGGCCCCAGAGCCAAACTTAACTCGGTGACCGAGGATCCAGCGCTTCAAATCGGAAATGAGCGGCGCCATCGCTTGCTTCATTGTGAGTGCGAAGTCTTTTTGGGCCTCACTGACTTGGTCGTACTGGCCTTCAGTAAGAAAGAAGGCACTTTGATGTTTGTAGGCCACGGCCTCATCGTGAGCGATTCCATAAGTTTCAGCAATGAGTGTGTCAATGAGACTGCCACCCACGCTTGAGTAGTGAGAGGAGACCACACGGTTACCTATGACAAAATAAGCCTTGGTTCCGCGGTGGCCAATGTCGACAAAGCAGGTTGAAGTATTGGGTCCAAAGCCAGCACTCATGGACTGAAAGAGTGAAAGCTCAGAAGTGAGAACACTTGGAAGCAATCCACCTTCTCTGAGGTGTTCAAAATATTGCCTGAATTCTTCGCGCTTAGTGATATTAACCAGTGCCCAAGTTCCCGTGGCATACTTTTCTAGTGTCGTCGTTGTGTGGGCCGCACTGGTTGGGAAGGGAAGGTTCTCATCGAGTTGAAAGGGAACCATCATCTCAGCTTTGCGCTTATTGGTAACCGGCAAGTCGAGAAAGCGCGAAGTCACTAAGTCAAAGGGGATTTGAGAGATGATTTTGCCTTCATTGGGAATTTGCTCTAAGTAGGCAGCGATAATATCATCCTGCAAGTCGGTGAGATCAAGCTCTTGGTCATTGTACTGCTTGCGAATATTATCAAGCGGTACTTCTTGAACATGCTCGATTTGAAAGGACTTGCGATCAAGTCTTCCCTCAATGAATTTAACGGAATAACTTCCTCTATCTATGGCGATGATATTCATAGGGATAGTTTACCAAAGCTTTATGAATTTCTCGCCATCTTTTTAGTGTCTGATGAAAAGAGAAACGGGGTTTTTTACTCGGGTACTAGCGCAAGACTTCTATGACTCTAGGAGGAAGCAATTCTAGGGGAACCTTTTCTTGTTTTTTCTTTTGATCATCATTGGGATCTGTGATTCCTGCATTTGGATCAAAGGAGCCTGGGTCATTGGGATCATTGGGGTCATTGGGGTTTTGCCCATCGTCGGGATTTTGATCATTCTTGTTGGTTTGCTTTTTGAGTGGAGGCATCACGGGCAGGTCGATATAGGCGGTGAGTTTAACCTCACTATCACCAGAAATGCCGGTTGAGATCACTTGGTAGAGCTTGCCGGCGACACCGAGCTTGAGGCCTGCCCCTTCAAATTCTTTGAGACGATCTTCATAACCTTTATCATCGACGATCCCAAGTTTTTTGACGATCACGTCCTTGAATTCTTCAACACTCTTAAAGCGATTGGGCTCCATTTCAAGCTCTTGATCACCATCGCGGTATTTAAAGAATTCTTCAATTTGAATGGGTGTGATATCTGGAAACATAATTTTAAGCTGATCTTGGGTGAGCTCATTGGGGGCAATAAAGCTCGCTTCATGCACGGTGAGTTCATCCTTAATCAGATTCACGATCGCATCATCCCAGCCTTCGAGTAAATAGAGTTCTTCTAGTGAGGTGAGAGGGGCGTGCTTGGCCACAATGCCACCCGCCTCGTAGCGCCCTTGAATATCAATAATCTCAGGCTCATCGATCGCTCCCTTGGGATTGACGAAGAATTTGAGCTCTTTGACCAGCATCACGGGGTCGACGTTGGCGTAGAGGTTGTTAAACTCTTCGTCTTCTTCGCGTTTTTCGCGCATCTTCTCTTCAAGTGCTTCAGTAAGAGTTTTTTCGACGTAAAATTGCGGAGCCCTCTTTTGGCCTGACTGATCCTGATCATCTCCAGCGGTGCTGTCAATATCGCCCGGAGGATTTGCAGATCCATCTCCCTTTTGATCATTCTCAACTTTGAGCAGTCTGAGGGCATTGGGGTTAATAAAGCCAGAGATGCGCTTGACTTCTAAGAGTATGGAGCCAGGTAGGAGAGTATTTTTACTAAATTCACCAATAGCATTCTTCTGAATGGCATTAGCGCCCTTAGGAACCGGAATGGGAAGCACAAAGGGTTGAAAGGGAGTAAGCAAAAAGCGCTCTACTTTTTCAGGGCTCACAACGCCTTTGAGATTGTCATTTTTCTCTAGCAGGTTGCGTCCCTCTTGATAAATGCGCAGGTTTGCTAGAGCAAGCTTGATGCCAGATTCGGCGTTAAGCCTCGCCTGGACCATATCTCTACTGCGGTCAACTTTGATCTTATTGAGCGAAGAATTATAGGTAAAATCGATAAGTAAAAAAGAGAGAATTGTGATGGCGCTCATGACCATGAGTAGGGCCACGCCTTGCTCATTGCTTATCACTTTTTTACAGCTCATCATCAATCCCTTCAGCATCAATCCCATCTTGGGGGGTGACGTCAGGTTGCGAGAAAGCTCCAGGCTCACCACCCACGGTGCTATTTTGCTGGGCGCGGGCCTTGAGTAGGTCGGCCTCGGCCTTGGTGTCAAAGAAGGGGTAGAGTGGGCGGAAAGTTCGCGTGAAATTCAGCTCCGTTTTGTCTGGAGCAATCCAGGTGAGAGAAATTTGCACTAGTCTTGGTGGAAGCTTTGGATTAGAGAGCTCACGAATATTTTCAACAAATTTTTCACGCTCTTTATCCCAGAAGCCCCAGCTAAATTCTTTGATGTGATCAAGGAGAATAAACTCGCGCTCATTGGACCAGTCAAATTCTCCGCGGTAAATATCCTCGACTACAGTCGAGCGCACCCATTCCTTGCCTTCAATCTTCTCACCATTTTCATCTTCGCGGGTACTGTCTCTGAGAGTGTAGCGAACCCAGGAGTAGCGCGATTGTTTGGCGTTTTCAACGCGGCGGTAGTGAGAGCTGGTAAAGAAGATGATGGTGTTGTTATCAGGCATTTGAAAAGCAGGGATAATCTCTCCCTGCTCAGTGGTGGCAACGAAATTCTCGCTTGGTACAAAGGGCTGGGCCCCCGAGTAGGGGTCATTGCCCACGTCATCGACAGAGTTGGAGACGGCCTTGGCCTGAGTGTAAAAAAGAGGTGTCGTAAAACTTGAAAAGTCGAGCTCAAAGCGGGCCAGGGCGGTTTGAACTTGAAGATAACTTTGATCTTCTCTCACGATTACGTCTTTAGTCGTCGTCGAGTTATTGATAATGGTGTAGATTGAAACCATCATGAGGGCGAGCACAACAATCGCAATCAGAATTTCAATGAGCGTAAAGCCCGACTCATTTTTTTGCCCATCATAAAGAAGAGCTTTGATTTGATTTTTCAAAACCCCTCCAATTTGACTTGGGCCTCTTTGTTATAGAGCCAGGTGGCAAGGTCAAAGCTGTAGTCGGTTTCTTTATTGCGAACCGTGACTCTTACTTGCCAGACCATTTTTTCAATATTGTCTTTGACGGTATTAAAGAGTCTCGACTGGAGTACGGCCATTTCACTTTGCTCGGAGCCTTCCTCTGTATTTCCCCTTATCTTAGAGAGATCGGGAATGAGAAACTTTTGGTACTCAATTTTATATTCATACTCTGGATAGTCTTCAAAACTCTTGGTTTCCGGGGCGAGAAGTAAGTTCTCTCGTAAATCTGGTGGGTTTTCGATAATCTCATTGATCTTCTGTTCGGTGAGATCGCGCAAGAGAATATCTTCTCGCATGAGCCCTGAAGAAGCGATATTCATTCCCTGTGAGGTCATGAAGGCAACGACAAAAGTAGCAAAAATGGCGAGCGCAATCATCACCTCAATGAGGGTGAATCCGTCAGTTTTTGTTAAGCCATTTCTCATAGAGCTCGCGCGCCTTTTCAATTTTAGAATCCTCAATATCTGACAGTGAGAGCGACTCATCAAAAGGGTAGTAGTTCACTTCAATGTCCCCGGAGAATGGGGCAATTTCAATTGTGGCCAACTCCTCATCTGTTCCAAGCACTATTATAGCACCATCTCGCTCGCCACTGGGATAGAGATAAACAGCGGGTCCTCCCGTCGTTTGAAGTTTAGGAACGAGAGTTGTTCCCACGCCCACAACGCTTACGACTTCATCAAACTCAATATTTTTGTCGCGAAACTCAGTGATGCGGTTAAATTGCTGGTTGAGCTTCTTTTCAAGCTCCTCTGCTGCTTCTTCTTCGGCCCTGCCAACGACAGCATCCGGCTCTTCGACGAGTTTTGCTGGAATCACAAAGCCATCCCCTGGGCCGTATTCAAGTGCGAGTTGATGGGGCTTTTGAGCGATCATAAAATGCAGTCGAACCATTGCCGATCTTAAAGCCGCTTCATCGGTGCCAAATCTGACAGCGCGTTCAATATCGAAGATGGCCTCTTCGAGTTTGGCGCGAGAATTGAGAGTGAAGTTAATGGAATAGCCGAGAACGAGTGTGATCAGAACCATGGCAACCAAGATCTCTAAAAGACTAAATCCTTGGTTGCCAAAAAATTGGGGGTTCCTACTTTGTTGTGACATGGGAAGGAGTGATTACTCTTCTTCGCTTCCCCCAGAAGCCGCTTTTTGAGCATCGTCATTGAGGTAGATATCGGCTTCTTCGCCTTCGCCACCTTCAACGCCGTCACTTCCGGTCGAGTAGATATTAAATTTGCGGCCGTCTGAATCATAGACGTAGTCAAAATCCCATGGATCTCTCTCAATGCGCTCAATAAAGCCTGATGGCGGGTAGCTTCTACACTCGCGACCAGAAGTTGGTTTTGACACGAGGGCATCTAGTCCTTGCTCAGTCGTTGGATAGAAAGAACACTTGCGTTTGAAATCCATGAGCGCTTGCTTGTAGCCGTTCATTTGAATTTTGGCCGCACTCACTCTTCCTTCATGTAGCTGTTGGAAGATCTTGGTCGCGACAAAGGTGCCGGCAAGACCGAGGAGGGTGAGGGCAATCAAAATTTCGATGAGCGAGAAACCACGACTACTGCGTAGAATATCTTTTGTCGCTCTTTTGGCTTTATGTGAATCGGTCTGAAAAATCATTCTCACTCCTTAAAGGTAAACTTAAATTTGACTCTTATCGAATGGTATTGAGTTCCATCATCGGCACCACTACCGAGAAAACAATAAAGGCAACCGCTAAACCCATACCGACCATCATTATAGGTTCTAACACTGATGTAAGTCCACTAAGCTTTGCATCAACTTGATCTTCGTAATTATCGGCGACAATCTCGAGCATTTCTTCCATTTCACCCGATTTTTCCCCCAGGCGAATCATATGGGTGACCATCGAGGGGAAAAGTTTGCTTCTCACCAGTGGGCCACACATACTCGCGCCCTCTTGAATTTGCATTCTGGCCTCTTCAACGGCCGCTTGCATGTGGACGTTTGAGATCAGGTTCTTAACAATTCTCATTGAGGTGAGGATATTCACGCCTGAGTTGAGAAGTGTTGCCAAGGTGGAGCAAAAGCGTGAGACATTCACCATCGTAACTAGCTGACCGACGATGGGAAGCTTGAGAACCACGCGATCCCATTTTGAGCGGCCTGACGTTGAATTGATATAGCGCTTGAATAAGTAGTAGAGACCAAAGATGCCCAAGATCACGGCCCACCAATAATTTTGTAAGAAGTCTGAAATCCAAATACAAATTTTTGTTTGCAAGGGGAGTTCTCGCTTCATGGAAACGAAGATCTTAGTGATCTTGGGGATAACGAAGATAAAAATAATCCCCATCATGATTGATCCAACGACTACCATGATCAGTGGATAAGTCATTGCACCTTTGAGCTTATTTTTAAGTTTTACTTGCGCTTCGGTAAAGTCAGCAAGTCTCATCAGAACGACTTCAAGTGTACCTGAGGACTCACCGGCTTCGACCATGTTGACATAAACGTTATTAAAGATTTTTGGGTAGTCTGACAAAGCCTTGGCAAGGCTCGTCCCCTCGTTTACTTTGCCTCTTACTTCTGAGAGCACAACTTTGAGGCGCTGATTTTCCGTCTGATCAATCAAGGCGTTGAAGGCCTCGACAATTTGAATTTTTGCTTTGATCAGCGTTGCCAGCTGGCGAGTCATAAGCGAGAGGTCTTCTGTGCCGACACCACCACCAAAGCTTAGGGTTGTGCTTTTTTTCTCGCTATCAGATTTCTGTTCCTTAATATCAATGAGCATCACGCCTTGCGAGCGGATCTTGGCCTTGGCCTGGGCCAGTGTCTCAGAAGTGACGGTGGCCTTGAGCTCCTTGCCAGTTTTGTCGAGTCCTTTGTACTGATAAATGGCCATTACTCTTCCGTTGTCTCTTCTGCGTTAATGGCGCGAACCATTTCTTCAACCGACGTTTCACCGGCAAAGACTTTCTCTAGAGCATCTTGTCTGAGTGACTTCATCCCGTGCTTCATGGCCATGCGCTTAACTTGAGAGGCGTCGGCCTTCTTAAGAATGAGCGGGCGTATCTCGTCGCCAATTACCAGCAGCTCGCACACACTGGTGAGTCCCGCATAGCCGCGGTAATTACACTTGGGGCAACCCTTGGCCTCAAAAATAGTGGCGTGCTCTGGAATTTTATCCACACCGAGCATCTCGTAGTCAAATTCGGTGACAGTGTGAGGTTGCTTACAATCATTGCAAAGAGTTTGAATGAGTCGCTGCGCGAGTACCGCCGCCAAAGATGAAGCGATCAAAAAGGGCTGAACCCCCATATCGATAAGTCGGTTGGGGGCACTAGAAGCGTCGTTGGTGTGAATGGTTGAGAGTACAAAGTGACCAGTAAGAGAGGCCTGAACCGCCATCTCGGCAGTTTCCAAGTCCCGCGTTTCCCCCACCATGATCACATCTGGGTTTTGACGTAAAATCGAGCGCAGCGCCTTGGCAAAGCTCAGCTCAATTTTATGATTCACCTGAATCTGGCTAATGCCCGACATTTCATATTCCACCGGATCTTCTACGGTGATGATCATTTTATCGGGAGTATTTATGCGATCGAGCATGGCAAAGAGGGTGGTCGTCTTACCGTGGCCCGTGGGCCCGGAAACGTAGACCACTCCGTGCTTGCGCTTAGAGAGTTCATCGAGTTGGGCGAGGACGCGGCCATGAAAACCTAAGCTCTCAAGTTTGAGGACGGTATTACTCTTTTCAAGAATACGCATCACAATGCGCTCGCCATATTGCACGGGTACGGTCGAGAGACGAATATCGATATCTTTACCGGCCATCTTAATCGGAATACGACCGTCTTGTGGCAGGCGTTTTTCTGCAATATCGAGCTTGGCCATAACCTTAATTCTCGAGCTCACGGCCGCATGTGTTTTAATGGGCTGGCGCAAGATTTCAGTCATCACACGGTTAATACGAAAGCGGTAGATCGTCTCTTTTTCGTAGGGCTCGATGTGAATATCACTGGCCTTCTCTTTAACGGCGCGGAAAATAATGGAGTTCACAAAGCGAATGACCGGAGCTTCGTCGGCCCCGGCGTCTAAGATATCAATTGGGCCATCGAGATCGAGATTTTCATCAAACTCATTTTCAAGCGTGTCCACAATATTGCGGTTTGCTTTTTCAAACACACGGTTGATCGCCTCTTGTAGCTTGAGCGGCGAGGTGACGACAATTTTGATTTCCTTTTTATAGATCTCTCTAATGTCGTTGATGGCATCAAAGTTAAAGGGATCGGTCGTCGCTACAGTGAGAGTATAATCCGTTTCTAGGATGGGAAGAATCTCGTGTTGCTTAGCATAGTTAATGGGGAGCTGCTCGACTAGGCTTGGCTCGATTTCTTCCACCTTTATCTCTTGCAGGTAGGGGATATCGATTTGATGGCAGATCACCTTAATAATGTCGTGTGGGTGGATGTAATTCTTCTTGAGAAGAATTTCTCCAATGAGCATGCCAGATTCATGCTGAATTTCGAGGGCCTCTGCCAATTGGTCCGAAGTCAAAGAGGTGTGCTTTAATAAGAGCTCACCAATCTTTTCCTTTTGGCCCTCGACTTTTTCTAGAATACTCTCAGAGATACGCATAAGCGCTTATTCCTTTCCACCATTTCTGTCTGGCGCACTTTGATTTTTCTTAACCCTTTGAATGATCATGCCATAGTCGGGAGCGTCGACGTCGGGATTGTCACTGGCGAGTGGATCAATCTCGAGGACCTTGTCCATCTCTGCTTCATTGCCAATGCCTGGCCCTTCATTATTCTGGCGATACTTATCAGTTTCAGACTTATCATAGAGTGGACCCTGCTCTTGCTTTTTGGCCTTCTCATAAAGTCCTTTAACTGTCGTGGCAAATGGATCTTCATCCGCATGGGTCGGCTTGAGGTGAGTGGCGCGACGATTGAGAAGATCTTTAACAGTTGAAGCAGTGGCCTTCTCATAGCTAGTGAGAATCTTTGGTGTCAAGAAGAAGAGAAGATTCACTTTTTCATTGATCTTGGTTGTATTTCTAAAGAGCCAGCCAAGCACCGGAATGTCCCCAAGAAGCGGAATCTTATTTTGATTGTGAACTTCTTTATCTCTCATTAAACCACCCATGGCGATTGTATCGCGGTCGCGAACCACAACCTCAGTGGTCGCAGAGCGAGTGGTCGTGGCCACACCTTCAGACGAGCCGGCCTGGCGATTTGAGAAGTCTTCCACTTTGTGATCGATCTTGAGTTTTACAAAGCGAGTAACCTTGTTGATCTGGGGCTTAATCTTCAGCGTCATCGCAATTTTTTGCTGCTTAATAGCGGTAGTCGTTGAACCATTGGCAGCATTGGTGCGCTCTGGGGTTGGAACTGTTTCACCCACTTCAAAGACCGCTTCTGTGTTGTCCAGAGCAAGAATCTGAGGAGTGGCCAGAACGTTAGAGTTATTACTCGTTGCAATGGCGGTAATGAGACCATTGACTGTTTTAATCTCAATTTCTTGACCGTTAATTGTCTGTGTGATTTTTGAACCAGCGCCACCACCGATAAAGAGACCACCCAGAGAGGTGATATTGTTAGTGAGCAGATTCACGAGATCCGGTGAGCCTCCGGTAAAGCCAGCGCGATCGAGGCCTCCGGCGCCATAGGCACCAATGATATTGATACCAAAGCTATTATTCTTACTGACGTTGGTCTCCATGATCATCCCTTCGACGTACACTTGGTCGCGCGGGATATCGAGCTTGGTGATGACCTCTTTAATTGTGAGGTAATCTGTTGGTGAAGCGGTCACCACAATCGCATTATTTTCAGTATCAGCAGTGATCTTTACGTCATTAGTAAAGAGCGAGCCACTATCATCGGCAGCTGCCGCTCTGGCGCGGGCCAGGCGGGTGGTGCGAGCGCCGGTAGAAGACTGCGCTTGACTGACTAGGTTTGAGAGAGTTTTTGACATGGTTTCGGCGTCACTATGGTTGAGGTAGTAGACGTGAATTCGGCCACTGGTTGCAGCAACGCTCTTAACATCGAGTTTATTGATAAGCTCTCTGAGCTGAGCGGCTCCAGCGGAGTTGGCCATGGCAATGATCGAATTCGTGCGCGGCTCAGCGATAATTTTTGAGATATTTTGCTCATTAGAAGCACTGGCGCTACTTCCCTGCCGAGAGCGCAGGTTTGAGCTGGTGTTACTTTTAAGAATTTGATCGAGCAGCTTAGCTATCTCTTGGGCCGAAGAGTGGCGCACGCGAATAATTTGTAGCGACTCTTCGTGTCCGGGGACGTCGACAAACTTAATGAGTCTCACCAAGCGATTAATATTGGCGCCGGTATCTTGAACAATAATCGTATTCGTTTGCTTAATATCAATAATTCGACCGTAGCGAGACATAAAAGGTCTAAAGGAGCGGCTCACCTCTGTGGCGTTGATATTTTTAAGTGGCAAAATGCGCATCACATAGTTTTCAGTGTCGGGAGTATAGTTGCCGGTATAGATTTTTGTGGGGGTATAGCGGATATCTCTGGCGTTGACGATTTTATAGAATTCACCAGACTTAACTAAGGTGTAGCCATTCATATTAAGACCGGTAAGGTAGGCCTTCCAGGCATCTCCCACAGTAATGGGGGTAGGGGCAACAATGCTGACCTTCCCCTTTAGGTCTTTATCCATGATCAGGTTAATACCTGTGAGCTTTTGCATCTCTTTAGTGAGATCTACGAGTGAGACATCGCGGTAGTCAAAAGATTTCACCACTTCTGGGCCAAAGGCAGTCTCTGGATTGAGGTTTACGTAGCGCTTGTCTTTAGTCACACCAGTAACTGAGCCAATCCCAGTGCCACGCCCGAAAGTATCCTCACCTGCGGTGCCATCCATGCCTTCCATCGCCTTATCTGCGCGATCGATGAGCCCTTGGGCCGAGGGATTTTGAGACTCATTTTTTTCATAGCGAGTTGGACTATCGTATTTTTTAAACTGCGCCATGAGCTCACAGGGCCCAAGTGCCATGAGGGCCGTCAGAGCAATGAGTTTAGTCTTTTGTTGGGTGATCATTCGCGGTCATCCTATGTTTATTCAAAGTTGTAGTCTAAGTCTTGTGGCATCCCACCACGAGAAATCGTCAGTGAGAGCTGATCAACTTCTTTAATTCTTCCAAAGAGAGACATAATCTCATTCAAGTTGGTAATCTTTTTACCGTTGATATGAGTGATGATGTCATCATTTTGGATATTGAGCTTGCTGTAAACACTTCCAGGCACAATCTCAGTCATTTTAAAAGCAAGAGAGCCATCTGGATTTTGGATCTTAACCGCTCTGGCCTGAGTTAAGACTTCACTAATATTATTGAGCATGTCATCGCGCAGGGTTTTCTTGATTTTATATTTATTTCCTTCATTGATGATGCCGCTATCTTTGGCGTCTTTGATAGCCGCTTTGCCGGCACTTGGTGAAAGAACTGAGATCTTACTTTGGGTGCGTGGCGGTTTTTCCTCGGCGCTCGCGATATATTCACACTCACCACTTTGTAGGTTCTTAAAGATAAGCTTGAGCGAGTCGATTCTACCGACCTCGGCCATGCGATCAATCTTCTCTCCCTCTCTGACAACTATGGGCTCACGTGAGCTCCTCATTTGTACAGAGGCAATGGACTTTACTGAATCCTGAAGGACCAATGTATTAAGAAGGGTGAGAGGCAGGGAAGATTTTTTGTCGGCCTGCTCGCAAATGGCGGGCCCTTGGGGCTTTTTCTTTACCGGCTCATCTTTAACTGGATTGTCGTTTACCATTGCATTAAAGAGGTTAGTAGAGGCAATCGCCCCCGTGTCGGCGCGAAGATTGCTCGGTCTAGTAAAAGTAATGGGAGTTTGCACTCTCGTTCTTCTCATGGCGACCGTTTGATTTTGGCCGGCGAGTACCTCAGCAACCAGTCTGCCAATGGAGTAACTAGAAGCGATACAAAGCGCCATAATAAAGTATTTATGGTAGCGCGGGCGATGTTCGGGAGCGAAAATCAGAGCGATAAAATCGTCCCAATTAATGGCCCCTGGATTATTGCGATCACTCTTTTTCTTAGCAAACGAAGAAAACTTTTTCTTACTAAAAAGTGATCCAAACTGCACTTTGGAAAAGAGCTTGTTCTTAACACCTAGAAGCTTATTTTTGGCCTGACCTTTTTTAGACTTACTCATCACCACAAACTGACTGGTATCTACATCGTGGCTATCCTCTTCATCCTCAAAATCTTCGAGATTGAGTTGGGCCAGCTGCTCTTCGAGTTGGTCTAAGGGGATACTGGGGTGGGTCTTCTCAATGAAGTCGCCTTGATTGGGAGTCATGCCCACACTGAATTGATCAGTGTCCTCATCGATGAGTTCTTCAATTGGGGGAGGGGCTTCGCTGCCTAGCTCTTTGAGGTCATCAGCATTGATGTCCGTAAAGGTCATTTCTCGACGTTCGAATTCTCCGGTGTCTTCGTGATGATCTTCATGATCATCATCATAGTCTTCGGGATCGATGACATTTCCATCTTCATCGACAAATTCGAATTCATCGTCGAGCTCCTTCTTTTTAGAAAAGAGCCCCTTGAATTTCGTTAAAAAATTTTTCTTACCCATGCATACCGCGCTCTTTCGTCCATGAAAAAGGGGACATAAAATAACGGATATTAAATCCATCCATATATGATTATTTTAAAGGACTTATGCATTATGCATCAAGTTTTCTTTCACTTTCCGCTCGAATAAGTGGATGAGAAAAAGAGTCGGGTAATGAAATCTCCTGCGAAGTTATATTTATAATTCTCCGCCTAAAACTCTCTTTTAAGCGCGAGCGTTCTCCGCTAGAATAATCTGGCCTATGTAATGTTTAAAAAGGAAGACAAATGAGTTCTGATCAAAAGAAAGTTGAGGGTTTTGGTTCAATCGTCGGAGGTTTCTTCTACGGAGAGATTGAAGAAGACCACGTCTTTCCCTATCCACACCTAACTAATGAGCAAAGAGAATACGCCAAGGAACTTGTTCCAGCGGTTGGAAAGTTCTGTGAAGATACAATTGATGGCGCCAAGTTTGATGAGGAAGCCGCCCTTCCTAATGAAGTGATTCAAGGTTTGGCCGAGCTCGGTCTTTTGGGGCTAGGGGTTCCTGAAGAATTTGGTGGTATGGGGCTCGACTACACTCTTTATAGTCGCGTTTTTGGTGAAGTGGCCGCAAATGATGGTTCGACGGCGACCATGATTGGGGCTCACCAGTCCATTGGCTATCGCGCCCTGCTGCTAGAAGGCAACGATGAGCAGAAGGCCAAATGGCTTCCTAAGCTCGCCAGTGGGGAAGTGATTGCCGCGTTTTGCTTAACAGAGCCCGGTAGTGGATCAGATGCCTACTCTATTAAAACAAAGGCCATTGATAATGGTGACGGCACCTACACAATTACGGGCCAGAAGCTATGGATCACAAACGCTGGTCTCGCTGGATTCT
Source organism: Bacteriovoracaceae bacterium (assembly GCA_048264885.1). Taxonomy (GTDB): domain Bacteria; phylum Bdellovibrionota; class Bacteriovoracia; order Bacteriovoracales; family Bacteriovoracaceae; genus JBLWXV01. Next base: position 215,342 of record JBLXCO010000006.1, read on the forward strand.
ACACCGTTTTTGCAAAGACAGATCACACTAAAGATGACGGCACTAAAACTGAGAAGATCAGCTGCTTTATTGTCGAAAAAGAGCGCGAAGGAATCAGTTTTGGTGAAAAAGAAAATAAGATGGGTATCCGCGCCTCAGAAACGCGCGCCGTCTATTTTGATAAAGTGACTATTCCCGCTGAGAATATGATCGGCAGCCCGGGCAGTGGTTTTAAAATTGCGATGAATGTTCTCAATTCTGGCCGTCTCTCTCTCGGCGCTGGCTGTGTGAGCGCGATGAAGTCCATTCTTAGCCTTGCGACCGCCCACGCCAAGGGAAGAAAGCAATTTGATAAGACCATTACTGAGTTTGGTCTCATTCAGCAAAAACTTTCCCATATGGCCTCGCATATCTACGCCGCTGAAAGTGTGGTGTATATGTCCACTGGGAATATGTGCCGCGGTATGAAGGATTATTACTTTGAAACCGCTGTTTGTAAGATCTTTGGTTCAGAGACCCTCTGGACGGTGATTGATATGGCGATGCAAATCGCCGCCGGTAACGGTTACATGAAGGAATATCCCTATGAGCGCTTGATGCGCGATTCGCGAATTAATCTCATCTTTGAGGGGACAAATGAAATCTTGCGCGCCTTTATTGCTCTGGCCGGAGTGAGAGGGCCATCTGAAAACCTCAAGGAGCTCGGAAAGATATCTGATGTCTCTAAGGCCCTCCAAGATCCTATTAAATCACTGGGAGTCCTAACTGACTTTGCCAAGAATCGCATTACTAAGATGATTGGCAATCGCTCACTCAGTAAATGTCACCCTGATTTTGAAGAGGAAGCCAATCAATTTGGAGACATGCTCTCTAGCTTTGCCATTCAGGTTGAAAATACTCTCATTAAATATGGTAAAAAAATTATCGATCATGAGCTTCCCCAAGGCCGAATTGCCAACATGGCCATTGAGCTTTATGTCTCGCTTGCCACTTTGTCGCGCACGACTTGGATTTTAGAAGAATCAAGCGTGTCTGATAGTGACAAAGCTTACGTGAAAAATATGGCCAAGATGGCCCTCACGGATTCAAGACGCCGCTTTACTCAGAACTTAAAGGGAATGAGCCGCAATTATGACAAGCTCACAAAAGCTGTGAGTGATGGGGTAGTTGAAAGAGATGGGTACGGCCTTGATATCATCGACTTCTAAAAAAGACATAAAAAAGAGAAGGGCGCTGGCCCTTCTTTTTTTTACCCTAAGCTTGGTCTCATGTTCTACGACCCCTAAACCAAAGCCCCTCTTGCCGGCAGAAGAAGAGGCGATAAAGAATTCTCTACAAAGTCTAAAGTCGCTCGAAACTCCTAAGGGTCTCGTTAAATTAGTTCCAGGTCCCACTAGGTCCAGCGCCTTCTTTGTCGAGTCCAAGGCGAGCTATGGACTTGGTTCACTTGTGGCGACGACACTTACCATGGGAGATTTCGATGGAGATGGTCATCTCGATCTCATCTCAGCACCAGTTATCTTGGGCGCGCCAGAATTTTGGCGCTATAATCCTAAGAAAAAGATTTTTGAAAAACTCTCTCAGCTTCCATTAAGCTCAATTCCCAGAGCGCACTTCTATGCCATCGAAGACTTAGACCGCGATGGCGTCAACGATTTAATTGTCGGGCTGATGAATCAAAAAACTGAATTGTCGCCTTTGCCTCTGAGCTTTTTTAAAGGCCAGAGAACTGCTCCGAACCAATCTATTTTCTTTCAAGAAATTCCTGGTTTTTTCCCTACAGATATTCTCCCCACCAGCAGTGTGGCCATGAGTGATATTGACCTTGATGGCAAGCTCGATCTCTATGTCGCCAACTGGTTTAATGCCAAGGGCGAGGCCAAGCCTGAGCGCGATCGCATCTATCACCACAGAGAAGGCAAGTTTGTTAATATCTCCCAGATTTTAGAAGGGGAGAATGAGTACCAAAAAGATCTCGACCTCTACACCAATGCCGTTCCCAGTATTGGGGTGAGTTCATGTGATATTGATCAAAATGGCTTTCCTGATTTTCTAACCACTTCAACAAGTGGTTACTCCAATAAAATGTGGCTCAACCTCTCAGACCCCTCAAATGGCTTTAGACGTTTTCAAGACTACGGGGTAGAGAGTGGTTTTGCTTCTGATCTCGATGGGAAGTTTGATCCGCGCGGTGGGGGCAATACGTTTGCCGCCGGGTGTGTGGACTACAATAACAATGGCTTCTTAGATATTTTTGTCGGCGAGCTCTCTCATTCGTATGATCAGAGCTTTCGCGATCGCTCCTCCTTTCTCACTAATACCGGCAAGGGCTTTCCTCCCACTTTTCTGCGCACTGAGTACGACCGCATGCTGAGCTCTCAGAGTTGGTCACAGCTTGATCGCCGCGTGGTCTTTGCCGATTTTAATCTCGATGGATTAGTGGATCTTTTAGTTGAAAATACTGGCTTTCCTCCGGCCACACGCCTGCTGCTCTTTAAACAGGAGCCTGATCACTCGTTTACCGAGGTCGGTGCGCAGTGGGGCATTGATGTGATGAACCCGAGTGCGGTGATTGTGAGTGATGTCAATCAAGATGGAAAACCCGATATTTTAGTGGGTCAAAACTCCCTTCGCACTGAAGAGTTTAAAGAGAATTTTTATCTCTTTATTAATCAAATGGACGTAGCGAAAAATAGAAGTCTTAAAATTCATCTGCGCGGCAGAAGTTCGAATCCCTCAGGGAGAGGGGCGCTGGTGAAAGTGGTTACTCAGAATTTCACTCAAACCAGATGGTTTGATAATTTTTCTGGTTCTATGCCTTCACAAAATGGTGGGGCCCTCATCTTTGGATTGGGAACCTCGCCTGCGCAGTCAGTAGAAGTGACCTGGCCCTATCTGCAGCAGAATTCAAAACGGCCAAGACCCAAGACCTACCAGCTCTCTGGCCGCAATTTAAAAGTTCACCAGGAAATTACTCTGTGTGAGGCGGGCCCCATCTTACTTGGCAATAAAAGCTGTCCTTAAAAAACAAAGGCCCTCAGATTGAGGGCCCTTGTCTTTGGGGAGAAAAAGCATGAAAAGGAGAAACTTCACGGCGACTGGGCTTCCAGTCTGCGAAGACTTGATTTAAGTGCGGCTGGCATTCTCTCTTCATCAGAAAGATATGCTCTATGGGAATTGTAGTGATCTCGATCGATCTCCTCTATCCCAGCGTTATTTTCAACTTGCTTGGCACTACCTCTTGTACTCTCAGTGGCCCATAATAATGAAGTCGAAAAGAGTGTTAGGAGGAGCGCGGCGATGAGCGAATTCTTCACATGTAATCTCATACGACCTCCCTATGATTAAGTTAGTCCTGCAGTTCCTTGCATAGACTTGTGAGGGGCTTAATCCCTCTGACAATTTAATCTTCGCAAAAATTTAGGTTAGAGTTGTCGGCCCTTTGTCAAATCGAAGACAAATTTCGCTCGCTGTAAATGGCTTTTAGTTGGCCAGTCCTACGATGATTGAATGACGTCGAGTATTTCTCTAATGGGAGCGGGGTGACTGCGGAAGTTGAGAGTCGATAAATAAATTTCAGAGTGATTTTGTCCGGGAAGTTCACTCACTATTAGCCCATGCCCTTTTTTAAGAACGTGATCGGGAACCACGGCAATGCCAACTCCACTTGAGACGAGACCTACGATGGCAGAGATTGATTCCACACTGACAATTTTGTCACTGCGCTTTTTAGAGAGCTCAAAGAGGTGATCACCCTCACCAAAGACAATCCAGCGCTCTTCGTGGAGTTTCTTTTTATTAAGCTCGCCCTTGGAGATTAAAACCAATTTTTCATCAAAGAGCTTGAGGCTTGTGACGAGCTCAGATTGAATATTTTCGGTAGAGAAAATGGCGTCGTACTTACCTTCTTCAATGCCGGCACGAAGTTCGGGTTGATCTTCAATGCGAATGTTGATGTTGCGCTCATATTTTTTATAAAAGCGAACCACAATGGGCAGAAACCAGTTCTTTAAAAGTCCACTAAGAATGCCAACGGTGAGCGGGCGGTGATCTTCTTTTTGAAAGATGTCGCTCGCCATGCGATCAAAGTGCGAAGCGGCGGCAAAGAGTTCTTCACCTTTATGAGTGAGAATGATTTTTTTAGAGCTCCTAATAATGAGCTCCTCACCAAGAGTTTCTTCGAGCAATTTAATTTGGCGACTCACGGCCGACTGGGCAATGTTGAGCGCCTCGGCGGCTTTAGAGAAACTTTCAAATTGGGCCGTAAGCAAAAACGCCTTGAGATAGCGATAGTCCATTAGTTTGAACCTTTAGGTTTGAGTGGGGGCGTGAGCTCCGGATTTTTGCGCCAAAACTTTTTAAAAAATTGGTCTTGATTGGGGTTAACCACCACAAAGCCCTCGGCGTCTTGATCGAAGTCTTGAATGAAATCAATAGAGAGCTCTTGGCAGTAGTAAGCGCAGAAGGGGTCCATCGCCACAGTGAGTTCGGCGTCGATATTGGGGCACAGGGCCTCAATGTCATCTTCCCAGGCGGGAGTGAAGCCTATTTCATAGGTAAAGCCATCACATTCCTTACCTGAAATTGCGATGCGAAATACCTTGCCCTCGACTGTGTAGTCGTTGGCCAAGATCAAGGAGAGCTGTGACCAAGCGCGCTTGGTAAAGAGCACTGTGGGGCTAGAAATTTGTGATGCGTCTACCTGTGAGGTCTTAAAGGCCATGGTGTTTCCTTAAGGGGGCAATGTGTTTCATAGTTGAGCAAGGCTTGCTATGATGCCTGGGCCTATATATACCCTAAGTTTTAACCTCGCTCAAGGAAGTCCTATGAAGCTTACATACCACTTAAAAATTGAAAATCCTGCCCAGCACCTGGCCCAGGTTAAGATCGAGACGGAGCGCCCTGAAGGGACTCAGACCCTCGATTTCTTTATGCCAAGCTGGTCTCCGGGCTCTTACCTGATGAGGGAATATTCGCGCCATGTGCAGCGCTTTAGCGCCCAGACAGATAAGGGTGAGCCCCTATTTTTTGAACAAATTAAAAAGGGCGTTTGGCGCCTGGATTGGTCTCGATCAGAGCTCAAAGGCAGTTCTCAGAAGTTTACAGTGAGTTATGAGGTCTACTGCCATGAGGTTTCAGTGAGAACATCTTATATTGATGAATCCCACGCCTTTTTACATGGCCCCACTCTCTTCATGGGCGTACTTGGCCAGGAGATGAAAGACCCAGAGCTTACCATCAAGTTTCCCGCACTCTGGAGCAAGGTGACGACGGGTCTCAAAGATATCTCCCCATCTCGCGAGGTGTTTCGCTATAGCGCTCCCGATTATGATGTGTTGATTGATTCTCCGCTAGAGCTTGGCTGTCATGAGACAGATGGCTTTATGTGTGAAGGTAAGCCTCATGAGCTAGCTTTTTATGGTGAGACTCTTCCACATAAAGAAGACCTTAAAAAAGACATCCAGACCATCGTGGAGACGGTATCAAAGACGATGAAGTCGATGCCTTATGAAAAGTACACTTTCATCACCCATTTTATGCCTGGGATCTATGGTGGGCTTGAACACTCCAACTCAACGGCCCTGCACTTTGATGCGGCAAGACTCTCTGAGCGCAAAGGCTACGTTCAGTGGCTTGAGTTAGTCGCTCACGAATACTTTCACACCTGGAATGTGAAGCGCATTCGCCCCAAGGAACTTGGGCCCTTTGATTATCTCAATGAAGGCTACACTAAAATGCACTGGCTCACTGAAGGGCTTACTTCCTTTATGGATCAGCTCTTGGTTCTGCGCGCAGGTCTCATGACTATGAGTGAGTACGCCGAAGCGCAAAAAGATAATCTCACGCGCTACTACGATACTCCTGGAAAGAAGTTTCATAGCCTTGAAGACTCGAGTTTTAATGCTTGGATTAAGCTCTATCGCCCAGACGAGAACTCGCTTAATTCTTCTATTAGCTACTATCTCAAAGGGGGACTTGTCTTCACAGTTCTGCACGCCATGTTGGTTGCTAAGGGAGCGCGTATTGATGATCTCCTGAGTAAGCTTTGGGCGCGCTACGAAGAAAATCCCGCGCTAGGGTTAGAGGCCCAAGAGGTCTACGCTATGATCGAGCAAATCGGTGGCGCCGATATTCGCGCTCGCTTTGAGACGATGATCACAACCACCGAAGATATCGACTTTGAAGAAGTCTTTAAGGGCTTTGGCATGAGCTTTGAGTGGGAGCGCCCAGAGAGTGCTTATTTGGGGGTTGTCACTAAGAGTGAAGGTGAGCGCGTGATTATTGACCGCGTCTACATAGACACTCCGGCCGCCCAAAGCGGATTGAATGCTGGGGATGAAGTGATTGCCGTCAATGGCCAGCGCCTGCTGCAAGGCTCGTGGGATAAGTTTAATAAAATCGCCCTTAAAGACACTCGCTACACCCTCACTGTGGCGAGACTTGGACGTCTTGAAGATGTCTCCATTATGTTTGGGGACGCGCCAAGAAAGCTTAAGTCGATTAAAATCGATGACGAAGCCCTGGCCAAGAAAGCCCTGCTCTAAATCTTTTGGAGGGCTAGCTGAAATCGCTATCGCTGGCCCTCTTTATATCGAGACTATCCACCGCATTTAAAACAAAGAGGGGAATGTTCCCATCGTAGTCGGGATCGTTTAGGACCTTCACAATTTCGCTCATGGCCTTTCTGGCAATCGCGAGAACTTTCTCTCTACCCGCCGAGTTCACCGAATTTGAGGCATTGTAAAAGAGGTTATCCTTAACCCCACCGGGGTGAGGTGCCGTTTTAATAAAATTTGCGGTGAGCTTGAAATGATCGACGAAATGATCAAGCCCGAGGGAGAAGCCTTCGCTATTGGTGTGGAAAAATCCTGCTCGCTCACAGAGTAGACCAGCGCTGATCATGTCACTGAGATGTCTCTCACTGTGGGCGCCAAAGAGTTCTAGCACTTTGCGCTTACTGACTCCGCGAGAATTCGCCGCCAGTTTGTAAATGAGGTAGCGAGTAGGGTCACTCAGCGCCTCAGTGAGCTCGGGCCGATAGGTGTAGTTACCACCACAATTGTCGTTTCAGTGGGGAGAGTTTTAATTTGCCCGCGGTAGAGTCGGCGCAAGGTGGCCTCACTTATGCGACACTTTTTAGCCAGCGCATTGAGACTCACATGCGGATAGCGCATAAAATAATCCTGCAGTCTCTCAATGAGACTCTCTCGCAGGGAGTTGCTATCAATGGGTGTGAGCGGCTCTGGACCCAAATTCTCTCCTTCGTTCTCTAGCGCCTAAGGCAGCTAATATTCACCAGACTCCTAGGAATCTCTCGCTCGCCATTAATAAAGCGCTCGAGGTGCCCCCTGATACCAAAGGGGCCAGAACTTTTATATTTTAAATCTTGGAAGGTCATTTGATCGACATTCAGGCGCACCATAAGGCTACCTGAATCGAGCTCCCGTCCGCTTCCTGTGAGTTCTCCTCCATCTTGAACGCGTCCACTACCGGTGAGCTCGCCGCCCAAACTTTCAAGGTACTGATCAATCTCAACCGGAATAATTTGACCCCGCTTACAATTGGGTGAGGTATACCAAAGGCTCGCACTGCGAGAGGAACTCTTGAGATCTTTACTGCGATCGGGAGCGTATCCCTTGCCACGGGCCACCTGCTCAAGCGTCCATGATTCGCCGTCAATGAGCGTGATACCCTTTTGATAAAGAGCGCCGTAGACTAGGGCCTCTTTTGCGTTTGCCTGCTGCTCATAGATGAGGGGAGCTCTGTTTGTGATGAGGCTTTCGGTGCACTCTGGAATGTCATAATAATAGGTTTCTTTGAGTCTCTCACGCTCATAGACCTCGATCTTGTGGCCGCGCACCTTGGTGCGATTAATCTTGGTGAAGACTCTTTGGCCGGGTAGCAAGATGCTTTGAACTTCTACAATAGGGCGAGAGAGAAAGTATTCACGACGATACTGCTCCCTACAGTTCATGTAGGAGACTCGCTCGCCTCGATTGGTCTCCAGGCAAACTCTTCGCAGTGGGCGTACGGGTCTCACGTGGCCTGCTTCGATACAGTGATCGAGCACACTCACTTGATAGCCCTGCTCATAGAAAACTTCGGGGGCCTCTTGGTAGCTTTGTTCATAAGCATGAGCACCCATGGGTATGAACACAAGTGCGATCAGGTGTCTTCTAAAGCTGCTTAGCATTAATTATCCTTTACCCGTTAGTACCTAGAGACTCCTCTTCCAGTCAATTTTATTTAGTTTATTTAAAACGCTTCTTAAAGACCGTAGTCAAAGTCTTACTTTTTTACAGGGTGGGCCCTGGAGGTCTTGACCCCCATGGCCCACATGGATGCTAATTAATGGCAGCTTGGAATTGTGAAGCTTTTAGTGAAAGCAGGAAAGGGAGAGTGATCACCAGCACGACGTGATCTGAAGACGTCGATATCGTAGTGGAGGGCCTCTGTTCTAGTATAAGAGCGATACTCTACGCAGTCGTGGCTATCGCCTTGGTTTCTCCAGCGCGCACAGTACTTAGACTCATAGGTGCGCGCTTTTGTAAGCGCTACCGTGCGTTCTGCCACACACACCTGATCGTCGCCTTGACGACGCCACTTAGTACATTCTTTGAACGTGCCACCACTGAGCATTTCCTCGCCATTTTTTTCAAAGTGGCAAACGCCGAAAACGGGAACGAAAACTGAACCACCGCGGAAAGTGATCTTGGGTGAATCAACGTGATAGCCAGCGGCCCTTCTAATTTCTGACCAAGAGGAACCTTCATCAACACGCGCTTGTGCTGAGAAAGCGATGAGGGTGAGTGCCGCAAGGGCGATGAACTTTTTCATAAAATCTCCTTTGGATGCGTTGTTTTGGTTGGCCCCATTTAGAAGGGAGAAAGAGAAAAGGGCCAAGCATTCGGGACTTTTAGGCGAGATAGTTCGTCGGCGTCTTCGTCGTGAAAGGAATGACTAAGAGCAGATTGGACATATTTTTAAGATCTTGGCAGGCTAGGTTCTTCGTCATGATTTTTGGGAAGACGAACGCTGAATAGCCTGTATTGCTGCGCGTTTTGAGTTATTAGCAATTCTAATTAGGTATATTAGAATTTCTTAAAAAGTTCGTAGCCAGAGTGTTTCAGACCTCTGTACAATTTTTTTAATTCAGTCAGAATACTTCCTATCACCATCGCAACATTAAGGAGCATACGTTATGTCGGGCATGGAAATTAGAGGGGACGCCAAGAGAGATTCACTTCATAGACCACTTCGCCAGATTCCTAGACCTAAGGATTCATCTGGACGTGAACTCAAAATTTCACAGTACTACGGAGAGCTGGTTTTCGATTTCAAAACCGCCGAAGGAATTCCTGAGACCGTTCGCCGTGAAATGATTGAAGTTTCTCGCAGTGGCAAGCGCATCAACCGCGAGCACGCCGAAGTCGTGGCCCAAGCAGTTACCGAGTGGGCCACAAGTAAGGGTGCAACTCACTTTTGTCACTGGTTCCAGCCGCTCACTGGTGCAACAGCTGAAAAGCACGATTCATTTTTACAGCTTAAAAATGGTCGCCCAGTTGAGAAACTCTCTGTCAGTCAACTGCTTCAAGGTGAGCCCGATGCTTCTTCATTTCCCCACGGTGGTTCTCGTTCGACTTTTGAGGCCCGTGGCTACACTACTTGGGATCTCACTTCACCGATGTTTATCGCTGAAGGACCAAATGGAAGAACTCTCTGTATTCCCACCGCCTTCGTCTCTTATACTGGTGATGCTCTCGACATTAAAACTCCGCTCCTGCGCTCAATTAGCAAAGTGAACGAACACGCCACTAAATTTCTCCACCTCATTGGAGAAAAGAGTGTAAAAGAAGTTGTGGTCACGGCCGGTTGTGAGCAAGAGTACTTCTTAGTTGATAAATCGTTCTTCTATAACCGCTCTGACTTGGTGATGACGGGAAGAACGATGTTTGGCTCTTTGTCGGCCAGAAATCAACAGCTCTCAGATCACTACTTTGGTCTCATTCCAGAGCGCGTTCTTGGTTTTATGCAAGAGCTCGATATCGAGCTTCATCGCCTGGGAATTCCTTCTAAAACTCGCCACAACGAAGTCGCCCCCGGTCAATTTGAAATTGCCCCGATATTTGAAGATGGCAACGTCGCCGCTGATCACAATCAGCTCCTGATGGCGACTATTAAGCGGGTGGCCGAAAAGCATGACTTTGTGGCCATCCTTCATGAGAAGCCGTTTTCCGGGATTAATGGTTCTGGTAAGCACATGAACTGGTCCATGTCCTCAGACACGGGAATTAACCTCTTTGAGCCAGGTGACACGCCTCACTCAAACCTGCGCTTCTTGGCCATGGTGGCCATGACATTTGAAGCTGTCTACCGCCATCAAGCGGCCCTGCGCATGGGGATTGCTAGTGCCGGCAATGATCATCGCCTGGGCGCTAACGAAGCACCTCCTTCAATTATCTCAGTCTATCTAGGTGATACGCTTGATAAGATCTTTACTTCTATCAATGAAGGAAGAAAATTTACGCCTGAAGAAAACACCAACTTCGATCTTGGCGCCCATCAGCTGGCCAATCTCTTGCGCGACAACACTGATCGCAACAGAACTTCTCCTTTTGCTTTTACGGGCAACAAGTTTGAGTTTAGAGCTGTAGGCGGAGGAGCTGCGGTAGGCTTTCCGCAGACAATCCTCAACGCCGCTCTGGTAGATGTGCTGGAAGAGTCAAACAAAATGATTGAAGCTCTTATTGGTGAAGGCAAGACTATTGACCAGGCGCTTGGCGAAGTAGTGAGTAAGTGGACCAAAAACTGTTATAAGAAAATCGTCTTTAATGGCGATGGTTACAGCGAGGAGTGGATTGAAGAGGCCCAAAAACGCGGACTTCTCAATTTGAGAACAACTCCTGAGGCGCTCTCTGTCCTAAAAGATGAGCAGGCCACAGCATTTTTGACAACCCGAGGTATTTTTAAGCACTCAGAGCTTGAAACGAGACACAATGTTCTGCTTGAGCGCTACAATATGCTCAGAGAAATTGAATTCTCTACGCTACTCAATATGGTTTATCAAAATGTTCTTCCTGCGACCTTTGACTATAAAGGTGAGCTCGGCGCGATTATTTCTCGTCAGAAGGAAATTCACCTTGAGAGTAAAGTGGAAGTTGAAATCTATAAGAAGCTCAACTTTGCCGCTGAGAAGCTCTATCAAGAAGCTCACAATCTTGAAAATGCTCTTCGCGCGCTGCCGGAGGGGGATGAAAAACGGGCCGAGGCTATCGCTGGCACTCTTCTTCCTTACTCGGTTTCAGTTGCTGAGTCCTGCAATGACCTTGAGGACTTAATTCCTAACTACCTCTGGGGACTGCCGAAGTATTTTGATATGTTATTTTTGAGATAGTTATAATTAAATTGCATTTTTTTTGAACGGGCCCACCTCGCAAGAGGTGGGCTTTTTTTTATTTTGGTGAGATAATTTTTATTCAGATTGTTTTAACCGAAGTTTGGTATACTTCCATCTCTCAGAACGGTATTTACCGCGCTTTGCTCGTTAATAGAAAAATGTTTGAGAGGTTTTACAACTGATTTTAAGAACGAAAAAGGGGATCGCCCTAATTATTTTTTGTGTTCTCGCTCTTGGCCTATCTATTAAAGGGGTGAGTGATTTCTATTTTAAAAGTGTGCTTGAAAAACTAAATTCAGGTGATCTTGTGATAGAGCAGGATTGCCAACTTGTAGATGCAGAACTTTCCACATTGAACTTTTTTCCTGGAAGGTTCTGTAAATATGATAACGAAAAGGAAGTTGTTCTGGTCGGCTCGGATGAATCGATTTGTCTTTTAAAAGCTGATAAGTCAGTTCTCTGGTGTCAAAAGGCCCAACAGATCAATCACGATATAGCCTTTAATTCGCGCACGAGTGTGTCCTACGCGCTTGACTACGAGGTCTCAAATGTCAGTGGAGACAAAGAGGGCTACTCGATCTTAAAGGCCTATGATGAGCAAGGAAAAGAGCTCTTTCATTGGAGTACGGCGAGCCTTTATAAAAAGCTGCTCGCAAGTGAGTATAAAAGTCTGCTTCTGTCCAACTTTATTCCCCGAGAAGTGCGCGTTGATGGGCAGGAGAGACCCCTTCGAATACTCATTAATAACATTCAGTTTCTTGAAGAGACTACTCTTGGATATCTCTTTCCAGAAGAAAATCGTTATCTCATTTTAAGTTTTGCCAACCTTAATCATCTTGCCATCTTCGATACTCAAACGAAGTTAATTGTGCGTCGATTTAAACTTTTTGAGGATGGTTCTGGGGGATTCTTTCACACCCCTCAATTTTTAAATAGAGATCAAGTTCTCATCTTTAGAAATATTGTTTTGTCTAAATCTAATATCTCAGAACCTTATGTCGATGCAGAGTTTAGTGATTATCTTTCAGACGCATGTGTGGTGGAGCTCAACGAAAACGGTCGTCCCATTCGGTGCTGGTTGCGCGAGAGAGCAATCAATGCTTCCATCATGGGCAGTGCACAGCTAATTGAGAGTCATCTCTTTACCAGCTACTGTTCTGAATCTTCTCCAAAACAAGGTTGTGCTTTATTACTCCTGGGCCCCAGTGGTAAGACTCTGTGGAGCACTTCTATGGCGCAGAAAAAAGCAGGGTTTAGGTTTTTGAGGACAGACTACATTTATCGTGCCCATTTAGTTTCAAGAGAGAGTCGCTCTTCGTTTTTAAAGTCTTTAAAGTGAAGTACTTAAAATACCAATATTTCTAGGCGAGAGACTTTCACTAAAAAACTCTTGTAACGTGACCCTCTTTCCTGCCTCCTGCAGATAGAGAGCGCGGTCGAGAAGGAGATAAAATTCAATCGGGCGCCCAAATTGCCAGCGCAAGAGGTCACACGAGATCATGAGGTTAATCTGGTTTCTTATGCGTGGTTGCTCTATAAAATCGTCGATGGCCTGATTACTTAGATGATTCTTAAAACCATGTTCGCTCAACTTTTCTTTGGCGTAGTGATGAAAATCTCCCCAGTAAATTCTGGTGTTGCATTCTCCCACGGGAAAGGGTGTCTCTAGGCCAAATTCACTTTCTAACAGAAAATGCAGTCCATAGCGAAAGAGTTTGACTCGCTTTTTGAGTTGATAATCTTTGAGGGCGAGCTTGGCATAACCCCTAGTCGCTAGCGAGAGGGCGTACTCATTAAAAGGCAGAGCGCGCTCTTTGGCGTAAGCACTGATATTGATGTCGTGACTTGGGTCAAGCTTATTATAGCAGCAACCAAAATTGAGCATTCCCTTTTGTTTTGAACTTAAGTGCAGTTCGATATGCGAGAGCGCAAGATCGCCACAAGTGTGAAGTCCCAGGCTGATGTGGTGGGACTCAAAGAGCTCTAGAAGTTCATTTTGATGATTTCCGCGCGTGAGCATTGAGTGGTAGAAGTTAATGGCCCCGGCGTCCGGGGGAGTGCGCAGTTTTTTTAGGCGCGCTTTTCCGAGTTCTTGGAACTCGGGGTTGCCATCAATTGTAGTGACGTCAGAGCCGGTTTCAAAGGCCAGCGCGCGCGCGAGGTGACCCACACCGCCGCCGATATCAATGATCTTGAGATCACTATACTCTTTTTTGAGTTGGTCAATGAGTGGAAGTATCTTGGTGATTTCGTGAACTTTCTTTTCTTTAATAAAGGTGAAGGTTTTCTGGTTGTGTGTGACTGGTGGCAACTGCACCGGAGGCACGCGTGTGAGTTCTTTAAAGTGACCCAGCAGTGAGTTCATCTCGGGATGAATTGCGGGCAGTTGCCTCCCTGTGTCAAGCCGATAGGCCTCTTCATCACTTAGCGCGGCCAGGGACTCCACCCATTCGCGCGGGTAAGTTTCTTCGAGTCTCCAATTTAAATGCAAGACTTCATGATTCCAGATGCTTTCAAAGGGGGCCAAAGCCTCGCAAATGGCGCTAAAATGGGGGGCATAACTCAGGTCTGACATAACGCGGCCAGTATGAACAAAGGATCACAGGGGTGGCAAGCAAAAAAAGCTTGGAAGGTAAGAAGGTTCTCGTCTATGGGCTAGGGCGCTCGGGCCTGTCTGCGCTTAAATTGCTGGCCAGGCATTCGTGTGAGGTCTTTGCCACTAATTCTGGCGATGTTCAAACTTGGCACACAAGCACTGGACTGCCTCTTAATCACTGCTTCACTGAAGGCGAGGCCCCCTTTGAGCAGATGGACCTAATTATTCTAAGCCCCGGCATACCTAGAGAACATCCCCTCTTAAAAAGTGCTCTTGGAAAAGGTGTCGAAATCATTTGCGAAGTCGAACTCGCGAGCTGGTATTGGCAGGCCCCCATCTTGGCGCTCACCGGCACTAATGGCAAGACGACGACCGTGACTTTGCTAGGTGAAATTCTGCTTGAACAAGGCCTTAAGGTATTTGTGGGTGGCAATATTGGCATCCCCTTTTGTGAGGCCATTACGAGCGAAGAGCAGTGGGATGTGGCCGTGCTTGAGCTCTCATCTTTTCAACTAGAGTCGACGCCCACCCTTCATCCCGAAGTCGCGGGGATTCTCAATATTACTTTTAGTCACGGTGAGAGATATAGCGATTTAGCGAGCTATATTGCAGCAAAGCTTCAAATCGCTCGTCACTTAAATGATAAAGACACCTTTGTCGCCCCCAAGGACAACTCTTTTTTACCAAGTTCACTCAAAGGAACTCTACCTCAAAGTGCTCCTGAGCTCACGGCCTTACTTGAGACTTTTGGCATTAAGGCCAGTGAAGTGATGGTGCCTGGAGTTCACAATTTATTTAATATCGCCTTTGCTCTTACAATGGTTCGCGCTTTTTATGAGCGCCACCCCGAATTTTCTTTGAATCAAGAGCAGCTCTGCCAAAGTGTTTATCAATTTAGAGGGGTCTCTCATCGTATTGAAGCACTCAAACTTGGTGAGCAGTTGATGGCCTACAACGATTCTAAGAGTACCAACTGGGAGTCGACTCGTGTGGCCGTACGAGCGATGGAAAATGCTGCAAGTCCGGTTGCTCTTATTATCGGTGGTCAAAAGCGTGGCCGCGCCGATGAGGTTGGCCCTCATCTCGAATTTCTAAGTCAACACGTGGATCAACTCATTTTAATTGGGCAAACGGCGCACTCGCACGAAGCTGAGTGCCAAGCGGCGGGAGTGACTTATATGCGCGCCGATACGCTTGAAAGAGCTGCCCTTTATTTAAAGGGCCAAGACTTTAGGGGCACCATTCTTTTTTCTCCAGCGGCGCCAAGCTTTGATCAATTTAAAAATTATGGAGATCGTGGAGAGAGTTTTAAAAAAATCTTTCTAGAAACCTTTCATGAGCAGCTTAAAAATAGCTAAGGACATTTTGTGATGATTGCACAGTTAACCGACGAATTAAAAAAATACCAAATCCCCGCACTCTATCTCTCTAGCTTTGATCGCCACTTGAGCGAGTACGTACCGGCCAGTGAGAGCTTGAGGCTGCTACTGACCGGCTTTACTGGATCTGTGGCCGAAGTTCTAGTGACGGCAGCAGGAGAGGTCTCTCTCTTTGTCGATGGCCGCTACCATGAGCAGGCCGATCTCGAAGCAAAGCCTGGTATCACGGTTGAGAAAGTTCCCTATGGGATGTCGCTGGCGCGCGCTCTCGAAGATAAGGTGAAATCCCTCGCCCTCACTAAGATAGCAGTTGTGGCCCACCGAACTTCGCTTGAGACGGTTCAGTCATTAAAGCGCTTTCTCGAGGTGATCTCCTGGCCAGGAGAGTCGATTGAAAATTTACTAGGACTACCCGGCCATCAGAAATCCGTGGCCGTTGAGATGCTCTCCTATCCAAAAGATGAGTCACCGCTTGTGCGTGTGCAGGAAAAATTAAATGACGATGAGGCGGTTTTTATAAATGCTCTTGATTCGCTGGCCTGGGTACTTGAGGCGAGAGGCTATGACTATCCTTACTCGGCCAGCTTTCGCGGTGTGGGCTACGTAACAAAGACTGAAGCTCATGCCTTCTTACCTGCAGAGGTCTCCTATCCAGAAAGAAAGGGCGTTTTTATCCACTCAGAAGATGAGCTCTATGATTTTTTCAAAGGGCGCAGTGAAGCTAAGGTCTACGTCAGCGCGAGTGAGACCAATTACGAGCAGTACCTTATGCTTGAAAAGAGCTTTACAGCTCATCGCCTTCAATTTTCTGAGAGCTTTATTCGCTCATTGGCAGCGATCAAAACTCCAGTAGAAATTCAGTGGTTTGAAGAATCTTATCTTTTGGCCTCGAGAGCGATTGATAAGGCCATCAAGTGGCTTAAAAAAGAGGCGAGTGTGCGCGAAGTCTCTGAGCTTGAATTTAATCAATACGTAACGAGCTCCTATGAATCGATGGGAATGAAAGGACATTCTTTTAAGACCATTTCAGGCTTTGGACCCCATGGCAGTATCATTCACTACAGTACTCCCGACGCGCAGACTATGGCCGTCAGTGGAGATCTGGCGCTTTTGGATTCCGGGGCCTTTTTTAAAGGGGGCTTTGCCACTGATTGCACGCGCACTTTTTTAATTGGCGACTCCCCAAGTGCCAAGCAGCGCGAGCTCTATACGCGGGTTCTTAAAGGCTTTATCAAGGCGATGAATGCGATCTTTCCGGTGGGCACCTGGGGCGCTCAAATCGACGCTCTTGCGCGCACTGACCTCAGAGCAGTGGGGCTCGACTTTGCCCATGGCACCGGTCACGGCATTGGTGTGAATGTTCACGAGGCAGGCTATCGCATTTCTCCTACTTCTCAGATTCCTCTACTTCCCGGAGTGGTCGGCAGCATCGAACCAGGGGTTTATCTACCGGGTGAAGGTGGCATTAGACTTGAGAACGTGGTGATCGTTGAAGAGCATCCAAGTCACAAAAACTTTTTGCGCTTTAAAAATCTGATTTGGGTGCCCTTTGAAGAGAATCTCATTATGCGTGAGCTACTCTCAAAAGATGAGACCGAGTGGCTGCAAAAGTATCAGAGCGAATGCTTAGAGCGCTTATAAAGTGAAGCGAGCAGGACCAGTGCCAGTAAGAGCGCGAGTCCCCCTTTGGGTGGTTTGCCGCCCTGGCCTGGAATTACGGGCATAGAGCCACAGTTGAGATCGACCACCTGAGTTTTAGGATAGAGATAGCTAATGCCATTAATATCGTCTGCCCCCAAGTCACTGCGGGTGGGAACAGTTTGATAAAACATCAAGGAGTCGTTACTGGTGGCGTGACCCAGGCCCAGAGCATGGCCCATCTCATGGGCGATGGTGGCCACTTGTTCATCATAGGTGAGTGAGAGAAATCTTGAGCCACTTCTACCGTTAAAGAGAACCGCCGCGCTCTCAATCGTTTTTCCATTCAAAACCGTCGGCACAGATAGGCCTAGAATTGTGGTCGTGCTAAAGTTTGAAGCGTTTTCATTGCAGCCAAGAAGTAGGCCCTGGGAGTGCATAAAGGTCGCACTGGGGGTGCAGGGTGAATCTGGTGAGCAAAGATCATCAGACTCAAAGCCCGCCACATCGACCACATCTCCGCGCACAATTTTAAGTGAGGAAGTCGGAGCGCGATTCCAAAAGCGCTCGGCGGCGACCACCGCCATATCGAGGAGCTCGGTGGGGGTTAGGCCTAGATTACAGGTGCCGCCGCCGTCTTCAACGTTGACTCGAAGTTCCTTGGCACGATCGGCCGCGAAGGCGGCGCCATTGGAAGTGCTGAGAGTAAAGGCCGCCTGGGCGCTTAATGAGAAAAGTGCAAAAAAGAGCAAGAGGCCAAGGGTTTTCATTAATTCATCCTCGCTAAGAAATCACCCAGGTGATAATTGACCATCAAAATTAAACTCACCGCGCGCTCGGTGCTGTCTTCTGGGTTGTAGAAATGAAGTTGAGTCTTGGCCGACCACTCGGGCAGGAAGTAGTAGCGAAGCCCCACGTGAGTTGTGAGGTTGGTGGTGGTGGCCGAGCCACTGGGAAGTGGGAAGCTCTCGGTACTGGCACCGTTATTGAGGGTGAGACTGCCCCCTTCGGCGGAGATGCGTCTAAAGTGAAGACCCATTCCGGCGTGAATAATATAATCGCCAAGACTATAGCCTACCGAGCCGGTGAGCCAGTAGGTCATTTGGGTGATCTGATCGGCTTCATCAGACTGGGGAAAGGTGAAGCCAAACTCAGGAATGAGCGACCAAGAAGGGTTGAGATCGAGTCTCGCCTCAAGGGCGAGGGCCGGATTGAACTCCAGCGAGTTGTGGCCACCTTGATCATCTGTTTGCACGCGTCCAATGAATTCACTTAAGTTGCCCAGTCCAAAGCTCACGTCTTTGAGAGGACTCGAAATGCGCTTTTCCAGAGCGTGGGCAGTATTTAGGCTAAGCATGACTAAAAGAATCATGAAACGGCGCATTTCTCGCATCCTTAATTTCTAGAATTTTGTTTTATGGTAACTCATTACAGAGACAAGCGCGTAATTTTTTGCGAAAATAGCGCCCAAAGACATCATCGCTTAACGACAAGGGGACTCTATGAGTTTTGAACAATTTCAAGTGCCAGATAATCTCAAGCCAACAGACCCGCGCTTTGGTAGTGGACCAAGTTTAGTGCCAGTAGAATATGTTGAAAGACTGGCGGCAACGGGGGTTCATCTGCTGGGCACTAGTCACAGAAAGTCTCCAATCAAAAATCTCGTCAAAGAAATTCAAGAAGGGCTTCGCACATACTTTAATGTACCGAGTGACTACACTATTGCTGTCGGCAATGGCGGTGCCACTTTTCTCTTTGATATGATTGGTCTTGGTGTCGTTCAGCAGCACTCGGTCCACTTCACTTGTGGAGAGTTCTCTGAGAAATGGTACAAGTCCCACAAAAAGATCCCTTGGATCGAGGCCACGCAAAAGAGTGTCGACTATGGTCAGGGTGTCACTCCTACTGTTGTTCCTGGCGCCGATATGATTTGCGCGACTTTAAATGAAACCAGCACGGGCGTGCAACTCGATTCCATTCCCGAAGTTGACGGCGACACTATCCTCGCCATCGACGCTACTTCTGGCGCTGGTCAGTGTCCGATTGAAGTTGCTAAGACGGATATGTTCTTCTTTTCTCCGCAAAAAGTTTTCGCCTCTGAGGGAGGCTTCTTTGTTTGTATCATGTCTCCCAAGGCGCGCGAGCGTGCTCTAAAGATTGAAGCTGATAAGTCGCGCTATATTCCAGAGATCATGAGCTGGAAGTATTGCCTTGAAAATAGCGATAAAAATCAAACTTATAATACGCCGGCCATTTCAACCATGTTCTTTCTCAATGAACAGGTTAAGAGAATGAATGAGCTTGGCTACTCAAAAGTTCAAGAGCTTGCCCAGCAGAAAGCCAATCTGCTTTATAACTGGGCCGAATCAAAATCTTATCTTTCTCCCTATATTAAAGAGGCAAAGTATCGCTCCAATGCAGTGGCGACAATTGATGTGGATGAAAAGCTTCCTGTGGATGATTTAATCAACCGCCTCGAAAAACTTGGTCTGGTCTATGGCATTGATGGCTACCGGAAACTAGGGCGCAATCAATTTAGAATCTCGCTCTTCCACAATATCAGCTATGAAGATTTGGAAAAGTTGACGCAGATTCTCTCACTCGCTCTTGAATCATAATTCAATTCTGACCCTCGCCCGTGTGGCGAGGGTCATCTTGACCCCTTCTTAAAGAAAAAACTTACATCTTTTAAAATTTGATTCAAATTCACCCAAAATCTATGGGTGGTGTCTTTTTGTCTCTATTCAGAGCGAGGAGCTCCCTGCGAATAATAAACTACAAGAGCATAGAAAAGGAGAACATTATGCTAACTTCATGGTCAAAGAAACTATTGGCGGGTTTATTATTACTATCTAGCTTTTCTGTCGCTGCACAGATGAGACAGCTTGAAATTGATTTTCATGGACAAGAGTTTAGAGGGCAGACAACTCTAAAGCTCAAACAAGAAATTAAACGGGCCTATCCTCGATTAAACCTTGAACGCGCAGAGCTTGAAAGAGTCGTTCTTGTGGCGAAGTCGCGAGCTGGTCAAGCACAAGCGAGACTTCTCGTTGGACGCTATGACTCTCGGATTGAGCAGATTGATGGCAATCGATTTGATTTTAATTCCGCAGGGCACTTTCATCGCATTCCCTTTGAAGCTCCCAATCGCGACAATGGTGTGTGGCAAATTGAAATGCGTGGAAATATCAAAGTTAAAAAAGTTCTTGTGAATGTATGGATGGAAAGACAGCGTCCCGTCCAAGTCACCAAAGAATGTGGTTTTGTGCTTGAGACAGTTTGGGGCAAAGATATTCGCAAATTCCATGCCTCGGCCACTGGAATCCAGGGCTCTGGCGTGCAGGCGAGAGCTTGTGAAAAAGCAAGAAAGCAGTGTATCGCTTTCTCTCACGATATCCCACTGACCAAGTGTAGTAAGCTTTAAAAACTGCCCCACTACCGTGGGGACAATTGAGAA
>JBLXCO010000007.1:0-178967 GCA_048264885.1 Bacteriovoracaceae bacterium
AGGAATAAAAAAGGAAGTGAGATCACTTCCTTTTTTATGTTCTCAATTGTCCCCACGGTAGTGGGGCAGTTTTCAAGAGGCACTTTGGTAAGGCGATCCCCATGCATCACTTTCAAACATCACCCACTCAGCTTCAGGATCAAGTTTAAGCGCTTTCTCCAAAAATTCGAGACGCTCAGATTCTTTGTCGAAAACGTAGGTCTTTGCGTACGCCCCCATTTTTATTGAAATTGAATAGCACATAGCGAGTCCTCCTTGCGCCCTTGATGTCATGGTTTTGTTCTCTTTTCGGCATCACTCTTGAATAGACTTAAGGAGATACCCATTTTTTTCTCTTCTAAGGACGAATATGCA
This sequence comes from Bacteriovoracaceae bacterium, assembly GCA_048264885.1. Lineage (GTDB taxonomy): Bacteria > Bdellovibrionota > Bacteriovoracia > Bacteriovoracales > Bacteriovoracaceae > JBLWXV01. The sequence goes on from JBLXCO010000007.1 coordinate 355, forward strand.
GGTGGAGCCGACGCCCCAAAGCCAAAGCTATGAGCAAGTGACCAAACTTTGGACACTCATGCTTATTTTCCTCTTAGGAGGCTGCGGTGAAAGGGTCAACACTAGAGGCGAGGTTTCACAGATGATTGCGGCTGCGAGCACCTATTGTGAGGCGGGAGTGGTCGATCAGGTGGCGCTGGTAGATGAAGTGATGAACTTTGAATCCAAGCTCGTCCCAAGCCGCCAAAGCGTTGGCCTGCGAACGGTTCCGAATGAGCGGCACTTTCGTCCTAATAAGCCTCTTATTCTCTCTCACGAGCGCTTAAGCGCGAGGTTTGAGGAATTCAAAAAGCTTGAAGGTAGACCTATTGGTCCAGTCGAAGCCCAGAATTGGCTCTTTTTTAAAAGTGATCTTTTGCGCTGGAGGGATTACCAATGCTCGCTCGACTTATTAAAACAAAAAAATGAACTCGACTATCATTTGCTTGAGCGCATTGAGAACCAAATGGCGACCAGGGCAAGCTCTAAAGAAGAGTCCCGCTCTCGCATGAGGCAGGTGCTGCGGCTGTGTAAAGGCTTTGAGTCGGGGGTAAAGTGCGAGGCCCTGCTTGATATGTACTTCCGATCCAATAGGGTTGAAGAGTATATTGCAACCTATGGACCTAAATATGAAGAGCGCGCCTTTGACTCCCTTTTTAAATTAAAAGAGGGTCATCATCTCAAATTTGCCTGTGCTAGGAATGAGGATGTGGTCACGATGAAGATTGCTCTGTCTCATCCTGCGCACTGGAGTCCCATGAGTCTCGCTTCGATTAAGACCTTTGTTGAAAAGACCTGGAGCCGGGAAGGGCAGTTTAAGCTCAGTCTCAGCTGGGCCCCGAGAGCAAGTGCAGATGCCCATATCGTTATGGGTGATAAGTCACTCTCATTTGTATTAGAAGATGAACCCAGTACCATCCATCTCTCAGCAACAGTGCCATTTTTCCAGCGACCGCTGGTGATCGCTCATGAGCTGGGCCACGTCTTGGGCCTACCCGACTGTTATGTGGAGTTCTTTGATCTAGAAAAGAATGAAATCGTCTATTACGAGCCCACCAAGCGCGCAGAAACCAATATTATGTGCTCCATGCGCTGGGGAAATACGGCCGCTGAAGAGGCGCTGTTACAGCTCGAAAAATCTAAATGCTCATTTTAAAACTGAAAGGTAGTCCTTCACGGAAAGCTTGGCAGTAATAAAGTCTGATGGCTCCAGTAAAAGGCCTTTGGCCACCAGGCGGATCTCTTCAGTTTCCTCGCCACTCACAGAATTATCACTGGCCGCGATGGCAAAGAGGGCACTCAAAAGCTCCTGGCGCTCTTCTTTAGGGAGCAGCTTATTAAGTGGATGGCAGTAGAGGTGATTTTCAAGGCCACCTAGCGCCTTCACTTCGTCAAAGGCAATTTGCGCCAGCCAAGTGGCTTCTTCATCCCCAATTTCACCCCAATGGGAGAGTATTGCACTCATTTTATCAGCTTCACCTTGGTCAAGTTTCATATCCACAAAAGCGATGCGCGCGAGTAGTCCTGCGACACAGGAGAGGATGGCCAATTTTTCAGGTGATTTCTCGGGAAAGTGATTCTCCATTTTGGCATGGAGCTGGTGCAGAGTCTCACTTTCCTGATTGCCAACCAATATATCTTTAAAATAGCTTAGGAAATTGCCCACAGCTGCTCCTTCTTTGAAGTTTGATAGACGAGTTTGATCCTTTGATTATCTCTCTCGCGACGGCCGGTGGCAAATTTGATACAATCTTTATATAGCTTCGAACCTTGAAATATCAGGAGTTTAGAAGCCGTTTTAAGTGATCTTTTTGGGGGGCCCTTGGCATTTGGAGATTCGCCCCCATCTTTAGAGTGTGTGAGAAGGAGTATGCAGTTGAGTAAGCGCTTTATCATGTCGAGCGATGATTCCGAAGGTGAAAGCGGTGTAGTCACCGCCAAGAAAGTTAAAGTCAAAAAACCTAGTCTCTATCGTGTACTCCTTCATAACGATGACTATACCACCATGGAATTTGTGATTTATGTGCTTCAGAAGTACTTTCACAAATCGGCCGATGAGGCTCAGGCCATTATGCTCAAGGTTCATCGCGAGGGTGTAGGAGTTTGTGGAGTTTACACTTTTGAAGTGGCCGAGACTAAGGCCTCTAAAGTATCCCGGGATGCGCGTGAAAATGGCCATCCTTTAAAATGTAGCGTTGAGCCTGAGTAGGGCAGCTAATATGAGGTGGGCCACGCGGGCCCCCTAAAGTGAGATCAAAGATGATGTCAAAAAAATTAGAAACAATCATCAATACCGCTATCCGTAAGGCCAATCGCTTGAGGCACGAATATCTGACTCTTGAGAACGTCCTCTTGGCGATGCTCGAAGATGGTCAGGTTAGAGATGTGCTGGCCCATTGTGGCGCCAATGTCGATGAGGTGAGAAAGGAGCTCAATGATTTTGTTGAGGACGAGTCCAATTTCTCAATTTTGAGCCAGGATCAAATCGAAGAGCTCTCTAAGCGCCAGTTTGTCGATGAGGAACTGAGAAAGCTCGCCAGCGAGAGTGGCATTCAATATCAACCAGAGATTAGCTTATCTTTGCAGCGAGTGATTCAAAGGGCGGCGATTCACGTCCAGTCCTCTGGCAAGCGCGATATTTTGGGCATCAATATTTTGGTCGCCCTCTTTCAGGAAAAAGAATCCTTCGCTCTTTATACCTTGCTCAGACAAGGAGTGGAGCGCTTTGATGTGGTTCAATACATTGCCCACGACCTCGATAAGGCGGTCAATAACAATAATGATGCTCACGAAGACTCACACCCACTTGGGGATGAGTCGACAGCGCCAGGGGATGAGAGTGGGAAGAAGAAGACCGCGCTTGATTCTTACTGCATCAACCTCAATAACTTGGCCGGCATGCAGAAGATTGATCCACTCATTGGACGCGCTGATGAAGTGTCGCGCATTATTCAGATTCTGTGTCGTCGACGCAAAAATAACCCTCTCATGGTGGGCGCGGCCGGGGTGGGGAAAACGGCCATCGCCGAAGGCCTGGCCTACTTGATTGAGCGCGATGAAGTGCCAGAAGTTCTCTTTGGAACTACGATTTACTCTTTAGATATGGCAAGCTTGCTCGCCGGGGCCAAGTACCGCGGGGATTTTGAGCAACGCTTGAAGTCCGTCGTTGGAGAAATTGAGGCCCGTACCGATCGCGGTGAGCGCACCATTCTCTTTATAGATGAAATTCACACCGTCATGGGTGCCGGGGCCACAAGCGGTGGCTCGCTGGATGCTTCAAACCTACTTAAGCCCTCCCTTTCAAGTGGACGCATTCGCATTTTAGGCAGCACCACTCATGAGGAGTATCGCAAGTTTATTGAAAAGGACCCCGCCTTTAGCCGTCGTTTTCAAAAATTAGACATTGAAGAGCCTAATCGCGAGGATACCCTTAAGATTTTGCGTGGGCTCAAGAGCCGCTTTGAAGATCATCACAACGTGAAGTACTCCGATGCCGTCTTAAAGAGTGCCGTCGATCTCTCCGAGCGCTTTATCACCGATCGAAAGAACCCCGATAAGGCCATTGATGTCCTTGATGAAGCGGGCGCGGCGATTCAGCTCATGCCCGAGGGCAAGCGTAAGACCAATATTTCTAAGAAAGATATTGAAGAAATCGTGGCAAGAATTGCGAAGATTCCAAAAGTATCTTTAGAACAAGACGAAAGAAAGAGACTTAAAGACCTCAAAAAGAATCTTGGAATGCTGATCTTTGGCCAAGAAGAGGCTGTCGATAAAGTTGCCGATGCCATCGTGCTCGCACGCTCTGGTCTTGGCGACGAACTTAAGCCTTTGGCCAGCTTTCTCTTTGCCGGCCCAACGGGAGTAGGCAAGACGGAACTCGCCAGACAGCTCTCCATTGAACTTGGAAGTCACCTCGAGCGCTTTGATATGTCTGAGTACATGGAAAAACACTCTGTGGCCAAGCTCATTGGGGCACCTCCAGGTTATGTCGGTCACGACCAAGGCGGTCTGCTCACCGATGCCGTTAATAAGAATCCTCACTGCGTTCTTTTGATGGATGAGATCGAAAAGGCCCATCCCGATATCTACAATGTTCTTTTGCAGGTGATGGATCACGGCAAGCTCACTGACTCTCAAGGGCGTGAAACCAACTTTAGAAATGTTGTCATTATTTTGACGACAAACGCCGGCGCCCGTGAAAGTGACGAGGGTGTGATCGGTCTTGGAGCTGGTGCGGAGGGTTCAGGTCATCACGATGCTCGTCGAGATAAGGCCATTAAGAACTACTTTTCGCCGGAATTTAGAAATAGGCTCGACGCCATCATCCACTTTAATAAGCTTCCCGACTCTGTGATCCTGCAAATTGTAGAGAAGTTCTTAGTGGCCCTTGAAGGTAAACTGACTGAGAAGAATATCGAGTTGGTTGTAACTGATGAGGCTAAGAAGTGGCTCGCAACTCACGGATATGACCCTAAAATGGGGGCTAGACCCATTTCTAGGCTGGTTGATAGTGAAATCAAAAAAGTTCTCTCGGCCGAAGTTTTGTTTGGAAAACTAGAAAATGGTGGCCGTGTTGAAGTCGGTGTCGACGCAAAAGAGGATCGTCTGAGCTTCTCTTTTTCTTAAAATTCATCTCTCCTTTTTACTTCCAATAGACATTTTCAAAGCTCGTTCTCCCCCTCCACGGGGGGCGAACGCCCATTTTTTGTGCCGTTTTTTCCATTAAAAAAGGAAAAAAAGTTCATGAGCTCATCGAAAAAGGTATACATGTCTTACCCAAAGAACACTTTTTTGCAGGGGAGGGCGAACTTTTTTTTAAAAAAAAATAGCCCCCCCTCTAAAACGTTGATCGCCTTTATCCATCGATGTTTCGAAAGTTTTTTATGCTTGTAAAAGCTCCCTTTAGACCCGGACAGTGAAAAAAAATCTTAAATGTTTTTTGAAATTATTCCGTTAAACCTGCTAAAGGTTCGATTTTTGTTTGCGTTGAAACAAAAATGTGTTTATCCTGAAAATAAGTATTGAAACCAGGAGGATGTCTATGGCTGCAACAGCAAAGAAGACGACAGCAAAGAAAGCTACTGCTAAAAAAGCAACAAAGAAAAAAGTAGCTAAGAAAGCAACGAAGAAAAAAGCCGCTAAGAAAGTAGCTAAAAAAGCTACTAAGAAAAAAGCTGCTAAGAAAGTTGCAAAGAAAGCTACAAAGAAAGTAGCTAAGAAAAAAGTAGCTAAAAAAGCTACGAAGAAAGCTGCTAAGAAAGCAACTAAGAAAGTAGCGAAGAAAAAAGTAGCCAAAAAAGCTACTAAGAAAGCTGCTAAGAAAAAAGTAGCTAAAAAAGCTACTAAGAAAGTTGCTAAGAAGAAGTAATTCTTTTGCTTAGTTGAAAAGAAAAGAGGGCCTTCCGTGTGGAGGCCTTTTTTTTTGCCCAAATCCCACCAAAATCATTCCTGAGTAGACTCGCAATTTCAGTTAGTTAACAGACAATTCATCGAATGGGGCTAGACGTCACCACGTCTTATTGGTAAGTTGGCGCCACATTTTGCGTGAGAGATTGCCCCAGATTGTACAGCTGATTCGGCAGACTCCTAAGTAGTTAATTATACTAGATTGCCTTCGCAACGAGGCCAATCCTTACGCATCTTTTGAACCCAAATCGCATGAGAGGGAAGGTTAGATGGAAACAGGATTAGGCATTCGCAATTCAGACATCAAAGAAAAATGGGTCGTCGATCCTGAAACTGGTGAAAAAGTCGTCAAGATGGGTGACTTAACTTTTCCGCCGCGAAAAGTTTGGGTGAAAACTTTTGGCTGCCAGATGAATTATCACGATAGTGATCGTCTACTGGCCCACTTGGGGGAGCTGAACTTCACTAAAACGGAGGAAGTGGAAGAGGCCGACCTGGTTCTCTTTAACACCTGCGCCGTGAGAGACCTCGCCAATAATAAGTTCTACTCGCAACTCGGTGAGCTCAAAACTCTTAAAAAGCAAAAGGGCAAAGATCTAGTGATCGGTGTCGGGGGCTGCGTGGCCCAGACTGAAGGCAAAGAGCTCGTTAAGCGCTTTGCTCATCTCGACTTTGCTTTTGGCACCGATGTAATCGACTGTATCAACGATATGGTTTATCGTACCTATGCTGGGGACTCTAAGTTTTCAATAAACACTTGGGACCGCTCCAGTGACTTTTCAATCGAAACCAAAATCAACCACGGCTCACCTCAGGCCTTCGTCAATATTATCAAAGGCTGCAACAAGTACTGCACCTACTGTATTGTTCCCTACACTCGCGGCAAAGAGCGCTCGAGAAGAACTGATGAAATTGTTCAGGATGTTAAGCGCCTGGTTGAGTATCAAGGCGTACAAGAAGTCATGCTTTTAGGGCAAAACGTAAACTCATTTGGTAAGGAAAATGGCGAGAATCTGGCCGGACTGCTCTACGAGCTCGAGAAAATTAACGGACTCGAGATGATCCGCTACACCACCAGCCATCCCTATGATGTTTCTGATGAACTCATTGCCGCTCACGGCGCTTTGAAAAAACTTAGTCGCCACTTGCATCTTCCAGTGCAAAGTGGAAGTGCCACGGTTCTAGCGCGCATGCACCGCGAGTACACACCCGAGCACTACTTGGGTCTATTGGAAAAACTCCGTGCGGCCAACCCAGAGATCGTCCTCTCAAGTGACATCATTGTTGGATTTCCTGGCGAATCACAGGCCGAGTACGAAGACACTCTCGCGCTACTCGATGCCGCTCAATTTGATTTTATCTACTCTTATGTCTATTCCGAGAGAAGGGGAACTCGAGCGGCTAAATTCGAATGTCACTTGAGCGACGATATTAAAGGTGAGAGGCTGCGCCACCTGCAAGCCTACCAGATAAAGATTCAGGAGAAAATTCGCGCTGGCCTGGTTGGGCAAACCCATCGTGTATTGGTCGATGGCGAAGGCAATATGAAGGGCGTGAAGAAGTGGAAGGGGCGCACGAATTGTAATCGCGTGGTTCACTTTGAGCCCAAGGACCCGGATCAAAATCTCAAGTGGCACTGGGTGGATGTGAAGATTACCGAGGCTACCGCCTTTAGTTGTCAGGCCGAACTATTGACCGATTTAGGCCGTAGGTTAAGCCCAAAATATCAATAAGTTAGGCTTATTAGAGTCACCATTTTTGCCGGGTGTCGATCGAGCCCAGGCGCCTCCTATATAGTGATAGAAGATACTATGGGAGGGGCTTGTGAACTTTTTGGCCAATCTTTTTAAAGTGCGGCTCGCAGTCTTGATCGTCGCAATTTTTATTTCTAAAGACGCCTTCGCGCTCTTTGAGCTCTCAGGTGAGTTTGGTTATAAAACCCAAGCCTATGGAAGTGCGAGAGAAAATGATATCACCGAGCGAACCTACTCAAGCTCACTTGCCATGTATCTCTTTGAGACCACCGCTTTGGAAGTCAATTATAGCTACTCTACCTCCATTACGAATGAGCACAACCGAATTGCCGTCACTGGCACCACGGTTAATATCATTGGCATGGTCAACACTGTGGAGAGTGAAGTCTTTGGTCTTGGGCTGCGCCAGCTCTTTGCAAGCCGCAAGTCGGTGCTGCGACCGATGCTCAGTATGGGCTACGCCAAGCAATTTGTCGTCGACTACACCGATATCACGATTGAAGACAGCACTGGCGCAGTGGCGGAGCTTCGCACGGCCCAGTCACGTAGTAAATCAGACTCTGTCTTTGCGAGCTTTAGCCTGGAATTGCGCCTCATTAAGCATATGGCCTTGCGAGGCTCGGTGCAGACTGTTTTTCCGGCCTTTGAATTTGATAAAATGAAAGACTATCAAAAGTACACGGCCGGATTTACATGGATCTTTTAAAAGTTTCTCTTCTTCTATCGCTATCTCTCTTCATCACTTCCTGCGCTAAGGTGGGGTATATGATTGACCAGGGAACTGGCCAGCTCAAACTACAGGCGCGCGCTCGTCCCAATGAGGAAGTGCTTAAAGACCCAAGAATTTCTGCAAAAAATAAGCAGAAAATTGCCGCCGCCCTAGAGGCCAAGGAATACTTCTATAAGTATTTTGGCAAGAAAGAGACGGGAATCTACAGCAAAACGACGCTACTTGATCACGATATGGTGACCACTCTTGTGATCGTGAGTCCCTTTGACAAAATAGAAGCCCAAAAAGAGTGCTTCCCCTTGGTGGGTTGCTTTCCTTACCTGGGCTTCTTTGATCCTGAAGATGCCCGCCAATACGCCCGTGAAAAAGAGCAGGGGGGATTTGTCACCTATTCTCGCCCCGTCTATGCCTATTCGACTTTAGGACACTTTGAAGACACCATTCTCTCCTCATTTTTTCACTACTCTGAAGAGGAGCTGGTCGAGTTGATTTTTCACGAACTCTTTCACACCGTTTTCTTTGTGAAAGACGAGGTCGACCTCAACGAGAACCTCGCAAACCACTTTGGTGAAAAACTGCGCGCTCAATACCTAGGATGGGATGAGAAAAAACTCGCCCAAGAAAAGCGAAAAGACGAGCAACAAGAGGGGCTCTCTAAGCTCATTGTCTCCCAAGCGGCAGCGCTTTCAAAGATCTATGAAGCCCATCCAGGGGCCTCAAAAGAAGTGCTCGAGACAAAGTTAGCAGAGTTCTTAACGGGTCAGTTTAGCCCCAAGGTTAAGAGCTACTGTGAGGCGCAGAAAATCGCGCCCGAGCGTTGCTGGCCGCTCAAGCGCAAGTGGAACAACGCGAGTTTTGCCGCCTTTTTAACCTATGAACAAAAGGCGCAGCGAATAAGCGAGCTTCAAAATGAACTAAAGTTAGATCTCTTGGGACTCTACGCTCTTCTGGAAAAGAGTTATGATTGCTATGATAAGCTGTCTTCTGACAAAAAAGACAACTTAAGCTTTGAGCAACTTCTTTTTGAAAAGAGAGCACAATTATGTCCAGACATATCATCTACATCGACCCTCTCGAAAAACTAGTCTTTAAAAAAGACTCGAGTCTCCTTTTGGCCCACACCCTTAAGAGCATGGGCGAAGAGGTATACCTTCTATTTGAGGCCGACTTTTCCTATCGCAACGATGCCTGGCCCAGACTTTCAGTTTGGAATTTCAACTCCACCCTCAATGAATCAACTCTCTACCTCGAAGCCTTTGCAGCAACTTCAGAAGAGACCCTGACCCTTGATGTGAAGGACATCTTTCACTTTCGCCTCGATCCGCCCTTTGACTCGCGCTATTTGCGAATCTTGTGGATGCTGAGGGCCTTTGAAGACCGCGGTCTGCGCGTGCTCAATTCGGCCAAGGGCCTGCTATTAAACAACGAAAAAATTCTCGCCTACGAGCACCCCTCGGCGCTTGCCACTTTGGTGACCAGTGATCCGGCGACTTTTTCTAAATTTGCCAAGAAGTGCCGCGATGGTGGAAATGCAGCGCTCATTTTAAAGCCGCTTGATCTCTATCAGGGAATTGGCGTGGAGAAGGTGAGTTTAGACAATCTTGAAGCGGCCAGTATTTCATTTAAAAAGAAAGTGAGCGCCCTTGGTGGGGCCATGGTGGTTCAGCCTTTTTGTGAAGGGGTCTATCAAGGAGAACTGAGAAGTCTCTACTTTGCGGGAAAAGAACTCGGAACGATAATCAAAGTTCCACCTAAGGGACAATTTCTGGCCAATATTGCTCAAGGGGCCACTTATCACGCCGTTGAATTAAGTGAGACTCAAAAGAGTGCCTGCGAGAGTGTTGCTCAAAAATTAATGGAAGTTGGCGTGCCGTGGGTGGCCTTTGATATTCTTGGTGAGAGTTTGAGTGAGGTTAATATCACTTGCCCCGGACTACTTGTTGAAGTCTCAAGTGCGGTGAAGCGCAATCTCGCGGTGGATATAATTAAGACCCTTTAGCTTATTGACCGCAGTTTTTCACTGTGCCCGGAAGAGCCTTGGTGTCGTCGGTGGCCACGCGGATATCAAAGGCGAAGCAATCAACTGGGTCTGAAGCAATGTAGGGGCAGTAGTACTGCTGACATTGCGAGACATTTGTCGTCTGGCCTTCAACGCAATAGCTTTTGCAATAGTAGTCGTGTTCGACATTAGAGATTTCAATGACGGGTGGGTGGAGCGAGCCAGTGGGAACCGAGAGTTGAATCACGTCAGAGGCCGAGTCCACATTCGCACTAAAAGTACATGAAGCTCCTTGCCCTGGGGCTTCTTGAGAGGCCACGCGAATTTTCATTTTGAGCTTGGTGTAGTTGAGTGTGCGGTAGGCGCAACTCGTTCCATTCACATCACTGGTATACCAGTGATCGCGACGTGGAATAATTTGAATATAAAGTTTCTGATCCGATGAAAAAGCGCGCTCGTCGATACCACCGGTGTGGTTCGAGTTACTCGATCTCCACACCACGCTTCCTGAATTATTGCCGTGGACCACTCGATCACTCATGGTGATGTAGTCGATACTCGAGCCATTGGGATCAGTTGTGGGAGTGGGCGTTGGCGTTCCCCCACCATTATTAATAATGGTTCCATTTGAGTTGTTGTCATTTTGTAGCACTGTTTTGGTCACGGTCTTCGTTTTAGGTACACACGAAGTAAAGAGAGCGGCCAAGAGCAGGGCAATTAATGGTGTCTTTTTCATGCAAACTAATCCTGATGCATTTTATCTCATAGAACTTATCGGGTAAGAGTCAGTGATTCTTTAGTAATCCGAGGCTTTAAGGCGGCTACTTGAGCTAAGTGCTTGAATGTTCGCTAGAGATTGTCTTCCCCATTTTAGACGGTTAACCTATCTATATGAGGACCATGGATTGCGGCCCACTTAATTCAGAATTATGGAGTGAACTTTATTCGTTTGCCTTTGCCCTTGTGGGCGATGATCTTTGTGCATGCGAAATCGTCAAAGAAGCGGCCACCCACTTTTTTCGTGAGGACGTTGAGCTCATCGAAATGCCAAAGAGTGCCAAGCGCTCTGGTCTGATGGCCCAGTCGCTCTACCGCTGGTGCTATCGCCTGGCCAAGACGGGCGGTTATCCTTTGAGCAATTCTCAAGCTTTTTACAAGCTCTCATTTAAAGAGCGCGCCCACCTTTATCTGCGTGAGCTCAGTGGTTTTGATCGCTTTGAGCGCGAGTTCATCACTGAGTCGAGTTTTGAAGAGCTAGTGAGCACTACTCACGAAGCAAAAAATAAACTGCTTGCTCTCTTCGGGGTAGGTCCTTATGTCTGATTATCTCTATGACAAAAGATCGCGCGATCTCTATCAACAGAGCTTAAAGTCTTTGCGCTGTCCCCATACCCGGCTGGTGCGAGGACTGGTTGAAAAAAGAAGTATTGAAAAAGAGATCTGGCTTACCAAGCATATTGAGCACTGTGAGCAGTGCCGCGCCGAACTTCAATTGGCGGGCGAAGAAGAGCGACTCCTGGCAGGGCATATTCCCAGGGCGATCGCTCCCAGTGAATTCTTGGCAGAGATGGAAGCTTTAAGTAGCACTGAACTCAAACGTATTCGGATCGGTCAGAGCAAAACGCTTAGGCTCTTTAAAACGGTTGGGGAATCTATAAAGCAAGTAGCGGCAAAGAGAATTTTCTGGCTGGGCCTACTTTTCTTTGCTCTATTGATTATTAAACTTCGCAGCTAGACTCCATTGATCTGGAGCTGGTAGTAGACACTAAATTCCTTGTCGCGCCCTTTGACAAAATCCCGCGGAGGATTGGGGATGGTGCGCATTCCTTTGACCGTCTCTTCAAAGAGATTGTGAATGTCGTTATTGTGACTCGATTTGAGAATCTTAAAGGAGACCATATTGCCCTGATCATCGTAAACCGCTCGCGCCGTTAAAAGGTGGGGGCCGGTCTTAAGAGCGTAGGTGAGTGAGGGCCTATTGATCACAAGCTTATTGTGAGTGGTCAGAAAGGTGGTCAGGTACTTTAAAAAATTTCGGCGCAAGAAAGCAAAGTAGATGAGCTCCTTTGAATTGAGGTCATCTTCATCAAGACCTTCAGGCAGGCCAAACTCCATATTGAATCCCTTGGATTCGAGAACCTTGGCAATATCAGGAGTGGAGGCATACTCATTAAGAATTTGTCTCTTGGTCAAGCTCTCTTGCTCTTGAATGCGCTTTTGATCTTTATTGAGATGGCCTAGATCGGTAGGGCGCTGGTTCATTGGAGTTGGCGCGGGCCTAGGCTCCGCCTTCACCTCAGCTAGCTGGGGCGCCAGGGCCGCTAGATTGAGCGGTGGTTTTTTCTCTTGGGTCTTTGGCTTGGTTTTAGTTTGCGGCTTTTGGACAATAGTTTTTTGGGTCGGCTCTTTGGCCTGAATCTTCGTGCGCTTTTTATCTTCTAGCGTGTCACCTTTTTTAAGCGTCAAAGAAGTAATCTTAAAGCTCTCGCTTTCAAGCTTCTTTAGAATCTCTTCTTCGCTCTTTTCTTTTTCGATGGCAGCGGGGCGCAGCCTGACCACCAGCGGGCGCACTTCCTCTTTGAGAAAGAGATTAAAAAGGACGAAGAGACTGGCGTTGACGAAAATAGACACCAAAAGACAGATGAGTCCTCTTTTTGGCAGCGATATTTGAATGGCGTCACCGGTCATAATTGCCCCTTGCCGAAATTTAAGCCTAGCATGAAGATTTGGCCCTCGTCCTAGGGATGTGCGAGCTAAAGTGTCAATTATTGGTTAAATATATGTGTGTCAGGCCGTCCTAGAGGGGCAAAAAAGGTCATTTGCTTGACTGATATGTTGCGAAACGTAGAATTGATGGGTGGGGCAAGGATGCGCCCATTTTTTAGCACTAGGTTGGTGACTATATGCTCAGAAAAATCCTATCAGTATTCAAGTCTAAAAGAGGTGCGGCCGGTTTCGCTTTTGCGGTGGTGGCCTTCTCAAGTGCCTTTTTCCTAGACCACATTGGATCGAGCCGCCAGCTCACAACCACCTTGCAGTCAGGTCTGCAAACCTGCTTTCAAAGAATTCACCAAAGTTACACCGCTAAAGTGATCGGCGGCAATAGCGCTTACTTAGACAGTCAGTTCACTTCTCTCACTGAGGAGTGCTTAGGGGAGGCGAAGACGATTTTTGAAAATCGCTTTGCTGGTGTTCTCTTAGGCACCGAAAGACTGATGAATAACCTGACCACTGATGTTCACTGGTTTCATGAGACCATCACTAAAAATGATGGCACTCCGGCCAATGTGGTGATTGCCAATGCCGGTGGCCGCTTTGAGAAAATTGAAAAACTCAAAGACGAGATCATGGATAATCTCTACCGCGCCAGTGAAGGTTTTGAGTCAACTGCCTGGTGGATGATGGTGGTCTTCTCACTGTCTAGTTTTGCTTCTGTGCTTTTTATGGGTCTTGAGGGGATTCGCGTCTTTAAAGAAGCAAGTCTTCACGACGCTATTGAAGAAGAAGCGATGGATACGCTCTCTGAAGGTCTGGCCATGAATGTGGATCATGCGGGAACGATCATTAAACGCGCTCTTGATCAAAAAGATTTAAGAGTCTGCTCTGAGCTCTTTGACTTCTATAATGAAAAGCAACTACATATGAAGTCTCAGGGAGTGCGAACTGCTGCCGTGGATGTGGCCGGTACAAGCACATTTGCCACTCCGGGCGTGAACGCACGTGAGATCGAAAATATTTGGAACGAAGCAGATGCCCAAGAGCAAATTCAAAAGCCTCTTGAGTCGAGCTGGGTTCCGGCCAGTGTGCTTGCACCTGAGGAAGATAAGATTCTTCACCTCGATGCCATTCTAGCAAGTATTGTCAATCGCTCTTCAGATAAGCTCTTTAGTAAGGGGCTCAATGTTCAGCTTGATGTGAAAGAAGACGTCTATATTGAAGGTGAGAATGAGCTGGTTGAGCAGGTGATCTTTCATTCAATTAACTTTGCTCTTTCAAATGTAGCCGCAGATAAGAGTGGTCGCAGTAAACTGGTCCTCAGCCTGCGCGCCCTTGGTCCCATGGCCGCTTTTGAAGTGCTCTTTACTGGTCCGGGAATTAAGAAAGAAGCGCTCGACGCTCTGAGCGGTCTGTCTCGCGGCAACGCTGGGGCCGATATTTCCCTTAGCATTATCGCCGAGTTGATGAAGGAAGCTGGCGGTCGCTTTGTGGCCGAGAATTCAATTGAAGGGGGCGCTAAGCTTAAGCTGATCTTCACTTCAATCTTTGCCAATATGAATGCAAGCTCAGATGAAGCTCCTGCTAAAAGAGTGGATCGCGTGATCAAAGGCTCAAAGAAAGATATCTTAAAAGAACTTCGCCAAGCTTAGAAAAATCGTTTTCTAAGTTTGGCATAGGTATCGCCCGGGACAATCAATAAACAAAATCTTCGCAAATTTTGTCTGCTCCATTCTTCAGTAAAAAGAATATTTTTGAGTGCGCTCAAGTGAGAAGAGCTGGTCTTGAGATGAGCTTCATACATGCGTTCTGCGTACATAAAGCCCAAGGCGCGAGCACTTTGATAAAGCTCACGATGAGTGTAGTCTTCAAAGTTCGCTGAAATTTCGCTCTCCATATTTTCGATGAGGGAAAGTGTGAGCCCTAGCGGGCGAATCAGCTCTTTACTGGTCGCGGGGTTTTGATAGTGCTCTCTCATATCTAGATAGAGGTCACACTTGCGATAGGGGTTGATAATCTTTGAGCAGAAGTATCCCGTGGCGCAGGAGAAGAACCAAAAAACAAAAAAAGCCTCTCCGCCCACTGTCAGAGCGTCTTCACTTTCACGGTGAATTTCACTGCGAATTGTCCTAAGCACGTGCATGCCCGCCAAATAAGACATGCGGTTGATGCTGTAGGTAGAGGAATAGAAGATGTTACGGTGAGGAAGAAAAAAACCCGAACCCTGTTCTAAGAGCCAGCGGTAAAATTGAACGCACTTTTTATTTTCAAGTGACTCGAGCTTCTCACTTACTAGATCGAGGCGTTGATAGTCATAGAGATTAAAGTCCTCGAGTTCATCTTCGCTTACTTCCTCACCGATGGTACGGGCTATTTCCTTGGCCAGAAAAAAGAAGTTCTCCGAGATACTGCTATTAAAGGCGAGCAGGCCCGTCTCCATAATATATTCATGCAAGTCAAAGTCGGGGTCATCGGTGAGATTTTCATACCAATAAATCTGGCTCTCATATTTCACCCAAGGAGGTGAGGTCTGTAGTGAAAATTCATTTTCATTAAAAGCAATGATCTCGGCCTCTTTGTCCTCATCCCTGAGCTTCCAGTAAACTTCATCAAGGTTTTGATGAATAATAGTCTGCTTGAGATCGGGCCCAACGCTCTCCATCGTGAGCCTTGGCAGCTTATCAGCGACAATATGATATTCGCCAAAGAGCACGACGAGCTTACTGTCGGGATTTTCTCTTAAGAGCTCTGAGATCTTCCTTGCGGCCAACTGGTCTCTTTCTTTAAGTGAGCCCACACTATTGAGCGCAATAATCGGGAATTCCTTCCTGCGGGCCATCTCAAAGAAGTGGCGATAATAAGTCCAGGGAAAGCGCCAGGATTCGCGATAATTAATACTTTCAAGAAACTCGAGCTCGGTAATGAGGTGAGTGAGGTAGAAGTCTAGATATTCTTGATGTTCTTGATAGACGAACTCAACTCCCAAAATGATCTTCTCACCCTCGAGGGTTCGCAAGAGACGCTCAAAATTTCTCGTGCTTTGATCAAAGCTGTGAAAATCACCGAGGTAGACCACCCCAGATGAGCGAATCGAATTTCTGAGCTCATTTATGCCAACAATTTGAAATTCTCTTTTGGAGGCGGTGACTTGATCGCGCCGAAAGCGCTTAAATTCAGCGCTAAGACTTCCCTCAAGGCCCATGGCCTTTTTTTTCAGGTTTTTATAGAGCGCCTTTTGTAGCTTTAAAATATCCGTAGGAGATGCTCCTCTTTCTGGCTTGCCCCTCTAGTCTAAGCTAAAACTCTGAATTTATGTGAAAATTTATGAACGAGAGGTCGGTGCAGTAACGAGCGCGCCCATGAGTTCTTTTAGAAGCAGAGTACTTTGATCAGTTACCTTGCGATACTCTCTTTGCAGTTCAAAGAAGTCAGTCAGGGCATTGGTGAGCATGCGCTCAGTAGGTAGGCGCAGTTGACCTAGTAGTCTCTGCAGGGGAACGCCCTTTGCGCGCGAGAGAATAAAAGACGTGAAGTCGAGCAAGTTCTGAGGCCCGTGCAAACAGATGATAGGCATGTTTGAGGCCTTGAGAGTCAGCGTAAAGCTCTCACTGACTTCGACACTATCTTTTTTAAGTTCGACACTCTCAAGCGGCAGCTCTAACGCCCGCGGAGCATCGATGAGCACCTGAACGTAGACGTCGTCGTGGTGTGGGCACAGTGAATAAGTGGGAAGTTTTACTAAGCGCTCTTTGACAAAACTATTTTGATAGATCGTTGCCGCTTGCCCTTCACCGGCACTAAGCCCTAGGCGCTCCATTGATTTTTGTAGCCTATGAGCAAAGTCCATCACAGATTTGAGGGCCACCAACTGGCCGCGAGAGAAATTGGCCCTCAAGGCTTCGGCGTCGTGATAGAAGCGCTTAGATAGTTCAAGTGGGCTCAGGGCGCAGAGCTCATCCACGCTTAAATTCATCACCTGTAATTCTGGTACAGGCTCGCTTCCTTCCCAGAAGCTATTGCCACCAAAGGCTTTGGGTACCAGCATGGCCTTGACCTTACTTTTGAGCTTGGTGAGACCACCATCGAGAGAAAGGCCGGTAATTTGTCTTCCTAGTACCGAATTAAAGTAAGTGCGAATAATGTCGACGTTGAGACCCTCAACCTTGGGAATAAGTCCAAAGTACTGGAAGTAAGCACTGCCGTAGGCGTCTCTCTTGGCGGCGTAGGACTCTCTGAAGATAAGTTCGAGCCTTAGGTCGTGATTGCGTGAGAAGTCGACAATCAAAATCAGTGGGAAGCGCTCTTCATTAGAAGAATTGAGTCCCAAAAGCTCGGTGGTGAGTGGTCTACTTTTTTTATCGCTCGCGCCCAGAGATTCAACGTAGAAGAAAGTGTCAAAAGGCACACATGTCTTAGTGAGATTTTTAAAGTAAGTCGGATGGGTAACCTGACCTTCATTGCGAGGAAGGGAGCTCACTAATTTTCCATCTACAATTGCGTCTTGGTAGAACTCAAAAGTAGGGGCCCCTTCATTTTCACTTTGATAATAGGGGGTATTGTGGGGAAAGCGCTCATCAAAAAAGCGGCTCAGTGAGCGGGCAAGCTTAGCAAATTGGCTAAACTGATTGAGCTCACCGGAAATATTAAAGTTGCAAAAGAGCTCTTTTTTAACGGGGCTAAATGGATCTTGAACTTTGCTCTGTTCTTCAGAAGTTCTCTTCTTAAAGACATAAAGATAAGGAGCGACTTCGCCCTTATGCTTGAGTTCTTCAAAATTAAAAAAGGCTTCCAGCTTGAGGTTTTTGAGCAATTGATCAGTCTTTTCAGAAAGACTGGGCACAAAGAGTTTTTGATTGGTCAAAACGTAGAGCCTGCCATCGGGAAGTAGGCTTGCGAGCTCCCCATTAATCTGAGTCATCAAGTAATGATGAGAGTTATTCTTGGGAAGATCATTGAGATGGATAAAGATTCGCTGATAGGTTGATCCAGCACTTCCGTGCTCCATCGGTCCCAGTAGTGACATTTGACCGGAGCTATTGGAGCGCCCATAAGTACTCTTTGAGCGCATGGTCTGACAGAGAAAACTAATGGGCTCAAAGCCCTGTCTCTTGGCCACCTGAAGGAGAAAGGTTATGAATTGAAGCTCATGACAGATCTTAATGTATTGGCCACTTGAGAATTTCTCGCTGCCAATAAAGTCAGGTGCGATCACACAATCCCAGGGAATATTGAGATAATCCTCTTGGGCCAACCAGTGTGAAAGAGAGAGTGAAGAGAGTTGTCCGCCCACAAACTTGGTACAAAGAACATCTGGGCGACCCTGGCCGAGAGGTCTCGTTCTCTTAAGCGAGTTGTCGAGCCAGCGCGGCAGGAAAATCAGCGTATCAATCAGGAAGCGACCAAAAGAGCGGTGGCTCAACGAGTGCGAGAAGTGCTCATCTTCAAAGCAGAGCTTTTCTCTGATTTGACGATTGCGATAGGTGAGTACTTTCATCAGCTCTGTGAGACTCAGTCCACTGAGGGCTTGAGCGGCATTTTCAATTAAATACTGACTTTGTAGTGATGGGCGATACCAAGAGTAGTGATTACTCTGAAGGGCCTCACTGATGAGTTCAGTGCTTGAATTCTTTCTAAAAATTTGCGCCAGGTAAGCACCGGGGCTAATCAAATTATTGGGTGTCAGGACACTATCGGTGACATCGGCCAAGTTGAGTATGAAGCGCACTTTGAGCAGATAGATGCTCACTGCTCTAAAACAATAGATATCTCTAAAGCCAGCGAGCTCTTCGTAGAAAGGAGACTCACTATTGGCAAAGTGACTCCAAAATTCACTTGGGCCAGTGATGGCATCAACTTCTAGGCGGCGCTCTTTGGCGTAGTTTTGAAACTCACTAAAGACCAAAAGCTTGAGACTTTTAGTTTGGTCGCAAAATTTTTGAAATTGGTTTTGAGCATCAATCCACAGGCGATCGACCACTTTTTGAATAACCACCGCTTCGGGAGTGATGAGCCCGTCGCCCTTCCACTCGGGAACGAGAAATTGCGTGGGTTCAAAACTTTCATTGGGCTCTGATTTGATCTTGAGGGCCGCATTCGAAAAGGAGTGAGATTGGGCGTGACTGGGCACAGGAGGGGGTACTGACCCTTCCGCACCGGTAAGTTCTGATGATCCCAAGGCCTTATTCCTGTTAGGCCCTTTGGGGTTGATCAGCCAATCGTTGGCCTTGAAGCTCTTGTCCTTCAATCTTAATCCTTAAAATCTGCTCGTCCTGAAAAACCTGTTTTTTTTCAACACTTCATAAAAAAGATTTAAAAAAGTTGAGGGAAAATTTGTACCTAAAGGCCCGTGAGTTGTCACATAAAAACATGACCTTAAATTATCTGACATTGTCACTTAAGTATTCAAAATGAGAAAGTTTTTTCCCGCAAGGCATCTTGACTCAAGCCGAAGTTACGACAGTCCGATAGGCAAATAGATAATGACCTCAGCCGTATATCAAAAGGCCTAAAGGAGTAAGGTATTATGAGCACCAACGATGGACAAAATGGAGCAGAGCAAGGATTCAATGACTCAGAGCTTCTGGATATCATGCAGGAGATCGAGAGTCTTGAGCGTGAATTTGCTTCATCTGATGAAGAGCCCAAGTCTGGTGAGGACCTCTCTATTGCGGCCGAGGAAGTTAAAAAGACCAACCTTCAAGACGAGATTGACCAAGAGCTAGCCGCTTCTCCTGAAGTGAGCGAGGAGTCAACGGAGTCGGAAGAGGATTCATTTGAAGAACTCGACCAGGCCGAGGCCGAAATGGAAGCCGAGTCGGCCCATGAGAGTGAGGCAGAAGCCCAAAGCAATAATGTCGTGAGCATGACTCCTAAGTCTACACCTGCTCCGAGCGCCCACGCCAGTGCGCCCATGAGTTTTAGTGCTGAGGGTTCAATGAATTTGAACCTCGAGTTTACCCTTGGTGACGCCATCGCTTCATTGCACGTTCATGGGCAAGAGGGCGTGACCTTTGAAATGGAAGGGGTTACCCTGACACTTCACCCAGAGCATGGGGCCCAAGTGACAATGGCAAACGGCGTGAAGTTTACTGTGCCGCTTAGCTCGCCAAACGCTGCTAAGAAAGCGGCGTAAGTTAAAGGAAAAAAATTGTCGATAAAGATATTAGGGGGGCTTGCCAAGGGGCAGGCCCTTTTTGTTCCCCCTGAGACGATCACCCGCCCAACTTCAGTGATGCTTCGTCGTAAAGTTTTTGACGCTCTTCAAGACATGAGCGACTTTCATTTCTTTGACCTATGTGCTGGCAGTGGAGCGATGGGAATTGAGGCTTGGTCGCGAGGGGCCAAGAGCGCCACGCTACTTGAAGCGCACCCCAAAGTGCAGGCCATTCTTAAAAAAAATCTCTCAGGGATCAAGGCGAAATTTGCGGCCGAGCTCGCTGAGCGCCCCATTCACCTTGCCCCCACAAAACTTGAAAGCTGGCTGGCCCGAGAGCTTAGTGGACTCAAGAATTTGGATTCAGTCGTGATCTTTCTTGATCCTCCTTATAAAGATCATTCACTCTATCAAGCTTTCAGAGCAGCGATTGGAGAGTGCGAATTTGCAGGTGAGGTGTGGGTCGAGTCCGATCGCCTCAGTGGTGTAGCGGTGAGTTTTTTTGAAACGTGGCACGGGCCTCATAAGGTTTATGAGCACAGTGACTCTTGGCTAGCGCGTTGGAAATTTCCTAAGACATAAGTTTAAAAAGCCCCTTTTTAAGACGTTGCGAGAAAGGTTATGATGGGTGGGTCTTCCTCCACAAAAGGATCTAGATTATGCACGTCAGTTCGAGAGTCTCGAATATCTCTGAGAGCGTTACCTTAAAGCTAAATGCCCAAGCCTCTGCCCTAAGTGATCAAGGGGTGAGAGTCTACAATCTCACCGCCGGTCAACTTCCCTTTAGACCGATGAGTGAATTTAGTGAGGCCCTTCGCCATCAACTGGATTTTTTAAAGAGTTATCAGTACTCACCAGTGGCGGGTTTTGTTGAGACCAGACAAAAGATTAAGTCCTATGTGGCCAGTTCAAGAGGTCTTGAGGCCGAGCTCTTTGAAAATTTTGATGTTCTCATTAGTAATGGGGGTAAGCATTCGCTTTCAGTGATCTTTGATACGCTTCTCGATGCCGATGACGAAGTGATTTTACTCACACCTTATTGGGTCAGTTATACTGAGATGATTAAGCTCGCAGGTGCCAAACCGGTGATCGTTGACTCAACTTTTTTTGATAACTACCAGCCGCGGGTCGAAGATATTGAAGCAGCGATCACGCCAAAGACGCGCGCAATTGTGGTCAATAGCCCTAACAACCCTAGTGGCAATCACTATAGTGAAGCTTGGATGAAAGAGTTTGCGGGACTGCTTAGTAAGCACTCTCACGTTAACGTCGTCTCTGATGAAATTTATTATGAGCTTGCTTACTTTGACCCCAAGCCAACTTACTTTTATCAATACGATAAATCTCTTCTTGAGCGCACGATCATTGTGAGTGGGATTTCTAAAATTCTTGCCTGTACTGGTCTTCGCTTGGGCTTTGCTGTGGCCCCTAAGGGCTTTATTAAAGCGTGTGCCACACTTCAAGGTCAAACGGCTTCTGGGGCGAGCTCACTGGTTCAAAGGGCCTTGGGGGAGTTTGACTTTGATCAGATCGAGCACTTTTTAAGTCCCGTTAAAAAACATTTGCAAATTAATGCTGAAATTTTGCGCGAGAGCTTTCGCAAAGTAGGGCTTGGGAAATCGTGGTATCAGACGGTGAGTGCTTTCTACGCCTTGATTGATTTCTCGCAAACTCCCATCATTGAAAAGTACCGCAAAGACGTCAAAGATACCGCTGACTACAGCACGCAGATCTGTAGCGATTTACTTGAGCAAAAAGGTGTGGCGATCGTCCCCTCGACGGATTTTGGTCTTCCCAACGCCGCTCGCATCTCGCTGGTTCTTCCCAAGGATGATTTCTCAAGCGCTCTTGAGTTATTGATGAATTTTCTTAAGGCCGAGTAGATTGATTGGGAGCTTTTTGCTCCCTAAAATCACTTCCCCTAATCGACCATAATATAAGAAGCCCTGTTCCATAAGGAGAGGTATGGCCAAGCGGCTTCTTATATTTTTATTTTTAATCGGTCTCGGAGCTTGCGGTAAGCAAACTCCCGATGAAGTGCGCACCAGCGCGATTGAATCGGCCGATTTCTTTCTCACAAATGGTCGCTGCCAAGACGCTATCGACGTTTTGGAAAACGCCGGCCGCAACTCTAAAAATGCCAGATATGTTAAAAAGCTCGCTTCGGCCTACGCCTGTCGGGCAGGCTTTGAGGCGGCCCGCTTCTTTGATGAAGACCTCACACTTATCGCTACGGCCCCTAGTGAACTCGGTGGACTGGCGCGTTTTCGCGTGAGTCGTATGATGGATGCTTCAGATAATCAGAGCTATCTCGACATGCAAACCGCGGTCAATCTCTTGCTCTATGCTGGAGGACTCTCTACGTCTGCAAATCCCTCAAGTGCGGCCAGAAGGGCGGCGCTTGGAAATGATGATGGTAAGGAAGTGGATGCCTTTTTGATGTACCTCCTGCTCAATCATTTTGGCCAATATCTCTACCACTACGGCAATACCTCGACCTCCGGGCAAAAAGGGGTGCGCGATGGAACGGGCAATAAGTGTCTGGCCTCATATGACAATCTCAATTTTGACAATGCTCTCGGGGGAGTAAACACACTCTACGACTATCTCGATGTTGAAAATAGTGACTCATGTAATTCGGGCACGGCCACGGATGGCCATCCCGACTTAGGCCCTCAGGGTGGTCTTGATACGTCACTCATGTGTGAGGGGGCAGTCCTCATGAATAACTTCCTCGAAGTCTTTCCCATTGTACTCGCGGAGTTTTCTGGCGCCGACTTTAATGATCTTAGTGGTGTAGACACTGTTGTCAGCACTGCTAAAGGACTCTTGGCCGTGGCCGAACCCGCAACTACAGATGTGATTGCCGTTAAGTCTCAGGCCCTTTGCGAGACTCAAAATGCGGCCACAACCGACAATCTCCAGTTCTACTTTGCGGTACTGATTGAAGGTATCTTCCTGTGAAGTTACTGATCTCCCTTTTCACTCTTAACTTCTTTCTCGGTTTATGCGCTCACGGTGGTGAGATTCGCTACCTCGCCAGAAGTCCTAGAGCTCTCTTAATGGGGGACGCATTCACGGCACTTGCCGATGATGAATACACTCTCTTTTACAATCCGGCCGCACTTGGTCGGCACGGTGATTTTTCGATCACACCACTTAACCCCACCGTCGGCGTCACCAATGCCCTTGATGAAATTGACCGCTTTAAAGATTTTCCCAAGGGGCAGGCGAGTAAGATTCAAGAGCGACTTCTGGGCTTTCCCGTCTACGTTAAGCTCGGTCTAACCCCTACGGTGAAGCTCGGAAACTTTGCGCTTTCAGGAATTTTTAACAATACCACCTCCCTAGTTCTCCAAAATAAAATCTACCCCGAAATGAATATCGACTACCGTTACGATAAAGGCTTTGTCGCGGGCTACGCCCATTCTATTGGAGGTGGACAAAGTGGAACCAGACACGGAACAAAATTTCGTCCGGGGTATCGCCTGAGCTTAGGAGCTTCAGTTAAGCACATCAGCCGCGAAGGGCTCAATGGCCAATTTGATCTCTTTGGAACCAAGCTTTTAAATGTCATTGAAAATGGCGCCAGCGAAATTAATGAAATCAAAGAGCAGCTGGGCTACTCCACTGGTAGTGCTTGGGGCTTTGACTTTGGTATGGACTACGAACTGATTCGCAAGAGCTTTACCTTCGCCACTTCAATTTCCATTCTGGATGTGGCCAACACTAGATTTAAAAAAGAGAAGGGCACCCGAGACATTGCCGCCCAAGAGATGCTCGTCAATTGGGGGGCGGTCTTTGGTCAGCGCTTTGGCCCCTTCTTTAGTTATAATTTTACCTTTGATCTCCATCCCCTTAACGAAGACATTGATATCGGACGCAAGGTTCACATGGGCGCAGAGATCAATGTGCTGATGTTCTCGGTCCTCTTTGGAATGAGCGAGGGCTATCCTTCTTATGGCGTAGGTCTCGACTTAACTCCCTTTAAACTGCTCGCCGGCTTCTACTCGGTGGAGCTTGGAACCAATTACAAACAAGTCGAGGGCAAGCGCGCTTTCCTATCTTTAAATCTCTTAGACTTTTCATTCTAGATTCGCTTCCGTACACTTATCCTATGGAATACCTTTGATTTGCCGAGTGAAAAGATCGGTTATTCCATAAAGGAAAGTAGATTCTATTAAAGCGAACTTTACCGCCCAAATTATTAAAACCCATACATCACACCCATCTCCTTGGAGGATGAATTGCAAAAAACATTCGTCTTAGACACGAACGTCATTCTTTTTGACCCATCTGCAATCTCAAAGTTTGGCAAGAACAAGGTTTATATCCCGCTGATTGTTGTCGAGGAAGTTGATCGTTTTAAAAAAGATCAAAACGAAAATGGTCGCAACGCCAGACAGTTCTCGCGCATTGTAGATGAGCTAAGAAAGAAGGGCGCCCTCGCCGATGGTGTGGAGCTAAATAATGGCGGAGAGTTGATGATTGACGTCGATCGCTTTCCCAAGAGCAATCACGACCTCATTGATCTCTCGCTCAATGACAATCGTATTCTTGCCAGCGCTCTAGCGCTTAAAGAAGATGGTCAGAATGTCATTTTAATTTCAAAAGATATTAACCTTCGCTTAAAGGCCGATATCCTCGGTCTACACGCAGAAGACTATGGTAAGAAAGACGTCACCATTGATGAGCTCTATCATGGTCATCGAGTTTATGAAGTTTCTGCCGAAGAACTTACTGAGTATGAAAAAGAGCGCTTCTTGATGCTCGATAATGCTGAAGAACTGGGCATTCATCCCAATGAATATCTGCTCATTCATGAAAAAGGTAACGAGCGCAGAAGAGCGCTGGGTCGCTATAGTGAAGTTAAAAAAGGCATTGTTCCTTTAATCACCATGAGAGAAGGCGTTTGGGGCATTTACCCCAAAAATATTGAACAACAATTTGCCCTCGATGCCCTACTAAATGATGACATCAAACTCGTGACTTTGGTTGGGAAGGCGGGGACTGGTAAGACTCTTCTTGCTATTGCCGCTGGACTGGAAATGACAATTGCTAAAGAGAAGTACTCAAGACTTCTCGTTTCTCGTCCGGTGCAACCGATGGGACGCGACCTCGGCTTTCTTCCTGGTGACGTCAATGAGAAACTTGCTCCTTGGATGCAGCCCATTTTTGACAATATGGACTTCCTCTTTGGCCAGTACCGTGCCGATGGAACCGCTAGCTATGAAGACTTGATCAACCACGGTTTGCTTCACATTGAACCACTGACCTATATCCGCGGTCGCTCAATCCCAGGTCAGTACCTCATTGTGGATGAGGCCCAAAACCTCTCGCCCCACGAAGTTAAAACAATTATCACTCGTGCCGGTGAGGGGACGAAGATTATCTTGACCGGTGACTGTCACCAGATTGATAGTCCCTATCTCGATGAAGTGAATAATGGACTTGCTTATTGCGTGGACCGCCTTAAGACAGAAGAGATCGTTGGGCACACGACCCTTAAAGTGGGTGAGCGCTCAGCGCTTGCGGAGGTTGGCTCTAAGCTACTTTAAGAGTTATGGGACAGAAATTACTTAAACGACTTCACTTGCGCGCGCCTCTTGATTCGGATGTTCTCTATGAAGATGGAGACTACGCCTTCAAGGCGCGCACATTGAATATTTCAGAAGGGGGAGTGCTGCTCACTAAGCTGCCCCACGTCCCAGAAATTAGGGCCATTCCCTTGATGATGGGACTGCCTCAGTTTCCGGTGCTAGGAACTCTTCCCATTCAAAAAGTCTTAGAGCTTGAACAAGAAAAGCTTCCGCGTGAGATGATTCGCCTGCGCGCGCGCATGGTGCGCCAGATGGAGAATATGACCGCTGTCGATAAGGTTTTCGTTACCCTAATTGGCTGCGAGTTTGTTGGCAATGATGAACAGACCATTGACTCCATTCGAAGCTACGTTGAGCGCTACGCTAAAAATACCATCTATCTCCTGACTCTTTTTGAGTCGCGGGGAAACAAAGGGGGCGATCAGCTCCAGCTCGTTCGCCACGTGGCCCACCTGATGGGCTATGATTCCACTCAAAAAATTGCATTGTTACGCCAAAAAATCTTGCATGATTACCAGAGCCTCGAATCACTCTAAACAGGTAAGTGCCGCACTCTCAAAAGAAGTCTTACTGAGAGATAGCGGGCTATCTCATTGATATGACGCAATTGTGCCACATTTCATTTTTTGTCTAAAAAATATGATCTAGATCCTGTTTTAAAAAACGGAACTTGGTTGATCATAGTCACATGAAAACTTTAATCCAAAGCGAAGTCAAAGAGAGCGAAGTCGGAGAGATCATCCACGATATCTCTAATGCGATGATTGTCTTAAAGTCTATGCTCTATAAAATCCAAAGTTGCAGGGACCCGGAGCTGTGTCACGATAAAATTAAAAAAGCCTTGGAGCGTGTCGAGCTAACGGAAGAATATCTGATTGCTAAGAAGAATCATATGCCCCACCAAGAAAAGAGCGATCTGGGTCAGGTCCTTAGTCAGCGTATTGCCTTTTTCCAAGGGATCTATAGTGAGATTGATATCACTCTCTCACTTGGGGCCAAGCCAATGTTAAATTTTGATGTTCCACTTTTTTTTAACGCCCTCACAAATTTAGTGAAAAACTCCATCGAGGCGCAAGCGACGAAATTTCATATCGAAGTGTTTGATAATGAAATTCGCTTTACTGATAATGGCCCTGGGGTATCGCGGGAGACGCTTGCGCGCTTAAAGCGAGAAGGAAGTACAAAGGGGGCCGATCGAGGTCTGGGACTTAAGAGTGTGGCCAGATTTTGCCATCAAACCGGCTGGCACATTCACCTTCACAATAATCGCCCTGGTGACTACTTCGATAGCGGTTTTAGCGTCTCGTTTGAATGGAATATCAAGAAGCTCTTAAAAGAGCTTGCCTAGATCAGTGAGCGTTTTTTCTAAGCGCTTTTTCATTTCACCCAAAGCCTTGGACCAGTCGCTGGTCTCTTCTTCACTTAAGCGATTGTGAAACTCATTGATGAGCCCACCGGCGCGTTCAGTGAGGTCTTGATCAACCTTAGAAGTTTTAATTTCGTGGATCACACCTTGGCTTTCATGAATGAGGTCGCTAAATGAAAGAACATTCATATAGCGCTTGAGCGACTCGCTCTCGCGCTCTTGATCTTTCTGCTCTTTGAAGGCCATGAGGGAGATGACCTTAGAATCGAGCTCAGAGTGGGAATTTTGGGAATCAATGTCTCTTTTCATTTGCCTTCCGCTGCTACATTTTAAATTTGTCTGTCTAAATCTGCTGTTTTGTCTGTAGGGCGGTTATGCACGGGCAAATCTAATAATTAAAGTGCTTTGAGATGGTTGGAAACTTTTTACAAGGTCGAGCTGTGAGCGATGCGTTATTTTGTCTTTTTAGTCTGGAATTTTTTCCAGATTAGAAAGCCAATGGCGGCCACGGCAAAGACGCCAAAGATAATAGCGTTGGCCTTCTGAATAGTGTCTTTAATCGCCTCGCCAAAGGTGTAGTAGAGGTAAAAATAGCTGGTGACTGAGAGGAGGGTAGCGATGAAGTCGGCCAGGGCAAACTTAGCGGCGTTCATGCGCGACAAACCACAGGACATAAAGAGCGGATTGCGAATGCCGGGAATAAAGCGGCCGATAATGAGAGTCATCATGCCGTAGCGATTGAAGAAATGGTTCACTTGATCGAGCCTGTCCATGGTGACCATTTTTGAAAACCACTTAATGCGAAAAAGACCTGGGCCCACAAAGCGGCCAAGGCTGTAACTGATGAGGTCAGAGAAATAGGCTCCAGCGATGAGTCCTAAGTAGAGCGGCACCAATTTGTCCGGGTTTTGAGAGGCCAAAAAACCAGTGGTGAAATTCATCAAGTCTTCGGAGACGGGAATATTGAGTCCGGCCAAGAGAAGGAGCCCAAAGATAATCCAAGGAGCGTAGTCGATGTGGGCGTTGGCAAACTCGAGAGTCTGCTGGATCATTTCTTCCAATACTTCCTCATGGGCTTCAAAGGCAAAAAAAAGGCGCTCTCACACAGGAGAGCGCCCTCTAAAGATAGCCTGAAAAGGCCATCTTTTGAACTTATTTCAACGTGCCGAAATACTCTTGTGAGCCTTTTGGATCGGCCTTCATCGTGGCATCACCTTTTGTCCAACCGGCGGGGCAAACTTCCCCGTGCTTGGCCACATACTGATAGCCTTCAACTAGGCGAGCGTACTCATCAACATTTCTGCCCACTGGGAGGTTGTTGATGCTCATGTGGTGAATGATGTCTTTGTCGTCGATGATGAAAGTTCCGCGGAAGGCCACAGCGTCGTCCATGAGCACGCCGTAGTTTCTAGCGATATCCTTGGTGAGGTCGGCAAGGAGGGGGTACTTAATTTCGCCTAGACCACCTTTGTTGCGTGGCATTTGCGTCCAGGCCAGGTGAGAAAATTCTGAATCCACTGAACAACCGATCACTTCACAACCAAGATCCTTGAACATTTGGATTTTGTCTGAGAAAGCAACGATTTCAGTTGGACATACGAAAGTGAAGTCGAGTGGGTAGAAGAAAAGTACTTTCCACTTGCCGTTGAAATCACTCAATGAGATTTCTTTGATCGCGCCGTTTACTACAGCGTTGCCTTTGAATTCTGGGGCTTTCTTGCCTACGAGTGTCCATGGGTTCACGTTAGCTTCGTGATGAGTCATAAATGCTCCTTTCGCGGTCTTAAAAAGACCTAGTTGCTTAGGTAGTTAATTGGTTGATCAAAACGATAGAGCGAGTTTATGAGCATTTCAAGGCCAGGGGGGCCATAGATTCGGCGCTGTCTCAGTAAAAGATAAGCAAAATTGAGGGCATACGCCTTGTAAAGCGGGCCGACTACTTTTATTCTTTTTCTTTAAGGCCGGCCGATTAACTCGCCGATAAGACCAAGTGAAATCAATAACTTTTTAACATTAATTCCCATCCATAAGGCGGAGAAAAGAAATATGACCACGCCCAAAATGTACATTCCCAACCCCATTGTTATCGAGCAGACTGCCCGTGGAGAGCGTCAGTACGATATTTACAGCCGCCTCCTGCTCGATCGCATCGTGTTTCTGGGGACTGAGGTCAATGATACTGTGGCCAACCTGTTGATCGCTCAGATGCTCTTTTTAGAGCAAAGTGATCCCGAAGCTCCGATTCACTTTTATATCAATAGCCCGGGCGGCTCGGTGTACGCCGGACTTGGTATCTACGATATTATGCAACACATTTCTTGTCCGGTTCACACTTACTGTGTGGGCATGGCCGCTTCGATGGGTAGTCTTCTGCTCACAGCGGGCGCAGCTGGACATCGCCACTCACTGCCACACTCGCGCATTATGATTCACCAACCACTTGGTGGAGCCGCGGGCAAGGCCAGTGATATTGAAATTCAAGCGCGCGAGATTTTAGAACTTCGTCGTCAGCTCAACAATATCTACATCAAGCACAGCACGAAGGATATGAGCCTTGAGAAAATCGAAGCGGCTACCGATCGCGACAACTACCTCTCAGCGCGCGACGCGATTGAGTTTGGGTTGATCGACACTGTGATTGAGCGCACGCCAAAGAAGTAATCTAATACGCAAGAAAACGCACCAACGCGAAGGATATAAAAAATGACAAAAGAAAAAGGAAGCTACAGCACCACTCTTCATTGTAACTTCTGCGGGAAGTCCCAGAAAGAGGTGAAGAAACTCATTGCTGGTCCTGGGGTCTACATTTGTGATGAATGTATCGATTTATGTAACGACATTCTCTATGAAGACAATGTGAAATCGACCTCCAAGGCTTCACTCGATAATGTTCCTAAGCCCCATGAGATTAAAGAGCACCTCGACAACTACGTCATTGGTCAAGAGCGCGCCAAGAAAATTATCTCTGTGGCCGTTCACAATCACTACAAGAGAATTGCCCATGGCCAAACTCTCAAAGGTGGTCGCAACTCAGACGAAGTTGAGCTGCAAAAATCAAATATCTTGCTCGCTGGTCCAACTGGTTCAGGTAAGACTTTGATTGCTCAGTCACTAGCTAAATTCTTGAACGTTCCCTTTGCTATTGCCGACGCCACTTCACTCACTGAAGCCGGCTACGTAGGTGAGGACGTTGAAAATATTATTCTCAATCTGCTCCAAAACTGTGACTTCGACGTTGAGCGCGCTGAGCGCGGGATCGTCTACATCGATGAGATTGATAAGATTGCTCGCAAGTCTGAAAACCCATCTATCACTCGCGACGTTTCGGGCGAGGGTGTTCAGCAAGCACTTCTAAAGCTCATTGAAGGCACAGTGGCTTCGGTTCCTCCCAAAGGTGGCCGCAAGCATCCACAGCAAGAATTCATTCAAGTCAACACTAAGAATATTCTCTTTATCGTCGCTGGAGCCTTTGTTGGTCTTGATAAGATCATTGAAAAGCGCCTCACCAAGCGCCCCATGGGTCTGGTCGCCGGACAGTCTGGAGAGCAAAAGTCAGTGGTTGAAAAACTGGGCGGGATTGAGGCCGAAGACCTCACGCGCTTTGGTTTGATCCCAGAGTTTATTGGCCGTCTTCCCGTGAACGCTCTTTTAGAAGAGCTTGATGAGGAGGCACTCGTCTCTATTCTCACTGAGCCCAGAAACGCTATTACCAAGCAGTACCAAAAGCTCTTTGAGTACGACGGTATTGAAATTGAATTTGAACCCGAAGCTCTACGTGAAGTGGCCCGCATCGCTCTTAAGCGCAAAACTGGTGCCCGTGGTCTGCGCGCCATTCTCGAGCAAACTATGCTCGACGTGATGTACGACATTCCAGGCAACGAGAAGATTTGTAAGGTTGTGGTCACTGTGGACTCAATTCTTGGAAAGGAGTCCCCACGCTTGGTGGAAGGGGAGAAGAAAGTCGCCGCCGCCAGTGAGGGAACGACGAGTTTTAAATCTAAAAAGGACGTAGAGTCCGCCTGAAGATTAAAAAGTAAAAAAAAGTGAATCTAATCAAAGGGATGGCCATGTGCCGTCCCTTTTTTTGGTCTTTTTTTCAGTCTGAGAGAAACTGTCGGGCAATAGAAAGTGGGCACTTTATTCGGTCTTATATAATTTACTCGGGCGCCCTAACAATTCCTCACACCCAAGTGTCATAAGTCTAAGAAAAAAGACTTAAGCCTTTGAATATAGATGGACTATACCTTGATGAAATTTATCGAGGGAACCTCTTGCCGCCCCTTTTTTTTTGAATCGATTTTAATTTTCTGTCACAATGAAAAGTAAGCCCCTAAGAGCATGAGTGACAAGAAGTCCTCAGTTCGAGAGGGGAGTTTCGGTAGTGCAGGAGGTACTATGGCCGAAAAGAAAGAAGAGAGTAAAAAGTTTCCACTACTCCCGCTGAGAGATGTGATTATCTTTCCGCACATGGTTGTTCCTCTGTTTGTTGGTCGAGAAAAGTCGATCGCGGCCTTGGAAGAAGCCTCCAAAAACAACAATGAATTATTCCTAGTCACCCAAAAGGACGCAAGTGTTCTCAATCCAGACAGAGAGGACATTTACGACGTGGGGACTGTGGTTAACATCATTCAGATGCTTCGCCTTCCCGACAATACGGTTAAGGTACTCATCGAAGGAAAGTATCGCGCCAGAATTGGCGAATTCACTCACTCTAAAGATGGTTACTGGTCAACTGTGGTTAAGTGCCCAAGTGAAGTGTCTGATGCTGTTAATCTTGAAGCCACTATCAGATCGATCAAGAGTATCTTTGAGCAATACGTAAAGCTCAACAAGCGCATTCCGCCTGAGCTCTTGATGTCGATCTCTTCAATCACTGATCCTTCACGCCTGGCCGATATTATCGTTGCTCATCTTTCGATGAAAATTCCTGAGAAGCAACAAATTCTTGAGGCCGTGAATGTTGAAGAGCGCCTCAATCTCTTGCTCGAAAAAATGCAAGGTGAAATCGAGATTATAAACGTCGAGAGACGTATAAGAACTCGCGTGAAGTCGCAAATGGAGAAGTCTCAAAAAGAGTACTATCTCAATGAGCAGATGAACGCGATACAAAAAGAACTTGGTCAAAAGGACGACAAGTCAGAGATCCAAGATATGGAAGAAAAACTCGCTGCTAAGAATATGCCCGATGAGGCCCGCGAGCGCGTAATGAAGGAAATCAAAAAACTCAAGTCAATGTCGCCAATGTCTGCGGAAGCAGCCGTTGTTCGCAACTATATTGACTGGATGGTTGGTCTTCCTTGGTTTGAGTACACAGTTGATGACAACAGTGTCGATCGCGCTTGGGAAGTTCTCGACGATCATCACTATGGCATGAAAGACGTTAAAGAGAGAATCGTTGAGTATCTCGCTGTTCGCTCATTGCTTGAAGAAGGCGAGGGCAAGGGAACGATCCTCTGTCTTGCGGGTCCTCCAGGCGTCGGTAAGACTTCGATTGCGAAATCACTTGCTGAGTCACTAGGACGTAAATTTGTTCGCATCTCGCTAGGCGGAGTTCGCGACGAATCTGAAATCCGCGGTCACAGAAGAACCTATGTCGGAGCGATGCCAGGTAAAATCATTGGCGCTCTGAAAAAAGCGGGAACTGGCAACCCAGTGATCCTACTCGATGAGATCGATAAGATGAGTAGTGATATGAGAGGTGACCCAGCTTCAGCAATGCTAGAAGTTCTCGACCCTGAACAAAATAAGAACTTTGGCGATCACTACATTGAAGTGGAATACGATCTTTCAAAAGTGATGTTCATTATGACGGCCAACGACCTTGGTCGCATTCCTGGACCGCTTCGCGATCGTATGGAAATCATCCACGTTCACGGCTATACACCAAATGAAAAACTTCAAATTGGTAAGAAGTATCTCCTACAACGTGCTTGTGAGCTCAATGGTCTAAAAAACTACGAAGTCACTCTTGGTGATAAGCCGATGATGGAAATCATTCGCGGCTACACCAAAGAAAGCGGTGTTCGTGAGTTTGAACGCTTGATCAACACTGTTGCTCGCAAAATTGCCACAGAAGTTGTGCGCAAAGAAGCTCCAGAAGGCACGAAGTATAATGTGACTTCTAAGCAGCTGGCGAAATATCTAGGCCCCAAGAAGTTTGATCGCTCAGGCATTGAAGAAGAGCCACAAGTTGGTCTTGTGAACGGTCTTGCCTGGACATCAGTTGGTGGCGAAATGCTCAACATCGAAGTGGTGACTGTGCCTGGAAAAGGGCACATTCAAATCACAGGTAAGCTTGGCGACGTTATGCAAGAGTCTGCTCGCGCGGCCCTCTCCTACGTCAGATCAATCTCAGCGCGTCTTGGTATCGATGCCGAGTGGTATGATAAGAACGATATCCACATCCACGTCCCAGAAGGGGCGACTCCAAAGGATGGTCCAAGTGCTGGTATCACGATGGTGACGGCCCTCACTTCAGCTATCGTTGGAATCCCAGTATTCCAAAACGTGGCGATGACAGGAGAGGTGACTATTAGAGGTCGCGTACTGCCCATCGGTGGACTCAAAGAAAAGATTCTCGCCGCCAAACAGGCCGGGGTGACGAAGGTGCTTATTCCTGAAAAGAATAAAAAAGACCTCACAGACATCCCAGATGAAGTGAAGGCCGGAATTGAAGTGATCGCTGTTAGCCACGTGGAAGATGTGCTCAGACAAGCTCTCGAGCTTCAAGAGCCAGAGAAATTCATGCAAGTTGTTGGGCTCAAAGTGCTCAAAACAGAAGCGGGCATGGAAGTGGCCAACTAATCGCTCCCTAAAATTACTTTAAAGAAAGCCTCCCTATGGGAGGCTTTTTTTATTTCATGGCCACTCTTGATTGACTATAAGGCCGCCCCGCGATAGCCATAGGCCATGATTAATCAAAAAGATCTCGCCTCTATTGAACGCCAACTGGGCCGCAGTCCCGCGGGCGAATTTGTTGTGACCACCTACACCCCCAGTGGAGAAGTGCAGGTCATTGAGTCGCGCCCTTTCATGCAGGGCAAACCCTTTCCAAACCTCTATTGGCTGGTGTGTGAAAAGCTCAAGTACGCCATTGACCGCATCGAAGCCGCTGGTTGGGTCAAGCGCCTTGAGGAAGAGATCCTGGTCCAAGACGCACAAATGAGAAATGCGCTAGTGATTGATCACTACCGCTATATGAAAGCGCGCTGGTCTTTGGTGCTTGAGAGCGATTTTAAGGCCATTGAGTCCCCCAATCTTCTCAAGCCCCTGGCCCTCACCGGCATCGGCGGAATCTCTGATTTTGAGCGCGTTCGCTGCCTACATATGCACTACGCCTTCCACCTGGCACAGGGAAGTACCCTCGGCGCCTGGCTCGATGAAAACTTCCGTCTAGGCGATATTTATCGCGGAGATTTTGAGCTAAGTCTCTAATTTTGAAGACTAAAATTGCTTGACAAAAAATCTCCAAACTCTTAATCTGCATCCCTCAACTGAATCATCAGATTCGGGCGTTTAGCTCAGCTGGGAGAGCGCTACCCTTACAAGGTAGATGTCGGCGGTTCGATCCCGTCAACGCCCACCAAAATTATATGAAAAGGCCGCTTGTAAAAGCGGCCTTTTTTTTTGATCCGACCTTAGAGCATCCTCTTTATAAAAATAAGGATAGTATTTCTTAACCCAAGATTTTTGAGTCAATTTCTAAAAAATACATCTGATACGTCAATAAGATTGAGTTGAGTGTATACTAGATAGAATTCTGTATTGAGTGGCCAAACTTACAACCTCTGGTGATATACACTTTTTATAATAAAACCTAAGGAAGTCTAGAGTTTGTGGCAAAGTCAACGGAGAGGTTCTGCTTGAGAGGATTGCTAAAGAAGAACATTCAAAGAAACAAATGGCAGATTGTTTTTCACTTTTTATTTCAGGCTTTATTGTGGACTTGGTTTTTTTCTACCCCAGGACCCACTGTCAACCGAGAAGACCCGTCCTAAGAGAATATGAGAGACTTTAACCAATCTGTTAAAATAATTTGTAATGGCTATTTGCGTTGATTGGTAATTTCACTTCTTAGAAAGGATTGAAAGCTTTTTCTATGATGAGATTATTCCTACATAAGTTTGAAATGAATATAATAAAAAACCTTGAAAAGTCTCATGTTAAGATAAGCACATACTTGGCCCTATTATTTTTTGTCTTATTTATTTCACGTCTCGTCCATGCAGTCGATGAGAGTTACTTTCGAAAGGAGCTAGAAAATTTAAGATTTATCAATACTCGTGCTTATAGTCGTGTCGCGCAAATTGAATCTGAGAGCGATGAGTTTGAGGTCAAGACAAAAATTTCTGAAGCCGAGAACTTAAGGAATTTAAAAAATAGCCTAGTGAAGTGTGATGAGAAATGCTTTGCAAAAATTTTAAAAGCAAAGGAGTCGCCGATAGGCTTGAGCTTCGATGGCCTAGAGCTCTCTTCCGAAAATATTTACGCTGACAGCGAGCTTAAGTCGCTGCTTGGTAATATTGTCATGACAAATAAAGCTTTTTTTGTTCTTGAGAACGAAGTCTTTTTCTTGAAAAACATCAATGAAGATTATTCGAATGCACATGAACTACTTAATATAGATCCCATTTTCTTTGATATTTACTCTATCCTACCTCCAATGATTCCCTATCAAGGAAAAGGGCGGTTAGGAGGGGCCATATGGCTTCCATGGCTTAAGAGATTTGGATATTACCCAAAGCACACAAACTTTTTTGTTCAAGTGAATGATGAGTTTTCTCGCAATGAACAGAGTTGTTTCACTGATAATTTTAAAAGAGGTTTTAGAGGTCAAGCGAAGCTTCTAGATGAGACAGGGAGAATAGTCGAGTCATCAATGGTTGAGACAGCTATTGTGGCCGGCTATAAGAGCGATGGGGAGATGATTGACTTTTACATTCTTAATGAGGGTGGCAAAAAATATAGCAATGAAGTCGATGGATTTTTGATCGATCCCAATTTTCTTTTAAAATATTATGTTGAGAAACAATTTTATACATATTCGACAAAGAGAGAAGATTTAATCGATGAGAACGGCAATCTCGTTTTTTACCAGATCTATGATCGCGAGAATCAAATTAAAGTTCGATGTCCGACGGGTGAGGTTCCTAAAGAGTTTGAGGAAGTCAAAAATGGTAATTTGAAATTCTCTGATTTAGATAAATATATCTACCCAACGAAAGTTCCCAATATTCTTTTTGACTGTAGCTCTTTGATAGAACGCTGTAAGTAATTTACTCTAGGACCCCCGTTGATCTTAAAGACTGATCGCTGTCAAAACTTTTGACATATAATAACTCCCCGAAAACGGCCTTCAACGTCCTGTCTACAGGAAAGACTGATATATTGAACTTATTTAAGTCTAGAATTTTGATTTCAAGAAGGTTGTGATGAAGTCAGTACTTATTCTCTGTATGCTCGTATTTTCAAGTGTTGGGCTTGCTAGTGGCCCTAATCAGCTTGAGGTCCAATTGGCCGAGCGTTTTGGGATTGCGGTGATGAAAGGGGGCTCTGCCGGGGTAACCAAACGGACGGAGTCGGTAGGGCTCTTTGGTTGGGGGGGCACTAAAGAAGTTCATGGTTACTATGATTCTTCGCCTCGCTCGAGTGAATACAATAATTTCTTGGCCGAACTCATCAACGCGTGCGAGCGCAGAGGGATGAAAAAGAGCTATATTCCCTTTCAAGTTGTGGTGAAGAAAGAAAATTGGAATCTCTTTGATTCAAATTATTTTGGCGCTGACCTTAAAGCCGATCGTGGGGTATTAGAGGTCGGCCATATGTCTTGGGAAGCTCTTCTAGATGAACTTCAAGAGTACCCTGCACTTGGAACTGATGAGGCCCGAGAGCTGCAGCTTAGAGATGAGAGCATTGCTTCGCTCATTGTTGAAAAGGTCAATCACTTGAAGGCGCAGGGTGTGCTGGTAAATTCTCACAAATATGTGAACTACTTCTGGAGAAGTGCCCGCAGAGATTTTGAGTCCAAAGATATCTACTACTTTGGTAAAGAAGACTTTTTAAAAGGTCTGATTAATCTCGAACTCCATATTGCAGCTGAGACGGAAAATAGAGTTGAAATTATCATCACTGATAAGAGCTATTTTAAGAGAGAAAGTGATGAAATGCACTTTGATGCCTCGGGTTCTCATGATGAAAGAGAGCTTGAAGCTCAAATCAATGCACGCATGGCAGAGCTTCAATAGTAGCGGCGACCCTGGCCAAGCTCTGCTGATCGTTTTAGCATGAACTCTTTTTATAATGCAGCGGAGTTTTGTGATGCCTAAAATGAATGTTGAATATGTTGGCCAGTTGAGAACTAGTGCCCTGCACGTTCCCTCTGGTAATACCCTCATTACTGACGCCCCCACCGACAATCACGGTAAGGGCGAGGCCTTCTCACCCACTGATCTTTTGTGCACCAGTCTTGCGAGCTGCATGCTCACCATCATGGCGATCAAGGCAACCTCGATGGATCTTGAATTAAAGGGCGTGACTCTCAAAGTTGAAAAAGTGATGACTGCGGCCCCTCGCAGTGTGGGAGAGATCATTCTTACTTTTAATTGGAATGGCCTCGATCAGAAAATAACTGCAGAGCAATTGGAATCGCTAAAGCGCTCGGGGCTTTCTTGTCCGGTGATGCTCTCACTTTCAGAAAAGGTAAAAAAGACCATTAATTGGTAGGAGCGAGTGCACTCGTCAGATGCCTTGCGTCTTCCAAGTTATTAAAGCGATTCACACTCACGCGCAATCGTCCGGCGCGTTCATTGACCAAAATTTTTTGCGCCCGCAAGTCGAGCATTGTTTGATTTGGACTTGGGTCTTTAATAAAAAGAAGCTGAGAGCGCTCATTTTCATTCCAAGCCTCTCGCTTAAAAAGTAGCTCGCGTCCATTTTCTTGTAAGAGCGAGCACAATTGATCGGTAGAATTGAGCACTCGCTCTTTTATTTTCTCTGGGCCAATTCTTAAAATATCTTTGACACTCGCGTGCACTCCCAGAATTTGAATAAAGGGGAGCGCTCCGAGTTCCATAAAAGTGGTACCGGGACGAGGGTTTTCTAAATCACCCTTAAAGCTGGGGTCGTTGTAGCTAAGGGTGCCAGCGAGAGGCCATTTTGTCTGCGCTCTAAAAGCTTCGCTCGTATAGAGTAGGGAGCAACCATAGCCGGCGCCGAGCCACTTATGAGAAGAACACACTAGAGCGCTCGCCTGAGACTTCGCGAGATTAAGCGGAAATATTCCCAGCGACTGGGTGGCGTTGATGACAAAGAAAATATCGCGCCTCGCGAGCTCCGCCCCGAGGGTCTCAATGTCGGCGAGAAAGCCAGTGGAGTACTGCACATGACTAAGCACCACGACTTTTGTCTGCGTCCTAAGAGCGCTTAAGATGTAGTCAACCTCTAGCTTGCCATTTTCTTGATGCGCAATTTTACGCAGCTTGTGTCCATGGTACTTCCAGGGGATTGTGCTCGAGGGAAATTCATCTTCAAAGCTCAAGACCTCGAGGCTACCCATGCTCTCTTTTAAGCCCAGCGAGAGTAGATTCATATTGTGAGAGGTGTTGGCCCCAAAGCCCCAGTCGTCTTCATGGCCACCATAAAGGGTGGCGAGGTCTGCGCGTAGTTCACGGCCTTTAAGGTTCACAGCATCCCATGTGATATGGGCATCAAAGTGCATTAAATCAATAACTTCACGCTGCGCTTGATACACGCTGGTTGAAAGTGGGGCATTGGCCGCACTCATATAGTAGACAAATTGCGTACAAGTGGGAAAACGTGCCCGCTCTAGCTCCCAATCGATTGGTTGTTGATGAGTCATGTCTTTTCGTCACGCCTTGTTATCAGTATGGTCTCATGAGGAGAAACTTAAACGAATTGATAGGTGAATCATATGTCCACTGCCGTCCATAAGACAATTGATTTGGCGCATCCTGACATTGATGTCATTAAGACGCGGCTCAAAGAATTCTTGCTTGAAGGCTTTCAATTTGAAGACGCTCTCTTTGCTCTGTTAAAAAGTGACGAAGCCTTCTACCAAAGACCAGAGCCCCTGAGGCATCCCTTAATTTTCTACTACGGTCACACGGTGACTTTCTTCATTAATAAGCTCTACGCTGCCGGACAAATTACCGAGCGTTTAAACCCCAAGCTCGAATCGATGCTTGCTATTGGCGTGGATGAAATGAGCTGGGACGATCTGCACGAGGCCAATTACGACTGGCCTAAAGTCTCTGAGGTACGCGCTTATCGAGAAGCGGTGAAAGCGCGAGTGCTCGCTCAAATTGATCAGGTCCCGGCCACTTCTCCCGTCACTTGGGAGTCTCCTTTGTGGCCAATCATCATGGGCGCCGAGCACCAGCGCATTCATCTGGAGACGAGCTCAGTTCTCATTCGCCAGCTGGACTTGAGCTTTATTAAAAAAAATCCTACTTGGGCGCCTTGTTCGCTTCAAGGAGAGACCCCCACTAATCGCCTGCTTTCAGTTAAAAGTGCTCATGTGGTGATGGGAAAAACACACAACGACTCGCTCTATGGCTGGGATAATGAGTATGGCAGGGACGAAGCCCACCTGAAGGCTTTTAAGGCCAGTGAGTTTCTGGTTAGCAATGGGGAGTACCTCGAATTTGTGCGTG
Source organism: Bacteriovoracaceae bacterium (assembly GCA_048264885.1). Lineage (GTDB taxonomy): Bacteria > Bdellovibrionota > Bacteriovoracia > Bacteriovoracales > Bacteriovoracaceae > JBLWXV01. The sequence goes on from JBLXCO010000007.1 coordinate 39,767, forward strand.
CGGGCGGCTATGAAAACGATGTCTACTGGAGTGAAGAGGGGGCAAAGTGGAGGCACTTTAAAAAGTCGAGCTACCCACACTTTTGGTTTTTAAGAGATGGTGATTTTTATCTGCGAGTGATTGATCGCGAGATTGCACTGCCGCTAGATTGGCCAGTGGAAGTGAATTATCTCGAGGCCCGCGCCTTCTGTGCTTGGAAGTCCCAAGAGCTTGGCACCGAGCTCAGGCTCCCCAGTGAGGCGGAGTGGTTTGCCCTGTTACAAGAGAGTGCTCTCAGTAAAGTTAACGAGTGGAAGACTGCCCCAGGCAATATCAATCTTGAGCATTATAAAAGTCCGTGCCCGGTCACAACATTTTGCCATGGCAATTTTTATGATGTGATTGGCAACGTTTGGCAGTGGAGTGAGACGGCGATCTATCCCTTTGAGGGATTTAAAGTTCACGAACTCTATGACGATTTTTCCGTGCCCACCTTTGATGGGCTTCACAACCTTATGAAAGGCGGCAGCTTCATCTCTACCGGCAATGAAGCGAATATGGATTCCCGCTACGCTTTTAGAAGGCACTTTTTTCAACACGCCGGCTTTCGCTATGTGGAGTCAACAAATCCTGTGAAAACTTTTGATAATACCTATGAAACCGATACTCAGCTCTCGCAGTACTGTGAATTTCACTATGGAGATGAGTATTTTAACACCCCAAATTTTCCCAAGGCCTGTATTGAAGAGGCTTCGCAATTCTTTACTCACCTGAGTAGTAAGGGCAAGGCGCTCGATCTGGGCTGCGCTGTCGGGAGAAGTACTTTTGAACTGGCGCGCTACTTCGATGAGGTTTTAGGTATCGATTACTCGGCCCGCTTTATTGATAAGGCCCTCCAGGTCCTTGAACATCAGTCGTTGCGCTACACTCTAACGTCCGAAGGCGAGATCATGGACTTCTACGAGCGCGATCTGAGAGGTCTTGGTCTTAGTGAACTCAAAGGGCGCATCGACTTCATGCAAGGAGATGCCTGCAATCTCGCCAGTAAATACTCGGGCTTTGATTTAATTTTTGCCGGCAATCTCATTGACCGTCTAAGAAGCCCCAGGGCCTTTTTAAGAAGTATCTCTGCTCACATGAACCCGGGCGCTCTTTTAGTTATTTGCTCTCCCTATACCTGGCTCACTGAATTTACCCCCAAAGAAGAGTGGCTCGGTGGCTACAAAGCCGACGGAGAGAATGTAACCACGCTCATGGGTCTCAAAGAAGAGCTCGGTGGTAAGTTTGATTTACTTGGCCCGCCAATAGAGATTCCTTTTGTGATTCGTGAGACAAAACGCAAATTTCAGCACACCATTAGTGAGATGAGTGTGTGGCAACTTAGAAAGTAGGTTTACCTTGAAGTATATTTTAGCTGTTATTTTAAGTTTTCTTTTGAGTTCTCCAGTTTGGGCGGCGATGAAGGGCGGTCCCAAGTGGTTTGAAGGTAGTGTTGAAGAGGCTTTTAAAGAGTCTGAAAAACTCGGAAAGCCCCTCTTTATTTACTGGGGCGCCGTTTGGTGTCCGCCCTGTAATCAAATTAAGAAGACTATTTTCACTAAAAGTGAATTTATCTCAGAGGCCCAAAATTTTATTAATATTTACCTCGACGGTGACCTTCCCGCTGCCCAGAAGTGGGGCGATCACTTTGGAACCGTGGGCTACCCCACCATGATGATTTTGAGTCCTAAGGGCCAAGAGCTCTACCGCATGCCCTATGGGCTCCAGGCCCCTGAGTACGCCGCCCTGATGAAGTCCGTGCGCCAGGGAATGCAAGATATTGGGGGACTCCTGACAAAGAAGAGGAAAACGAAGCTTGAGTGGGATATTCTGGCCAAGCACTCTTGGGGGCAAGAAAAAAATCTCAGCCCAGACTTCTATGAACTCGCTCGCAGTTGTGAGGGAACTTATTGTGATCATTTCTTTTTAAATGCGATCAGTGCTGAGAGTGAGCGCGACAAAAGTGAGCTGCGCCATCTTGAGTATTATCAAGCAGGGCTCGTCAATTTTCTTAAAGACCCCACGCTAGTGAGTCGCAATCTTGAATTTGCTATCTTTGCGGTGGATGAGGTCTTGGAGAAGTTCTTTGCGGGAGCAAAACGTGAAGAAGTGGCCAAGCTTTGGAGTGGTGCAGTTTCTCCTTTAATTGACAACACCAATCTCACTTTGGATGATCGCCTTTCATCACTGCTTGCCGTGATCAAACTTCAAACCATGAATGGACAAAAAGTGAGTGAGAAGCTTCAGGGCGAGGTGAGAAGAAAGGTGGCCTGGGCCGATATGAATGCCAAAGATCAAATGGAGCGCCAAGCGGTGATGTCAACGGCGGTCTATCTGCTAATGAGTGTGGACTTGCTTGAAGAAGCGAAGACCCTGGCGCTAAAAGAACTTAAAAAATCAAATGCTCCCTATTATTTTATGAGTTACCTTGCTTCGATAGAAAAAAAACAACAGCACAACGAAGCCTCACTCAATTGGTCGCGCCAGGCATGGCAAAGTGCCACCGGCAGTGCCACTCGCTTTCAGTGGGCCACCAGCTATTTGATTGACGCTCTTAAGTTTAAAAAATTTGAGGAAAGAGAAGTTCAAAACGACTATAAAAATATTCTTGCTGAAGTCCTCGCCGAGGAAGATGCCTTTTCAGGTCGCAATCGCGCGCGCTTTAAAAGGCTTATCCGCGCGCTCAATGATCTCTCCCCTCAGGGACTGGCAGAACTTCGCGCTAGCTGCGAAAAAAATCAGAAGTGGAAAAGTGCCCTGGCCGAAGTGGAAGGGGAAGCCGCTAAAAAAAGTTAGCGGCCAAATTTAAATTCTTTTAAGCCGCCATCTTCTTCTCTTTTGGGGATGGCGAAGTCACTGCAGCCATTAATGGCGATGGATTTCTCAGTGTTGATGGCAAGTTTTCCCCCGAGATTACTAAAGTCACTCAGAGTTTCCCCGCGGGCCGAATCAAAGAGGGCGATCTCAGTCCAGTAAATTCCCTGCAGGCTCTTACCCCCATTAAAGCCCAAAGCGCCAAACTCCAGCTTTTCAGCTTTTACAGTGAGTGGGCGCTTGCGACCTTTGGTCGCGGTGATAGTGGACTCAGCGGTGGTATCCAAAGTAGTGTCGCCAATTCTTAGGCTGTGACCAAAAGCGGGGCAAGGAAACTCACTAAAGCGTTTGGAGGGAGCGGCGTCGCTATAGAGGATCTGAATCACGCCAGAACTGACACTGCGAAGACTAATGCCACCTGATTTTTGATAGACCAAGGGGACATAGAAGTGACCAAGCACCTGGCGATTGCCATTTTGAACGCGGTTGATTCTAAGTAGCCAGCTATCCATGTTGAATTCTTTGTTGAGACTCTTAAGTTCAGACTCCGAGAGTATTGGAAAGGTAATCTCGAGCCGCATTCCCTTTGAGACCTGGGCATCGCGCTCTGGGCGACCCACATTCCAGGGAATATCAACGGCGTCGGTGATCCCGCTTTCCTCAACTTCAATTGTTGTGCTCTCGGGGGTGCTCGTGACCTTCGTTCCCCGCGAACAGGCACCTAAGGTGAGCAGAAGTGTGATCAGGGTGAACTTTAAGATCTTCATATAATTAGTATACCTCAGAATTTACGGGCCTAGCCAGCTATGCTAATAAGCTCGCCATGAGTGAATTAATCAAGAATTGGATGATCGTCTTTATCCCCCTCTTTGTGGCCATTGATATCATTGGGATGGTGCCGCTCTTTCTCTCTCTGACTCAGGGGATGGAGGATGAGCAAAAGCATCATGCGATCAATATTTCGGCCTTGGCCGCGCTGGGAATTGGCATTGTCTTTATCTTTGCTGGTCAGAGAATCTTTGATGTTTTGGGCATAACTGAGAATGACTTTCGTGTGGGTGGGGGAATCTTGCTCGCTCTTATTGCCCTGTCCGATTTGATGATTCCTGGTGCCGATAATCGCCGTAAGACCACCACTGATATAGCCATTGTGCCCCTTGCTGTGCCCTTGATCTTGGGCCCCGCGGCCCTGGCTTCGCTCATTCTTTTGAGCTCTCAGTTCGCTCTCTGGCAAGTTTCCCTCTCGCTGCTGATAAATCTAGCTCTGGTGTGGCTTGCCCTTCGCTACTCCAGTCTTATTAAGCGAATTTTGGGTCAAGGAGGAGCGCTGGCGCTGGCCAAGATTTTCTCGATTATGCTTTTGGCCTACGGGGTGATGATGATTCGTGTGGGAATCAAGGGCTTTTAGCGCATGAAAAAAGCTAAGGTGCTTAGAGCAAAGACTTTTACCTTAAAACCTCTGGAGAAGACCAATGCAGCACTCGCTAGAGCGCTCAGTTTGGTGAGTAAGGTGGATTTTAGCGAAAATGATATCATAGAGCTCAAGCGCCGCCAGCGCGTGAAAAATATAAGCGCGGGTCATATTGAGGTGACTCTCGAGCTGAGTGAATTAAAAAAACGATCGCGCAAAGTAGAGGTCAAGGCGAGCTTAAATTTGGGCCCCGCTGATATTCTCTTTGAAGATGACATTATTATCGTTGTTAAAAAACCAAGTGCCATTCCCAGCCAGCCCACTCTTGATCCCCAGCGCGAGAGCATGCAAAGTGCACTGGCCCGCTATCTTGAGCAGCGAGATGGTCGACTAGGCTACCTCGCGCTTCATCATCGCCTTGATGGAGACACTTCTGGAGCGCTTCTTTTTTGTCGCAAGAAAAGTTTTAATAAAGAAGTGGGAGAGCTCTTTAGTGAGCGGCTCATCAGGAAGGTTTATCTCGCCGTTGTGAGTGGCAATGTTATTGAGGATAAATTTCGCGTGCACAACTTCTTGGCAAAATCAAAAGATAGGCCCCTACGCTCTATCGTGGTGAAATCCGGTGGCCAGGTGGCGATCACCGATTTTACGCTCCTTCATCGAAGTGAGGGCCACACGCTCTTGCGCTGTGAGCTTCAAACGGGAAGAATGCATCAGATTAGAGCTCACTTGAGCTCTCTTGGACACCCGATAATTGGTGATCGTCTCTACGGAGGAGCGGAGCACTCTAGGCTTATGCTTCACGCTTTTGAACTTGGTTTTAAACATCCAAAAAGTGGAGAACAGATTGTGATCACCTGTCCTCCACCGCGCGAGTTTGAAAATTACTCGTAACTTCCACCGTGCCAGCTCACTGAGTAGAGGTCGTGGCGCCTGTTTTTTAAGTTCTGAACAGTACCGGTATTTCTCGCCTCAATGAGGTTGTCGATGCGAAGGTCGGCAAAGGCGACTGTTTCTACATTGGGAGTGGTGTCGGCGGCGACGCCGTCTCTAGCAAAGGGAAAGTCACACGGAGTGAGAATACAACTCTGTGAGTAGTGAATATCAATATTCTGGACATTGGGAAGATTTCCAACTGAGCCGGACATAACCACATAAATTTGATTTTCTACGGCGCGCGCCTGAGCGCAGTAGCGCACGCGGCAGTAACCCTGGCGCTCGTCAGTGAGAAAGGGCACAAAGAGAATTTTAATCCCTTGATTCACCAGGTGTCTTGAGAGCTCAGGAAACTCACTGTCGTAACAGATGAGCACACCAATTGGTCCACAATCGGTGTCAATGGCCGAGAGCTTGTTGCCTCCACTGATATTCCACCAGTAACTCTCATTGGGAGTGGGGTGGATTTTTGCCTGCTCGTGGATAGTTCCGTCGCGCAAACAGACATAGGCAATATTGTGTATTGATTCACCGACTCTGGTCGGATGAGAGCCCGCGATAATATTGACGTTATACTTTAAGGCCATTTCTTTAAAAAATTCTTTCAGAGGCGCAGTGTACTCGGTCATGCGCTCGATAGCCTCATGGGGCTTGACGGGATCGTTGTCGATGGAGAGTAGCTGTAAGGTAAAGAGTTCTGGGAAGCAGACAAAGTCGCAGCGGTAGTCGCCAACCACGTCAACGTAGTATTCTACAATCTTCTTGAATTGCTCAAAGGACTCTATACGGCGCTGACCATATTGAACTGTGGCCACTCTGACAGATGTGATATAGCCGTCAGCGTTTCTTGTTTTTTCTCCCTTTTTCTTTTTAGGAAGTCCCTCTTCTTGAAAGGCCGGATTCTTCCACACCATGTGGACGGCGTAGCCAAGAGAGGCCTCATCAATAGGGAGATAGTTTCTAAAGACGCCGATAATTTCAAAACCATTACGCAGCTGAAAACCAAGGACTGAGTCTTTAATTTTTTTATTTTTGACCGCCTCGATATAGCGCTCGGGGGTTTTAATTTCTTTAATACGTTTTTTTAGATTAGGAAGTCTACCGGCAAATACAATGCCTCTGAGGCGCAGGTACTGGCACAGCTTCTTTCTTTCGTTGTAGAGGCGCTGGCCGATGCGAAAGCCTCGAACTTCAGGATCGACGCAAACTTCATAACCATAGAGATAATCGCCATAGGTCTCATGGGTGGTTCCAAAACCTCCACCAGTAATTTCTTTCCAGGTATGCGGTTTGAGTGCCTTATCACCACTAATTTGAATCGTCGCACAATAGCCCACGATCTTGCCATCCAGGTCGGCCACGAAATGGCCTTCGGGAAAATTGTTAATTTGACCGCGGATCATATCGACGGGATAGGGGGGCATATTTTTGTAAGCGCGCTCAGTGAGCTCGAGAATGCCGTTGACATCATTGAGAGTCGCACGCCTGATAGTTAAAGAACTTTGTTTTGATCGAACCATATTTCCTCCGTGGCCTAATAGCTTAACAAAACTAGATGCCAGATGCACGCGTCCGAGTGTCAGGTTTAGGATTGTTCTAACGCTCGGCGGGTTTTAAAGAGGCGATAACTGACGATCAACGAAATAATGGTTGGGGCGAAGAAGCCTTTATATTCCCAGTGTTCAAAGAAAATAAAGGCCAATAATGCGCCCAGTGTAAAACTCATGATAAGTCCGATCCGCAACCTATTGGCAAGGCGAACTTTGCGAGCATCTCCACTTCTAAAAACCGCCTGTGCCAGTCCGACTCCAAGATCAGTGGTGAGACCAGTTAAGTGAGTGGTGCGCACGATCGCGCCTGATGCCTGAGTAAAGAGCGCGTTTTGAGCGCCACAGGCAAAACACAAACTGGCCATAATCACAAAGTCGCGCCCAAAGTGATTGTGTGGAGCAAAGGAGCCTAGATAACCCAAGACGCCAGCTCCTCCCAAAATAAAATATAATAAGGCCAGTGCCATATTAATCCACAGATAGATTGGCGCCTGCCCTCTGTCGCGTCTCACCTGGGTAAAGGCACCACTTAAGAAAGATCCAAGAATAAAGAAAATGAGAAAGCTCGCAGTTGCTCCAGCATGAAGCCAATGGCGCGCGGCCAAAGAGGATGCCAACTGAGAATTGAGTCCGGTCACATGAGAGACGTAATTGTGAACACAGAGAAATCCAGCGGCATTGACCAGACCGCCTTGCAGGGCAAGCAGGTACCAGATGAAGCGATTCTGTGGTTCGTAGACGGCGTCTTTATTATTTACAAACATGGCGTTGCCTCTTTAAGTGTGGCATAGTTTATATTCAAGTAGAACGGAGCCAACTCGCAAGTGAAAACTGAAAAACCTAAAGTGGCGATCTGTTGGTATCACCAACTCGGATCACTTGGATCACTCGAATCGAAAGACGAATCTCTACAAGGCTACTCGCAACGAGTGAGAGAGATTTCTTATTATTGGACGCGCCAACTACTGTGGCAAACGAGTATTGAAGAAATTTTTGAAAGCGATCAGATCGAAGAGCTTTTTGAAAAAGCTGTTGAGAGCGAGGCGAGATACATCCTTCTAGTTGAAGATGGGCAACTTATTAGAAGTCCGCATTTTATCAGAGACTGTTTGGGGCATCTGGCGCGCACTGGGCACATCGCTCTGGCCCACTTGCTAGCAAAGGCCAATGAATATCCCTCTCTTCACTTTCAATGCTTTTTTGCCGATCTCGATCGAGTGAACTTGTTGAGTTTGATGGAAAAGGCCAAGGCTGGCGGAAGTGCTCAGCCCTACATTCGCTCACAAGATAATATCCACGATGACTACACTCCGCACTTTATCGCGCCCGATCTGACTTCGCCGGCAAATGAAGCTCTCTTAAAATTTCCGCAAACATTTGAGAGTGCTTTTTTGAGTGAGCTTTTAACGATAGGTCCCGTTTCGAATTTCTCGCCCGAATTGCGTGAGCAAAAACTCCATTTATATCCCGAAAATAACCCTGAGCTTTTCTGGCGTTGTCTTAAAGGAGAGGAGGACTATCGAAGCGTTGAGCTTGATCCTGGCCAGGTTTTTTACCTCGATTGTCATCAGCTGGCCCAAACCCGAGATAAGATTTTTGTCTTTAACACCGAGATACTCTCTCCGCCTCAAAAGACTCCTAAGCCTCTGACTCAATTCTATGGCGTGGCCGCGGGCTTTCGCCCCTACGTCCTCCTCGAGGCCAACGGTTTTAGCGTTAAAACTAAAGTCACTTATTTTGATTATTCTAAGCACTCACTGATGCTTAAGAAGTACTTAGTTGAAAATTGGGATGGAGTCGACTACCACCAAATTTGCGAGTCCTTTCTAAAAGACGCAGGTCTTGAGCGCCACGTTTTTCACGATATAGGCAGTAGCGAAGCCTGGAAGGCACGCTTTGAAGAGGTCATTGAGCAATTTGGCACTCTGGATGATTGGCTCCATTTCTGGGAGCGCTACCGCGTGCTTGATCACGAGTATATCGAAGTGAATCTCTTTGATACCCCGGAAGTTCTCACTGATCATATCAAATTAAATGCCCAAGGAATCGATCCCGAAACTATTTGGGTGTGGTGGAGCAATTGCTTTTACACTGAAGTGGGAGTGGTCAATTATGGAGGTGACATTCTCAAAGAGAAATTTGAGACTTTCTTTTCTAAGCTCATAGAGATTTCTCCGGATATTTTTGGAGATGGTGGCAATCACGATCAGCTCACCTGGGTGGCGCGCCTTAAAGACATGCCCTTTGCTTCAATGCCCTTATGAAAAATAAACTCGCGCCACGCTGGTAAATTTCCCAAAGATTTCCTTAACTTGTTTAAGGTCAAGAGGTGTGAGTAGTTTTCCCAGTGGGATGTGACCAATTCGATGTTCAGGCGCATTGATATCATAGCCATAGCGGTGCACTTGCGCCTCTTCACACCATGCCCGAAAACGCTCATTTTGCTCGACCTCAAAATTTTCAGTTGCATCTCTCAAGGGAAATAAGGCCAATATTTCAGTTGAAATTGTCCGCTGGGGGCGGATGAGTCGCTCTTTGACCACTTCGCGATCATTGTCGATATAGCAGTGGTAGAGATTTTTTCCAGTTGTTCCATACCCAAGCATTAAATCACCAAAATTAAATGAGATGCGGCACAGATCATAGTCTTCGGGGCGCAACTCAGAGAAACGATTAGGGTGCAGGTAAAAGTTAAAAAACTGGTTGATATGTTCGCCACCAATCATCTTGTAGGCGTTTTCGACCCAATGGATGAGGGTGTTGAGCTTTCCTAGTGCGTAGTGAGTCTGTGTGTAGAGACCCAAGACCTGAGTTTTATAAAAAAGGTGATTCATCTTGGCCGCAGTGAAGTGGTTTCTGCGATAGACATTGCGCGACTCAACTTCTTCTTCATAGCGATGAAAGGACTCATGTAGTTGATTAAGATAGTCTTGAGAGAGGTTTCTAAAGTCGAGGTGGGGAATGTCTATATTAATTAAGGCTTCGCCTTTAATCACACCCACCAACTGGTTCATCTGATCGAGAATGAGTTCTAAATCTGACTGAGTAACTTCAAAGTTAAAGCTCTGTCCGGCCGGCCAGGCGCCACAGGTCAGGGCCTCAGTAGACAAACGCACCCACTCCTTGGCCACACGGTGAGTATAGAGTTCATATTGAAGCTCAAAAGTGTTTTCATTCTGATCAGCTAAAACAATGTGATAAATCATAGTGAATCGATGCTACCGTCTACGTTCAATGCTTTTCAAGCGGAACTTTTGCATTCTATAATGGGCCTATGAAGCCAAACACGCCAGAGAGCATTCTAAACTTTTTTAGTGATTGTGATCAGTTTCCCACTTTTACTCCGAATAACCCACCGGAGTTTGATATGCATTGGCTCATTAATGAGAGCGGCTGGCCCTATTTCGAGGTAACCCTCCCAGATTGTCCCTATGACAAAATGCTTGAAGAAGCTCGGGGGCTCAAGGATTTATTTGTCGCCCATCGGGCGGCCGATCTCAATGACGGCTATCAGCATGAAGGCTGGGCATCTCTTTGCGTGCACGGGCTAGCGGCGCAAAAGACCGACTTTTTTACTAAGTATGGTGACTGGGAGTCAGAGGCGCATGCGCCCTTTGTTTGGACTGAGATCGCCGAGCGTGCACCGGAGACGGTGCGCTACTTTAAAGAAGTATTTCCTCACGAGCGCTACTATCGTCTGCGCTACATGCTCCTGCGTCCAGGTGGTTATATTCAACCCCATCAAGATCGCAACTTTCACTTGCTCTCACCGGTGAACCTGGCACTCAACAATCCCGCTGGCTGCTACTTTAAGATGGAGGGACAGGGCTATGTTCCTTTCAGAGATTCCAGTGCTTTTGCAGTAGATATTGGCAATCGACATGCCGTTTGGAATTCTAGTGATCAAGATCGCTTTCATATAATCGTTCACGGTGAGTTTAATCACCTCTGGCCCAAGTGGGAAGAGTGGGTCAGAGCGAGCTATCTTAAGCAGTACCACTAAAACTAAAAAGAGTAGAGCATGATTGAAGTACTAATGGGTTTGACTCTCTTTTTAGCACACTTCACTTTTCCTTTTTTTAATTTCTCCTCACTTAACTTCTATGATTATTGCTACTTTAGTGCTGCGATTGTCCTAGGCTTTCTTTTTTTATTCAAACTTTTTAAAGAGCGCCCAAGTTTTAAAGTTGAGCGCTTTGAATTGGGTGTTTTTCTCGTCACTATGGTTGTGGGGCTGCTTTTAGTGAATGTTCGCTCTATTTGGATTGATGAGTATTCACAATACTTGGCCACTAGCAGACTCGACTCCTATCATTCACTTTCTAATGGGGCAGGCATTGAACAACAGCCCCCACTGGGCTACCTAATAACCTGGCTCTCTACCCATCTCTTTGGCACCACCATTATTGGGCTGCGCTTCTTTTCGCTGCTTTCCATGTCTCTCTCACTCATTTATTTCTCGCGAATTCTTAAGAAGTTCAATGTGAATCGATGGATCACAACCATTGCTCTCGTTTACCTAATGACGAGGGTAAATATTTTTGAGTTCTTTGTGGAAGGCCGTCCCTACGCGCTCGCGATCTTCTTATCTTTGCTTGTTCTAGATTACTACATTGATCTCTATTATGAGCGTCGAACTCTAAGCTGCATAAAGCTTGCGACCTTTCTTTTTTTCTTGGTGAACTCTATTGGAATGCAGACGCAGATCTTTGCGGCTGCTCTTTTTATCTCTTACGCACTCCTTGGAGGAAGGCAAGCTTGGAGAAAAGTTTTGGGCTGCAATATTTTAGCGGCGATTCTCTTTTTTCCAGCCTTTCTCAATATTGTGAATCTCTCCCGAGAAGTTTCTCAATTTAAAGAGGCCATGACTTGGCAGATTTTTCTAAGCAGTCTGTCTGCTAAATCTCAAGTTTTTCTAAACGGCCTGACCCATCATGTTCCTTTCGCTTGGGAGATTTGGGGATTATGGGCTATTTTTGTAGTGGCCGTAACTTTGAAAATTAAACGGGCGGGATTTATATTAGCGGTGACGCTGACTTTTGCTACTCTTTATATCCTTCTCTACGTCTACTTCATTAATTGGACCCTCTACTTAAAATATTATATTTTGATGGTTCCGCTCCTCGTTCTGATGGCCGCTATCGCGTTGCAATCCATCAGTGAGAGGGTCTATGTCGTGCGAACACGCTTTAATAAATTAGTTCTAAGTCTTATTTCAGTCGCCTATGCCATGATCGTTCTGACGGGATTTGCTAGGCAGGTGGAGCTCTTGATTGATAATCGAGTGATGCCTTGGAAGTCTGTTTATGGCTATTTGGAAGAAAGAGTCCAGAAAGAAGACACTGTCTTCTTCTTAACCTTTAATGAAGCCGGTGAGTGGAGTCTAGTAAAACCCGTTGGTGCAGATTTCTACCTGGATCGGAATAAATTTAATCTAGTTGGAGAGAAGTATATCCCAGGCTCGTACGCAACCTTGCCCAATTTTACAAAGAGCGATCACCGAGACGGTCGGGTTTACTTAATTTCTCCCTATTACTGGTCTAATGATCATCTTGACGATGACGTGATGACAAATCTCATGCCTTCACTCAAAGTGAGGTACGTCGACGGAGTGAGAATTTATAGTATTGATCAAAATGGTCAGACGGATAATCAAAGGTTAATTGAGTTCTTACAAACTGCCCTCAATCACTACCGAGACTATCCTTGGACTTTTTCTCTGCGTATGTCCTTAATTCGTCTCTACGCTCTTGAGGGAAATAAGGAAGCTCACGAGAGGGAACTTAAAGCCTTGCTCTCTATGCGTCAGCCCACCCGAAGAAACCTTACTGGCATGGGCACAGATCGAAAGGAGATTGTGAGTGAAGTCAGTCCCTTTTTAAAAAAGCTGCCTTGATTTTTGAGAAGTGAATCGTCATATAAATCATAAAAATGATGAGAATCACTAATTTGATCTTTTTTTCAAGATCACTCGCATAGTACCTGTCGATAAACTGAGTCATAAAGGCAAAGGGTGAATTAAAGTCTCTGTGAAACCTTCTTGGCAGGTGATGCACAAGTGAGAGCGTTAAAACTTTAACAGACTCTAGAGCTCTGAGGTCACCATCGAGCAGGCTCGTGGTTTCAAAAGTATAGTGGATTTTATTCAGGCTTGATTTATTGTACCTTAAAAAATTTATCTCTTTGCCATCTTTTTTTGAAGTGAGTTTTTCGATGGTGATTTCGACTACATGATTTGCTGTATCTTCAATATCTCTACTGGCGCCAAATTGGTGGCGGATCTCTTTCATCGTTCTGGAAAATGAAGTGAGATCGCTTTGCGTGACATTAGGACCGGGGATATACTGAATTTCACTTTTAATTTCAGCAAATTTTTTAAAGTGATGCTTGTAATTGTGAAGTTCGTAGAGAAAGTCTGCTACTTGATCTTCGCAGCCCAGGAGATATTTTTCTAGATGTAGGAGCGCCCCTAACACTTTTTTGTGAAGTTCACTTGCGACGCGCGCCTCATCCCCATTCGCGGCTTTGAAGTGAATGATCTCCCTGCCATTGGCCGGTAAGTCACTCACAAAGCCAGGCACAAGTCTCTTGGCAACTTGCCAGTAGACTTTTGATTGAAAGTTATATGAATAGCGAGGGTCTAACTCACAGGCTTTCGAGCTTAATGAAAGAACGAAGATTATAGCGAGCAGGCACCTCAGTAATTTTATCATTACAATCATGGTATAGTGCCCACTCTTTGGAAGCAATATTTCCAAAGATATAACTTTCCTATACTCTTATGAGAGAATGTTTACTCTACTAATCATCAGTCTCATTCTGCTCGCTCACTTTAATCTGCTCTTCCTGGTGCAGTTTCCCATAGACTATTATTTTCTTGGGAGTGTCTACCTGTGTTCACTTACATATATCAGACTTCAGGCCCTGGAGTTAAAAGAACGGCCATTGTCAGAATCTTGGAGGTCTTGGGGGAGTGAGGCCCTGTTTTTTACCCTGGCCTTAAGCTTTGGTCTGCTTTTTTATGACCAGCGTTCGGTCTGGCTTGATGAGTACACTCAGGCCCAATATGCAGGAGAGTTTTGGAAGTGCCTAAGTTGTGGTGCCGCCCTAGAACAGCAACCTCCTTTGAGTTATGCCTTGACTGCGGTATCGCTCAATCTCTTCGGAGATACTGTTTATGCGATCCGCTTGCCAAGTCTTATTTTCCTTGCGGGTTCAGTGGCCGTCTTTTGGAGGTTATTGGGCTTTGCTCTTGAGTCAAAGTATTTACGTCTTCTAGGAATGATTCTCTATATTTTTAATGCCCATATTTTCTATTACATGACTGAAGCTAGGCCCTATGCTCTCTTTCTTTGTCTGGGCTTAATGTTTATTGAGAGTGTCTATCGATATTGGCAGAGTGCACAGGCTCGTGAAGCTTATAAGATGAGTGCTCTCGCTGGGCTCACACTTATGAGTATTGGCCTTCAGGCAGAAGTCTTAGTGGGGGCGCCCTTATTGATCTTTTTAATGACTGGTCAACATCATAGACTGAGAACAATTTTCTTAATGCAGGTCTTTAGTGGACTGCTTTTTTTGCCGCTACTTATTTTAATTACTCTTAAGTCTTTTGAACTCCAGCAATTTAACTCAGATTATCCGGGAGGCTACCTCTTACACTTATTTGATACCGGTAAGAACTATCTCCAAGGCGCCATTCACTCCTATCGCCATTTTTACCCTGATTTATTACTTGCAGGCGCTGGGCTATTCATGGCCCTCACTCATAAAAATAAAAGCGCCCAATTTTGGGCGGCTCTACTCACAAGTTTTAGCTTGATTTTTATTTTTACTTTCGCAACCTTTATCAATTGGAATCTCTTATATAAGTACTTCATTATCATCATTCCCATGATGATTGTGTGTCTTTTAATAGGCTTTGAAACACTCGTAAAATTTCTAATCGATCATTTAGGCGGAAGGCTTCTTCGCCCTTTGAAGTATATGATCGCGCTACTTTTTTGCTATAAAATCTTTTCTTACCTGTTGCTCTTTGAGTCACGGGCCCGTCCTTTTGCTGATACGGCGGCCATTCGTTGGAGGGAAGTTTATGCTGAGCTAACTCCTGAGCTCATGGTTGAGGACCGAGTCTATACACTTGGTCTCAACCAATTGGGTGAGTGGGGGCTTGCTCGCGCGATTGGAGTAGAGTTTTATGCGGGAAAGAAGTTTTGGCAATTTCTAAGTAGCCCAACCCGTCGTTCCGTACTTTCGTTTGAGTTCGATGAAGAAAGAAGCGGAAGTGTTTTTTTAATAATGCCCAGAACTTGGTCCAGTGACACGCTCTACGCTTCCTCAGAGGTCTTTGCTAGCAGTGACGTCGTCCTACGCCACTTTGGAGGTGAGCGAGTCGTCGAACTCGTGGATAACGGGCAGACTCGCCATGAGCGCCTTGTCGCATTTTTTGAGAGCATTGCCTCTCGCTACGGAAATCAGCCGTGGGCGCTGAACGTCTGGGCAAGTTTGGCCAAACTCTATGAAGTGGCGGCCAGAGGTGATGATCAGCTTCGTGCACTCAATCAGATTGTCGCTCTCCCACCTCCCGTAGGAGCAAGCGTAACGGGCTCAAGCTTAAATTATCAGAAGCTACTTGGTGGTTTTCTCTTTGAGGTGAGCCCCTCTTTTGTGCCACCATTTGCTAAGCAAGCTAAAGAAGATGAGAAAGAAGATTAGTAGGTAGATTTTATTGCCCGTTCTAATGAGCGTGTCACTACTTAAGCTTCCTATTTGCACCAACCAATTGGGTGTAGGGATCGAATAGAGTGAGAGCTTTAAGTGCAGTGGGAGTTCTTCTTGAATCGTTGTGGCAATGAGCGCGGCCACTTCGCCAGCGGTTAAGTACTGGTCCGGTACAACATTTAAATTAATATCAAAGTTTCCTAAATTTCGTTGACCATCTGTATAGTCGATAGCAGCTCTCTTAAACTTTGAGCCCAACTTGACTCTAAACTGAAGCCGAGTCACTTCATCACCAGGACTCAACTGAATGAGGCCCTGGTTCTCATGGGCATTTAATATCTCTCTAGTTCTCTCAACAAATGGCTCAAGCATAGGGTTGTTGGTGTAGAGGTAGACTTTTACTTTTGTTCTCTCTAGCCCCGCTAAAAATTGTTTTTGCCCGTTGATCTGATTTAAAAGCTGGTTGAATTGACCTTCACAGTTTTGGAGCAGGGGACCGATCGTTCTGAGGATACTTTGGTAAGCAGTGAGTGGGTCTACTAGAATGGGATAGCGTGACCAAGCTTGGCCTGGGTCGCGATCATGAGTGCTCGGATCACTGTAGATGAGTGCGCTAGGCTCTTTTTGATTCACCTGGGGGTTTAGGCGAGTGAGAATCTCATTGGCAATCTCGCTCTCTGGGATAAATTTCACTGGTCGGGCCAGTTCACAGGCCCAAAGATCGCTGACAAAAAAAATGAGTAAAAGCGCAATTTTTCTCATTCCATTAAGTTAAGTGAGCAGAGTCATAAAGACCAGAAATATATGGAATTTCAATGGGTTGTGGTTGTCTAATCTTTTCACACCCCTATCTTTATTGCCCGGCGGGCCCAACGACATGGGTCTCTTCCCTTAAGATGGGGGCATGAAAAATTCAAATACATCAGCTCTGTCAAAAAAATTGATCACCCTTTTTTCCGTTTTAACAATCGGACTGCCTGGCCTATCCTATGCCAAAAGCAATCTTAAAACGCATAGAAAGGTCGAAAGATTAATGGATCAAATGAGTTTAGATGAAAAAATTGGCCAACTACTCTTGGTTGGCTTTAGAGGAATGACTCCAAGCTCTGATATCGAGCGCGCGATTAAAGACTATCATGTCGGCAGTGTTATTTACTTTGATTATGATGTGGAAACCAAGACGCGCGATCGCAATGTAAGTTCTCCGGCTCAGTTAAAAAAACTTAGCGCTGATCTTCAAAAACTTTCAAAAATTCCACTTTTTATCTCAGTTGATGAAGAAGGAGGGCGCGTCTCTAGGCTTAAATCTCGCTACGGCTTTCAAAGTAAGCCCTCTCCCGAAGCTCTAGGGCATAAGGACCTAAAAGAGGTGACTCGCAGTGCCGCCGTACTCGCTAAAGAACTCAGAACCGCAGGTATTAACGTCAACTTTGCGCCACTTGCCGATGTTAACGTCAATCCCCACAATCCGGTTATCGGTTCTCTAGGGCGCAGCTTTTCAAGTGACCCTCATAAAGTCGAGCGCTACTGCGAAGCCTTTATTAAAGGGCAGGCTTCTCAAGATATCATTTCAGTCATTAAACACTTTCCTGGTCATGGCAGCTCTGATGCCGACTCGCACGAGGGGCTAGTGGATGTGTCTGAATCTTGGAGCCGACGTGAACTGATTCCCTTTGCGGAGCTCATTAAAAAAGAGAGCGTTGACCTCATTATGAGTGCTCACATTTTTAATCGCCATCTCGACGCCAATTACCCGGCCACTTTGTCAAAGAAGACAATTGGTGGAATTTTGCGTGAAGAATTAGGCTATGAAGGGGTGATCATTTCTGATGACATGAATATGGGTGCCATTGCCGATCACTACGGCCTGGCCGAAGCAATTTTTCTCGCCCTAGATGCGGGGATTGATATTCTCTTATTTGGTAACAACCTCATCTACGACGAGGATATCGCCTCTAAGGCCCATGGGATCATCAAAGAGTTGGTCCTCAGTGGGCGACTGAGTGTAGAGCGAATTGACCAAAGCGTCAGTCGAATTCTTGCTCTCAAGGCAAAGTCCAAGTTATTTTAGACCCATAGCTTAAAGAGTGCTTGCCACCCGGTGAAATTGGACTTAAAAGCCAGGAAGTTAAACCTTTTTGGAGGACCCTTATGTCTGGGCCAATTCGCAGCTTTCTTGAGCACAATTATCGTCACTTTAACGCCGCCACTATGATCGATGCCGCTAAGGCCTATGAAGACCACCTCGCTCGCGGGGGAAAGATGATGATTACTCTGGCCGGTGCCATGAGTACCGCAGAACTTGGAATTTCACTCGCTGAAATGATTCGCCAAGGTAAAGTTCACGCTATTAGTTGCACTGGCGCTAACCTTGAAGAAGACGTCTTTAATCTCGTGGCCCACAATCACTATAAGCGCGTACCCAATTGGAGAAACCTAAGACCTGAAGATGAAGCGGAGCTACTTGAAGGTGGCTTCAACCGCGTGACTGATACTTGTATTCCGGAAGAAGAGGCGATGAGAAAAATCGAGCGCGTCGTTCTCAAGTACTGGAAGGAAATGGACGCTAAGGGTGAAGTTCTTCCCCCCCACCAATTCATGTGGCGCGTTCTTGAAGACGAAGAAGTGAAGAGCCAATTTCAAATTGACCCCAAAGATAGCTGGCTGCTTGCCGCTAAAGAAAAGAATTTGATGATTGTCACTCCAGGTTGGGAAGATTCAACCCTTGGCAATATGTACGCCGCCGCCAATATTCGTGGCGACGTGAAAAATGTGGGAACGGTCGAGCACGGCATCGGCGCTATGATTCGCTTGGCGCACTGGTACGAAGAAACGGCGCCTAAGAGCTCAGTTGGTTTTTTCCAAATTGGAGGCGGTATCGCTGGAGACTTCCCAATTTGCGTCGTTCCTATGCTGCACCAAGACCTAGAGCGCACCGAGTGTCCGCTATGGGGTTACTTCTGCCAAATTAGTGATTCAACCACTAGCTTTGGCTCTTACTCTGGCGCGACACCCTCTGAGAAGATCACTTGGGGTAAACTGGGCGTAGAGACTCCGCAGTACGTGATTGAGTCGGATGCGACCATCGTGGCCCCCTTGATTTTCGCTTATCTCTTGAATCAATAAGACCTTCCTAAAATAGGCATTTCACTCCTTGCGCTTTATACTCTTTTAAAGCGCAAGGAGTTTCAACTTATGTCGACGAAATACGATCTCATCATTCTTGGCGCCGGTTCTGCCGGAGTGCGCGCCGCTCGCTTTAGTGCTTCCTTTGGGGCCAAGGTGGCGGTGATTGAAGAATATCGCCCGGGTGGAACCTGTGTGATTAGAGGTTGTGTTCCTAAAAAGCTCATGGTCTATGCCAGTGAGTTTCATGAAGAATTTAAAGCGGCAGCGGGCTTTGGCCATCAAGTGCCTGAAGCTGAATTTAGCTGGAGTAAATTCAAAGAGCGTCGCGACCAAGAAATCTCAAGACTCAGCGAGATCTACTTAAAACTTCTTAAAAATAATAACGTCGATTTCTATGCAGGTTCGGCCCGAGTGAGCGGTCCTCATGAAGTTCAGGTGGGCGATCAAACTCTTACTGGCGAAAAAATTCTGGTGGCCGTGGGTGGCTGGCCAGATATTCCCAATATTCCGGGCAGTGAGCACGCTTGGAGTAGCAACGATATTTTCGAAGCTAAAGAAAAGCCCGAGAGCGTCTTGATTGTGGGGGGAGGCTTTATTGCCGTTGAATTTGCTGCCATTCTTTCAGGCCTTGGAGTGAAGACGGAACTCATAGTGCGCTCAAAATTTCTGCGCGGGTTTGATGAGGGCTGTGCTTCCTTCTTAGTTGATGAGTACAAAAAGAAATGTATCGCCATGACTATTGGCCACAATGTTTTAAACATTGAAAAAAGGGGAGAGCAGTATAAAGTCGCGCTCGATAATAATGAAGAGCGACTGGTTTCAAGAGTTATCTTCGCTACTGGAAGAGCTCCTAAGACGACTGATATTGGTCTTGCTGAGCTTGGGGTTGAGCTGGCCGAAAATGGCGCCATTAAAGTGAATGAAAAATTTCAAACCAATGTCCCCAGTATCTACGCCCTAGGTGATTGTATCGATAAAGTGAATCTCACTCCTGTGGCCCTGATGCAAGCGAGTTTGTGGGCGAGAGAAAACTTTAAAGGTGAAGCGGGGGCGACGTCGAAAATGAGTTATGAGTATCTCCCCTCAGCAGTCTTTAGCCAGCCGCCACTGGCAACCGTTGGACTCACCGAAGAGGAGTGTGAAAGAAGGGGCATTGATGTTGAAATATATGAATCAAACTTCAAGTCTTTAAAGCATACGCTCTCGGGCATAGATGAGCGCACCTTTATGAAGATGATTGTGCGCAAGGAGGATCGCTGCGTGATTGGCCTTCATATGGTGGGCAAAGATGCTCCTGAGATTATCCAGCTGGGAGCAGTGGCGCTTAAGGCCGGTGCTACTAAGGAAGATTTTGACGCCACCATTGGAATTCATCCCAGTAGTGCGGAAGAATTTGTGACCATGAGAAGCCCAAGGGTGGAGTTATAAATGGACTTTCACGAACACCCGGTCATTTTCTTTGATGGCGTCTGTGGACTCTGCAACGCCTTTGTGGATTTTGTTTTGAATCACGACCATGAGGAAGTTTTCTACTTTGCTCCGTTGCAAGGGGACTTCGCCCGCGAGATCGACGCTCTAAGCCCTTATCGCAACTCCCTAAGCTCTGTTGTCTTGTGGAAAAATGGCCAAGTCTACACAGAGAGCACGGCCGCGATGGAAGTTTTTATTGCCCTGGGAGGCGGCTGGAAAATAATGCGCCTGTTTTATCTCGTCCCGCGCTTTATTCGCGATTTCTTTTATAAGCTGATTGCGCGCAATCGCTATAAAATCTTTGGTAAATCGGAGACTTGTCGCATGCCCACACCCCAGGAGCGCTCGCGTTTTCTCTAGTGTTTTACTCGGGTAAGCAAGTCTTGCAGGGGGCTGATCCTTTCCCTTTTTTGTTTATAATGAAGGGCATGAAAAAGATAACACTTGCCGTTCTAATTGTAGTCTCTTCTTGTTCCACTCCTCAAAAGTCACCCGAGCGCACGCTTGTCGATCACCCCAAGGGACCTGAGTCCTATGAGATTTCAATGTGTGATTCGATGAGTGCTCCTTTTGCTAAAGACTATGAGCAGGTCAGAGACTTAATGGTGGAGGCCCGAAGTCATCGCCATCCTAGTAGTAAGTATAAGTCACCAGAAGACCTCTACGACATGAAGGGCTCTAGCGAATGTCCCGATCTGACTTCAGGAGAGATTGATGATCTTTTAAGTGTCTCAGAGCATTTAGATGGTCATGTTCCCCATCCTAAAAACTTTGAAGAAAGTGCCAGTGGTCTTCAAGACTATCTCAACGAAGCGGGAATCATTAGTAATTTTACCGCTCGCGAGATGGTGACACCCAATAATGCCACTGCCGCTCGCGCTTGTGGTCATCGCATTTTACTCCCTCCTCAGTGTCGCTGGCCAAGCGGTGCCGTGCAAGCGGAGCTTGCAACAGAACTTCGCGCGGTGATTAATGATGGTGACCCGACCGGGCCAAACGGGATCACGATTCGCAACTGGTATCGCCCACGCTGTTATAACGAGAAGGTGGGGGGCGCTGGTCAGAGTGATCACATTCAGGCCCGCGGGTTTGATCTCGACTTTAAAACACCCCAGCAGCGCGCCCAGGCGCAGAAATATCTCTGCGACCTTTATAAAGACCAAGGGTTAAACCTCCAAGTGGGGATTGGTTGCCAAACATTGCATGTGGGGATGGGCTCACCTAAGCGCCTAGATAATTACCCCGAAGATGGCCCGCGCTATTGGACCTATGCTTCTTTGCAGAGCTGTCCCCTCAAGCGCATCAAGGGCGACGACTGTTGGCAAGTTGATCGCAGAGGAAGACGCTATATTCACGCCGATGAAAAAATTGATGTCTCTGGCGGGCTCTAGCTTCGACGATAAGGATAGGGGGGAAGAGGAAGAAATTCGTTCTTTCCACTCTGGGCCAGAATTTTTTGAAATTCACTTAGTAACATATAGGTAATGCCCCAAATGATTTTTCCGCGCACTTTGATGCAGGGAAGAGTTCTCGATACTCCTGAGAAGTGAAAAGTCTCCTCACTTAAATTTTGCCCTAAAAATAACTCATTCTGAGAAACCCAGAAGGCTTCATCGACTTCACTCGGATTAAGTTCTAGGGCGTGATCAAAACCCTGATGGAGATGAAAAACATGACATTCAAGACCAAAGTCAATGGGGCTTCCAAGCTTATGGAGCTGCATGCGCTTGAGTAGTCCCAAGTAATTGGCCTGTTGTAAATTAAGACCCACTTCCTCAATCGTCTCTCGAATGGCGGTAGCGCGAGGATCTTCATCGCCCAGTTCAGTTCCTCCGCCGGGCAGACCAATGTGACCTGACCAAGGATCGCCCTCGCGCTCAGAGCGGTGAATAAAGAGGATGTCCCTGGAATTCTCTCCGCCTAAAATTAAGGCCACGGCCGCGCTACGCTCAAAGCTATTGAGCTCGCGATCGCCTTGATCGGCGAGGCGCTCGGAGAGAATCGTTTTGAGAAATTCTAGGCGTTTTGAGTTCATAAAAAAAAGGCCCGATTAAATCGGGCCTAGCAGTTGAAATTACCAGCAACGACCGGTGTATTGATAAACGCGCTCAGCAGTGACTTCACGGCCAGTGAAGCGACCTTCAATTCCGGAAGTCGCCGGTCTTAGGAGGTTAAAGCTAATGCGCTGGTCTTGTGTGCGGATGCGATACTCGACATCGCGAAAACCATAGCGGGTGCGGTACTCAGTGTGGCAAGTGCGACCGCCGTTACCAGTTGGATAACAAACAGTGTAGGGCTCTTGATATTGACAGCTCTCGCGCTCACGGCGAAGTGTGCCCATAGTGATATCAGTTTCAATTTTTCCGCTCACATCATAGGGTTGCTCCACTTGAGCACTGGTTAAAGAGAAGCTTCCATTTGTGGTTGGCAGGTCAACATTTTTAGGCAGGTTAAAGTTATAAGTGTCACTGCCACTGTCATCAGTGAGCTTGAGCTTTACTTTGCTCTTTCTAAGCTTGATGACAGCTTCATACTTACCGGGGCGAATGGTGTCGGTGCTATTTCCATCTCTAAGTTCAAGCGTGTTGTGGGCCTCAAATTTGCCGTCGATATTTTCACAGGAAGCAAAGAGCAGGGACATAAGGGCGAGGGCGAGTAGTTTCTTCATCGAAAATCTCCAAAGCATGTGTGGTTGATCTTCTACGCTAGCTTGAATGCCCCCGCTTTATCAATTTTGGAGTGCGCCAATAGGGCCTATTTCCAGCAATTGTCAGTCTTTATTAGGAGTGAAGCAGCGCGCGTAAATGCTTGCCAAGCTCCAGGAGCGGCAAGCCGATGATGGCGGTAAAGTCGCTAGTGTCGATGGCCTCAAACAAAGAGATGCCATAGCTTTCGATTTTATAACTGCCGGCGCAATCAAGTGGGTTATCAAGTTGGACGTAGCTTTCAATCTCGCTATCGGTTAGTGAGCGCATCGTGAGGTGGGTTTGGTTGCTAAAAACAATCGGCGCTCCCTGGGGGCCAAGGATCGCCACACTGGTTGAGAGTGTGTGCGTTTTGCCCGCCATCATTTTTAACTGCTCACAGGCGCGCTCGCGAGTTCCGGGCTTGCTGAGAGTTTGCTGCTCCAGGTGAGCGACTTGATCACTGCCAATAATAAGATCGTTTGGAAATTGGTGGGCCAAGCTTTGGGCCTTGCCAAGGGCCAGGGCCGCTGAGAGCGCGAGAGGGGGAAGACCTTGCTCTTTTAAGGGGGCTTCATCGTATCTTGGTGGGTGAGCGCTGAACTCAAAACCCAGCTTTTGCAATTGCTCGCGACGATAGGGAGAAGTGCTAGCCAGAACGATCTTCATATTTGACCTCACAGGAACTCTAGGGGCATCATGGAAAGTAGCACTTCAGATTGAGAGGATCAACACTTGGGTCATTACGTCGTCGATTTTAATCCTATCGCCATCTCCCTGGGTGACATCATGATCCCTTGGTACTGGTTGGTTTATTTTGGTGGCTATGTGTGGCTGTTGTGGTTGGTGCCGAAAATGGCAAAAGAGGACTACACTGTAGTTGCCCCCAAGCTCGCGAGCGATTACGTCATCCTCTCTTTTTTTTCGATGCTGATTTGTTCGCGACTCACTTACGTTCTCATCTATAACCCTAGCTACTATTTAAATGATCCTTTAAAAATTTTCTATCTGTGGGAAGGGGGGATGAGTTTTCATGGCGGACTGCTAGGGGTGTGGCTCTCAGCTTGGTGGATGGCCAGAAAAAATAATCTTCGCTTTTGCCATTACACTGATTTGGCGGCCACGACGGTCGCCCCGCTTTTATTCTTTGGTAGGCTCGCTAATTTTATCAACGGAGAACTCGCCGGGCGCATTTCGGATGTGCCCTGGGCGATGATCTTTCCTCGCTACGGTGATGGCCTTCCAAGACACCCGAGCCAGCTCTATGAAGCGCTCCTTGAGGGAGTTCTCACCGGAGTGTTGATGTGGAGATCGCGCCATCGACTGCGTGAAGTGGGTCATCAAAGTGGAAAGTTTCTCTTGCTCTACGGAGTCTCGCGCTTTCTAGTTGAATTTGTTCGCGCTCCCGATGCTCAGCTCGGTCTCTATTTGAATGCCCTTACCATGGGGCAAATTCTCTCGGCACTTATGATTGGCGGCGGGGTTGTCTTGATGCTGAGGTCGCACTCAAAAGAGTGAGATGGTGGGCTTCTTAGCAAAGTAGTCTTGAATGCCTTCGGCAACCGCTTGCGCGTAGCGCTCTTGAAAGTCTTCATCCAAAATTTTGTGCATCTCTTTATCGTTAGACATAAAGCCCGCCTCTAATAAAATGGCCGGTCGCTTTGAAAGGGCAAGCACATAGAAAACTGCGGGCTTAATACCACGATTGACTAGTCTAAAGCGCGTCTTCACTTTTGAATTGAGGCGTCTGTGAACTGAACGGGCCAGGCTTTTTGATTGTGGGGCCGTGCGATCAATGACCAGATCAATGAGAATTTGATTGACGATGAGATCTTCACCTTTGACGTTGGAGTTTTCAATTTCTTCAACTTTTTTAACCGCGGCGTCTTTGTGATTGTCGAGGTAGAAAGTCTCATAGCCATGGGAAGAGTGATGCGCACTCGCATTGAGATGCACGGAGATAAAGAGATCTGCTTTAATCTTTTCGGCCAAGTCGGCGCGCTCTTGGAGAGTGACCGTGCGATCCACACTTCGTGTGAGATAGGCCTTGAAGTTCTTATCAAGTTTTTCGTGAATTTTTTTTGAAATAGAAAGGGCGAGATCTTTTTCGCAGATCTCTGTTTTTTTCTTACCTTCGGTGAGACTGGCCTTGGCCCCACAATCTTCACCGCCATGTCCTGGGTCGATGAGGATGACTTGGGCGTTTACGTTATGTGAAAAGAGCACGACGGCAAGTGCTAATAGGTGACAAATTTTATAAAACATCTCTTCCTAAGTGTTTAACCATTTCTCACTGACAACTCATCTATCATAAGCCGCTCCGACTTTATTTGCAATGAAGCCTAGAAAACTTAATAATAGGGGGACCAAAGGAGTCGTTAAAGTGAAGAGTTTTCAAGTTTTAGGCGCAGCAGTCGTTTGTTTACTACTGGCCCTCTCGTGCTCGGGTATTCGGCCCGTTCAGCAAAAACAAAAAACCGAGTATCAACTTCCCTCAGTGACCATTCAAAAAGTTATTGTGGCTCGCGGGCAACCAAAGAAGGTGATGATTCCCTTTGAGCAGAGTTGGGGAGATGTCAGGCTCTTTTGCGATGGCAAGCTCACTGGCTTTGACTCTCAACAGGGTTTTCTGCGCGCCTATGTCGCCGTCCCCTACGAGCAAAAGGATGGCACTACTGAGTGCTCACTGCGCTTTAACGATGACCCTGAAAATAGAGACGTCCCGGTCTTGAGCATTGTGGCGCAAGACCATAGTTATCCCTTCGAGACTTTAAGGGTGAGTAAAAAGCACGTCGATCTAAGCGCTAAAGACCTGGCCCGCTGGCAATCAGAAGTTCAGGAGCTGGGCCGCGTCTACGCCGAGGCGATTCTTGACCGCGCCCTCTTTGATAGTCCTTTTAGCGTTCCCTTAAAATCAAAAGTGACGAGCTACTATGGGAAAAGGCGTGTCTTTAACAATAAAAAGGACGCCGTTCATAAAGGGACGGACTTTCGTGCCCGCACCGGCACTCCCATTCCGGCCGCCAATAAGGGAAAAGTTGTCTTTGCCGATGATCTCTTTTTTAACGGCAACACCGTGATCATCGATCACGGCCTAGGGGTGATGACGATGTATTGTCACCTCTCGGTCCTCAAAACCACGGTGGGTGAGATTGTTCCCAAGGGAGCGATCATTGGACTAGCTGGCAATACTGGACGCTCAACCGCGCCTCAC
This sequence comes from Bacteriovoracaceae bacterium, assembly GCA_048264885.1. GTDB lineage: Bacteria > Bdellovibrionota > Bacteriovoracia > Bacteriovoracales > Bacteriovoracaceae > JBLWXV01. The sequence continues at coordinate 65,711 of JBLXCO010000007.1, forward strand.
CTTCATTGGGGAGTGCGCGTTCAAGATGAATGGGTGGATGGTCACATCTTAGTTAAAGAGGGGATCTAGCCCCTCTGATCATTTAACTTTTTGAATGTAGGCAACCGCATTGTGACTATGAAGAGATTCATAGTGCTCAATCTTCGCCTGCCAATCGGTGATGCGCTTATCAGAGTCAAGGGCAACAGACAGTCGCCTTGAAACATTCTCAACAAACATCGGGTTCTCACCATTTAAAATAGCAAAGGCTTGCTCGTCTAGTCTCTTCACTAAGCTTTGAGTTTCAGTGGGAATCGCTGCTCGCAGCAGCGCGATCAGTTCATCAATGGTGAAGTCACTATCGATATTGTAATGGACCTCAACGGTGGCCTCACTGCGCTGGGAATGGGCGGTGGCAATACCATTGCCCTCAGTGATTTGGCCCGCGCGATGAGACTCTTCATATTGTTTGGCCATGGAAAGAGAGCAAGGGCAAGTCGAGCTATATTCGTAGTGTAGGGTGAGGGCCATGTCGATCTCACCTTTTTCATTTTCAACGCCTGCGAGCTTACATTTGTAGTATTGCCAACCCCAGTTTCCACTCTTGAGACTGGGTTGCTTAACGGCATAGTTAAAGTCCAGCGTGAGGTAGGACTTGGGAATCAACTCTTCGTTGTCGTAGTCGCGCAGTTCTGTGCGGTAGGCGCGAAGAATTGTTTTAAAGAAGTCGGCGTCGACCACTTTGTCTTCAGCGTAGCGCTGCAGGATAGCGCAAAAGCGCGACATATTGGCGCCAGTTTTTCCCTTGGCCAACTCGATAAACATCGAGGCGTGAGTGTCGTGAGTGATAATAGAGCCATCACTGTGAACAAAGCGCAACGGCACGCGAAAGCGCTCAATTCCCACTCGGGGAATAAAAATCGCACTCGCACTGGGGAGTTTTTGAAAGTCGTTAAGTCCGGTTTCGTCTTTAACTTCACAACCTAGAATTTCTTCGCGGCCGTGTTGGTATGTTTGCAAATTCATGAGCGATCCAAATCGAAGCTAATAAAATAGGGCTAAAAAAGACCTATATGTCTTTATATCCGAGCTTGGGTGCTGCGGCAAGCTCTTCCGACGGCCCTGTAAGTTCGGGGGACCTTAACAAATTATGGACAAAAAGGGTAAGTAAACTTTAGTCCTTTGTAGGACTTAGCATGGTATACTCTCTAAAGCCGTTTGGTTTTAGAGGGCCCGCCAGGGAGCCAGCAAGCGTCAGCGCGCAGCCGCTTAAAGCGTGGCGCTTTTGTGTCATATTTATTTTATATAATCTTCGCAGAACTAACCGATTCGGAGGAAAGGTGCCACTACAAATTTACAACACGTTATCTAAGACTAAAGAAAATTTTGAGAGTATTGAGCCTGGCAAGGTCAAGCTCTACGTTTGTGGCCCCACCGTTTATGACCTCCTTCACATTGGCAATTTTAGAGGCGCAATCTTCTTCAATTTGGTTCGCAACTGGCTGGAAAAGAGCGGCAGTCATGTGACCTTTGTCTACAACTACACGGATGTGGACGACAAAATCATTAAAAAGGCCATTGATGAAGGGGTTGAGAGCTCAGTTATTAGTGAGCGCTATATCGAAGAATTCAAAAAGGATTTCTCGCGCCTAGGACTCAAACCCCACGATCAAAATCCTAAAGTCACTGAGTACATGGCCCAGATTATCGAGTTTGTGGATGACCTCCTTAAAAAAGGTGTCGCCTATGAAGTCGATGGTGAAGTGCTCTACTCTGTGGACTCCTTTGCTAAGTACGGCGAGCTCTCTGGTAAGAAGCTCGACGAGCTCGAGGCCGGTTCAAGAGTGGAAGTCGACAATAAAAAGAAAAACCCCTTTGACTTTGTCTTGTGGAAGCCCGCTAAGGCAGGTGAGCCAGCGTGGGATTCTCCGTGGGGCAAAGGCCGTCCGGGCTGGCACATTGAGTGCTCGGCCATGATTCAGTCAATATTAGGCGAGACGATCGATATTCACGGCGGGGGAATCGACTTAATCCACCCCCACCACGAAAACGAAATCGCTCAAGGCGAGGGCAGAACAGGTTGTCTCTACTGTCGCTATTGGATGCACAATAACTTCATCAATATGAAAGATCAGAAGATGAGTAAGTCGCTGGGTAATGTGATTACGGCGCGCGCTTTCATGGATAAGTATCACCCGGAAATTTTAAAATTTGTCATGCTCTCGGCCCACTACCGCAGCATGCTCAATATTAATGAGGAAAAAATCCTCGGCGCCATCTCGGGGCTTGCGCGCGTTTATAGTGCGCTTCTCACCGCCGGCGAAGTGGTCAGCGACTCCAATGGAAAAGTCGCCCCAGAGTTTGCAAAGCTTTTAAAAGAGCTCGATGGCAAAATTGAAAGTGCTCTTAATGATGACTTTAATACCGGTGAAGTCATGGCCGCGATCTATGAAGCCGTCAGGGCCTTCAACGGTCTGAATGTGGGCAAAAAGAAAAAAGATGCGAGTGCTCAAGCCAGTGCCAAAGCATTTATGGAGTGGATTGCTGATAAAGGCGGCTTGATGGCCCTCTTTAAAGAAGAACCCCTTTCAATGTTGCAGCACCTCGATGATGTCTTGATTGCCGAGAAAGGTCTCGACGTTGAAAAGATTGAGGCGCTGGTGCAAAAACGACAACAGGCACGCGATGAGAAGAATTGGGCCATGAGCGATGAAATACGCGATGAACTCCTCGCCATGGGCGTAGAACTTCAAGATGGGGCGAGCTCAGGTCGCGCCTGGAGTATTAAGAGAGAATTTTAACCCTTACATTTTCTTACATTGTAAGCACTTTACCCTGTAAAACCCTCAAAATTCCGCACCCCCCTTTGCCCTATTAAGGGCCTAGGGGTATTTAGCCCTATTCGATTTTATCGAGGGGGGAAGGGAATGAATCCCAGCATAAATAAATTTTTATTGGCCACACTTTTACTATCGCTCGTGGCCTGTTCAGCAAAGAAAGAAGACACCACTTCCAAAGTGAGCTTAATTGGTTCGGATCTCATTACAGATCGTCCTCAAACCCACACCTGGTCAAGCTCCATTATTAGACTCCACACTCCTGCGGTTTTCTCCAGCGCCACTTATGACGGTGAGATTTCCTACGAGCCAAAACTTCTAGAGGCAGTTACAAAAGAGCAAGAGGAGTTGATTGAAAAATTAAAGTCGCTCTCAAGTGAAATTCGCATCGTCTATCGCTACCGCTTTGTGATGAATGCCCTCTCGGTTGCCTATCCAATTGAACTTGAAGATCAAGTGTTAGGACTAACGGGAGTGAGTAAGGTTCATAAGCCCGCAAAGTTTGCTCGTCCAAAGCTCTTAGCGAAGTCGTTTTTAAAAAGTTTCACCGGACCTAGTAGCGTTGACTTTATCGGCGCGACCAAGGCACGAAATACTCTGGGCTTAACCGGTGAGACCATTAAGGTTGGGGTCATTGACTCTGGGATTGATTACACCCACGCAATGTTTAAAGGTCCGGGCACCACCAGCGCCTACGAAAATGAGACGGGATTAGAACTCAGTGACCTCTATCCCAACGAGCGCGTTGTGGGTGGAGTGGACTTGGTTGGAGACGCCTACCTACCAGGACACTTAAAGCCAGAATTTGGGCTACCAAGACCAGACCTCAATCCGCTAGATCGCGGTGGGCACGGTACTCACGTCGCCGGCACAGTGGCCGGAATCGGCGATGGAGTTAATACCTATGACGGTGTGGCGCCATCAGCAATGATCTATGGCATTCGCGTTTTTGGCTCAGGGGCCACTGGTGAAGATGTCGTCGTCGCTTCTCTTGAATATGCAGCAGACCCCAATGGTGATGGCAACCCAAGTGATCGCCTCGACGTGCTCAATCTCTCGCTTGGCGGAGATTATGGTAAGCCCGCTATTTTCTACGCAGAGGCCATGAAAAATATCGCCAACTCAGGTGTACTCGTTGCCGCTTCGGCCGGTAACTCAGGCGATATTCCTTTTATCGTGGGATCTCCTTCAACTTCAGAGGGGGCGTTCTCGGTAGCCGCGAGTATCGACAATATGGAGCACAATTGGCGCTTTAAGGCCGCGGCCATTCAAAGTGGTGCCGGTGAGCGCTTAGTGAAAAGAATCGAAGGGGATATCTCTAAGCCCATTGAAAGTTTTGATGAACTCTCTGGAGAACTCGTCTATATCGGTTTAGCTGCCAAGCCTTTAAGTGAAGAGTTGAAGGCCAAGCTCAAAGGGAGAGTGGCCCTCATAGATCGCGGGGAAGTGAGCTTCTTTGAAAAGCTCTCGCGTGCAGAGCAGGCCGGTGCCATCGCTGCAGTCGTTGCCAATAACCAGCCCGGAGAGCCCATTCAAATGGGAGGCGATGGTTCAGTTGAGATTGGCGCCATCATGGTTTCGCAGTCAGTGGGTGAGTTTGTAAAAAAAGAACTTCGAAAAGGTAAAGTGACGATCGATTTTAAGTCTGAAGAAGTTATCGGCGAACCTGAGCTGATTGATACCATCACCGGTTTTTCTAGCCGTGGACCGCGCTCACACGATGGCCTTCTTAAACCTGAGATTACAGCGCCAGGACAACAAATTATCTCAGCTGCCATGGGCAGCGGAAGTGAAGGCGTGGCCTTTAATGGCACCAGTATGAGTTCTCCTCACATGGCCGGTGTCTTTGCACTGATGCGTGAGCGCTATCCAAACCTTAGTACTCAAGACATCTATAATATTGTCGCCTCTACCTCTAAAGTGATGGGAAGTGAGCAAAATAGAATTGATGTCGCCAGACAGGGGGCCGGTCGCGTTCAAGTTTTTGAAGCTGCTAGCGCCAAGGTCGTCCTTGCCCCGGCCGTCATTAGTCTTGGAGTTCAGCCACTCATGAGCGGTAAAACTCTTCGCCGCGAAATCAGTGTGCGCAATATATCTGAGAGCGCTCAGACCTTTGCCCTTTCTTTTACTCACTCTGAAGGAATTTCTCTTGCGAGTGAGCAAGAGGAAATCACTGTCTCTCCTGGAGCTACTCAAAAATTCACAGTGCTTATAACGCTTGCAGCGGCCAAGGTGCTTAGCACTTTTGAATTAGAAGCAAGAGTCTTCTTAAAGTCGAATGAAGGGACCTACCATACGACGATCTTTGGTGTGGCCCGCCCAACGGGTGAAGTTCTGCCGCTGTCATTAAGAACTTTTGCTGGTAGTGAAGTTGAGCGCCAGGGGAGTTTGAGTGAGCTCAAAGTTATGAATAACGGCTCGAGCGCCGCTCCTGTCGAACTCTTTAACTACCTCGGACTTGATGAGAGAAAACCCAGTCTTGGCCAAGAAGATCTCATTCGCTCAAGTCATTGTGATCTTCAGGCCGTGGGATACCGTATCTTAGAGCAGGGCGCAGAGAGCATCATCCAATTTGGTCTTAAGATTTATCGCCCAGTGAGTCGCTGGCAGGTGTGTGAGGTTTCAATTCAAATTGATGCCAATGGCGATGGCGTGCCCGAGCAAGAACTCGGTGGCATTAGCTCTGAAAATCTCTATGGGCTCTCAGATGTGATTGCTCCTGGTCAGTACTCAGTGCTATTGGACGCTGATAAAACTCGCGCGCTTAGACTTGCTTACGAGAGAAGCGTTTGGGATCAACCAAATCCAGTGCGCACTTCACCAAATTTTGTGCCGGCGATTGCTGATATTCTCGAGCAAAAAACATATGATTTTTCTACGCTCACAATTGTGAGTGCTCGTCTTAGCGAGTTGGCCAAGAATAGAACCGGTGGCCTTTATATGAAGGTTGCAATGTTGCACGAAAATACTGATGCCAATACGCCTGACGACTACCTTGGGCTTGAAGGCAAGTGGATTGATCTCAGTACTTCGATTGAAGATCAAGCCTTTGTTAATCTTCCAACGGGCCTCAGTATTCCCGCCGGTGAGCAAAAAGCGGTTCGTTTTGAGGCCGGTGCAAATGCTGGCAGACTGATGATGGTGAGTCCGCTCAATCGCACTAGCAATGGCCAGAGCGTTGATCAGGGACTCTATATTCTCAGTGAAATTCTAGGACAGTAATTTAGTGCTTCGGGGGGAGGTCTTCCCCCCCATCACTCCACGGGCCGCACCTGAGAAGTCTCCACATTGAGAAATAAAGGGCGCGGTGGACGGGCAGATGCTCAAAGCATTGGTGAGCATACTCCGAGCAGCTAGGATAAAAACGGCAGCGCGGACCCAGTAGGGGTGATAGAATAAGCTGATAAAGTCTAATGAGACCCATGGCAATTTTTTTCATCGCTCCCTTCATAGCGCTAGATGAGCGATTCTACCAGTGGAATGGTTGTGAGTTTTAGACAAAAATTTCTTAAAGCAATCGTGAACTTCTATCCTCCCTTTTTGGGCGCAGGTGTGCGTTCACGTCGCAGTGAGAGTGGGGGATTTATTGTTGAGCTCAAGCTTCGCTGGTGGAATAAGAATTACGTAGGCACGCAGTTTGGTGGCTCTCTTTATTTAATGTGCGATCCTTGGTTCATGATCATTTTGATGGAGCAACTGGGGAGCGACTACTTAGTTTGGGATCAAAACGCTAAGATTCAATTTAAGCGCCCAGGGCGCTCCACGGTGAGGGCCCGTTTTGAGATTTCTGCTGCCGAAGTAGAGCAAGTGAAGCGCGAAATTGAAGCTGATGGTGTTTCTCGCCCCACGTTCCTAGTCGATGTGGTGGATGAAAAGGGAAGAGTGATTGCCGAAGTTGAAAAAGGACTCTGGGCCGCTCGTAAAAAGCGCGACTAATTTTTAAGTTCAATCGTCATATTGTACTTCTCGCCCATGCGAGCGAGGATAGAGCGCAGTTCTTTGGCGGAAATGAGCACTTCAACAATGGAGACTCTTTGATTGAGCGGTAGTGAGCAACCCTCTTCGCACTGGACATCCGAAGTGATGAGTTCGACGACTTCAATCGCACTTTGATTGCGAAAGCCCGAATACCACTTAAAAAATTCTTCAATCTTTCCCGTGAGCTCGCTTAAGAGCTCGCGCTTGTCCATGGTTTGAGTGTTGTAGAGAAAGCGCCCTGCGTCCATTTGCTTGCCATTAATAATGAGGTGAACGACACCACGACTTGAGAGCCTGAGCGTGTTATTAAGGCATTTGGGACAGTACATAAGCGATTTTCCTCCAACAACAGTCTAACTCGAAGAAGGGAGTCTGATCAACAGCGTATTTTTGCAGCTTGCTACGGCTGACAAAGGTCGGGCCATGACTCATAATAAATCCCTACCGATCCAATGGAGTTCTTATGTTTAGCGAAAAGAAATTTTTAACCATGAAAGACGGCACAGAAGTCCATTTAAATGTCATGGAAAATGGCAAACCTGTTTGGTTGATTGCCACTCACGGAATTGGTGAGCACCATGGTCGCCATCATTATTTACAAGAGCTCTTTTCTCAGGATTTTAATATTCTCCAATATGATTTAAGAGGCCATGGACTATCTGGCGGGGAAAAAGCGTGGGTGTCAGACTTCACTCTTTTTAGAAACGACTTGGGGGAGATCATTACCTATCTGCGCGATCACTATAAAATGGATAAGCATCTACTCTTTGGCCATTCGATGGGCGCGTTGATTACTTGTGATTATGTTCAGTCCCTTGAAAACGCCGAGGATGGGCCATTGGCGGTTTTTGTGAATGCTCCACCTGTTGGTTATACCGGGCCTGCGGGGGCGATCTTAAAGCTCACTCCAACGGGAGTACTTAAGAGCTTGGCTTCTCTTAACTCCTCCGTGAAGTTGGGTGGAATGGTTGATCTAAACTACCTCTCTCACGACCTTCGCGTGAAAGAAGATTACGTTGCCGATAAGCTCAATGCGCTTAAGCTGCACTCAAAACTGCTGCTGGAGATGGTGGGGGCCAGTCGCCGAGTCTTCTCTCGTCCGATTCGCCCATTTGGAGCTGCTTTTGTGACCTTTGGCTCAGAAGATAAAATTGTCAATGTGAGCGACATTAAAACTTACTTTAATCTGATTGAGAAATCTTTTATGGTTAAAGAGTTTGAAGGCGCCTATCACGAAATCCACAATGAAGTAGAAAAATATAGAAAGCCCTATCTCACCTATCTCAAAGATAAAATCATCCAATGCGCCTACGGAGATTAAAATGAACAAGCTGAAGTTAAGTGATTTCCTGCCCCTCTTTAATACCAAGGGTGAGGGGATGGCGAGTTCTTATAAAATTTTTGCTGGCAGTGAAATGACATTGATTGAGTCCTTCGGTGAGCTCACGCAGGAGGCCCTCAAAGTCGATCTCATCTATCAAAAAAAGAAGGTGGGTGAATTTCATGCCATGGGCTTGAATCAAGCAGGAATGAAACTTTGGGCACAACATCTGAGTGTTCTCTTAGGAGGACATGAGGGGCTTGAGCGGGAGCGATTTGCTCAGCACTTAAAAGTGCTCGCTTGGGTCGATGGTGCTCGCAAGATTGCTCCGCAGATTTGTCAGTGGACAGGAATTTATTACAAGACGAGCTATCTCAATGGGGAAGAGAGTACCGACTTAGTTTTAGGACCCTACATCGGTGCCGCCACAGACCACGTGCGCATCCCGATTAACAGAGGCTTTTGTGGTATGGCCTTAAGGGAAGAAAAGACAGTTAATGTTGCTGACGTCAACGCTGATGACACACATATCGCTTGCAGTCTCACAACGCGCTCTGAGCTTGTGATTCCACTCAAAAATAGCGCGGGTGAAATGATTGCTGAGCTCGATATCGACTCGGATCAGCTCAATGCCTTTAGTGCTGAGCTGCAAGCCAAATTTGAAAATTACGCCAGCACCTTTAGTGCCGTTTGAAGAAAGGCTTCAATGACGAGCAGTCCCTCGCTCATAACCAGTGCCCGCGTTGATTCATCCATATTCGGGCATTCGTTTTGAAAGAAAGACTCACTGGCCTCCGGGTGCGCCTGAAAGCCAAAGTAGGGTAGGCTTTTGTGGCGTAGCCCATCTGTTGGGCAATCGGAGGAGATTGCCATCACTTCAAAGTTCTCCGGGATGCGCGCGACTTCGTAAGAGTGGGACACCCCCAACGTGCGCGTGCTTCCCGCTCTAAGAGCGCCAAAGCTGCTAGTGAATTCCACCAGGCGCGGCCCACTGGCCACTCCCTGCCTGCGCTTGATGACTTCTCCACCAAAAGCATCTGCCATGAGCTGATGGCCAAAGCATAGCCCTAGCACTGGTGCTCCCCTTAAAATTCTCTCTTTCATAAAGTGAGCGAGCTCAATTTGCCACTCAAGGCGATCTTCAACATTGCTATGGGAACCAAAAATAATGTAAGAGTCCGAGTTTAGTGCTCGGTCAAGGTCACCTCTAAGTGTCTTGGTGGCATCGAGTGTTTGCCACTGCACTTGAGTGAAGTGATTTTCTAACCTTTCAATACATGGGGCGCTGGGATTTTTGATGGCGCAGTCTAGAATGGTTACTCGCATAGTGTATTCTTTTGCTTGGTTTTTGTAGTGAGTAAATCTTAGCTTATATCCGCCTCAATCACTTGGGAATGCTCATTTTTGTTTTCTAATGGCCGATAAGCATGATGGAGGAATCTCAAAATGGAGACCTCAGATTTTTGGAGGAATAGAAATAGATGGTGCCTAAGGATCTCGGCTTAGAATTTGAAGACGAATCCGAGGAACAAGAACGCTTAAGACGCGAAGAAGAGGCCAAGCGCAAGCGCGAGACTCTTCATTCGAATGTGGATTTAGAGTTTGATGTTCCAGGAATGGAAGCAGGCGCTCAGCCTGCTGCAGGCACACCTACGCCTAAAGCCGCAAGACCCGCAGGAGCTCAACCGCAACAAGCTCAAAAACCAGCGCAGCCGGCGCAACCCGGTCAAAAACCAGCACAGTCCCAGGCACAGCCCGCTGCCAATAATGTCACGCCCATGCCCAGCAGACAACAGAGTGCTCACTCATCGTCCATTGGTGATAGTGTAGGTCCATTGGATATGAATAGCGGCAGAACTTATAGTGAGACAGAAGTGAAAGCTCTCATTCGCGCGGCCATTGCAGAATCTAAGCTAGAGATGATCGCTGAGATTGCAAGTGAAACCAGAGAGCTTGAAATAAAAGTGTCTCGCGTCCTGGGAGCATTAGGTGCGAAAGCACCACCTCTGAAGAAAGATCTCATGCAAGTGCAAAAACTAGTTCAAGATCACACTAAGCTCTCGCTGAAACTCATCACTTCCGAAGACAAAAAAAAGGCAGCTTAAAAAAGCTGCCTTCCTTTTAGTTAAATTCAAACGCGTCTTACTTGCCGCCACCAGTTGTTCCACCGGGAGGAATGGCTGGACCGTCACCATTGTAGGGAGCAGCCTTTTTTCTTTTGTCATCGCCTGGGCCATCATCATTGAAGGGTGGCTTTTTAATCACGCGAGCAGTGCTGCCCATATCACTGAGGGCCGCATGGCCAGAGAAGGCAAAAGCACAAAGGGCGATAAGAGCGAGAAACTTTTTAAATGTCATCATGGATTGCTCCTTAATAAACGTGTACGCAGTGCCAATATCGCTCCATTGCAAGTCGTCGTCAAAAGGATTTGAGGAGGGCGGTAAAACATACATCGAATTTTCAAGGAGATAGCAAATCGCTGTAAGGGAAGATCTGATCCTTACAGCGACGAATCTTAATACGGTGCCAAAAAGACCCTAACGACTCAGGCGACTCAAGAACTCTACTCGAGTCAGCGCCGGTGGGTGACTGTGGTAGAAGGAGCTGTAGAGTGGGTCAGGGGTGAGCGTGGAAGCATTCTCACGGTAGAGTTTTACCAGGGCGTGAATCAGAGAGTCCGCGCTAGAGTAGGACGCTGCAAATTCATCAGCCTCAAACTCATAGCGACGAGAGCTCCAAGCATTAAAGGGCGTGAGAAAGAAAGTGTAATTGCCTGAGACCAACAAAAAGAGTGCCAAGGCCAGGGGAGTGGCCATGGTTTCTACACCGTGCCCTTCATAAAAGGGAGGCCAGTTTAGACAAAGCCCCAGAATAAAAAAGCCAATGAAGCTCATGACCACCGCTTTGATGAGCATCTTGAGTACATGCTTGCGCTTAAAGTGACCGAGCTCGTGAGCGAGCACCGCTTCGACTTCATCGGGGGCCAGCGATTTAATGAGGGTATCAAAGAAGACGATGCGCTTATTGCGACCAAAGCCGGTGAAGTAGGCGTTGCCATGGGCACTTCTAATTGAAGCGTTCATGATGAAAAGACCGTTACTTTGAAAGCCAGTCTTATCTAGAAGCTTTAACACGCGCTCTTTTACTTCGCCTTCTTCCATGGGAGAGAACTTATTAAAAAGAGGGGCGATGAAGACCGGGTAGGCCCACATTAAAATAAACTGAACGGCAGTGAGAAAGCCCCAGCCATAGATCCACCACAATTCACCCATCTCTTGCATGATCCACAAAATGGCGTAGAGAATCGGCGCGCCCAGAACAACGGCCAAGAGCATGCCTTTAAGAAGGTCGACAATAAAAGTTTTAGGTGTCGTTTTATTAAAACCAAAGCGCTCTTCAATGACAAAGGTCGTGTAGATGGATTGGGGCAAAGAGAGAAAGGAAGAGATCAGAGCAAAGAGACCAAAAAAGGCGACACCAGTAGAGAGGGCAGAGAGGCGAAAGCCCTGGGCCACTTGAAAAAGTGCTTCAAGTCCACCGCCAAGAGTCCATAAAAGGAGAATGGCGATCTCGAAAATTTGAAACATCTGCTTGGTCTTAATTTTGGCCACAGAGTAGTCGGCCGCTTTTTGATGCTCCTCCATGGTGATGCGCTCTTTAAAAAAACTAGGAACTTCAGAGCGGTGCTCAAGAATATATTTCTTATTTCTTGCGTCAAGATACGCCTCAATAAGGGCCTTCAGGGTGACGGCGAGGAGGAATACTTTGGTGACGATTTGCGCTTGAGTCATAGACGCTCTCTTATAAAGGACGATATGGTAAAAACCCTTAGATCATAGCGGCATTGATGCGCTACCTCAAGCACCAATGCGCCATTAATCAGGAGTGAGCGATGAAGGTTGAGCGATTTTATAATCATAATTCTCTTCGCAATTTCACCTATCTTCTCACTGAGGACTCCGGGGATTGCTATATAGTTGATCCCTTTGCTGCCGAATCGATTTTATCTATTGTGCGCGAGCGCGAGCTACAAGTGCGCGCGGTAATCAATACCCACGAACACTTTGATCACGTGGGGGGCAATGTGGAAATTCGAGCGGCCACAGGGTGCGAAGTCTGGGTTCATCAACGCGCGCTCGGGAAAATTCCCGGCGCCACTCACGCTTTTAAAGACGGTGAGAAAAAAGAAATCGGCGCTGAGGGCGATAGCCTCACTTTTATCGATACTCCCGGTCACACCTTCTCTCATATGTGCTTACTCTATCATCGCGGCAATAAGTTAGCGGCCGTCTTCACCGGCGATACGCTCTTTAACGCTGGAGTGGGTAATTGTCACAATGGTGGGGACCCCGAGGTGCTCTTTGAAAGTGTCGATGGAATACTTGCAAAACTACCCGATGAAACACTAGTCTATCCGGGTCACGATTACATGGAAAATAATCTACGCTTTACCTTGAGTCTCACACCTGGCAATGAAGAGGCGAGTTCGTACCTCGCAAAAACCAGAGAGCTCGCAGGCCAGGGAGAATTTATTCTCACGACCATTGGTGAGGAGCGTTTATTTAATACTTTTTTTAGGCTGGGCGATCTCGCCCTTAGAAGTGCACTCTCACTTGACGAGGCTTCAGATAAAGAGGTCTTTGTGAAGTTGAGGTCACTCAGAGATCGCTGGTGATTTTATATAAGGAGAAAAAATGGCATTTCCAAAAGTTGGCAACATGGCACCCGCATTCACTCTCATCTCTGACAAAGGCGAGAAAGTTTCTCTCAAGGACTTCAAGGGAGAAAAAACGGTGGTGCTCTATTTCTACCCCAAGGCCATGACCCCTGGCTGCACGGTTCAGGCTTGTAGCATCCGTGATCATAAAAAGAAATTTGATAAGGAGGGTCTTGTCGTCCTTGGCGTAAGTCCCGATAGCCCTGAGCGCCTGGTGAAATTTAAAGAGCGCGACGCTCTAAACTTCACCCTTTTATCAGATCCCGATCACGCCATTGCTTCAAAATATGGGGCCTGGGGGCCCAAAAAGTTTATGGGTCGTGAGTTTGATGGCATTTTGCGCACGACCTTTATCATCGGTAAAGATGGCAAGCTCAAGCATGTCATGGACAAGGTTAAAACCAAGACCCACCACGAGGACGTGTTGGCCTTAGTTAAAGAACTGGGTCTCTAAGGAGTTTTTGTGCGTTCATTGATTTTTACTTTTGCTCTCTCAGTGATTCTCTTGGGTTGCTCTTCTCCCGAAGTCGCGCCTTCAAAAGCAGAGCTTGGAAGGCGTGAACTCTATGTTATGAGCTACAACGTCGAGAATCTCTTTGATGTCACTCACGATGAAGGAAAGAATGATTGGACATTTCTTCCTCGCGATTACCCGGGAAAGAGCGCTGAGTGTGAGAAAGTAAAATCAAGTTATCGCCGGCGCGAGTGCTTTGAGACCGATTGGAGTGCGCAGAAGCTCGAGCTTAAAATCTCACAAATTAAAAAAGTGATCATGAGCTCGCGCGCTCTCTTACCTGATCTTTTGGCGCTCACTGAAGTTGAAAATGAAAAAGTGGTGGGCATGCTCGCGCAGGCTTTAGGATATTCAAAATATATTGTCAGCAATGGTCCCGACGAAAGAGGAATCGACGTGGCTCTTTTATGGAGAGAGCGCGTTTTAAAAATGACTGCCAGTCGTGAGCATCAGTTGCGCCACCCCCTTTTTGAAAATAAGCCCACGAGACCTATTCTTGAAGTGAGCTTTGAACTTGATGGCAAGCCCCTCTACGTTTTCGTCAATCACTGGCCTTCACTAGGAAACCCCGATGAAACGAAGATTATTGCCGCCAAGCTTTTAAAAGGGCGCATGACCAAAGTGCTGAGTGAGAGTTCTCATGCAAGTGCCATCGCGCTGGGTGATTTCAATACCATTGATCGCCTGAATCCCCATCCCTTTAAAGATGTGCTCACAAAAGAAGCCGCGCTAGTTGACTTAGAAGCAAGCTTTCGCGCGGGGCTTTCCTATCATGAACGCGGCAACATTCCTCCGGGCTCTTACTTCTACGCTAAGGAGATGCAATGGAATCAACTCGATCGAGTTTTTGTCAGCAAAAATTTGATGACGGGAGAGCAAGGGGCTCCCAAGGTGGATGTGCAGAGTTTTAAAATTGTAGCGCCCGAATTTTTAACAAGGCCCACGCGCTATCAAGATGATCGCGACTATCTCTTTGGTTCCGTGATTACAGGCACGCCTTGGGCCTATGATCACAATGCCAGTAGTGCGGCCGAGGCGGGTTACTCAGATCACTTTGCCCTCGAATTTATGATTAATTTTTAACTCTGCCTTTGGGGCAACTCACGCGAATGATGCGCGTGCTTTTGAGTTCTTCTGGGCACGCCGCGCGCTCCAATTCATTTGTCTGGCGATCCTCTTCAATTTTTATTTCGTGGTCGACACAAAAATCCCGGGCATCATTGATGGCGCGCAGTCTTCTCATGTCGTGTAGGCGAGTGGCGCCCGAGGCGTGGTAGCTAGTGGTGAGTTCACCGAGCTTAAGTTGACATTCTTTGTCTCTTTTTGAAGCGCACGACATCATGCTGGTGAGTAGCACGCAAAAAATTAAAATATGGCCCTTCACTCCTGTGCTCCTGGCGAGTGTTCAATAATCTCATCAGTAAGTATCTCTACTTTAAACTCTTTAGCGAGCTCGCTCAAAAGATGTTCAAGCTCCTTTTGAGTGGTAATTGAGCCCGTGATCTGAAGGTCTCTGGTGGTGTCGCCGTCGAGGTGAGGTAAGGTTGAGTAAAATGCTAAACCTTCATTGGCCTCGAGTTGAAAGTAGGCAAAGGCGCTCTCCTCTTTGGGAATGCGAATTATCTTTCGAAAGAGTCTCTGATCCACACTCATATGATCCCTTTTTAAGCTGAGTTTAAAGCTCGACTTTAAATGACCTGGGCCCATCTCTCAAGAGCAGGATTTATGTTGCATTGACTTAAACTATAAGTCCGTGAGATTATGAGAAAGACAACCTTATCAAGAAGAGAAGGTGGCAATCTCGTGTCATGGAGGACGCAGTGAAGGCCTTAGCTATATCAATTGTTCTATTGTTAGCCTCCGGCTGTTCCTGGATTACATCTAAGAGAAGTCTCTTTGGTGATGAAGGCGAAGCAGTTTCCAATACTTCTAATGTTGTCCCCAAAGCCCAGTATGACCAACTTCTAAATCGCTACAACTCTTTGTTAGAGCAAACAAAGAATCTTCCTGCTGCACCAGCTGATGCTCCCACTGAGGGTAGTGATTTGGTGGGAGAACTCTCGCAAGTGAAGTCGACCCCTAGTAATCCAGAGCTTGCTGAAACAGTTGATGTCTTTGCTAAGATTGGCAACGACACAGTCGTCGATACTAATTCCGCAGTGCCTTCAATGATTTCAAGTGGCGCTGCGACTGTGGTTGCGCCGGATTATAAAAATGTGGATGTGGAAGGACAAATCACCACTCTTCGCAAGGCCGAATCTTTGGTCTACGCCAATCGCAATGATGAAGCTCTCAAACTCATTAAGAAGATTGAAAATTCTCCCGTGCGCCAGGTGGCGGTGCGAGCTCGCTTTTTATTGGGAGAGTTGATGTTTAATCAGGGTGAATTTGATTTATCAATGCAAGTCTATGAGCGCATTCTTTCTCAAGATGCTTTCTCAGGGGTTGTTCTCAAGACCCTTGGTCGCTTAATTGTTTGCAGTGAAAAGCTCGGTTTGAATGCTAAGAAAGATAAATACTACTCAATGTTGCATGACTTTTTTGGAGCGTAGGAAAGGGATTTGAGAAAGAACCAACTGCTCTTTCTTTTTACAATGCTATTGATGGCCTCACTTGCGAGAGGTCAGGAGATAGATGCGCTCGAATTGGCCGCTCCTGAAGATGCAAATATTCTTATCAATGAGGAAGTGAAGAACTCCACCGATGCTCTGGATCTCTCTGAGCTCGAGGAAATTGATGATCTCGAGGCGCTTAAGTCTGACTTGGGCGATGACTTTGTCGCACCCACTCCGCAAAAAGAGACGCAGGCCCAAACAATGGAGACGAGTGGCGAGCTCGACTTAATCAAACCTGAAGCGCTTCCAGGCGGCAAGGTTGAAGTTGTGAACACTCAGAACATTCAAGAGCAAAAGGGTCAGCTCATCGAAAATAGCACTAAGATTTTCGATGTGGGTGAAGAAGAAAAGCAACTTCTTGAGCTCTCAAAATTCGTCGAAACAAAAATCCCCGCTAACGAGTGGGACGCGGTCGCCGCTACGGCCAAGATTGACAAGTACGTCGTCCAGCAGGGTGACTGGTTGTGGAAGATTTCAAAAAAGCTCTTTGGTTCAGGCTTTTACTACTCAAAAATTTGGTCTCTTAACCCACATATCACCAATCCCCACGAAATTGAGCCGGGGATGACTCTCGTTTTTGACACCGGCTCTGCCGATGCGATGCCTGATGTAAAGCTTGGCTCATTTAATGAAGGCGCCGGCGAGCTTCCCACGAAAGTGGGTCTCGGAGCAGGTGATGGGAAAAAGGGTTCGCTCGATGTCGGGCAGTTTGGGGACGATGCCGAGCCACCATGGCTGCGCGAGCGCCAAAAATTGATTAACCAAGGCGTCTACTTTCAATACGCCTCTCAAGAAACCTACGAGGACCTGGCGATTCTTGGTCGTGAGTACCTCAATACAGAGTACGAAAAGTATGAACCACCTCAGGCCGACATCATTATCCGCGAGCCCACTCAGGAATATGATGACACCGGCTTTGATCGCAATTCACGTATTGTCTTTGATGTAAAAGAGGGCTTCTTTCTCAATACCTTTCTCACCACCAACGTCGTTCAAGATTTAGGTGAGATCGAAGCCGCTCAAAACGAAAGTGTTTTTATTCGCCGCTTTGATCATGTGTATGTGAATTTTGATTCATCCGTAAAAGTAAAGCCCGGTGATAAATTCTCTATTTATACTGCCGGTGGGCTCGTCGAGCATGAGATTGCCGATCGCAAGGGATATAAATACACCATCGTTGCCCAAATTGAGGCCAAGCGCAAAGTTAATCAAGTTTGGGAGTGTGAGGTCTTTGAACTCTCAGGAATTACTCAGCGTCATGACCGCGTGACTGTTTATACTCCGCGGATTTCAAAAATCACTCAGACTTTCAATCCTAGAAATATCGAAGCCGCCATTATGGGGGCGTTCAGAGAGTCTGATAATGGTCTCGCCTTTGGTGATGTGGTCTACCTCGACCGCGGTCGCGCCGATGGGGTTGAGCTTGGAAACGTCTTTGAACTCTTCTCATTCTATGATCGTGGCACTGGTAAGCGCATCACTCCCGATCCGACTTATAAAATTGGCGAGATCACAGTGGTCTCTCTCACTGATAATTTTGCCACAGCTCTTATTACCAACTCTAAGTCTGAAATTGCTCGAGGCACAATTGCGCTCACCAAAACTCAAGAGCAGGCTGCACGCGTCACGCAACTTAAAAATGGGACGTTGCTAAATGATGTTAAGCAATTAGAAAATAAAGCTCTCGATGAATTGGACATTGAGTTAAACCTTGACGATATCTCTCAAGACCTCCTAGATAAGGCCGACAAGATTCAACTAACTGAAGATGAGCTCGAAGAACTTGAGCGCCAAGAGCGCAGCAAGTCGGTTATTAAAGACTACGAGCGCGACCTCAAAGAACTCGATCGCTTAGAGAAAGAAATCCTAGAGGCCGAGAAGGATCTCAATGAGGCCAAGGTGGACGAGGACGCGTTCCTTGAACAGCAAGACCTCGAGCGAGTCGAGAAGAGAACTGGTGAACCTGACCCGAATGCTTTTGAGTCACTCAATGAGATTGAGCAGGAGATCGGGCGCAAATTCCTAGACGAAGACATCAACGCTCGCGAGAACCCCTACGGTCTCACTGAATTTGATCTTGAAGAAATCGACGATCTGTTGAATACTGATGTTCGTTAGAGTCAGCCAATAATCTATATAGAAGATAGAGAAAGTCGATTTACTTCTCGATCAAAAAGGTAAGCTATGAGTGCTAAGAAGGTCGCTAAGACCACGAAGGCGTCTACCTCAAAAAAGACAGCCAAGAAGACCGCCAAGAAAACGGCCAAGAAAACTGCCAAGAAAACTGCTAAGAAGACGGCAAAGAAAACGGCCAAAAAGACAGCCACGAAAACGACCAAAGCCAGCTCCTCAGAAGGAAGCCCTAAGGTGAGTGGAGACTACGACCTAGTGATTGTGGAGTCTCCTTCGAAAGCTAAAACGATTAAGAAATATCTTGGCCGCGGCTACCAGGTCGTGGCCAGTAACGGTCACATTAAAGATCTTCCCAAGTCTAAACTAGGTGTTGATATCAAAGACGACTTTGAAATCGATTTGGTCCCTATCACCGGTAAGAAAGATAAAATTGAGCGCATTCAGGAGCTCGCCAAAGGCGCGCACCACATTTATCTCGCGCCTGATATGGACCGCGAAGGTGAGGCGATCGCTCACCATCTAGCTGAAGAGATAGGCCGCAAAAAAGACATCCACCGCGTCGTCTTCAACGCTGTCACAAAGAGTGCCGTTCAAGCTGCCATTGAGCATCCGCGCGAACTCAATAGTTCGATGTACGATTCGCAAAAAACTCGCCGCGTGCTCGATCGCTTGGTGGGTTATAAGATCTCTCCGATCTTATGGGATAAAGTTCAGCGCGGCATCTCGGCTGGTCGTGTGCAATCAGTAGCGCTTCGCTTAATTGTCGAGCGCGAAGATGAAATTAAGAAATTTGTGCCCGAGCAGTGGTTCTCCATTCAAGGGGAGTTTGCCAAAGACAATGTGGTCTTTGATTTTAAATACTATGGTGATGAGCCAAATAAAAAGCGCGACTTGAGCGAGGAGTCCGAAGCCAAGCAAATCGTCGCCGATGTTAAGGGCAAGCCCTACAAAGTTTCAGAAGTCAAAAAGAGAGAGCGCAAACAAAACCCAACGCCTCCCTTTACAACTTCAAAGCTTCAGCAGGAAGCCGCTAATAAGCTAGGCTTCTCTGCTAAGAAGACCATGATGGTGGCGCAAAAACTTTATGAAGGTATCAATCTCACCAACCACGGCATGCAAGGTTTAATTACTTATATGCGTACTGACTCGGTGAGAACCGCTCCAGAGGCGCTTGAGAGCGTGCGCAAATATATTAATGAGCGCTTTGGGAGCGACTACCTACCAGCGACTCCCAATGAGTATAAGAAAAAAGGAACCAGTAAGGTTCAAGATGCCCACGAGGCCATCAGACCCACTTCACTTGAGTTTACTCCAGATGAAGTGAGAGGAGATCTCGATAACGATCAGCAAAAGCTCTATGAGCTTATCTGGAATAAGTTCATCGCCTCCCAAATGGCCCAGGCGGTTATCGACCAGACTACCGTGACTTTTGAAAATAATGGCCACTTCTTTCGCGCCAATGGCTCCATCATTAAGTTCGCTGGCTTTAGAGCGGTCTATCTCGAAGCGGCAGCCGAGCGTCGTACACGCCGTGGGGGCGAGGACGAGAGCGAGAGTGAGAATATTGATAAATCAAGTGGTCTCCTTCCAGAAATGGATCAAGGCGATAGCCTTAAGGCCAGTAAAGAGGCTTGGGCCGAAGAGCATTGGACCTCTCCACCTCCGCGCTACAATGATGCTTCGATTGTGAAGGATCTCGAAGAGCAGGGGATCGGTCGTCCATCTACCTATGCTTCAATTATTTCAAATATCCAAGATCGAGGTTACGTCGAAAAAACTGAAAACCGCTTCATCCCCACTGAGCTTGGGATGGTGGTTTGCCGTATGCTTGTAGAGAGTTTCCCCGAGGTGATGGATGTCGCCTTTACGGCAAAAGTAGAAGAGACTCTCGATAAGATCGAAGACGGTGAGCTTGAGTGGAAGAAAGTCCTGAAAGATTTCTGGCAGAGCTTTGAAGTAACACTTGAGCGCGCTAAAGAGGAGATGAAAAACCTCAAAAAGCAAAATATCCCCACCGGGATTAAGTGCGAAAAGTGCGACGGCGAGTACACCATTAAATGGGGCCGCAATGGTCAATTTCTAGCTTGCTCAAATTATCCCGATTGCACCAGCACTCACGACTTTAAGCGCACGGGTGAAGGGAAGATTAAAATCCTTCCTAAGAATTGGTTTCACGACCCATGCCCAACTTGTGGCAAGCGACTCGAAGTTAAAAACGGAAAGTATGGCAAGTTTGTTCGTTGTGAAGACTATCCTAAGTGCGACACTACACTTCCTTACTATCTGCCCATTACTTGTCCAGACTGCAAGGTCGGAAAGTTTGCAGAGAAGAAAAGCCGCTATGGCAAAATCTTTTATGGCTGCACTAACTACCCAGAGTGTACGAATGCTCTTTGGTCGGCACCAGTTGAGTTTCCTTGTCCCAAGTGTGGCTATGCCATCATGACGACAAAAGAGACCAAGCGCCATGGAAAGCAACTAGAGTGTCCTAAGTGTCGCCACCGCGTGGATTGGGATGAAACTCCCTTTGCCGGTGAAAACGAAGACTCTGCTTCAGTTTAAGAAACGAGTAATGAATCATGGAAGAAGTTTCAATCGACAAGAGTGATGATAAGAATCTAAGCTTGAAAGAAATTTGGCTGAGTGGTTATGGCCCACGCACTAAGAGTGAGTATGTGATGCTCTACTTAAAGGGCTTTTGCATGGGCGTGGCCGATCTGATCCCTGGAGTTTCTGGTGGGACGATCGCCTTCATCACTGGGATCTATGAAGACCTACTTGAGGCCATTAGCTCCATTAATAAAGAGTTTTTTGCTAAAGTTCTTCGCTTCCAAATCAAGTCCGCTCTTTGTGGAATTAGACTGCGCTTTTTAATCCCACTTTTTGTGGGCATTCTTACTGCAATGTTTAGCCTGGCCAGGCTCATGCATTACATGATGAATGAGCATACGATTCATACTTGGTCACTTTTCTTTGGCCTAATTGGTGCCTCGATCATTGTTCTTGGCCGCCAGCTTCATACTTTTAGATCGCTCAAGATGATATCGGCCATTATTCTTGGGGCGGTGATTGCCTACATTGTTGTTAGCCTCATCCCGGTCGACACTCCTGAAACTTGGTGGTTCATTATCCTCTGTGGCGTGATTAGTATCACCGCTATGATTCTTCCAGGTATTAGCGGTAGCTTTCTCTTACTGATTCTTGGCAAGTACGCCTACATCACTGGAGCGGTTAAAAACCCCTTTGCTCCAGGTGCTCTTGAGATCATGCTCCTTTTTGTCTGTGGCGCAGTGACCGGACTGCTGGGCTTTTCAAAAATTCTCAACTGGTGCTTTAAGCACTATCACAATGTGACGATGGCCCTGCTTACGGGTTTTTTAGTGGGCTCGATGAAGAAGGTATGGCCTTGGAAAGAGGTGACTGATTCAATCGTCATTCGTGGTGAGGTCAGAGTGCTTCAAGAGGCCAATATCTTACCTGCAGAAATCGACATGCACTTTTTCATTGCTGTGCTTCTCATGATTTTTGGTTTTGCTCTGGTACTTATTTTAGAGTCTTTTTCAAAAAGTCATTCGAAATAGGCTTTGGTTGCGAAGAGGCAACTTATTGTCTATTCTAATTTCATCCAAAACGCGGGGTTAGCTCAGCTGGATAGAGTAGCAGGCTTCGAACCTGTTGGTCGGGGGTTCGAATCCCTCACTCCGCGCCATTTTTTACGATAACTATATGAAAAAAATAGAGATGATTCCCATTGGAACTGTGTGTTCAACTCGCTGTAAAATCGAGGATGACAACTGGGACTCTGAGCAAATGAGTATCAGACTCGACCGAGCACAATTTGGGGCAGAAGCCCTGGCGGGACTCGCTGAATTTTCACATGTGGAAATTCTCTTTTACATGAATCAGGTGGACCCAAGTAAAATCGAAAGTGCGGCACGCCATCCAAGAAACAATAAAGAATGGCCGAAAGTGGGAATCTTTGCACAAAGGGGAAAGAATCGTCCCAATCAAATCGGGGCCACTATTTGTCGCGTTCTCAAAGTCGAAGGTGAAAATCTTTACCTGGAAGGTCTCGACGCTGTTGATGGAACCCCAGTACTGGATATCAAACCGTGGGTGCAGGAGTTTGCTCCCAGGGGAGAACATTTTCAACCCAAATGGATTTCAGAATTGATGAAAGGTTATTGGAGTAAGCACTAACTTTGCTCCTATACTTTTATCGTTTTGACTAATGGATGTATCATTACAGTTTGAGAATACTTGTCGATTGGTGCATCACTTCATCGTTTGACCTCAAGATTCCTCAGTCTAAACTCAGTCTTATTTAAATCAATTTTTTCTCTGCCGCTCAAGGTGCTATCTTTATCAAAACGTATGATGAAGTTCATAAGTCAGGGAGAGAGAAGATGCTTCAGGGAGGAAGTTACCAAAACCACAAGCTTGGAACCCAGCAGAGTATTATCGATCTCTTGGAGCGAGAGCACGAGAAACTTAAAAATCTTGCGCGTGAATTAAAGGATATGAGTGTCCGTCCGCTCGCCAAATTGGCCAGCGCTCATCAATTCATTGATCTTTTTACCAAGCATTCAAAGATCGAGCTGAATGTTTTGTATTGCGCCCTTAAAGATGAGAAAAACTTACGAGCGATGATCCTTGAAGGGGAAGTGGAGCATGCCATACTCGATAAGAAGATTGCTCTCATTGCACGCAAGCTGGATCAAAGAAAAGAATTAGACGAGGGACTCATTGAAGAATTGCGCATTATCGCTGAAGTTGTTTTACACCACCTTAAAGAAGAGGAGGAGGATCTCTTTTTCTATATGAAAAAAGAGCTCTCTCCCAAGAAGTTAAGCGATCTAGGCACTAACTTTAAGAAGCTTAGGTCAGACCTGGATTCGGACACTTACCGATCACCTCAAGCGAACTAAAGTATAAATATTTCTTTGCAGCTAGACAGCAACTGAGGAGATAGTCTAAAAACTCCTCCTAAGTGGAGTTTACAATGTCTAGTTGCCTACGTCTGATCGCTGCTCTTTGTTTCGTCTTCTCGCTCCAGGCGAGTGAGGCGCCTCGTTGCGATTCCCCTTTAGTGAGACTTTCGCGCTGGCCAGTAAATTGTCAGGGAAAGCTTCCCAGCGAGTTTGATATTCCGGCCTTAGAAATCAACTTCTCAGATATTGAAAAGATTATTCAAGGGGCCGAGAGTTCTGGTGGGAGACGCAGACCTGATCTTCAAGATCGTCCGATGATGCCCATGGGAGTCGCGCGTGCCACTCATACCTGCACGGCGAGACTTCTCATCGATAGTCAGACCCGAATTTCTTGGCTACTTAGTCGCGAGCTCGAAATTGGAGCTTGGACCACTCAGATTAGGCCCAAAGATTGGAGAGCAGGACTCACCACTTCGCTGAATCCTTTTGCCGACTTTTTTCCGGTAGCTGTTATGCCCAAAGTTGATTTAAAGAATGTGACTACCATTGTGGATGGGGATGAATTAACTCTTTGCTATGGGAGTGATTTCTGTGCCCAAACAAAAATTCAAAATGAAGCTCAGCTCATTCTAAAAACGCTCTCGAATGGTCTTAAATTAAGTATCGCCCTTTCTTGTCGTGAGATTTAACCGCTCCCCCTAGAGTGAGAAACTATCAATCGTGATGACGTGCACGTCTTCCTCTGGGGAGACCTTAATGATTGAGCGACATTCTTCAATTGCTTTGATGAGTATTTCTTTTATTTTTGGCCGGTCACCCTTGGCCAGACTCACGACTGTGGAGTAGTGCAGATCTTCTTTAAAACCTCTATCAATAGAGTTAACCGCTTGACTGCGCCAGTTGTAGTGGTGTCTTTGAATTTGCAGTGATTGGGCGTCTAGATGAATTCGCGTTTTACCAATCACAAACCTAGCACCCTCATCTATCACTAGACCAGTTTCCACCAAGAACTTAAGATTGGCCTGAACACGTTCACGTGAAAGTCTCAGGCGCTTGACAATACTCTCTATCGTTTGAAACTCGGGTATTGAAGTGAGGATATGAATTGCAGCATAAGTCCAGCTCGAGTAGTAGATATGCTGATTGGCCTCGGTGAGCGAGTCGCTAATGGCAAGGCGGTCTTTAAGATTTTCGCGCTTGGTGAGAACTTCGTTAATTTCATCTCGCAAGAACAGCTCGAGCTCGTGTGTGCCAGCGCGGGCAAAATTGATTAGTAGACATAAGAAGCGAGATTCTTCCTGTGAGTGCCCCCAGAACATATTCACTTTCATTGCCTGCTCGAGATTAAAGTGGACACTGCCCCCTAGCACTTGGGAGATGTAGGAAGTCTGAACCCCTAAAAATTCGGCCATCTTGCGCTTGAGCCCTCTTCCTCGACCAGGGGAAGCCTCAATCCGTGCGAGGAGGTAGTCCTTGTAGTTGAGATAATCGAATATACTAATTTTCAATTACTTATGACTCTAATGTTAATAATTTTATTAACTTTAGCATAAATAATTTATTAAATAAATCTTTTGCGTAGCACCGGTAAGAGTTATAAAGGCGCAACCTTATAACTCACTAGGAGATTGATATGAAAACCCTCGTCCTTGCTTTTACTATGCTCTTTTCTCTTGCGGCCCAGGCCACATCTATTCAACATAGCTATCGTGCTGAGCTTGATTATCTTAACTTTGACAGCAACTCATCGCTGGCCAAGCTTGATGTGAGAGCGGCTTTTGTTGAAGTAAACTTTGTTCAAGATTACCTCATGATTGAATTGATGTTGCCGTGGAGATGTCCTCCAAACGCACTTTGCGCCATGGTTATGCCCATGAGAGGCTTTCAAGTTGAAAACTTCGTTGAAAGTGTAGATGCCTGTGGCTCAGTAATTTACGAAGCCCAAAAAGATGATCGTCCAGTTGATGGCAGCTATGAAAAAATCACTGTGATTGATAACAGATCAAACTATTGCCCAACTTTTAGAATGCTTGAGCCCACTCGAGTTGAGTACGAAGTTAAATACTTCAATAGAATTAGCGGTAAAGAGGTAAGACACTTTCACGTCTTCCACGGCCGCGAACTTAAGTAATACTTTGAGGCGCCCATAGGGGCGCCTTTTTTATTTTGAAATAAGTTTTCGAGAAATCCCGCCATCAACTACAAAATTCTGCCCGGTAATAAAGCCCGCCGATTCACTGGCCAAAAAGAGTGCCAGCGAACTCACATCTTCAGGAATTCCCGCTCTCCCAATGAGGTTGAGCTCCTTATTATTTTTAAATATCTTATGATCTTCTGGAGCGTAGATAAGGCCGGGGCTGATGCAATTCACTCTCACTTGCTTTGCATAAGTGATGCTAAGGGCGTTGGTAAAACTCAGGATCGCACCTTTAGAAGCACTAAAGGCTTCGTTAAAGGGCTCGGCCATAATCGCCCGCAGTGAAGAAATATTGATGATGGAACCGTGACGTTCTTTAAGAAAGGGCAGTGCGTGTTTGGTCACAAGAAACTGACCAGTGAGATTGGTGTCGATTACTTCGTTCCACTGGGCGAGTGTCATCTCTTCGAGGTGGGGGTTATAGGGGTCAGTGATCATGGCATTATTGATGAGCACGTCGAGCCTTCTGACGTCAAAGAATAAATCCCTGAGTTGATCTTCGTCTCTCACATCACAAATTCGAAAAACACTGTGAGAGAGCGGCTCTTGGTTAGAAAAATCCAAATCGACAAGAATGAGTTCGTAGCCATGCTCATGAAAAGATTTTGTGAGCCCTCTACCAAGCAATCCGTTCGCACCGGTAATTAAGCAAACTTTTTTAGTATTCATATGCACCCCTTCAAAAATGAATCTAGGCTTCATTTTGTAGTGAGAGCTTGGCTTTGTGAGAGGCAATGCTCTCTAATAAAAGGAATTGCAAAAAGAGAACCAGGGCCTAATCTTGAGAGTGAAGCTTTTTAATCTGCTTTGCTTGCAAGGGATCAAGTGAGTTTAACTTATCTTCATTGCGCTTTGAAATTCGCTCCCCTTCAAGGGGGTCGCTGAGCACTTTTGCGATTTGCTCTCTGGCCAGGATATGGATCAGTGGGTAGGGAGATCGGTTGACCCAATTTGCGCGCTCCTGTTCATCCATTCCTTCAAATTTGAACTTGGGATGAAAGGGCACTAATTGATAGTCCTGTGAGAGGCGCTGGTCTTCTAGGTAAGCCTCACAGGCGGCCACGAAGTCGAGAAAGTTCTCAAAGTCATCGGATGCCTGAGCGAAGATCACGAGTGTGGTGTGATCAGGGTTTTGCGTGGTCCACTCGAGCTCATTGGCAAAGAAGAGCAGCTGCTCTTCAAACTCTTCTCCTAGAGTTGCGCTTACTCGCACTTGACCTAATTCAAAAGGGACTTTGGCAAAGGGGCAAATATTGAGATTAATAATAAATTCACGCAGCCAGTGATTCACTGCTTCGATGATTTTTGTTTGCGATGAGTCCATGTCTTTCCTCGGGCCAGCTTAGAGAGTATCCTAGGAAGGTCAGGAGTAAAACCTATGTCACAGCAAAAAAAAGGTCATGAAATAAAGAATTCGGGCAATGGCCCGGAGGGAGAGCTCTCAACGAGAACCCTCGCAATGCCCGGGGATGCCAATCCCAATGGGGATATTTTTGGTGGTTGGGTACTCTCGCAAATGGATATTGCTGGCGCTATCTCGGCCAACAATATTGCCGGGCGAACGGTGACCGTCTCTATGGACGGACTTTCGTTTATCGAGCCAGTGATGGTTGGCGACGTGGTTTGTTGTTACACAAAATTAATTAAAACGGGCCGCACTTCTATTACTTTGAAGGTCGAGACTTGGACGGTGAGGAAGATGGAAAATATTCGTCGCAAAGTCACCGAGGGCATCTTTACCTACGTAAGTATTGATGAGGATAGACGCCCCAAGCCTCTAAGTGATGACTATCAAAACCTCACAAGCTAGTGGGTGACGCGGTAGACGAGTCCCGCATAATCATCTGAAATAAGAAGTGAGCCGTCTTTTAGAAAGAGAACATCTACGGGACGTCCACTTCTGGTTTGTTCTTTTTCATTGAGCCAGCCACTGACAAAGGGAGTTTTTGTCGCACTCCCATCATCGGCAATTTTCACTAAGCTCACCTGATAGCCTGCTAACTTTGAGCGGTTCCAGGAGCCGTGCTCGGCCACCAGGATTTGCCCCTTATATTCGCTGGGAAACATTCCTTCGGGAATAAATGTCATTCCAAGAGCGGCGACGTGAGCGCCCATTTTCAGAACGGGTGGCTCAAACTCAGAGCACTTTCGCGAATTAAATTCTGGATCGACAGTGTCGCCTTGATGGCAGTAAGGAAAGCCAAAGTGAGTGCCTTCTTTTTTGAGATGATTGAGCTCATCGGCGGGCATATCATCACCCATGAGATCGCGCCCATTATCGGTAAACCAAAGCTCCTTGGTCTTGGGATGAAAGTCAAAGCCCACTGAATTTCTAACCCCGTGAGCGACTGTCGTTTTTTTCCATTCAGGTGGAGTGAATTTTAAAATCTTGGCATACTCAGGTTTCTCACAAACGTTACAGGGGGCCCCGTATCCCATGTAGAGTTCACCACCTGGCGAAAACTTTATATAGCGCCAGCCGTGCCATTTGTAGGGTTCGATATCAAGCGAGAGTTTCTTGAGCTTTGGATTTTTAAGACTCTTTTCAATATCGGAGACCACATAGACGGTTCCGGATTCGGCGATATAAAGATCATTTTTATAAACGGCAACACCATTTGGCGAATTGAGCCCATCCTTGAGTTCTATCACCTGATCGACTTTGCCATCAGCATTCTTATCTGGAAGTGCGTAAACGGCGTCATCCATGGTTGAGACAAATACAGTGCCCTCTGGTCCTAAAGCAAGAGAGCGCGCCCCTTCAACTTTGGCGTACTCAGTGATCCTAAAACCTTTGGGAAGACTTAGATCTTTTATCTGAGCATTGAGCTGAAGTGAACCTATGGCGACGAGTAAAAGTGAAAAGGATTTTGTTAAGGGCAGCATCATACATCCTTAAGGGATTTAAAGTTAATTATGAAATAGCCGCTTCTATTTTACAGTTAAATAGTTGGCTGTAAATGTCGACCTTTTTTATAAGTAGTCTTCCTACGCTTTTACTTCTCATAGACAGTTATACCTTCTTCCGACGGCCCTAAAACACCAGTTGTAGCAACTAGAGAAGTCGCAGCCTCTTATGTAAGTTACAAGTAACTATACCAAGGAGTATTCATGAAAATTACGTTCTTTTTAACCTTAATTTTTGGACTTTTACTCTCGAGCGCTGGACTTAGTGCCATCGCTAATAAAGCCGATGGCGAATACGTCACTCTTTCAGGCAAAGTTACTGAAGTCAGCGCGGATGCCTTTATGCTTAAAACCAAGGATAAAACCATCATTGTCGAAATGGACGACAGCGACTGGGATGCCGACGGCTATAAGCTTGTTAAAGGGGATGAAGTCGTAGTCAATGGGAGAGTGGATCGAGACTTTTTGGAGCGCAATAAAGTAGAGGCCGGCAGTGTGTATGTGAAGAACTTGAATACTTACTTCTATGCAAGTAGTGCCGATGAAGAAGGCGCTCCCTACCTTCCCAATATTTACCCCTATGTCGAAACACTACCAGACAATGCCATCGTCGATTTACAGGGAAAGGTAGTTTCGGTGAATGGAAGAACATTTGTTCTTGATACCGGTCTTCGCAAAGTAACGGTGGACACAAATAAGTTGATTTATAACCCAATGGACGATGTAGGCTTTACTAAAATTGATAAAGGCGATCGTGTCAGAGTCTCGGGCGTTGTTGATGATGATTTCTTTGCGGGAAAAACGATCAATACTAATTCCATTGTGGAGCTTCGTTAACTTTAATAAAGGCAAGAGGGATCTTACTCCCCCTTGATTCCTGGTGCTTAACGGGCCAGGGTAAGTCCCTCTCCTCGTGGATCGGAAACTCCCGTGAGCTTTTTCTTATCGATACCAATCGCCTGCACCTTACAGCCTAGCGGGCGATTTTCAATCTTATGCCCTTTGAGCTTTAAGTTTTCCATCACATCTTCCGGTAGCCCCGGAGGACCCACGCGCAGTTCATCTGGACTCCACTGGTGGTGATAGCGAAGAGCGGCCACTGAAGGATAGAGATCCATTTCATATTCAAGCAGGTTGAGTAGGGTTTGCGCCACACAAGTGAGAATGCGAGTGCCGCTGGGGGTTCCCAAGGCATAGATCGGCTTTTGCTTATAAGTTACAATTGTCGGGGACATAGAGCTAAGGGGGCGCTTCTTAGGGGCGATGAGATTTTTCTCACCTCCGATGGCGCCAAAGAGATTACTCGCTCCGACTTTGGTTGCAAAATCATCCATTTCGTTATTGAGAACGACCCCCGTTCCCTTGGCAACCACTGCTGAGCCAAAGAGCCCATTGATGGTTTGAGTGGAGGTGATGACATTACCTTCGGCATCGGCAAGGGTGAGGTGCGTGGTCTCATCAGATTCATACATGGCCGGAACATCGCCTGGTTTGACCTCTTCTTGAGTACGGGCCTGTTCGTGGGAGAGCTTGGCCCTCACGGTGGCAGCGTAGACTTTAGATAAAAGCAGTGAGAGTGGAACTTTTTCAAAGTCCGGGTCTCCCATATATTTACTACGATCGGCAAAGGCTTGTTTCATCGCCTCTGTTGTGTAGTGGATAGACAGTGGGTGACCGGGGCCATATTGCCTGAGATTTAAGTCTTCAACGATATTTAAAATTTCAATTGCATGGGTGCCCCCAGAGCTCGGAGGCCCCATGGAGTAGATGTCATGGCCGCGGTAGTGGCCTGCAACCGGGGTGCGGTACTTAGGCGTATAGCTCTCTAGGTCTTTTGCGCTCAAGAGTCCGCCTTTCTTTTTAGAGGTAGAGATAATGGCCTTGGCAATGTCGCCTTGGTAGAAAGCCTCTTTTCCTTGGGCCGCGATTTGTCTGAGAGTTTTTCCCAGATCTACTTGAATTAAGCGCTGACCACTTTTAAGGGGACTGCCATCAAGGGCAAGAAATATCTTGCGCGCACTTTCGTCCTTGGCCAGTTCATTGCGGCGATACTTAATTGCCTTTTCAAGCTCTGGATAGATAATAAAGCCTGACTCAGCGAGCTCAATTGCGGGCCACATCACTACGGCGCGCGGAAGCTTGCCATACTTTTCATGAAATTCGAGTAGCCCGGCAACTAGGCCTGGAACCGCCACTGAGTGAATGCCATTAATCGACTTATTCTTGATCACCTCGCCAGACTTATCGAGGTACATGTCTTGAGTGGCCTTAAGGGGCGCGCTCTCTCTAAAATCCAATGAGATCGGCCGAGTCATATTGGCGCCTTGATAGAGCAGAAAACCTCCGCCTCCAAGTCCCGTGCTCTGAGGGCGCTCTACTGAGAGGGTAAAGCTAGCAGCGACAAAGGCATCGGCGGCGTTGCCTCCACGCTCAAACATTTGCAAGGCCGCAATGCTTGAATGTTGGCCTTGGGTGGCCACGGCAAATCTTTGTCCATGAGAAATTTTATCAGAGGGAAATTGATCATCGGCGACTGGCACGAGGGCAATGGGACGATTAGACCAACTGCACGATGTAAGCCAGAGGCTGCATAGAAAGAGCACTGACAACTTCACTGTAAGCTTCATCTTAAATCCTTTTTTATCTGATAGTTAAATGCTAACGACATGGAGCTGCTCTCTCAAGACAAAACTCTAAAATACGTGTTCACGTGCGGGGAAAGTTGCTATCATGTGAGCGCGTGAAAACGAAAAGGAGTTGGCCATGCGTCAAATCGATCGAATTCCCCATTTATGGCAACGCTCATCGGCCGGACCTTTAGGTGGTGTGTGCGAGGGCCTGGGGCGTAGTTTCGGAATAGACCCCAAGCTTTTGCGTTTTTTGTGGTGTGTGAGCATTTTGCTCTTTGGCTCGGGTCTGCTTTTCTATGTTCTGCTCTTTTTTATTTTACCTCTTGAAAATGAGATAGCTGAATATCAAGAGCCCAAGGTTCTCGGTGTCTGCTATAGCTATGCCAGGGCCCATCATTTTGATCTCGCGCTGCTGCGACTGATCTGTGTTCTCATTTTTATTGGTTCACTTGGAACCGGTCTTTTGCTCTATCTTATTCTCTATTTCTTTGCACCTAAGGAGCGCCTGTGAGCGACTACTTATCTTTTGGTCTGACACAAAATCCCTACGACGTCTTTGGCCAGTGGTTTGCTGAAGCACAGGCCAAAGAAGAAAACGCCGGTGCCTTCGCTTTTGCCACTGTTGATAGTGAGGGAAAGCCCGATGTGCGCTATCTTCTCTATAAAGGATTTCAGGCCGAGGGGTTATCATTCTTTTCGCACACTAATTCTCCCAAGGGTCAGCACCTGGCCGAAAACTGTACTGGGGCCATGGCCTTTTACTGGCATCAGACTGGGCGGCAAGTACGGGTGCGTGGTCGTGTGTCCTTACTTCCAGTAGAAGTTTCGCAGCAGTATTTTGCAGGTCGTGATCATCAAAGCCAACTCGCTTCAGCGGTATCGGAGCAGAGTGAACCAATAGAGTCGCGCGCCAACTTTGAGGCGCGCTTAAAAGAAAAGCAGGCCCAATGGGGAGATCAAATTTCCTGTCCCGATCATTGGCGTGGCTATACATTGATTCCTGATGAGTGGGAATTTTTTATCTACGGTGCCCATCGTATCAACGATCGCTTTCTTTTTAAGCGCGACGGGCAAACTTGGTCCATCACCCGGCTTCAGCCCTAGAGGTTTCATGCGCAAGCTCGTTGTTTTACTGTGCCTTTGTCACTTTACTTCACTTCAAGCCGCCCCCGTGATTGGTTTGGGCTATGAGGCCATTGCTTCAGTTTCTGGAAGTGATGATTACAATGGCCTATCTGATGGAGCACTCACTTTTAGTGGGGGCTGGGACTTTCCGGGATTGCTAGCGCTCGATCTCTTTTATAAGAAGTTCACCCTTGAAAACGATATTGAAAAGCCAAACGGTATTCTTAGGGCCAAAATGGATGCGCTTTTTGTAGGGCCGATGGTGCGCATCCACCATGGTCCTTACATTGATAGCCGACTAAGTCTTTTTTACTCCAAGCTAGAGTCCGATTACACCCTTCCTAGTGGTCAAAAAGCTGTGACCGACCAAGATGGTACTCACTTAGGTATTTTAGTGGGTGGGGAAGGTCATTTTAAATTCTGGTCTCAGTTTGAGACCTATTTGGGTTGTGACCTGATGAGGCTCGGAGGAGAGATACTCTCTCTCTCCCTCGACCTTGGCCTGCGCTGGTATGTGAATTTCTAACTCACTTAGAAAGTCTTTTGAAGTTTTATCCCATAAGTTGCAGGGGCACCCACTTGAACAAAGCGCTCGTCTGAAAAATTAGGCGGGCGATTGCCAAAATAAAACCCGCGAGTTTCTGCGCGATCATTAAAAATATTTCGCCCCCATAATACGGCCTGCCATCCTGCCGAGCGATAGGTGAGGCTGGCATTGGTGAGCAGCCTAGCAGGAGCTCTTTCATCGTGGGAATTTCCAAAAAAATAGCTCGCCTGGTAATCGTGCTCAATTAAGAAGCTCACTGTTTTTGAAAGTAAAAAGGTATTGCCAACCCTCCAGCTTAGTTCAGGTGCGTAGGCAAAGGCGCGTCCCTTGAGATTTCGCGCGCCATAGCGGTAATTTCCGTACTCAGTTTGCAAGAGAGAAGTGTGAATTTCACTTTGCCAAAAGGGAAGATTTTCCCAAGTCACTTGTGCTTCACCACCAAAACTCTTCCCACTGGTGCCGTTATCAGTGTAGAAAGTGTAAGAACTCGGGTCACTGGGGTCATCTTGATAGGACGTTTTGACTTGAACATCTTCTCTGAGCGCATAGAAAAGCTCTGTACTGTAGCGGAATTTCTTAATATCGCCATAGAACTTGAGCGAGAGTTGATAGAGGTTTTCTTCTGAGAACTCGCGCCTATCACTTGTAATATTTGAGCCCACGTTGATGCCACCCGGTTTATACCCTCGCGCGAGCGTGGCCACGAAGTGATGATTCTTATTTAAGTGTAGCCGAGCTCCTAGTCGCGCGCCCCAGAGTAATTCCTCAGGAGTGTAGTGATTACTGCGATTGTCTTTATAATCCGAATTTACTTGCTCCAAGCGAGCACCTGCAAAGAGGATTAAATTATTTGAATAAGAAAACTCACTTTCGTGATAGAGCGAGTAGCGCTTGCGATCAAATTGCGCCCTGAGATCCTTTCTCACTCCTTCATTTTTAAAACCTAGCTCCCTTGAGTCATCCTTAAAGAGACTTAGGTACAGACCACTGCGATGAAAGAAGTTCCCATGGGCAATTGAGAGCCTCTCATCTAAACTGATATTTTCTATTTCATGAGTGAACTCTATATTGTAGTCGTAGACATCATTCCAGCCGGGCAGAGCGCGCCAAAAATCATTGTTTCCCCAATCTTCATCGTAGGAGTAGAGTGTCTTTGTCTGGTGAGCACTAACAATACTCTCAAGCGTGCCACTATCCCAATGATGAGCATGACTAAGCGAGAGTCCCACCGTTTTTTGAGTATCTTCACCAGGCTTATCGCTGATAGTTGTCTTGCTATTGCTCAGATTAAAGACATCATAGCCATTATCAAAATCAAAATAGTGGAGCGCCAAAGTGAAAGGTTCAATATTTAATTTGCCCTTGAGGGCAAGCTCATCAATGTGATTAGTGTCCTCTCTTTTAAGATAGCTATTTTTAAAGTGGCCATCTTCTTTTTTATAACTAGCTGAGATGTAACTGTTGCCAAACTCGTAGATATTGCCTTTTTCAATGGCAACGCCTAAACCGTCAAAGGTTTTGGCTTGCGTGCTCAAAGTGAGGCTATCGGCGCGAGCGCTCTTACTGGTTCCTACAATCATCCCGGCAAGCGAAGAGGGCCCAATTAAAGTGTTCTGCGGACCTTTATAGACTTCGATTGACTCCATTCCAGTGAGATCCAAAACACCTCCGACTCCAGAGTAGTCAACGTTATCAAGAATAACCGCAACGCTCTCATTTGGCATTGCCTCGTAGGAGGACCTCTCTCCAATTCCTCTTATTTGAAAGTATCGACTTCGAGAGGTTCCACCGGCAGAAGTGAGTCCTTGAATCGGTAGCTGATCTTGATGATCATAGGCTTCAAAGTCAGCGCTTCTTAGGACCTCACTACTGTAGTGGCTTGCGAAGTTTTCGCTTCGTTCTTTTTGAGCTGTGACAAGAGAAGGGGGTAGTTGGATGGTTGCAGCGCCGGCAGCTGCTAGCAGAGATAACATATCGACTCCTAATTCCTACGCCAGTCCTAACTGGTTCAGGTTCAAAGGGTCCCGGATAAATCCGATCTCAGCTCGTTTTGAGCACCCCTTTAGGTGAAGGCCAAGATTTACCATTTAAGATTATCTTGTCAAGGTGCCAGATGACTTTTGGGACTCAGTGCGAATAGAAAAGTAAAAAAGGAGAAGCTGCTAGATAAACTTAATCCCAACTTTGAATTGGTCACTCATCATTTCATCATCCGTCATTTGACGAATGGCCATGACCTGGCCTTTTAGAACTTTGGGAAGATCTTTGTCGTTAATGCTCAGTACTTCAATCTTCTCACCCACTTCAAACTCTGCGGGATCGTCGACCACCATTCCCATTCCACCTGCAGAGATGTCGTAGAGCTGAAAAAAACGCATCATTCTTTGCTCACCTGCAAACTTGTTAATGGCCACGGTTTGCAGCGCCTTGGGACGCACTCTAGGGACACCACGCTTATGCTTATTGGCCTCTTCATTTTCTTTTTCAACAAGTTCTATATTGGTGAGAAAGTCTTTTGAGAGGACATTGAGTCTTGGTGGCGTTGAGAAGGTTATATAAAAGGGATCAAACTCTCTAATTTTAATCTTGAGGGCGATGCCTTTTTGCGTGCTGTAGAGAAAGAGGTCGCGGTCGCCTTGAAAGCGAAAGCCTGTGGTGTTGTTGGGAACAATCTCGATTGTTTTCTTAATCGGGTCAACCTTGCGAACGAGGGCGTAGTGGACTGGGCGATTTCCTACGTCTTTTTCATCTTTTGACTGCCATGACCAAAGCTTTTCCTTTCTGGCGGCCATGCCCTTGAGAACCCCATAAATCTCCATATCATCGGTGATGACGTAGTTTTCCCGTTTTTCTTCTGTTGGGCGAGTTTGGGGTTGTTTGAGAGCAGCACTCATACCTCTTTTTCGGCATAATCGCGCTTAAAATTGAGATCAATTTACCCCGTTTTAGTGGCCGTCTTCACTTTTTTACTGTCTAAATACTCACAAATAGACTCGGGTATTTCGTGGAAGAAGTCATTGTCACGAAATTTAAGCTGTCTTTGATCGAGTACTCCGCTTTCTCTGGCATCTCTAAAGACGCGGTTGAGTCGATAGAGAGGACCTGCAATACGATGGGAGAAGAAGAGACCCCAAATGCCAAAAAGAACGATGAGTCCCGAACCAAGCGCGAGGTAGACCTTATTCATAAATATGCGCTGCTCATCGAGAACCGCGTAGTAGACATGGCCAGTGGGGAGACCCATTTCTTGACCGCGCTCTAAGTAGGAGTGAAAGAAATAGCTGTTGGCAAAATAAACACAGATGAGTGTCAACGCCACCGCGAGCATCACATAGCCCATGAAACGAAATTGGAATTGGCGATTGATGAGAAACTTTCTTCCCAGTAATGCCTTTTTAAAAATGACTTCTCTATTATCTGTGCTCATATCGATCCTCTAAGGATTTAGTAGTCGTATTCTTCTAGTTGAAAATCTCTGCCAGTAATCATCTCATCAATTTCACTGGCAGAGTAGGTACTCTCTTTGATCTGTCTGTGAAAACTTGACTGATCTTTTTCACTCCACTGAGAGACGCGCTCATTGAATTCTTGAGCCTGCTCACTTGAGGGGCGTCTGAGCTCATCAACCCAGCTCTTTTTGGGTTCTGTGTATTTTTCTCGCTCCATGTCCTCTTGCTCAATCGCCTGAATCACACCACCGTTAGCAAGTACATTTTCTAGAATACCTTTGAAGGCATAGATCTCTCTTTTAAATTCGAGCGAGTCTGAAATACCCTTGGCCTCTCTCAAAACCTCTGGAGACCAACCAAGCTGCTCATAATTTTTAATGCCCAAAATCTCTTCTTTATTCATTCGCTCAAAAATGATGAGGTAGAAGATAAGGTTGGCCGGCCACTCAGCAATGAGTGCAGGCTGAAGGTTGTGTTTACTTGCAAAGAGAGAGACTTCTTTTTGTCTCATTTCAATCTCGGCCAGATTGTTTTGATCCTTGGGAAACATGTCAAAGAGGTCGCTCTTAAAGAGCTCGTACTTGCGCTCTAGGCGATTGGGCAAAACCTCTTCGAGTTCATCAAGGGGGTGCAGTTGCGGTGTTTTAAGGGCCACTGGACGCTCTTTGCTAGCCTCGAATGCATCTTGATCAAACTTCACTGCAAAAGGGGAGTCCGTACCGCCGCGAACGCGCGCGAACTCCTGCCCCATTTGGCCCTGAATTAAATAGATGCCAAAGCAAACCAGAAAAAGTCCGAATGTGGAGAGTGCGAGACCTTTCAGGAGAGACTCCTAGGAAAATTAATTTGTCCTAGCAAGTATAAAGAATTGAAAACTGAGATCAGGCCCTTTGAATTTTTAGGAAGTTACCGGGTGGCAACTTCCTAAAATCTGCCAAGATATGTTGCTAGAGTGATTTTGCTTTAAAATGAACGATGATGTCGAGGCGTCGCGAGCGCTCACAATCATAAGGACCGCAGCCTGCTGAGGAAGCTTTTGAGGCCGGCATTCGAAGCATGAGTGGATTGGCATGACCCATTCCTGAGACTTTAACCTTTGAGCGAAAGTCTTCTTTATAAGGAAAGTCGATAAAGTCGCCATCAAAGACATAGCCCACAACCTCGCGAGCGCGCTCAATTGAGAGCATCATATTGTACTTATAAGCTTCAGGGTATTTGAGCGTTGGAGGAATTACTTCTCCTTGAAACCAAGGGCTTGAATGCCCAACAAACTCAATGGATTCCACTTGCTCGCGAAGCTCACTATCGCCAAAGATTTCTTGCGAATAAATCTCCATTAATGTGTGAAGTCTATCCTTAGACATCTCGGTGAGAACGGAGCTATCTTTTGAGAAGTAAAAGCTCTCTTTCACTTTAATTGAAACATTACCCATATTGAGTTCAGGGGCCCATTCAAAATTGGCTAAGGCCAGTTTTTGGCTAACGCCTTGGTAGGCTGCCACCACTTGCTCATGACCTGTGAGGGCGACACTGGCAGGGGCACGGGCGATTCCTGTCGCCTGAGCCGCTGGAGCGGAAGGAGCTGTTTGCTTGGCAGTCATCTTTTCGATCAGTTCCGCGCGCTCGCCTTCAAAAGTAATGGTGGCCACCTCTAGCTTGCGCTCAGTTTGTTTAAGAACTCTCTCTAGCTCTGAGGCAACTCTCTTCCAACTGGCGCTTTCTTGATTGGCGGCAACCACCTGTTCGTTGAGACCTTGGATTTCTTGCTTTAAATTTTCATTTTCAGTTTCTACCGCTCTTAACTGTGTGACTAGGTCACGGTTGGTTTTGAGCAGACCTTCAACTGTCTTTTCTTGAGCGCGCAGACGATCTTCAAGTGCAGCGCTTGATGTGTCGTTTATTGAGGTGAGACCTTTGTCGAGAAACTTATCAATTTGAATCTGATAGCTCGTGAGCTTCATCGCCACGTCACCAGGAACATTCACATCTCCACTAGAAATGGATTCAAAGGCCTTGTGGAAATTCTTCTTTAGCTGGGTGAGCTGGTAGCGAAACATCAAGTCCTGGCGCTTGAATTGTTTTTTCATGGCCTCGGCTTCAAGGTCGAGTCTACTCACTTGGCCTTGAAGGTTGATAATCTCTTTGTCTTTCGCCTCGATAAGACTAGAGAGTTCGCGCTTTTCATATTCGCCTACCAGCTTGTCTTTAAAGCTCAGTTCTTGAGAGCGCAGTTTTGCTTCAAGCTTTCGAATGAGTTTTTGATAATCAAAGATGCGCTCATTTTTTTCTTTGAGCACGCGATCGATATTGGCCAAAACGGCGTTCTTATTGTCCTCAATGGATTTTACTTGCATCCAAGTCGCTCTTTGCTCAGCGATCATGGGAGTGAGGGAAGAATCACTCTCGCCAGCGCTTTCACTCCATGGGCTCATCGCGTGTGTGGGGATTTGTGCAAAGGAAATCGATAAGAGCGATAAGAGAGCGAGTTCTTTTTGCCAAGCCATAGTCTAAAAACCCTGTCTGAAGTGTTTTGTATCAGTGGCGATACAAGGATTCTTATCGGATCTTGAGGTAGGGATTTTGAGGAAAAATTTTCCTGCTTAAGTGGCTAATTTGGGGTGTTTTTTTGACTTTTAAGGTCAAGTATTTGGTTGAGTAGCCGATAGGTTTACTCAACTATGACTGAGTATATTTACCGAACAATTCTCTATTTTGGGTTGGGTGTGAGCCTGGCCTATGCCAGTAGTGTGATGCCAATGGAAATAAAAAGAGGGGCTTTCGCCCCCCTTATCATTAGGCAAGATTCTTATTGGCAAAATCCCAGTTTACGAGATTCCAAAAGTTCTCGATGTACTTGGGACGAGCATTTCTATAATCGATATAGTAAGCGTGCTCCCACACGTCGAGAGTAAGCACAGGCTTTTGACCTGCTGTGAGCGGGCAACCGGCATCGTCAGTGTTTACGATTTCAAGATCGCCATTTGAATTTTTCACTAGCCAAGTCCAGCCTGAACCAAAGTTCGTTGCAGCTTTGTTTGAGAATTCCTCTTTGAACTTATCAAAGCTTCCCCACTTCTTAGAGATGGCATCGGCAATGGCACCATTGGGAGCGCCACCAGCATTGGGAGCAAGGCAGTGCCAGTAGAAAGTGTGGTTGTAAGTTTGAGCGGCGTTGTTGAAAAGGCCACCAGTTGATTTCTTAATGATGTCCTCAAGTGACATATTCTCAAATTCAGTTCCTTTGATCCCGTCATTGAGTTTAGTCACGTAAGCTTGGTGATGCTTACCGTAGTGATACTCAATAGTTTCTGGGCTGATATGCGGCATCAAGGCATCTTTTGGCCATGGAAGTTCTGGCAATTTGTGTTCCATTTCGAGCTCCTTCGTTAGTTCTTTTTGGAAGACAGTTTTAAAGTACCTAAAGTTATAGGGCGTCACGGATAATTACTCAAGGTGCATGAGAGAAAAGCTATTTGATGTCTAATAGCGTTAGAGCATCATTTATTTAAATGATTTTTTTTGCTGATGGATAGAACGCCTTGGGTTAGGCTATTTCCAGTTAATTAAATGCTTCGGGAGACCTCACATGAAACTAGCATTATGCGCTATAAGTTTCGCTCTATTTGGCCAGGTGGTCTTTGGTGAGGAACGTCCAACTTGGGTGAATGCTCCAGCTGAGTTTTGTGGCGCTGCTAAGCTATGCGCCGTGGGCGAGGGCAGTGGGCAAATGAGCGCAGCGGCCAACGCTCGCAATGAAATCGCCCGAATTTTTGAAACTTCAATAAGCTCAGAATCTACAACTGCCACTAGTGCCAGCGAGACAAGTCGTGAAGGTGTGGTGCAGGGAGAATTATCTCAGTCACTTCTAAGTGTCATTAAAGAGACCACAAATGAAGTCCTTGAGGGTGTGACCATCGAGCAAAGTTTCGAGGGCGAGAGTAGCTACTACGCCCTGGCGGTGCTTCATAAAATGAAAGCCGCGAGTCTGTTTGAAAGCAAGATGAGAAGCATAGATGAGGAAAATGTGGCGCTCTTTGAGTCAGGTCGGCGCACTGATCTCTATCGCATTCTCAAAAACTTTGAAGTTAGAGAGCGCCTCAATACTCGCTATCAAATTCTTCGCCCCACGGGTTTTGCTTCACCGCTTAGCTACTCTGATGTCATGAAGATGAAGGCCAAGCTTAGAAGTAATCGCACTCCTGTTGCTGTTAAGATCGAAAACGATGATCTTAAGGCTTTTGTGGTTTCACTCCTTTTAGAGATGGACTTTAAAGTTGTGCCCAGTGATGAGGCCAAATATGAAATTCGCGGCAAGTGGATTGACACTAAAGAGCATCTTAATGTGAAGGGTTTTGAAAAACACCACTTTGTTTTTGAACTCGCCGCAAGTTCCAAGAGTGGCGCCAAGCTTGGCAGCCTAACCGCAGAGAGCACGCAAACGGCGCGCAGCCTGGCCCAGTGCCGTGAACGCGCTTTGCCCCTCATTAAAGACGAAGTGATAAACTCCATAGATAAACTCAACATTAATTAAGAAATCGAGGATGATTTATGAATTTTAAAAAAGTTTTGCTCACTCTAAGTCTGCTTGCCTTGGGGGTCTCTTGCGGTTCTTCCAAAAAAGAAGAGCGAGAACTCGAAGAGCGCGAGCATGAAGAAATTCAACGAGACTACGTGGTTGTGGATGCCAGTTCTAATTACCGCCCAGGCTGGGTTGAGGACGCCGTGGTTTGGGCCTCCGGGACAGAGGGCTACGACACTCAAACAAACCGCTACTTTTCTTTTGAGACGGAACCTAAATCTTCGCGAACAGTTGCCTGTAAGCTCGCTAAGAGTCAGGTGAATCTCAACATCGCTGGGGAGATCTCAACATTTATCGATCGCACCCTGGCCACGACGCTTGAAGGTGACGCCTCCATCGATCCCAATAATCCGCAAGTAAAGGCCCTGCAACAATACGTAGATGAAACGTTGGTTGAAAAAGTAGTCAGTGAAATTAATGGGGCTTCAACCATTAAAGTTTACTGGGAAAAGCGCCAATATAAAGAAGACCTGGGAGCAAAGAAAGACTATCAAGCCTTTGTGTGTAGTGTGCTTGTTCGCATGAATGCTAAAAATCTCGCCCAGGCCGTTGAGAAAGCCGCAGCGCTTGTCAGTAATCAGGCAGCACCAAGCCTTAAGTCTAGAGTGCAAGAAGCCCTTAAAGATGCTGATCAAAAATTTGAAAACAAAAACTAACCAAGGATAATTCTCATGAAAAAAGTACTTACTCTTTCCATTCTCCTCACTCTTGGCGTCTCTTGCGGCTCATTTAAGGCCAAGCGAGTGGACTCTGCTGAAAGTGATGAGAAAGCGCTTGAAATCACCGATAAATGGGTTCAGCGCGACACTGAAAAAGTCGTCAGTGAAGTGGTCGACACTATTACTCAGCACAAGGGCTTTAAACGCTATCTCATGCAGCACGGAAAAACGCCGGCGCTCTTTATTGGGGAAGTAAAAAACCTCACGAGTGAAGCTTATTTCCCCATCAACGATATTAACGATGAACTTCTCAATGAGCTTTCGGCCTCAGGAGATTTTATCCTAGTCGACGCCGCTGCTAGAGAAAAGATTCTAGCGGAAATCACTTATCAAAACGATGGGATGGTTGATCCTGCAACGGCCAAGCAGGTCGGTCGCCAGACCGGGGCAGACCTCATTATCTTTGGTAATGTTTATATGAAGCCTGAGTCGCGCGACGGAAAAACCATCAAGCAATACTCAATCAACATTCGTATGACTGATATCGAAAAGGGAATCGAAGTGATGAGAGCGAGAGCTAAACTCTCTAAGTACTCTGATCAAAAAGCTGTTGGGTGGTAATCATTGCAACGTTTAGTTAGCCTTATTTGTTTGATGCTACTGCTGGGGGCCTGTGCCTCCGGCGGTTTAAAAGAGCGCGATAAACTTCGAAATTTTGTCAGCTCTGGTAACCCCGCAGGTGCGCTCGAGCTCCTGGCCAGCGATAAGACTTTTCAAGAGGAAAAAAATAAACTCTTACTCCACCTTGAAAAGGGAAGTGTCTTCTTTGAAAGTGGGGATTTCGATCAGAGTATCGCTGAATTTGAAATCGCTAAAGAAGTCGCAGCGAAACTCTACACTGTCAGCGTTTCCAAAAAGATCGCTAAGACTTTCACTAACGACAATTCGGATAACTACTATGGCGAAGCCTATGAGCGCTCGACCATTCATTTTTACTTGGCGCTGGCCCATTTCACCAAGTATCAGCTAAATGCAGATAAAGAATCCCTCTACCGCGCCCGTGCCGAGCTCTTGGCGTGGGATAGTATGCTCACAACGCTTCAAAACGATCGCTTAGGTGAGAGCGTTTTTAAGAATGATCTACTGGCCAAGGTCTTTGGGGCCATGGTGCACGAGGCGATTGGTACTCGCAACGACCTGGGCACGGCCTTCATCCTCTACAATGACGCCCTCACCATTCTTTTTAGAAATTATAATTCTTACCCAACTTACAATGAGCGCTTCTCAAAATTTCAAAGTGATTTTGAAAAACTTCCCAAGCTCTCAAGTGAGAAGGTGAGAGAGGTCTACGTGAGTCCGACTCCAGAGTCGCAGCGATTGAGTGACTTTCTCACTTATAAAGTTCACTATCTCGCCAAAACGATTCGCCCCAATGAGTATCAAAAATATCGCAAGATACACCCGCCCAGCGATGCTTCTGAGAAGATGCTCGCTGAGGCACTGAAGTCTCAGACGGGAGCACTCTTTGTTGTGCGCGAAGGGTTAATCCCAAAGAAAGTCCCAGAGGAAATTTACTTTGGCCTAGAAAAAGCGCTTAGCGGTCAATCGGGTAGTGGCGCTCAAGCTGCGGCCACGGTGGGGGCGGCTGCGCTGACGGTATTTGCCGCTAAGGTTTTGGGTCTCACCCCGCCGGCCGGCGCTGGGAATATCGGAGGCGCTTATTTTGGGATTAAGAGCGCTGAGCTTGCGGCCACCACCGCCGCCATTAGTTTTGAGCTTCCAAAAATTGAGAGCACTCCTGCGCCCGCTCAAATGCTTTTGCGCATCTACAATGCTGAAGGAGCGCAGGTGAGTGAGCGCGCTCTGGCCGTGGCCTCCCCCTATGGCGACATTGCGCAGGAAGCTGTGCGCGAGCACAGTGGAGCGGTCTTAATGAGAACCGGCACCCGCGTAGCGCTCAAGCACGCCGCCGCCATTGTTGCCGCTTACGGCACTTACCGCGCCCTTAAAGGCAATAATGGAGATAATGACTTTTTGGCCCGTTCGGCCGCGCTCTTAGGCTATGTCGCCGCCAGCAAGGGGATTGCCGCCAGTGAGCGCGCAGACACCCGCTATTGGTCGCTGGTGCCTGCCAATATTCGCCTGAGCGAAGCCGCTCTCGCTCCTGGGAAATATAGCTATGAGATTCTCGCCCAAAAAGAAGGTCAGTGGCAGTCGCGCTCAAAAGGCAGCTTTGAAGTAGGAGCAGTAGGCAAAAAGTACGTTCCCGTCAGACTCTTTTAGTAAAAGCTTGATCCTCTCATTTAATTTCCGATCCGCTTCCTATGAAGTGGATTACTTTAATCGGACTCTTTTACTCGCTTAATCTCTTTGCCTTCTCTAGGCCTAGGGAAATCTCTATCGACGATGCTTTTAAGCTCAGCGATCGCTGGCGCACACTTGCCGCTACTGAAGAAGAGGCGATTCACGCCCTGGTCAAGATTTTGGAGCGCTCGGCGACTGGGAGAAAAATTATCTCTAAGGCCAGTGAACGGGCCGCACTCAGCGGTGAGACTTTCTCAGATATTGTGAGTGGAGGTGAGGGAAGCTTGACCGACACCACGCTTATTAGAAAATTTTCTGCTAAGAATCCCGCCCATGTGGCCTATGAGACTAAGAGCCGAGTGACGATTAATCGCGACCTCAATGTAATCGATGCTGTTCTCGATCTTGCTCATGAGCTGACTCACTATATTTACCGCGATCCCTTTAATCCCTATACCACTTCGTTTACGCTTAAGGACTTTGTCGAAAATACAATTGACGGCAAAGGTGGTGAGGTT
Organism: Bacteriovoracaceae bacterium; assembly: GCA_048264885.1. Classification (GTDB taxonomy): domain Bacteria; phylum Bdellovibrionota; class Bacteriovoracia; order Bacteriovoracales; family Bacteriovoracaceae; genus JBLWXV01. Next base: position 109,652 of record JBLXCO010000007.1, read on the forward strand.
GATGCCTTCTTAGTTGAGTGCCAAGTTTTGCTCGATATTTTTCCCGAGCAAAAAAGACAGCGCGAAAATTGTGAACGAGTGCGCGATGCGCGCTCTGGGAAGCTCTCTAAAAGAGTGGGAGTGGCCGAGTTTTTTAAGGTCGGCCCTTATATTGATCGCTTTAAGCGCTCCTTGTCTGAACACGGACTTAAAGGGACAGAGTTTCGCGATCTGAGTGATGATACACCGCACTTTATCTCATCGGCCTATGGGATGCCCTATCCCCTGGCCGCCTTGGAAGAATATGTGGGAATTATGGGAAGGGCCTGCGTTAATGATTGGAAGCGCCTGTCCTTGATTAAGAAGCAACGTGAAATTCAAGGCGAAGGACGAGTGATTGCCAGTGAACAGAGCAGTGCCTTGCAGCGCGGTGCCAACCAAAGTAGTTGGGAAGAGATTGATCGTAGCTACCAGTTTCGCTGTGCTCAGTTTGGCCCCTCTCTGTAAAAATAATTTAAGCTCCACGCGTCTATCTTTTTCTTAACGGAAATCCAAAAATTCTGCCCCCGACGGGCCCCTTTTTCGACCCACTTTCGTTGACTTAGAAATGGCCCAAAGGTAAATTGAAGCCATCGCAAAAGAAATAATCCGCGTGTTTTTTGTTACGCGCAACAAATGGGACGGGAGCGCACCCAATGCAAGATAGTGTCATTCTGATGAAATTAGACGACTTCTTTAACTGGGGTCGAAAGAACTCACTCTGGCCAATGACCTTTGGTTTGGCCTGCTGTGCGATTGAGATGATGGCCACCGGTGGTGCCAAGTACGATCTCGAACGCTTTGGCTGTGGGGCTTTCATGGCCACACCAAGAAGATCGGATCTCATGATTGTCGCTGGAACAGTGACCATGAAGATGGCCCCAAGAATTAAAACTCTCTATGAGCAAATGCCTGAGCCACGCTATGTAATTTCCATGGGCTCATGTGCAAATAAGGGCGGACCTTACTGGCAACATGGCTATCACGTTCTCAAAGGCGTTGATGAAATTATTCCAGTAGATGTTTACGTTCCCGGCTGTCCTCCGCGTCCTGAGGCCCTTATCGAAGGTCTTATGACTCTACAAAAGAAGATCGCCAACGAGAGATTGATTAGAGATAAGTGGGTGAAGCATGCATAACGAATGGGCAGGTTTTATTAACTCAAAAGTCACTGGGGCCAATGCCACAGTGAAAGCTGCTGAAGTAGGTGACTCTTCAATTACGGTTGAAGCCTCTTCACTTTATGCCACTTGTGAAGCACTCAAAAATGGAGAGCATGAATTTAATGTTCTTCAAGTGATCACGGGAACTGATTTTGGTGAGCACATCGAAGTTTCTTATGTACTTGCTAGCTTCACCAAAAACACTGAACTAATTCTCAAAGTTAAACTTCCAAAAACATCAAGTACGGCCGAAGTCACAGTTGATTCTGTGGTTTCTCTTTGGAAATCTGCTAATTTTCAAGAGCGCGAGTGCTACGATATGATGGGCGTTCGTTTTAATAATCATCCCGACATGAGAAGAATTCTCTGCCCAGAGGACTGGGTTGGTTTTCCACTTCGTCGCGATTACGAAGTTCAAAAAGAATGGCATGGGATGGAAGTGAATCCTGCTCATAAGAATAATACGTATGATCAAGATTTTGGGGCCAAGCTCCAGGCCGAATTCGAAGATCCCAAGCAAGTTTCAGTTTCTTGGAAAACTGAATTTGGTAACTAGTTATTAAGGATAGCGAAGTGGGAAATAAACAGACTAAAATTTTAGACGTCACAGGCACTAGACAAAACCCTGAAGAGACTCTGCACACAGAGCTCATGACCGTTAATATGGGTCCTCAGCACCCTGCAACTCACGGGGTTTTGCGCATTGAAATCGAAACCGATTCTGAAATCGTTGCCAAGGCCACTCCCTATCTTGGTTACCTTCACCGCTGCTTTGAAAAGCACGCTGAAAACCTCGACTATAGAGGAGTGATTCCATTTACTGATCGCATGGACTATATCTCGGCCATGAGTATGGAATGGGGCTACTGCCTGGCGGTTGAGAAGATGCTGGGAACGGAAGTACCCAAGCGCGCCGAGTACATTCGTGTGATCGTGGCCGAGCTTCAGCGCATCTGTTCACACCTCATGTTCTTTGGAACGTACGCCATTGACCTTGGCGCTTTTACTCCTTTTCTTTACGCCATTCAAGATCGTGAGCAACTGCTTCGAATTTTCGAAGAACTCTCAGGTGCTCGCATGCTTTATAACTACATTTGGATTGGTGGTGTGTGGAATGACATGACTGATGATCATCTCCGTCGCATTACTAAATTCTGTGATGAGTTTGAAGAAAATCTCAAAAAGTACCACGCTCTCGTGGGTGAGAACGCGATCTTTATCGGTCGTACTGCCAACGTCGGTGTCGTTTCTGAAGAGATGGCCTATCAGTATGGGGCCACTGGTCCAGTGCTTCGTGGTTCAGGTATTGATTGGGACCTTCGCAAGAAGCGCCCCTATGGTCTTTATGAGCAATTTGATTTTGACGTGGTTAAAGGTGAGGGTCTCAAGGGTACCAAAGGTGACTGTTGGGATCGCTACTACGTACGCGTTTTCGAGCTCTTTGAATCAGTAAAAATTATTCGTCAGGCGCTTGAAGGGATTGAAGCCGGTCCAGTGATGGGCAAGGTTTCAAAAATCATTAAAGTTCCAGAAGGCGAAATTTATATGAGAACTGAGTGTCCACGTGGGGAGCTTGGCTATCACTTGATTAGTGATGGTGGCAAAAAGCCCTTCCGTCTCAAAGCTAAGTCTTCATGTTTCACACACGTTTCAATGCTTCCAGAATTGGGTCCTGGTCAAATGATTGCTGACTTCGTGGCCACTATCGGAAGTATCGACATCGTCCTTGGAGAGGTAGATCGCTAATGGAAACTGTAACATCAATAGATCACCGTCACGAAAGTCTCACAATTGGTAAGTGGTTTAAAAACGTTTGGCGTGCCATTCGTACGACTGCCAAGGGGATGAGTATTACTTTTAAATACGTCTATGGTGTTAAGCCTGTGACGATTGAGTACCCTGAAGTGAGAGAGACTCTACCTGAGAACTCGCGCTCAAGACTCTTTAATGATGTTGAAAACTGTATTTCATGTATGCAGTGTGCAGTTGCTTGTCCAGTTGACTGTATCTACATCACCGCTGTTAAGCGCGATAAAGAAGCTCCAAAAATTAAAACAGACGACGGTACGCCCATTCGTCTAGACCTCAAGCAATACACCATCGACACTTCACTATGCTGCTACTGTGGCCTGTGTACAACAGTGTGTCCGACTGAGTGTATTCAGCACACAACTGACTACGAGTACGCGGTCTATACCCTAGATCAAATGAAGTACGACTATATGTCACCTGAGGTTCGCGCTTGGAGAGAGCGCATCGTTTCTAAGCGATAATTGCGTGCCAGATGACTTTTGGGACGCTGGGCGTCCCAAAAGTCATCTGGCACCAGACTGTCTAAATTCCTGACACCCCTTGAAAAATTCACCCTAGCTCCCCCTTTCTAAACAAAGTTTCGCTACTATATTCACAAGAGATATAGGGGGACATATGAAACTAATTAGCATTATTTTTTTAATGATTTCGGGGTTTAACGCCTTTGGAACCACCACTCTATCTAAGATTGAGGTAAATCGAGTGATGGATGCCACGGATTTTCCAGAGAGCACCACTCAAAAACTGATGGGCGTGGCCAACGGAGAGATTTTACTCTTTAGCACTCGTCCTAGTGAGTCACTTCTCGTTGATTGCAAAGAGGGCAGTGGCAAGCTGAATTATTCATCTTTTTCTGAGGGTGAAGAGTCCCTTCGCCAAGATTTTGCCTTCGATTCTATCGAGAAATGCGAGTCTTTTAGTGCTCTCGTCTCAGGCGATAAAGAGCAAATTGGTGTTTCGACTAAAGTTGAAATTAATCTAGATTTTAGCAACTCGAAAATTAAGAGCATTCACTTCTCTGAAGATCTCTAAGGGGATTTTCGAGTCTCTCATATGATGCGTTTTGCGATAAGGGCCACTCTTAGGTGGCCCTTTTCATTTGAACGAAGCAAAGCAGCGTTTCGCTCTCCAATTAAAACCCTATGATAATGGGGACTTTTTTTGGGAGAGTAGAATGAAAATTGAAAATTACGTCGAAGGTCAGTGGGTTGCAGGTAAGGGAGCAGGGCAAGCTCTTTTTGATGCCTCCTTGGGAGAACTCATTGGCAATGCATCCACTGAGGGCATTGAGACAGGTGCTGTGCTTGAGTACGCACGAAAGGTAGGCTCTCCAAAATTGCGCCAAATGACCTTTCATGAACGCGGCCGCATGCTTAAGGCGCTAGCTCTTTATTTAAATGAGAAAAAAGATCACTTCTATAAAGTTTCGGCCCAGACCGGTGCCACTAAAGTAGACTCGTGGATCGACATTGAAGGCGGCTTTGGCAATCTCTTTACTTATGCTTCAAAGGGGCGCAGAGAGCTTCCCAATCTTCCCTATCTCGTCGATGGTAAAGCGGAACACCTCTCTAAGGGAGGAACATTTCTGGGCCATCACATCTGCACGCCGCTTGAAGGAGTCGCCGTTCATATCAATGCCTTTAACTTTCCCGTTTGGGGCATGCTCGAAAAAATCGCGGTCAATTTACTCGCGGGGATGCCGGCCGTTGTGAAGCCGGCGACGGCCACCTGTTATCTGACTGAAGCGGTGGTTAGAGAGATTATTAAGTCTGAAATTCTTCCCGAGGGAGCACTTCAACTCCTCTGTGGTGGGGCACGCGATTTGATGGATTATGTGGACTCCCAAGACGTGGTGACCTTCACTGGTTCCGCTTCAACTGGAATGATGCTTAAGAAGCATCCCAATGTAAGTGAAAAAGCAGTGCGCTTTAATATGGAGGCCGACTCACTCAATTGTTCGATTCTAGGTCTTGATGTTAGCGCTGAAATGCCAGAGTTTGATATCTTCATTAAAGAAGTGGCCAAAGAGATGACCGTTAAGGCGGGCCAGAAATGTACTGCCATTAGAAGAATCATCGTACCCAATCACTTGATGGATCAAGTCGCTGCTGCTCTTTCAAAGCGACTCGAAGGAGTTGCCGTCGGTGACCCACGCACCGAAGGTGTTCGTATGGGACCGCTGGCCTCAAAATCTCAGCTTGAAGATGTAAGTGCAAAACTTGAAGAACTTAAAAAGAGCTGTGAGCTCGTCTACTCTGGGGATGAATCTAAAATTCAATCTTTTTCTACAGGTTATTTCATGACTCCAAAGCTACTTCGTTGCAGTGATGGAATGAAAAATGAAGCCGTTCACAACGTAGAGGCCTTTGGTCCCATTTCAACTCTCATGGGCTACGATTCAAATGCCGAGGCAATTGAGCTTGCTAAAAAAGGTAAGGGCTCGCTGGTTGGCTCGCTTGTGACTTATGACTCTCAAGTTGCCTGTGAAGTGGTGGTCGGCATGGCCAGTCATCACGGGCGCGTGATGGTTCTTGATCGCGACTGTGCCAAAGAATCCACCGGGCATGGCTCTCCGATGCCCCAGCTTGTTCATGGCGGCCCAGGGCGCGCTGGTGGTGGTGAAGAGATGGGTGGACTTAGAGGAATACACCACTACATGCAAAGAACGGCCATTCAAGGACACCCCACCACGCTGACAAAAATCACTGGAGTTTATCAACCAGGGGCCGCTCAAAAGATAGACCGCATTCACCCTTTTAAAAAGTATTTTAATGAACTTGAAATTGGTGAGACTCTTGTGACTCACAAGCGCACGGTTACGGAAGCCGATATTGTGAATTTTGGCAATCTCAGCTGGGATCACTTCTACGCTCACACTGATGACACCTCTTTTGATGGCACTCTCTTTGAGCGTCGTGTGGCCCATGGCTACTTTGTAATCTCGGCTGCCGCAGGTCTTTTTGTTGATCCCGCCAAGGGACCAGTACTGGCCAACTATGGTCTTGATGAGCTTCGCTTTATTAAGCCCGTGTATGTTGGTGCGACAATTAACGTTCACCTCACGGTGAAAGAAAAAATTGCCCAAGAAAAACGTGAGGACGAATGTGCTCGTGGTATAGTGAAGTGGCAAGTTGATGTCAGAGATGAAAGCGGGGAGAGCGTTGCCCTGGCCACTATCCTCACTCTGGTTGAAAGAAAAGAAGAATAGGAAACCATGGAATGAAGCACCTCTTTATTGCTCTATTAATCTCTTTCGCGTCCCCGCTCAGTGCTGACACCGGTAGTGAGCAGGCGCGGGCGTGTGATAAGATCGTCTGCGGTGACCTTGCGCCCAAAGATCGCTATCACTGCTTAGAGCAAAAGAAGCTTTGTCATCGTCGCGCATTTTCGGCCCAGTTAGAAGAGTGGAAGAAGAGTGGCATTGATCGAAGCCGTCGCGCCAGTGTGCTCGAGGCCCTCGAGGGAGCGCTGGCCAAAAATAAAGAGGTCATCTCCCGCTTAGAGCGGGAGATTAAAGAGCTTGGCAATGATATGAAAGAGATTGAAGACCAGATTCAATCGGTTAAAAAACTCAAAATTAAAAATTAAAAGAGATTCTTAAAGAAGCCAACGATCCCGCCAAAGAGATCACCCAGCCAGCCAAAGAGTCCACCCCCGCCTTCGTCTTCAGTCTCTGGAGTGTAGCCTTCTCTGACGTTATGAACGGCCGGATCTCGATTATTGGCGTTCTCTCCAGCTGCTCCAAGGGCCTGCTCAGGTGCCGGACAAACCTCTCCTGTTCTGCGATAGTTTTGCACAAAGCGCGCGAGGAGTTGGTTATATTGAGCATTGAGGGCGCATTGATAGCTCTTAAACTGTGTTCCCACGGAGTCTCTTCCACCTACAGTCTCTGGTGAGAATTTAGGGACCAGGGTTTCACCTGGACAGTGAAACATCGAGCAGACGCGTTGGTAATCTTTTGACGGAGCATTTGCGACTCGGCCAACACTGTGGTGAACCCCATCGCGCTCTTCAAAGTAGTGCATGCCCGCATTGAGCGTACAGCTTTGAAACATCGGAATTAGATAGTCTAGGTTTGTGTGGTGTAAGCTATCTGTCTTGGGCTTTCTGTTTCTGAGGAAAGTCTCATATTGACTCTCAAGGCGATTTTCAAACTTCACTCTATAGAGCGAAACCAAAGCGTCGTGTGCCAGGCGAGTCGACTCAAATGTTTGAATATCATTAGTTGCAAAAGGCATATTTCGAGAGAGCATTGGAGAGGAGGTCTCCATCGCTTTGAGGCGCCCAACCATCGTTGAGGCGCGCTCAGATTGCTCTTTATTCCAGTAGCGTCTCATGAGATCCACAAGATCCAGGGGCTTTGATCCTTCAGATCCTTTAACGCTGTCGACAAGTTTCTTGTTAGCGTCTGTCATTTTAGCAACGTCTAGAGTTCCATTAGCACGGGCCTCATCCCATTCTTTATAGGCAGATACAACATTTTTAAGTCGATTACCGGTGATGACATCGGCCGACTTGGTTACATCAGCTTGCAGTGAAGTCGCCGCTCTTTCAAGATAGTCGACCAACTTGGCGTTGGAGCCATCGGGGAGTGTTAACTCGCTTGAGAGCATGGCACGAATTTGGTCGGCGAGGTCGGCCTGCCCGAGTGGGTCAGCTGCGGCCGTAATTCTTTTCATTAAGTCAGAAAGTCTATTAATCTGAGAGAGGTATTCATCTTGTCTAGTCTCATGACAAGTGACTCCTCCAATAGGTAGGTTCGAGCTTTCTGGCTCAGGCTTACCACAGGCGAGGACTTCATTTTGTACGGAGTAGTAGAGACAGTTAAGATCTGTCCATTGCTCTTCACTCTCGATTAATTGCAAGTATTCATTGGCACCAGTGTTGTTAAAAAAGCGATCAACTAGGGCCGACAACACACTTCCACCTAGAGCGATTCCAGCACCTGCGACTGGACCAGCGACAGCAAAGGAGCCCATTGTTGTAATGAGCGGAATCACTGACTGAGTGATATTTCTAATAATATCGGTGTTACTACATTCACTCGATGATGAAATGAGGTTAGTGGCCACGCGTGAAATCTCTGTGATCTTGGCGCGGTAAGCTTCATTCTTGCGATTTTCTTGCTCGAGCTCTGAGCGTATCTCACATTCTTCTACTTTGCGGTAAAAAGCTTCTTGGTAGACCTTATCAACACAGAGATCAAAGCGCTGGCCTTGGCTCAGACCATGATATTCGATGTCGAGAGTCGATTCATCGATTTCATCGGCTGGTTTTTTAAACTTTTCACAAGGACGATAGCGCGGCAGAAAGTCTGCGCCGACGACAAAGTATTCATTGTTTTTTGACTCAATCACCAACTGCTTTTCTTTAAGGAGAATTCCTTGGTAGTTGTCGCAGGTCAGTGGGGTGGTGCCATCAAGATTGAGCTGGTTGATGGGAAAGTTCTGTTCGAGTACTGATTCAAGTAGTTCATCAAGGCTTGCAGCGTTTCTTGAAATGGTCTCACTACAGGCAGAGCTGTTACCAATAAGACCCTTGAGGGCCGCGCGTACTTTTGAAATGGTATCAGTTGCTGAATTGTTACCTTGAAAAGGACAACTCACAGGTGCGCCAGTATTAGCGTTCTCTGTGGCATTCACGGGGGTGGCCACAAAGTGATTGGCCAGTAGTATCGTTGAGAGTAGTGAAGTCTTTAGCAAATGAGTGAATTTCATGAGCGACTCCCTTGAAGGCCTAACATCGCATCAATTTCATTCATAGATTCAGCGTTACTCTTCTTTGGAAAGTGAAAAGTCCAAGTGTAGAAAAAGAGCATGTCACTTCTTGATCTCGAAATTTTAGCTTCGATCACTTGGTACATAGAGTGGGGAAGGTTATGTGTACTATTGGTTTGAACAACGCAGTGGTTATCCTTCATAAAGACTTGATAGTTACTTTCGTCATAAAATTTTTTTGCTTTTTCACACTCGGCCTTGAGTAGACCCATGGCCGAAGCGGGAGTACGCTTAGAGATAAAGCGTACTTCATTTTCAAACACGCCTCGAAGCCCTGAGATTGCCCGATGTTCAATAAGAGGCATCGTCTTCTGAAAGGTCTTCTCTGAAAGAGCATAGTCCCAGTTCTTCTTTTCATAATAAACTCGGTGACCGTCAGCGAGTGAGATGAATGACGGAGCATCCTTCGCACTAAGCGCTAGGGCCGAGATTGCCAAAAATAGTGTGAGTAGCTTTTTAACCATTGAAATTCCACCTTTCTCCATGGAACTCATCGGCAAAAGAGAGAGTTTTCATAAGCTCTATAAGTTATTAATAATATTAAGAGTTTCTACGGCACCTTCCAGTCTAGGCAGGGTCAGTGCGCAAGGGGAGGGAAATGCTTCACTCAAGAACTTTCTCAGTTGGTCAGGTAATGGTTTTTCGTCATTAAGAACCATCGCCAGCGATCGCTCGTTAAAGATTCTCGCCCTCAGGGGTTGCTCATTATTGTGCTTAAACGGCCATAGGAGCATGGGAGTTTGATAGCGAAGGGCCTCAACTAAGGTGTTGTAGCCGGCCAAGGAAAGAGAGAGTGAAGCCCTGGCGAGGTGTTTTTTAAATTCTTGCTCATTAAATAAGTGGTAGTGCAGGTTCTTGGAGGTTGCCGCTGAGTTTGACCCGCAACCTAGAGCACTTAAAAAAATATGAAAAGAGAGCTTGGGAAATTCCCGCGCTATTAGTTCAACGCTACTTAAAAGCTCATCGCCCCAACTTCCTCCTCCGGTACTCACCAGGATCTCATGAGGGACTTTATCAACGAGGTATTGCTTAGGGGGCGCTATATAGCCAGTGTAGGTGAGAGGAATTTTAATATCTTTTAGATAGGGATAAGAATCCTCGAGTCTTATAAAGTCAGGATCGGAGTGAATGAGCAGAAGATCAAAATATCGATTCAAGCATTCGGCACTGTAGCGAGCCCGTTTTTGTACTTTCGCCGGATTGTTCTTTAGGGTGTAGATGTCTCTCATGGAGCAAATGACTTTACACTTTGGGTTAAGCCGGCGCTGAGAATCAATAAAGCGAAGAATTTCATCTTTAAATTGATAACGACCAAAGGGAAAAAATTCAACGAGGACTATGTCAAAAGGCCGAGAGCCAATGGCCTCTAACTCATTTTGTCTTTGATTCCAGACCTTGTCGATCTCTATCAAACCTGGGGCGAAGAGCTTGCCTTCGAGATCCATTAGTAGAGGCGGTAGGTAATGGTGATGAAAGTGAGGGTGGTTTAGCGTGAGATCTACCTTTGGGCCACCTTGAATGAAGTGCAGTTGATGATGGGTGACAAGTTCGCGGGCAAGATTGAGTGATCGGCTCAAGTGACCAATACCTAGAACATTCTGGCAGTAGAGCGCGATTTTCATGCACGTAGTCCGGTAGAGATATTGCAGCCATGAATACAAGCGCACGATTTTGTAGCGGCCCTCATTTCAAGAACAGTCCTTGAGTTCCAAATCGCATCGAAATTAAAATCATAGTCTTGTAGCTTTCCCACACTCTTAGTTTGCTCACAAATAGCGATTGAACCATCACTGTAGAAGACCACCTCATCAATTCCAGCTTGGCAAGGATAGAGACGTTTTTTACTTTCTAAGACATTACATTGGCGCTCAATTTTCTCTTTTTGATTCTTATAGAAGTAATTGGGATATTTTTCTTGTACTTCTACTACAAAATCTCTCACTTCTTCAGGTGAAAGCGAGAGGTCATCGGCCTGTGGCCCATAATCATCTTTAAGCTGAGTGCGTGGGACACTAAAAGTAGAAAAAGAATTGCCGCGAACAAGTGTGAATTTACTCTTTAAATCAAGAGTCTCTAATTCAGCGATGAGACTTAAGAGGTCTTGTCGATTCGTCTTTGTGAGTGTGGCCAAATAGACAAAATCAAAACGCTTGGTCTTAATGTTTTTTAACAACTTACCGCTTGCGATGGCCCACTCATAAGAGTTTTTGTTCTTTCTAATCTGATTGTGAACATCTTTGGTGCCATCTAAACTAATTTGCACTTTAAATTTCTTTTGAGGATGTTTACTCGTGAGATTCTTCGCCATTTCAAAGAGTCGCTCAGGAAAGCTTCCATTGGTGAGAAGTCCCACATACTGACAATTCGTCTGTGTAAAAACTTGATCAATAAAACTTTCAATATCTTTATTTAAAAGCGGCTCCCCGCCCGTAAGGGTGAGAGAAAAAGGTGCTTTTATTCCGCACAGAACTTTAAGCCAATTTTCATAAGAGAGTTCCATGCTCTGTGTGTTGAGGTCTGGAATAAAGCAATGCTCGCACTGAGCATTACAGCGATTATTGATAAAGAGAACGATATTATTTGGGTGCTCACCTACGAGCTCTTTTTTAAGCACACTTTTTTGATATTTTTCACACTCGAATGAGCTGGTGAAATCAACTCCTCTTCGCGCGCGTAGTTGAGTGTGGGCCCTCAGCTTATCAAAAATGTCACTTGGAGCTAAATACTTTTTGAGCAATTTCCTTTCGCGCAACACTTGAAAGCAGGTGTAGAAAAGCCCGTATTGCTTGAGCGAGACTTCAAGAATTCTTTTAAAGCGAATACTTTTTCGTTTGGCAATCTCATCAGTTCCATAGCTGGTGTGATTGAGGTGAATGGCCCGCGCACTCCAGCTGGCGGCAACGTCATAACCTTTCTTTCGAATACTCAAGCAAAGGTCGCGATCTTCTCCCATGTAAAACCAATAGGGATCAAATCCTCCACATTCAAAAAAAAGATTACGACTCACGGCCATGTAGGCACTTTCTAGATGGTCGCCAAAGAAGAGATCTCGGTCTTTGACGTCTTTTTTATAAATGAGACGCTTTTGATTGACTCCCAGGCGCAATGTTTTAATCGAAATATGATCAACCTCAGTGTGATCCTCAGCAAAGGCCGGGCCGCATCCACCGAGGGCCCCGATGTTTGGGTTTTCATCTAAGATCTTTTGCAGTCGATGCAAGCACCCGCTCCTTAAAATAGTATCGTCGTCTAAAAAGAGGAGATACTTTGCCCTTGAACGCTTGGCCGCCAGGTTGCGATTAAAGCTTGGACCCAGGGGATAACTATTGGTGATCCATTGCTGCGAGCTTTTTTTTAAATGCTCATAGGAAGTGGAGCTGGCATCATCGACAATAATAACCTCAAATGCCGGAGGGGAGACTTGAGCATCAATAGATTCGAGCAGATTACTAAGATCTTGGGGGCGATCTTTTGTGGAGATAATGAGACTAAAGTAGAGGGCCCCCTGATCTTTCATCGGCCTGGTCTAGGGATTGCGAGAAATTTGGCCTCTTGCTTTTTATTTTTAGCACAGCCAAGAATTTCCTCATCACCCATCGATGGGCGACCAAAGAAATTAAAGTCGGCTTCCATATTCCAATAGCGACCGCTCGGACGCAGTGGCCCTCTGCTATTCATGTCACTGATTTGGTAGTCAAAGAGGTAAAACCAATTAACGGCGTAAAAGTGGTCGTCAAAAAGATAAACATAAGGGCGATCAAGTGCTTCCCTGGTGCTATCAATTGCTTTGAATTTAGCCTTTTCAAGCTCACTCGTGCTTCCTAAAAAGTAGCCTTCAAGCCCACGTGAACCGTCTGATGAGCCTGTGATATTGTCGACACCTAGAAGAAGTTTGCCCCCCTTAACGTCAACATCACTGAGTTGAGAGCGATGCCCTCTGCTGGTTGAGAGTTCATAGTTGGCGCGCTCAATCTGCTTGAGATTCTGAGCATCGCGAACTACGACGCCCAATTCCCCGTGGGAAATGTAGAGTCGGCCGCCCTCATAGCTAATGCCTGTGGCCACTTGATAGCGTGCGGGGTTTTGAACTTCATCGATCGTTTTCTCAGTAGCAACAAAATCAAGCGAGCCTTTGGCAAATTGATAAATGCGCTTGGGACTAAGAGCATAAAGCGAGTCAGCTGATGATGTGAAATCTACTATCTTCTCTTCAATGCGTTTGGTGATAACCACTCCAGTTTGCTGAGAAATAAATGAGATTTCAGAAGAGTACTTCTGGCTAAGGGACATCACTAGGTAGTCGCGGTCATGATAGACAACTGTGGGGGTGATGTAGGTGGCGTTACCGCTCGTCCTCACTGATTTTTGGCAGACTTTCTGAGCCTCACTATACCCCAGAATGGAGCTTGCAAATGACTCGGTAGCAAAAGCGACTAAGAGAGCGAACAGTGTCTTCATGGTTTACTCCAGTTGAGGACCAAGACACTCGCGAGCGCCAAGGTCATGCCAAGTAACTTAACTTTTGTGAGCGCAATATTGTCGACAGTAAGATCCCACAGTACGCCTGCAATCATTTGAGAGGCAATGAGACCGGTAATAAAGTTGGCGGCCCCCATTTTATAAAAACCATAGGGCAGTCCCGCCACGAACATCATCCCAAAGAGACCCGGGATAAAGTACCACCATTTAAGTTGGTGAAGGGGGGCCTTCAGATGAAAGAATTCAGGAAAATGTCCCGGTGTCATTTTTACCACCAAATATAAGATGGCAGCAAAGACCAGAGTCACAAAGCTTCCTATTAACGTCATACTTGCCACACCAATTGAAGAACTCATGTGCTTATTTAGTGCTGCCTGTAAAACGCCGATGGCCCCGAGGGTGAGGGGGATAAACCAAACTAGTGACAAGGGATACTCCTATGAAAATATCAAGCACTTAAGATTAGCAGTGAGCGCCTTAAGTCGTAAAGAAAGGGGAGTGTGTGATGCGCTGAGTTTAAGCCTGGTGCTTAAGCACGATGCCCTTGAGGTAATTGCCTTCATTGTAGCCGCGCAAAGTGGGGCAGTCGGCCGAGAGCTTGAGAGTTAAGATCTGCTTAAAGTGAGCGCGATCGAGTACCTCAAAAATCTTCTCCTCAAATTTGCGGCTATTGATCGAGTGGGTATTGAGAAAGAGCACCAAATGACCACCGGGCGCAAGGAGTCTCACCATATTGGGGAGATCTCTCTTATAGTGCTGGGTGGCCTGTCCGCGTTCACGCCCGTCACCACTAAAGCTGGGTGGATCACAAAGAATCCAATCAAATTTGCGCTCGTCCTTAATGAGTTCACCCAAAGCTTTTTTGGCCGGCTGAATGCGCGTCTCATGCTTACTGGCATCAAAACCATTTTCTTCGAGGTTATCGAGTAACCAATCCATGTGCGGTGCCGAGACGTCTACTGATGTAACGCTCAGACCGTCTTTAAGCGCGAGCAAGCTATAGGCTCCGGTGTAGCTATAGAGATTGAGCAGACTCTGGCCCTCGCTCCAAAGGGAGGAGACCTTTTCGCGAATACTACTCATATCGGTGTAAATGCCAAAGTCGTAGTGTGGTCCCATATCGATAAGATAAGAGACTCCAAACTCTTTAATCCAAAATTGTGAGGAGCGACTCCCACCGCGGGGAAAGAGTTTCTTATAAGGAGCTTGCTGCTTATGTGAGCGCTCCTGCGTCCACACTTCGCGGACTTTGAGGGAATGATCTTTTAAGATCGACTTTAAAAATGAGAGAATTTTATTTTCGCGACCGCGCCAAAAAGTCGAGGTGGTCTGGATTAGGTAAACGTCCCCCAACTTTTGAATGTGCAGGCCCGGAACAAAATCGGCCTCTCCAAAAAGAATGTAGAAGTTATCGCGCTTTTCTTGCAGCCCAAGCTCAAGTCTCACCGCGAGTGCGCGAGACATGCGCTGATGGAGCTCGTCGTAGAACATATTTTCGGTGAAATCGACCGTTCCAACTGGTGTGCTCCAAAAGCGTGCCTTTACATTGGGATGAAGTGGGTCATTGAGTAAAATCGCAAACACTCTGCCAGTGGCATCGAGCGCCTCGAGAAAACTAGTCTTGCGCGGGAAGTTGTCGCTAATGCGGTCTTTGGTCACCCATGGGTGTCCGCGTTTCAAGTTTTGAATACTTGCTGGATGAAGATCTACTCTTGGATAGGCCATGACTCTTATTTCTGAAGGGAGTGCAACTCTTCGATATAGTCTTCAAGTAGGACCACTAGTTTATTTGTGATCACGAAGGGATCGAAGTACTCGGTGATTTGAAACTTCGCCAGGCGCTCTTTCATCTCTTCTGAGAGTTCTTGGGCCGGGTCGACGTGTTGGCAAATATCTTCTAGCTCCGCAATTTTCTCTTCCAAAAATGAAACTCTCGCGCCGCGATGAGTCTCGTCTGAAGAGAGCAAGGGATTAGGGGTATTAAATGTTTCGCCAACTGGTGTTTGATTCATGCAAACATCTTTTTCGTTTTTTTGGTGATGTGTCAAGTTAGGGTGCAAGAGAATTTGTGGCCCAAAGCTTGCTGAGCCCAATAAGATGAACTACTTAATCCTTTGCGTTATCACATTGCTCATCATTTTTTTTCTTTGGCTGGTTCCGCTCACACCCCTTGAGCGTTGGATGCAAAAGCTCCTAAAGGTGCGAATTCCGCCGCAGCATCGACTCTACCAACAGCTCGCTCAGGTCGAAAGTGCCGTCACCGCGGGCCACCTGGCCCCGCTTGAGCGATTAGGTGAGTACAAATTCTTTACCGACCTCACGGTAGTCCTTTTAGACCATGCCAGAAAGTATGGGGCCTCGATCAAGCAATCTATTCGTCAATTGCGCCAGGGGCTCGCGCGCGATATGGCCTCTGAGCGTGAAATCACCGCCCTCATTCGCGCCAGCTATATTCAATTCTTTATTGTAAGCGCTGTCACCTGGAGCTTTGTGGCGGTTTCGGCCGTGGTGGCCGAGATTCAGGTTGCCCTGGGACCGTTGGTCTTAATTGCTAGCTTGCAGTGTTTGGGGGCGCTCATTTTCTATTTGCTGGCCCCTCGCTTGCGCCGCTATTACTTTAGTAAACTCGACCACTTTCTAAGCGCTCAATATAAATTTAAAGGTCTTTGTGCTGCTGGTCTTAGCACTGCCTTGGTGATTAAGAAGTCGGGTCTGGATGAGCTCTTTGCGCACGACTATAAGCGAGAGCTAGCACTGCAGAAGATGCGCCTCTTAGATATGGTCAAGCGCTGGCAAAAGAGTGGGCAGAGTGTAGTGAGTGAGTGGGATGACACGCTAGAGGAGTCCTGGGCGCTTCACAAGCTCTATTTTTCACACTACTTAAAAGCGATGGAGGCACTCAAGTTTACGCTCCTCGCCCTTTTCTTTCTCTCCAGTTACTTTATCTTCATCGGCTCATTGTTTATCGGTTTCCTCGGTTCCTCTTAATGTTCAATTGCCAGAAGCGACTCGTCCTTGATATTTTAGGCGTTTTAAGTGAATGCATTTCCAAGGGAGTCTCATGGCAGCGCCTACTAACGACAAGCAGATTATCTACTCCATGCACAAAGTGGGGAAAGTTTATAAGCAAAAGCACGTTCTCAAAAATATTTCTCTGTCTTATTTCTACGGCGCCAAAATTGGCGTACTCGGTCTCAACGGCTCAGGTAAGTCGACCCTTCTTCGCATCATGGCCGGAGTGGACGACGATCACCTAGGTGAGACAACAATCTCTAAAGGCTACCGCGTGGGCTATCTCGAGCAAGAGCCCAAGCTCGATCCCGATAAAACCGTGCGCGAAGTGGTGGAAGAGGGCGCCGCTGAAGTTGTGGCGATGCTTAAAGAGTTTGATGAAATCTCTGCAAAGTTTTCTGAGCCCTTAAGTGATGATGAGATGAACTCACTGCTTGATAAGCAAGCAAAGCTCCAAGATAAACTTGATGCCTCTAATGCCTGGGAGCTCGACTCTAGACTTCAGCAGGCAATGGACGCTCTAAACTGTCCTCCGGGTGAACAAAAGTGTGGCATCCTCTCGGGTGGGGAAAAGAGAAGGGTGGCGCTTTGTCGACTGCTCCTTCAAGAGCCAGAAATTCTCTTGCTCGATGAGCCGACCAACCATTTGGACGCCGAGACAGTTTACTGGCTTGAGCGCCACTTGCAGCAGTACAAAGGCACTGTTATTGCCGTCACCCACGACCGTTACTTCCTAGACAACGTGGCCGGATGGATTCTTGAACTCGATCGCGGTGAAGGGATTCCTTTCCAAGGAAATTATACTGACTGGTTAAAGACGAAGGCCAAGCGTCTTGAGCAAGAAGAAAAGCAAGAGAGCAAGCGCCAAAAATCAATGAAGGAAGAACTTGAGTGGATCAACTCTTCTCCTAAAGCGCGCCAGGCAAAGTCAAAAGCGCGTATTAAAGAATATGAGCAGCGCCTTAACTATCAAAAGGAAAAGCGCAACGAAACCAACGAGCTGTGGATTCCACCAGGTCCACGTCTGGGTAACGTTGTCGTTGAGGCCAATAATGTTGCCAAAGCCTATGGCGATAAGCTGCTCTATGAAAGTCTAAGCTTCAAACTTCCCCCAGGTGGTATTGTGGGCGTGATCGGTCCTAACGGCGCCGGTAAAACGACTCTCTTTCGCATGATCATGGGAATGGAAACACCCGACTCTGGAGAGTTTAAGGTAGGCGAAACGGTGAAGCTCTCCTACGTTGACCAAGGACGCGATCTCGACCTCGAAAAGAGCGTGCTTGAAACGGTATCAGGTGGGCTTGACCTCATCGAGCTTGGTGGACGTGAGGTTAATGCGAGAGCCTATCTCGGGAAATTTAACTTTACTGGTGAAGATCAACAAAAGAAAATTAAGGAACTCTCTGGAGGTGAGCGCAACCGTGTTCACCTGGCAACGACACTCAAGCAAGAAGGCAACGTTCTACTGCTCGATGAGCCTACCAACGACCTTGATGTGAACACTCTTCGCGCCCTAGAAGATGCTTTGATTGAGTACCCCGGCTGTGCGGTAGTGATCTCCCACGATCGTTACTTCATTGACCGTATTGCCACTCATATTCTCGCCTTTGAAGGGAACTCTCAAGTGACTTGGTTTGAGGGCAACTTCTCTGATTATGAAGAGGATAAGCGCAAGCGTCTGGGAGATCACTCTCTCGAGCCCAAGCGTCTTAGCTACAAAAAACTCAAGAGGGATTAATTAGGAGGGACGACCATGACAGTGGTGGCAAAGTTTGGTGGTAGTAGTGTGAAAGACGCAACTGCGATGAAGCGATGTGCAGCTATTGTGGCGTCAAGACCTGAGATTAAGGTGGTCATTATTTCGGCCACCTATCAAACCACGAATCATTTGGAAGAAATGGCCAGGCACGCCCTGGCCGGAGAGTGGGATACATGCCTCGCTCGCATTGAGCAAATGCAAGAGCGGCACCTCACTCTCGCCAGTGATCTTCTGTGCCAACTAGAAACTCGTGAAATGGTGAAAAATCTGTGTACAGAAACGCGTGAGCTTTGCCAGGTGGTAAGTTCTGGTAAAGTATTAACAGACGCTCTGATGGATCAAATTTACTCCATTGGCGAGCGCCTCTCTTCAACGCTTTTTTGTGACTACTTAACAACTCTGCTAAAAGAACAGCGCCCAGTGGCCTTTAAAGATGCTAGGAGTGTGCTTAAGACGAGTAATCTTTTTAAGCGCGCCGAGCCCCTTTTACCTGAAACTAAGAATGCAGTTCACGAACTTTGGAAGAGTGAGCTCGCGGATCAAAGTCTCATTGTGACTCAAGGCTTTATTGGCTCGACCCTCGATGGGGAAACCACAACCTTAGGGCGCGAAGGTTCAGATTACTCGGCAGCGCTTTTTGGCGAGGCCATTGGCGCAAAATTAGTTCAAATCTGGACCGATGTTTGCGGCATTGCCACTGGAGATCCCCGGCATGTGGATGGGGCAATCTTTCTTCATTCACTCAGCTATGAAGAGGCAACCCTAATGGCCGAAAATGGCGCCAAGGTACTCTTTGAACGCACGCTCGCTCCAGCCGAGCGCAGTGGCACTCAGGTCTTTGTGGGCTCAAGCTTAGAGCCCAATGCCAAAGGAACACTGATTGGGGCGATGACCGATATTAAGACCGGTCCTAAAGGTGTTGCATATGATCCCGCCAAAAAGACCTTGACCATTGTTGGGCACAGTATTCACCTCGATCAAGTTTTCATGGGTGAGCTTATTAAAGTTGGCGGGCAATGGAAGACTCTCAATCACCAGATTCAAAGAGACGAGGCGAGTTACGACGATTTTAAGATCGCTCACTCGGTGCTGCTTAAGTGGTTAAAGTAGACTTGATCACCTTCAGCTCCTAAGACCTCAATCACTTCTAGCACTCTTTTATTTTCCAGGTGGATGGCCACATCCACATTGGTGCACACGAGCTTTAAAACTAAAGAATAGTCAATTGTCCCTCCTTGAGAAAGACAAAAAAGCTGGGCCACTCTTTTGAGGGCGTCACTCGAGCTATTGGCGTGAAGTGTGCTCATAAGACCTTTGTGACCGGTATTCATCGCGAGCAAGAAGGGGACGACCTCGCTCGATCTCATCTCCCCCAAAATAATGCGATCTGGGCGCATCCGCATGGCATAGGCACAGTACTCCTTAAGACTTTTTCCAGGCGTCTCACGCGAGAGCAAGTGGGTGAAACCCTCGTGAATTGCTGGGATTTCATGAGTGTCTTCTAGTACCACAACATGCTCGCTCTCACCGATCTCTTGCAAAAGAGAGCGAATAAATGTGGTTTTTCCAGAGCCAGTCGCTCCAGAGATGAGAATATTTTTTTTGTCCTTCATAAAAGTTTGCAGCATGGTCTTCATTTCGGGCGTTATAGAGAAGGATTCTAGATCGGGCGTGCGCAGGGAGCTCTTTCGCAAAAATAGCTTAGAGACTTTATAAGGAGAGAGTTCGTAGTGGGTGAGGGTTGCGCGAAATTTTTGGCCATTAAGGGCAACTTGAAAGCTAGCAAAACTATCAGTGTAGTTCCATGAAATTTGGTGCTTGAGCGCCATGGTTTCAAGCGCGAGCTGATAATTTTCGCGCGAGAGCCCTTCGTGCTCCCAGCAACTGAGTCCTTCGCCTTGATCCACTTGAATTTGTGATTCGCTATGAAAGATAACTTCATTAAAATCAACCTCGGAGATAAAGTCTTTTAAGAATTTGTAAGACGAGACATTCTCATACCAGTGTTCAAGTTTTCTTTGCATGAATTCAGTCAGTTCAATATCAAGGAGATCTTCTACTCTCATTTTCAATTCTTTAAATCCTGGAACTTCATTGCGTGCCAAGAACTCTTGATACTCTTTGATAAAGTGTCGATTGACGACTTCATCATCAAGAGCGCCAAGGGAGGAGTGGGGACGATTAACGACTGGCAGGATATTCATGGTGCTCCAAAAGAATGAGTCCGCTAATTTTTTTATGTGTTGATGAGCTGGCCCTAGAAGTAAAAAGTCTTCCAAGTAGCGGCAACTCAGAGAGAATTGGCAGCTTGCTCTGAGTTTGTCCGATGGTCTTTAGCCCAACTTGAAAGAGCTCTGTTGGCGCACCAACCTTGATCACTGCAGTTGAACTCTCATAGTTGCCACTAATCTCTCCTTGGATTTGTGAGGGGGAGCTAAATTCCGTTTTGTAATAAATAATGTAGTGACCAGCTTCACGCTGAAGAGTGATATTAATTTTGAGACCGACAAATTTCCATTGCCTCGTACTTATTCCGGTTTCAGTGTTAACTTCTGATTGATAGGGAATTTCTGCGCCAATGCGAAATTCGGCCTCATGACCCAAGCGAATGAGACCACTAGGCTCGGCCAAGGTCGAGACGTCGAGGTCAAAGTCGTTGATGAGAACTTGATTTTTATCAATGAGTGAACGCACCCCACGATCAAAGACTTCTCCCAAGTTTGCGCTCAGCTTATCTAGTCCAAAGCTCAGCTCTCGACCATTGAGTGACTCGAGTTGGACGAGTTTTAATTTAAGCGCAAAATTCTGATCTACTTGATTGTGATCAGTTTCAATAATTTTAACCGCCGTGGTGCGCTCTATTTCTGAGACTACCCCTGGTGCCAGGACTTTTTTGGAGGGAATTCGACAAATGAAGTCAAAATTTTGTGTGTAACAGCGAAAGCCTTTTATCTGGGCAGCGTAGAAGGCAGCGTAGGCCTCGCCAATGAGTTTTAACTTGAGTTCGCGCGAAATTGTCCCAGTTAAAAGGAGTGATTCGCCCATCTCTTTTCGCATCAGGTGGAATTGCAGGTAGTGACTCATGCTGGTGAGCTCACCCGCGATTTTGAGAAAGTCCCCCACCAGTTCGACTTTGAGACCAAGCGACTCCAGCGCCGAGAGGGTTTGAAGAGATTGGAGCTGCTTGCGGCGCTCGATCACGTAGACTTTGATATTGCTATTTTGACGCTTGCCACGCTCCCAATAGCGAACCTCGCTAAAGCCGAGTTTCTTGCCCTTGAGCAGGAGGACTTCTTTGCTCGGGAGGTATTTATGACTAAGGGTGTCGGGGTTTCCGATACTGTAGCTTGAGCTCGGTGACAGGGGGATTTCCTTCAATTCTCCTATACTGAGGATGAGAGTTCGCTCTTTTTCAGTGCTAAGTACTTGATTTGGCAAAAAAATGAGTAAGGACATCGATAAGATTTTGACGAGTTGAGCACATTTAGGTACAAGTATGTCCTTTAAGTTTACTGACAAAATGAAGCCAACTTTTTGAAGTTGAGAGTTGATACCCGGGAGTGGATTTATGGTTTCACGCACTAAGCAAACTGAGACTAGAAGAGCGAACAAGAAAAAGAAGATGGGAGCTAAAAGAAAAGCTGCCGATCGTAACAAGGGAACTACTCCTAAGTTCGATATCCATCCAGAAAAAAAATAAGTCATTTCTTATTCCTAGTTTTTAGGTTTGGCCCAAACTTGCGTTGGGCCTTTTTTATTTGGGAACAGATTCCTTGCTGGTTTCATCCTCCCGCCAAATATCCATCCACTGCTCATGAGCAGAGGAATCCTCAATTGAATCCTCACTCACAAGATGTCCAAAGGCTTTTCTGACATCAGATCTATCCACTTGCACCAGCTGAAAGCTCCCCTTGTCATCGACACAGATTTGCACCATTCGCTCTCCATGCTTTTCACAAGGACGATCAACTTTCTTGAGATCAACCAGCGTCTCGGGAGTATTGATATTTGGCCCAGATAAAACGGTCTTGATCCACTTTGCCGTCTCTTCATGTTGATTGTAGGTCACCAGAATGGGTTGCTCACTAGCGTGGGCCATAGTGGTGAGTAACGAGAGTGTGAGCATGAATCTAGATGCGAATTTCATAAGCAGTTCTCCTGGGTGTTTTATAAATGAGGGCCTTTTCTTGGTAGGGATAGGCCTTTAAGAAGCTAATATTTAGAGAGATAATCTTTTTGAGATCCTCATCTGGAATCTCAACCTCGATGAGTTTGACGTCACTTTCTTCAAATGAAATTTCCTCGTTTTTAACCTCTGGGCCAATGGGATGAAGGAAAGCTTTCTCAATCAATAGCGACCCTTCTTTTGTGTAGAGACTCACGGGAATTTCTCTTTTTCCCGTTGGGATTTCGAGAAAGGTTTTGAGCGCGAGCTTTAGTTTTGTGTGCTTTTCGTGATTGATCAGCTCTACTTCACTTTGAACTTCAACTCCCTCTTCTTGGGAGTAGTGAGAAATAGCGATCAAAGATAAATTTGAGAGCAAGAGCAGCAGATAAAACTTTATCTTAATCTTTTTGAGTTCATTTCTATTTCCCAGGATGAAAGAAGGATGATCGACTGGAGTAGGTTCTCCAGTTTTGCTCGAAGTCTCGCAGGAGGCTTGATCTTTCCTTTTGAAGGCGCTGATGTAATTTGACATTGGTCACTCCAATTAATGTGATGAAAACCATCCAGAGCGCGAGCTCAATTGCAAGTATTTCCCCGCGCTCACCTCCTGGGCCTCGTAGCCAATTAAAGGGTCGAAAAATCCCGCTAAAGAGAAATTTATTTTGATGGCCAAGGTGTTGATAGGATCGACTTTGATTCTCTTTAGAGTGGGCGCGAGAGTAAGGTTCCATTTGGGCCTTCTGGTTACGGCGTTAAAATAATAGGGTCTCTTAAGCTTGATAAGGCCACTGGTTTGGTAGGGAAGCCCTCGAAGAATGGCAATCTTTTGAAGTTCATGGCAAAACTTCGAGTTCATAATTTTAAAGATGAGGAACATGTGAGTGAGGTCCTGGAGCCTCTTAGCCGCCTTGATAACGTGAATCGTTTTAGGTGCCAGCGCCCCTACAGTCAGCACGGTGCCTGCAACGGCGGCATCAATCACTAGGTTTGCACCTGCAATCACCTCTACATAGCTTTTAAAGTATGTCGTCACTTGGCGGTAGCATAAATAGGTGTCAGAGCGTTCTTTAATCAGCCCTAAAGTGTATTTACCCGAGAGAATTTGATAGCAGAGATAGCTGGTGAGAATTCCCATCAGAAGAACTCCCACGAGAGTCGCGCTTCCTCTTTCATTCGCGCTGAAGTCCCAGGATGCGTTGCTTTTTGGGAGTACGCGACTCTTTTGAGCGCCGCAGTTCCTGAATCTTCGTGACTTTGGTGATTTCAAGTTGAACCTCTTTTTGGCCTACAGCTAATCGATAGGGATTATTGCAACTTATAAAAGTAATTGAGCGTGGCAAGCGGGGAGCACTCCTCCCGCGAAAGACGCGCTTAGACGTCTCAAGGAGGAGAGGAGTACTCTTTGCAAAAGACTGCTCTAGGAGCCCATGCAGGCAGAGCACCCTTTTTTGCTCCCTGACTACACTTGCTGCTAATCCAATCAATAAGGATAGGGAGAGAATTTGGGCCAGCACTAGTTAATGAGGAGCTTGCCGCTGACTCGTTTATCCATTTGCTCAATTTTGCTTTTGACGGTTTTTCCAAACTTCCCGACCGCGACTAGGCAAAAAACGCCAATGAGGCCAGAAATAATGACGTACTCAAGCACACCTTGTCCGCGCTGGTTCTTTGTGAGCTTCTTCCAAATCTTCATTCAATCTCCTGGGTTAAAGTTCATGGAGAGCCCATAGCAAGAGGAGTTCCGCCTTTTTTAGGGGCGAAAAGCTACTCAGTTAAGAGGTAGTTGATGGCGATAGTCGGAAATCTTGACCGAGAGGAAAAATTTTCAAACCAATTGGTGATTGCACAGACTCAGGCTTTCGATAAAATGTTTACATGGATGAAAATACAAAGCTTTACGTCTTTGATAAGAAAGAAATCGCTCTGATTTTTCTTTTTCTCTTGCTCTCAAGCGCAACTTCGTTTGTGTTGGGGATTAAAGTTGGGAAAAACTTCTCTTTAGGAGAAGCGGGCATCACAAGAGAAGACATTAATAAAGTTGAAATGCTCTCACGCCAAGAAGAGGAAGTGAATAAAACACTTGAAGGGCAAAAAGACAGCGACGTTGTTCCAGAAACGCAAACTCTTCGTGATATGAGTCAAAAAAGCTTAGATGAAAAGCTTAAAGAAGAACTTGCCAGAGAAGAGGAGAGGTTGCGCGCTAATACTGATAGCGCCACTCCGGCGGCCATACCTGCTGTAGAGCAGACCGCGGTAGCAGCGGGCGACGACACTTTTGAGATTATTGATCCCCTTAGAGATAAAATGAATCCAGAAATCTCCCCTGGAGAGAAGAAGTTCACTATTCAGTTGGGTTCTCATCGTTCACGCGAGGATGCCGAGAGTTTTGCCAATGGATTTCTCATTCGTGGCTATACTCCCATTATTCGTGAAGTGAAGCTTGAAAATGGTACCTGGTACCGCGTTTCTTTAGGCCAATTTGATAGTGTTGCCGATGCTAAGGATTACGTCATAAAAGAGAAGGCGCTCTTTCAAGGGCAAGATTATGTCATTGTTAAGTTTGAATAACTTAATATTTGACACTTGTTTTCTTTTTCTCGAAAAGCATTTGCAAATATCTACCACTCGGGCATAGTTCAGATGAAGCGATCTAAACGGGTGGCAAAATGCGATTATCACAAAGAACAAATCTAGACCTGACCCAGACTGTACTCAAAGTTCTTTCGCTCTCCATTGTTTACTTTGTTGTGGGCCGCTTGAGCTTGTTACTCGCAATTCCTCCAGGCTATGCCACTTCGGTGTGGCCAGCGGCCGGTATAGCCCTCATCTATGTCATTCTCTATGGACCCAAAGTGAGTATTGGAGCATTTCTTGGCTCCTTTATTTTGAATTTGAGCGTTTCTCACCCAACGTTAACTTCCCTTTCGCTTAGAGAACTTGCTATTCCTGCTCTCATTGGAACTGGGGCGGCCCTTCACTGTGGGATATGTGGATTCTACCTGCGAAGAACATCACATTACCCAGATATTATCGAGGCACCAAGTGAAATCTTGCGCTTTCTCTCTATTGGAGCAGTCATAGGGTGCTTAATCACGGCCAGCATTGGCAGCCTAACGCTCTGGGGATTTGAGTTGATTACAGACTCTAATTTTCTCTTTAGCTGGTTTACTTGGTGGGTCGGTGACACTATCGGTGTGATACTTTTTGGACCTCTCATTTTAATGGTTGGACTTAGAGATAAGCGAATTATGTGGGTGGGAACACCGGTACTCATCACTTTTGCGCTCGTTCTTAGTGTTTATTTTTTTTCAAGTCAGGTTGAACAACGAAATATTGAAAATCAATTTTATCAAACGACTTCAAAGATAAACGAGGCCATTAAAGGCTCGCTCACTAATTACGCTCAGCTAGTCGACTATCTAAAGTATTACTTTGAATTCTCTAGTAGTGTGACGCCACTGGAGTTTAAAAAGTACGCTAATAATCTCTTTGAGCGAGCACCTGGGATTGATGTGCTTGGATGGGCACCGAAAATTCAAAATAATGTAAAGACAGAATTTGTGGAGAAAATGCGCAAGTTTTCTGGTTATAACTCATTTGTCATTCTCGACTCTGTTGAGGTGTCTCAGAGAATTGCTCCCAGTGATCGGGAAGTTTATTTTCCAGTCGCCTATATTGAACCCAAGGACAAATTTGCTAAATGGCTTGGCTATGACGTCTCTTCAGGAAGTCGACTCAATGAAACCCTCAAAGAGGCGGTGATTAATAGGGATCGGGTGAGCTATTACTTTCAATCACAAAAGTCACCAGGTCTTTTTACTCCGGTGTATCGCGGATATGCCGAAGGAGAAGAAAAAAATCTACTAGGATTTATTTTAACTAGCTTTAATCTAAAATTCTTGGTTGAAAACAGCACTTCTCATATTTCTAGAAATGGAATTTATTTTCAAATCATCGATTCGAGTGATCGTGTTCTGTACTCTAATCAAGATGAGTTCGAACAACTCGACGGCATCGAAAATAAACGACAAATCCAGGTTGCCCAAGAGAATTGGCGCGTTCACTACATACTCTCTAGTAATTATCTTCTTTCAAATAAGTCCATGCTTTCCTGGTCCATTTTGGCCGGAGGTCTTCTCTTTGCGGGTTCGATTGGAATTATCCTTCTCATTGTAACTGGTCAGCAGGCACGTATTCGCCGTGTGGTTGAGCGTCGTACTTCAGAGTTGGTTTCTGCTAATCGTGAAGTTCAAAAGATGACACGAATTAAGAGTGAGTTCTTTGCAAATATGAGTCATGAAATTAGAACTCCACTTAATGGGATTATCGGAATTAGCGACCTCATGATGTCTAGTCAATCTCTTGATGAAGAGAATCGTCATTATGCAGGAATTATTAAAACAAGTTCAGATACACTTTTAACTCTTATTAATGACATTCTCGACTTCACAAAAATCTCTGAGGGAAAGGTAAAACTTGAGCGTCGTGGTCTTGAGATGGCTAAGCTGCTAAAAGAAGTTCACGATATGTTTGTAGGTCAGGCCCGGCAGAAGGGGATTGAGTTTGTCTACAATATCGATTCATCTGTTCCAAAGATTATTCTCGCTGATGAATTGAGGCTGCGCCAAATACTGATGAACTTAATTAATAACGCTATTAAGTTTACCAGTTCTGGAAGTGTGCAAGTTGATGTGAGTGCCACTGCTGCAGAGGAGCCGGAAGCAGTGGTTCTTCATTTTCAAGTAAAAGATACAGGGATTGGAATTGATAAAGAAGCACAGGTCGAGATTTTTTCTTCTTTTACCCAAGCCGATGCTTCAACTACGAGAAGGTTTGGTGGAACGGGATTGGGGCTTGCCATTTGTAAGGGGCTTTGCGAAGCGATGGGTGGAGAGATTGGTGTCGTGAGTGAACCTGGTACCGGGAGCACTTTCTTTTTTAGTCTCACAGCTACAGTGGGCAACTCTCAAGAGCTTACACAAAAGGCCAGTCAGGAAGTCATCGAGGTTAATCTCGCTGAGCGCTGTCCTTTGAAAATTCTAGTGGCCGAAGATAACCTGATCAATCAAAAGCTCGTGGAGCTCATTTGTGAGAAATTTGGTTATCAAATTGTTATGGTCACTAATGGCCAAGAAGCTTTTGAAGCCGCCATTGGCGGAAACTACGATCTCATTTTTATGGATATGCAAATGCCAGAAATGGACGGACTCGAGGCTACGAGGCTTTTGCGCTCGCGCGGGGTGAAGTCACAGATTTATGCCATGACTGCCAATGCCTTTGATGAAGATAAGCAAAAGTGTCTGGCGGCGGGCATGGATGGCTTTACTTCTAAGCCCATTACGGCCAGTGCTGTGAAGCAAGTGATTCTCAAAGTCTACGACAAGAGATCTTAATCAGATGAGAGATTTTCCCCTTCAATCTTTTTTGATATTATAGTGCTACTTTATATGACTTGACGAGTTAGGAGTGGGTAAATGCAGAATGAATTTAATCTTCACACTTTGGTGATGGCCGGTGGAAAGGGAACGCGTTTTTGGCCAGAGAGTACTAGCAAAAGGCCAAAGCAATATCTCTCACTGGTGACAAAGAAGAGCTTACTCTCTGACACCCTCACTCGCTTTGATGGGCTCGTTCCTAAAGAAAGGCGCTATATTGTAACGGTGGCCGAACAAAAAGAATTGGCTCTAAAAGAGTCAGAAGGACAGGTCGATCCCGAGCACCTGATTTTTGAACCAAGTGGCAGAAACACTGGCCCCTGTATTTTACTTGCTCTTGCCAAGTTAAAGCGCATGGGCGTCTCGATGAACGATGTTGTGGCAGTGGTACCCTCAGATCACGTGATTCTCAATCAAGATGGCTTTAGAGCAACCGTTAAAGAGGCGGCACTTATCGCGGCACGCGAGCGCGGGATTGTCACCATTGGTATCACTCCTAATTTTCCCCACACTGGATACGGCTATATTGAAAAGTCAGAAGGGATTAAGGTGAAGTCCTTTAGAGAGAAGCCTGATCTTGAAACTGCAAGAAATTATGTCGCCAGTGGTAAGTACCTATGGAATGCAGGGATGTTTGTGGCAAAGCTAGATGTCTTATTAGAAGAATTTAAGGCCCACGCACCTGAGATGGCAAAGTACTTTGATGAGCTCGCTGACGCTGGAGAGGCTTCCATCGGTGAGGTCTACAATAAGCTACCGGCCGAGTCTATTGACTACGCAGTCATGGAGAAATCACAAAGTGTCTATGTTGTACCGGCGGGTTTTGATTGGAATGATCTTGGCTCTTGGGATGCGCTTGAGAGTGTGGTTGAAAAGTCTGAAGGCAATACTGTGGCCCAGGCCAAGAATGTGCTTGCTCTGGGCTCTGAAGGAAATATTATTTTCACGCCTGGAAAAACGGTCGCACTCGTGGATGTGAACGACCTCGTGGTTGTGGCGGGAGATGACGTTGTCGCCGTTTTTCCAAAGAATCAAGCTCAACGAATTAAAGAAATTGTTGAGCTTGCTAAAAAGAAATCGCTCGACTCACTTTTATAGTGAGCGAGCGAAAATCGTCTCGACCGCTTTAGTGTAGATATTTCTCACTTCTTCAAAGCTTGGAGCTGGGAGTCCGAGCTCATAGCCACGGGCCTTGATGTCCTTAGAGAGTGTTTGGTGAAAAACTTCTCTTGAATTTTCTTTCTGGCCTTCAAATGCAGCAGCTTGAACAAGAGCGTAGAGATCTTCTCTTGAGAGATTGGTGTGTTCGATGAGGTAGTGAAGATAGTAGCTAGAAAGATAGATAAAGTTACTCTCAACTCTGCCTTCAATGGTCTCTTTGTGAAAGACGAGATTCTTCACAGTCGACTCTAGTCTTGTCAGTGAATAATAGAGAATTCCAAAGTGATCGGGCAGCATCATGCGCTCGGCACTGCTGTGAGAGATGTCGCGCTCGTGCCACAGAACGACGTTATCAAGGGCGACTCCCACATGAGACTTGAGCATTCGCGCCATCCCAGTGAGATTTTCACCACTAATGGGATTTTTTTTGTGAGGCATAGTACTCGAGCCCTTCTGACCTTTGGCAAAGCCTTCGTGGAGCTCAAAAACTTCAGAGCGGTGGAGGTGGCGAATTTCAACACACAAGCGCTCAATAGCGGCGCCCGTGAGTCCCCCAAGTGAGATCAATTTTGCCAGGCGATCGCGGGGAATCACTTGAGTGGAGAGTGGCTCAACCTTTAGACCCAAAGTCTTTGCTGCGCGCTCTTCGTGCTCTGGGCTGAGGATAGTATAATTTCCCACCGCCCCTGAAAATTGCACCGTGAGTTCACTTTCAAAAAATGCTTTATAGTCGGCGAGTCTTCTTTGAAATTCATTGTAGTGACCTAAGAGTTTTTGGCCAAAACTAAGTGGTTCAGCATACATGCCATGACTTCTGCCCATGGCCAAGATGTCTTTGGCCTCGAGAGCGCGTGCCTTGAGAGCTTCACCAAGTTTTTCTAGCGCCGGGATGATGATTTCGAGTGAGGCTTTTACTTGTAGTGTGAGGGCAGAGTCGATGACGTCTGAGGAAGTCACTCCAAAGTGAAAGAACTTACCCAGTTCTGTGGGAAGCTGCTCGGTGATACTCGTACAAAAAGCGATCACATCGTGTCTTGTGATTTTTTCTATTTCATCGACTCGTGCGGGATTAATCTTCGCCGTCTCTCTTACTTTTGACGCCACCCCAGCTGGGATCTTGTCACCTTCAAGCGCTTCAAGAATGGCGAGCTCCACATCGAGGTAGCGTGAGTACTTGTACTCGTCCGTCCAAAGCTGTGAGATTTCAGGTTTGTCGTAACGAGGGATCATGGGGCGCTCCTAGGCTTGGGGGTTAGAAGTAGTAACCAAGTTCAAGGCCAAAGGAAGTCCACTGCAAAGTCATATGGCGACTGAGCGCGCTCTCTCCATCAAAATTGGCCTCACGCTTGGTGCTGGCGAGGTTATAGCTCATCTTGGTTCCAAAGTGAAAGCTGCGTGACATTCTTTTGTAGAAACTCACACTGGCGCGAAGCGCTGGACCGGAGAAGTCAGTGCCTGAGGCACTCTCAGATAGTTGAGCATAGCCCACCTGGGCACCAATGGTTTCAAACCAGCCCGAGAGATTAAAGGTATCGGCAAAATAGCGCGTGCGGGTTGAAAGGCCTGCCCCCAGAAAGAGGACGTCACTCGTCTCTTCATTGACAGCGGTGGGATTGGAGCCCACCGCCACAGCTTTATACTCCGCGAGCTCTTTGAAGTTGCCTGAGGTTCTGGCGGCAATGAAGTCTACCCAGGCCAGCTCAAAGCGATGAGAGTACTCAACCTCAAAGGTCGAGAGGTCGGTGAGGTCTTTGAGGTCTGAATTAAATTGGTAGGCAAGACCAATTCTTGAGCTATCGTTATTGAGATTATAACCCCCTAGTAAGAGTCCGGTTCCCTCGTCGCGCCCAAGATTGAGAATTTCTTCCTCGATAGTGGGAGAGGTATGGGTCCTACTTACTTTATTAATAGGTGGAGTCTTGGCGTTCACTGATTGCTCAAGCGCTTCTAAGTCATTCATATCCTCTTCACCCAATGTTTGGGCCTTGAGGGTTGAGAATGTGATTACTAAGAGGGCCATTAGAAGAAGAATATTTTTCATCGCTTACCTCTTTTTCTTTGAGTTTGAATCAGCTTGGTTTGGGTCGCGGGCCAGGTGCTCAAAATTCTCCCCAGGGAAGTCTTCAAGCCCCATTAGATTGGCCAGAGTCACTTTATTTTCGACGTGGTCAGCTCTCACTGTTGAGAGCAGGACAGTTGTGTCGGTGAGTTCTCTCAAGGTGTCTTTAAAGTCATTAAAGCTTGCTTTGCCATTCATGTAATTTTCCATGATGGTGTCAAAAGTCTTTAAAAGATTTGGCACGCGGGCCTCAAGTACAGTGATTTGGCGCTCATTATTGAGAATCGTTTGATAGAGGTTGCGCACAAAAGAATTAACTTCGTGCTTCGCGCGAGTGAGATCGACTCCCGCTCTAAAGCGCTCAAGTAGGCCCGCGCGGTTTTTGCGGCCATTAAAAAGACCGCCAGGTCCGGTGATAGACCAGGTGGCGTTAAGAGTGGCGACGACATCAATATTGCTGTTGCCAGGTCCTGTTTCAAACCTTGTGTGCCCGCCGGTTTGATTGCCAAAGTTATGTTTGTAGGCACCCAAATTCACTGTGAACTTAGGTAGTGGTAAATTCTCTCTTTGAATGCGGTCATAGTCGCGCTCGGCCTTTTCGGCTTCGGCCATGGCCTCGAGCACGGCTGGACTCTGATTGGCACTAAACTTAAGTGCTTCATCAATGCTGGCTTTTACTCTGACAAATTGCAGTTCCTCAGGAAAAAAGTAGCGAGTTCCGACATTGTCTTGGATGAGATAGGCGAGATTTTCTTCTCCTACTAAGAGCGCGGTTCGCGCGTCTTGATACTCGTTTTGTGCTCGCAAGTATTCGGCCCTTGCCTGATAGTAGGCTTGGGAAGAAATTTTTTTCAGAGTGATCTTTTCGCGGTTCAAGCGATAGATGAAGCTGGCATGGCGGAGTTGATCGCGCTTGGCCTTTTCAATATCTTTGAGTGACTTCACTCTGAAAAAGCTGGCGATGAGTCTATGCTTGAGAATTCTTCGCTCTTCGGAGAGTTCTTGCTTGTCACGTCGATAGGTGGTGCGAGCGTTGAGATAGTTGAGATGATCTTTGCCCCAATTAAAGAGAGTGTATTCTCCGATTTCTAGACCGAAAGATCCCTCTGGTGAGGTGGCGGCTCCGGCGCCGTTCATGCTTCCCGAATAAAGTCTTCCCACGCGATAGGCGGAGTGCTCTAGCTTAAGCTTTAGACTCGGCCACCAAAACTCTTCTTTTGTATCGGCAAATTCCAGATCGAGAATTTCAGCGTCAGTTTTGCGAATTTTCTCTTCATAGTTTTGGCGTAGGCCTTGTTCGATCACATCATTGAGGCGCAATGTTTTAAAGGTATCGCTAGGGCGATTCTTTTCATCCTCTTGAATATAGCGAGTTTCATTTTTGTCGAGGGTGAGCTGTGCTAGTGCACAGGTGGATGTGAGGCCAAGAATGACCGCAAGCGAGCGGGCCTTACTCATAGGAGAAGTCCTTTGGTTTGGTTCCAACAAAATTTTGTGACTAATATTTCGACCAACGAACTCTGCCAAATCCTAGGCGGTGAGTCTGCTGGTACTTGGAGGCGTGTGTGCGTCTCTTTTAATTAGTCGTAATGAAATAAGCCTACTTGGGAATTTTGAGAGTGAAAAGAGATTATTCGAGCACGACGCCGGGACATCCACCGCGAATGAGGGTTTCTTCTTGGCGTTGAATTTTCATGCGGGCAAGATCGATCTCGCGATCTATCTTGCGGTGGTTGAGCTCTAGATTGCGCTTGAGTTGCTTTTTATTGGCCGGGGTTACTCGTTGCATTCTTTCGTTGCGAACGAGTAGCTCTGTTAGCTTTTGTTTGTGGGCGCGCTTCTTATCGAGTTCATCGAGCAGTGCTTCACAGCGGCGGCTGAGGGAAGGATCCGTGATGACACTATTAGTAATCATGTCTCGTGCGTCAACTTGAGCGCTGACCACCGTGGGGGCGCTGCATAGAATGGCGACTATCGTCGCGTTCAAAAGATTGTGGAGTGCTTTTGTCGGATGACTCAAAGTTGCACCTAATTTATGTGACTGGTCGGTCATAATTAGATTTTATCACAGCTTTGCCAAGGCCACTTTTCTAGTGGTACATTCTACCTTTAATTTTCAACTGGAGCTCTCGCTTGTCAGCGAATCCCCGTGTCCTGGTTCTTATTCCAGCTCGCTATGGATCAACGCGATTCCCGGGGAAACCTCTCACTTTAATTCTCGGCCGTCCGATGATTGCCCACGTGCTAGAAAATGTGAAGCGCGGTCTGGAGGGAATGGATTCTAAAGTTGTAGTGGTGACCGATGATGATCGCATTGAGTCGGCGATTCCCTGCGAACTTGGTGAAGTGGCCCGAGTCAATGACGATGTCAGCACTGGTAGTGAGCGCATCTTGCTCGCTTATGAGCGTCACTATGCTCATGAAAAATGGGATTTGGTCGTCAATGTTCAAGGCGATGAACCGCTGCTCACTGGTGAGATCCTACAGTCGGTGGTGAACTTTCATTTAAAGAGTGACTTTGATGTGGCCACACTAGTGCGAGCGATGCCCGAACGAGATAGTGAATTTCAAGATCCCAATCGCGTTAAGGCGGTCTATGTGCCAAGCACCGGGGCCTGTCTCTACTTTAGTCGCGCCAGTGTTCCCTTTGACCGCGATGGTAAGAGTCGTGAGGGTTGGCACCTCCATATTGGTCTCTACTCTTTCAGACCAGAGGTCTTGCGTCGATTCGGCACTCTCTCAGAGGGCAGACTAGAGAATCTTGAGAAGTTAGAACAGTTACGACTTATAGAAAATGGTTACACCATTGGTGCGGCCCTCACAGATCAAGTGATCGGTGGTGTGGATACGCCCAGTGATGTGAAATGGGTAGAAGAAAAACTTAGATTAAAAGGTAGCGGCAATGGCAACTAAAGGTGCGCGAGAAAATCGCAACAAGAAGTTTATTTTTATTACCGGTGGGGTTTCAAGCTCACTTGGTAAGGGCCTGGCCGCAGCTAGTTTAGCGGCGCTCTTAGAAAGACGGGGCATTAAAATTAATATGCTAAAAATGGACCCCTATATCAACGTTGACCCGGGAACGATGAGTCCAACTCAGCACGGGGAAGTGTTTGTCACTGATGACGGAGCGGAGACCGATCTAGATCTGGGCCACTATGAGCGCTTTACCTCACTTACTCTTAGTAAAAAGAGCAATTTCACGACCGGTCAAGTTTATCTCAAAGTAATTGAAAATGAGCGCGAGGGGAAGTACCTCGGAAAAACCGTGCAGGTGGTTCCGCACATCACCGATGAAATTAAAAGGCGTATTCACGCCGCCGCCGAAGGGGCCGATCTCATCTTAGGTGAGATTGGGGGAACGGTTGGCGATATTGAGTCCCTTCCTTTTCTTGAGGCCATTCGCCAATTTGCCAGTGATGTTGGGCAAGAGAATGTTCTCTTTTTGCATTTGGTTTTAATTCCCTATTTAAAGGCCGCCGGCGAGCTCAAGACCAAACCCGCTCAACACTCAGTGAAAGAGTTGCGCTCAATTGGTCTCATCCCCAATATTGTGATTTGTCGTGGAGATAGAGAGATTGAAGAAGATGTGCTCTCTAAAATCTCTCTCTTTTGTAACGTTCCTAGAGAAAATGTTTTTACCTCCATTGATATGGACACCATTTATAAAGTACCCATGAGTTTTCGCTCTCAAGGGCTTGACTCAAAAGTGGCCGAGCTGCTGGGAATGTGGACCAGTGAACCCAAAATGGATGATCTCAAAGCTGTGGTTCAGCACTTTGAGCACCCCAAGCACGATGTAAAGATTGGCATCGTTGGCAAATACACCGACCTCATTGAAAGCTATAAGTCTCTTGATGAGGCCCTGAATCACGCCTCACTGGCGCTTGAATCAAAGCTCTCGCCCGTTTATATCGACGCTGAAGACCTGGAAAAAGATGAGGCGACTAAAGATAAAATTCTCTCTGGTGTAGACGGCATCTTAGTTCCTGGTGGCTTTGGTGAGCGTGGAACCGAAGGGAAAATCGCGGCCATTAGATACGCCCGCGAAAAGGGTGTTCCTTATTTTGGAATTTGCTTAGGGATGCAACTCGCTTTAATTGAATTTGCCCGCCACAAAGCTGGACTTTCGCGCGCGACCTCAGAGGAGTTTGAAAGTGGCGGTGAACTCGTCGTTCACTATATGGAAGGGCAAACAAAAGAAGGAAGTAAGGGAGGCTCCATGAGACTTGGAGCTTATGACTGTCATCTTCAAGAGGGAACCCTCGCTCATAAAGTTTATGGCAAGTCAGATATCTCTGAACGCCATCGCCATCGCCTTGAAGTCAATAATATGTATCTCTCGCACGTTGAAAAAGCGGGCATGACCGTCTCAGGTGTGAACCGCGAACTCAACCTAGTTGAAGTAATTGAGATTAAAGAGCATCCTTTTTTTATTGGCTGCCAATACCACCCGGAATTTAAATCGCGCCCATTTGCGCCTCACCCATTATTTCACGCCTTTATTAAGGCGTCCCTCGTTCATAAAGGAGTGCTTAAATGAGTAGAGCACCACTGGAATTATTTGTCGGTTCATGCGTGATTGAGTCAGAGCAATTTGTACTCGACCTCGCGGGAACTCTTAAAGAAGAGCTCTCTGTGTTTGGAGACAAAATTCATCTCACTTTTAAGGCAAGTTTTGATAAGGCCAATCGCTCGAGCTTCACGAGCTTTCGCGGTCCAGGGCTAGAAAAGGGAATTGAGATTCTTGGCAAAGTAAAAAAAGAGACGGGACTTCCGGTGCTCACTGACTATCATCTGCCGGATCAGGCCGAAGCAGTGGCCAGTGTGGTGGACGTCCTGCAAGTGCCGGCCTTTCTTTGCCGCCAAACTGATATGATTCATGCCGGCGCGCTTGCTTGTCACAAATACGGGCGCATTCTCAAAGTAAAGAAGGGACAATTCTTAAGCCCTGAAGAGACAGGCAACATTGTCGATAAGGCCGGACAAGTTCTTGCTCGCGAACAGATTTATCTCACTGAGCGCGGCTCAAGTTTTGGTTATAACAATCTCGTTGTCGATATGAGCAGCTTTCAGATTATGAAGAGCTTTGGAGTGAAGGCCATTCACGACGCCACTCACTGCGTGCAACGACCAGGAGGTCTGGGCACAAGTACCGGAGGTAAGCGCGAGCAGATTGCCGTACTGGCCCAAGCTGCCATTGCCGCAGGCGCCGATGGGGTCTTTATGGAGTGTCATCCCAATCCAGATAAAGCGCTTAGTGACCCCACGACGAGCTTGGAAATCACAAAGGTGAAGCCACTTGTTGAGCGACTCCTGCGCATTTATGAGGCCATCTCGTGAGTATGGGAGTGAGAGAAAAGCGAGAACAACTGGCCAACCTCTTTAAGAGTAAGCTCGATAAGATTAAAGTTTGTGCTTTTGATGTCGATGGCATTCTAACAAATGGTCTAGTTTACTGGGCCGGCGCCGAAGTGGGATGGAATCGCTTCTCTCACACGCGCGATGGTTATGGATTAAAAATTCTCATGGAAATGGGAATTAAAGTCGGAGTGATTACTGGCGGCAATAGCCTTAGTGTTGTTAAGCGCTTTAAAGAAAATCTTGGACTGGACTTTGTCTATATGGGTAATGAGGATAAAAGAGCGGCTTACCTCGATATCCTCTCGCAAGGTTATAAAGACGAAGAAATACTTTATATGGGCGATGAGCTTTTTGATTTGCCCTTAATTAGAAGATCTGGCTTTAGTGCCACAGTTCCCTCGGCGAGCCATGAAGTGCTCGAGGCGGTGGATCTCATCACCGAGCATGATAGTGGAATGGGATGTGTGCGTGAGGTGGTTGACTTGCTTAGACTTTCACGCAATTTTACGCCAGCTATCCCCGATTTTGATGAAGGATTGTAAAAGTGAGCGACAAAGTAGAACAAGAAGATGTTTTAAAAAAGCTAAAAGACCTCCTCGATGAGAGTCAGACATTTCCTTGCCCCTATACCTTTAAATTTATCGTGCCTCATGAAAAGGTCGATGAACTCAAGGCGATCATTCGCCGTGGGAATTTTATTCTAAAGCCCTCACGCACTGGAAAATACATCAGCGTGAGTGTGACTTTGGAAATGAAGTCTAGTGATGAGATTGTTAATCTATACAAGGCCGTGGCCATTGTTGAAGGATTGATCTCGCTCTAGCTTTAAGGAGTCTTGACTATGAAACATGAAGTTGCCCTGGTCTTAGGAGCGGGTGCTTTTGGAACTTGCATTGCCAAAGTACTCTCTAAGAGTTTTTCAAAAGTTATTCTTTTCGTTAGAAGCGAAGACGTCTACCAATCTATTCGCGATCAAAAGGAAAATAGTGTTTATCTTCCTGGCCTAAAGCTGGAGGATAATATCACCGCTGCACTTGAGTGGAAGGAAGTCGATGAAATCGCTCGAGCTCAAAAAGTCGAACTCATTGTCTCTGGTCTTCCCACTGCAGGTATCGGCGATTTCTTTAAACGACACTTTGAACGCCTCAGTAAGTACCTCGATCAAGAAGTTCCAATTGTCTCCCTTTCAAAAGGGATTGACCCCGATACTCTTGAGCTCTCTGACGATCTACTTTTTGATCTTTGGCCCGACAAAAAAGAGCTCTTTACCTTCTTATCTGGTCCATCCTTTGCCAAAGAAATTATGGAAGAGCAGATCACGCTGGTGACGCTAGCAGGGCGCTCAAAACGCGTGCTCGATAGAGTAGGGACGATGCTCAATAGCGAGTACTTTAAAGTTCTCATGTCCTATGATGTGAAGGGGGTTTTACTAGGTGGCGCCCTTAAAAACGTCATTGCCATTGCAGGTGGGATTATCGAAGGTCTTGGTTATAACCACAACACTCGCGCCGCCATGATCACTAGAGGCATTGCCGAAATGCTTCGAATTGGTAAAGTCTATAACGCTCGTCCGGATACTTTTTATGGTCTCTCAGGCATGGGGGATTTGATCCTGACAACGACGGGCGATCTTTCGCGAAATAAAGTCTTTGGTCTTGAACTATCAAAGGGGCGCAAGGCCAGTGATATTCTCGCAGGTCAGCGCACTGTTGTTGAAGGCTACAAGACCACCTTGGCCGTGCACCGGGTGTGTGAGAAATACGATATTCACGCGCGTATTTTTCAAGGGGTCTATGAGGTACTCTTTGAAGAGCAAGGACCTCGAACTGTAGTCGAGGGGCTGATGAGGGCCCCTTCTCGTTTTGAGATTGATTAGGTTAATTCTTTGCGTGGCCCTTAGTTGCTAAGGGCCTTTTCAATTTTAGAAATCGTCACAGTCTCACCTAAATTGTGAATCTGTCCAGTGGAGTCGATCACAAAGTAGGCGGGAACCCCAACTAAATTATTCTTTTCTAAAAAGGCAGTGATGACCGGATCTTTCTTCGTCCAGTCTGCAAGGAGTAACTTAGCATCGTACTTCTTTTGGAGTTCTCTAAAATCACTGGTATCGAGGACAAGTTTCTCATTGACCTTACAAGTGAAGCACCATTTGGCGGTGAAGTCGATGAAGGCGCGCTCGCCCTGGCTTTGCAGTTCAGTCATTCTGGCCTCAGACCACTTCTCCCAAGGGAGTCCTTCCTTTTGTTTGTCAATTAAAAGGGCACTTCCTGTAGCGCCAGAAGGGGTTGAGAGAGGTGCACTAAATAGGCTTGCAAAAATGAGAGCTGGCACTAGGGCAAATATAATTTTTGAAGGCTTAGATTTAAAAATCTTTTTTGCTCCATAGATAGCAAAGAAGATGAAAACCAGTGCTGTTTGCAGCTTTAAAAGGGCCACTGAGCCATCTACGAGAGCGCCAAAAACATCGAGGAGCCACAAGGTTGTGAGAATGAGGATGAGGCCCAGAAATTTTTTGACGTTCTCCATCCACATACCTGGCTTTGGAAGAAAGCGAATGAGTGCTGGGAAGAAGGCGGTCAGAATAAAGGGAGAAGCTAGTCCAAGCCCGATCATGAGAAAGGTGGTGATAATTTCAAGTGGTCCATTTGAAAAAGCAAAAGTCAGCGCGGTTCCAAGTAGGGGGGCACTACAGGGCGTTGAGAGAATAGTTGCAAGTACGCCACCAAAAAAGTCCCCAACAAAGGAGTCCTTAAGAGTGAGACCGCCGAGTTTTCTTCCACCAGGAGTGGCAAACTCAAAAAGACCAAAGAGATTGAGCGCCATCACAAAGATGACTACCGCCATGATGGCGACAAAGAGAGGGGATTGAAGCTGAAAGCCCCAGCCCACAGCTTCACCTGTGGCCTTAAGAAGTAGGACGGCGCCGGCCAAAAACATGAAAGTGGTGATGACTCCTAGCGAGTAGAAAATATTGTGGCGAAAAATTTGGGCCTTGGATTCAGCTGAGTGGCGAAGCAGCCCAAAGAGTTTAAGCGAGATCACAGGTAGCACACAGGGCATAATATTGAGGATGAGTCCCCCTAAAAAGGCAAAGAGAAAGATCGCAAGCAGTGAGGTTGTGGCCTCACCGGCCTCATTACTTACAATGCTAGCACCGCCTTGGGGCGTGCTGGTGGTGGTGGCAGCGATAGCTCCAAAGCTCGGTTCATTGCGCGCCTCTTTAAATACTTGCGAGTACTTGAAAACTTCATTGGTGCTTGGCTTTCTCACTAAGAAACTGAGCTCATACTCCATTGGAAGACTGCCATCTTGGGTGAGGTTTTGCTCTGGTTCTTCATACTCGCCATCCCAAGAAATGGTGTAGAGGCCTTGCACGCTCTCTTTATTAGACTTCAGAGTTTCACGCTTAAAATCAAAAGGAATTTTTAAGAAGGGGCTCACCAGATAGTGGTCTTTATCGGGAGGTGATTCACCCTTAAATTCATAGGCAAGTTTTAGTGTCTTTGGCCCGTCACCTTTAATGAGCTCAATTTTAAAGCCCTCGATATTTTGTACTTCCTTAGGAAGAGAGTTCACGCGTTTTTGTAGCTCAGCCTCAGAGAGCTTGAAAACTTCTGGGCCCACCAATCCTTGGTGATTTGCTGTAAGGGTGGCCTTAATACTTTCTTTGCCAGGAATACAAATGTGCTTACATACAAGCCAGCTCGATTTGATTTCAAGCGGACCTGAGAGGGTGTCAGGAATCTTATAAAAAAGTGAGTATTCTCCTTCATAGCCAAAACCTAAGATGTCCCCTTCGGCCAAAAATATTTTGGGGGCGGGCCATTCCAATTCTGCTAGCGCTACTGGATTTCCATTAGAACTAAACTCATTTTTAAAGGCCAGACCAGCGTCACCGGGATTTTTCCAGTAGGTATGCCAGTGGGGTTTGTTCTGATAGCTAAGCGCTAAGAGGCGCGAGCCTTCGTGATTGAAAATATGGGCCTGCATGAGGACTGGCTTGGCGGGGATTTTTTCATCTTTTGGATTGGCGGCGTGTAAATGAAAAAACGGGCCCAGGGCCACTAGGAAAGTGAAGAAAATGCGAAGCACGTTAATCCCCTTAGAGATAAGGTCTGTTGTAATACTGTTATAGTATCGGAAGCTTAACGAAAATCCTGCCCTAAGAGTCGAAAATTGAGATAAATTTGCATAATTTTGACAAAGAAGGGAAGATTTCCCCATGAATCACTCTAAAGTCGCCATGCCCGCTCGCATTGTCTGCCTCACTGAAGAGGCGGCCGAGACTCTCTACCTCGTCGGGGAGCAGGAGCGCATTATTGGGGTTTCTGCCTTTGCCGAGCGCCCACAAGAAATCGCCGAGAAGAAGCGAGTGTGTGCCTTTACTAGCGCTAATGTGAATAAAATTGTTGAGCTCGCCCCTGATCTCATCATTGGCTACTCCGATATCCAAAAGGATATCGCTAGAGAATTAATTGAGCGAGGCCAAAATGTTTGGATCTCTAATCATCGCTCTCTTGAAGAAACTCTGAACTATATTGCCATGGTGTCCCGTTTGGTGGGCAAGGAGCAGGCGGGCCATGAGTTAGTTGAGAGTTTTAGAGTAAAGATGGCCGAGGCCCAAGCGCGTGCCCAAAAGCTGAGAGTAAAGCCTCGCGTCTATCTTGAAGAGTGGGATGATCCCATGATTTGCGGAATTCGCTACTTCAGTGAAATCGTTGAGCTGTGTGGTGGGCAAAATATTTTTCATGAGCGCGCTCACGGCTTTCTCGCTAGCGAGCGCTTTGTGAGTTCGGAAGAAGTTGTCGCTAGAGATCCTGAAGTCATTTTTGCTTCTTGGTGTGGCAAGCAGGTCGACCTGACAAGCTTTAGTAAGCGCGCAGGCTGGAGCAAAGTGAGTGCCGTTAGAGAGGCGCGCTTGGTTGAACTTCCTTCCAGTGTCATTTTACAGCCGGGTCCGGCGCTCTTTTTAGACGCAATTGATCTGGTACTTGAGTCTTTTGAGCGATTTTATCAATAATTTATCAATATCGGGCCTCTAGCGTCCGATAAAGACTCGATGATTATGAATATGATGGTGGCCTGTATATTGGGCACCATAATAAGTCTTATTGTGGCCTACCTCTACGTCTATCACCGCGAATGGATGGAGCGCGTCTTTGGACGCGGCAAAAGATCAAAGTGGGGAGATGCCTTTTCAAAGCTCGTCGATGAGAAAAGACAGGGCTTTGGTTCAGGTAAGGGCAGTTCGGATGAGCTTGATCGCCAGGGAATGAAAACAGGCCAAGCGAGATCGGGGCAAGTGAAGCCTCAGCTGCTTCATCTGCTTGAGAATCTTGATGAGCGCGATGGAAAGAATAGTCCTGCACTCATTGAGCAGTGGCGCAAATACGCTAAGGAAATTTATCAGGGGGGCCCAAGTGAACTTGCGCCCATTAGTAAACTTTGGGAGCGCTCTAGCTTTCATTCGCTCTCGGCCTCTTTTTTAAAACGATTAGCAGTAGAGCTACTTGATCAGCAGGCCATCTTTAGAAGTCTTGCCGATAAAGATTTGCGGGATATTCAAAGTTTTAATCGTCTCGTCGTCGCTGTGGCCACGCTCCTTCTTCTCATGGAAGACGCTGAAAAGGGATCGCGAACTATCACCAAATCGTTGATTAAAAATCAGGCCCACGAAAGACGCGTTTTTTTGGCCATTGAGTACTGGGTTTTCTTAAAGACCGGAGCGGCAAAGAACGCTCTTTTAAAGCAACTTCTCAAAGAGGGGCATCCGGTAGGGCAGCGTATTGGTTCGCTGAGTTT
Source organism: Bacteriovoracaceae bacterium (assembly GCA_048264885.1). GTDB lineage: Bacteria > Bdellovibrionota > Bacteriovoracia > Bacteriovoracales > Bacteriovoracaceae > JBLWXV01. Next base: position 151,658 of record JBLXCO010000007.1, read on the forward strand.
TTCTAAAAGGGTGCGCCTTAGTGTGATGGCCATTAGTTCAGAGTACTCACAGATTCCTGACCCCAAGTCGCTACTTGCTTCTTTTGTCAGGGTCATTGATGAACTCTCGGTGGATGAAGGGAAGTTTCGGCAGAGTGAGCGCGAGCAGGCAGATAAAAAATCAAAGTCGAAGTCTAAGTCCAAAGAAAGGCAGCAAGCTAGGCCCAAGCCAAGTGGTGTGAGCTCAAAAATGCAGGGCTATTTGTCCGTGCTGAGCTTGAGCCCCGGTGCCGATTTTAAGGCCGTTCGCAAAGCCTATAAGAAACTTGCCATGGAAAAGCACCCCGATCGCCTGATGAGTTCTGCTCCGAGTGAAGCGCAACTCAAGCGCGCTCATGAGGAATTTCTAAAGATTCAAGAGGCCTATCACTACTTAGAAAAGAATATGGGTGAGGGGAAGAAGGCGGCTTAAACCCAAGCGCTTAGTTTGAGTTCAAAAGGAAATTCAAAATGAGAGAGCTTTGGCGTGAGTCGAATCGCCATTTTTTCGTGTTCATTAAATCTCGTCGTTGGCAGCTCAAAAGAGAGATGCTGTGACGTACCTCTTCCTTGAGTGGTGGTCAGTCCAAGCGGAAATTTATTTTTGATACACGCCTGCTCATCAAAAACGATGAGCTCGCAAGAGAGCCAATCGGAATTAATCTTGGGTGCATAGAGTGTGAGATTAACTGAAATCTCTAGAGCTTCGATGAAGTTGCCACTTTGTCCGTAGAAGGCTTCAGGCAACTCGTGAGACTCGAGCATTAAATAGTCGCCCTCAATATCTAGATGAATTGCGCTCATGGCGTCCCAGTAGCGTGAGAGTTCCGCGCATTGAGCATCTAATTTATGAAAATTTGAAAGTTCAAAGCAGTGCAGATGTTCATGAAAAGAGGCGAGCTTATCAATGTAGCTCTCCTTGAGGCGCAGGGCCAGGACTTCACTCGAGTAATTCTCTGCCAGATAGGCCCTCAGCTCATTGAGGCGAAGACGATATTCTTCTTCTTTATCAAAGAGCTGAATGAGCACATCAAAAAACTGCGTAATAAAGTAGTTACTGCGCTCATGGCCCGGCTCCCAACGCCGGCCAAACTCAAAACGAAAGCCCTTTTGCCACCAACCCTGCTGATCCATAAAAAGAAAACAGCCGTGAGTAATAAGGTAAAGAGATAGGAGATCGTCATTTAAGTTTGAAAAAGCTTCGCCTCTTACATAAAGACTGGTTTTTTTAGCAAGCTCTTCAATATCATCGATCTCTTCAAAATTTAGCAGAATTTGATCGGGGCAAAATGGACGGGCATCACTAGTTTGAAAGAGCTCAACACTCATAGAAGCGTCTTTAATAAAGACGCTTTTAAATGGAAGTATGCGATGACTAAAGCGCAAGGTCCATTCAGGGTTTTCAAATATTGGCTTGAGAAGTTCAAAATTGCGCCCTCTCATATCAAAGACGACGCACACTTCTTTTTTACTGCGAAAATCACTGTCGATATCAAAAGCCGCCCCCAGATATTCTAGAGGGATGTCGAGGGGGCCGAGAGTTTGATAGAGGCGCGCGAGTATATTTTTAGAGTGGTTCTCATGAAATTTTGAAAGTGTTGGCCATAGAGTCACTAGGTGAGTGGCAAGCTTTCGAAGTGAGAACTTTTTGTCCTCAAGGCTCTCACCGGTGGCACCAAGAGCGAGAAAACGCGCCCAATTGATCCCATAGCCACTGGCATAGTTTTTCAAGAGATAGGAGAGTGAGAGAAAATCAAGCTCGTCACCACTCATTTTTTGAGCGTCAAAAATCATCGCCGTGTCGTGTGAGCACAGTGACATCGCTCGCTGGAAATCGAGATTGTACCTTTGCATATAGTCGCGCACGCGTTCAAGCTGCAGCCCAATTGAGCGAACTGAGGAGAGGAAAAAACTCTGAGGTGCAATGTCTAAAATTTTAAGCGCGCGATAGCTTGCCATTCCAATGACGAGGGCATGTTCGAGTCGCTCAGGGTTGAGCTCTCTGCTTTCCTGGTCATTATGTTCAATATCAAAACACAGTAGAATTCGGGTGTGCTCACCTTTTTGATCAACACTAAGAGTGAAGAAGTATTTGCGCTCACCCAGGAAGATGTCATAGATCTCATTTTTGGTTGCAAGCCGGAGTGAATTCAAGTCGTGCTTTTTGATGGGCGAGATACTGATAGAGCTTGTCGGGTACTTCGTGAGAGCGCTTTGCCACATCCACTGCGCTAGTCTTTGGGCCTTGGGCGCCAAGGAAAAATAGTCTTCACTAAAGAAGAGAAGTTGAGGAGTGGGGGGAAGTTCGGGCCATGAGCTCATGGCTTCATTATCGCTCTAAAGTGCGCAAGTTTAAATACTTAAAGCACTTTACTCGGATATGGGGGCTCTTGCAGTGCCCCGCAAAAGTCATCTGGCACCTTAAATCGTGTTTGTTTAGAGAAATGTTGTCGATAAAGTTAAACAATTTGCAAAGTTATCCGATGAGTTAGGAGGTTTAACCCTTTAATGACCCCAGAGGTTTGGTTTATGGGCGCTAAAAATGTAATGAAAGTGACAATCCTAGGACTTGGAATGGGACTGCTATGTTCATGTGACATGGTTAATAAAGTCGAAACCAGGGCCAGCGTTGTGAACAACGCCGAGAAGGTTTCACTTCGATTAGCGCGTGAAAATCGCTTACTTGAAAAACAGGTGAGTGATCTAAAGTATGAAATCGAAACGCTCAAATCTCAAAATAAGTTTATGGCGGTTCAACTCAAAGAATTTCAAGAGCAAAACGATCCCCACGCTATGGTGGGGCGTATTCCCGCCAGCGTTGCTCCCATGCATAGTCTCTCTGAGCCCAAAGAAGATTTGGTAAAGCAGGGCGTGTTTCATTGGAAACCAGAGCAGCTCTTAGGGGTGGCCGAGAAAGAATTTAAGGCCGGCAATTTTGATAAAGCGGCGCAGTTCTTTCACGCCTACGGACTCAATCACGTGGGCGATAAAGCCTATGATGACAAATTTCTCTTTCAGGCGGGTATCTCTGCTTATGAGTCGGGCAAGCATCACGATTGGACGCTCTACTATATGGGAGAGCTCACTAAGAATTATCCCACGTCTCAATTTTACCGCGCGGCCAAGCTTTGGCAGGCGATGACATTTTTAAAGCTCGGTAAGAAGGACAAGTTTTTCGCCACTGCAGAAGAATTTAGAAAGAATTATCGTAATACGCCAGAATGGCAAATCCTGAGTGCACACTATGAAAAGATCGTTCAAAATTACAAAAAGTAATTGGGCCCTTGCTCTTTGTTTGCTGGGGCTAAGTTTTAGCTCTTATGGAGCAAGCCTGGGGCTAATTAGAAATATTAAGGGCAATTCCTTTGTGAGTTCAAAGTCGCAATCGCTCAAAGTCGCTAAAACTGGCGATAGTATTGAAGATTTTGCTGAAGTGATCACAGAAGAGGGAGCGAGTGTGACGATTGCTCTCACGCACGATCAACTGCTCCACCTTTCAGGCTCAACCCAAGTTCGCTTTTTTAATAAAATGCTTGAACTCAAGCGCGGCTACGTCTGGCTCCAGTCTAAAAAGTCTGGGGGCATCAACAATATTCAAACCGCCAATGCTGACTTTCGCTTCACCACGGGTGAGGGCGTATATTCATTTGATCCAGGTAAAGGAAAATCTCAGGTTCTCGTGATTAGTGGCGAACAAACTATTGCCAACATTAACCGCGTGGATAATTACACTGCGCTAAGAGAGGGGGAATTCTCTTTTGTGAGCCTTGACTATGAAGAGGGAAGTCCGCGAGCGCCCACGCGCATCGGTGGCAGCAGCTTTTCTAAAGTGATTGCTCTTTTTGAAGGCGTGGAGCCCTTGGGCCCGCACACTTATCAAGCGCCGGAAAATTCCAAGCGCGTCTCGGGCAGAAGTATTGCTTCGGTCATGGAAGAGAGCGCTCCGAAAGGTAAAATTATTTATATCGAAGACAAGTCTCACGAAAAAGAAAGAGTGAGAGAGCTTGAGCTTCTCAATTATCATCAAAAACAATTGGTAAAGATCGCCGCACCTAAGCCAGTCAAGAAATGGAAGCCCACGTATGAGAAAAGCTCCAATGTGAAGGTGAAAATCTTCGGGGCAGGCAGTGCGAGCTCCAGCTCTGGACGCGCACCGGCAAGTGTCGCCCCGACATCGAGCGTAGTTCGCTCGCCCGCTTCCCTAGGGCGCATGGCCCCTAGCATTGAGGACGATGTTTTTAAAAAGTCACTCGTTGACGAGTATAAAAAACAAATGCGCCACTCAAAGGAAGTGAATTCTCTCATCAAAGAACTTGAGAGCGTTGATCAGGACTTCTCCGAAAGCTATTAGTTCCACTTTCTATTTCCCTCATTTCTGGGCATAATGTGTGCACATTCAAAATGAGGGAGATGTTTATGACGAGTCAAGTTAAAAACGGCACTCTGCCGACTGCTCTAACTTATGATGATGTCCTGTTAAAACCCGGCTATTCAGAAATTTTACCCGCGGCTGCTAATCTCTCCTCGCGCTTCACAAAAAGAATTCCACTCAACATTCCGATTGTTTCGGCCGCGATGGATACAGTGACAGAGTCCGCTGCTGCAATTGTCTTGGCCCAGCAAGGTGGCATTGGTGTGATTCACAAAAACCTCCCGGCGGCGATGCAGGCCAAGGAAGTTGAGAAGGTCAAAAAGTTTGAAGCGGGAATGATTTTAAGCCCAGTGACTGTGGGACCCGATGTAAAGCTTAAAGACTTTGTTGAGATCACAGTTAAGCACAAGATAACGGGCGTTCCTGTGGTTGATGGCAGTGGAGTGCTGGTGGGGATTCTCACTCGTCGCGATCTGCGTTTTGAAGAAAATATGGAGCAGCTCGTGCGCGATGTGATGACTCCCAAAGAGCGACTCATCACCGCTAAAGATGGCGTTGACTCTGATGAGGCCCGTCGTCTCCTTCACCGCAATCGCATTGAGAAACTGCCGATCGTGGATGAGGGCTTTAAACTTAAAGGCCTGATCACGATTAAAGATATTTTAAAATCTATTGATTATCCCATGGCCAATAAAGATAGCTATGGCCGCCTGCGCGTCGCCGCCGCCATGGGCGTGGGCGATAAAGAATTTGAGCGCGCCCGCGCGCTTGTTGAAGCTCACGTAGATGCCCTCGTTATTGACACTGCTCACGGACACTCTAAAGGTGTGATTGAGATGGTAAAAAAAGTCAAAGCCGCTTTTCCCGATGTCGATGTTGTCGCCGGAAACGTGGCCACGGCCAAGGCCTGTGTCGATCTGATCGCCGCCGGCGTAGATGCCATCAAGGTGGGGATTGGTCCGGGAAGTATTTGCACCACGCGCGTGGTGGCGGGCATTGGGGTGCCTCAGCTCTCGGCGGTGATGGAGTGCTTTGAGGTGTGTAGTAAGGCCGACGTTCCCTTTATTGCTGACGGTGGTATTAAATACTCCGGTGATATTGTGAAGGCACTGGCGGCCGGAGCTAGTAGTGTGATGGTGGGCTCGCTCTTTGCGGGGGCCGATGAAACCCCCGGTGAAATGGTGCTCTATCAAGGGCGCTCATTTAAAGTTTATCGCGGAATGGGTAGCCTCGGTGCCATGAGCTTGGGCTCAAAAGATCGCTATGGCCAGGCCTCAGTTGAAGACATGGGCAAGCTGGTTCCCGAGGGCATTGAAGGACAAGTTCCCTATAGAGGCTCACTCGCGAGCATCGTCTATCAACTCTGTGGTGGTATTCGCGCGGGGATGGGTTATGTCGGAGCGCCGACTTTGAAGGATCTCAATGAGCGCGCTGACTTTATTCAAATTACTGCAGCTTCACTTAAAGAGAGTCATCCCCACGATGTGATCGTGACCAAAGAGGCTCCAAACTATCAACTTAATTAGTTAAAGAGGATCTCATGCAAGAGCGCCAGATATGGATTGTCGACTTCGGCTCCCAATACACCCAACTTATCACTCGCAAAAGCCGCGAGCTTGGTCACTCTTCTGAGATCATTACCTTTGATGATGTGAGTGAGAGACTTTCTGCAGGGGAGAGGCCAAAGGCAATCGTCCTCTCGGGTGGTCCCCAAAGCCTAGAAGAAGATAAGAGTGAATACCACTTTCTCTTTGAAACCGGACTTCCCATACTCGGCATTTGCTATGGCATGCAGATTATGGGGCGTGAGTTTGGTGGGAAAGTAGAAAAGGGCGTTCTTGGTGAATACGGACATACCAATATTTTAGTCAAAGATGGTTTTGGTATTGAAGGTGTTCCCCACTCCATTCGCGTATGGATGAGTCACTTTGATCATGTCAGTAAAGTTCCTCCGGGTTTTAAAGTGGTGATGGAGAGTCACAATAAAGTGATCGCCGCCATGAGGCACGAGACGCGCCCACTCTTGGGACTACAGTTTCACCCGGAAGTGGAACATAGTGAGCACGGCAAAGATATTCTGCGCTACTTCTATGAGAAAGTGGCGGGGCTCTCGGCCGACTGGGATGGCAAGTCTATGCTGGAAGAATGCCTGGAAGAAGTGAAGGGCATTGGAGACTCTCATGTGCTGTGCGCTTTTAGTGGAGGTGTTGACTCCCTCGTTGCCGCCACTCTCACTCATCAAGTGCTCGGTGATAAAGTTCATTGCTTCTTTGTGGATCACGGTCTACTCAGACCGCAGGACATGCATCATATTGAGCTTCTAAGAAAAGAAACTCCACTTAATATTACCGTTCTTGACGTGAAAGAGCAGTTTCTTGGAAAGCTTCAAGGTCTGTCTGACCCTGAAGATAAGCGCAAGATGATTGGTCGCACTTTTATCGAGGTCTTTGAAGAAAAGGTTAAGGAGTATCAAAAGGATCATCAAATTAGTTTTGACTACCTCCTGCAAGGAACTCTCTATCCTGATGTTATTGAATCGATCTCGCCTCATAAAAAGGGTGGAAAGTCGGTAACCATTAAGTCTCACCACAACGTGGGTGGACTCCCAGAGCGCATGAACCTCAAGCTCTTGGAGCCGCTTCGTTTGCTCTTTAAAGATGAAGTGAGACAAATCGGAATGGAGCTTGGTCTTAAGTATGAATGGGTTCACCGCCATCCCTTCCCAGGCCCTGGCATTGGAATTCGCGTTCTAGGAGCGCTAAATCCCGAGTCTATTTTAAAAGTACAACAGAGTGATCAGATTCTCTTTGAAGAACTGAAATCTCAAAATCTCTATGATTCCGTTTGGCAGGCTTTCACCGTTTTACTCCCTGTCAAAACAGTCGGTGTAAAGGGTGATGGACGCGCTTATGAAGAAGTGATTTGTTTGCGCATGGTCAGTAGCTCTGATGGGATGACTGCCGAGTGGTGCGATCTACCGCAAAGCTTTCTCTCAAAAGTGAGTAACCGTATCACAAACGAAGTGAGAGGAGTGACCCGCGTGGTGTACGATATTACCTCAAAGCCTCCGGGCACAATTGAGTGGGAGTAATCACTCCCACTTTAGCTCGTGGTGATCAGCGCTTAAAAGTTGTGTTTTTGTTTTTAGCTTGTGAGTGAGCTCACTCACAAGCTCTTCCTTGGCCTCATCATCTCCGTGATTGAGGTAGATCTCTCCATCCTCTTTGACGAGCATTTGCGCCCACTTGATTAGGTCTTCGCGATCGGCATGGGCCGAAAGAGCGCCGATACTGGCCACATCACTTTTTAAAGTGAGAGTTTTTCTTCCTTCAAAAGTATCAAAAGAGAGTTCGCGCTCGCCACTTGCAATTAAGCGCCCTAATGTTCCGGGTGCTTGAAAGCCGGTGATCACTAAGGTCGAATTGGGGTCTTCTCCAAAATGTTCTATGAGAGCAAGTATGCGTCCGCCACTGAGCATGCCCGATGAAGCAAGAGCGATAAAGGGTGGCCTCTCTTTTTTAAACATTCCCTCGCGCTGACTCATATGCTCAAGGGGTTTTGCCCGAGCAAAGGCGCGCTTTAATACGGTAGCGTCGCGTGAAAGCTTATCGATATGGCGCTCGTAGATTTGATTCATTTTAATTCCTAGCGGACTATCGAGCAAAATGGGCATTTCTAGTTCAGGATTTTCACTCATGATCTCATCGAGGAGGACTATGAGCGATTGCGTGCGCGCCATTGCAAAGGCGGCCATCATGACAATACGGGACTGATCCTTTGCTTTTTTTAAAACGGCAGTGAGTTCACTTTTGGGGTCTCCTTGATGGGAGCGATTGCCATAAGTGGACTCCATCACCAAAATATCACTGGGCTTGATCTCGCGCATAGGGGGCAGTTCAAGCACTGGTCTAAAGCGGCCAAGATCACCACTCATGCACAATGTTTTGGGGTGGGTTTGAAAACGCACTGAACATGAGCCAAGAATATGGGCATTGGGGTGAAAGCTGAACTCCAGGTCGTGATGGGTCATCACCTTATTCATTTCAACAACGCGCAGGCGCGATTTTAGCGTTTCAACTTCCGAGAGGTCATAGAGAGGCATATACTTTTTGGCGTGCTTGGGATGCTTGTCTCTTAGAGACTTCATCGCCTCGACATGAATTTTGGCGCTATCTTCAAGCAGCGGGATCACCAATTCACTCGTTTCTTGACTACAGTAGATGGGGCCGTGAAAGCCCATTCTGATGAGGCGTGGGAGCATACCGGAGTGATCGGCGTGAGCATGAGTGAGAAAGACTGCGCGCAGCTTACTGGGGGCGAGCTCTCTTGGGAGATCCTGCATCACTTCTTTTTCTAGTGAGAGCTCTCCTTGCGTGAGCCCACAATCAATGAGGTACTCGGAACCTCGATAAGTGAGAAGTGTCTTTGAGCCAGTGACACCACTGGTGGCGCCAAGAAAATTGAGCTTTAGCATTAGAACCTCATTGATCCAGAATCTTTTTAACTTCTCCCAGAACCTTATTAGCTAGGGTCTTAGAGCGAAGTAATTTGACCACAACCTCTGGATTGTTCCAAAGGTCCTTGCAGGTAATATAGCCAGAGTCTAGGAGCTCAGCCTTTTCATGTTTGCGCAAACTTCTAAGGGCGGTCAATGGGTGCAGAGCATGCACTTGAATTAGGGTTCCTAGAGTTTCGGGAGTTGGGTAGTTGATTCCCAAAAGCTCGAGACCCACACATTCGCTATATTGAATGGCGTCTTGAGTAAAAACAGTGTTTGAAACTAAGAGAAATTGATCAAACTCTTGCCCTCTGGGGCCTTCTTTCAGGTCCAAGTTTCGGGCATAGATGTAGAGAGCGGTTTTGACGTCATTTTTCTTACCTTGTGAGCGATGAAACTTGCATTCGACAAAGTAAGTTTTATCCTTGCGACGAGCAATCACGTCCACTTCATGATTCACGCAGCGCCCAGGAAGAACCACGCCCACTTCAACGTCAAAGCCCTCGGCCTCAAGAATTTTGGCAACCAGTTTTTCAAAATGAAAACCAGCAGGGCCAAGATCGATGATCGCTCGCTTTAGGGCATAGTTTGCGGCCAAGGCCTTGGACTCTTTGGCCAGCGTGTCCATGGTGAGTTTGTGAATTTGGGCGGTGGTCATGCCCTCTTTGAATTTAGCCTCCACCTTCTCAAGCACGCGCTTACTGAGTCCGTTGCCGGCGCCACAATGGGTGAGAGAGCGCTCAAGTTTGGCGCGCGAGTAGGGCTCAATCTTACCGGACTTCTTTTTGACTAGAGAGTCATCACTTACCGGAACCAACCGCGCCTCCAAAAGAGTAGGAGCATTCCAGTCGAGATCAAGAGCATCAGTCCTAGACTAAAGTAATAGCCATAGGTCCATTCAAGCTCAGGCATGATCTTGAAATTCATGCCGTAGATACCGGCGACCAAGGCCATCGGTTGAAAAATAGCTGAGACGATGGTGAGTGTGCTGAGCTTCGAATTCGTTTGATCTTGCAGGAAGAGTACGTGGTGGGTGTGGAGTTCTTCCACGCGGTCTTCTTGACGACCAAGAGTGGAGAGAATTTGTCTCACATCATGTAAGAGCTCTCCAAAATAAATAGAGGCCGATGTAAAATCAAAGTGCAGGGATGTCATATTCTTTAAAACACGAAGAGCGTAATTTTGCTCCTCTGTAATCATCATCAGATCCCCAACCGCTTTTTTGATGGGTGCCAGGCGGGTCATGTCGGCCGCGCTGGGATCAGTGTCGTGCTCTTGAACTAAGTCGTGAATCGACTTTCTAAGTTTAAGCGCTTTAGTGAGGCCGTGATGGACGTAGGTCTCCAGGATAAAGTAGAGCAAGGAGAGCTCGGGAGAGGTTTTTGCTTTCCTGCCGGCAAAGGCATCGGGGGTGGCCTCGAGAGAAATCTCAGGTCCTTTATGCAGGGTTGTCACCGATTTCTTTTGCACGATCACCACAATGTTTGGATAGAGCGGCCCGTGCTCTTCATAGATGGCGGGAAATTCTACATAGAGAGTGTCGTCGTAGATTGCGGCACGGGTGTGCCTTGAGCTATCGCGCAGGTTCTCTTCAATAAAGCTATTCCATTTCTGGGTGGCGACTAATTCACTCACGTCTTCAGGTGTAAAGTTTCGAACTTCTTGCCAAGAAAAACTGGAGTCATTTTTTTGAGGTTCGTCGTTTTTCTCGAGAACCTTTCCTTTGAGGGAGTGGTAGATGATTTTCATACAATTAGGTTAGAGGGCGCACTGTTGCACCGTCAAGTAAAGGGGGGCCCGCGAGGAGAAAATTAACCTAAAAAGAGAGAGAGCTGATCGCTGGTGGATTCTGAGCGGCGAACCACCTCGCGGGTGCGGTGGGAGAGCACTTCATTTTTAGTGTAGCCGTCACTAAAGGTTTGAATCACAAAGAAGCTCATTTCACTATACTTGCGCTTGAGTTCACGCATCTCTTCGGTGATGAGCTCGATATTCTTAGGATCATCATCACTCATGCCAAAGCGGTGATAGGGGTTATGACCATACTGTCTGATGGCCTCTTCGACACTTTCTCTAATGGCAGTGCGCTTGAGCTCTGGAACACTGGCGCGAAGTTCAGGGTCACCCAGCTCATGTCTTCTCACTTCAGGGTTTGAAACTGGGTAGATACTTAAGTAATTGGGGTCAATGGGCAGGTGCCCATCTTGAACCATGAGGTTGATTCCGGCCTTGATGGTCGACTTGCCGTGACCTCTAGCGGTGATGACTGATATTGGACGCTGATTATAGGTTGCGTGGAAAAAGCAATTCCAACTGGGGGCCTTCCATAGAAAGTCTTTTTCGGCCATGGCGCTTTCAATATCTCTGACAAAGGATTGCTCTGTTTCAGTATGAATGGGCAGGTCTCTAAAATTTCTAAATGAGCCCGTGTCATCGTTAATATCGAGAGTGTAGTCGCGAAAGGGTCCACTCTTGCCGATACTGTGATGAATGCGAGCAAATTCAGCACTCGAAACTTCGACTTCTTCCCCAGTGTCTTTGTGAAAAAGGACAATCGTCGTTGCGAGATGAGCGACGTTATCGTCAAAGTCAAAAAAATAAAACGACTTCCCACCAAGATGCCAATTGCGATCTTGCTCTTTGGGGCGCTCGAGTTGGAGCTCAAGCTGGGCAATATTTTTTATTTTCTTTCGTGCCACTTAACTACCTTTAGTCTCTCATATCACCTTCGGGGAAAAAATAAAGCGAGGCACGGCCATGCACTGTATTTTCTTCAGGGAGTTTGCAAGACGACGTCGGCGAGAGCTCTCACTTCGGGGGCAAAAGAATCATAGTCCACTTTAATTTGCGTACTTCTGCCTAGCAGTACCAGGTGGGTAAGGGCGAGGGCGCGAATGGGTAGGAAGAGCTCACTTCTGCGCGCCTGATCTTCAAGTAGCTGAGCTAGAGCTTGCGTCTGTTGGCCCTCTTCTTGTGCGCGCGCTCTCATGGCCTCCAGTGAGGGGCCAAGAATATAGAGTTCAGGAGGAATGCTCGCCACTTGCTCAGTGGGGCTCGTTTGCTCGCTCACTGGGCCAAAGCTCTCAAAGAGCGCTCTCAATGTTGCTAAGTCTTCCTCCCACTTGGCAGGGTCTTGACCTAGAGAGGTCAGATCTTTCTTATTCAGAGTGATTACCGGAACTTGAGGGTTGCGCGGGCCTTCAACGGCACGCCAAAAAAGAAAGCCTGCCAGAGCTAGAGTGAGAATTAAAAGGGAGCTGAGGAGGATTTTTTTCATAATAGAAGCAAGTGTATGCGAGGCAACCTCCCAGGGGCAATGTGTCATAAGTCTTTTTTGTCTTCGTCCACCACAGATTTCAGTAGGTTAGGGTTCAGATTAACAAGGTGGGCGCTGACTAAGTGAGAGATTTTTGCTCTAATGAAATATTGATTCAATCACAGGGGTCCGCATGTCTGACAACGTCACCGCGAGCTTGAAGGAAACTCATCCCGATAGCTTCGTCCATCTCCATTTGCACACCCAGTACTCGCTACTCGACGGGGCCATTCGCATACCCGATCTGATTGCGAGAGCTAAGGAGCTGGGGGTTCCGGCCATTGCGCAAACGGATCACGGCAATATGTTTGGGGCCATCGATTTTTACAACTCCTGTAAGTCGGCGGGGATTAAACCGATTCTGGGCTCAGAGATTTATTTCACTCCGGGCTCGCGCTTTGATCGCCGCGGTCCAAAGAAATCCAAAACGGTGAGCTCCCAAGATGAGATGGAATCTCGCCACCAGATTCACCACCTCATTTTACTTTGTAAGAATAATACGGGTTATAAAAATCTCTGTAAGTTGCTCTCCCAAGCTTATATGGAGGGCTTCTACTACAAGCCCCGCGCCGATCTGGATTTGCTTAGAGAATTTAGTGAAGGTCTGATCTGTACTACGGCCTGCCTCAAAGGTGAGGTGGGTTATAATTTCTTTTCTGATCAAGACGATCGCGCCCGTCAGGCGATTGAAAAACTGGTTGATGTCTTTGGCAAAGAAGACTTCTATCTCGAAGTTCAAAATAACGGTCTTCCCGAACAAAAAATTGTCAATGAGAAGGTCATCGCCTACGCCCGTGAAAATGGGCTTAAAGTGGTGGCCACCAATGATGCCCACTACATGACGCCAGAAGATGCCACCGCGCAAGAGGTGCTTCTTTGTGTACAAACGGGCAAGACCTTCGCCGATGAATCGCGCATGCGCATGACGACTCAAGAGTTTTACTACAAATCTCCCCAAGAGATGCGCGAGGCTTTTAAAGATTTACCTGAGGCCTGTGATAATACGCTTGAGATCGCCGATAAATGTAACGTCGAACTCAAATGGACCGACGATGAAGGTAGACAGATCTATCACCTGCCTGACTTTCCGATTGAGACCGATGAGACGGTCGATGATTACTTTAGGAGAGTGACGAGCGAGGGGCTGCAAAAGCGCTTTGAAGGTCCTCACTTTACAAAGTTGATTGCCGATCCCGAGTGGGAAACAAAGCATAAGCAAGTTTATCTCGATCGCCTTCAAGAAGAAGTTGAGATGATTATCAAGATGGGCTTTCCGGGCTACTTCTTGATCGTTGCCGACTTTATTCAGTGGTCAAAAGATAATGGCATTCCGGTGGGACCTGGGCGTGGATCAGGGGCGGGCTCGCTGGTGGCCTACGCTCTGACGATTACCAATATTAACCCCATTCCCTACAACCTTCTCTTTGAGAGATTCATTAACCCTGAGCGTATCTCCATGCCCGACTTTGACGTCGACTTCTGTCAGTCGGGACGCGGGCGAGTTATTGATTATGTGACTGAGAAGTACGGTGAAGAGCGGGTGGGGCAAATTATCACCTTTGGTAAGTTGCAGGCGAAGGCCGTGATTCGGGACGTCTCTCGCGTTTTTGGTCTTCCCTACGCCGAAGCCGATATGCTCTCTAAACTTGTTCCTGAAGAGTTGGGCATCAAGCTTGAAAAAGCGCTTGAGCTCGAACCTAAATTTCATGAGCTCATGGAGAGTGATCCTAAGATTCGCCAGATCATCAATATCTCTAAGCGCCTAGAAGGGCTTTTGCGACATGCTTCCATTCACGCCGCCGGGGTGATTATTACCAACCTTCCACTTGTTGAGTATTGCCCGCTCTTTAGAGGACGCGAAGGGGAGAAAGTCGTTCAATTTGATAAAGACTTCTCTGAAAAAATTGGTCTTGTTAAGTTTGACTTCCTCGGCCTTAAAACGCTGACGGTTATTGACCAGGCAGTCAAATTTATTCGTCGAGATAATGATCCTAAATTTGATATTGAAGAAATTGATATGGAAGACCAAAAGGTCTTTGACTTTATCTCGGCCGGGGAAACTATTGGGGTTTTCCAGCTTGAATCTTCCGGGATGATCGACCTTTGTAAGCGAATTCGCCCGGGAAGTATCGACGACGTGACCGCGATTAACGCCCTCTATCGCCCAGGCCCGTTGCAATCGGGGATGGTCGACGACTTCATTGATATTAAGCACGGGCGCAAGGAGATGACCTTTCCTTTCAATGAACTCGAGCCAGTTCTTAAAGACACCTACGGCGTTGTGGTTTATCAAGAACAGGTGATGAACGTGGCCCGTATCATTGCGGGCTACTCGCTTGGCCAAGCCGACATGCTTCGCCGAGCGATGGGCAAGAAGAAAAAAGAAGAGATGGATCGCCATCGTGAGATCTTCCGTCAGGGCGCTATGGAGCGCGGCTTTAATGAGAAGGTGGCCGTTGATCTATTTGACTTGATGGCGAAGTTTGCCGAGTACGGCTTTAACAAGTCACACGCTGTGGCCTATGCGGTGATTGCCTATCAGACCGCCTTTTTAAAGTGCTACTACCCAGCGGCTTTCTTTGCTTCTTTGTTATCTACTGAACTTTCAAACACCGATAAAGTGACCCAATATATTAGCGATGCCAAACGCTATGACATTGAGGTGCTGCCTCCGGATATCAATGAATCGATTTGGCACTTTAACGTTGTTGAAGGCAATATTCGCTTTGGAATGGGCGCTGTTAAGAATGTTGGAGAAGGTGCCGTGCAGGAGATTGTTCGCGAGCGCGAGGCCAATGGACCGTTTACAGGCTTTGTCGACTTCGTCGAGCGCATCAACCACCGCTTAGTGAATAAGCGTGTGATCGAGTCCCTCATTAAAGTCGGTGGCTTTGACGACTGTGAAAAGCTCAACCGTAGAACTTTGCTCGAGAACATGGAATTTCTAGTCAACTTCGGGGTCAAAAAACAAGAGGAGCGCGAGCTTGGTCAAGTGAGTCTCTTTGATATGGGCACCGAGGGTGCGCAGAGTTCACGCGATCTAATTGAAATAGATGAGGTTGCTGACTTTGACGATCGTGAAAAGCTTCAATATGAAGCCCAGCTGATGGGGATCTACGTCTCTGGCCATCCGCTTGATCGCTTTAGTGATGTGCTGGCGCAAATGTCATCGGCTTCAATTGCATCACTACAGGATATGCCGGGGGAAAATAAGCGCGATATGAACCTCGCGGGAATGACTGTTGATAAGAAAGTGATCTTGACTAAGAAGGGCGACAAAATGTGCTTTGCAACCCTTGAAGACTTGACTGGAAAAATCGAGTGTATTGTTTTTCCCAAGGTCTTTGAGGAGTTTCAACATCTTCTCACTGGCGATGAGCCGGTGGTGATGAGTGGCTATGTCAATTTGGCCGAGAGTCCGCGCAAGTTCTTTCCGCAAAAGATTCAACTTCTCAAAGATCAGGCAGAGGAGAGAGTCACAGGGGTGCGAATTCATGTTAAACTTGAAGAGCTAAGCACACATCGCTTAAACCGACTAAAACAGGTGGTCTTGAGCTACCGCGGAAGTACGCCCTTGCACTTGGTCTTTGATTCCAATACCGGGCGCGCGCGTCTCCCCCTTGGAGAAGACTTCCTGGTGAACCCAACTCCACAAATGGCGGCAAAGATTAATGAAGTCTTTGATCGCAATAGTGTGCAGTTTATAGTTGATGGTAAACTTGAAGAGGCAGGAATCTCTTAGGACTTCTCGCCACTGTTGATAGAAAAGGATCTCAAGGATGAAGACTCTCTTTAAACTCTGTGTACTGCTACTTTGCATGGGCCAGGCAGTGAGCGCTAACGAATATATTAACGGGGAAGGGCGCTTCTACGCAGCTGATGATGACTCGCTCGCTTTTGTGAAAAATCAGCTGACGGCCAATGCTTTTCAAGATGTCATCTCCAAAGAACTCTCGCAAATGGGACTTGATGCCAGTCTCTTTTGGAATAAGTGGAATTCTCGCTTTGAAGCTTATTTGCAGGGAACCGTAGACGCGCTTAAGAAAAAATACGGTGTCGAAGATGAGTCCGCGAGTGCAGCTAAAAAGAATGAGTATCAAAAGGCTTTGCGCCAAAAACGCTTAGAGCTGCACGCTCGCTATGGCGATCTCTCGCGTGTGATTACTTCCTATTCCATTAAGAGAATGACCAGATCTACTCAAGTTCCAAACTCTCGCTATATGTCACTGCAGGCGAAAGTTGATAGACGTCTTCTAAATCAAATCTACTTTGACTTTGTAAGAGATGGTGAATCAAGACATTTCCCAACAATTTATCTGACGGGAAAATTTAACCTTGAAGGTGGAACCTGGAGCGATGTGGGCGTAGGAGTGGAGAAGGACTTCACTGATGTTGTACTGGCCCATTGGAAAAAGTGGTTGGGCGAGCACCTCTCTGAGCGCGTTGGCGCGGTTGTCATCACCGATGAAGATATGGAAAATGACCTGCGCGAAAATCTCAAGCGTCCCCTTATGACTTCTGTGCAGTTAGCTCACGTGGAGTCTGAAAAAACGGCCCAAACGGAGCAAGCCTCAACGCAAGATGCCCAGGTCGACTCTGCTCCTGTGACTTCAGGAGTGGGCAATAGCTTGTGGCTCCAACTCAATTTTACGCTTAAAAAAATTGATGAGGACGAGGTTTTAAGCAATCGCACCTTTCAGGTCTCTGGCAGTGGGCTTTTACTTGATATGAAATTTCATCGCCCCTTGATGGCGCGAGATTTTGGAGCAACCTCTCAAGTCTATTCAACCGAAGATTTGACGGCCATGAGTTCGGCGCTTGCAAGTTATATTTACCGACTTCCAGTGGCCGAGCTAAAGGGCGTGCCCCGTGAGCTTGGGCGCATGAGTTCAGGTGAGCGCGTGGCCGAAGTCACACTTGAAGGGGCGCCTCATATTGGACTTGCGCAGTCCTTTATCGGCAGCGTGGTTGATAAGGGGCTCAGCCAACAGCTCTCAGCTTCGCTCAAAGAGAGCACTCCCTATGAGACGGGCTTCTATCTCAATTTTAATGGTGAGAGTGACAAGTTAGTGGCACTTCTGCGCTCATTTAATAATACTGATATTAATAATGACTTTATGGTGACGATGCCAGACGAGGCGAATCCCTTTCATTTTAAAGTGATTCAGAAGTTTGTCAGTCGACCTAAGAACTCACAAACTGCTCCTGCGGGCATTTAAAGCGGTGAGGAAAGCGTGTTCATAACTTTTAGAATTTCATTCGTTGTCTCAGCTCTCTTTTTTCTCGCTTCTTGTACCGGACCTGTTGTCGAGCGCGATTATCAGGGAATGAGACCTAGGCAAGCTCCGAGACAATATTTTTCCGCAGTTAAAAAGAAAGTGGCCTTGCTGCCCTTCTTTAATGAGGCCCCTTATGGAGGGGCCGATCTTGGAGTCACTGCAACAGAAGAGCTTAGAGTTGAAATGGCGCGCACCGGAGAATTTTTAATCGATCCCATGGGCAGTAAAATGTTTGGGCCATCTAAAGAGATTTATGCTGGCGGTGGCTCTAAATTGATTCAGCTCGCTCGCAAGGCGAAGGTTTCTGGAATTAACTTTGTGATCTTTGGCCGAGTCGTTGAAGCGCGCATTCGCGAAAAAACAGATGAAATTGGAGTTGTGCGCGAGACCAAATCCTACACTGAGGCCAAGGTTGAAGTTCGCGTTTTTGATGTGAATTCCAATAAAGAGATTTTTATTGAAACTCTTCGCGGCTATGCCGATGACTCGAGCTATCGCTTTTTTAGCCAAGACACCGAAGGCCAATTAGAAGAGAGACGTGAGCTGTTGCGATATGCTGTGAAAGTAGCGGTGAGAAGGGCCATTCCCAGATTATTGGATGTCAGTAAGAAGCTCGATTGGGTCGGCCGGGTGGCCAGAATTGTCGGCACGAAAATCTATATTAATGCTGGACGCGAAAGTGGCATTCAGATGGGAGACGTTCTCAAGGTTCTAACAGAAGGACAGGAGATCTATGATCCTGAAACCGGCGCCCTTATTGGTGTATCTAAAGGGGAAGTGAAGGGGACTCTTGAGATCATCGATTACTTTGGACCCGATGGCGCCATCGCTATTCTCCACTCAGGTGGAACTGTTCATGAGGGCGACTATGTTCAACTTTACTAGCCCTGCTGGCTACGCGTTTGCTAAGAACTTTCTCTTTAAGTTAGACCCTGAAAAAGCTCATCATCTCACGATTGGGATGATGAAAAACTGCCCTAAGCTCTTGGCCCCAAACCCAAAGCTTGGAGCTGATCCAAGACTTCAATTAACAGTGGCCGGACTCAATTGGACTGGACCCATTGGTCTTGCCGCTGGACTTGATAAAAATGCCGAGGCGGCAAGTTATCTGGCGCGCCTTCCCTTTGGCGCCCTTGAAGTGGGAACGGTGACTCCTAAAGCTCAAGTGGGAAATCCGAAGCCGCGCTTGTGGCGCTATCCCGATGAACTCGGTCTTCGCAATCAGATGGGTTTTAACAACCTGGGGGCCGATGAAATGAGAGCGGCCATATTAAAGGCCGATCTCAATCACAAAGTCCTCGGAATCAATTTTGGAAAGAATAAAGACACTCCTGCTGAGCAGGCCGGAGACGACTACGCCATACTCTACGATAAGCTTGCTGATGTGGCCGATTATGTTGTGATTAACGTCTCCTCGCCAAACACGCCCGGTCTTCGCGACCTTCAAAGTGAAGAGGGGTTAAGGCAAATCCTCTTAGGAATGGCCGCAGGCAGAAAAAAACTCTCAAGACCGCTCTTTATTAAAGTGGCCCCCGATATTACTCACGAGGGGCTAGGTAGTGTCGTGAAGATTGCTCTCGAATTCAAAGTAGATGGTCTCATTGCGACTAACACCACTCATATTCCAAGCTATGGACCTGGCGGTGTCTCTGGTGGGCCGCTCAAAGAAAAAGCAGCACTGGTTCGCGGCTATCTTCTGGAGCGCATGAAAGGGACGGGGCTTGAGCTCATTGGTGTCGGAGGCTTTTCTTCACTGGCCGATATTTGGAGTTTTTGGCGCTCGGGAGGCAGAGCAGTTCAGATCTACACTGCCTTTATCTATCAGGGACCACCATTTCTTTATAGCATCACGAGTGATCTCACCCGAATTCTCGATAAACATGGCCTTAAAGATCTAGAAGAACTCCTTGAGAATATAAATGAGCTTCCACTCCCAGTGGCGCACTAGCGCCTATCTCATTTTAAGTCATATCCTCTTATGCTTGGTTCTTAATGAACTTTTCTATGATGTAGACTTTTCCACTGTTTTTAAATTAATTTTGATTCCAATTGTGCTCTTTGATGTCCAAACCTTGGGCTTTTTCCTTATTAAAAGAAGTGTTCCGGCCACTTACCATGACTCTCTTCTTAGTGGGCCAAGTAAAATACTAGGATTACTGCTGTGGTCACTTTTTCTCTTTATTGAGTTCATTCTCTTAAAGACGACTTACCCCATTGTGACTTACGTGGCCTTGTCGGTATTAGTGCTCTCTTCTCATCGCTCATTTTCTCTGCCCGATATTAGGCCCGAGCGACTATTTGCCTCTGAATTTAGCTTTATTTTTGGTCTACATATAATGCTCGTGTCGCTTAGCTTTTTCCCAGAGATATTCTCGGGGGAGAAGGCGATGGATGCGAGCTTTCTGGGTCAGTATATGAGACATACCACTGGTGAACTCTATGATCCTTGGTTTAGTTTCAAGCCTATGGGCTACTACTCATTTGGCTATTTTACTTGGGCCCAATTGCTAAAGGTCTTTGATCTTCCCTTAAAGTTTGCCTATCCCATTTCTGTAGCATTAGTAGGGGCCTTTATCGTTCAAATTCTCTACGCTCTTTATTCAATGTATTCAAAAAGAATATGGACGCCCTTTATTGCGGCCGTCACGACCTTTGCTCTTCCAAGCCTGCCAAGTCTTTATCAAAGTTTCTCTCTGACTCAGAGTTTTGGTCGCTTTTGGGCAAGTACTCGAATCTATCCGAAAGGCTATTTTGCTGAATATACCTTCTGGTCACTTTCTTTTGGGGATCTTCACCCTCATGTGATGAATTATCCTTTGATTTTGGCGCTGATCTTTTTTCTCTTTCTCTACTATGAGCGTGAAAAAATCTATCTCTCAGTGGAGCAGCTCCTGGCCGTGGGACTCATTTGGGGCTGTTTATGTATGACGAATATGTGGGATGCGCTCTTTGTGGCGCTATTTCTCACGCCTGTGCTCATTTATTATATTTTTAAAGATCGCTCAAGGGCTCTCACTCTCGTGGTGAGTGGTTTTCTCGCCCTGGAGCTTTTCATCTTGGCCCGCTATCAAATGGGCATCAATCTCCCAAAGCTTTTTGCGCTAGATGTTTTAAGAGCTGACTTTCTGATGCCAACGATGCTTCATAGTGGCTGGATGGTGATTTTTTCAGTTGCCTATGCTTGGTGGCAGAAAGAGAGAAAGCTAGAAGCTTTTCTTTCCTGCGGGCTCTTTTTGATTTTGGCGCTAAGCCTAACAACGCTTGCCATGGATCACCTCAATACGATTTTTAAATCACACACTTTTGTCTATCTTTGTAGTAGTGCGCTTTTTATCTTGCTCTTAGTAAGAGCGCACAAGTTCAAGGTCCTCTGCGCCCTGAGCTTTGTTTGCGTCGTAGGCTCACTCTTTTCCCTTTATCACCGTGAGGCGGGTAGGGCAGACCTTCGCAATAGAGTCGGTCTAGATGCCATTCGCTATCTCGATGTGGTTTCTAAGGGCGACTATGAAATTGTCACTTGGCTCAATCAGAATGTGGAGGGGACACCGCTTATTGTCGAATTTCCGGGAAGAACCTTTGTTCACGGGACTCCTAGAATCTCAATGCTCACAGGTCTACCCACCTATCTTGGGTGGGATTTTCACGTCCAGCTTCGAGGGGCGAGTGCTATTGAGATCGATCAGAGAAAATCGGGGATCAGTAGTTTTTATCAAACTAAAGATCCTCTCGCGGCCCATGCCTGGGCGCGCGAGCGCAGTATTAAATATATTGTGCTAGGTGAGAAGGAATACACTCACTTTCCAGAGATTAAAATTGATCACTTTGATGATTACCCGACACTTTATAAAGCGCTTGTGAGTGTCGGGCGAACTAGACTGTACGAAGTTCTCTAAAAACTAAGCGAGATAATTTGGTCTTGTGACGTACTCAATAGGATCTTCAACTCCGGCTTTTTGAAAGCCTCTCAGTCTTAGAGCGCAAGAGTCGCACACCCCGCAGCTCTTATCGCCTCTGGCGTAACATGACCAGGTATGCTTGAGTGGGGCGCCTAGCTCGATGGACTTTTTCACAATCTCATCTTTACTCATGTGGATGATTGGAGTTTCAATGCGAATGTCGCCCGCCTTAGTTCCCTGCTTAATGAGATTATTATAGGCCTCATAGTAGGCCGGTCTGCAATCGGGATAGCCTGATGAGTCTTCAAAGACCGCTCCGATGAAAATGCGCTTGGCCCCAATCACTTCGGCCCAGCTCACGGCCATGGCAATAATGTGAGTATTTCTAAAGGGCACGTAGCTACTGGGGATCTCGCTAGAATCCCCTTCGTAGTTAGTGACTTCCATTGTGTCATCAGTGAGAGAAGAGCCTCCGATTTGCTTTAGAAAAGACACATCAATGACTTTTCTTCTACTTTCCGGAACGCCATAGTGTTCGGCAATCTCATGAAAGCACTGGAGTTCGCGATCCTGCGTTTTTTGGCCGTAGTTGAGATGAAGGAAGGCGAGGTTCTTATGTTTAGTGTTGGCAATCGCAGCGGTGAGACAGCTATCCATCCCACCACTTACGAGGGCAATTGCCAATTCTTCTGAGCGTTCATCGGTCATTAAAGATTCTCCACAGTCGATTTAATTTGGGCCAAGATATTATCAGTCTTCGCACTGGCGCGAGACTTCTTGGTCGCAAGATCACCCTCGTTCTCACTGATCATGATATAGAACTTTATTTTGGGCTCAGTTCCAGACGGGCGTAGGAAGAGGCGATCGCCATTTTTAAAGAAAAGTCCAATGACGTTACTTGCTGGAAGATCAATTTGAGTAGACTGGCCACTGGCAATGTCAGTGCGCTTAGAGCTCTTAAAGTCTTCAATTTGAGCAATCTGCGCTCCGGCAAAACTAGCGCTTTTTCCTGGTCCAAAAGATGACCTGAAGTGCTCCATGATGCGTCCAATTTTCTCACTACCGGCCTTGCCTTCGTAGACGAGGTTAAGCAGCGTTTCATGGGAGAATCCATATTGCTCATAGATGGCGTCCAGGGCCTCGATGAGATTTTTCCCTTGGAGCTTATACCAAAGAGTCATCTCACTCATAAGTGTCACTGAACTCACACCGTCTTTGTCGCGAACGGTGTCGTGGTTGAGGTAGCCAAAGGATTCTTCTGTGGCAAAAACAAAGTTCTTCTCAGGTGAGTTCTTCTCAATCTCATTCATGCGCCCACAGATCCACTTGAATCCAGTGAGGGTATTAAAACCTTCCACACCATAGGAGGCGGCAATTTTTTCTTGCAGGGCCGTCGTTACGATGGTCTTCACAAAGTAGGGGTGACTGGGCATGCGTCCCTGCTGCTTGAGGTTCTCAAGAATGTAGTGAAGCATGAGAATGCCAATTTGATTGCCATTGATGTAGTGAATTTCACCTTGATGCTCGAGGGCGACTCCGAGGCGATCAGTATCGGGATCACTTCCAAAGGCAATGTCGGCCTTTTCTTTTTTCATCAGCTCAACCGCCAGGGCCAGGGCCTCGGGATTTTCTGGGTTGGGAGAACTCACGGTGGGAAAGTTGCCATCGGGCTCGGCCTGCTCTTTGACCACACTGACATTTTTAAGTCCGAGATCGGCCAAGGCGCGCGTGCAGGGAATGAGCCCTGTGCCGTGAATGGGGGTGTAGACAATTTTTAACTTCTCTGCGTGCTCAGCACACATCTTAGGGTTGATCGCCCAATCGTAGATTGCTTTGAAGTAGGCATTCTCTACATCCTCGCCAACCATGATGATCTGCCCGCTCTCAAGCGCTTGGTTAAAGTCCATTGTTTTGTGCATGCTAAAATCGGTGAGGGTATTATATTCATCAATAATCATTTGATCGTGGGGTGGCGTCACCTGCGCTCCATCAGACCAAAAAACTTTATAGCCATTATAGGCCGGTGGATTGTGGCTCGCGGTGACCATGATACCGGCATTGGCCTGGTGGTGGCGTACGGAATAGGACAAGAGCGCTACTGGATTGAGTCTGGCGTAGAGATAGGCCTTAATGCCGTTGGCGGCAAAAACGCAAGCGGCTTCGCGGGCGAGCTCTTTACTCATGCGACGGCTGTCGTAGCTAATGGCGATTCGCTTTTCTTTGTCACCGGCCGTTTTAATCACCGTATTTGCTAGCGCCTGCGAGGCCCTTCTGATGGTGTAAATATTGATTCTATTTTTTCCCGCTCCCAAAATGGCGCGCAATCCGCCGGTGCCAAATTCGAGATCTTTATAAAAACGTTCTGTCAGTTCTGTTTCATCACCCGAATCGATGAGGGCCTGGATTTCAGCGCGAAACTCGCTATCAAAGACCGGGTTTTGCGCCCAGCGCTTCGCCTCTTCAAGTATGGTGTTGTTCATGGCCTATCCTTTGATAATTACAGTCTTAAATACGGCCTATTTTGCTCTTCTAAGCGGAAAATGACTAGTGAGATAGTTTTTCGCAGATTCCTCAGGTCGAACAATTTGTGGGCCACAAGTGTGTTTTAAAAACAAATAATTTAAGATATATAAGCGGTTCAGCCAAATATTTTTATGATATGCCGCATCGTGATAAACCTAATGTTTGAAGGATAGAGATATGTCCAACCCAAAAATGAAGCACCCCTCTAATATCCCCGGTCCCTGGTACTGCACTGACCCCGATGATGACAACGGGGAGGGCTGTATCGCCTGTAACGTCTGCTACACCGGAGCTCCGGAGTTTTTTGCCGAAGATGACGATGGCAATGCCTATGTGAAAAAGCAGCCGACCACTCCAGAAGAGATCGAGCTTTGCCAAGAGCAAATGGATGCCTGTCCCGTGGCCTCCATTGGTTGTGACGGTTAGTCTCACCACCCATCAGCGCCCTTCACCTCTTCAAAACTTTATTCGCAAAGTTTTGTGAAGGGCGAATTTTCCGTTTGTCCTGTAGCAGCGGGCCCGCTAGAATAAAAATAACATCTTACAGTTCTATGCGAGAAGGAGTCATCTTATGAACCCGCAGCCCATTGAGGTCATCGGCACAGTTATCTTTGCCTTGGCCGTGATCCACACATTTCTTGTCGGAAAAATTCAACATCTGGCCCACAAATATCCGGAAGGATCGATGGCCGAAAATCTGCTGCACTTCCTGGGAGAGGTGGAAGCTGTTTTTGGTATTTGGAGTGCCATCTTTCTTGGCATCTACTCGGCAATGGTTGGCTTCGTTCAATACGATGAATCTCACCATGTGATTGGCGGAACGATTCACTATCTTGAAAGTTTGAATTTCACTGAGCCCGCTTTTGTTTTCGTGATCATGTGTATGGCCGGTACAAGACCCGTCATTTTGCTTGCGGAAAAACTGATTAAAGCTTTTTCTAAGATTATCCCGCTCCCAGGTAAGATGGCCTTCTACATTGCGACTCTCTTTCTAGGTCCATTGCTCGGTTCGTTTATTACTGAGCCAGCGGCCATGACAGTGACTGCGCTTATCCTTCTTGACTACTTCTACTCAGGTGAGATGTCTCCGAAATTTAAGTACGCCACTTTGGGACTTCTCTTTGTGAACGTCTCAATCGGTGGGACGCTCTCACACTTTGCAGCCCCTCCAGTTCTGATGGTGGCCTCAAAGTGGCATTGGGATCTTCCCTTCATGATGACTCACTACGGATATAAAGCGGCGATTGCTGTTTTGATCTCTACTCTTGCAATGGCCTTTATCTTTAAAAAAGAACTTCAAGGGCAATTGCAGATTAAGCAAAAGCACGACAACACCATGACTCCACCTGCTTGGATTACTGTGCTTCACGTCTTCTTCTTGGCCATGGTTGTCTACACAGCTCACCACATGGTTTTCTTTCTGGGTCTTTTCCTATTCTTTCTTGGATTCACCACTGTGACTCAAGAATATCAAGACAAGATCAAGCTCAAAGAGTCTCTGCTCGTTGGCTTCTTCCTCGCGGGCCTAGTGGTCCTAGGGACGATGCAACAGTGGTGGTTGAAAGATATCCTCACAAAGCTTCCTGACCTAGCGCTTTTCTATGGCTCGACGGCCCTGACTGCGATTACCGACAACGCTGCTCTTACTTACCTCGGTTCACTGGTTGAGCTCTCTGACACCGCTAAGTACTACCTCGTGGCCGGTGCGGTGACTGGTGGTGGTCTCACCGTTATTGCCAACGCTCCAAACCCAGCTGGTTTTGGAATTCTTAAAGACTCGTTTGGCAAAGATGGTATTTCACCACTTGGACTTCTGCTTGGAGCTTTGGGGCCCACAATTGTGTCCCTGATCCTCTTTGAGTTCATGCCTAATCTCGGCTCTGGCGCTATCGTCCACTAATTTTGTTGGTCGGGTGCCAGATGACTTTTGGGACTCTCTGAGTCCCAAAAGTCATCTGGCACCGTTTCTCGTTTGTCTAACGTTTGAAATCCTTGAAATCATGACTAATTCTTCCTTTTCTTCAAAAAAGTTGTAAGATTCCCGCCGCGAGTGACACTCATAGATAGAATGAACCTTAGGACACTCTCTGACAGGTGAGTGATAAGGAGTGACTCTCATGAAGAAGCTTATGCTTATACTTATGAAGATATTTTTTCTGATAACAACTTTAATCAGTGGGACATTTGCGATGTCAGAGACTAAGAAACCAAAATACGAAGAAGTCCAAAAGCTCCTTTCTCAAGATCAATACAATGTGATGTATAAGGATGGAACTGAGCCCGCCTTTAATAACGAGTATTGGAATCACAAGGAGGCGGGGATCTATGTCGACCGCGTGACAGGAAAGCCGCTCTTTAGCTCTCTTGATAAATACGATTCTGGAACCGGCTGGCCCTCGTTTACTAAGCCAATTGATGATGAGGCCTTAACGACTAAGGAAGATAACTCACTCTTTATGACTCGCACGGAAGTGCGCTCGTCAAGTTCAGACGCTCACCTTGGCCACGTCTTTGACGATGGCCCCGGTCCCAATGGAAAGCGCTTTTGCATGAACTCTGCCTCTTTGCGCTTTATCCCTGTGGCCGAGCTTGAAGAGCGCGGCTATGGAAAATATAAGAAGCTTTTTGAAAATGCCGAGGACGACAAAAAAACTGAAAATAAAGTTGAAGAAGCTCTTTTTGGGGCCGGCTGTTTTTGGGGAGTCGAAGATATTATTCGCAAAATCCCTGGTGTCATCGAGACAGTGGTTGGTTACGCTGGCGGCAAGACTGATGACCCAGACTACAACGATGTTAAAACTGGTCAGACCGGTCATGCTGAAGTTGTTTATGTAAAGTTTGATCCAAGCCAGCTCAGCTACTCAGAGCTACTGAGCTATTTCTTTAGACTTCACGATCCCACGACCCTTAATCGTCAGGGCAACGATGTGGGCACTCAGTATCGCTCAGTGATTTTTACTAAGGATGAGTCGCAACGATTGGCGGCCCAGCAGGCGATTGCGCAAACGCAAAACTCAGATCGCTTTGATCATCGCCCGGTAGTGACTGAGATTGTTCCTTGGAGTCCTTTTTATAAGGCCGAGGAATACCACCAGGATTATCTCGTGAAAAATCCTGGCGGATACACATGCCACTGGCTTAGAAAGTAATTAAAACTGCCCCACTACCGTGGGGCTAGTTTTTTGACCCTTCAATGCTCAAGCCTATCCTTTTAAACTCACTTCTTTTGACTTTCTAATTGCTTAGCTCTCCCTTGGTGAGTTCATTTTGCACTTATGAGCTCATGAAGTACGGCTGCCCCAATCAATCCTGTTCTCACTACCAAAAAAAAAACTCCATCGTTCGCGATGGGAGCTATTTTAGAAAAAATGACTCGCGCACAATTCAGCGCTATCGCTGTAAGAATTG
>JBLXCO010000008.1:0-83304 GCA_048264885.1 Bacteriovoracaceae bacterium
ACTCACCAAGGGAGAGCTAAGCAATTAGAAAGTCAAAAGAAGTGAGTTTAAAAGGATAGGCTTGAGCACTGAAGGATCAAAAAACTAGCCCCACGGTAGTGGGGCAGTTTTTAGGGGACACTTAGTCTTAGGCATACTAGGAGAGCAGCAAAGGCAGGCCACCAAAGAAAACTCTGATAGATATAAACCCCAAAAGAAGTCATAAAAGCCAACCCCCCAAGCCCCAAACTTAAAATAAAGAAAAGACACTCACTGGCCACATCCCCCCCCAACCGATAGTTACGAATACCAAATCTCAAAACTATCAATTTCCAGGCTACAGAAAAGCCAAAGAAAATAGCAGCAAAGAGATTTGACTTCAGCATGAGATGAGACTCGAGCAAAGAAAAGAGGGCCATCGAAGTTGCGATTGCGGCTATAGCAAAAATCAGATCTTGAAGTCTAGGTCTAAGGGCCGGGCCATGAGAGCGCTTTTGGAGTAAGACGATATGATAGAGCAAGCTGGGAGCTAAAAAGAGAGCTAGCTGAGAGGTAGTGAGAGTGCCCTCGCTACCTAGAAAGAAGAGAGCGCCAAAGAGCACGAGCGCGAGCGAGGTGGCCAGGGAGAAACGCAATTTGTGAGAGACTACTAAGATTGCGACGATTTCACAGGCGAGTAACTTCCAGGAGATTGAGGGGAAGCCATAAATGCCCATGCCCAGTAAAAAGACGAGACCTGGAGTGATGAGATAGAGGGGCTTGGTGATGGGGTGGCCCAGGAAACCAACACTTGTTCTCACTTTAAGTTCTCCTCACATTGATGAATTTCGGGATGGGCCAAGGCCATCTCTCTAGCGTATTCAGTGTAGGCACGAGCGAGCTCTGAGTGAGACTCGAGCTCTCCTCTACGAAGATGAAAATGGTAGAGTAAATAAATATCACTCTGATCAGAGAGCTTGCGCTCAATTGCCCTAAAGGCTTGCTCGTCGTGAGCGGCTGTAATTTCGGCCATCAGGGCGCTGTTATGCCCACAATGAGTCTTTTTAGCTTCTTTAGTGGCGCACGAGCCCAAAAGAAGAAGCATTATCAATGGTAGTCGTTTAGCAAAATTCACGGCACAAATAATCTCAACTCTTCACTTTACGGAAGGGGACATTTATCGTTATTAAGAACTTTTACCACAGAGAGTTCACATCACCACGACTTTTAGCAGGGAGGGGGTGCGTTGTTTTTTGAAGGTTCAGAGAAAAAAGTAGAAATCGTCTTTAACAGGGAGCGAATTTCGTCTCTGCGCGAGCGCCCAGAGAGCTTTTGGAGTGAGCTTGTGGCCAAATCTCAGGCCACTATCTTAGGAAAGATCAGCTCTGAATCTGTTGACGCCTACCTATTGAGCGAGTCGTCGCTCTTTGTCTGGGATGATCGCATCACCATGCTGACCTGTGGTCGCACGACCCTCGTTCGCGCCATCATTTTCTTGCTCGAGACTTTTCCCAAAGAAGATTGGGAGATGCTCACTTTTCAGCGCAAGAATGAGTATTTTGGACACTTTCAAACCACTAACTTTCTCGATGATATTGAAGAGCTCGGCAAGCATTTTGACGGCACTTCATGGCGCTTTGGCAATATGGATGAGCACCACAACTTCATCTATCATCTCAATAAAGAATTCATGCCTGCTCAGGATGACATCACGACTGAGCTTTTGATGTATCACATTCAGGGCCCAGCGGCCGAGACACTTCGCAAGCCCAATCAGGAGATCGAAGATATTCGTCAGATTTTGGGGCTTGATCGCTTCTTTAAAGATTTTAAAATCCACGACTTTCTTTTTGATCCCTGTGGTTACTCGATGAACGCAGTTAAAGGCGACAAATACGCCACTGTTCACATCACTCCGCAAGAAGACACTTCCTATGTTTCCTTTGAAACCAATGTCGACATCAAAAAGGAAATGCCAGAAATTCTAGCGAGCTATGTGGACACTCTTAAGCCAAATTCCTTTGACGTGGTTTCTTTTAATAACGAGAACACCCTCAGTGTTGATAAGAGCTATCTTCTTTTAACTGAAGTTAAAGGTAATCTCTCTTGTGGTTATCACGTCAGCTTTGCCAACTACTTTAAGGCCCACACTGAAGTGATGGCGCCCTATAAACTATAAGGATTCACCATGAACTCAAATCTCTGGGTTGAAGAAGTTTACCAAGATTACTACGCCATGAAATTCAAGGTCGAAAAGACGCTCTTTTCTGGCGAGAGTGAATTTCAGTCAGTTGACGTGGTGGAAACGAGAGGTCATGGGCGCATGCTCTTAAACGACGGCCTAGTGATGGTCAGTGAGCGCGATGAATTTATCTATCACGACATGATCACTCACGTGCCCCTTTTTGTTCACCCCAACCCAAAGAAAGTCCTCATCATTGGTGGGGGCGATGGCGGAACGGCCAGAGAAGTTCTTCGTCATAAAAGTGTAGAAAAGGTGACGATGGTTGAGATTGACGAGATGGTGGTGAATGCTTGCCGCGAATACATCCCGCAAACTTCTTCTATGCTTGATGACCCAAAGATGAACCTGATCATCGGCGATGGCGTTCAGTTTGTGAAAGAATCTAAAGAGAAGTTCGATGTAATCTTAGTTGACTCTACTGACCCAATCGGTCCGGCCACTCCGCTCTTTGGTCCAGAATTCTACAACAATGTTTTTGAACGTCTCACTGACAACGGCATCGTTGTGAGCCAGGGCGAGTCTCCGTTTCTCAATAAAGAAACTCAGGCTTCACTCCTGTCTATTCTCAATAATATTTTCACTAAAGTATGTATCTATAACTTCTCAAACCTCACCTATCCAGGTGGTCTGTGGAGCTTCACTTTTGCCACCAAGGGGCTTCACCCATTAAAGGACTTTGACCCTTCACGTGTGGAAGCTGCTGGGCTCGAGTTTGATTACTACAGTGCAGACATGCACCGTGCCGCCTTCTCTCTTCCTGCATTTATGAAGAAGAATATCGGCAAATTGCTTCGCGACTAGGAGAAAGGGATGGCCAAATCTTATTGGCTCATGAAAACTGAGCCCGACGTCTTCTCAATTGATGATCTTGAAAAGCGTCCCAATCAAACTGAGCATTGGGATGGAGTGAGAAATTATCAAGCACGCAACTTTATGCGCGACGAGATGAAAGAAGGCGACCTCATTCTCTTTTATCACAGTAACGCCACTCCTCCGGGAGTTGCGGGTATTGCCGAAGTGGCGAGCAAGGCCTATCCCGATCACACTCAATTTGATAAGAAATCAAAATACTTTGACCCCAAAGCCAAAGAAGATAACCCTCGCTGGTACATGGTCGACGTCAAGTTTGTGGAAAAGTTTAAGACATTCATCCCCTTGGATGAGCTTAAAAACCATGAATTTCTAGGGGAAATGCGTCTGCTTCAAAAGGGCAACCGCCTGAGCGTGATGCCAGTGGAAGCAGACGAGTTCAAATACATTAAGAAGCTTGGAAAATAAGCCTACACCTACGACTTAAGGTAGGTGTAGCCCACAAGACACTCTTCATAAAAGTCGACGAGCTTTACGCCTTCGCGGGCCACAAGCTTGCCTTGACTCACGCGACGATCGATCGCCTTCTTCACTTGGAGCGCCATGTACTCGGGGTTGTACTGCATTGTCTTGAGAACGTCGGCAGCACTGTTGCCCGTAATTGTCTCTTCGATATAGAAGTTCTCTGGGTCTTCATCGTCGTTGTAGACGTGAACTTCGTTGAGGCGACCAAAGAGGTTGTGCATGTCACCCATCACGTCTTGGTAAGCCCCAGTTAAAAAGATACCGAGATAGTACTCGTCGCCTGGCTTCCAAGTGTGAAGTCTTAGAGTTTTACTAATGCCCTCATCCCGGTCAATGAAGTTATCGATCTTACCATCAGAGTCACAGGTGATATCGACCAATGTGGCCAGACGCTCTGGGCGCTCATTTAGACGGTGAATCGGGACGATTGGGAGCAATTGATCGATGGCCCAAGAATCGGCCGCCGATTGGAAGACTGAGAAATTGCAAAGATACTGAGGAGCGATTTGATCTTTGAGATCATAGAGCTCATCGGGAATAAATTCTTTGCTTTGAATGATCTTATAAATGCGGTGAGAGATGTCCCAAAAGAAACTCTCCACTTTAGCGCGCTCTTCAAGGCTTAAGATGCCAAAGCGAAAAGCGTCGAGTGCGTTTTCTTTAATGGCGTTAGCTTCGTTATAAACTGACTGAAAGTTATCGACACCCAGTTCTTCTGAGAGCTCTCTCATGTTTTGAACATAGTGGTGCTCACCGGTAACTTTCTTAGTCGCGAATTCGCTACTTGAAGGCTCCACCACGCCAATTACATTTGTAATCACGCATGAGTGGTGAGCGGTGATAAAGCGCCCTGACTCAGAGATAATATTTGGGTGAGGCACATTTTCAAGGTCGCAAATTTCTTTAAGACCGTAGACCACGTCTGAAGTGTACTCGGCCACTGAGTAGTTTCTGGAAGAATCATTGGTCGACTTTGAGCCGTCGTAGTCAATACCAAGACCACCGCCTACGTCGAAGTACTCTAGGTTAATGCCCAATTGATAGATCTTAGTAAAGAGACGTGCTCCTTCGGTGATCGCCTCTTTTACAGCGCGAATATCGACGATCTGGCTGCCCACGTGAAAGTGAAAGAGTTTGAGACAATGATGAAGGTTGTTCTTTTTCAAAAGATCAACGGCCATTAGTATTTCAGAAGTTGTTAGACCAAACTTCGCGCGGTCTCCAGTAGAGCCGGCCCACTTGCCACGACCTTTAATCGACATCTTCGAACGAAGACCGATTAAGGGCTCCACATTTAATTCTTTAGCGATGGTGAGAAGCTTATGAATCTCAGTGAATTTTTCAATCACCACGATCATCTTGCGACCAAGCTTAATTCCAAGCAGTGCCAGACGCATATAATCTTCGTCTTTGTAGCCATTTAAAATAGTGATCGAGCGCTCGTTAGAGTTCATCGCCAAAACGGAGAGAAGCTCTGGTTTTGAGCCGGCCTCAAGGCCAAAGTCAAAAGGCGCGCCAGCGTCGACAATCTCTTCGACCACTTCGCGCATTTGGTTCACCTTAACGGGATAGACTCCGAGGTAGCGACCTTCATAGTTGGCCTCTTCAATAGTCGATCTGAAAGTGCGACAAAGTGTGCGCACCTGTGAGCGAACAACATCTTGAAAGCGGATCACGGCGGGGAACTTAATATTCTGCGCCTTCATCTCTTGAACGACTTTGTAGATATCAATATGTTTTTTCTGACCGGCCCCATCTGGGGAAACCGAGAGATGCCCTTCTTCATTAATGTCGAAATAGCCGTCACCCCAGCTTTTTACAAAGTAGGTCTTCTCAGCATCATCTGTGGTCCACTCTTCGTTCAATACTTCATTTTCACTGCTCATCACTTACTCCTAAGACTCATCAGATAGACAGAGGATGACCTCTCTCACGACCTTGGCAGCAAACACTGAGCTGTTGCCTGAGGTATCAATATCGGGAGAGAGTTCGACAATATCGGCGCCCACAAAATTCTTGGTACGAAGAATCTTCATGAGGGCCACAAAGGAATGAAAAGTTTCGCCACCTGGCTCGGGAGTGCCGGTGCCAGGAAAGAAACTTGGATCAAAATAATCGAGATCAAGCGTCAGATAGATCGGTCTGGTCTCGGGAATATCACGCACTGATTGCAAGAAGCTCTCAAGTGAAGTTTTGATACTTCCGTGCTCCTTCATCCACTCATACTCTTCCTTGGTACCGGAACGAATGCCGTACTGAATAAGATTGTGAGTCGGCTTAAAGTGATCAGCAGCGCGCCTAATAATTGAGGCGTGAGAATAGTGGTGGCCTTCATAACCATCGCGAAGATCGGCGTGAGCATCGAGATGCAACAGCACTAGATCGGGATAGGCTTCAAGATGGGCCTTAATGGGAGCATAGGAAATACTGTGCTCGCCACCTAATGTGAGAAAAGTTGTCTTGGTGGCGGCCAAGTCCAAAGAGCTGAGCATTTCCAGAAAATAGTCTGTCGCCTGCTGCCAGTTAGCGTCGATGTCTTCTCCCTCGCCCACGGGAAGATTTCCCAAGTCGTAAAAGGGCGGGATGAGATCGAGATCGCGATCCAGGTAGGGCGAATAGCCCTCGATTCCGTACATGATATCGCGAATGGCATTGGGTCCTTTTACGGTCCCTTTTCTAAAGCAGGCGGTTCCATCAAATTCAAAACCGATGATATTGATGGCGCCGGGCTGAATTTCGCTGGTTGGCGTCGACCAGTCGTAAGGTGTAGGCGCTGGTCTCAAGCGCTCCCAAACTTGCTTGCTCATTTAGTATTGCTCCCAAAATTTCCTCAAGTCCCCTTAATTTCATGAGGGGAAATGGACGTCAATAGTGAATTTCAATCATACGGCAAGACTGAAAATTTAATATCAAAAAGGGGCCCCAAAGCCCCCTTTTTAGGTGACCAATCCCCTACTTTTGGGCCTTCAGCTCAACTTTTAGGGAGATGTCGTCGTAGATCATCTTGTCGCCGAGATTTTCAAAGAACGAGCCCGAGCCGTAACGGACGTCGAACTTGGCGCGGTTAAAGACAATATCTGCCTTGGCCATCAGGCTATCTCCGCTCTCGGTCACGTCGGCCATAAATGAAATGGGATGAGTTTTGCCCTTGATGGTGAGGTCTCCGGTCACATCGTAGAGCCCACCCTTACTAAACTGAACGTCGCGAATCACAAACTTCGCGGTGTCATATTTATGGACTGAGAAAAAGTCATCCGACTCGAGATGATTTTTTAGGCGGGCCGCTTTTTCCTTATCCTTGAGGTCGTCCACAGTAATAGTTTTCATATCAATGACAAATTCTCCGCCCACAAATTCGGGACCTTTAAAGAGGAGGTGGCCCGACTTGATCTTGATTTTACCGTCGTGGCTGCCCGTGAGCTTGCGGCCCTCCCACTTGAGAGTGCTTTGATCTGGTTTTACGACAAACTTTTCGCTTGAAGACGACTCGGCCTTATTAACAGTGTTAGGTCTTCCATCTACGCCCACGGCGAAAGCATTAAAGGCGACGACGGTCATGACAAGCGCAAGCAATTGCTTCATAGTTTCTACTCCTGAATACGAAAATGATCTCTAAGCCTATAGGGTTGGGTCAATTTGGCGCAAGACTAAATGCGTTTGACTTCAAGGACATAGGCTAGAAAGAGTTGTACTTATGCACAAGCTACTTGCCCAATTGATTTACGTGTGCGTTCGCCTCCTCTGCGCGACTTGGAAAATTAGGCACCTCAACCCTGAACTCAGGGAGCAAACGGTGGCGGAGTCGGGCAATTATATCTTTGCCATCTGGCACCGTGATCTCGCCGCCAGTATCTTGAGCTTTCGCAAAGTGAGGCACGTCACCATGGCGAGCCCCTCTAAAGATGGCGACCTCATTGCCTATACACTCGGCCAGCTGGGCTTTGAAGTGGCGCGAGCTAGCTCGGATCGCAATCCCAAAAAGGGTCTAATTGAAATGATCCGCAAAGTGAGAGGCGGCCTGCCAGGTGCCCTCACCGTCGATGGGCCTAAGGGGCCCGCTCACGTGGCCAAGCCCGGCGTCTTTAGTCTGGCCAAGGCCTGTCAGTGCCCCATCCTTCCCTTGGTCGCCTATCCTGAAGACGCATGGATTTTTGAAAAGTCGTGGGACCTTTTTCGCCTCCCTAAACCCTTTAGTCGCATCACTTTAAAAATTGGCGAGCCCATCGTGGTTAAGTCCGACAATTTCGATCAACTAAGCCAGCTTTTACAAGAGCGACTTCTGGCCCTTGAAGCGGAGCTCTCAGGCAAAAAACAGGAAGTTAGTAATATTTAGACACACTCTGTCTTAAAAACTCTGTCGATATCTCGCGAATTCCCTTGCGCCTTCCTTTTTTTATCCTAGAATTAAACCCAACTTAAAACCCTTTTAAACGATATCTACGGAGACATCCTATGGCGACAAAAGAACTCGAAATGCTTCTCGTTGGATCAAAAACTAAAGAAGCTCTTAAAGACGGTGGACTTAACGTTTCAGCTGAAGCTCTTGAGAAGCTCAATGAAAAAGTTCACAGCATGGTAAAAGACGCTCAAGAGCGTTGTACTGCTAATGGCAGAAAAACCATCCGTGCAGCTGACTTCTAGGATCGAAGCCACAATTTAGGTTACAAGAAGGCCTCCCTAGTGGAGGCTTTTTTATTTGCCCGTTCGCTAGGAAAAAATCCCAAGTTCCCTTATCCTATATCTATGAGTGAAGAGGGACCATCTGCCAGTGAAGCTTTAAAGCTTCAAATCCAAAGTCAAATTCAAGATGCCACATGGGCCTCGCTAGAGAACTATCACGATAGTGAAGAGCTCCTGCTCGTGGCGAGCAACTTGGACTTAGTTGAGATTGGACTTCTGTGCTGTGAAGATCAAGTAGACCCCATTAAGGAGCTCACTAAGAGTCGCGCGATTACCAAGCTCGATGAAAAAATTAAGAAGGCCTTCGCTCAGAAAGAAGATCTCAATTTTGAAGTATTAAACCTATCGCCTTATATCTTCATTAAAAGGAAAGAATTATGATTCAGAAAATCTTGGGACTCAGCGCCCTTATCCTGCTAGCGAGTTGTAATCTGCTAAAGGGAACGCCTCCTTCGATGCAAGAGCTCGGATTTAAGCTGCAGGATTTTGAAAAGACAAGGAAAATGGCCCTGCGCCCCTGTACTGAAAAATCAATTTGCTTTGCAAGCTATCAAGAGATCAATCCCCCTAAGAGATACTTAAAGCCTATCAGCTACTCTGAGCCCAAAGACGTGGCCTTTAATAAGCTCTTAAAAGTACTTTTAAATCTCAAAGGCTTTAAGATTCAAAATCAAAACTCGGACTATATTTACGGAACTTTTGAAGGGCCAATCGGTGAGGTCACGGACATGGAGTTTGATCTCAGAGAGCGCGGGACTATTCACTTTCGCTCAGAGACCCGCAAGCTCTTCTTTGATTTTGGGATGAATAGAAAGCGCCTCGAAGAAATTCGCTTTAAGTATCATCAAAACGACATCTAATAGTCTTTCGGATTAAACCAACACAGGGGTCGATCTTCACTGCTGGCCCCTGCCACAAAAGTATCAAGTCGACATTGAGGGTTGGGATGCGTTTGCAGCGTCACCGGGCTTTGATAGCGGTCCTCTCTGGCCAGCGTCGGCGTCTCAATTCCCGTCTTTAAAGAAGCAAAGAGCCTCGCCACGGCTAGACCTGCAAGACTCGCGCGTACACATTCGTTACTTGAGCATCTCTTCTCGGCGTTTTCAACCTTCTCTTCATCTTCACTATAGATCGCCTTAGTCTCCAATTGATCGTTAAAAATCAGAGGCAGACAAGTGCTGGTAGCAAAGTAATCGGCTTGCCCTTCTACCGAAGCCCAGCTTCTTAGCGTTGAGCGGCCTCTAAATTTTTTAGGTTCGCCGCCCATGTAATGGCCAAGCTCATGGCAAAGAATTAAAAGCAGCCCATCTCTAGTCATCTCTGGGTGCCTGATCATTCCCCCCAAGATATTAATGACTGGATTGTCATAGTCATCGAGGGTGCAGTGAGCGTTGACGCGCTCATTTTCCCATTCAAGGTTAATGAGCAGTTTCTTGCCGCGCTCACTTTTAACGACGGAACTTAAAGAGCGTGAAAAGCGATCAATGAGACTGCGCGCCTCAAATTCGCTGACGCCAGTGCTAATTCCCTTTTTATGGGAAACGGGAAAGCGCAATTCACTTTCAGGAAAACATTGCTCGGCGGCATTTGCGCGAGCACCTGTTAAAAGGGTTATTAGGCTCATTAGGGCGATTATTCTTAGCATGAAGCGACCTCCACCATCTTGGAATCCTCCCCTAACATGTACCCCAAGACAACTCAAAAACACCTGATCAAAATCATCTTTCAATAAATTCTAGCTCAGACACGGCCTCTTTTCCCGGGAGTACAAAATAGTTGAAAGAAAAAAGCGATTAGGCTTTTTAAGAATAGGAGTCGTTATGAAAAATTTAAGTAAGCTTGTCCTCATGGTCGTCCTAATGGGCATTGCCGTTCCGAGCTCCAATGCGAGTGACGTTCCTCGCCTAGGCAAAGTGCCTGTGAATGAAGTCTTTATTCCTAAAGGTTTTGATTCCAATGACAACGTCGAAGTTGTTGTGAGTGGTATCCTTCCTAACCTCTGCTATAAATCCCCTCGCGGTGAGGTAGAAATTAATGGCAAGGATGTGAACATTTCAATGAAGGCCATACGCAGTAGCGAGAGCGATGGACCTTGTGCCGAGATGGTGGTTCCTTACCTCGAAGCTGTGAACCTGGGCCTACTAGATCGTGGTTGGTACAATATCAACGTCGATGGCCTGGTGGCCGGCTCTCTCTACGTCAATCAATCAAGCAGTGATGCGGTCGATGAGAAAGTCTATGCCAACGTCGACTACATTGAAAAAGACGCCTTTAGTAACCGCGTGGTTCTAAAAGGCTACAACCCTTCAGACTGTTTTGAGTTTGATAGAGTGGAAAGTCTTGATAACGGTGTCAACGTTCACAGTGTGATGCCAATCATGAAGCAAGTCTCTGAGTTTTGTCCACGCAAGATGGTTCCCTTTGAAATTGAGTGGCAAGTACCTGTAAACCTTGAGCGCCCACAAGTTCTTCTGCATGTGCGTTCAATGAATGGTCACTCTGTTAACTCGCTTGTAAAAGTTCGTAAATAACCATCTCCCAAGTGCGCTTAGCCCGAGTCTAAGCGCACTCTCTTGCCCCCCGCTGCATTCAGGTGATATAGCTACTTCATGCAAAACCTGCCCAAAGTGATTATTCTTTTATTAACTCTGTGCTTTGCCAGCGTTGTCTTGGCAGCGCAGACGATTCACGTTGGCCTCTACTCGCTTGAGCCGCTACTCTCTTTTGAGACTACTCCCGGTGGTTTTGTGGGCTCAACTGTTCACAAACAGCTAATCAAAATGAAAGATTTTGAAGTTCGCTATCATCATTATCCCTTCGCACGTCTACTCAGTATGCTCGAGCGCAAGGAGATCGATGTTGCACTTTTAGTTGCTAAAACAAAAGAGCGCGAAAGTGTTTATGACTATGGCAGCGAGGCGCTGTGGGTGAGTCGCCCAGCGCTGGTACTTAAATCCACCTCTAATCTCATTCCTCTCAAATCCCTTGAGCAGCTTAGAAAAAAGAAAATTGGTCACGCGCGCGGGAGTATTATTCCCGATGAGCTCAGCAATCTTGAAATCGAATGGTTTTTTAGAAGTGAAGATAATTATTTTCAAAATGCTCTGCGCTCAATTTATCTCGAGCGACTCGATGGATTTTTCGTGCCCACTCTCGCCTTTGCCAAGCATGAAATGAGGTCGCTGCAAGACACGAGAAGCTATCGCCTGGTCCCGCTGCCGATGCCAGGCCTTCCTCTCTATACCGTGTATCCAAAGGGTCTCTCGCCTGCGAAGAAAAATGCCGTTGAAGCCGCTATTCATCTGGCCCAACAAGAGCTTCAGAGTATGAGCAAAGAGCTTATAGATAGTCCGCTTTAAGCTTTAGGTAGGATTTGTAATGATTGTGATAGCGCTCACGCTCGTCGAGAGTGAGCTCCCTAACCACCTTGGCAGGCGAGCCCTGAATGAGGGAGTTGGGAGGAAAGCTCTTTCCAGGGGCCACTAAACTTCCGGCGGCCACCACTGAGCCAGCGCCGATATGGGCGCCATCGAGCACCGTTGAGCCAATTCCAATCAGGCAGTGATCTTCAATCGTGCAGGCGTGAAGATTCACGCTGTGGCCAACTGTCACTCCAGCGCCAATAGTGAGCTTGTGAGCACCGGTCACATGCAAACAACTTAGATCTTGAATATTAGTTCCCGCCCCGATTTCAATATCGTTGACGTCGCCTCTGACTACGCACTGAAACCACACACTCACATCTGCGTGCAGGACGACTCGCCCAATGACGTCGGCCGAACTCGCAACAAAAACGCCCTCAGCAAGGGAGGGCGTATGATCTTTAAATGAATGGATACTCACGTCTACCTTACTTATAGTCCCAAGGAAGCTTAGAGATATAGGCGGCGAGGTCTTTGAAGTCTTGTCCTTCAAGTGGCTTTAGGTAGGGATTCATCACGGCGTTTACACGCACGCCAGTTTTCATATTTACTAGCTGTTGCTCGAGGTACCAATCGAGCTGGCCGCCAATGCGAGGAGCGTTTTGAGATTTCTTGCCTTCACCGAGCTTGCCGTGACAAACGATACACTTTTGATAGAGATCCGAGCCTCTTTGAAGTTCGGGCGTATCAAGTACAACCACTGGTCCTTGATCAACAGCTTCTTCTTCAACCACTTTTGGATTGAGATGCTCTTCGCGCTTGGCCGCAAGGTCGGCGAGTTCTTTAAGTTTGTTGGCGTGGGCATCACTCGCGGCTTCAAAGCTAAAGCGCTCAGCAGTGATTGGAAGCTCGCGATATTTCACAAGAGATGAAACGACAACGAGGCCAAGCAAAGTAATAAGAAAGGTCACCAACTTGCCCATGAGGACTCCACGGAAAAATAGGACCCACACACGAGCGGGCCTTCTAAGTCATCAAAATTAGATAGTATAAGCCCTAGCAGTATACGAGAACGCCGGCGCCCTGGCAACAGAAGTTCAGCTAAGAACCCGCTAATAGCTGCCACAACACTTCAGTGTTTGCAGCTTCGCTCACAATCTGACGATGCTCCGTGCTTAAAAAGCCTTGCTCGCAAATATGGTCAAAGTGAGCGATGAGGTGTCGATAAAAATTATTCTCATTGAGGATATAGCACGGCTTGGTGTGGAGCTTGAGCTGAGACCAGGTGATAATTTCGCACAGCTCATCAAGAGTGCCCATGCCCCCGGGAATGGCGACAAAGGCATCGCTTAAGTCGTACATCATTTTCTTTCTTGTGTGCATCGAATCAACAATATGAAGTTTGCTCAAGTTGTCATGAGCGACTTCCCAATTGACCAGCGACTCGGGAATCACCCCGATCACTTCGCCCCCGCCGGCGAGCACTCCATCGGCCACGGCGCCCATGACTCCAATACTCGCGCCCCCGTAAACTAGGCCCCAACCCTCACGGGCGATGCGCTCGCCAAATTGGCGCGCACTCTGAGTGTAGTCTTCGCCTAAGCCTCTACTTGAACCACAAAACACACAAAGATACTTCACACTAACTCCTTAATTTTTTCTGCTATTTCTGGGCCCTGTTCTCCCTGTGCACACCAAAAAAAATACTCTTGATTGCCAGACTTACCTGTGAACGCGCAGGCACAAACACCTTTCACACTCAAGCCAAAACGATTGGCCACGTCGACGAGCTCTCTTAAAACCTGATGCCTAGTCGCACGCTCTTTCACAATGCCGCCCTTACCTAGACCCATTTGCCCTACCTCAAACTGCGGCTTCACTAGCACAATCATTTCACTCTCGGGGGCCAGTCGCACGAGCGACTCAAAGATGTGCGCCAGCGAGATAAAGGAGACGTCCACCACGACGATCTCAACCGCTTGTTCGAGAGATTCCAATGAGCGAATATCCGTTTTTTCTAAATTGCTCACGCGCGAGTCGGCAACCAAAAGTGGGTCGAGCTGATCGCTCCCGACGTCAACGGCATAGACGTGCTTAGCGCCCAGTTCGAGGGCGTACTGAGTAAAGCCCCCAGTAGAAGCACCTACATCGAGCACAGTCTTATCTTTGAAATCAACGGCAAAATGAGAAAGAGCGCTTTCAATTTTGTGGGCCCCGCGTCCGACATAAATGCGCTCTTTAGTGATTTGAAAATTGTCCCCTTCGACAAATTGACTGGCCTTTTTGACAAGAACACCGTCATAGAGAACGTGGCCACCTTTAATGAGATCGGCCGCCTGCGTGCGCGACTTCGCCAGTCCGAGTTCAACTAATTTTAAGTCGGCCCGCCCTGCACTCATCACTCAATACCAGGAGTCACAGTCACTTCGATGAGCTGACCGCCATCGGTTTCATAGGACAAGGTTTTGCGCTCTCCTAGTGAGAGCTCGAGGTCACCCTTAGAAATCTGGCGCAAGGCCTTGCCGTCGGCGCCGTAGACCACACCGGAGATACTCATCACATCCGCCGGCCCAATAAGATCCGAGCGAATCGGTTTGAACTCGGGCTCAAGCACCAAGCGCACGCCATTTTTCATGGTCAGATCAAGAGTTTGCCCACTTCTAAAGGGCTCAATGCTATGAAGCTCGTTAGACAGAGTCAGGCTTTGGTCGATGCCCTTTTTAAACACCAGCTCGACTTTTAAAAAAAAGCGGGCGTGTGCTATGCTTGTAGCACTCACGAGGGCGGCGAGCGCTAGGATTTTAAGAGTGGATATCATAGAACTATTGTAGAAAGGCCGGGCACAAAGGGAAAGCTCAGAATGAATTTTCTGCCATTTAAAAAACTCACTTATCTACGCTTGTGGTTGATTCCAGTCATCGGCTATATGGCCCTGGTTGCCGTGCTGTGCCTCATTCGTCTTGAAGGTGGCCCCTCGACGATCCCCCATCTCGATAAAATCCAGCACCTTATCGCCTATACCGGCATGGGCTTTCTCATGAGTCAGGTGTTTCAAAAAAATGAATTTATCAAAGCGGCGATGCTCTGTTTTGTCTTTAGCTTTGCAATTGAGTGTCTGCAGGGGCTCACTACTTATCGCAGCTTTGAGCTGGCCGATCTGGTGGTGAATCTGGTGGGCTCGGTCTTGGGTGCGAGCTTCACTCGCTATGTGATGCCAAATTTCTTAGAGCTCATCGACCTAAGGCTTAAGCAAAATCTCGCCACGAAAAGCTAAGAGCACTTCACCCTCATAGAAAACTTCACTGCCTTTAATGCGCACTTGCAGCTCTCCAGCGCGCGCACGAATGCGATAGCGCGCCTCAGTGGCGTCTTGCTTTCTCATCTCCGTGATCGCACAGGCGACAATTCCCGTGCCACAGCTCAGAGTCTCCCCTTCAACTCCGCGCTCAAAAGTGCGAACTATCAACGTGCCGGAAGGATCGCGCTCGTAGAAGTTCACATTCGCGCCGTGCTTAAAGCGCGGATCATGCCTGACAGGTCTTGCGACCTTATCAATATCGATCGCCCCCACATCCATAACTTCGTACACGCAGTGGGGAACTCCCGTATTGAGATAGTAAGAATAAATGGCGCCATCAAAGAGATCATCAATGGCAATGGCCCCTTCATCGTAGAGCTCGCTCATGAGAATACTCACGCGCCCATCAGAGAGGACTTCCCCTTGATAAAAACCATTGGCCGTCTCAAAACTAATCTCGCCACTGCCGGGATGAAGCGAGCGAAAATAGTGACAAAGTGCGCGCGCCCCATTGCCACACATCGACACTTCCCCACCATCCGCATTGAGATAGCGCATCCGATAATCCGCCCGATCCGAAGTCTCCAAAAAGAGCACCCCATCCGCTCCCACCCCAAAGTGGCGATCACAGACTCGCTGCCAAAACTCCACATCACCCGTCGCAATCTCCCCCTTGCGGTTATCCACCACCACAAAGTCATTCCCCGTCGCACTGTACTTAGAAAAAGAAATCACGCTTCGCTCCATTGCTACTCAATAGACAATTCCACTCCCCCAGAGTTATAACACTACTTACCCAATTTGGGGACATTAGCTCAGTTGGTTAGAGCTCCCGGCTCATAACCGGGTGGTCGCTGGTTCAAGTCCAGCATGTCCCACCACATAAAAAAAGCCACCCATCGGGTGGCTTTTTTTATGTGGTGAAACATATTTGGAGATGAGTCAAAGCGAAGCTGGTTCACTTGGCCAAAAAAACGTGCCAGTGGCACGTTTTTACTGCTTGGAGAAAACCCTATACGACCCTCCCCGCAGAACCGAGTTTGGCCAAGCAGCATGTCCCTCGAATCACAAGCAGTTAAGTATTCATTAACCAATACTTCTTGCCAACAATCGTTTGCATTCAAGACATTACATTAATGAACTCAAACTCCTATAAATAAAGACTCTCACCTTTATTAAAAGACTTAGCCCCATCCGCCTTCAAGTCACAGTTACCCCAAAGAACTTTTAATAAAGAATTCAAGTTTTAGCCCAGAACGGATGTACTCGTTTAAGAGTCAAATCTTGTACAGCGAGATATAAAATACTATGTGCCAAGTGTTGTAAATCCTGGATTGGCAGGTTTAATGGGGATAAATGGTATCGACTCAGACTCAAATGCAGAAAGTTCACGATCATTAACGTTGGAAAGAGCAAAAT
This sequence comes from Bacteriovoracaceae bacterium, assembly GCA_048264885.1. Taxonomy (GTDB): domain Bacteria; phylum Bdellovibrionota; class Bacteriovoracia; order Bacteriovoracales; family Bacteriovoracaceae; genus JBLWXV01. Next base: position 16,298 of record JBLXCO010000008.1, read on the forward strand.
TGAAAAATGTATTGGAAAGCCTACTCGAATTCGAACGATTATCTAAATAACCTAGCAGAGTACAAATCGACGCTTTACAATACAAAGGAGCGCGTCTTTGGCCTACTCACAATAAATATGCATATGAGCGGGGAAAATATTCATGAGATGTCGAATGAAGAGATTGAAACATATTGCAATAAGTAAGAGTCTTATATTTATAAGCTTACCTTTTCTTACTTATTATGGGTGTAAGTCTGAGAAACTGCCACCGCCAGACCTTGATTATGTTAAGAATCATCTGGCTGAGTTTCGTGGCGTTGATTTAAATAATAACACTCTTGACGATGAAAAAATTGAACCAAAAATTTTAGAGCTTCACGATGATCCCTATGTGCAGAAGGTTCTTCTTCGATATGCTCAAAATAGACAGTTCGTAATTGAGAATCCTGAGAATTTAAAAATCATCCAGGATCGCTATTCAAATGATTTTCTTTTACAAAAATGCTTGTTTCTCCTTCTTCCCACCAAGAGTATTCGATATGTCGTTAATTTGACTACTGAAGCGGCATTTACTGTTATTTATTCAAAGGAAAGGAAATCTCTTTTGAGGCTTGCCGGTAGTACACTAAGTGGACATGCTCTTAGTATGGGGAAAGGGTGGCTAGATGAGAATGGCAAATTATCGAATGATCCAATAGATGCCTGGAATGTCTGTCCATTCAAAATGCCTAAAACCGATTTTGAAAAATACCACAATCGTTGGGTTAAAAATCTAAAAATCAATAAAGGTAAATGAGATGAGTTTCAATGTTTTAGTATGCCTGTTTTTTATTTTTCTCAGTATTTCTAAAACTGCTCATTCTCAAGTCTGTAGCGCAAGGGGAACCAAGATTTTTTTTGTCAATGGAGTTTTAAATTTCGATGAGTATAGTAGACAAAAGTTGCCGTGGTGTAGGGTGTAATAAAAGTCCTTCCTCTCTTTCACGAACTAAACCGCAGCTACAAATAGGCTAGCCTCAAACACAAGCTCTTAAGGTATAGCAAAAACTAACCACAAACCGTGACCTAGTAGAAGCAACAACAATGCGTTAATATGTATCTAACCAAAAGATCGGCTATGACAAAATGAAAAAAGAAAGGTGCAAAACCTAATGGACTTCCTGCAAAATCTTTATAATTTCATATTTGTACTCTTGAACCTTGTCATTGGATTCTTTGTCATAAACTTTCAGACGCCAGTTCCATCACATCACTCCTACCAGTCCGATGATCCCAGCTCAAAATATGTTTTTAAGATGTTCTATGAAACAAGCAGTAAATTTGAGATTCCACCTCAATCATTAAGTGGTCTATATTTGAAGAGTAGTGATCAATTAGTTTGGGCTTACAAAGATCAATACCTACCAAACATCACTCCCATAACCTCTGAACTTGCTTTTTCTTATGCAGAATACTCGGAGCGAGAGTACCTCAACTTCATTTCTCCCCCTAAGGTGAGGCAGGCCAACTTTAATCTCATTAAGAATGGCAAAGTTATACTCACGCATAATATTTTAAGTCTTTGCCCGAAGGATTGGAGTGGCAAGAAGCTTAAAAATGACATTGAGATGGACTCTAAGACAGGATTTCTCAGACTATCCCTTCAATGCATTAAAAAGGATCTACTCATCAACCCCAGTACAGGCTCTCTTAGTTATACAGGTACATTATGAAGTTTATATCTCTCATTTTTCTTTTACTTTGCTTGAAGACATACGCTACCTCAAAACCTGATCTCGAGCGAGTGGTTAAAAGCCCTTATTTAGCTGGAGAAATTCTAGGAGCAGACTATACCGCTAATGATCTTTTCTTTCTCTTTACCAAAGCTCCAACGGCATTTAATTACATCAAACATTGTTCGACTCAACTAGATCAAAAAAGCATTCAGCTTTTCCTTGATGTTCTTGCAAAGAATAAATCTTCTATTCCGATATTCTTATACCTTTGCCCAGCAATTGACGATGCCTTTACCTCCCAATACAAAGACAGACTTCGTCATGGCGAATTAAGAGGAGCTATCTTAAAAAATGAGTTAAAAGATTTCCCCCTTAATAACAAAGCATCGATCCTGCGACTCTATAAAGTCCTTGAGAGTGATCCTGAACTCGCTCTGGCGCTCACCCAGAAACAAAAAGAGAATCTGATTAGAGATGGTCTAATAGAGTATTTCTCACGCGATCTCGTTTATTTCCCGGCGTCTTTTTTCGATCAAAAGCTTAAAGATCTATTAATCCAAAAAGTAAGCTCTGGGCTTATGATCGAGCCACCATTCGATCTTCTTTCTGACCACTCGTTTGCCATTGCGTTTGAAAATGCCAAGAAAGAATTCACTCTCAAGTCTGGTTTTGAAGTGATCAATTACCCTCAATTTTACCAAGAAATCAAAAGTAAGAGTTCTCCGGCAGAGCTCGAGCAATTCCTCAAGAAAAAGGGCTATCTCTACTTTAATACGGATGTACTTGCGGCGCTCTATGATCGATGCAGAGAGAACTGCACCATGTATATTCCCAAAGAATATATCTATAAAGATAGAGACTATGATCTTTTCTCAAAAATGATTTACAATCCACACCTCATTCCTGATGTCGTCAAAAACAGTAAAGATCTCTATCGGGCCTATCTTCGAACCTACAACTTCAGTGTAAGTTACCTTCCTAGCTCTCTTTTAGCCGATCATAATTTTGTCAGAGAAGTACTTGAAATGGGTATTTACAACAGTAACTTTAAATTTGATTCCAAAGTCATCTGTAATGACAAAATTATCAAGCTGATAGTCAATCAATCAGCTCACAACTTTGAAAAATACAAAATTCTCTTGGGAAGAATCCCCAAAACGTGCCTGAAATTAGAATCGTTAATTCCTCTTTTTGAAAAACACCCTGAGCTGTTGGCCAAATACTCACCACTCTCCCAAGACCTAAAGAATCGATTTAGACACCTAGGCAGCTGCTCAGCAAATCACTTCTTTGCCGGTCCATATATCCAAGTTCAAGGAAAAGGAGTTTCTAAATCTTACATCACTGAGGAAGAATGTAAAAAATCAATCAATGAGTCGCAAGAAAAGAACGGATCAAAGTATTTTCAAGCCTTTGGTGAAATTCAAAGCTGTGGCGAAATGACCACTATTCCAGAGCCTATTTATTACACTGGTAGCAAGGTTACTTTTTACAACTTAATAGGTGAATTAAAAGAGATCAAATCCTTCAAATGCTCGGCCGCTGAAATTGAGCGATCCCGTGAGCACTCACTTCGATATATATCTCAAAGAGTGGAGAAAGAGTCTTTAGCCAGATGTTCGATTGAAATCAGTTACCCCATTCATCATGGACCTGGGCGTGGTTTAAAGGGATTTGACGTGAGAACTTTTCTTCATCCAGAGCTTCTTAATAAAGAGACATGTCTCAATGGAGGCAAAGAGCTGCTCAAGTCTATGGATCTAGTTGCGTTTAATGAGCACGATCCTGCAAACTTCGGCTTCGCTCAGCAAAGAGCACAAATGCGACTTGAGAAATGCCCCACCCCTGCCCCTAAGCACTTTATCAAAAAATGGGGGTATGCTGGCCGAGTTATCGCATTTAAAAAGGCAGATGATTTGTGTCAGTAGAAGCTCTTGAGGGCCACTTGTAAGATCACTCTTATTAGCAAGCAGCATCTCTTCAATTCTCAGAGCAACCTAAAACCCAAACCCAAAAATCAATAAATTCACGGCATAGTGTGCGATCACACACGACATCAGATCATCAGTTTTAATGTAATAGGTACAAACGATCACCCCGAAAAAAAAGCAGAGTAACACATTTTCTAGACCAGTCCCCCAATGCATTGTTGCAAAAATGACCGATGAAAGAAGAACGATAGCTGGTGCGCCGAAGTTACACTTTTTAAAGAACTTGACGAGATAGAAGCGAAAAATCAGCTCCTCACTTAAAGCAACTAAGATCAGCCCGATGCTTAGATCAAATATTCGTGAGGCCAAGCTGGGATAAGCTGGAAAGGAATAATATTTAAAGGTTGAAAGAAGATCGCTAAAATACGTGGTCCATACTTCGCGAACTCCTAAGTACAAAGCGACGATAAAAAGCGAGGCCAACAGTGTCGAAATTTTTGGAAGTCCAGCGTAACTCTTTAAGGTAGAAAAACCTACAGCATAGACAAGAAAGGCCAAAGTTGCCACTCTCGTTATAATATCCACCAGCTCAAATGCAGTAAAAAACGATTGAAGCAAGACGAACAAGATGTCGTTAAAGTAATAGGGAAATACAAGGACGAAAGCAACAATTAGGCTATATTGTGGTTTCCTGTCGTGTGCGACCTTCAAGTTTTCAGTCTCACTCATGTTTCTCTCCTTCATTTGATTTTACTATAGATAAAGTAGAGGGGCGTATATCCTTTGGATTTTTTTAAAAAAAATACTTGGGTGAAGACTTTCAGTGGTCCAAAAAAAGATTCTCCATTGCCAGTACGATCGCTTGTGAGAGCTGTGCCATTCATCTAAGATAGCTCATGGCACTTACAGCAACGATCTACAAAGCTCAAATTGAACTCACTCACATTGATTCTCACATTTATGAGTCAATCAATCTCACCATCGCCAAGCACCCTTCTGAAACTGAAGCGCGAATGATGTTTCGCCTGCTCGCTTATCTCTACTGCTATAGTGAGAAGCTCGAGTTCACCAAGGGAATCAGCACCACAGAGGAGCCAGATATTTGGCTTAAAAATTATTCCGGTGATATTGAGCTGTGGATTGAGCTGGGATTTCCTGAGCCCAAGCGAATTAAGCAGGCGCTCGCGCGCTCATCAAAAGTTATTGTCTTCACCTACCAGCCCAATCGCGTGAGCGAGTGGGAGACAAAGATTTCGGCCCAAAGCTTTTCACCCGAGCGCTTTCAAGCCTTTCACTTTACTTCAGATGACGGAGCTCTCGAAGCGCTCGCAGAGCGCACCATGGAGCTCAGTTGCATTATTGAGGATGGAAATATCACCTTAGCAAATGCAAAAGAGCACGCACTGGTGAGAGTCAAGAACTATACAAATCCTTAACCATATTAAGACTTTGTAAAACCACATAGTCTCCTCTAGACAAGCACAATCTTAGCTTAATTTCCCGGCAACTCGAGCTATACTTTAGTCAATGAAGCTTTTTAAAAAACTCACGATTCAAGATATCTCTAAGCGCCAGCACCTGCACTGGCTCCACTGGATCGTCGTCTTATTTTCACTCATACTCACCATTAGTGCTTGGCTGGTGAGTAAGCATCAAGTCGACGAGCGCATTCAAACTCGTTTCAAGCGTGAGTCCGAGCAAGTGATCGACCTCATTGTCGAGCGTATGAGAAAATATGAGGACGCGCTAAGAAGTGGCGCCGCCATGCTCGCCACCCAAGCCGGTGGTGACGCTGACGTTTTAACCTGGAAGAGCTTTGCTGACCGGCTCAATATTGAAAACCGTTATCCCGGCATTAATGGCATTGGTCTCATTCACCATGTTCCTCCAAGCGAGCTGGATCAGTACTTAAGTAAACAGCGGCGAATTAGACCTGATTATAAAATTCATCCAGAGCACTCACGCAAAGATTACTGGCCGATTACAATGGTGGAGCCCGTTGAGCAAAACTTACAAGCAGTTGGGCTTGATATGGCCCATGAAAATAACCGCTATAGCGCAGTCACTACCGCAAGAGATTCAGGCAAGCCTCAGATCACTGGTCCCATTATTCTGGTTCAAGATAATGAGCGCACGCCCGGCTTTCTCTTTTTCTTCCCCTCCTACAAAGTAGAAAGTCCAAAAACAATTGAAGAGCGAAGAATAACTCTAGGTAGCATCGTCTACGCTCCCTTTATTGTTAAAAAGCTAATGCAAGGAATACTCGATCGAGACAAGCGCCATGTGGGAGTCAAAATCACTGATGACGAGACTGTGGTCTACGACGAAGATGATCAATTGGCCCACGCCGCTGATAGTGAGTACGAGATGAGACAAACCATCTTTATGTACGGGCGAGACTGGAACTTTGAAATCTGGGCGACCCCCGAATTTGTCCAGGCCAATAAGAGTATTCAGCCAATTGTGATTCTCGCTGCTGGTATCATTATCGACACTCTACTTTTCCTATTTTTTCTCTCGCTAGTGAACTCAAATAGAGAGGCCTTGAGACTTGCTAGAGAAATTACCGCTGATCTAGAGAAGACGAATAATGATCTTCATAAGGAAATCGAAACGCGCATTCATGCCGAGCGCAAAGCAGCAGAGGCATCAAGGGCCAAGAGTGATTTCTTGGCCAATATGAGCCATGAGATTCGCACGCCAATGAATGGAGTCATTGGGATGACGGAAATTCTCATGGATACCAATCCAACCAGCGAGCAAATAGAGATCATTCGCACCATCAATGACTGTGGACTCTCGCTGGTTAGAATTATCAACGACATCTTGGATTTTTCAAAAATCGAAGAGTCCAAGCTTGAATTAGAAAAGAGAACTTTTAACCTGCGCTCCTCTTTAAGAGGTGTGATGAGCGTATTTGAACACACCGCCAGCTCCAAAGATATTAAACTGAGCTTAAACCTGGCCCCTGGCCTACCTGAAGAAGTGACCACTGATGAATACCGGCTGCGCCAAATTCTAACGAACTTGCTTAGCAATGCCCTTAAATTCACCTCTGAAGGAGAGGTTATTGTCGACGTTCGCCAAGAGGGCGTCCTGATTATTGTGGAAGTGCGCGATACCGGAATCGGTATACCAAAGAATAAGCTCCAATCGATTTTTGACACCTTCTCTCAGGCCGATTCATCAACCACCAGAGAATATGGTGGCTCTGGCTTAGGGCTCGCCATTTCAAAGCGACTGGTTGAGCTCCTTGGTGGGGAGATCACCGTCACTAGCACTGAGGGCAGGGGAAGTACCTTTCGCTTTACCTTCGTCAACAATGCCAAAAGATCCGCACGCCAAGAGGATGGTTTTTCAAGTGAAGATGAAGAACTCTCCTCTCAACTGAGACCACTTAAAATTTTGCTCGCGGAAGATAATCTGGTCAATCAAACCATCGCTCTTAAAATGATTCAACGCCTTGGTGATCATGAAGTTGACTGCGCCCTTAATGGTGATGAGGTTCTCAAACGGCTCGAGACTAAGAGATATGACCTCATCTTTATGGATATGCAGATGCCGCGCAAAGATGGGATTGAAACGACAACCGAAATCCACCAGCGTCTCAAGCCTGAAGAAATTCCCTTTATTGTGGCCATGACGGCCAATGCCTTTGAAGAAGATAGAAGGCGCTGCCTTGAGGCGGGAATGGATGACTTTATTGCTAAGCCCATCTCAAAAAGTCAGATATATTTGATCTTGGCCCAGGTTTCACACAGGTTAGATAGTGATGAGATCAAAAACCTTTCATAATTTCGATAACTTAGATCTAGCGAGGGCAATATTTTTTTGTCTTAAAGCCGCCGATTTTTGGGCATAATAGAGATTAATGAAAAGAAGAGACTTTCTTCACATTCTTGGCGCCAGCTCACCACTTCTTCTAGGTGGCTGTGCTTCTTTGCGAAATCACCTGTGCCCAAAGTGCATCTCTCCCTTTGAAGCAAAAAAGGAAGTGGAAAAACCTAAAGAAGTTATCGAAGTAGATGACTTTGCAGAGATTCAAACACCGCACCGTGATCAGCACATTTCTGTCAGTGAAAACGAGCTCCAGCACCAAAGCTCTAAGAGTGTGTACTTTGATCAAGATTTTAAAGATGACATTTATTTTACAGGCGAGCGCTTTGAGATGGTTAAGCGCATGGCCCAGAAGTTTTCCCAAGTGCAAAACTTTGTTGGTGCCGGCAACTTTAATCTCGTGGGAATCGATGAGTTTTTGCGCTTTACCTACTACGCCGGTGGCATTGAGCGCGCGACCCAGGCAGAAAAGAAATTTCTAGAAGAGATCTTCTACTTTGATGCGAGAAAATATGGTTTCACGGGAGATAAGGTTTTTAAAAACCTCACCGACAACCTAAAGAAAAAGCACACCGTTAAGATTCCCTACAGTGGGCACTACCTGCGAAAAGGTGAGTCTTATGAGCTCTATCAAAAGCTCAAACAAGACGTGGGAGAGACGCTCATTCTCACTTCAGGGGTGCGCGCCATTGCTAAGCAATTTCACCTCTTTCTCTCTAAAGCGGTCGAAACCCGAGGAAACCTCTCCAAGGCTTCGCGTTCACTGGCCCCTCCGGGATACTCCTTTCACGGCAGAGGGGACTTTGATGTGGGAAAAATTGGTCATGGGCTCAGAAATTTCACCGACGACTTTGCAACCACCGATGAATATAAGCGCTTAATCGATTTGGGCTACGTCAATATCCGCTACACTCAAAGCAATCTCCTTGGAGTTCGCTTTGAGCCCTGGCATATCAAAGTCCATAATTCTTAATCGACTCTCCACTCACTGAGCCTAGAGAGAAATTCGCTCTCACTGCCTTCATTAAAAGTTTTCTCCACCATAATCCCGGCGAGCGGGCCTTCAAGAGCATACCAACCATTGATTTGATCACTGGGGTCTATGAGATTGACTTGCTTAAAGATCTCCCCGGTCACTTCCCTGCGAATATCGGTGCGAAAGCGCGGGTGAGAATCATAGAAGTGTGCATTGCAGTTGAACTTTTCTTCGAAGGCGCGAGAGTGCATCTGATAAGGCGCCGCCCAGGTGCCATTTTCAAAGCGCGCCAGATCAATGGTAAAGGTCCTCCTGCTCATTGGAGTTGGGTAGGCGCCCTCGCACTTTTTGAGATCGACGCTAAAGCGGTGGTGTAAGTGAAAGCTATCCACTGCGGAGTAGGCCGTACTCATTTCAATCGTGACTCTACTTCCCCTGTGCGCCACCACTGTGTACTTTTCTCTGGAGAAGAGTCCCTGCTCATTGCCAATATCCCAAACCCAAAAATTGCCCACTTTAAATTGCGCTTTTTTAACCATGGGCAGGCTCTGCGCCTGGGTCACGCCGATGCTGAAAATGAGAATAAAGATAAGTTTGTGCATAAAGCCTCTGAAGTCATTGAATTGAGCCGCTACTTTATCGCGGCCACATCTAGCTTTCAACGGCCTTAGCCCTGAGCACAAATCGCTAAGCAACTCTACTAGTGATATGGTAGACTAGGTATTAGTTTATTGGGGGATAGTCTTGCCGCAAAATAAGGCTCACATATCGGTTTTGGGGGCGGGGCCTGCTGGTCTCACCGCCGCCTATTTGCTGCAAAAATCTAATAACTACTCCACCACTCTTTTTGAGGCCGGCGCGCAAGTGGGTGGACTCTCTAAAACTGTTGAGTGCGACGGCTATCACTTTGACATTGGCGGTCATCGCTTTTTTACCAAATCGCCTGAAGTGCAAGAGCTGTGGAGAGAGTTGTTGCCCGACGATTTTTTAAGCGTTCCCAGAAGCTCTCAAATTTTTTACGAAAATAATTTTCTAAGTTATCCACTTAATGCGCTTGAGTGCCTGGGAAAACTTCCGCTCAAAAAAGTCGCCACATTTTTAACGAGCTATGCGCTTAATAAGTTTCGCAGTAAACCCCCACCAAAAAGTTATGAAGAGTGGATGATTCAAAATTTTGGTCCAGCGCTCTACAAAGAATTTTTTAAAAGTTATACTGAAAAAGTCTGGGGCATCCCATGTCATCAAATCTCGGCCGACTGGGCCGCTCAGCGTATTAACAAGCTCAATATTTCAGAGATCGTCCTGAGTTCACTTGGACTCAAGACTGCTTCAAAAAGCTTGATCGACAATTTTCTCTATCCCCGCAAAGGACCTGGTCAGCTGTGGAATGAATGCGCGCATAAGTTTACGTCTCAAGGGGGCGAGCTCTCTCTCAATGATCCAGTCCTAAGCCTGGAGCGCGATCAATCCCAGTGGATTGTGAAATCTAAAAGTGGTGTCACTCACAGTGATGCTATTTTCTATAGCCTGCCCCTAGGCTTGCTCCCCAAAATTTCGCCAGGACTACTCCCGCCCGCAGTTGAAGCAGGTCTATCGAGTCTTAAGTATCGCCATTTTGTGACCGTGGCCTTGATGGGACATGAGGCGCGGGTGATTCCCACCCAATGGTTTTATATTCAAGATGAAAATTTAAAGCTTGGTCGCGTACAAAACTATAAGTATTGGTCTAGTGAGATGGTGCCAGAGCCATCGAAATTTTGCTTGGGTCTTGAATTCTTTTGCTCTGAAGGAGATGGCCACTGGGAGATGGATGACTCGCAGTGGATAGAGCTCGCCAAAAAAGAAATGGCGAGCCTCAAGCTCTTTTCCAATCTTGATTGGGTTGAAAAATGCGCCGTCGTCAAAGTCGAGCGCGCCTACCCTATCTATGATGAGAATTACCAAGAGAAAGTCTTGGCGGCAAAAAAGTGTCTGGATAAACTTCCGGGCTTTTTTCCCATCGGCCGTAATGGAATGCATCGCTATAATAATCAAGACCATGCCATGATGACAGCAATCATTAGCGTTGAGAACTTTCAACAGGGTCACCAAGTGCGAAATGCATGGAAGGTGAATCAGGATGCGGTTTATCTTGAAGACGCCTGAGCAAACTAATGTCGTCCTCATTCGCCCGCCCTACGTTATGCCCATTGGGCATTTCAGTGCCGCCTACGCCACCCCAAGCCTCGGCATGGCCTATATCGCTGGCGCCCTCAAAGAGCGCCCAAACACTTCAGCTCTCTGCATCGATGCCGTTGGTGAAAAGCTGCAGTCCTATTCTTCCTTTGGTCGGGATGAATTAGGACTGATGGTCAATGGACTTACGGTCAGTGAGATTATTGAGCGCATTCCTAAAGACACTCACGTCATTTCCTTGAGCCTGATGTTTTCTAACGAGTGGATTCACCACCGCTTACTAGTGGCCCAGCTCCTTGAATCCTTTCCGCACACGCCTCTTATCTTAGGTGGCGAACATAGCAATGCCGACTACCACAATATTCTTAAAGAATTCCCGGCCATCTACGCCTGTGTTAGAGGTGAGGGCGAGGAGACCTTTCTTGAGTTAATGGACTCGCTTCAATCCGGGCGCTCTCGCCGCGAGATTGCTGGGATTGCTTTTTGTGAAGGTGATAAGATTATTGCCACCCAAAAGCGCACTCGCATTCGCGACCTAGCCAGCATCGCTTGGCCAGACTGGAGCGGAGTCCCCCTAGAGAGATATCTCGACTATGGGCTTGGCTATAACTCGCCCATGGGTAAAAGGGCGATGCCGATGCTCGCTTCGCGTGGCTGTCCCTACCAGTGCACCTTTTGTTCGAGTGCAGGGATGTGGGGGACGAACTGGTTTCCTCGCGACATCGAAGATCTGGTGAGCGAAATAAAATATTATATAAAGCGCTATAAAATTGATCACGTCGACTTCCACGATCTCACGGCCGTGATCAATCGCAAGTGGACCCTGGCTTTTTGTCAGCGCCTGCAAGCAGAGAATTTAGATATCACCTGGGCCTTGCCCGCCGGCACGAGATCGGAAGCACTTGATCGCGAGGTGCTGCGAGCGCTCTATCAAAGTGGCTGCCAACGCATGATCTACGCGCCAGAGAGTGGCGATGAAGTGACTCTTAAGCGCATTAAAAAGCGAGTCAACCTAGAGAAGATGCTAAGCTCCATCAAAGAGGCTCTTGAAATCGGCCACTTGGTTAAGGTCCACATTATTATGGGCCTACCTGAGCAAACAAAGAGAGAAGTTCTCAGTAACTTTCTCTTTATGACCAAACTCGCTTTTATAGGCGTACACGATGTGAGTTGTTTTGGTTATAGCCCCTACCCCGGTACCGAAAATTATGATCAGTTGGTTCAAAGTGGGCAATTGGATCGCCAGCAAAACCAAAAAGAGTATGAAGAGGTCATCTCAACCAATGTCTATAATTGCGTTAAGGAAATGCGCTCATGGTCTGTGCACATTCCTAACTCATGGATGATTTTTATCACTATTGGTGGCAGCGCTTACTTCTACCTTTTACAATTTATCTTCAGACCGCTTAGAATTATCCAAGTTTTAAAAAATATTTTTAACAACAAAGCACGCACGACACTTGAACTCACTCTCTACTCTTCTTTCTTAGAGTATCGAAAGTGGATAAGAAGTAAGGTCAGAGCTAGAAATGAATAATATTCCTGAATCTCTTCGCCTCAAATACAACCTCTTTTGGCTTGGTGAATTCTTCACAGGAAAGCCTCTCTTCAAGAGCAAAAAAGAAGAGATGAACCTCAAAATCAAAGAGACGCTCAAAACTCTGGGGCCTAGGAAAGTTCTTAAGCCCGAAGTTTATGAAAATCTAAGCCAGGAAGATTTTCTTCGCTTTGTCGTTCCCAGGGGAAAACCCGCTATCATTAAGGGGCTGGCCAAGAACTGGCGCTGTTGCAATGAGTGGTCTCCCCAATTCTTTGCTGAGCGCTACCCAGAATATCCGCTCTTAGTCACCAATATGCACTCAGATCGCGGGGGCAATGTTGAAGAGACCACCATGCGCGACTACGTCAGAGACATTGAAGCTGGACAGAGAAAATATGCCCGCTTTTCGCGCCTGATGCACGACTACCCCAGCTTAAAGAATGATTTTAATATGGACGTTCTCATGTCCTATAAAAATCCCACTGACTTTTGGGTGGCCTCGCAATTCTTTATGGGCCCACCGACGACCTTCACTTATATCCACTGCGCCTTTATCAATAATCTCTTTGTGCAGGCCTATGGGACAAAGCACTGGCTCATTTTTACGCCTAAGTATAATTCACTCTTCATGCCGCCCGTCGATCGCGCCCCCACTTTTAGAAGTGACGCCCGCTATGAAGTGGCGACCTTTGAAGAGGGTTCGGTTTTCAATCATATGGACGTCTATGACTTTACGGTGGAACAAGGAGACGTGCTCTTTAACCCCGCCTTTCACTGGCACTATGTGACAAACCAAACCATGTCGATCTCGCTCTCCTTTCGCATTCTCTCGACTTTGTCGGCCTTGAGGGCCTCGCCCATGCTCTCGGCACTCACCGCAATGGCGACCAATCCGCCCGCCTTTGAGGGACTCTACAAGACGTGGAAGGGAACAAATTTTCTCAACTTCTACGCGAAGAAAGACTGAGCTTATAAATCAGTTAATCTGCCTAAGGTAAATCTTAGCACCGCTACAATTGTGGCCTTTTAGGTGATAACCTTACCTAAACTCTTTAATTCATTGCATTTAATCAAGGGTACAAAATGAATCAAGAACAACTCGAAAAGATGGCCGACATCGCCAACAATGACTCTGGCAAAGACCTCGAAGAGGCCCTGAGCTATAGCTTCACCTTTAAAAAAGAATTCCTAAAGAAACGCTCTATCTTCTTTTGGGGAACTGTCCAAGACGAGAGCGCCAAGAGTGTTATTGATCAGCTCTTCTATCTTGAGTCCCTAAAAAGTGGTGAGCCCATCACTCTTTATATCAACAGCCCAGGTGGCGTCGTCACTTCTGGGATGGTGGTCTACGATACCATGCAAATGATCTCGTCTCCGGTTCACACCGTCTGTATGGGACTTGCTGCCTCGATGGGGTCCATCATTCTCTCCGGGGGAACTAAGGGCAAGAGATCCATCTACCCCAGTGGCCGCGTGATGATTCACCAACCTTCAATTGGCAGACTCTTTGGTCAGGCCAGTGATATTGAAATTCACGCCCGAGAAATTATTAAGACAAAAGAAATGGGTGCCCGTGTACTGGCCGAAAATTGTGGAAAAACAGTCGAGCAAGTCATGAAGGACTTCGATAGAGACTACTGGATGAACGCCAAGGAATCTCTCGAGTACGGCATCGTCGATAGTATTACTGAAAAACTGACGTTCTAATTTTACTTGCCACTCATGATCTGAAAAAAGTTCGGAAAGCTTTTTTCAACATGGGTGGCATGATCTAAAGTCCCACCTGCCGCAGCATTCAAAAAAAGATAACCCATCATAATAATTCTATGATCATCTGGTAGCTCAAGTGAAAGTGCTTCTGCTGGGCGCTCCCACGGACCACTGATTTCGATGAGAGAGTTTTCGCGGTCATAATGGCAATGAACCCCAACCTTTAAAAGCACCTTCTCAATCCAGAATGCGCGGTCACTCTCTTTATGAAGGAGAACGTCCACATCTCTAATCATTGATTTCCCTGTAAGTAGAGAGCACAAAAAGGCAAGCGTTGGTGTGAGATCAGGACAACTCGCAATAGAGACGTCGAGTGGCCGCAACTCTTTTTGTAACCTTTGAAGTTTTAGGCCGTGCTGGTCAAAGTGAATTTGGACGCCAGCGAGCTTTAGCATTTTTATAAACTCACTATCGGCCTGATAAGCGTCAATCTCAAAACAATTGCTGACCCTTATCGCTCCGGCGTCGACTCCCAGGGCTAGAGGGTAAGTGAGCGAACTAAAATCTACTGGCACACGAAAGACTCTCACTCCCTTGCAAAAGCTCTCAATTAGCGTTTCAGTCATCTCCCAATAAGCTTTTGAAGTGTTCATTTCAAGGGGAATCACCTTCACTCCCTTTAAACACAGCGACAGCGCTAGTGCTGTTGCAAATTGAGTTGAGCGTGAGCAGTCAACTTCAAGCTCTTTTGGAAATTGTTTCACTGGCCCCTTCACCTCGCACCAGAAGCCCTCGCCTTCAACAATGGAGACTCCAAGTTTTTGAAAGGTTTCAAAAAATTCAGCACTTGGGCGCTCTTTCATTCTTCCCGAAGTGACTAAGCGATAAGTGCGCGCCCCCAGGGCCAAGAGCGCCAGTAAGAATCGATTCGTCGTGCCCCCATCGCCAGTGTGGAGGCTAAGAGGTGTTTCGATATTTTCTTCGCAAGCGGGAAAGGAGTTCGTAATTTTCACTTCTCCACTTTCAATGCTCCCTTCAATTTTAAGCCCGATACGCTTGAGGGCATCAATCATAGAGAGGACATCAGTCGAAGCACTCAGATTTGAGACCGTGACCTCATCTGGGCTTAGAGCGGCCAAGACCAGCAGTCGATTGGCGTAGGACTTACTCGTGGGAACTTTTAGACTTTCAGGGTAAGTCCTAGGAGTGACGCTATAGGTGGAATTGCTTGATGACATCTTTTTTCTCAATTAGTTTTTGCTGAAGCGAGCTCAATTCTTCGCGCTGACAATAAGGCTTTCCAATCTCATCGACCAAGACCAGCTCAAGTGCCGAGCCACTTACCTTCTTCTTATCTTTATCTAGATAATCTGCAATCTTGTGCACATCCAGATCACGCCCCTGCCAGGGAGGATTGATGTAGGTAATTCCAAGGCGCTTAACTTGCGCTTTAAATTCAGCCACTTTATCCGGGTGATAGAGTTCGAGAATTAAATAGATACCCCAAAGAACCGCCTGCCCATGGGGGATTTGATAAACTTTCTCAACGGCGTGACCGAGAGTATGCCCAAAGTTTAAAAATTTTCTCTCGCCACTTTCTTTAAGATCGCGCTCCACCACAGCTTGTTTGTACTGGGCACAGGCAAAGATAATCTCATTGAGTACGGCTTCATTTTTTAGCAGCTCATAAATTCTGCGATCGAGATAGGTGTACTTTAAAAGTTCCCCGAGTCCACTTTGATACTGATCTCGGCTTAGTGTGGTTAGAAAGCTCGGGTCAATGAGGACTTGAGTCGGTGGGTGAAAGGCGCCAATTAAATTCTTTCCGGCCCGTGAGTTTAGCGCGGTCTTGCCGCCAATACTCGCGTCAATCATCGACAAAAGTGTCGTTGGGGCCACACTCCAAGAAAGAGAGCGCAAGAGGGTTGCCGCCACAAATCCCCCAAAGTCACTGGCCGCCCCACCGCCAATAACCAGGACGTGATCACCCCGGTGTAAGCCAAGAGCAAGAAACTGTTCCATGCATTTTTCGTACTCAGAAAAAGTCTTTGCCTCCTCCCCCGCTTGGCATACCCATACTCTTTTTGGGTTGCGGATATTGAGCGCGGCATAGACCTCGGGAGCAAAATCTTTAAGAGCGGCATCGAGCACCACCAGCAATCTTTCGTCTTGATAGTGGTGCTTAATTTCAGCAATCAAATTTACTTTTTTAATAAGCGTTTGCACGACAACCTCAGCGCCCATAGGCTTGCTGGCGCAAGAAGTGATCGGCAAGCACGAAGGTGACCATCGCCTCTAAAACGGGAATGGCCCGAGGAATAATACAGGGGTCATGTCTGCCCGCTTTGGCCTTATCTCCAATGGTTGAAGTAGGTTTGAAGGTGACATTGAGAACAATCAATTCTCCGTTTGACATCCCTCCTTCAATCCCTCCAAACGAGGCCGAATCCTGAGAGACGACACTTCCGGGCAAATTGGCCATCTCCTCACCTAAACCAAAGCTAAAAGACGTCACTGCTCCAATAGACATCAACGCCTTTGCCAGATCGGCCTTGAGCTTATCAAAGGCGGGCTCACCTAACCCGGCGGGAGTGCCGTGAACAACCACTCTGGCCCGGCCACCAATACTCTCACCCTTGGCCTTAAGTTCTAGTAGATAATCTTTGATTTTTGTCGTCGCTGCCGGATCGGGAAAATTATAGGGGCCAAAGGAGCTATTTAAGTCATCTGGCAGATCTCTAAACTCAAAGGGTCCCATCTTGGAAATAAAACCTCTCACAACCACTGAGGGAATTACCAGTGAAGCAAAGTAGCCACCGATGACTCGGGCGAGGGTTTCTCTCCCACTCGATCTCCCCCCACCACGGTGATCGCGAATTCCAAACTTCGCCATGGTCGTTTTATCGGCATGACCGGGGCGATACTCGTCTTTTAATTTATCGTAATCCCCCGAGCGCTGGTTGGTGTTGCGAACAATCACGGCAATGGGAGAGCCCAAGGTTTTTCCCTCAAAGACTCCAGAGAGAATTTCAGCTTTATCATCTTCGCGCCGGGCAGTGGTCCCCTCTACTTTGCCGGGAGCTCTGCGATCAAGGGCGGCTTGTAGATCATCGAGACTTACTTTTAGACCCGGGGGAACACCGTCGAGAACAACGCCCACGGCGGCCCCATGAGACTCTCCGAAAGTGGTCATTGAAATCATCTTGCCAAATACGTTACCGCGCATTTCTCACCTCTATTTACTTGCAATGCCCTGGAAGCTCTCGCACTTTATAGAATTCCACTCGATGCTCTAGGCCACGGCCCACGAGCTCTCGGTATTCATATTGAGAGCGTATATCACATTCTTCCAAACTTGCTAGGAATTGATCTAAGTTTAACCTGGGTTTATAGGGATTGAGTTCAAAGAGGATGCCTTCAAACTGCTGCGGTAAAACCGGAACATTTTTACGATCTGGGTATCCCGCTGAAATGATCTCAGGGCGATAGAAGTCAGAATATCCCTCTAATTCAAATTGGTCTTTAAGATAGCTTGATAGGTCAGAGGCCACAAATGTATGGGCCTCATAATTCGCGACATAGTCGGGAATGAGAGTTTTGATTTGAGAAAAGCGAAAGCGCTCCATTCTCACTAATATTTGTGCGCTTGAAATAATATTAGAACTAATCCACAAAGCTCCTACAGTATAGAAGATCACTTTTCGCTTACGCGAACTCGCACAGAGCTGATAACTGAGGCTTAAGACGATGGGAAAGAGGACCACGTATAGATGAAGCAGCATTCGCTCGCGAAAACTCACATTGGGGTCATAGAAAATATTGGTCGCTAAGATGATTGCGGTAAAAGACAGGGGCAGGGCCAGTAAAAGTCTCGTCGAGAACTTATCGCTGCCCCAATACCTAATAATTATTGTGCTCACAATACCTACTAAAAACAAGATGAGAAGTACGGCGATCTGGTCAGAATAGGTCACTCC
This sequence comes from Bacteriovoracaceae bacterium, assembly GCA_048264885.1. Classification (GTDB taxonomy): domain Bacteria; phylum Bdellovibrionota; class Bacteriovoracia; order Bacteriovoracales; family Bacteriovoracaceae; genus JBLWXV01. The sequence goes on from JBLXCO010000008.1 coordinate 34,141, forward strand.
CATCACATTTTTGATAGCAAACCAATCGGCACTCCCATTAATACTAAGACCCAACTCCTCTCGCAGCGAGCGAACCTCATTGCCGTAGTAGCTCGTCTTTAATTGATTAAAGAAAAAACCAATCAGAAAGAGCGATGAGTTTAAGATTTTTCTTTTGACTCCAGGGCTGATGAGAAAGATGGGAAGTAAAAAAAAGAGATGCATATTGCGCACAAAAACGAGCAGTCCAAAGAGAAAACAAAAAAAGCCGCTGGGCCCCTTTGATTTATAAAGCCAGATCATAAAGAGGGTTAAGAGCGGAAAGTAGAGCACCTCTGAATTCATCCCGGCCATCGCGTGGGTAAAGAGTGATGGGCTACTAAAAAAGACAAGTCCAGCAAAGAGCGCGGGCCACTTGCTCAAGTGCAGGGCCTTCAGATAATAAAAGATTACCCCCCCAAAGAGACCCGCAGTGAATAAGTTGGCCACGATGGAAGAGTCGAGATAGGTGCCGCCAAAAATCCATTTACTCAGATTTAAAAAGTATAAATAGCCCGGTGGATGAAATCCGGAATAGCCCGCAAAAAAATAGCCGTTCTCTAGGATCTCAAAGGCCCCCCAGAGATAATTTGAACTATCCTGAAAGTAGAGAATATCGAAACCCACGTAAAAGAGGTAAAAGCAGAGCCCCATTGCAACACACAGCAATAAAAATGGGTGCTCACTTTTCGCTCTCACCTTAAACATGGCCCTTCTTCACTCTCTCTTTTATGGTCACAGCAGAAATTATAGCAAAGATTCCGGGAGAGATTTCATTTAATTGCTCGCTCTTATATACTCGAACCAGTTTAAGTTTCCAGAGCCCGCACTTCTACTAAAAGGTTAGAAAATATGGCCAATCACACGTATCAATGCCTCGTAGAGCTGCAGTCCCTCGACAATCAGATTAAAAAGCATCTTGATCTGTGCGAAGAAGAGAAAAAGCGACTACAGCATATTGAAAAGCTGCGAAAGCGTGAAGAAGATAAGCTCCAAGAGGCGCGTGCGCGCGATCAAGAGCTTCATCAAACGGAGCTAGAGCTCGAAAAGAAACTGCATGAGACCAACAAGGTCTTAGGGCAAAATGAAGAGCATCAAAAAGTTGCAAAGAGCGACAGTCAACTAAAGGCGCTTGAAGCTGAGTTTGCTCGTTTTCAGGCGCAAAAAAACGAGCTCGAAGAGAGCGAGTACGCCATTTTAGAAGAGCGAGAAACGCTAGAAAAAGTCATCAGCGACAGTGAGTCCTTTATCGCCGGCTCAAAGCAGACCTACCAAGAAGTCTCAAGTGAAGTGGAGAGCTTCACTCAAAAGGAGCAGCTTCAAATAGACAATCTTGAGCGCCGGCGAGAGGCACTTCTTGAGGAGCTGCCCAAACCCTTTCGCGAGGCTTTCCTAAGAGTCCTAGAAACTCACCGCCACCACTCGCCGCTGTCCTTTATCATTGAGCGAAAGTGTGGCAAATGCCACTTTCAACTCGATTCGATGCTGGCAAGCGACGTATTCACTGGCGCCTCCCCTGCCTTTTGCCCCGGTTGTAAGCGCCTGCTCGTTGATCGCGCCGCGATTTAGAGAATCTCTCGTTGACACAGAAACCCCAAGCATCGTAAACCTCTTCTACCGAGAAGAGGGGACCATCGCCGGAAGACGCAAGTCTTCGGGAGGAAAGTCCGGACACCATATGGCGACGTAGCGGGTAATGCCCGTCCACCGTGAGGTGAGGACAAGTGCAACAGAAAGGATGTACAGGGGTTTGAGGGCGCTTGGGGTAGATGCAAATCCGGCCAAGTCCCAACGAGAGCAATCTCACCTGCTGTAGTGAAAACAGGTAAACTCTACGTGGTGCAAATCCAAATAGGCCTGCGGCGAGTGTCTCGTACACTCAAAAGGGTGCCACTCTGAGCAGGCGGGTAGGATGCTTGAGCCCTGGAGTAATTCAGGGCCTAGACGAATGATGGCCTAAAACAGAATCCGGCTTATCCCTCTTCTCGGTTTTTTTCTCCACTGCACTCATTGGCAAGATCTGGTCTGAACTGAAATTCATAAATTGAATAGTGAATGGCCTCTGTGATCAACTCAATGTCATAAAACTTGCGCGGGTCACACTTGGGAAGCTGATTCATGAGTTGCTCCAAGGGCTCCACGTATTTTTCTACCATCACCCGCAATTCATAGAATTTAAAATGAGCGGGCAGATCTTTTGGCCTGGAAGTGAGTGAACTAAAAAAAAGCTCGCCACTCTCAATGCCATAGACATCTCTCAAGAGATGGACCTCATTACTATAGATGGGAAGCGTCTGATCGAGATAAGGAATGACCGCGTTCAAGTTTCTCTTCACTTCTTCAAATTCAATCACCCGCTGATAGTGAATCGTTCTTATAAACGTGACCGCGTTCACAATTACAAAAAGCAGCAGAATAAATTTCTTTAAAATCGTTCTTAAGGAGAGGCTGCGACAGAGAATCAACGGGGCCAGCAAGATATAGAGATGCAAGATCATGCGTTCTCGAAAAATAACCCGCGAGTCAAATAGGAAATGAGTCGCAAAAATGATGGCCATAAAAGAGCAGCCAATGGCAAGCGCAGCGCTAAAGAGCTTGCGATCTTCGGCCTTAGTTGATTTGAGTGAGCGCCAAACTAGAAATAAAAATAAGGCACAAAGAGCTAAGATCGTCCCCCACTGTCCTAGCAATCTTGTCCCCAGAACATTTCCGATAAAGCCCAGTTGCTCACTGAGGATCATCTTAAGTCCCTTTTCAATCGACTCTTCTCTGGCCGAGTTTTCAAAGGCAATCAGGCGCACCTGATTGAGTAAGAAAGGCAGAAAAAATAAAACTGTATTCACAGCGCGCTCGCGCCAAGTACGACTCCAAAAAATAACGACTGGAAAGAAAATTAAGTGGATATAGCGAACGAAAATGAGCGAGCCAAACAAAAAAGAGCGCATGGGACCAAAGTGAGTTCGCATTGAGTGGGAGAGAAAATAGAGTAGGACCACAAAGTACAAACTCTCGGCCGCGAGGTTACTCATGCCAAAGCGGTAGAGAAAGCCGTTACTTAAAACAACGACGCTCACCACTAGCGAGCTCTGAGGGCTCTCAAGCAGAAATTGACAGAGGCAAAAGACGGCGCCACCGAGCAGGAAGGTGAGGCATAAATTAAGCCCCAAAGCGTTCTCAAGAACCCCTCCTCCCAAGAGCAGTCCATAGAGATTGAGTAAAAATGGGTAGAGCGGTGGCCAAAAACCGGAGTCTTGCTGGAGAAAACTCCAGCCTAAGTCTCTCATCTTGTAGACGAGCTTGAGATACCCTCCCGCATCTTCATGAAATGAAAGATGAGGACCGATATAGAGAAAATAAAATCCCAGGGCAAAAAGCCCTGAGAGTACAAAGTAGAAGGGGCGCGAACTGGAAAAAAATTTACTCAAATTGTGCATGCACGCCGAAGTGGTCCGAAAGATTCTGCTCACGCCCTTCGATGATCACTTTTCTGTCAAAAACGCGCTTAGAGCTCACTGGAGTGAGACCCACAGAGAAGACGTGATCAAGTAGCATATTCTTTCCGCCACCCACTAACGTGTTATCGGCGCAGAAAGTACAACCTGGACGATTCATATAATCCACAGAAGCATCAAAACCAGCTTGCTCGAAGAGGCGATAATTAGCTTCAAAGTCTCCGTCAATATCAAACTCTGGAAGCTCTGGAGAAACGTTAAAGTCGCCAAGCACGATCGCCCCTTGCGAGTGATCAAGTGATCTAGAAACGAGGTCTTCTACTTGAGCGAGGTTTTCTGCTTCCCAGCTCGCAAACTTTCCGGTGTAGGGAATGGAGGTTTGATTGGCCGATAGGTGCGTACAATAAACGCTCTCGCCACTCGCAAACGTTGCCACCAAGGCCCCGCGGCGATTGAGGGTCGAGTCTTCAGTCCAATCCACATAGTCAGTCTTAGCAAATTTCTGCTTTGATAGGAGAATCAACCCATTGCTGCCACCGTAGGCAAAGAGCGGAGCGCGCACAAAGGGGTTAAGCACAGTTGCAATGGCCCCGAGTGAACTCTTATCCACTTGCGACATGAGCGCTGTGGCACATTGACGATCTTCATCGATGAGATTTTGAAGTGGCCCACCACACTGGTTTAAGATGCAGTCTGTGTATTCGTCACCCTCTTTTCCTTTACAAGTATTCAGAGCGCAAGTCACAAATTTATCTTTTCCAAAAAGCTGCTTCACTCTACAGGTGGGCGCTTTGTCGGCGCGCTTTTTCTTTAAGTCCACCATGTGAATATAGGGATAATCTTTTTGAAGGGCACTGACCACAGACTCGCGGTCCTTCTTATCCCAAACTTCTTGCAGACAGAGCACATCGGTCTCAAACTTTGAAAGCTCAGCGGTGATAAAGGGAACGCGCTCTTTTGCAAGGGCCACAAAATTATGGGCGATCCCCGCGTTGTAGGTGGTCACGCTCAAAGCAAAGGCGGATGTCGACGCGAGACATGTGAGGGCCATGAGTATTTTTGTCTTCATCATTTTAAGCATCATCTTCATCATCATCATTCACCTACTTTCTTCATCGCCTTCATGGAAGCTGTGGAGAGATTTTTTTGCTGGGCCCGAGTGAGGGCGACGCCCTTTTTCACTTTGAATTTCGCAAGCTCTGCCTTAGAGACGACCAGGATATAATTGGTAATCTTATACTTAGTAATGGTCGTTTTGAAGAAAGGCAACTCACTATAATTTATTTTCACGGGTAATTTTGGGTATTGTCCAAGTCCCGTGTCACTTGTGGCCAGAATAAAGGTGGGAAGCTCGTATTGTCCGGCGAGCCACTCTCCCTCTTCTCTTTTAATTCCAATGACTTTGCCGCCCTCCTGGCACAGCAGGCGCAAGAGCGAGAGTTCGTGCTTATCCACCACTTCTTTCGCCTTCACCCGGGGAAGCGCTAGCGGGTCGGGACTGGCGCTACTTGCGCAATCGGCTTTGAGGGGGCAGAGGGGGCAGTCGGCCTTTCTCGCCTGGCAGTAGACCCGGCCAAGATCCATTAAAGAGCCATTGAGATCGCGGCCACCAAGCTTCTTCATTTCAGCGCTCAGAATCTCTCCCGCCTCAAACTTCTCTCGCACCAGCTTTTGAAGTTTTGGCCCTTTATATTCTTCAATTCCATAATAGCGTGCGAGCACACGCTCGAGGTTAGCGTCAACAGCGAGGGCGGGCCGATTAAAAGAAAAGGCCAGCAGCGCGCGCGCCGTATAGTCGCCGATGCCTTTAATTGAGAGCAGCTCTTCTAAATCACAAGGAATTTTTCCGCCATGATTGAGGACGATATCCGCGCAGGCCTTTCGCAAATTTTTTGCGCGTCGATAGTAGCCCAGTCCCTTCCAGGCCACGAGCACATCTTCCTCGCTAGCCCTTCCTAGATCGTGCACAGTGGGAAAGCGCTCAAGAAAGCGATCAAAATGATTAAGCACCGTGCCCACCGTCGTTTGTTGGAGCATGATTTCAGAGACTAAAACTTTATAGGGGTCGTGATCGCGTCGCCACGGCAAATCGCCGAACTCGCGCTGAGACCAGCTGACAAGCGCTTTAAACATGAAAGGAAGCTATCACATCTGACAGCTCTTAGCGATTTCTTTTGCGTAGTCGGTAAACTGAGGACCTTCAAGCCCTGAGGTGCCCACACCATAGACCTTGGCACCAATGCGATCTAAAAAGTCTGATAGCCTCATCGAGAGCTCGTCAATATCGGTCACCAACACCAAATGATCGGCCGTTGATTCTTCAATCCACTTCATTAGGCGCGTTTGATCGTTGAGTCCATAAGTTCCACAAAGATCGCGAAAAGTTCCCATCGCCTTTTTTGAAGTATCAAAGAGACTGATGCGAACTTTTTCGCCACAAGACTCTACCACTCGCTCAGCAAAACTCTTTCGATAGCAAAAACTTTCGGCCTGTGGACTATCCACAGCGCGAAGGCTACTGGAAGTATCAATCCACAACTCGAGCTTGGCCTTCGCTCTCTTGGCCACCGGCTTGGCCTTCCCACAATAGATATCAAAATAGTAGTTATCATCACAGTCCATGACGTTTGTCTCGGTAGCATTCATGGTCTTGAGCTTGAGTGGTTGTGGCTCGTCTTCTTTGGCCAGTTTATCTGGATCTTCGATAAAGCCCAGTTGCGGGTGAAAGCATCCACCGCCCATAGGTTGGCATTCGTAAATTTCATTTTGAGCAATTTGCCCTAGGAGTTCGATACCGCTGGGAAGCCATGAACTTTTGCCAGCGGAGAGGGCCGAGAGAAAAAACACCGAGACTTTTCCAGGCAGTGCCTGAGCACTGAAGCTAGAAAAAGTTAAAATCAAAAGTAGCAGTGTTTTTCTAATAATCCATTCCCTTTTGTCTGAAGTAGCGAAAGAGGTTGTTGCCAATATCCACCACCAAGTCGCGTCCTTCCATGTCTAGATTGAGAAAATCTGACATATAAGCTTTTTGTCTGGGAGAGAGCGATTCAATTTTCTCGCGCAGACTTTTTTCTCTATCTCCCTCAGAGGAAAAAGAAATGGTTCGCTTCTTTCCTCCGATCGTAATTTGCGCACTGGCATTGCGCTGGGCAGTTCCGCCATGGCCTAAGGCCTTCATCATGGCGTCGTCGAGATCATCGCCGCCGCCCTTAGCGGGCCCACTCATGGGTTCGGTCTTTGTGACCTCGCCGACCTTCTGATCCACATCTTCACTAAAGCGCGGGCCATCTTCTAGGTCTTCATCCTCTGCTTTATAAAATTTCACCAAGCGGATGAACTTGTCTGCATAGTCCTCTTCGACAAAATCGATGATTTCATGAAGCGGGATCTGCAGCTTGGCCACCACCTTGGCAATGAGCTGGGGATTGAGATCGTTGGTCTTCTGAGTGAGAAAGCGACTCATGGTCGAGACCCCTACCTCCGTGAGCTCGGCCAGCTCCTTCTGGGACATAGGACCCCGAACCTGCATGTATTTGCGTACAACACCTAAAAAGTTATCTAGTTGGTCTTTGTTAAACTCGCTCATAAGCGCTCTCCAAGTCTGTTTTTGCGTCCTGCAATTTCATTTTAGCCCCTAAGTAGCTGATAGTTCGATATCGCTCGGAGGCCTAAATGCTCATAATCCTTATCGTCTTGCAAAAAAGTTTCTTAATGAAATTTTCTTTCTTGACGCAAGTGGTCAAGTATCGTATCATGGGATTGCGCATCAAAATGCAATTGCATTTCAGATCGCAAGACGCAGGATGAGAAGGAGACAAATATGAGCACACTAACCCAATTCTTCACTTCTAACCACCTCAGCTCAGAAGCACACGCTCAGTATGAAGTTATTGAAAATGAGATCATTAAGTCTTCAGATTTCAATGGCTTGAGTGTTTCTGGTTCTCTCTTCTCTCTCACCACCTTTACTAACGTTTCCTTCAAGTCCTGCGTTTTTTATGGCTCGAGATTTGAGAATTGCGACTTCATCAACTGTACTTTTGAAGATTGCACCTTCGAATTTAACAACCTTGTTCACTGCAATTTCGTCGGCACTACGTTTGAAAATTGCAAGTGGGCCTACTCGTACCTCAGAAAATCAAGCCTTTACGACTGTATGCTTGATCCAGCGACTAAGGCTTCGATCTCAGTGGAAGAGAACAAGCTTGAGCGCTGTTTTGAAACCGAGCAAGCAGCTCCAGAACTTACATGGACGCAGGTTCTCACTCAAACGGTCTCTGGTGAGACGGAACTCACCAAGACCACTTTAATGACTAAGAAATCAGCTTAACTGGCAAAGATATACCCGCCCCCACGTCTCAAGGAGATTCGTAAACGCCAGAGTCCCCCCTTACTTGAGAGACGTCTGATCCCCACGGCAGAGAACTCTTTATGGATGAAGAGCTGTACCCGTCAAAATCCTACCTTTTGAGCGCCCCAGGAGAAATCCTGGGGCCTTGTCTCACCCGGCCACTGAGGTAGTATAGAGAATAAATCATTTTCTCTTAGGCCAAGCTTGAATCAAATAACACAAAATCTTTTAAAACCTTTTAAGCAAAGAACCTTTCTCGGAGTGAATCTTTCGCTTTTTCTCCTGCTTACTTTGAGCGTCTTCGCTTTAGTTGTGTGGCTGCAATATGATCAGCTCTGGGACCCTTTTATTGGCGATGAGATTCTCTATGTCTTTCACGGTTTTTCACCCGCGAGCCTCTTTGAGCTTCACCTCCCGGTAGTCAAGGCCCTCAACACATTCACCTACTCCTTCTTTGGTTCAATTCGGGCAATGCGCTTTTTAGGTGTCCTTTGGTACGCCCTCATTTCATCAAGCCTCTTTTTTCTGTGTAAGCGCTACTTCTCTTGGACAGCTGCAGCCCTCATTTGCTTGGCCACCATGGCCCTGCCCATCCCCTATACCTATGCCACCTCCTTTGAAAATATTCTCCCGGGAGTATTTTTTCTCACTCTGCTCATCCATGCTCTCATCGAAAGGGATGAAAGGAAGATCGCCCTCTTTTTCATCCTCGGGAGTCTCGCCCACATATCTTCGTTTATATTTGGCTGTGCCCTGATTGCCTTTCATCAAATGAATGCGCGCCCAAATTCTAAAGTCTCAAAAGTAGCGATCTCCTTCAGCGCGCTCTATCTGGGCTACATTGCCTTTCTCTTAATCGCAAAGCCCGTCTTTGGAATTGAAATTAGCTCAATGAGACTCGCCAGACACTTTGATCCTCCAAGAGACATAGAAACTTTATATCAGCGCTTTAAAGGCGCCCTCTTTATTAGTGAACTCTTCTTGCCGATGCTTCTAGGAGCAGTGGTGATTTGCTACGCGAGCTTTAAAAAAGCTCAAAAAAATGAACTCGTAAATTGCGCAAGCATCCTGCTCATTTGCTTTCTGTTCCTACAAGTCAATTACAACGCCAATGCCACCAAGAACGCACTCTACGCAAATATTATTTTGCTGCCAGCCTTTTTAAGTCTCTTTAAAAATCTCTCACCCAAAAAGCATCTACTTCTTATTATTCTCGTTTCACTGGGCGCTCATTTAAAAATCCCAACGACCTACAAAGCAGAGCGCTACCGCGTGCCAAGCTTGAATATCTATCAAGGCTACAACCGCCAGATCTCAAAACTCTTAAAGTCTTTTAGTCAAAAGTGCGCGACGCAAGTTTCTGGAAACTTAGGCTTACTCACAGAGAAATTTTACGGTTATCAAGATGTGAATGCGATAGTCGGTGATCAGATTCAAAGTGATCGGAAAACTTTCATCAAACTCTATGAAGGAGTGGGTGTCAATGAGATCAAAGCGATTCCAAGGACGATCTCCATGGATGAAATTTATTTTTCTGAGCGAAAGCTCTTTCACAACCTCACGGCGGCTGCCACCTATCCCCTAGAGAAAAACCCTGGGCTCATTCCTGAACTAGACGACTCCATGGCCTACCAGCACCAGGCCATGGCCCTCGCCGTTTATTCCCAAGCAGCGGATTGCCTCGAAGAAAATTAGCTCTTGCGATAGAAGCAGCCCACAGACTCTTTATTGCGCGCGCTCGCCTTGTGAACTTCAAGGCCGATTTCAACAGCGTTGCGCAGACCAATCAGGCTGTCTTTGAGCATGGCATTTTTGTAGAATTTTCCAATCTCATGGTGAAGCTCACTAAACATCGCTTCAGCGCGCTTGAGTCGATTGCGTGAGCGAGTGAGCCCGACGTAGTTCCACATCGTCTGCTTGACGGTCATCCAGTCTTGAGAAATGAGCGCATCATCACTCTCGGCGACACCCAAGACCCAATCGCGAATTTTATGTTCCGGGTATTCGCCAAATTGATCAATCTCGTCCTTAATGGTTTGCGCCGAGAGGTAGCCAAAGGTGAGTCCTTCTAAAAGCGAAGTTGAAGCGAGGCGATTGGCCCCATGAAGTCCGGTACAAGCGACCTCACCTACCGCGTAGAGACCGAGAAGATTTGTGCGCCCGTGCAGATCCGTCTTCACCCCACCACAGGTGTAGTGCGCGGCCGGAACCACTGGGATAGGTCCCTTGGTTATGTCCACGCGCTGGCGCAGACAGTGTTCATAGATCGTGGGAAAGCGCTCTTTAAGCCAAGAGGCATCTTTATGACTGATATCGAGATAGACGCAATCGTGTTCCGTTTCAATAATTTCTTCCGCAATCGCTCGGGCGACGATGTCGCGCGGGGCGAGTTCGCGGTCGGGGTGGATGCGCTCCATGAAAGCTTCCCCATTGGAATTGATCAGTTTTCCCCCTTCCCCGCGCACGGCCTCAGAAATAAGAAAACGCCGGTGGGCCGAACGATCAAAGAATGTCGTCGGGTGAAATTGAATGAATTCCATATCAATGAGCGTCGCCCCCGCTCTGCGGGCCATGGCATGCCCATCTCCGCGCGCGCCTTCGTTATTAGAGTGGTGTAGATAGAGAGCGCCAATGCCCCCGGTGGCCAAGATAGTCGTGCGCGCAAGCACCTTCACCACTTCTGCGCGCTCGGCCTGAAAGACATAAGCGCCTAGCACGCGATTTTCTTCATAGCGCTGACCGATAGTTGTGCCATGATGAAGGGGCGTGATGAGATCAATGGCCGTATGGCCAGAGAGAATTGATACATTTGGAAAGCGAGTTTTATCTTTGAGGTAGTTTAAAAGGGAAATTTGAATTTCCTTGCCCGTGAAATCGCCCTTATAGAGAATGCGCTCATGTGAGTGGGCCGCTTCTTTAGTAAAGCGCAGCTCCCCATCGTCACCTCGCTCAAAGGGAGTATGGGCCTTATCAATGAGTAGTTCTTTTAAAATGGCCGGTGACTTCTCGGCCAACAGCTTTGCCGCCTCTTCGTTAGAGGTAAAGGCCGAAGCCTTCATGATGTCATCCACTAGGCTTTGATCACTTTCTTTGCGATAGATAATCCCGCCCTGGGCCCAGTAGGTGTTTGAGATATTGGGGTCTTTTTCTCTGGTCACAAGCCCGATGCGCAGACCACTTTCAGCGAGCTTCACTCCAGCAGCAAGACCTGCCACTCCAGTTCCAATAATTAAGACATCAAATTGATAGCTACTCATGACTTCTTCTCAAATTTTAGCGAGAGATCCACTGGGGGAGCTCCATAGGTGAGAGCGCCGATACTTATGGCATCGACTCCTGCTCTTAAGTATTGATCAATGGTTGAAAGGGTCACTCCACCGGAGACTTCAAAAGTAACTCCGGGTCGCTTTAAGTCTCTGGCCGCATCGATATCGGCGGGAGAAAAATTGTCGAGCATGATATGGGTGATACCCAAGTCAAGCGCCTCTTTGAGTTCGGCCAAGTTGTGAACTTCAACTTCGATATTGGTATAGAAAAGGCCTTGGTCTTTAAAGAATTTTACAGCGCCACTGACGCCGCCGAGAATTTTTTTGTGATTATCCTTCACCATCCACATATCCGCTTGGCCAAAGCGGTGATTCTGTCCACCGCCAATTCTCACTGCGTACTTTTCAAGCGAGCGCAGACCCGGTGTGGTCTTTCTGGTGTCCAAAATTTTAATGGGATAATTTTCAGTCTTATCCACAAACTTTTTAGTAAACGTCGCAATCATTGAAGCACGCTGAAGAAGATTGAGCGCAAGTCTCTCTCCGGTCAGAGCGAGATCAAAGGGCAGCTCAAAGGTGATCACATCGGGAGCTTGGTAGTCGCGCCCTTCAAAGGCCAGCAGCTCTTCTAGGAGATTATCGTTACCCGAGAGATAGCGAAAGACTTCCACAAAGAACGGCATACCAGCGAGCCTGAGCGCACTTTTCACCTTGAGCTGACAAGTAACCCTTTCCCGGGGAAGGTTCGTGACATAAAAGGCATTGCGAGAGAGGTCATCCTCTTCCATAAAGCGTTTGATATCAGCTCTGAGCGCGCGACTTAATAGACTCATAATTCTCTACCTAGTTCAAAACTTCTTAGAGGCCAGTGATACTCCAATACTTTCACTGTGTTAAGGGCCATCCCTCGCCGCCCAGAAAGCAGCTAGCAAATTATGGATAAAAGACTACGATGGATCCTTATATGCAGTGCACTCCTGGGCTTCTCTCTTCACTTACAAAGGCCCCCTCACAGCGACCCCTCGCCTGGAGTCAACCTAAGCCCTTGGATTATGGAGCAGCACCAGCGTCTGCGCCAGCACTACACCAACGCTGAACACGCGGACTTTCTGATCTCGACCACTCTGGGTGAAAAGCGCTGGCTAAACCCTGCGACTCGCGCCCTTCATCAGAAATTCAACCTCACCCACCTCTTTACCCCTTCGGGACTGCACTTTGGCGCGCTTCTTTTTTTCATTCGCCCCTTAATCCGCTCACCCCTGTGGCGCTCTCTTTTCTACCTGGCCCCGCTCACTCTGGCGGGCTTTTATTCTTGTAAGCGCGTGGGACTGATCCTGGCCAGTAAGTCGCTCTTTAAAGGAAGAGAGCTCTACCCACTCTTTCTCATTATCATGGCGCTTGATTACGCCTTTGGAAGTTTTAGGCACTCTCCCCAGAGCTTTCTCTATAGCTTTACTTTTCTGGGAATTTTTATCGCGAGCGCAGAGAGCTCAAAGCTCTCGCTGATCTTTAATCTTTTTGTCGCCAATTTGATTTTGGCCTTCTTTTCTGGAGGCGCGATTGCTCCTTGGTCCATAGTCATGGGCTTTGCTCTCACGTGGCTCTTTTGTCTTTTCTTTCCACTACTTTTTTTAAGTGTGTTCGTCTCCCCTCTTTCGTTTCTGACTGGGCCCATGATTGCCAAGTGGTTTGCACTCCTGCATCACACGCCCGCTCCCGAATTCTTTGTCAGTGCAAGCTTACCGCTGATTGTTGTGCTCATTTTTCGCCAGCAGCTCAGTGCGCTCTTAATGGCACTCCTGCTGCTGCTGCACTCTGCGCCACTCAAAGAGCGCAGTGGCAAGGCGCGGTTTTTAACCGAGCGTATTCTGCCCGCCCACGCCGTCAGTAAGATCGTGCGCAAGAAGTATGGACTGCAAGTTGATTCTCAGCGCTGGGGCTTGCGATGTCGGTATGAATTAGTGCGAGATGAATGGCGGGCAAGCTGTAGAGACTTGCCCGCTTGGAAGAAAAGACAAAAATTAGTAGCGAACGAGAGTTCGTAGCGCATTTGCCACGTCTTCAATTTGAGGAAGGAGGTCATCTTCAAGTTGAGGACAGTAGGCAATGTGTGAATCTTTAGCAGTCACACGCATAATCGGAGCGTCGAGGGCTTCAAAACACTCTTCATTCACTCTTGCAGCGATCTCTCCCGCAAAGCCAGAAGTCTTAGTTTCTTCGTGGGCAACGAGGAGACGATTGGTTTTTTGCAGCGAGGCTTTAATCGCGTCCATATCAAAAGGCGCTAGCGTTCTTAGGTCAATGACCTCAACGCTATAGCCTTCAGCTTCGAGCTTCTTAGCGGCTTCAAGAGACTTTTGAACCAAAGCACCCCATGTGACCACTGTCGCGTCCTTACCTTCGCGCGCGATACGGGCCTTACCAAAAGGAATCATATACTCGCCTGGATCGGCAGAGCGATTGTAGCCTTGGTAGTAGAGGTGCTTGTGCTCGAGGAACATCACCGGATCATCTGCGCGGATGGCGGTTCTTAAAAGACCAGCGGCATCAGCTGCGTTTGACGGATAGGCCACGCGAATACCTGGAATGTGCGTGTAAAAAGACTCTCCACATTGAGAGTGGTACATGGCGCCACCGCGAAGGTAGCCACCAATTGGCACGCGCACCACCATCGGACAAGTGAAGTCACCGCCCGAGCGATAGCGAGTGGTCGCCATTTCATTTTTAAGTTGCATGTAAGCAGTCCAGATATAATCGAAGAACTGAATTTCAACCACGGGCTTAATCCCACGCATCGCCATACCGATGGCGCGACCAATGATATTGGCCTCAGCTAGAGGTGAATTAAAAACCTGACCTTCGCGCGAGACGCGCTGAACGCCGTGGGTGAGTTTGAAAACGCCGCCCTTACCTTTGAGGTTGGGGTCGTCGAGTTTATGAAGCTCAGTAAAGTCGGCCACGTCTTCACCAAACATGCGCAGAAGTGGATTACTTGAAAACTCATCTTTTAAAACTTTGTTAATCGCACCGGCCATCGGGATATCATCCTTGCCAGTGAATTGAGCGGGCTTAGAAAAGAGCTCTTCTGAGTCGATTGGCTTTTCGCTTGAGTAGAGGTGATCAGTTGAAGTGTGAACTTCTGGCCAAGGGGTTTCAATCGCCTTATTCATGGCCTCACGACACTCTGCTGAGACTTCGTCGTAGAGAGCTTTTCTCTCTTCTTCAGAAATCACTCCCGCTTCGATGAGCATTTTAGGATAGGCATTAAAGACGTCTCTTTGCTTTTCATCATTGAGGTCTTCTTGAGTTCTATACATGGCGTGATCGTCTGAGAGCGAGTGAGAGTAAGGACGAGTCACATGGGCATGAACGAGAACTGGCCCATTACCTTTTCTGATATGCTCCACCGCTTCAGTCATCGTGGCGTAAGACTCAATAGGACAGTTGCCATCAGTTTCAAAGAGCGTGAGCCCGGGGAAATTGGCGAGTGCTTTAGAGATTGAGCCACCAGGAGTTTGAACAGACACGGGAACTGAAATTGCGTAGCCGTTATCTTCTACCATGAAAAGCACGGGAAGCTTGTTCACACAGGCCGTGGTCATCGCTTCCCAGAATTCACCTTGAGAAGTGGTGCCGTCACCAGTTGAGACGTAGATCACTTCGTCTTTTTGAAATTTATAACCTTGAGTATCGATGCCATCTTCTTTGAGCTTATTGAGGTAGAGACCTGCCTCAGCAAGACCACAAGCCTGAAGAAATTGTGTTCCAGTACATGAAGACTTGTTGACGATATTGAGCTTCACATTGCCCCAGTGGGCAGGCATCTGGCGGCCGTGTGAAGCAGTATCACCCACGTTACCGTTGGCCTGACAAAGCATTTCGTAGGGAGTGACACCAAGACCGGTGCAAAGGGCGCGGTCGCGGTAATAACAAATAAACCAATCATACGCTGGCTTTAAAACTTTAGCCGCGGCCGAGAGAATCCCTTCGTGACCAGCACCTGAGATTTGAAAGTAAGCTTTGGTTTGCTTCTTCATCGTAATCTCTGTGTCGTCGAGGCGACGCGAGAGATAGATATTGCGCAGAAAAGCGACTAGGTCATCTTTTGAGAGACCATGCTTCTTTGCGAGTGTGAGTTTATCCTCGATGCTTCTTGCTTTCATAGAATTGTGCCCCCCAGGCGTGCGGGTTTCTCTCGTCTTCTCTAACATGGCGAATCCTTTTTTAGTGCCGATAGAATTTGAGTGCGCCAAGAGTATCGCTCGCACATTGAATTGTCATTTCTCGCGCGTTGCGCAAGTGAAGAATCATATACTTCATGGGTACCCAAATTCAACACATTACCCTATTTCTGCGGGGGCAAGATCACGAATTCGGTACTGACGTATTTATGGCCTAGAAACCGGCTTAGAATCCGGAAGAAAAGGAGAGAACAAAACGGCGGTCTTCATTCTTGCGATAGCCAGTGGGATCGAGGTCGCGCGCGTAGGTGGTGAGATCCACTTCAAGCTTTGGCGTGCGCAGACCAATACCACCCGAGCCCCAACCGTCGGCCATTCCGGCGCGCAGGAAGAATTTGCGAGCAATATCGAGTTCCATTCCCGCTTGAATGCGACGAGCAGTATCGACGCCATAGCTATCCATGGCATCTTTGTAGTTGACCTCGAGATGTAGGCGCAAGGCCTTGCCGATTTGCGGAGTTAAAGAAAAACCGAGCACGAGATTTTGTTTGATTGTATCGGGAGCTTCAGGGCCACCGGTTTTTGAAAAGCTCTGCTCACCGGCATTGTGAAGGGTGGCCGCAACCGTGGGCAGCCAGGTCATGGGAAGCGTGAGTCTCGCCCCCGCATTGACCATCAACATCACCCCTTTATTGGGGTCTTCGGTGACGGCAGTGTTGATATCTTGTGCTTTTATTTCTTCGTTTCTATTGAGGAGAAACACAGCTGTGCCCACTTTAAAGACACCGCCAAACAGCGAGAGGTTCAAAGCTCCATAGGGGCCGTGATCGAGACGATTGGCGTACTCAAAATTGGGTGAGGCCGTCGTCCCATCATACTTCGCGCGCGTTTTCTTACTGATTAGATAACCAAAGCTCAAAAAGCGCATGGTAAAGTTTGGCGTGAAATGAAAGTCGTTATAAGTGGCGTTTCCTGGATTATCTTTTAAGAGTTGGCGCAAACCATCGACACTAAAACCCTTAGTGAACTTACTAAAGACATTGAGCGCTTTTCCGCCCGCCCCCAGGGTCATCCAATCTTTGTTGGTCTCGAGGTGAAAGTTTGAAAGGTGCAAGTGAGCGTGGCGAACAGTGCCTAGCCCCGCGGGGTTATAAAAAGCACTGGCCGAGTCGTCGACCTTTCCAACATAGGCATTGCCCATGGCCAAGGCCCGCGCCGAGGTGGCGAGTTCGGGAAAAATAGCATCGTCAAAATCGAGCGTAGGCGTAGTACTTTGCGCCCAAAGCGGAAAGCTTAAGAGAGTGGCGAGGGTAAAAGTGATGACCTTCCTAGTCTTCAACATTCCCCTATTGTAGCGAAATTTTGCCCTGCGCACCTGCATGGGGAAAAGTGCTCTCCCCCAAATAAAAATGCCCGATAGAGACTATCGGGCATTCGATGAAATTCGTTTTAAATCAAATAATTAATGGCGACGCTTTGAGCTTGGAAGACGGTGTTCGACCTTTCCAAGATAGGTACCCTTAATCTTTTTGATGGAATCAAGTCTGGCCTCAGCAAGAACGTCAGTCGCTTTATAAACTGGGATATCTTGCTCGTCAGAGATTTTGAAAATTCTCAGAGTTGTATCAAAGATGGTATTAACCATTCTCAGCGCCTTCTCTTCTGACCACCCTTCAAACTCGAGTGAGACGTTCATCACGCCACCAGCGTTGATGAGGTAGTCGGGAGCGTAGAGGATGCCTTTATTTTTAAGCATATCACCGTGGCGAGCTTCAGCGAGTTGGTTGTTAGCAGCCCCAGCAACGATCTTGCACTTAAGGCGATCAATTGTGCGGTCGTTAACCGTAGCACCAAGCGCACACGGAGAATAAATATCAGCGTCCACGTCGTAGATTTCTTCAGGGCCTACAAACTCAGCATTTGGAATGGCCTCTTTGAATGCTTCGATATTTCTTTCATTGATATCAGTGAAGAAAATCTTCGCTCCATCATTGGCGAGGTACTCACCAAGGTGGCGACCCACTGAGCCCGTTCCTTGGAGTGCGACCACTTTATTTTTAACTGAGCGATCACCAAAGACTTTCAAGCAAGAAGCTTCAATCCCGCGGTAGACACCGAGGGCCGTGTACGGTGAAGGATTTCCTGAACCACCGTGGGCTTTTGAGATACCGGCCACGTGCGAAGTTTCAGTATAGATGTGATCAATGTCATCCACAGTGATGTTGACGTCTTCAGCCGTGATGTAGCGACCGTTGAGTGACTCGAGGAAGCGACCGTATGAGCGAAAGAGTGCTTCTGATTTATCTTTATTGGGATCGCCGATGATCACGGCCTTACCACCACCAAGATTGAGTCCGGCCACAGCAGCTTTATAAGTCATGCCTCTTGAGAGACGAAGAACGTCATCAAGAGCTTCTGCTTCACTTTTGTAGGGCCACATACGCGTGCCACCAAGGGCAGGTCCTAAAGTAGTGTTGTGGATGGCCACGATGGCCTTTAGGTTACAAGATGAATCAGAAAAGAAGACGACTTCTTCATGTCCATCAGCATACATTCTTTCAAAGCTGAGCATGGATTTCTCCCCAAAAACAGTCTTAAATTATAGGTTGTGTCAAAGACGCCCCATCATAAGACTAGGCCGGTTATTCGAGTATATCCGCCGCATCATTCAAGCGAATCTCTCACCACCGACGGGAGAATAAACCGAATTTATTTCGCTGGGCTAAAATCTGAAGAGTATGATTTACCCTCACTGCCTCGATCACTGTCGCGGCTCTGAGAAGACGACGACTCAGCTTCGGCCTCGCGGCGCGAATAGAGATGTTTTTCACCGTCGACATCGCGGATGCGAATCTCGCGAATTTCATACTCATCCACTTTAATGAGTTCAAATGAGAAGCCTTCCCAAACGATGATTTGCCCCTGCCCAGGAAAATTATTGCCGAGCATGTCGAGAATAAAACCGGCCAGAGTTGAGTAGTTATCGTTGAGCGGAATCTTAATGTCGTAATCATTGTAGAGATCGCGTAGTGAGATCGTGCCTTCAACCACAATGCCTGTGCGCAAATCGTCCTCACTATACTCTTTGAGAATGCGCGCTTTATCGCGATCGTGCTCATCTTGAATTTCACCGAGAATTTCTTCAACGATATCTTCAAGAGTCACAATCCCCACGACCAGACCGTTCTCGTCTTTAACTAGGGCCAAGTGAACTTTCTTGCGGTTCATGTAATCAAAGACCGCTTGAATCTTCATATGCTCATAGACAAAGAAGGGGCGCTTTAAAACTTTATCAAAGCTAAAGTTTTTCTTCTCTTCCCCGCGAATAAAAGCGAGGTCCTTCACGTGAAGAAAGCCAATGGTATTGTCGAGTCCACCTTCACACACCGGGTAGCGTGAGTGGGTGTCCATTTTGACTGTTTCAATCATTTTCTCAAAGGTCATCGTGGTATCAATCGACTTCACCTTCGTGCGCGGAACCATAATGTCTTTTACTTTGATAGTTGGAAATTCAAGAATTGAGTTAAGTAGATCGAGCTGCTTAGAATCCATCGAGCGCTCTTTTTCGGCCTTACTAATCATGTACTCAATATCGTTTTTAGTGACCAAGCGACCACCGAGCTCGCCCTTATTGCCCAGGAAGACTTTGATAAACCACACCATCGCCGTCACGATGGGATAAATCATGTAGTACATGGTGCGAAGAATAGAGATCGTGGCCACTGAGAGCTTCTCAGCGCGCGAGCGGGCAAAGGTCTTGGGAATGATTTCGCCAAAGATCAAAATCACCAGTGTGGTCACCCCGACCGAAATCCCCACGGCGTCACTTTTAAAAATACGCGCGGCAATGGTGGTCGCCAAGGCCGAGGCCCAGATGTTGACGATATTATTTCCCACCAAGATGGTGGTTAAAAGCTCGCTGGGCTTATCGAGCATGAAGCTCATAATTTTGGCGCGCGAGCCACCTTCTTCAATAATTTGTTTGGCGCGATCCACGCCAACTGACATGAGCACGGCTTCTGAACCAGAATAGAAGGCCGAACCCACCAAACAAACAACGAGGCCCGCAAGTTCAAGAGGGCTAATCACGTCCATGAGACACGTTCCTGTGAGAGTGAAAATGAGGGGGTTTTAATGTAGACGGTCGGCTTAACGCTTTGGTGACCGCTATGTAACGGAGGCTCTATAGGTCAAATTCCTTGTTTGAGATCCCAGCGCTAGGTCGCCTTTTGCGACATCACCGGAAAACCCTTGCTATTATAAACTCTAAGCTTGAAAAAGTCGCTGGCTAAGACGCCCTTAGAGTCAATATCATTCATTTTGTAGCAGTGTATCACAAACTCGTCAAGTACGCGATACCATTCACGTTTTCAAATACTTAACTAATGCTCTAGGGGTTTGCCCTGAAAGTCGTGATCAGCGTACTTAATGCGGTCATTCATCTCGTGGTCAAAACCGGGGATTTCCTTAAGGTTGGCCACATTTCTAAAGATAGTGTCGCACTTATAGCAAATGGCCACTGAGCTCAGCCGTTTAAAAAGAAGAAAGTCAAAGACGTAGAGAACCACAAAGGAGAGGCCATAAGTCCAGATGGAGGCGATCGCCGCAATCACAAAAAGCATCACCCCAATTTTGCGATTGAAGTCTCGCTGCTGATAGAAATCTTTGCGCGAACAGCAGGGGCACTCTTTGAGAATTCCCGCTTCATGCTCTTTCGTAAAATGAACGTCGACCACTTTTTGGCAGACGTCGCACTCTGCCCGAGAAGCCTCGGCATTGGGGTATACATGGATTCCCGAACCACACTCGGGGCAAGTCATTGTCACAGTCATCATAGGAGAAGTCCGTAGCTTAAGAACATATAGGCAGCGGTGAGCTCGCCCACTAGAACAAAGAAAGTCATCGCATAGAAAATGCCAGTGGCGCTTTGAGTGGAGCGCATACGCACGAGCTTCCAAACAAAGTAGCTCATGATGGCGATCACCACATAACCCCACAACCAACGCATGGACAGCAGCAACCAGTTAAAAGAAAAGCCAGCGCCGAGGCTGGTGCCCTCTGCAAAGAAGGCCCACTTCGCTGAGAGCTCAAAGCATGAAGAGGCGACTTTTAAAAACATCAGTGTCCAGAGAATTACCACACTTTTAATGAGCGGACGCACAGTGAGTTTGGGAACAACGAGATAGTAGTGACCCAAAATCATAGCGTAGGTGATGATGCCCAAGTAGAGGGCGCTTGAGAGGGCGTAACTAAAATGCCCTAAGACGCCGTTACTCATTCTTAAAAAGAGATAGATGAGCGCTAGGTTTTGAACAAAGTAGAGTCCCCACATAAAAAGGGACTTTTTGTCTTTATGAAGAGCGCGCGCGATGGCCATGGCCACCAAGGAGATAATCGCCGCAATAGATTGCGGATTAGCGATGTGGGCATAGGAAAGATGCAGTCCCAGGCCAACGACGATGGCAACTAAGCAGATGGTTTGGGCCATGTTAAAAAAGCCCACGCCCGTGAGCTTGGTCGAGGCCAGCGGTGTATAGATTCCGACTCCTAAGGCCAGACTCAAACAAAAAAATTCAGCAACTAACTTTATTTCGCCCACACTTCCTCCAAGAGACCTGCATGGTAGTGTTGTTTAAAAAATTCTAAAAGCTCATCGATGAGCTGGTGATTGGCCGGCATAAAATCGACTCTCTCACTCTCGCGAGCTGGCCCATAGCTAAAGCGCCTCCACTCACCTTTGCCCCCCGGAAGATCGCCAAACGAAGAGATAAAGGCAAAGAGCTGTAAGTGCGGGCGATCGGGGTACTGAAAGCTAAAGCGCTTAAAGAGCTTAAACTCTCCCGCCGGAGCCACAACACCCACTTCTTCCTGCACTTCTCTTAGCACTGCCTCGAGTGCGCTCTCGCCCACTTCGAGCTTGCCTCCGGGAAACTCCCAGCGATTGTAGAGTGCCCCGGCCTCAAAACGACGTTGCATCCAGATGGATAGTCCATCTTGATCAACATTTTTTATGAACAGAGCAATGCTTACGGGAATCACTGCCCTTTGTTATCACTACCGGCGGCGCTTGACCATATTGACGCTTATCACAAAAAAGATTGACGAGCGGTCACAGCTCGTCTTTAATCTGGCCCCTATGAGTACCAACCCACTTCCCTATAGCCGCGGCTCCCTGCTCTTTGCTCCCATGGAGGGAGTCACCGACGAGGGCTACCGCCGAACCATCTTAAAGCTCTATCCAGAGTGGGATCAACTCTCAACCGACTTCTTGCGCGTCCCCACTGTGGGAGTGCCCCACGAAAAAATGGTGCTCGAGCACTTTGGCCGTGGTGCCTATGCCGACCAGAAGGTTCGCCGCAAAACCACCTATCAAATTCTCACCAGTGAGCGCGCTGAAACTGAGGTCATGGGTCAGCTCATCGAATCGCTTGGCTTTGAACATCTCGATTTAAACCTGGGCTGCCCCTCTAAAAAAGTAAATTCTCACCGGGGCGGCTCTTGGCTGCTCTCAGATCACCGCGCCTTAGTGAGTGTGGTGCAAAAAGTGCGGCGAAGTTTCAATCGCACATTTACCGTCAAAATTCGCCTGGGTTATGAGTCGACTGAAAACTTTGAAGAGCGCCTGCGCATCTTTGAAGGCGAAGGGGTCGATGGCATTATTATCCACGGGCGCACTCGCAATCAACTCTATCAAGGTGTCGCCGACTGGAGCTACATTAAACACGCCGTTGAAGTTTCAAAAGTTCCCATTATCGGCAATGGTGATGTGTGGAATATTGGGGATATCGAGCGCATGTTTAATGAGTGCGGAGTCTATGCCATCATGGTGGGGCGCGGGGCCCTAAAGACGCCGTGGCTTGCCAGCTATTATCGCAGTAAATCGCGCCATCTCTATGAGAACGAAGAATATGTCATGCAAGACCGCGCTCCTCAAATTCAGCTCTACTTTGAAACTCTGCTCAGAGAGTTTAGAAAAGAAGGGCGCGCGGACTCCAATATCCTAAAGCGCTTTAAGAGTTTTTCTCGCTATCTATTTGAGGACTTTGATCGACCGGAGGAACTTCGCTCGCGCTTTCTGCGCTCGGCGACGCTTGAGGAATTTCGTGATCATCTCTATGATCTGGTTGATCTGAGCTAGCACCGTTTAATTTTTCCTCAAGAACTTTTCGGTAATAAATCTCAAAGAGTCCCCACCCCGCGAGAGCGCACAGGGGAAGATACCAAAAAGAGGGCCCCATTAAGGCCACTTGAAAAAGTGAAAAAAGAAGTGGGCCTGCCAATCTCTTAAGTGGCAGGTAGTGCCCGCGTTTAAAGAAATCCCAAACTAAAATAAACCCCATTAAAAAGCGCAAGAAGCTATAGCGATAGCGGCGATGGCGCGTCTTTTCTCTGAGTTGTTCTGAAATAAAGGCGTAAGAGAGAAAGTAAGAGAGCGCGAGGGTGAGTGCTCCGATGAATGCGTAGGGAATAAAGTAGCTCAGCAATAAAATGAGAAAAGGGGGCGCGGCAATGTAGAGACTCACTCCTGCCTTCATCCCAAAACCCCATCGCGATGGAGAAATTGAATGCTTGGAAATTGCATTGATGGGGGTGAATTGACGACCATTCTAAAGACGTAGAGAAAGTCCTCAATATCACACATATTATCGCGATCGGCGTCCACCATCGCGTCCCAGGCCGGAGTGTTAACCGCTCCAGGCATCAAAGTGGAAAAGCGCACTCCAAACTCCTTCCACTCTTCGCGAGTGCTCTCAATAAGACCGTTCAGTGCATGTTTACTCGCACTAAAAGCGCTCACACCAGCAAAGCCTCTTAGACTTGCTAGACTTGAGGTGTGAATGATGTGAGTCAGTCCTTCAATGAGATAGGGAGAGGCGTGCTTTAAAATATGAAAAGCGCCCAAAACATTCGTCTGCAAAATATTGTGAAAATCCTCGGAAGACATCTCGCTCACAGGAGCGAAGTCCATGAGGCCCGCATTTGAGACGATGAGATCGAGTCCATCGGTCACATCTCCAATTCCGGCAAAGAGATCTTCCACACTTTCTTCTTTGGTCACATCACAGAAGAAATCGATGTAGTTGTCATGATCGATCTCTGCCCCACGGCGATTGGCGCCAAAGACAGTGTAGCCCATATCCAAAAGGGCGTAGGTCATCTCTAGCCCAAGACCAGAGGAAGTTCCCGTCACCAATGCATACTTATCCATAGACTCTCACGATAAAGACATTCTTTTTAAAAGCTTAACTCTAAAAGGATTTTTTTGAAAGTTGGATGAGGAGGCTTGAGATAGTGGGGCCAAGGATTGACCCCACTATTTAAAAAATTACTTGGCGATACCGATGGCCTTGGTCTCTCTGACCACGGTCACCTTGATGGTACCTGGGTAAGACATCTCGTCTTCGATCTTTTTCGCGATCTCGCGTGAGAGCAGAACAGTTTGTTCATCCGTTACGCGGTCGTTTTCAACAAAGACTCGAACTTCGCGACCACCACTAATGGCGTATGACTTAGAAACGCCATCAAAAGAGTTCACGATATCTTCAATGTCTGTGAGTCTTGAGACGTAAGACTCCATCATCGCCTTGCGGGCACCTGGACGAGCTCCTGAGAGCGCATCGGCGGCGGCCACGAGGTGGGCCAGGAGACTCTCTGGTTTTTCATCGTCGTGGTGAGCGCGGATGGCGTGAACCACGTCTGGTGATTCGCCATACTTCTTAGCGAAGTCGGCACCAATCACGGCGTGAGAACCTTCGGCCGAGGCATCGATTACCTTGCCGATGTCGTGGAGTAGACCAGCGCGACGAGCTTGCTTAACGTTCTGACCCATTTCAGCGGCCATCGAGCCACAGATGAAGGCGGCTTCGATTGCGTGCTGATACTGGTTTTGAGTGTATGAAGTACGGTAGTTCAGAGCGCCCACCAGCTTTAAGACTTCTGGGTGGATGCCGTGAACGCCGATTTCCATCTGAGCCTTTTGACCAAGGTCGAGGAGATGTTTTTCAAACTCGGCCTTTGATTTATCGTGGAACTCTTCGATTTTGGCCGGGTGAATTCGACCGTCACTAATGAGTTTTTCGATGGTCTTTCTAGCGATCTCGCGTCTGACGACGTTAAAAGATGAGATCACAACAACTTCAGGGGTGTCATCAATGATGAGATCCACACCACAAATTTGTTCAAAGGCGCGGATGTTACGACCTTCGCGACCGATCAAGCGGCCTTTGAGGTCATCAGAGGGAAGCTCGACGGTGGTGATCGTTTTTTCAGCAACGTACTCACCAGCAAAGCGTTGAATGGCAATGCCAACCACGCGCTTAGCACGGGCTTCTGCATCTTCTTTAGCTTCTTCTTCGAGACGGCGAAGGTTTTTAGCAAAATCAACTTTTGCCTCCTCTTCCATCTGGCGAATGAGTTCTTCTTTGGCCTGTTCTTTGGTCATGGAAGCAATTTCAGTGAGCTTAACAGAGAGCTCACCTTGCTTTTCTTTAAAGCGCTCAGCTTCACTAGCGGCACGCTTCTTTTGCTCCTCAAGCTCGCCCTCTTTTTGTTCGAGCTGCTTGAGTTTTTTGTCGCCCTCTTCGATTTTAGATTCGAGCTTAGCTTCTTTAGAAGTGAGTTCGCGCTCTTGGGCCTTGAGCTCGTCTTTCCACTTCTTGATTTCTTTCTCGGCCTGAGCTTTCTCCTCGCGGGCCACCTCTTTGCTCTCTTTACGAGCCTTGTACTTAATGTCGTTAGCCGCTTCCTTTGCCTTTTCGATGATCTCGTCACCTTTGGCCTGGCGTTCGGCAACTTCAGCTAGAGCTGCGCGATTGCGCACAAACCAACCGAGACCGGCACCAATTATGGCAAAGAGAAGTGAGGCTAAAATGGTAATCATTTCCATTTGTATCCTACTCCTTAATAGACCCACTAAATTTTGGGGTCATGTAAATATTTTTATCCGTTACAACAAAATCCATTACCTGATCGAAGTCGCTCACAGAAAGCTCTTGAACAAGTTGCTCCTGAAAACAAATTCCAATCTTCACTCCCTTTCGATTGTGCAGATAGCGATCATAAAAGCCGCGTCCTCTGCCTAAGCGATGGCCATCGGCGGTAAATCCGAGACCGGGAACAAGAAAAATATTGGGCTCCACTAGCGGTTCCTTCATGGGTGGGCCAAGTAGTTCCACCCCAAATTCACGCTTGTGCATGAGCGCCCAAAAGGGACAACTCACAAAGCCCATCTGCGAATCCCCCGCAAGATCCACGGGAAAAGCGCAATTCACGTTAGGCCTTCGATTTAAAAACTCGGGCCAAAAAGGTTCATCACTCATGGGAGCAAATGAGCCCAGAATAAAATCATCGTGGAATAAAGGTGGTGCGTGAGTGGAGAAAAGAAGCTCCTCAAGGTTCTTGGCGACCTCAAGTGAGCGCTGAATTTTATCTTCATCCGAGAGAGAGTGCAGTACCTCTTTAAGTCGCTGCCTCTGTGCTCGCTTGTCTATACTCAATTTTCCTATGTCCTCACGAATTCCTCGCGAAGAACACTTACATTATTGTCGGTGAGACTTCCTCAATTAACTGAAGTGCTTCTTTTGTTGAAACTTCAAATTGCGTGAGTTGATCTTTAAATTCCGCCTCGAGTTGGAGCTTACTTTCAGCAAGCTTCAATGAAACAAGCACAGCAAGCGCTTGCTCGCCAAGTTGGGGATGAGCGCGCGAAATCTGCGCGGCAACTTTATTCACTTCATCCACTACCGCTCGTGCGGGAATATCTACAGCGGTCTCACTCTCACTAGGGCGCGCACGCCACTTGAGTTTTTGACCGAGGACAATAAATTCGTGGTCTTCGTTTACTTTATCCATAGCCTAAAGATTAAAGGATACTGGCATTTCCGTCAATTTAATGCAACACAGCTTCCGACTGCTTGCCTCCCTTCCGATCGAGCAGGGCATTGAGGTAGTCGTCTAGATTAAAGACATTGAGGTCCTCAACGCTCTCGCCCACTCCAATATAGGCCAGGGGCACACCTAATTTCTGCACGATACCTATGGCGCTGCCGGCCTTAGAGGAGCCGTCACACTTGGTAAAAATCAGACCATTAAGCTCAAGTGTCTTGTGAAACTCCTCCGCCTGGCGAAGCGCATTTTGCCCAGTAATGGCGTCGATCACCAAAAGAGTATGCTCTGGAGCGTCAGGGTCAAGTTTTCTCAGGACTTCTTTGGACTTTCTCAGCTCGTCCATCAGATTGCTGGCAGTATGGAGTCTGCCGGCCGTATCGAGAATGCAGTAGTCGGCCTGCTCACTCAAAGCGGTTTGCAGTGCTTCATAACCCACACCGCTTGGGGAAGCGCCTTCTTTAGCGCGAATCATCTGCGCCCCCGCGCGCTCACACCAAACCTGAAGCTGGTCCACCGCAGCGGCGCGGAAGGTGTCACAGGCCCCAACAACGACCTTCGCCCCTTGGCGAGTGAGCTTAGTAGCGAGCTTTCCAATCGTCGTAGTTTTGCCCGCTCCGTTTACCCCAACGATCATAATCACTTTAGTGCCTTTATGCGTCTCGGGATTATATTGATAGATCTCAGGCGAGACATGCTCTTGAACCGGGCCGAGCTTGGCGCGCAGAAAGTTGTAGAGAAAGTCTTTGAATTCTTCGGGCCCTAAGTCTTTACCTGAGAGCTTCGTGAGTTCACTCACGAGCTCGCCCACCATCGCTGGACCAATGTCCGCGCCATAGAGGAGCTCTTCTACTTCTTCAATTGTTTCATCGTTAATCTTGGCGCCGCCAAAGATTGTCCCCAGCTTGCCCCACACCTCTGTGCGCGAGCGCGAGAGTCCCTTGCTCAGGCGCTCAGACCATGTCGGCCCCGCTTTTACCGTGGGTGCTGGAGCTGGTTTGAGCTCCTTATCTTTTGAAGGTTCAGGAGAAGGCGCGAGTTTTGGGGCGACCTCAACTTTTGGGGGCTGCTCTTTTTGGACTTCCTTAGGGGTGGGTGCGGGTTTTGCCCTGAGTGCACCGACAATCATGGCCAGGATGGCAACGCTCAAGAAGACCATGGCAAATAGCGCCCAGACATCTCCTTCATTGATATGGGAGTTGAGTCCTAGAGCGGCATAGGTACGCGCGATGGCAAAAAGCACTGCATCCATTATTTCTCCAATTTGGTGATTGTTTGCAG
The DNA here is from genome assembly GCA_048264885.1 of Bacteriovoracaceae bacterium. Classification (GTDB taxonomy): domain Bacteria; phylum Bdellovibrionota; class Bacteriovoracia; order Bacteriovoracales; family Bacteriovoracaceae; genus JBLWXV01. The sequence continues at coordinate 61,574 of JBLXCO010000008.1, forward strand.
AAGTGGTATGACATGCCCCAAGTCAAAAATCAATAAGTAGAAGCCATAGTGAACGAGCGTCAAGATACTTTTAATAAGAGAAGACACCTCTTTGAATTAGTCTCGGGGATTAAAGCCTTTTTTAACCAAAGGGGCTTTCTTGAAACACCCGTGCCGCTTGCTGTGAGTCACCCCGGACTCGAGGCCCACCTGCACCCCTTTCGCCTTCACAGCGCCCGAACTCAAGCCCCCACTGACCTCTATCTTAATACCTCCCCTGAGTTTGCCATGAAGGAATTGCTCTCCCTGGGGTTTGAAAAAATCTACTCTCTCAATTGGAGCTACCGCGATGAACCTAAGGGAGCGCACCATCGTCCGCAGTTTCTCATGCTCGAGTGGTACCGCGCGAGGGAGCACTACTCAAAACTTATGAGCGAGACGCAGGAGCTTATCAACTTTAGCTTTGAGCATCTCAGTGCCCAAGGGGCACCCGTGAAGAAGGGCTTGAATCGCTCTATCCAAAGTGTAACGGTTGAAGAGCTTTTCTCTGAGTATGCAGGTTTTTCAATCCTTGAATATATAGACAGGCGCGAAGACTTATATCAAAAAATTAAGAGTGACTTTAAAGAGCTACCACTACCAAGACTTGATGAAGTGAGCTGGGATGACCTCTTCTTTATTGTCTTTCTCAACCTCATTGAGCCCAAACTCCAAAACATCGACTTTTTACTCGTCAAAGAATACCCCGCACCTCTGGCGGCGCTTTCAACACTGGCCAGGCAAGATCCACGAGTGTGCGAACGCTTTGAGATTTACGCTCGTGGGGTTGAACTTTGTAATTGCTTTAATGAACTGACAAATTTAGATGAACAGGTGGCGCGCTTTCAATCCGAGAGCAAGCTTAAAGAGCAGCTCTATCATTACCAACTCCCCGAAGCACAGGTGCTTTTTGAAGCGCTCGGGCGCGGACTCCCCAGCTCTACCGGTAATGCTCTAGGAGTAGAGCGGCTCTTGGCCGCCCTCACCGATTATCAAGATGGATTTTACTCTTAAGGCTGATTGAGAAGATTTAAAAGACTGTGAATCTTAATAATGACTTCACTCTTTAGAACTTGCCAGCCCACTTTTTCGGCCCAGCTCTTATGCCAAGAGGCATCAGTTTCTTGACGTGACTTCGCCTTAAAGGCATTGGGATATTCTGTTGCAAATTCACTACTCATGACGGCGTACCAAGTGTAGAGATCATCCATTCGTCCTTCATAGAGAAATTCATCGACAATATCGAGGGCATCGTCAGTGATGATTCTCTTAACCGTATAGAGTGACGCCGAACTCATGGCCTTTTTACTTACTTCCTTGCCGATGTATTTTTGCATAAAGCTCGAAGCAAATTCAGAGGCGCGAGGGCGCATCGGAAAAGGGCCACCCTCAAGACCTGCGTAAGATTGATCCAAGACGAGGTTGCGGTAAACTCCTTCTCTCGTGCCCCCTTGAGAGAGCACATTCATCCACTTGGCGATATCATTTGTATTGGCCGGGCGTTGTCTGGTCGCCTCGTAGAGTTCTTGAATATAGAGTTGATTAAAACTAGCGAGCTCTTTTGCTGAGAGCTTTATCTTGGCGCCTTCTTCTGGGAGCGAGCGCGTGCTCGTTGTGTCGCTTTGAACCTTGGGAATCGCCGGCAATGTCATCTGCGTCGGAGCTTTTTCGCCAAATAACTTGGTGGCAATTTCATCGCCCAAGAAACGCTCAACATAAGGGCGAACAGTACTAACCCATCCACTCTCTGCGTGGGCTCCGGTGGAGTAGAAGATACTTGAGCAACAAACTACGACAAACAGATAGCTGAGAACTGTATTTTTCAATTTAAACTCCATTTTAAAAATTCCTTCCATCATAAACGGGAATGAAATTAAATAACAGTACTGGGAAGATTCATGACACGATAAAAAGTTGAACTCGTGATTTCGAGCTCCTTTAAAGTTTTCCTCACATTCTCACCACAACTTTTAAAGACGCGCTCGATAATCTCGCGCTCAAAGGCCGAGACCTGTGCCTTAAAGCTTTTGGCCTGTGCTCGAGAATGATTTTGACCAAATAGCGCTTCAAGATCTTCTTTTTTTATAAGAATTTTTCCCGCGCTCTTTAACTTTTTTAGGCCCGTTAAAAGCTCTCGTACATTTCCAGCGAGTTTTATCTGGGCAATATAGGTTCGGGCCTCTTCACACAGAATCATACGCCGCGAGGATTGCTCCAGAAATTCTTCCGCAATTTGAAGTGAAAGGCCACGCGTTTCATGGAGGGCTAGTAAATTGATATTGACTCCACTCAGTCGATAGAAGAGATCTTTTCTAAAAGAAGTCTCTTCAAAGCTCTCACAAGTTGCACTCATCAGTTGAAAATTCGCGTAACTCTCGCGCTCACTGCCAAGTACGCGGTAGGATTTTTCTTCAATCACTTTCAAAAGTTTTGCCTGCACACGGGCTGAGAGAGTCACCACCTCATCAAGAAAGAGCGTCCCATTATGAGCAAGTTCAATAAGACCTCGCCGCGAGCTATCGGCGCCAGAGAAAGCGCCCTTTTCATGGCCAAAGAGCATGGACTCCGCCAGCTCGTCGGGAATCTCGGCGCAGTTAACATGAATAAAAGGCTTTTCAGCTCCAATCAATGAATCGTGGAGCAAGCGCGCCAGTCGCGTTTTGCCAGTTCCAGACTCTCCTGTGAGCAGGATGGGAAGACCTTGGCTCACACCTGTCAGAATTTCATTATAGAGTGCTGCTTTTTGCTTGGTCGCCTTATTAAGGTAGCGCTTAAGTTCAGGGCCCAACTCACTGCTCGCCTGCTCTCTGGCCAGTAAGAGTTGCTTAAACTCACTTGGATTAAAGGGCTTACTGAGAATTTCACGCGCACCACAGACTAAGGCCTTTTCAACAAACTCACGCTTTCGATGACCAGAGACAATCGTGGCGTAGATGTTTTTAAGAGTGGCGAGCTTACAAACTTCTAGCCCCACTCCTTTTTGTTCTAAGTCCACATCAATCAAGGCCCAGTCATAGTGATGACTCTCAAGCATTCTTATCGCGCTCTTACTATCTTTGACCCAATGAATTTCATGTCCCGTGAGTACAGACTCTAGGGCCAAATAACAAAGATGGTCATCTTCAATAATCAAAATCTTGAGCATTTCTCTCTCCCATTAAGCGCAGTTTTACTTGACTGTGGCACTCAAGATATTTGTCCCACTTAGCAACGCTAAGTAAGGGGTGAAAATTTACATAGGGATGAATTTCTGGGCACTTAGCTTGTCAAGTGCCTCTCTGGATGGGCGAATTCTCATATTAAGGGCGCGGAAAAATATTCCACTCTGGGACACTAATAGAGCGTTTTTAGGGATCTACTCGAGTTTTCTAAAATATGACCAAAATTGTGACGATAATAATCCTATGAAGACGTTAAAAGGATTATTTTCTCTTCCCACATTCCTATTCCTCCTATTCATTCTCTCTGGATGTATGCCAGATAGTTTGACGAAATTTAAGGAGGCGCCCCCTGTTAAAAAGTCCTCGAGCTCGGGTGGGTCGAGCGTTCCAGATGTACCAACTGATTGTACCGCAGGTGACTTCGCCACCGGTGGTGGATGTACATCGCTCACAGGCCTAGATTACACCGATAGTGTGATCTCTCTTGTTGGCTCAACGACTGTTGCCGCTTGTGGAACTCAGTCGGTAAAGGTGGGCCGCTACGTTCACGTTCTCGACGGCACAAATTCCGGCAAGACTCTTTCTTTCTCACCTACTCTGAGCCCTTCAACAAGCACAGGTGAGAGCTTTACCGTTTATTCAATTAGCCCTTCACTTCCAACCGGTGCAAGCTTTAGCACTGAGGCCGGAACTATTTCGGTGACTCCAACTGGCTACCTCGCCGAGACGACTTATACCGTAGTGGCCACCCACGTTCCCACTGGCTCAACAGCTTGTTATCAGCTTCAGTTTGGATCAGTCACTCAACTCTCAAGTGTGAGCATCCCACAACCTGTGGGTCAAAAACTTATCCTCACTCTCGATAAATATTCTGATAATGACAGTGATCCAAATGAGACACCATTTTTCACGGCCGGCAATACGGTTACAGCTGAAAATGGCGCTAAGGCCACTATCAACTATCTAGATAAGGCCAATAAGCAACTTCATGTAACAGTGACTAGTTCATCAACAACAGCTCTTTTTGCCGATGCTGTTAAACTTGATGGGGACTCAACTGGTTTTGGGACCACAGACGCAACCATCAGTCAGACGGTCTATGCTTTTGCTGACCCCGCGCTGGTTGGCACGGTGATCACGACTCCCTCTATTAATGTTCCATCCGGACTTACGCTCTCATCAACTGAAAAGCAGACGCTCACCTTTGATGTCTCTCCCGCAATTCCCGCGCCGGTGAGCCTAGACACGTCAACAGTTTCAGCGACATTTGGTTCAATTGTAAAATCAAGTGCTGGCACTTCGGCGCTCACGCCAACGAAGTATACGCTTTCAGTGACCAGTCCAAGTGGAACTGTGGTTTCAACTGGATTTAGAATGAGTGTGCTCACGATTGCAGCACCAAAGCCAGTCACAGACATTATTTATCCGCAAAATAACGGTGATCACGTCATCTTAAAAGTTGGCTCGGTGGCCAGTTTTACACCGCCAACCAAGATCACTGGTAAGGTTACTTCCTGTGGCGCCCCTCCATGTAATACAATTACAGGGACCTCAACTAATTTTACTCAAGAGCTCACGACTGGCTCAAGACTACAAATTGCCAATAGAGAGTACACGGTGGCTTCGATCGCCAGTGCCACGTCTCTCACCGTATCAGAAACGATTAATAGCTCAGATGTCTTCTCACTTGTGGATGCAAAGCCACTCAATATGCCCGTTGTTGGTCAGTACCTGGCTGGAACATCTAGCACCAGCGATGACATTAAAAACATTAAGGGCTTAGTTAAATTTATCGACAGCTCTACTAATGAACTCTACGTTCAGGTTGTTGATAACAATCAAGGTACCGGCACATATCAAGACCCCAATGGCGGAGGTTTTCAGGCCGGCTATAGCCTCTACCCCGGTGTCACCTTCCTCACCGAAAGTACGACAGTTGATTCAGTAGAGTACGTCTTTGATGCTACCGCCTTCCAGGCGAGTTCAAACTTTATTCCAGTGGTTCTTCCTTTTGATAAGACCGTGGTCGCCGATCAGACGGAGCTGCAAACTCTTACATTTAAAACACTCCCAGAGCTTAGCATTCCCAATCTTAACTTTGACCCCGCGCTAGGCAACGCCTATGATGTGGCAGCTTTCACAGCTTCGGCCGATCTACCAGAAACTTCCACTCAAACGGTTACAGTTTCGGCCAAAACTATTAATGGTAAAGAATTCACTAAGGACTTTAAATTCAGAATCCAAAGTCCACCTTCGGGTCTTGGCTATACCCGCCAGGCGATTATCACCGTCTCAAATACCAACTCCTTTGTTCGCGGTAATTTTATCAGTGCGCCTATTGCTCCTCCGCAAAGTGCTTCTGAGAAAAACCTAGGGCGCGTGCTTGAGGTTCTCGATTCGACTCACCTCTATGTAGACGTCATTGAAGGAAAATTTGAGATCGATGATCCTGTAGACAATAGAATGATCTATGGTTCAGAAAGATCTCAGGTAAGTAATATCCAGGGCGTCTCACTCGTCATGCTCTTTGATAACCCCGTCTCCGCTCCCACTGTGGGCGAGCGCTTCGCAGTCAACGCTGCGACCGGTTATGACGGATCGGTTGTTTACCAGACAACGGTTAACCAAGGTGGCGTTAACTATATGAAGGTTTATGCCAAGCTTGTCGCTTCGGTAGAAATTCAAAATGGTGATTCCATTACCTTCCAAGATAGCGCTTCAACTTTGACGGTGGCCAGAGTGATTGCTAAGCACATTAAGGCCAAGGTGAGCAGTAACTTAACAGCGGCTTCGACAAGCTTCATTCCTGGTGTCACAGTCTCAACCGCCGATAAGTGTATTGATCCAGGCGTGGGCGCACAGGTGACCTGTGAAGAAAACGTCGGCGAATGTTATGATTCTTCGGAAACAATTCGAATTTTCACTGCCACGACAAACACTGCCTGTACCGCGGTATCGGGTGTGTGGAAGAGTCGCGCTTGGGAGAGCTTCCAGGGGGTTGTGAGCGAAGTTGATATCACAACAGATGAGCTAATTCTCTTAGTGAACAACGGTTACCTCAGCAACAGTGACAATATCGACTACACTAACGTTTTCTCGACAATTAGAGATAGCATCGACTCGAATAATATTTCGGCCCAAAATATGTTCACCCTCTATAGAGGTGATTCGACATCAATTAAACCTGACCTAGAGACCGGTGGAACTGGCTCGAAATTTCAAATTGCTCCCGACCTCCCAGAAGGTCTCACGCTAGATGAAGACACTGGTATCATTTCGGGTATTGCTGATAACAGTAAGACCAGAACGCTCTATACCGTCAATGCCATCAATGGCGCCGGTTCAAGAAGTTTTAGCTTCTACTTACAGGTTCACAACGCCTTTGAAATTATTGATCAAACCGCTGGTACTTCATTCTCTCTCCACAAGGCAGGCAAGGACAACTTTGCGACTCGCTGTCGAGTGACTCAAGATCAAATTGATGCTGCAAGTATCACAGGTAGAAATGAGTATAGAGATATTGATTGTCGTATTGAAGTTGGTGAGCTCGACCTTTACCAGTCAAAGCTCTCAATCCAGTACAATACCTCCGCTGGGGTTTGTAACCACCTCTATACAGAGCCATACAGATTTTACAATTTCCAGCCGCGCTCGACGAACATCATCTTTACTCAAAGAACAGGTGACTTTGCGGATGCGACTTGTGGCGGGCTAGCAGAGTTCTCTCCCTTTGAGCCTGCTTGCCTAGGTGACTACACCACAATTGATGGCCCAAATTGTGATATTGGAGAATATACTCTCAACACTATTGCATACACTCTCACCCCCGCTTCATGTAGCGATGGCAGCTCCAGCACCCCTGCTGCTTGTGCTGACAACAATGGGAGCTGTGCAGGTGGTCTTGGCGGAGAAACGACAGGGACTCAATGTACTGCCAACGGTGGCGTTTGGACGTCAACAGGTGTCTGGACGGCCGCCTCTTGCTCAAACACAACAGAAACTGAAACTGTTGAATGTGGTGGTGAAGTGAAGCTTTGTAGAGAGGGTGCCGTCATGGGCAACGCTCTTGGACAAGGTGGAGATGTCGCTGAATTTATCTCTGCTGAAAATGGAACAAAAGCTTCACCAGATGATTTCCTCTGGGAATTTGATTCTCCAATTAGCAGAGACATGAGCTCTAACAGGTATCTGGCGAACTACACTAGACAAAATAAGTGTGTGTCTTCAGACGGATATACGTATCAGACGAAAGCTTGGCAGCAACGAAACAAGACGACCTATATCAATGACGTTAACGAGCCGATGAACGGTGGGAACCCTTACTACACCTTCAGTTGTTTGGATGCTGGTTCAAGTACAATTGCAAGAATCAACCTACAAGTAAGAGAATGGGACCTATTCTTTAAGTTCAATGACAAGTTAGAGTACCAAGATTTCGACTCTAATAACTCTAGAACAAAAATGGATGGTATTAGCACGGCCGGACACGCAACTGACAGCTTTGGCGACTTCCTCAGCGACTACTCAGATTGGGATGATGTCCTCTTCCCATCTTTTAATGACTCTACCTACGAAGCCAATGGCTGTGTGAACAATGCTCTAACAGGTGTCTCAATCGCTGCTGGTTCAAACACTCTCTCTGGCATCACGGCTACAATTCAAGAGGGTGACATTATCTCCGTCAACCCTGACGGTGCCAATGAGCTCTTCGTCGTTCAGCGTGTAACTGTCCCAACAGCAACAGTTCGTTCACTCAGAAGTGCTGCTGGCACTGCCTTTTATCCAACACACTCTAACGTTGGACTTTCGGTAGTGTCTAGATACAAGCAAACTGCAACAGGTGGTACAGTGACCTCTTCTCTAGCAGTTCCCCAGCGTCTCACATTGGCCGGGGCAACTTTTGGGTCAGCCGGACTTCAGGTTGGAGATGTCATTCGAATTGGTGGTGGAACACAGGCCATTGAATACGTCACCATTGCAGCTATCGTGAGCACAACAGAAGCCTACACGGCAACGCCGATGAGATATGCGCATACCGCCCACGATGTCTTTGCGGTTGATACGGTTCCTTTCCCTTACTCGGAAAGCTACTAAGAAACAACTCGCCCAATCAAATCAAAATCTAAAACTTCGGTGATCTCGACTTTAACGAGATCACCGATTTTTAGCTCTGACTCACTATCGTTGATGATCACCTTGCCGTCGATATCGGGGGCTTGACCTTCGTGACGACCGACAACTAGTAGCTCGGTCTCTTCGTGAGGGCCTTCAATAAGCACGTCGATGGTTTTGCCTACAAACTCTTGGTTGAGTTCGCGGGCTATTTCTTTTTGTACTTCATAGAGACGATCAAAGCGCTCTTCAATGACTTCTTGAGGCACTTTGTCTTTGAGTCTAAAGGCCGGTGTTCCCTCTTCATCTGAGTAGCGAAAGATCCCCAGGTGATTGAACCTTGCCGTCTTCACGCCCTCAAGTAGCATCTCAAAATCATCTTCGGTCTCGCCCGGAAAGCCCACGATAATTGAAGTTCGCAGCACGATTCCGGGGATGCGCTCACGGAGTCTTGCAATGCGCTCGTGAATTTTCTCGCCCGTAATCTTGCGATTCATACGGCGAAGAACGTGATCCGAAAAATGTTGTACCGGCATATCAAGGTACTTACAGACTTTGTGAGAGGTTGCCATTTTCTCAATGACCGTGTCTGTGAGTTCATCAGGGTAGAAATAAAAGAGGCGCACCCAATCAACGCCCTCGACGGTCTCTAGACCGGTGAGGAGTTCAAAGAGATTGTTATTTTCATCGAGGTCTACGCCGTAGTCAGAAAGGTCTTGAGAAATCAAATTGAGCTCTCTCACTCCCGTGCCGGCGAGGTTTTTGGCCTCTTCCACTAGCGAGCTTACCGTTCTTGAGCGCAATCGACCGCGCAGAGTTGGAATAATGCAGAAGGTGCAATTGCGATTACAGCCCTCTGAGATCTTTAGCCATGCTGTGTAGAAGGGTGAAGTGTTAATGCGCGGGTCGAATTCCGTGTGAATAAATTTGGGAATTTCAACGTGACTCTTCACTTTAAGCTGGCCGTCTTCATAGGCGCGAAGAAGCTTCACAATCTTATGATACTCGCCGGTTCCAATGATGAGATCTACTTCGGGAAGTTCCGTTTCAAGATCAGCACTATATCTCTGGGCCATACAGCCAGAAACAACCAGCGCCTGACAGCGGCCGTTATCTGGGTCTTTGAAATCGGCCAGGTCGAGAATGGTATCGATTGACTCTTTTTTGGCCGCATCGATGAAGGAACAAGTGTTGACGATAATGACTTCAGCTTCACTTGGCTCTTGCGAGATTTTAAAACCATCTAGGCCCATGTAGCCAAGCATGACTTGTGAGTCGACTAGGTTTTTTGAACAACCGAGCGAGGTAAAATAAAGCGACTTATCAACAAACTTTTTCACATTCATAGGTGTGGGCATAGAAATCTCATTAAAGTAGGATAGGGAGATTTACTCGAATCCCCTTAAAATTTCAAAGGTTATGAATTTTTTTTAGATATCTTCGGGGCTTTGTTCAGGAGGTTGTAAGTATAAGGTCTTGAATTTAGACTAAGAGAGGGAAATACCAAGGAAGGACCCGATGGCTTTTGTGATCAGACCACTGTTCTTATCAACCTCTTTACTTGTGCTCGCGGCTTGTAGCACTCCCTCGCTCTATCCACCCAAAGGTGATTATGCCGAGAGCTCAAAGTGGAAATTAGAGGCCCAAAAGGCAAAGTCTGGCGACTGCGAGACGCTCTCAAAGCTTGTGATTCAGGCACCCGATTTTCCCGCTAAGGAAGTCCTCATTCTCAAGCTGCTTGAAAAATGTCAGCTCGGTGACTCGGAACTACTCTCCATTTGGGAAGAAGAACTTCCCTTACTTCCTAGCTACGTCAAAAGATCAATCTATGAAAAGTCTTATACCATTGCCAAGCAAAGGGCCGACTTTCAGTTGTGGGCAGCGAGCTTTGCCACTGAGCTTGCCACTTTGGCCGAGCGCCAGGATGAGAGAATTGAGTGGAGCAAAAAATCGCTCTCACTTATTAATCAGGACGAACAGCCCGAACTCTATTCAAAAGCACTGGAGACACAAAAGGAGATTGCTCCCCATCTGATAGCAACCCCTACTGATGAAGAACTTTACAAAGTCGCCCGCGATCATGAGCGCCAGCGAAATTTTGAAAAGGCGCGCCAGTATTATCAGAAAATAATGAACTCCAAAGACTGGAAGTATGAAGAGAAACTCGCAGCCTATGATCGCTACGCCATGAGCTTTAAGCTCGAGCGAGACAAAGAGCGCTACACTCAGGAGACTGCCAATACCGTCGCTTGGCTTAGCTCTCTTAGTGCCAGGACTCCTGCGCAAAACCAAGACCTCGCAGAGCGCTGGATTGAATGGGCGCGCGCTGAGTGGACACAAGATCGCCTGGAAAAGGGTCATTTAGAACTCAGTAAGCTCACTCGCACTGATTTTGTAAGCAGTAACGCAAAAGCGCGCAGCTACTGGCTGCTGGGCATGATGGAGCGTGAGCGAAAAAACTATAACCTCGCCTTCGCCTTTTTTGAGCTAGGTGCCAGAGAAAATCCAAGTGATCAAGATACGCGTGAAAAGATTGAGTGGGCCATTGCTTGGAATCGCTTTCAAGCAGGTGAGTATCAAGAAGCGATAAAGTCCTTTCAAAGATATCTAGGTAGTACCGAAGACGATAAAAGTGAGGTGACCCTGCGCTTTGCCTACTGGCTGGGAGTTTCGCTTGAAAAGGTGGGCATGGTAGCCGAAGCCCAATCGCTGTGGAGAGAGATTATTGAAAAGAATCCCCATAGCTACTATTCTCTTTTGGCCCACACCAGAACCAGGGCTATGCAAGAGCCTCTGTCATACCAGTACCCAAGTAATGAGTCCGAGCTTGATCTAAGGGCCGCTTGGCTGTCCTATTTTGAACAGTGGAGCGCGCTTAAAGACTATCTCGCCACTGTGAAGTCGAGCGACCACATTCTCAAGGTCACTCCCTTTTACCAGCAAGCCTTGGCCTACAAAGAGGGCATCCGCGGCGGCTACAGACTTCTTGAAGACTATGAGTTTGAAGAAGTCAGCGCGCTTCTCTACCCCAAAGCCTATTATGATCTCTTTGAATCTTCGGGACGCTTTTTTAACGTCTCCCCTTTTCTCTTGATGGCCATTTCGAGACAAGAGTCCCTATTTGATACTAATGCTCGAAGCTTTGCCGATGCTTTTGGGCTTTTACAAGTGATCCCTGAAAAGGCGCGGAGTCTTCATCAAGCCGCAGGAGTAAAATATGAAAAGCTTGAAGATCTCTATAGGCCAGAAGTCAATATTCCCATCGGTACCTACATGATTAAGAAACTGCTACTTAAATCTGATGAGCATCTGATTCAAACGATTGCCAGTTATAATGCCGGAGAGGCGCCAGTCGCCAAGTGGCTACAGACTCGGTTTAATGGGAGTTGGGAGCAATTTGTAGAAAATATTCCCTATGAAGAAACTCGCAAGTACGTCAAGCTCGTCCTAAGAAATGCTTTCATCTACCGCGGGCTCACACTGATTGAAGGTGCTCCAGTTCCAAGAGAGTTAATGGTAGAGAATATTTAGCGAGAGATGCGCGTATTTTCAGGTGGAGTAAATTCAAACTCTGACTTTTCGATTTTCTTATTGGCATCGAGACCTGTGAGCGTAAAGTCCTTCACCTGATCTTCGCTGTCTTTGATCTTGAGTCGCTCGAGATCTTTAAAATCAGTCGAGCTACCTTTAAAAAAAAGCACCGCTTCTTTGATCCCTAAACGCTTGGCCGCATCAGCTTTAAAGCTTAGTACTTGGCCTCCTGTTTTTCCCTTGGCCACAGAATAGCTCTTATTATCTTTGAGCCCATTTTGAAGCACATTAAAAAAACGACCCAGGACATTGTCGGGAGAATCAGAGATCTTCACCTCTCCGGGCTCACCCTTAGCAAAGGGAGGAGTGTAGTACCAAGACTTCTTGGGGTTTGCCACATAGAGCACTTCATCGGGGCTCTTAATGGCAAGCTTTAAGTGCCCAGGATAAAGGTAGCTGAGCTCACCTTTTGTGGTCACAGTCTTACCCGAGACTTTAGAGACGTACTCTTGAGTGAAGGCCGAATAAAAAGAAGTTGGGAGAAAACTCTTAGCAAACGCTGTGTTTGCTAAGAGTACAAAGAAAACTGGAAATAAAAACTTCATGATTTTCCTAGTGCAGTTGAACCGAAACCGCTTTTGAAATTCCTGGTTCTTGCATTGTAACACCATAAAGCGTGTCATTGAGTTCCATGGTCTTTTTATTGTGAGTAATCAAAATAAATTGTGACTCTGAACTCATTTCACGAAGAAGCTCGTTAAAGCGACCCACGTTCGCATCATCTAGAGGAGCGTCAACCTCATCGAGAAGACAGAACGGCGAAGGCTTCACAAGGAAGATTGAGAAGATAAGACTGACCGCTGTCATCGCCTTTTCACCACCTGACATAAGGTTGATGTTTTGCATCTTCTTGCCCGGAGGTTGAGCGATAATATCTACCCCGCAATCGGCGTCGTCTGGAGATCCCACCAATTTAAGTTGGGCATTTCCTCCACCAAAGATGATTGGGAAGACTTTTTGAAAGCGAATGCTGACTTCATCAAAAGCGACTTTAAAGCGCTCTTTTGATTTTTGATCGATGTGATCGATGGCCAGTTGAAGATCATCCAATGACTGCTTAAGCTCGCGCTCTTGCTCTGAGAGGAAGTTATAGCGCAGCTTTTGACGATCATAATCTTCAATGGCTTGCCAGTTGATCTCACCCAAGCGCGAGAATTCTTGCTTATAGTTTTTAAGCTTTGTACTGCACTCGGCGAGGTCTTGACCATAGCGACGATGAAATTCATAGCTCTCTGGCTCAATATCAACGACGCCATTTTCTGTTTCCATAAAGAACATCTGCGAAACGTCGTGGAGTTCTTCGTAGTCACTCTCTTCGTAACCGAGGAAGTTTCCAAGAGTTTTACGAAGATCGACGCGGTACTTTTCAAAAATATTGCGAACAATCTGCTCTTCCTCAGCGACGTACTGAGAAAGCTTAGCCTTATATTCGGCCACTTCTTTGTCATTCTTACTAATCTGGGCCCCAAGAGACTTGGCTTCATCTTCACGCTCTTGCATTCCTTGCAGTAGGTTTGCAAAGTCGTCTTTAAGATCATTGAGGATTTCTTCACGGTCTTGAAGTTCAGCGGCCGTATCGAGGTTGCCTTGCTCAAGCTCCGAGAGCTCAGCGGCGATCTGATCGATCTCCGCACCGAGAGTTTCGATGGTCACTGTTAGCGAGTCACGTCTGCTATCAAGACGCTCAACCTGAGATCTCACGTCTTCCACTTGAGACTCAAGAGCTTTGAGGCGATCTTCAAAAGTTTTTGACTCAGCTTGCTTTTTCAAAAACTCATCGCGAAGCTCCTCATACTGCTCTTTTTGCAGCATATAAGTTTCACTGAGTTCTTCTTTAAGCGCAGTCTTAGCTTCAACCAGGTCGGCCAATTCATCGCGCTTATTAGCATAGGTCTCTTCGGTCTCCATCAAAGTGAGGCGAGACTTAGAGATTTCATTTTTACGGTTTTTTAGAATATCAAGACGGGCCGTTCCCGATTCAATATTAGCTAGCTTAGATTCAAGGGCAGACTTGCGAGCAGCATAGTCGGCGCGGGCCTGGGCGTGGTTTTCACGAATAAGTTCAAAAGATTCACGGGCGCTACTTGCCGCTTCTTCGCTCGCCTCCAGGCGAGACTCAAGAGTGTTGAGAGTCGCTGTTTGCTCTTCAAGCTGGGCTTCGAGTTCCTTAATTTTGTTATTGCGCGCGATCAATCCGCTCTGTCCATCGGTTCCGCGTGAGCCAAGAACATAGAGACCGCCCTCATTTTTCAGAACTACATTTCCATCGAGGGAAGCTACGGCCTTGAAGCGAATATCGCGCGAAATTTTGCGGTAAGTTTCAAGAGTGAGATTGCTCGCAATAAAGAGGCCTTGGAAATAAGGACCAAGGAGGTCTTTCATTTCACTTGGAAGAGTCACCACTTCACTCAGTGGCAGAACTTCTCCGTCAAGCATAAGGGCGAGGCGCTCTTTGGTCTCACTTGAGAAAGTCGTCTCATTTTGAGCGACGATCATCTCAAGACTGGTGTTTGGATTAGCTTTGAGCCAATTTTCGAGACCTTCAAAATCATCGCCAAAGCGAACCAGGTTATCAAGAATATCGGCTAGCAGCACTTGAACAGCTTTAGAGTACTGCTCATCACATTCAAGTGAACTTCCAACTAAGCTAAAGCCCTCAGCTGAATCTGACTTTAAAAATTCACTCGCTCCCTCTTTCACACCTTCTAGAGAGCTCGCAAGTTCTCTAAGGGATGAGAGTCTAGATTCTGTTGAGATCATCTCTTTTGAAGCTGAGTTCACTTCTTTTTTAAGCTCTTCAACTTCACGCGAGAGCTGCTGCGACTTCTCGCGCGTCTCACTCTCCTCACCGGCGAGAATTTCTACCTTCTCTTCAAGTGAGCGAACATTGTCGCGCTCGCGGGCCATATCGTTTGAAACACCTGAGTATTGCTTTTCAAGGGCTTCAATCTCTTCAGTGATATCACCGAGGCTCGCTGCATACTCTTCCATCTTTGAAGTATTTTTAAAGATGATATTTTCGAGATCTGAGAGTTCAGTTCGTGTCGCCTCGATCTCTCCAGTAATATTTCTTAGCTCGTCTTCTTTTTCAGAGAGCTCTGCCTTCAAGGTTTCAACTTGATCTTCAAGCTCAGCGAAGTTTTCTTCCCCCGCGCCTCGTTCAGAGAGTTCAGCAAAAGAGTCTTCGAGTTCATTTAACTTCAAGACGCGGTTTTCGCGCTCGCTGGCAAGCTCTTCAAGCTCACTTTGGCGACCTTCTAGCTGCTTTTCTTTTTCAGACTGACTCTTACAAAGATAGACAAGTCTCTCTTCAGCAGCAGCGAGTCTTTTTGAAATCTCGTTATATTCTTTTTGAAGCTCTTCAATTTTGTCGGTTTTCTCCGCCTTAACCAAGCGCTCTTCATGGAGCGAAGACTCAAGTGTTTCTTTTTTGAGCATCCACTCACTAATATTAATGAGCTTTTCAGAGATCACATTCTTGCCATCGCGGTAGTCTTTTAAAAGTTCAAAAACTTTGTGCGAATGAACAACAAGATCATTTCTTCTGATTTTATCTTTGAGGGTGCGCGCGCGCTCGGCCTTCTCGGCTTGCTTTTCAAGTGCCTTAAGATTTTTTTCAATCTCAGTTTGAAGATCTTGCAAGCGAGCGAGGTTACTTTGCGTCTGCTCGATTTTCTTCACCGAGTCACGGCGACGCATTTTAAACTTAGTGATCCCCGCCACGTCTTCAATCATCGAGCGGCGCTCTTCCGGCTTGGCCTGAACAAGGCGGTTAATTTCCCCTTGAGCGATAATCGAGTAAGACTTAGCCCCGGCACCTGTGTCCATGAAGACTTCTTGAATGTCGCGCAAACGACAGGGATTGCCGTTAATGCGGTATTCAGTTTCACCGTTGCGATAGAGCTTACGAGTAAGCGAAATCTCTGTGGGCGAAGAAACTTTGTTGCCAATGTGGATGTGCTTGCCTTCTGAATTTTCAAGTACCAGGGTTGCCTCGGCAAATGAGCCTGGCGAGTACTTGGATGAGCCGGCGAAGATCACATCCTTCATCGAGTTGCCGCGCAAGTGCTTGGCAGACATTTCGCCCATAACCCAGAAGAGGGCGTCTACAATATTTGATTTGCCGCAACCGTTTGGTCCGACAATTCCAGTAATTCCATCATCGAAATTAATAGTGGTTCGATCTTTAAAAGATTTGAACCCCTGGATGACTAGTCTCTTTAGCTTCACCCGTAAGTCCTTTGCGTGTGTTTAGTTGTGTGTTGTGTGTGTAAAAATCCTATCTAAAAAATGTCCCACATTAGGCAAAGAGTGTACACCGTTTTATGGCGCTCTACTAGGCCCTAAATGCCGATAAATAGGACTTCTGGGCCCTTGCAAGAAGATGTAAGGCCACACCTGCCACCTCGCACTAAACGGGGCGCAGCCAGTAGATAGCAGCGCACGTGGCCACCCCCACGACGATATTCATAATGACGCCAATCTTAAGAAAATCAAAAAAGCTATATTTCCCCGCGCTATAAACCAAAGTGTTCGTCTGATAACCAATGGGAGTGGCAAAGCTAGCACTGGCGCCAAACATCACTGCGATGACCAAGGACCTGGGGTCGAGCTGCATCGCCTGAGCCAGCTCAATGGCAATTGGAGTCATGATCACCGCCACGGCATTATTTGTGACGGTCTCCGTCATAATTGAAGTCAATAAGTAGAGGCTCAGTAGCAAGGCAAAGGGAGTGAGCTCCTGCAAAATCGGCGTCGCCAAATCTGCCAGTAATTCCACCGCCCCCGTATTTTCTAGCGCCGTTCCCATCATGAGCATTGTCACGATTAAGACTAGGACATTGCCATCGAGATATGTCCACGCCTCTTCAGCGTCGAGTACCCTGGTAAAGAGAATTACCCCCACGCCAATCAAGGCCAGAGCGCTGATGGGCATCACGCCCATGGCCGCCAAAGCGACGACTCCCAAAATCACTGAGACCGCAATAAATCCCTTTCGACGTCTAAACGGTCTGGCACTGGGAGTCCCAGCGGCGACAACTCCAAAGCTTGAAGCAATCTCCCTTAAGACATCGCGGTCCGCTTCAATCAGCAAGCGATCCCCCACTCTCACTTTAACTGTGGAGAGCTCGGGTCCAGGCTGATTAACGGCGCGAGCAAGGCCGAGCACTCTCATGCGATAGCGCGAGAGCAGTGGTAAGTGCAATAGACCTTTGCCGACAAACATATGATTGGAAGTCACTAAAATTTCCAAAGCTTCAATGTTCTCGCTCCTCGGAGGTCTCGAAGCAAGCCCCAAGGTAAAGTCCTTACTTCCGTGCAAGCTCAAAAGTTCTGCAGTAGTGGCCCTCACCACCAACTGATCACCCTCTTGTAAGAGCAGGGGTTCCTCAGTGATTTTTAAAAAGTCACTTCCCCGGTGAATAAAAACAACATTCACTCCTCTAGGCTCAAAGGCCGACACCTCTTGCACGGCCTTACCAATAAGTGAGGAATCAGGCGTAATTTTGAGATTGGTCAGATAGAGTTCATGGTCGTGATCATCATCCGCAGGGCCATCATTTCCCTTGGGAAGAAGAATGAGACCGAGCACGAGAATACAAACAGCACCAACAGCAGCAGTAAAGAGCCCAATCTCGGTGATTTCAAAGATTCCAAAAGGCGCCAGGCCATTTTTTCTGGCCACACCATCAACGAGTAAGTTTGAAGACGTTCCAACTAAAGTTAGCGAGCCCCCTAAAATGGCGACAAAAGACAAAGGCATGAGAAAGCGCTTCTTGGAGATCTCTAAATGTTTTGCAATATCAACAAGAATGGGAATGCTCACCAGTACCACCGGCGTATTATTCATAATGGCCGAAGCAAAAAAGACGGCGATAAAGACTAGGATGATCGCCAGGCGAGGGCGCGTATCCGAGAGAGTTAATATTTTTGAAGTCACCGCCTCAAGCGTTCCGGTGCGAATGAGAGCGCCAGAGAGAATGAACATGGCGGCAATGGTGATGGGGGCACTATTGGAAAAAGCACCGAGGGCCTGCTCAGGCTCAAGAAAGCCCAGGATCAGATAAATACCTGCTCCGACAAGGGCAATCACTGCTGGAATGAAACGCTCAAAGAGAAAGGCAGTGAAAACGAGAGCGAGGACGCTCAGAGCAATGATGGCCTGATTATTTTCGATATAGATCCCTAGCTCATTCATCTATCAAGGGTAACACAGTCTCTCTTAGACCTGAGTGAGAGCGTGGCCAAACGACCATTAGACATTGGCCGTAAGCTAGCTTTCCTGTTCCTTTTACAGACTTACTTGATTCCTACACTCAGCTTGATAGGGTCTCTCAATCATCACGAGAGGAGTTCTAAGTTATGAAAATCTTATTAATGATAAGTATGCTCTTTGCGCTCTCTGGATCACTCAGTGCTACTGAGCCAAGTGATCTTGCGAGTCTCTTTCACCAACGACTCATTGAGCGCGAGCCTCATATCCTAAAAGGCGCCGAGTTTGAGCTTGTCTTAGAGACCCCTGACCAAGTTAAAGAAGTAATCAATCAATCGCTCGATGAGCTACTTGATTTTGCCAGGGAGCTCGACCTTTTCTCCAAGGGATTTAGCTACGCTCTCTCACCCGAGGTTTATGGAGCTAAGCGGGAGGGTGAAGTGATTGATTACACTTTTTCGATTGTGATTTCTAAAGATGGAGTTTCGACCTTTCGTCGCTTTTACAATTTGGCCCGTCGAGTGGATGGGGTCTTTTATGTGGATCACATTGCAACATATGATACTAATTAGTGGCTACTTCCCTAGCTTTTCGGTCAAGTTATAAAACGACTAAAAATTGCCCTTCAAAAAAATCTCAATATTTTCTGCTCCGAGAGTTAAGATAAGTTTTATTAATCTTACTCTGGAGTCTTAAAATGAAATCTTATTTTTCAATACTTGCTTTTTCTTGCCTCCTTGGCGTTTCTTCTCTCGTCCATGCTGGTAATAAGATCAGTCTTAAACAAAAGAAGCTCATGAATGACGAGTCTATTAAAACTAGTATTAACGAAGAGCTCGCTGAAATTGAAAAGAGCTGTGGGTGTCGACCGGAAGTCGAAATGGACTGGTCAACAGTTGAAAACCTCGACGACGCTCTTCTCTCTCGCAAGGCTGCGAGCCAAGTGAAGTACGAGATGCAGAGTCTTTGCAAGCAAGGGCTTAAGAAGGAAGCGTGTCAGATTAAAAAAGTGAAAGTTAAGAAAGGTGCAGCGAACGTAGAGTCTAGCGCAACCTACTCAAAAGGTGTTCTTAGTATGGAAGCTGGGGGAAGCAGTAACTGGGGAATGCCGGGGATTGAAAAGTTGCTTGAGGAGAATCTTTAGTTGGTATTGGTCCGAGCGATAGCGGGCCAAAACTCGCTTTTTCGAAGATTGGTGCTTTCGTGCTCTCTTTCGAAGTAAAAACGTGCCACTGGCACGTTTTTTTTGGCCCGTGAACCTACGATAAGGGTGGCACATTCAAAAACTATTGATCTGAGTATTTATAAAAAAAGGGAAGCTAGGCTTCCCTTTTTTTATAAATGGTCGGAGCGATAGGATTTGAACCTACGACCCTCTGCTCCCAAAGCAGATGCGCTACCAAGCTGCGCTACGCTCCGCCAGATAATGAGGCGCCATAATAGTGAATCTTATGTGGTTTGTCCAAGCCTCTTTGAAAAAAATGCTTCAGCATGCTGACAGGCATGGGCGCGATGGGAGTTTTGGTCTTTCCAATCGGGCACTTGCGCCATCGTCACTTCGGGGCGCGCCTTGGGGTGAAAGACCGGATCATAGCCAAAACCGTGTTCACCGACATATTCACTGCCAATAAAGCCCTCTACCCGGCCCTCAAAAAAGAATATTTCCTCTGGCCCAAAGTAAAAGCAAAGGTGACATTCAAAATGGGCCGCGCGCTCCTCGGTGGGCACATCTTTTAAAGCCTCTAAGAGCTTCATGGCCCTTGCCTTATCATCCAGGCCTTCGCCGCCATAGCGAGCACTGTAAACTCCCAGCTCATTTGGGAGGGCCTCAACAATCAGACCGGAGTCATCGGCCAGCACGGGACATTTAAATTTTTGATAGTAGCCCTCTGCCTTTAAAAGGGCATTTTCTTTAAAGGTCTTGCCCGTCTCATCCACTTCAATCTTTGCTGGGGCCGCCACCACCTTCACCGCACTCAAAAGCGTTGCGAACTCTGAGGCTTTATGGGGATTGCCGGTGGCCAATATAAATTCAAGCATTGTGAAGTACCTGATCCTGAGCTTTAAAAACCTCTTTTAAAGCTTCGGTTGCGCAATCGACAAGAGCATTGAGTTGATCGCGCGAAAAAGGCGCTCCCTCGGCAGTTCCTTGAACTTCGATAAAGCGACCCGCTTTGGTCATCACGATATTCATATCGGTTTCACAACTTGAGTCTTCAAGATAGTCGAGATCGGCGATGACTCTTCCAGCAGAATTAATTCCCACGCTCAAGGCGGCCATGGGCTCCATCAGTGGTGACTCGAGAAGCTTGCCTTCTTGAAGCAACTTTCTCACTGCCAATTCCAGAGCGACATAGGCCCCTGAGATAGAAGTTGTACGAGTACCACCATCGGCCACCAGCACATCGCAGTCCACTACAATTGTGCGCTCACCAAGCTTTTTAAGATCGACAATGGCACGCAGGCTTCTTCCAATAAGTCTTTGAATTTCCTGAGTTCGACCGCTGATTTTTGAGCGCTCACGATGGTTGCGAGAATGAGTGGCGCTTGGAAGCATATTATACTCGCCAGTCACCCAACCCTCGCCCTTGCCCTTCATCCATGGCGGAACAGACTCTTCAACACTTGCCGTGATGTGAACCTTAGTATTTCCAAACTCCGCAATCACGCTGCCTGCGGCATAGGGATTTATATTGGGAGTGAAACGCACTGCTCTAGGATTGGACCGTTCAATTAAACTCATCTTATTCACCTCAGCTACCAGCTCTGTAGCCCTTTAATATTTAGAAACTCCATACTATGAATGAGAGTAACTATAACATGGGGACAGGCCATGATCCAACATCACCTTCAGAGCTGTGAATCAACTACGACCGAGCTAAAGAGACTCATTGATGAAAATGAGGAAAACTCTTTTGTGGTCTCTACTGATTTTCAAACTGCCGGCCACGGTCGCATGGGAAAGAGCTGGCTGGGACTAAAGAACTCACTCGCCCTCTCCTTTGTGATTGAAGCCAATCCCACAACCCCCACCCTCACTTCGCTTGAGGTTGGCCTGGCCGTGAGTGAGTTCATGCGTCTTCATCATCAGGCGAATATCTCCCTTAAGTGGCCCAATGACCTACTCAATTCGAAACTCCAAAAAGTGGGTGGAATCTTGCTTCAAAGCCTTAAAGCAAACCTCTACACCTGTGGCATCGGCATCAATTGGAGTGACCCCGAAAATAAGTTGAGTGAACTTGAACGCCTGCCAGGTCAATACCCGGCGGGGACTCTCTTTGATAAGAATGCTCCCGACCTAAAGAGCGCGGACAAAAAAGAGATATCTTTAAAGCTGGCCTCTTACATCAAAGAGCGCATTCCCAAATTAAGACAAGAAAATTTCAGCGCCCTTTGGTCAGAGGCTTGCTCTCATATCGGTAGCGAAGTTGAGATCGTCGACAATGACAAGAAAGTTCGCGGAACTTTTAAAGGGATAGGCCCCAGCGGAGAAGCCTTGATTCAAACCCAAGATAAAGAGCCTAAGAAGGTCTACAGCGGTTCACTCTTTATCTTATAAGAACTGCCCCACTACCGTGGGGATATCTTCAAGTTAAATAAGTGTAGTGAGATCACTTCCTTTTTTTATTCCTAAA